>CAWCGC010000010.1:0-34903 GCA_963794765.1 Bryobacteraceae bacterium | reverse complement strand
CGTGTAGCCGGGGGAGTAGCTATTGATTACGAACGCATGGACAACGCCGTTGAGCGTATAGCGGCCGACGATGTCCCCCACTGAGTTGATCGCATCGACGCCTGTCGCTGTGGCGCCCGGAAAATCGATTGTGGTGAACTTGCCGCCGCTAAACACATAGCCATGAGTCACGCCATTCAGCGTGTAGCGGCCCGCAAGATCGCCCGCGTTGCTGATGCCGTACGTTCCTGTAAATGTCGCGTTCGGAAAATCGAGGGTGGTCACCTTTCCGCTGATCGATGAGAAACCATGAGTGACTCCACCGACGTTGTAATTTCCGACGATGTCGCCCGCGTCATTGATTCCATTTCCGAGAGTGTACGCGGCGCCGGGATAATCATATTTGCGAATGACATCGCCCGCGATCACCGCCGTGTGCGGCACGGAATCGTTGGCGACCGCGAACCAGGCCGCGATCACCGCGCCGCGGTTGTTGATCCCGGCCAGAGCGGTGGCCCCGGCACCCGGAACATCGACGGTAATATAACGGCCTCTGGACAACACGAACCCGTGAGTGAATCCGATGGTGTTGTAGTAGTCGCCTGCGATATCGCCGGCGTCGTTAAGCCCAAAGACCTCGGTATTGGCGGCGCCCGGGAAGTCGATGGAGGAAAGATGTCCACCGGACCAAAGGAAACCGTGCCGGGCGCCACTGGCCATGATGTAGCCGCCGGCAACGTCTCCCTTGTTGTTAATCGCCCAGGCAAGTGTACTTGCCGCGCCCGGGTAGTCGACCGTCGTAAACGGGGGCGCTGTCTGAGCCTCCAACAACACCAAACTGGTCAAGGCCAGGCCTAAAGAAACAAGGGCCCGCTTCCTCTTGTGCGGCAAGTATTGTTCCATTTTGCTGTTCCTCTTTTCTGAAATCGCCGGACAGCAGTGCCCGGTCAGCCCTCAATGGCGCCGAATTCCAGGCGGAGGGATCACTGGAACTGATAATCGCTGTGATATTTTTTTAAACTCAGCAATGCTGCAGGAGGAGAGCAATCACGACGTCAGCGAGCTGTTGATCGCATGGAGCGCCGGCGATGGCGATGCGCTGGACCGATTAACGCCGATTGTGTATCACGAACTGCGTCGTCTTGCGCGCCACTACATGCAACAGGAACGGGCAGGGCACACGCTCCAAAGCACCGCCCTCGTCCACGAAGCCTATACGCGGCTGGTTGACTACAAGCGCATGCAATGGCAAAGCCGGGCGCACTTCTTTGCGGTCGCGGCGCAGTTGATGCGTCGCATCCTGGTGGAGCACGCCCGGCGCCGCCAGAAGGTGAAACGGGGAGCCGGTCTCCGTCACCTTACTTTGGATGAGTCTGTCCTTGCCGACGTTCACGATCCGGAACTTGTGGCGCTCGACGATGCGTTGACCGAGTTGGAAAAGCTTGACCGCCGCAAGGTGCAGGTTGTCGAAATGCGCTACTTTGGTGGGCTAAGCGTCGAGGAGACCGCCGAAGTGCTCAAGGTCTCGACGGTGACGGTCAAGCGAGACTGGCGTAGCGCGAAAGTCTGGCTGTACCGGGCGCTGACCGCTCGAGAGGATCATGGATCGCCAGCAGTGGATACAGGTTGACGCTGTGCTGCAATCCGCGCTCGACCTCGCCCCGGATGCGCGTGAAGAGTTTCTGCGCGTGGCTTGCGCGGGCGATGAGACTATCGAACGGGAAGTCCGGTCCCTGCTCAAACTCGACGCATCGGCCGAGGGGTTCCTTTCCCATCCCGCAAGCCTGGGAGCAATGGGTGCCGCCGGCGCGAGCGACGACACCGTTCCGCTGGTCCGTCACGCTATTGGACGGTATCGCGTTCTGGAACAACTTGGAAGCGGCGGCATGGGCGTGGTCTTTAAGGCTGAGGATCCCGACCTTCGCCGCATGGTCGCCCTCAAGTTCCTTTCGGACGATCTCGCCGGCGATCCTTTATCCGTCGAGCGATTCCGCCGCGAAGCCCGAGCAGCGTCCGCGCTGAATCATCCCAACATCTGCACGATCCACGAGATCGGAACAACTCCCGGCGGACAAGTCTACATCGCGATGGAATTCCTGGAGGGTCTGTCTCTCCGGCAGCGTATCGAACAGGGTCCACTATCGAAGGAGGAGTTGCTCCGAGTGGCAACGGGGGTTGCGGACGGCCTTGCCGCAGCGGACGAGGCCGGGATCATCCACCGCGATATTAAGCCCGCGAATATCTTCGTCACCTCTCGTGGACATGCCAAGATTCTCGACTTCGGGCTAGCCAAGGTCCGCACCGACGCCCACCCTCAAGGGCAGGGTGACACTACGGTAACCGTAGCAGGCGACCTGACGCATCCCGGTGGCACTCCCGGCACCGCTGCGTACATGTCGCCGGAGCAGATTCGCGCACTGCCGCTGGACTCTCGAACCGATTTGTTCTCCTTCGGAGTAGTTCTGTACGAGATGACGACGGGTACGCACCCATTTCGCGGGCAAAGCGCCGGCGTCATCGTTGATGCAGTCCTGAACGCAGATACGCCGGCCATTCGCGGCGATGTCGCGCCCGAATTGCAGCGCATCGTACGCAAGTGTCTCGAGAAAGAACGGGACCTGCGATACCAACACGCCTCCGAAGTTCTCGCCGACCTGCGCCAGCTGGAGCGAGGCGCTGTCATCACGCCTGCGCTTTCCAGGTCGCGCTCGCGTCCGGTGGCGTGGGCCGCATCGGCGTGCGTCGCGGCCCTGATCGCCGGGGGCGCGTATTTCACTCTCGCGCGCGAAGCCGAAGCTCACGGCCAAAGACACGATCGTGCTTGCCGACTTTGCAAACTCCACTGACGATCCGGTATTAGCCGACACAGTCCGCCAGGGCCTCGAGGTGCAATTGGCGCAATCGCCTTTCCTGAGCCTCGTCCCGGCGAACACGATTTACCGCACCTTTGAGCTGATGGGCAAACCTAAAAGCTCGCCGCTTACGGGCGAGGTTGCTCGTGAAGTTTGCGAACGAACCAACAGCACGGCATTGGTCGAGGGCTCCATCTCCAGGCTGAATACGCAGTATGTTCTCGGCCTGCGCGCCAGCGGTTGCAGAACCGGTGAGACGATCGATCAGCAGCAGGTCCAGGTAGCCCGGAAAGAAGACATTATCGACGCGATTACGAGAGTCGCGGCAAAGTTCAGAACGGATGTGGGCGAATCGGTGGCCACCAGAGAACGCTTTTCGACTCCGCTCGCCGAGGCCGCTACATCCTCGCTGGAGGCGCTGAAGGCATACAGCCTCGGGAAGAAGACAGTACAAACGGAAGGACCCCTGAAGGCCTTGCCCCTCTTTCAGCGGGCCGTGGAGATCGACCCGGAGTTTGCCACGGCGCAGGCCTGGCTTGGTCGCATGTATGCCGGCATCAGTGAGTTCAGCCGGGGACTCGAGAGCGCGGAGAAAGCCTGGCAGCACCGGCTGCATGCCAGTGACCGCGACAGGTATTACATCGATTTTTCCTTCTACCGGCAGGTGAAGGGCGATCTCGAGAAGAGCGCACAGACGCTGGAGGCCTGGGCCCAATCTTATCCGCGCGACTTTCAACCGCACGGATTTCTCTCAGGCAGTGTGTCACTGGAGACAGGTAACTTCGAGCGGGCGGTGGAGGAAGGACAAAAGGCGATCGCACTGGAGCCAGCCCTCGGGCCTGTCTGGGCAAACGTGGCGTACGCCTATATGCTGCTCGACAGAAGAGCCGAGGCGAAAGCTGTGTTGCAGAAGGCGGCGGAGCGTAAATTCAGCAATCCGGAGTTTCTCGTCGTTCGCTATCAAATCGCCTTCCTCGAAAACGACCAGAAGGAGCTTGCGCGGGTTAAGGAACTCGGCTACAAGCGGTCGCCGACGTTTTGCGAGCAGGAGGCGCACGTGGCTGGCTTCGCTGGCCAGCTTCGGAAGGCGCACGAGCTGTCGGCGCGCGGTGTAGAACTGGCGCGGCAAGGCGGGCGACTGGAGCGTGCCGGGCAAGATCAAGCCGGCTCCGCAATTCGGGAGAGTTTCTACGGCAACGCGGCCGAGGCGCGGCGCGAGGCGGAGGCCGCCTTACGCTTGTCGAAGGGCGGCGTGGTGGAGTACGGCAGTGGATTCGCGCTGGGATTGGCCGGCGGCGTTGCGGACGTGGAGGCACTGGCGGCCGATATCGAGAAGCGTTCAGAGGACACCACGTTTCGCTTCTCCTATGCACCGGTGCTGCGGGCTCTGGCGGATTTGAATCGCCACGATCCTGCGAGGGCGATCGCCAGACTGGAGCCGGCTGCCACTTACGAGTTTGCCTCACTTGCAAATCACGAAGGCTTCAATGGCTCGTTGTACGCGATCTATGTGCGGGGCCTTGCGTACCTTGACCTGCGCGACGGCTCCCGTGCCGCTGCCGAGTTCGACAAGATACTCAAGCATCGCGGGATTGTACTTTACGATCCGATTGGCGCAATCTCCCGCTGGCGTCTCGGCCAGGCTCTTGCTCTTGCGGGCGATGCGCGAGGCGCGAGGGCCGCTTACGACGACTTCCTGCGACTTTGGGAGCATGCTGATTCGGACATCCCGGTGCTGAAGAAAGCTTTGTCGGAGCGAGCTGCCCTGCCGCAGACCGGTCCGATCTGAGTAAACGTCAGGTGGTGCATCCCGCGACAGCAAACCTAACTGGGTCTCAACGTGCCTTGAATTTGCGGGTTTCGCCTGGATTTCTCTGCCACAGGGACTTCCTGCACGAACGAGTAGTGTCGGATCTGATGAGCAGGTGTCGCTACCGCAGGGCCCGGGACTTTCGGGCTCTTCGGATTCAGGCGGCGACAAGTCTTTGCACTGAGCAGGTCGCTCGCGGCGAGGGCGAGATATGAATGTTCCGCGGAAGACCTGCTCATCATTGCGCAAACGTGACATCCGGTCCGGACTCAAGTTGCTGAATCAAGCGGACGACGTAGGCCGTGTGAGCCTTAATTTTCAGACGAGTAAGGCGACGGTTTACGGATGTTTCACGCATATCGAGGGAATTCCGGCAACAACTTCCCTGTTTCGGGATTCTGGTTCGGGGCCATCACCCCTGATAACGTTCCGTGCCGACGTGAATTTCACGTCGCTGCCACCGAATGGCGTTTTTCCGGATGGCACACCCGCAGTATTGCCGACATTGATTCAACCAGGTAAGTGGAATATCTACTTCGACACGAGCAGCACGGTTCGGAACTGGAATGACCCCGGATCCTTTTCTACGGGTCAGGTTATCGGCACGTTGCAGCGGGATCTGGAGCAACTGGCGATTACGGGTCCGATGTCGACCAACGCGGGTGCTACGACGCTGGTATCCTCATCCCCGTTTAACTTAGACGGCCGAACATTCGACCTGTCCAGTTTCTTCCAGGCTGTTTCCGATATCACCTCTGGTTCCGCGGTCCCGGTCAAAGACGCCCAGTCCCCGACTACGTTCGCATTTGCCGGATACGGTATTGCAGCAGGTAAATAACGGACATGCGGGATGCGAGAGGACTTACTGGTGATCGGGGTTCTCGTTGCAGGATTCGCGCTCTGTTATGTCCTTCACGCGGCTTGACAGGCGCCTGACAGATCCGTTGAGGCTGAGTGCGTATTCGAAGGTGAAGCAGGTGACCGGACCGTCGGTGTGTCCGTACCAGAATGTGCGGAGTGTGTTGGAGTCGATCCAGCCGCGTGTATCGATGTAGAGATGTCCGGCGTCCTGCCATTTAGCGAGGGATGGGTCTGCTTTCAACAGTGTCTTTCCAACGTCGAGGATGACATTGCCGTTGGGGTCATAGACTCTCGAGTCTGTCGAGTTACTGGCGGCTTCGTCGGTGACGTAGAACTTCTTCGCGTCGGGCGCCCACTCGGCGCGAGCTGTGCGATTTACGACCAGAATGCGGCGGTCGTCGCGCTGGTTTGTCGACGCAAGCCAGAGTTCGGGAGGGTTTTCGGTCCCGTCCGCGGAGCGCTTCAGGACCAGCGTGTGCCGGCGGTCTGGCGATTGCAATTCGTGCTTCTGACCGAACGGGAGTTCAAAGACGTTCGTTGCCGACGCGGAGAAGGCGAGCAGCAAGGCCGCGATGATTACTGGGGGGTGCATCTGAACTTGTCAGTATTGTCGAAGAAAAGCTGCGACGCCGGATTGCTGGGCGCGAACCCGTGCGCCGCAAAGCTCCATGTTTTCGATACTCAAATTGAGGTTTCGTTCTCCGCCCATTCTGGTCTTCATCTTGTCTGCGAAAAATGCCCGAACCTCGGCTGCCTTATCAGCGGAGCACAGTCCGCCGGCAACAAACGGAAGGGACGCCGCGAGATCCATGTCGGCGGCAACCGGGCCGACCCGCTCAATGATTCGATCGTAATTGCTTCGTACAAATTCATAGGGCAGCTGCTTTGTACCTGCGTTGAACATCGGTCCGGAGAGAACCCAGAACGACTGACGTATATCGAAATCGGGGCTGAGCATGACCTCCAGACCTCGGCGCGCAAGTTCGGGCTGCCGGAAGCTGCTTAGGGCGGGCAAAAAAATATCGTTTGTCTTCTCATCCTTACTCGCCTTTGCTGCCTTGAGGAATGCGTTGAACAACGCTTCGTCTCCTTGAGCCGCTGCGGCCTTCAAAAGCACTGGCGCGACGTCCGCATCGACAGCGCTGTGGTCAGACAGCCAGGCGAGTGCGAGCTGTCGTGCTTCGGTTTGCAGTTCCGGGGCATTTCCTTCTGCGGCGGCGAAGCCGACTAAAATCGGACGCAACAATCTCGTTTCGGCATCTTCTCCTGGTTTAGACTTCCAGCCGAGTTCGCGTGCGCGTTCGGCAAACATCCTGGTGACGAACCTTGCGTAATTCGGCCGTAGCTCCGATGGAACAAGATCCCGGTTGATGCTGCTGGCCAGGGTGACGCTGCGCTGCGCTACGAATCTGTTCGGATCCTTGCTGAATTCGGGTATGAGGCGCAGTCCGGCGGCGGCCGGTAACTCGCCGGCACCGACGAGAGAGGAAACGTCACCGATGGTGCTGACACGTTCGGGTACAGTCATGCTGCGCTCCGCGTCCGCTGTGAGTTTTTCCAGGAGATCGCCTTCGTAGCGGACCTGATAATAACCTGCACCATCGCTGTTGCCTATGATCCACGCCGGGCACGACTTCGCCTTCGACAACTCCCAGGAAGCAGAGGTCGAAGTCAGAAGAGTGCAGTCATGCTCTCTTGCTCCTCCTGATTCCCAGGCGGCGCAAACGGGGACGCTCCATTTCTGGTCTTTAGAGCCTTTGGAACCTTCCGGGAGAAGTCGCTTTTGCGAGAGTTCTACTGTGACCGGTTTGCCGGGATCACATCTTAAGGCCAGGCTTACCAGCGGAACTCCCGGCTGATCGAGGAAGGTGTCGAATTGTTGTCTGATCTCGCGTCCGGCACCACGACCTACGGCTTCCAGAAACTTCGCGGCATCGGCGTTGCGGTCGGAATACTGGTCGAGGTAGGCCTTGACTCCGCGACGGAAATTCTGAGGTCCAACCCAGTGCTCGAACATGCCAATCACCGCGCCGCCTTTTTGGTACGTGATGCCATCGAAAGCGTTGGTGATGTCGCTGTTGGTTTCGATCGGCTGGCGAATGCGTCGAGCGGTGATGAGACTGTCGAGGTTCATCGCGCCTTGGCGTTCGTTTACTGCTGCGACGGCAATGCCCCACTCCGGCTTCCATTCGCGAAGAGTTCTGTTTGCAATCCAAGTTGCGAAAGCCTCATTCAGCCAGATGTCATTCCACCATTCGGTAGTCACGAGGTCGCCAAACCACTGATGTCCCATTTCGTGAGCTGCGAGGTGGGCATACCCACGCTGCCGCTGGATCCCGTCTTCTGAAGGTTTGGAGAGAATGAGCGTCTGCCCGTAGGTGATGAGGCCGGGATTTTCCATCGCACCCGGAAACAGGGGAACTGCGATGCTGTCGAGCTTCGGATAGGGATATGGAATGCCGAAGTAGTTCTCCAACTGGTCCAGGATGTCAGGCGTCACCTGAGCGGCGTAAGCGGCTTCCGCGGTCCTTCCGGCGGGAACGATGATTCGCATTGGGATCTTGCGGCTTCCGGCGGCACGAGCAGGCACGATCTCGAACGTGCCGACTGCGAAGGCCACGAGGTAGCTTGGAAGCGGCCGGGTCTTCGCGAAGGCGATGGTTTTGGTGGCACCGTCGGTTTTCTCCGACACGGGCGGAGTGTTGGAAAACGCTGAATGCTGTTTGGGCACTTCGAGCGTCAGCTGCCACGGCACCTTGTAGTTCGGCTCGTCAAAGCACGGGAAGACTTTGCGCGCCGAGATCGGTTCGAACTGCGTGTAGAGGTACCAGCGGTCGAGATCTTTGACTCGGAACGCGCCTTCGCTTTGTTTGCTGCTGACGGCAGCCGTGTAGCGAATGCGAAGTTTGCCTGCGGAGACAGGGTTCTCGAATAGATATGCCGGCAAATTGCTCGCCACCGCGAAGGATCTTGCCCGCTCGACCGTCGAGAGTGGCTTCCTCGATTTTCACAGTTGGGGCTGCGTTGAGCCAGATTACTTTCGCGGGTTCTCGTGACTCCACTGAGATCTCAATCGTAGCCGGTGAGTTGTTCTTCGTCTGGCGAGAGACGCAGAGTCGCCGAGTATTCTTTCGGCCTGAAATTTCCGTCAAGCCGGAGCTTTGGAGGATCCTGCGCGCGGCTTCCAAGCGTACCGATTAGTACTGCGGTGGGGATCACCCAAGTGAGGCAGGGGCGAAACATGGCTACATATATTAGCGTGATTCGCCGGGTTTTCGGAAGCCCCTATTTCTTTGCGTCGGAGACGTTCTCGTACCACTTTAAGTTGACGGTGCCTGCGCCGATGCAGGCGACATCTGTCTTCCCGTCACCGTTGAGATCAAGTGCCACACATGCCGCGGCCGCCAGCCCACCGTCGTCGATTGTCTGGCGCGTCCACTTGCTGCCTTTGTCGACGCGGTAGAGGTAGACGCTCTTCGGGCCCTGGCGGCATCCTGCCACGATCTCGGAGTTGCCATCGCCATCGAAGTCGGCGGTAAGGATGGTGTGGCCATCGGCAAGTGACTCATCGATGATCTGACGCTTGCCGCTGGTATACACGACTACGCGGTTGCCGTGCCAGGGTTCGATTGCGGCGAGGATGCGATCGCGTCCGGCTTTTCCGATTGCGATGTCGCTGCTCGGCTCGGAGGAGAACTCGGTGCGTTTCCAAGTCCCGTTCTTTTGCAGGCTGTGGATGTGAATGCCGGAGAAGCTTGCGGTGAGTACGTCGTCGCGGCCGTCACCATCCCAGTCGAAGATGTAGATTCCATGAACTACGCCGTGGTTTGCTTCGGAGATGAGATGGCGCTGCTTTAGATTGTTCGGCTCGTAGTAGACGAGCGGTGCGTTGTCGTCGTACGCGGGTGCCTGAGCTTTGGCGCCGGTGAGCGGAGCGTTGATGATGACGCGCTTGCCATTGCCGTGGATGTCGGCGCTGCGGAGACGATGCGATGTCGTGAGGCGGTCGATTTCCTCGACGGTCCAGGGCTGGAGAGGATCGCCCTTCTGGCTTCGCAGCACGCTCACGATGCCGATGCTTTTGGCGGCTTCATTGGCGAATTCACTTGCTACGACGAGTTCCGGATAGCCGTCGCCATCGAGGTCCTGCGCGACCACGTTGATCAGATGTGAGAACCCGGTTGCGAAAACGTGCCGCTTCCATTCGCCGCCGCCGTTAGGGCCCGGGTTCTCGTACCATTCGAGGTCTTTGAGTCCACTCGAGAGCGCGATGAGATCCGGATGGCCGTCGCGATTGACGTCCATGGGGATCACCTGGTAAGCGCCCTTCAGGCCTTCGGCGATCTTGTGCTCACGAAACGCGATCTGCGCTGTCGCACTGAGGGCGAGGGCGAGGGGATGAGTAGTGCTGAGGCTCGTTTCACCAGGCAGGCTTTCCATCCGTAGTATACGGAGCCCACGCCAAGGTCAGGAGCCGGACCTGGATGTTGGTCTTTTTCGGTTTGATCGAAACCTGCTGAAGTTCTACGTTTGCAGCGAGATTTGACTGGACCGCCGCGACTTCGTTCTGGAATTGCTGGTTAAGGGCGTCGAGTTCGGATTGCGCGTTGTGCTCGAGTTCTTCGGCGCGGCCGACGTCTCCCGAGTCTTTGGTGTATCGTCCTACGCCGCGTGCTGCCTGGCGCGCCGCGGACGTGTAGCTCGATCGTCGGCCACCGAACATAGCTCCGAGTACTGAGACGCCGATGTCGAGCGCGGCGGTCATTGTGCCCGACATGCTCTGCTGGCGTTCGCGTTCGACAGCCTGCTGGGCTCGAAGGAGACGGTCCTGCAGCGTCTGGAGTTTCGGGCCGTATTTGGCTCGCAGCTTCTCGACTTGCTGGTCACGCTGCTCGCGTTGGGACTGTTGCAGGCGAGCGCGGAACTGGCCTTCTGTTTCATCGGGCGTGGACTGCATTTTGAGAGACGGGCTGGAGTAGAGGGTGAGGCACTCGTTACCGAAAATCCAGTTAACGAGGTCTTTCTGCCACGCGGTGTAGCTCTTCGCTTTGAGTGCAGGTGCGGGCAGGGTGGCGTAGTCCGCGTTTTCGGCAGCGGGCTGTTTTTCGAGGTCGTTGGGGTCGATGTTTGCTTCCGTGCTTTCGTCCCATTCGACCGGCATGGCGTCATCCTGCATTGGGGTGAGGAAGACCGCGCTCTTCGGAACGTCGATTTTGGATTTCGTGTCGGTGAAGCGAAGGTCGACGGCTCCGAGCAGAGTGGGGTGATACACGATGTTGCCGGGATTGCTTCGTATCGGGATGAATGCCTGCGGGACCTCCGGTGGAACTGCCGGGCGGCTGGACTGGCTGGTGGTCGCCGGCTTCGTTTTGGCTGTGCTGGTCGGCTGGGCTGGAGCGGGCGTGCGGTTCTGCATGACCGCTTTGATCTGCGCTCGCGTCATTGGGCCGCGAAGGTATGACAGGGCCCAGCGGCTTTCGAAGAGCACCGGGTGGGCGTCGTTGATGTTGTTCATGAGGAACACCCGTTTCCCCAGACCTGAAAGCATGCGATCGATCTCCCCCCGGTCGAAGTCAACGTGAACGCGCTTCTGCGCAGCGCTTGCTCCGGTTTCGCCGAGGGCTCCTGCGAGGCCGTCGACCAGCCGCTGTTTGTCGCGCTCGGTCTGCAGACGGCCGATCCACCATGTTCCGGTATTAGCCAGACCCTTGTAGTCGAGGTCGACAGGATTTTGCGTGGCGAGTACGACACCCACTCCGAATGCTCTCGCTTGTTTGAGGAGCGTAAGGAGAGGCTTCTTTGATGGTGGATTCGCTACTGGCGGGAAATAGCCGAAGATCTCATCCATATAGAAGATGGCTCGGAGGCTGGTTGTTCCCGACTGGCTGCGGACCCAGCTCAGAAGTTCGTTGAGCACCAGCGTTACGAAGAACATTCGCTCTGTGTCGCTGAGGTGCGAGATCGAGAGAATGGAGATTCGGGGCTTGCCTTCGGGCGTGTGCAGGAGGCGCCCGATGTCCAGCGGTTCGCCCTCCAGCCAGACGTCGAAGCCGGGCGATGCGAGCAGGTTGTTGAGTGCCATCGCCAGCTCGAATCTATCCTTTGACGGATAGAAGGACTCCACATCCATGACGCCTACCTTCACGAAGGGCGGGTGCTGAATTGTCGCGATGAGAGCTTCGATCGTGAGGCTCTTTCCGTCGCGCCAGGTTCGGTCGAATATATTCGCCAGCAAGATGTGCTCACGGCCCTTGCCGGGTTCGCTGTCGACGTTGATCAGCGAGAGGACGGCGGTCGCGGTGGCGTTGACGCGGTCACGCATCGCTTCGTTGTCTTCGATGACCGCTTCGCCGGGTGGATCGAAGGACTTCAGCACCGACAGGGGAATGCCTGCGTTGCTTCCGGGCGTGTAAATGGCGAAGTCCGCGGCTTCGCGCAGGCGTGCGATTCTTTCCGGCGCTTCTCCCCATTGCCCGAGACCGGTTTTCCATAACTCCGCCTGTTGGTCGGGCGATTCGCCCGGCTCGACCCATGGCTGGAAATCTTCGGGACGCAGTTGTGGAAATTGCAGCAGGAGATTGCCGATGTCTCCTTTCGGATCGATCGCGATTGCGGGCACGCCGTCGATGGCCGCTTCCTCGAGGAGATCGATGCAGAGACCGGTTTTGCCGCTGCCGGTCATGCCGACGCAGACAGCATGCGTTACGAGGTCCTTGCTGTCGTAGAGCAGAAGGTTGTCTGTGGTTTTCGAGCCTGAGGCGTCGCGCAGCTTTCCAAGATAGAAGGCGCCGAGTTTTTCGTAATCCGGGGTTGCTCCCATAGTCTGACGTCAATGTTGAGGTACAACTATAGAACCATGTTTCCCAAAGTTGCTGTGTTGCTCGTAACGGCGGGTTTGTCGTTGCTTGCTCAGGATCCTTCGAAGCTTCGGGCGGAGTACCTTACAAACTTCGATGATGCGGCAAAAAAGATTGTCTCTCTGGCCGAGGCTGTGCCTCAGGACAAATACACCTGGCGTCCGGCTGATGGCGTGCGGAGCATCAGCGAGGTCTACATGCACATCGTGGGCGCCGATGTCATGATTCCGAGCATGATTGGGGCGAAAATGCCCGCCGATATTAAGCTCACGCGCGACTCTGAGAAGACAGTTACGGCGAAGGATCAGGTAGTTCCGATGCTGAAACGTGCGATCCAGCATTCGCGGGAGGCGATCTCGACGGCTATGGAAACGCCGGACAAGCCCACGAAGCTGTTTGGGAAGGATTCGACGAACGCGGGTGTGGCGCTGCTGATTATCACGCATATGCATGAGCACCTGGGACAGTCGATTGCTTATGCGAGGTCAGTAAAGGTTACTCCGCCGTGGTCGGCCGGGACCAGCGAGTAGGCTGGGGATATGGCCGATCTGCCGCCGGTTCCACTAACGATTGAAGGTTCGAGTCTGCTGCATCAGATGTTCCGCCTGCGCTGGAGCGACTGGCGCCGACTTTCTGCTCCGGATCGGGATGAGATGGTGGCGGAGGCGTCTGGTCTGCTCCGCCAGATGGAACAAGGCGGGCGCGAGGGGAGCGCTGTTTACTCGCTGCTGGGCCATAAGGGCGACCTGATGCTGGTGCA
This sequence comes from Bryobacteraceae bacterium, assembly GCA_963794765.1. Lineage (GTDB taxonomy): Bacteria > Acidobacteriota > Terriglobia > Bryobacterales > Bryobacteraceae > JAWXCM01. The sequence goes on along the minus strand of CAWCGC010000010.1, from coordinate 21,784 downwards.
CTTCCGTTCGGATTTTCAGAAGCTGGAACAGGCGCAGCGGTGTCTCCGCAAGTTGCGGCTGTTCGATTATCTGGAGGCTACGAGCTCCTATTTGTCGATGGTCGAACTCGGGCTGTATGAGTCGACGCAGAAGACCTATTCTTCGCTTGCGGGGCAGGGGGTTGAGCCGTTTTCTCCGGAGTGGAATCAGGGTATCGAGGACACATTGCAGCGGCAGCGGGAGGCGATGGCTCCGCGGCTGTGGCCGGAGATTCCCGGAAATCCGTATCTTTGTTTTTATCCGATGGACCGGCGCCGGGGCGAGGGGAAGAACTGGTATCTGGAGTCGATGACCGAGCGGTGCCCGGATGATGACCGAGCATGGGATGATTGGGCGGCGGTATGCGGGCGAGGTTCGGCAGATCATTTCGGGCTCGATCGGTTTTGACAACTGGGAGTGGGGCGTCGATCTGTTTGCTGACGATCCGCTGGTATTTAAGAAGCTGATTTATGAGATGAGGTTCGACGAGGTCAGCGCGGTGTATGCTTTGTTCGGCGAGTTTTTCGTCGGTGTGCGCACTCCAGCGGCCGACCTCGGGTCGTTCCTGCGCCTCGAATGACTGCCGTACGGCATTTGCCTACAGTGAGTTCGTTGCTTCTCCGTAACTCGTTGTTATATGGTAGGGGTGTTTCGTGGAACCAGGTTGCACGACCTGAGGTTCGCAGACCAAATTAGGGGGAACGAACAGCCATGCACTCACTACGGAGTACCCGGAAAAAGCGTTTGACTTTTCGCTTCTTCGCGGCAGTGCTCTTTGCCCTTTTGCTCGCCGTGCCGATGATGGCGCAGGGCGAACACCATGGCGGTGAAGCGAATCTGATCCTGCCGGATCTGAATAGTGCCACATTCCTCGGGGGGATCGGGGGCAGTTCGCTGCTGATGGGCGGATTAGTGGTTTGCGCTCTGGGCCTGGCATTTGGGCTGGCCATGTATATGCACCTGAAAAATCTCCCGGTGCACAGCTCGATGCTCGAGATCTCGGAGCTGATTTACGAGACCTGCAAAACGTATCTGATTACGCAGGGCAAGTTTCTGCTGCTTCTCGAGCTGTTCATCGGCGCAATCATCGTCCTCTATTTCGGAGTCCTTCAGCACTTTGACGCGGTGAAGGTAATTACGATTCTGGTGTTCAGTCTGATCGGAATCGGCGGAAGCTTTGGGGTTGCGTGGTTCGGAATTCGCGTGAATACATTCGCGAATTCGCGGACTGCATTTGCCAGTTTGCGCGGGAACGCATACCCGTGCTACGCGATTCCGCTGCAGGCCGGCATCAGCATCGGCATGCTGCTGATCAGTGTCGAGCTGCTGTTGATGCTGTTCATCCTTTTGTTCATTCCGGGCGACTACGCGGGTGCCTGCTTTATCGGATTTGCAATCGGTGAATCTCTCGGCGCGGCGGCACTTCGCGTGGCCGGAGGTATCTTCACCAAGATCGCGGATATCGGCGCCGACCTGATGAAGATTGTCTTCAAGATCAAAGAAGACGACGCACGCAACCCTGGCGTGATTGCCGATTGCACGGGCGACAATGCGGGCGACTCTGTTGGACCCAGCGCCGACGGATTTGAGACTTATGGCGTCACGGGCGTCGCACTGATTTCCTTCATCCTGCTTGCGGTGCATGATCCGCTGGTTCAAAGTCCAATTGCTGGTCTGGATTTTCGCCATGCGCGTGATGATGATTGTCGCGTCAGGGCTGTCTTACTTCATCAATGAAGCGATGGCGAAGGCAAAGTACGGCAACGTCAAGAAGATGAATTTCGAGGCTCCGCTGACGCAGCTGGTGTGGCTGACATCGCTGGTTTCCGTCGCTCTTACGTTCGTGGTTTCATACGTGTGATTCCGGATATCGGAGGCGATCCGTCGCTGTGGTGGAAGTTGTCGACCGTTATTACGTGCGGAACACTTGCGGGCGCGATCATTCCGGAACTCGTTAAAGTTTTTACGTCAACGGAGTCCGAGTCATGTGCGCGAAGTTGTGACTGCCTCGCGTGAAGGCGGCGCCTCGCTGAATATTCTTTCAGGTTTCGTTGCAGGTAACTTCAGCGCGTACTGGCTCGGCATGGCCATGGTCGTTCTGATGAGTGTTGCTTATGGCGTGAGTACGACTGGCCTCGCGGCGCTTATGCTTGCGCCTGCAGTGTTCGCGTTCGGTCTGGTTGCATTCGGGTTTCTGGGAATGGGTCCGGTGACAATTGCGGTCGATTCGTACGGTCCGGTTACCGATAATGCGCAGTCTGTGTATGAGCTTTCGACGATTGAGCAACTTCCTGGCATTGAAAGCGATATTCAGAGAACGTTCGGCTTTACGCCCGATTTCGAGGTCGGCAAGGAGAACCTCGAAGAGAATGACGGTGCCGGCAATACGTTTAAGGCGACTGCGAAGCCGGTGCTGATCGGCACTGCGGTGGTGGGCGCAACCACGATGATCTTCTCGATCATCATGGCGCTGACGCAGGGTCTGCGGCCCGAACTGATGTCGAATCTGTCGATACTTTATCCGCCATTTCTACTCGGCATGATTGCCGGCGGGGCGGTGATCTACTGGTTTACCGGTGCTTCAACCCAGGCAGTTTCGACGGGCGCTTATCGTGCGGTCGAGTTCATCAAAGCGAACATTCGGCTCGACGATACGGTGACGAGGGCTTCCGTCAGTGATTCAAAGCGTGTTGTCGAGATCTGCACGCAGTATGCGCAAAAAGGAATGCTCAACATCTTCCTTGCGGTATTCTTCGGAACTCTGGGATTTGCGTTCGTGGAGCCCTATTTCTTTATCGGCTATCTGATTTCGATTGCGCTGTTCGGTCTGTATCAGGCGATTTTTATGGCAAATGCCGGCGGCGCGTGGGACAACGCGAAGAAGATCGTCGAGACGGAGCTGAAGGCGAAGGGCACCGACCTGCATGCGGCGACCGTTGTCGGCGATACGGTCGGTGATCCGTTCAAGGACACTTCTTCGGTGGCGCTGAATCCGATCATTAAGTTCACGACGTTGTTCGGTCTGCTGGCGGTGGAACTCGGTGTGTCGCTGACGAATCAGCAGGGGCCGGCACTGTCGAACATACTTTCGGGTCTGTTCCTGATTGTGTCGATGTTCTTTGTGCACCGCTCGTTCTACGGAATGCGGATTCAGGTCGAGGAGTCACCGAAAGGAGCGATTCCGGGTTCGGCCAAACCGACCCCGGCTACGCGGTAACAGGGGCTCGCGGTTGCTATCAAGGCCTGCCTGAAAGGGCAGGCCTTTTTCGCGTGGAGGTGGCGGAGCTGTGGTTCTGCAGCCGAGAGGATATGACGTACTGTTCAGGGATGAACGTAAACCATCCTGCCTGAGACCATCGTCCAGAGCACAACGGAGTTGCGCAGTTCCTCAGGACTGACCGTCAGTACATCGCGATCTACCAGCACGAGATTTGCAGCCTTCCCAGCAGCGATGGTGCCGAACTCGTCCTGAAGGTTTAATGCCATGGCAGCGTTCCTCGTGTACGCGAGCAGCATCGATTCGCGTGGCATTGCCTCACCGATATTGAGTACACCGAGCGGTCCACGACGTGTTTCGGCCTGGTAAATGGCGGCGAACACGTCCGCGGTGCTGACTGGAAAGTCGCTGGCACCGGCAATGATAGCGCCGTTGCTAAGCAGGGAGCGCGCCGGGTACTGCATTTGAAATGTTTCGTCAGCGATATAAGGTTTAATCAGATCGACGGCGGAAGGGTCGGCCATTGCCCAGAACAGCTGAAGCGATGCTATTACATCTAACTGCCGAAAACGGGACAAGTCGTTACGAGCGACGAACTGAGCGTGCGTAATCGAGTGAAAGAGACGAGAGCGACCGTTTTGTGCGCGGGACGCGGCTATACCGTCGAGAGCGGCTCGGACTGCCCCGTCTCCGATTGCGTGAACGTGAACAAAAAGGCCCCGTTTGTCAGCCTCTGCGCACAACGAACTAAAGTTTGAAGGATCAAATAACAAACTGCCGTTCTTGCCGCTGTTTCGGTATGGCGCTGTCAAGTATGCCGTCTGTGAAGGGTACTCAGCAACACCATCCGCAAATATCTTCACACCAGTAATGTGCAGGTTCGGTACATTGGCGTAATCCGACTGCATCTTCAACACAGAGGCAACTTCAGCCGGCGGATCGCGAGCAGGCACAACTGGCAGTGCCACCACATGAGACGCAATTTCATTCGTCCCGGCCAGCGTCCTGTAAGCATCCAGCAGAAGCCTGTCTGCCTTCGGCTCCATCCATGCAGTGATGCCGAGTGAGTAGTTGGACCGGACCACAGCCCTGAGCGCTGCCAGCACTTCGGTCGACGTGCGCGGAGGCAGAAGCGCATTAACTTTGTCTATTCCGGCATCTACCAACATCCCGTTGAGCTGAGAAGTCGAGTCCGTTCCGAAGTATCGCCTCTGCTCGTCAGAAAGCGAATTGACGAATTGGGCCGTGATCTGCGCCCGCTCCATCAGCGCCTGATTTACCCAGCCCGTATGGTAATCGAGTCCGCGGAGCAGGACGGGTTGCCGCCCGTAGTCGTCTGCATTGAACAGAGCGGAGAGCTCGGCAGGGTTCGTCCAGAAAGTTAGCGGGAGGCCGAGAATCTCGAGAACGTCCCCCCTGAATCCTCTTCTGGTCCTGCGTGCTTCGGCAACGAATGCCTTTAGTTGTTCGAGAGTTTCAACCTTGTCCGTTGCGTCGGCTGCGAGAGACGCGAATCCACCGTCGACCGCATGCATGTGTGAGTCAATGAAACCGGGAAGAAGCGTTTTTCCCCCAAGGTCAACCCGGTCCGCTTTGGATGAAGCAAGCGAGAGGACATCAGCGAGGCTGCCGACTGCAAAAACACGGCTTCCCCTCACTCCGACGGCTTCGGCATACAAATTCAGGGGATCGGCTGTGAAGACCCTGCCATTAAAGAAAACTCGCTCGCGCGTCTCGCCTGCGTTTTTTGACGGCTGCTGAGCTACAACACTCCTCGTTAAGGCAAACGCTGAGAGGAACGCTACGGTGAGAAGTCTTGTGAGGAGCGTGGCCATTCGATGTCTGAAACACTATACACGCTCCTTCCACCATCTCTCTTCTATTCAGCGGTGTCCTGCTCGCAGGCCTGTTAGTCAAAGATGACGGTTTTGTTGCCGTAGCTCAGGATCCGGTGATTGAGGTGCCATCCGAGCGCACGTGAAAGCACAGTCCTCTCAATATCCCGTCCTTTGCGTATAAGATCAGCAACCTGATCCCGGTGAGAAACTCGGACAATGTCCTGTTCGATAATCGGACCGTCGTCGAGCTCGGCTGTTACGTAGTGGCTGGTTGCACCGATGAGCTTTACGCCGCGCTCGAACGCTGCGTGGTACGGGCGAGCGCCGATGAAAGCCGGCAAGAACGAGTGATGAACATTGATGATGCGCGTCGGATAGCGCTCCACAAACTGAGCCGACAGGATTTGCATGTATCTGGCGAGCACTATCAGTTCGATACGTTTGGAAGCAAGTATTGCGTGCTGCTCGCGTTCGGCGTCGACTTTGGTTCCGGCTGTTACCGGGACATGCCGGAACTCTACGCCATAGAAGCCGGCGAGTGCGGCTCCGTCTACATGATTGCTGATGATTACGGGGATGTCGCACTGAAGCTCGCCTGACTGATGCCGATGGAGGATGTCAGCAAGGCAGTGCAGATGCTGCGAGACAAATATGCCCATTCGCGGACGTTCCGACAAAGTCCTGATTTGCCATTTCATCTGCAGTTCCTGCGCAAGCGGCTCAAATTCTGACTGAAACTTCGCCATGTCGAAGTCGTCCAGAAGCCATTCGACTCGCATAAAGAACAGGCCGACCTCGCGGTCCTGATGCTGGTCCGCGTGAGTGATATTGGCACCGTGCCGGAACAGCAGATTCGAGACGGCGGCGACAAGGCCTTTGCGGTCGGGGCAAATGATCAATAAGACAGCGGAGGATCGCATCTTGGTTATCCCAACCGGGTTATCCTTGCAAACGGCATATGATTGCCAACGATGAACAGGTTTTCCTCAGCACGAAAGCGAGTTAGTCAGCGGCCTTGCCAGACGAGCAAACCCCTGTCCTGTTTCGGGCCGTCTGTTGCCTGGTTTCATAAGACAAAAGTGCTCTCGAGGCGTTACCGGTCTGCCGGCAGTGTGAACCAGAACGTGGAGCCCTGTCCCTCTCCAGCTGAAGTGACCCAAATAGCTCCGCCGTAATCTTCTACGATTCGTTTGCAAATCGCGAGCCCGATCCCGGTTCCGGGAATCTCTCGTGAGTGCAGCCGCCGGAATACACCGAAGATGCGTTCGTGAAACTCAGGCGCTACTCCGATCCCGTTATCCGCGACCGAGAATACCCATTCGTCTTTGCGCCGCTCAGCGTGAACGACGATGCGGGGAGGCGTGTCTGTCCGGTGGTATTTGATTGCGTTACTGATGAGATTCTGAAAGACCTGAACGAGGCGTGTACGGTGTCCGGGCAGCCGCGGCAGATCGCCGCAAATCATTTCACCGGACGACGCCTCAAGCGCGCTCTCAACATTCCGTCGGACGTAATCGAGGACGTCGTTGCAGTCGACTGTTTCGGCGGCAGTTTCTTCCTTCTCCGACGTCTGGGTGTACACGAGCAGGTCCTGAACGAGTGCTTCCATCCGTTCGGCGCTGGTGAACAAGTGTGAGACGCAGGTTGAAGCCTCCGGGGAGAGTTCAGGGAGTTTGCGACGCAACAATTGCGTATACAGCGTGATGCCACGGATAGGTTCCTGTAAGTCGTGGGCAGCAGCATATGCGAACTGCTGGAGATCGGCGTTCGCTTGCACCAGCTGCTGCATGGTCCGCTTTTGCGTCTTCGATGTCGGTACAGGTGCCAAGCCACTTAAACAATTTGCCGTCCTCTTTCCGGAGAGGCAGTCCACGCGTCTTGAACCAGCGGTAGACACCATCGTGACGACGCAGACGATACTCCGTATCGTATGTCGCCCGGCCCGCGACCGCGGCACGGAACAGTTCGGCGGTGCGCACACGGTCGTCAGGATGTATGACATCGAGCCATCCCGAGCCGTAATGCTCTTCCGAAGGGACGCCAGTGAATGAGACCCACTGCTTGCTGAGGTAATCGCAAAGCCCTTCTGGTGTTGTTGTCCAGACGAGCTGGGGCATTGCCTCTGTAAGGGTCCGAAAGCGCTGCTCACTCTCGCGCAGCGCACGCTCCGCCCGCAAACGCGCGGTGATGTCCTCGTACAAGCTCATGATGCCGGTGATACTGCCTTCGGCATCGCGCACGGGCGCAGTCGAGACGCTGATATCGACCGGCGTTCCATCTTTGCGGACACGCCGAAGCTGTTCCCAGCGAAGGTTCCGGCCTGAGAGGTCGCGCTCCCGAAGTTGCTGGTGTTCCTGCCGCTTATCTTCGGGAATAAACGGAAGGGGATTGCCCAGGACTTCTGATTCGGTCCAGCCGAAAAGTTGCTCGGCCGCAGGATTCCAGATGCGTTACCAGCCCTTCACTAGTAAGGGCCACGATCGGTGCAGGTGACGAGTTAATGACCGCGGTCAGTTGCGAGTTGACCTCGCTGAGTCTGGTCTGCATCTGGCGACGTTCCGTGATATCGGCATTAACGCCGACCATTCTGACGGGCTTGCCAGATGTATCGCAGAATACTTTCCAGTTGGACTGAATCCAGCGCGTTAGACCGTCGTTGCCAACCAGACGATACTCGATTATCGTTCGAAGCCGGTTTTCAATACTGTGTTCGACAGCTGCAACGAGCCTCGCCAGGTCGTCGGCGTGGATCCGCGATCGCCAAAAATCGACGGTTGGGATTGCATTCGGGTCTGCCGGGTCAAATCCGAGCAGACGGTACATCTCGTCGGACCAGGACAATTCGTCGGTTTCCAGATTGCGGTCCCAGACGGCGAGGTGCTCGACTTCGATGGCGAGGTTGAGCCGTTCCTCGATCGTGTACCGGTCCTGCTCCTCATCCGACCGCTTGCGGGACAGAACGGAGATTCTGTCGTTTTGCCGGCAGAGCCGATGCTCCATCGATGTCGCCTGGACAGTCACGTGGTTAAGTGACGAATCTCGGGCGAAGGCGCGCAGCTGGGAACCGAGTTCAGCGAGGTAAGGAAAAGTGGTGAGGAGGTCGCTGCCAGCGATTACGGCAGGATCGACGCGCGCGAGCCTGCAGGCTGAGGGACTGGCATCGACAACGTGCAATTCGAGGCTGCAGACGATAAAGGGTTGGGGCAGCAGCGAGAGAAGGTCTGATGGAGACGCCTCGATTGAACGGTCACGAGCCACCACTGGATGGGAGTATCTCACACGCGGCAGGTACCAGGAAACCCAACCAGTACTAAGAAGCCCCGAACAGTTTGTCGGGGCTTTACCTTAGAAAGCGAATTATAAATTACGATTTTCGTTAAAACATGTTCCAAAGGAACTGGTTATAGACCTCGTGGTGGTACTGGACTTCGGGTACTTTAACGAAGGTTCCCAAGCTACGCGGGCAACGGTCGGCCGACGCCTGCTTCAGGTCGGCGTACCTACCTTTTACGTCTGCGCCGAGCAGCTTCGTGTTCCAGTCGGAATTCCGGAAGTTCTCGAGCGCGGTGTAAATATTGTCAGGGCAGATAACGTTCGGCGTTGCGCAGGTTATCGATTTTGGAGGTCTCTCCATCGAGCCCGGCCTTGAATATTGACAGCATGACGAGGTAGGGATTGGCGTCGGGCGCGACGGAGCGGACTTCGACTCGCGAGCTGCGCTCATTGCCGATAGGGATGCGGACCATCGAACCTCGGTCAACGGCAGATGCCTTGATCTGGTTCGGCGCTTCGAAATGCGGATCCAGACGGCGATATGCGTTGACGCTGGAGTTCAGCATCAGGCAGATGTCATTGCCGTGCGTGAGGATGCGATCGACGAATTCCCACGCGAACTTGCTGAGCTTCTCCTCACCCTTCGGCTCCCAGAACATGTTCTTGCCGTTGGTGTTGATCGAGACGTTGGTATGCATACCGTTGCCGTTGACGCCGACAACGGGCTTCGGGAGGAAGCATGCAGTCGTCCCCATCCGGGTCGCGATCTGTCGGCAGATCAGCTTGTAGAGCTGAATCTGGTCGGCTGCGGCAACGACCTCGCCGTAGCTGTAGTTGATTTCAAACTGTGATGGCGCGACTTCCGGGTGATCTTTCTCGTTTTCAAAGCCCATTGCGCGCTGTACTTCCGCGGTCTGGTCGATGAACTGACGCAGCGGATCGCCGGGCAACGAGTGGTAGTAGCCGCCGGTGTTGACGTAGTCGAATTTCTGCGTCTCATAGTACCGTCGTTCGGCGTCGGAACCCTGGAACAGAAAACCTTCGATTTCGTTTGCGGCGTTGAGAGTGTATCCGTTTTGATCGTATTGCTGCTGCGCGTACTGCTTCAGCATGCTGCGGATATCGCCGGTGTACGGCGTTCCATCCTTATCAATAACCTCACCGAAGACCAGAACCTTGCCTGTTCCGAAGATGTCGGCCGGGGCGTAGTAGAACGCTGCCCAGTCGATACCAAGCCGGAGGTCGCTTTCGCGCTGGGCAGTAAAACCGCGAATCGAGGAGCCGTCGAAGGTCAGGTTGTCCCAGCTCTTAACGAGGAACTTCTTGTCGTAGTCGAGCATGTGGAGACGGCCTTCGAGGTCGCTGAAAAGCACGGTAACGGCCTTGACACCGGCATTGTCCGAGAGGTACTTGAGACGCTCTTCCTGGATTTGACCGGTCGCGACGCGCTTTTGGCGCTGATCCTTCGCTTTGAGATTCAGCTCTTCAAGCTGCGCGTAGGGAAGGCTCAGGCGGTTCTGTAACGAGTTTTCCATTTATCTCCTTGTTAAACTGGCACAGTCGAACTGGCCAAGCCCAGGTATCCCTGCGATGGGACACGAGCTGCGGCGGGGAGCTCGCGAGCAACAGCTTCAGCCTGCGGTGCCCGTCAACGCTGGTTGGACTACTCCGATTATCGTTGACACGCGCTTCGTCCATCCATCGATACTTTTGATGACGGCATTCAACGAAATCGATTGGAGACCGGTTGGGGCGGCGGGCCGGGAATTAAGATAAGGAGCAAGAGGAGCTGGTGTACATGTCATCTGGACCTACACGCAGGGGTGTGATTCGCGGCGCGGCGGCAGCCGCTGCCATTGCTACTGCTCGGTTCCCGATTCTGGGCGCGAACGACCGTGTTCAGCTCGGGATCGTCGGGCTCGGCGGACGCGGCACCGACCACATGAACTTCTACTCGACGCTCGATGAGGCTCCGGATCGCAGGAGTCTGCGACGTGAATCAGGCTGCCCGGGAGCGGGCGGTCGCGCTGGTGAAGCGCCTGAAGGGGAATCACGCCCAACGATTACGAAGACATGCGGAAGATGTTCGAGTCGAAGGACATCGATGCTGTCTCGATCGCCACCCCCAACCACTGGCACGCGCTGGCAACGATCTGGGCGTGTCAGGCGGGGAAGGATGTGTACGTCGAGAAGCCGGCGTGCCACAACTGCTTCGAGGGCGTGCAGATGGTGAAGGCGGCCGCGGAAATACAACCGCATGGTGCAGGTGGGCTCGCAGAGCCGGTCGATTCCTCACAAGATGCGCGCGATCGAGCTGCTCCGGCAAGGGCGTTATCGGCGACGTCTACCACGCGCGAGGGGACTGCTATCGGCGCCGATTTTCGATCGGGCACACTCCGGACGAGCCGTGCCCGCCGGGCGTCGACTGGGACAAGTTTCTCGGGCCGGCGCAGATGAAGCCGTACAGTAAGAACAAGTTTGCCTATAACTGGCACTGGTTCTGGGACACGGGCAATGGCGACATCGGCAATCAGGGCATTCACGAGATGGACATCGCCCTGTGGGGGCTCGGGGTGCCGCTGGATGCGTGGCCTGAGACCGTCATGTCGACGGGTGGGCGTTACGAGTGGAAGGACGACGGACAGACTCCGAATACCCAGTCGGCTGCATTCCGGTTTGGGGACCGACAGCTGATTTTCGAGGTTCGGAATCTGCCATCCCCGCCTGAGGGGCGGGGGCCGGTGCCCAACCCGAATTATGTCGGAAATCTATTCTTCGGGTCGAAGGGCTTCCTTACGGTCGATTACTCCGGTGTCGAAGTCTGGGCCAGCAAGAATCCTGATATCAGCGGGGAGGCGGCTCGGGGTGCGGGTGCCGGCGGGAAGGATCAGTTCGAGAAGGTGCTGTCTGAGCCGGGCCAGGGTGAGCCTACCGAAGGTCACATGCAGAATTTTCTGCAGGCGGTTAAGAGCCGCGATCGGAACTCACTGCATGCGGAGATTGCGATTGGTGCTCATTCGGCGGCGTTTTGTCATCTTGCGAATATCTCGTATCGCACGGGTCGCGTGCTTCGGATGGATAAGACGGGTCGGTTCGTGAATGATGCCGAGGCCAATGCGATGCTTACTCGCAAGTATCGAGCGCCTTACGTTGTTTCGGTGTGAGTTCGACGTGAGGGATAGTTCGCGAGGGCCGATCTCATGGTTTTTCTGTAAGCGGTCCAGGTCGGTCAGTGAAGCTGATGCAGTTGTTACGGCTGACTGAGGCACAAAAAGAGCGCCCGAGACAGAACCCGCGCGCCCCTTTCGACTAAGAATTAACTACGAGCCGATACCCCTTGTTTTGTAGCCGGACGAGTTCGCCCACAGCAGCGGGGATCTCGATCACTCCGGTTACGTAATGCTGGCGGAACTCGGCCACTATGTCATCAACGCTTTTTTGGTCGGGATTCCGACCGCTCGTGCTCGCCGAACTGGCGAGGCTATGGGTTGTCTGGTGTCAAGCGAGGAACAACACACGGCGTCGCTGCAGTCCTTCGATGCTGGTGTCGCTAAAGAACGGACTGTTTCGATCGGTGGGCTGTCGTCCCGGGGTGAGTGTCGTGTAGGCGACCGGGGTGTTGAAGAAGATGTTTCTCGTTGCGGGCTTACTTGTTACCGGATCGACCACGCCGAGGGCTTCGCCCCAGCGGTACCTTTCCCAAATCGAATCGTCATACAGGGCCGCGTTAGCCGACGAGTAGGCTTGCACGACGATCTGGATGGCGTCGGACGAAATGTCGTATGAGAACTGAAATCCGTTAAGGCTGTTCCGAACATTGGAGAATATCAGGGAATTCGCGATGTTCGGCCACTCAAAAACTTGTTTGACCTGCGCGTTGCGGTTAACGATGTCTTCGTACTCCTGAAAATGGTAGGTCGGATCATCCGGACGGAGATCGTGTGCCCACACTGATGGACCTGCAATCGTGCCGCCGAGCATTTTCAACACATTACGCCGGTTAACGTCAAACGGCATAGTTCGTTCCTTTCAGCTGCACTTTTGCAGCGTAGTGTATTATGCGCAAGGTTGCTTCGGTTCTCAATGAAATTGTTGGATTTCCGCTTGCGCATTCGGTCCGAGTCATGTTGAGATACAAGCGCATCACGGGCAAAATGCGTCCGTATACAGCACAACCCGTGTACCCGTCGTCCGGAACAGATAAGTCGAGGCACGGATATGACCCCAACTGTGTCTGGTGCATGGGGGGCGAACGCATAGGTTTGTTTCTTCTTTCGCTCGAAACTGGCGAACCGCGACGGCTGAGTTCTCCTAAACGGCCGGCTCGAGCTGACCGCAGCCCGGCGTTTTCTGAACCGGGCAAGGGTGAGCCTATGGAGGCCGCATGCAGAACCTCCTGCAGGCGGTGAAGAGGCGCGATCGGAACCTACTGCATGCCGAGATGGCCATTGGTGCTCATTCGGCGGCGTACTGTCATCTTGCGAATATTGATTATCGGACGGGGTCGCATGCTTCGGATGGGCATGATGGGTTGGTTCGCAGGTGATACCGAAACGAATGCGATGCTTACTCGCAAGTATCGAGCGGCTTACGTTGTGTCGGTGTGAGTTCGACCTGTAACTGATGAAATATCATAGCTTCACGTGAGAGCTCCTGCGGTTCTTGTGTTGACTACGATGATTCTTTCTGGTCAGGCGCCGGAGAGATTAAAGGTCTCTGTTACCGAGGTTCAGGTAGACGCAGTCGTCACCAATCGCGAGGGACGCGCAGTCACGGACCTGTCAAAGGATGACTTTGAGATTTTCGAAAATGGACAGCGACGCGAGCTTACGTACGTCACATTCGTCGACGGGCGTGGCGCTAATGCCGCTCTTCCGGTCAGGCGCACAGAGCCGGCTGTTCTGCCCGGTGCATTGCGACGTGAGAGCATTAGCCGGACCGTCGCGATCGTGGTCGATGATCTCAGGATGTCCTTTCAGGGAGTGAATAACACCCGCGAGACGCTGCGGCGTTTTGTGCGTGAACAGATCAGACCGGGGGATCTGGTCGCTATTCTCTCCACCAGCGGCTCACTGGGACCCCTCCAGTCATTCACTACCGATCCTCACATGCTGAACGCTGCCATCGATCGTCTGCGTCTTTATCTGCGAGGCGGTGGGCAGGCGGGCCAGGTGCAAGCTCTGGGGCCGGGCGGTGAAACAGATGACGTGGAGATCTCACGTATCAAACATCGCCTCTTCGCCGTTGGCACGCTTGGAGGACTGAAGCACGTGATAGCCGGCATGCAGGATCTGCCTGGCCGTAAATCCGTCGTGCTCTTCTCGGAAGGTCAGGCGCTGGTGCAGCGCCCCAGGAAGGAGAATCCTGTCACGCTGGATGAGTTGCATCAGGTTTCTTCTGCTGCGAATATGTCCGCGGTTGTCATTTATTGCATCGATGTCCGCGGGCTGGTGTATCCAGGTCTCCAGGCGCAGGATGATACGGCAACAGCCGACGCTACGCAGGTGCAGGAGGCACTTGCAAATCGGGCGGAAAAGATTCGCGATGAGCAGGATGGGTTGCGGCTTTTGGCCCGCGCAACAGGCGGGATTGCGCAGATCAACGATAACGACTTAAACGGCGCCTTGCGGCGGGTGCTGGAAGACCAGTCAGGCTACTACATTTTGGGATTTCGGCCGGACGAGGACAGCGCCGAACGCATTGCTCGTCAGGGGAAGTTCCGGACCGTGAGTGTGAGAGTAAAGCCCAGTGGCTTGCGTGTACGCTACCGCGGCGGCTACATGGGCGGCAGCGACTCGCTCGAACCGGAACGACGAACTACCGCACAACGCCTGATGGCTGCCCTGGTATCGCCGTTCACCGATGGCGGTATCCGCCTGCGGCTTACTCCAATGGTTGCGTTCGGACCGGATGGATCGCCCGTGCTTCAGGCTTTGATCCATATCAACGGTTCGGACCTTTCGTTTGAGCAGACCGATTCCGACGGACGCCAGACCGCCAGGATTGATATAGTCGGCGCGACCGAAGGACGCATTGGCCACCGGGACAGCAGCACGGAGCGGACCTTTACGATTCGTGCGGAGCCGTCAGGGTTGGAACAGATCCGGTCCAAGGGCTTTGTTTACCGCCTGCAGTACCAGCGTCCAGCACCCGGCGCTTATCAGTTCCGTATTGCGGTGCTGGATGAAGCAACCGGCAAGATCGGTTCCGCCAGCCGCTTCATTGAGATTCCGGACGTTCGCCGCGGAGCCACGGCAATGTCCGGAATTGCCATGTGTGAAGGCGATCAGCGAACCCGCCTGACGGCCGGATCGACTGATGCTCAGGAAGAGGATGCGAGCATGGCGCTGCGCGTGTTCAAACGTTCTCAGCCGTTCTCCTACGGCCTGACTGTCTATAACGCGCGGACGGATTCACGAACAGGCGAGCCCGGCTTCGAACTGCAGCCACGTCTGTTACGAGATGGTCAGGTGGTCTGGCGAGGAGGGCCGATGTCTTTGGCCGCTGGACCAAACTCCCGACAACTGCTTACTGGCGGTGTCATGCGGCTTGGAGACAGTACCCAGCCTGGGGAATACATCTTCGAAGTGCAGATGGTCGATAAGAAAAGCCGTGCCACAGTCGGAACGCAGTGGACCGACTTCGAACTTCGCTGACCGCCTGAAGTCTGAGCGAGCGAAAGTTCTGTATCAGCGGCGGTGCCGAGCCTAATTGGAATCCGCTGCATTCTGAGATTGCCATTGGTGCTCATTTGGGGGCGAATTGTTATCTTGCGAATATTGCTTGTCGGACGGGGCGGTTCGTGGGTGATGCTGAGGGGGATACGATGCCTGCGCGGACGTGTCGAGCGCCTTACGTTGTGTCGGTGTGAGTTCGACCTGACGGAGACCGCTGGCAGGCAACTTGTCTGACAGTTGCAGATTCCGTGTGCGCGGTTTTAAGAGCAACGTGTGCTTGACGCGGTGTGCACGTTTTCGGATGGCATCAAGGTTATAATCGAACGTTCATGCGAGCGGAGACTGCCACCGTGAAGTGTACTTTCAGGCCATCGATCCAGATGATGGAAGTAAGTCGCGCACTCCTGATTGCTTTCGTGGTATCGGTCATCGCGAATGCGTATGGTCAGTCAAACCATGCAAAAACCGGTTCAGGTGGAGTCAACCGGGCGGAGCACACCAAGACGCCCTATGTGGTGCTTGTATCATTTGACGGATTCGCCGCTGATTATCTGAATCGGTTTGATCTCCCAAACTTCCGCCGCATAATGCAGCGCGGCCTACGGGCGAAGTCCCTGCAGCCCGTATTCCCGTCGCTAACATTTCCGACTCACTACTCAATAGTGACCGGTCTATACGCGGAACAGCACGGAATCACAGGTATGGAGTTTATCGACCCTGGACGGAAGCAAACCTTCTCGACAGGGACAGACAGTTCCAGCGATGGCTCGTGGTACCGCGGAGAACCGATCTGGGTCACAGCCGAGAAACAAGGAATGGTCGCCGCTACGTGTTTCTGGCCTGGATCGGACGCGGCGATTCAGGACACGCGGCCCACCTACTGGAAGAAATACGACGGCCGTCTGCCGAATGCGGCACGAGTGCAGGCGATTATTGACTGGCTGCAATTACCGGAAGACCAGCGACCCCATTTATTGCTCGTTTATTTTTCGGAGGTTGACGCCGCAGGTCACCGCAGTGGCCCGGGAACACCGCAACTTGCGGCTGCAGTGCAACAAGCTGACCAAGTGCTTGGTTCTCTACTTGATGGCATCGCCGGCCTGCCAATTCATGACAGCATCGCGGTGGTGGTCGTATCTGATCATGGAATGGCCGCTGTCAGTAAAGACCGAACGGTTCCAATCGAGCCTGATGGACGTGACGGGCCTGAAAGGGACCGGAGCTGGAAGTCAGATGAACATCTTTGCGTCCTCCGAGTTGCCGGCTATCAGTATTCGTGACACCCTCAACGCAAAACTCGAACATGGCCGCGCGTACCTGCGAGCAGACATACCCGAACGTTTTCACTATCGCTCGGATCCTCGAATTGGCGATGTGGTGATCATAATGGAGGAGCCTTGGCGAGTTCTGCCACCCAGAGGAGGTACGCGGGATATGACGGTGCTCGGCGGCTGGCATGGGTGGGATCCCGCCTCACCAACGATGCACGGTATCTTCCTTGCGATGGGCCCCGGGATACGGAAGGGCGTCGTGATCGATACATTCGAGGCCGTTCAGGTTTATCCGTTTCTGACGGAATTGTTGCGTCTTAGCCCGGCCGCAGGCGCCGCGGCTCGGCCTACCTGGGTCGACCACGTTCTCACGCATTGAGCCAGCACAGTGCCCGCTGTTGTTCAGTAAGCAGGACGAACTGATGTTGTGCCAGGAATCCCCCGTTTTCGGAAACTGTGTACCCATCTGTGGAGCTGACATCCCAAGTCCATCGCACGCTGCAGATGCTCGATTCGCGCACGTGACGTTGTTTCGCAAAACGTGTAAGTCGCCAATCCAGACATTACCGTTGTCGTCCGGTACTTTGAACGATCGCGGTACTACACCAAGTCGTTGAGTGCCAAGGTATTAAGGCCCCTTCCATTTGAATTCCGGCGAATTTTGGTCTTACACTCGTTTAGCTGCACAAGATGTAGATCGACGGGCCTGTAAATTCTCCAGTCGCTAACAATTTCACGTTAAAAAAGGTGAGCTTATGTTCAAGCGTTCAATCGTAGTGTGTCTGTTCGCTCTTCTGATGTCTGCTGCTCAAGCATGGGGAAGCACAGTGTTTGTTTCTATGCAAAACATTGGTGCTGTCCAGCCCCAGCCTAACTTTTTCGTTTTCGATGTTGACGGTGTCGTGAGGGATCTGCTCTGCGATCAGTTCAACCCGAACGTCACGAGCGAGAGATACACCGCGATGGTCGCGACTCTGGATGATTTGTCGGGGACGGCGCTGATCCGCCAGGGTGATTCGGTGGACGTGGCACGCCAGAAATACACATGGATCGCCATACTTGATCTGCAGGCGTATGCCGACCCAACACTCGCTCCCGATGTCACCCGTGCGAACCGGTTCATTGTCGATGGCAGTGGGCCTATGACTACTCAGTCCACCAACCTGCTGGCCTTTGCTCAAAGTGCGAACCCGGCCAATTTCAACCTCAGTGGCTTTCAGATTTTCGTGGGTGTAAACCGGGATGGCTCCCCCTTTCCCACGCAGGAACAGACGGGTGTCGTGTCCGGCGTGCCTGAACCGGCAAGTATGCTGTTTGTTGGCGGCGGGCTGTTTGCTGTTGCTGCTCTCCGAAGACGTACCGCAAGGTCTCTTTAACGCCTGTAGACTCGCCGTATGCGAGCCGGGTACCATCGAGGTCGATGAGGCTTCAGGGCAAGACGGCAGTCGTTACGGGTGGAGTGAGCGGCATCGGGGCCGCGACGGCTCAGTTGTTCACGGCTGAAGGTGCTCGCGTCTTTGTGATCGACGTCAAAGCTTCCTCGGGACCAGGGGCGGTTTGCGATGTCTCTGACGAGGATGCGATGCAACGCACTTTCTCGCGGATCGGATCCGAACTGGGCGTGGTGGATGTGCTGTTCAACTGCGCCGGCATTGCGGTTCGCGATCCCGTGTGGTCGGCGGAGGCGGCTGACTGGGACCGCTGTTTTGCCGTGAATGCGCGAGGGGTGTTTCTCGGGTCAAAGTACACTATTCCGCTGATGCCTACGGGTGGCACGATCATCAACGTCGCTTCCATCGTCGGCATTACGGGAGTACGCGACCGGGCTCCTTACTCGGCGAGCAAAGGTGCTGTGGTCGCGCTTACGCGAAATATGGCGATGGATCTTGCGGAGCGCGGAATTCGTGTGAATTGCATCTGCCCGGGCTTTGTGGAGACCGAGTTTATCGGCGGTATCCTTCAGGACGCGGGCAGATCGGCGCATCTGACAGGACTTCATCCGCTTGGCCGGCTGGGGAAGCCGGAAGATATCGCACGCGCCGCTTTGTTCTTCGCGTCGGCGGATTCGGAGTGGGTGACCGGCCAGATTCTTGCGGTGGACGGAGGATTTACCGCGGGAGAACCAACTCGGATTTGATTTGACGGAGCTTACTGCTCGTCGTGTTCTACGCCGCTGTTCCAGTACGCGAACATCTCGTCGGCCGTCGGAAGCTTAACGGGTCGAACGAGCCGGAATCCCAACCACTGCGCATCCGTCATGTACCAAATGCTCTTGGGCAACTGCGGGTCCTGCTGCTTCCATGACGCGTCGGAGGCAACGCGTGCGGAACAGCGGACGGCGGTTGCGGGATCGTTCCAGGAGCCGCCTCGGACGGCGTGCGGGTATGGAGCTGTCGCCTTTACCCAGGGATTTTTCGCCGGGGCTGCAGTGTATGGCGCGTACGCGTCGAGTGTCCATTCCATGACGTTGCCGAGCATGTCGTAGAGACCCCATGCGTTCGGCTGTTTTTTGGCAACCAGCTGGTACTTGCCATTGCTGTTGGCGGAGTACCAGGCTACTGCGTTCAGGTCGGCCGGTGGCGCAGTCGTGCCGGCGCGGCAGGCGTACTCCCATTCGGCTTCCGTTGGCAGACGGTAGAACTCGCCGGTCTTCGCGCTCAGCCACTCGGCGTATTTGTTCGCGGCATGCTGGGTCATGCTGATTGCGGGGAATCCGTTGATGCCCATTCCGAAGCTCATCTCCACGTAGGGCCGGGTGGGTCCGCTGACTGCGTCGACCAGACTGTCCTTCGTCGGTGTTTTGCCCGTTTGGGTCTGGAACATGAAGAGGCGGTACTCGTCCCAGGTGACTTCGTGCGCCTGCATCCAGAAGGCATCCAGCGTTACTTTGTGGGCGGGCTTCTCGTCCTTGCCTGCGGCCGTGTCGTTGTCGGATGCTCCCATGCTGAATTCACCGGACGGAATGGGAACCATGTCATAGGTGACAGTCGAGTTCGGGACGGTGACGCTGTACTTTGCCCCCGTCTTCGGGCCTTCTTTGGCGTGCGCCTGGATGCGTTCCCGAATCTTTGCTACGAGAGCGTGCTCATCGGTGGCGTTATCACCGGCGACCGGTTGTGTCTTCAGGGCAACCGATGAAGGCCATACGGCTCCGGCTGCGATCCAGCTTTTCAGCGTTGTGAGCTGCGCGTCGGACAGGTGCGGGCCTCCGGGAGGCATGGCGCCTCGCTTGTCGGAGGGCATCGCTGCTGCCGTGTACAGCGAGCTTGCGTCGGGCTTCCCGGGCACGAGGACGTGCTTATCCAGGAGATTCTGGCGTGAGGTGATGGCGAGACCGCCCGCTGCACGCTCGGCACTGTGGCAGGCGATGCAATGGGATTCGAGCAGCGGGGCGACGTCTCGCGCGAAGTCCGTGCCACCGCCGCTCTGGGCCATCGCACCGGTCGCGAAGGTAAGGACCAGCAGCAATCGCATCAGGCGAATTTGGTGATGCCGGGACGCGCGATCGGCGGCACTTCATGCTTCCGTTCTTCCAGTCGAGCGTGGGCGGGACGAGCGACTCGGTGGAGTTCATAGCCTGCTCCCACGTGATCTGCTGGCCGGTGTAAGCCGCCATGCGACCCATGATCGCGAGCATGGTGCTGGTTGCGAGGCGCTTGCCGTCGTTGATCGGCTTGCCTTTGCGGATGCTCGCGAACAGGAGATCATGCTCACGCTGGTACATGTCGTAGGGCTGGCCGGTCCACGTCCACTCGGTCTTGCCTTCGATGCGGGGACGCGGTCCGCGACCGATCGTGCAGGTGCCGTCGCTGCCGAGGATGTAATCGGAGTTCTCGTTGTAGCAGTTCTCGATCTGCCGATTTGCGATGAAAGCTCGAACGCCGTTGGGGTAGAGGTAGTTGACCTCGAAATGGTCGTAGATGTTGCCTTCATTGTTCGGGATCATGCGGCCGCCGACGCCAACGCAGCTTACGGGAGGCTGATCCTTCATTGCCCACGCGACCTTGTCGACGCTGTGGACGGCCTGCTCAACGAGACTGTCGCCGCAGAGCCAGACGAAGTTGTACCAGTTTCGGATCTGCCATTCGACATCGCTCATGCCTGCCGGTCGCGCCGATGCGGGCGGCATGGGCTTTACAGGGCTGGTGTAGTAGGTCGCGTAGTAGGCGACGAGTTTGCCGATGGCGCCGTCCTCGACCTGCTTGAACGTGTCGACGATCATCTGGTTGTAGCGCCAGCAAAATCCGGCGACCAGAGAGATGTTCTTCGAATCGGCATCTTCGGCTGCCTTGAGGGCGGCGCGCACGCCGGGGGCATCGGTGGCGACGGGCTTTTCGCAGAAGATGTTCTTGCCGGCTGCGACGCATCCGCTGAGATGCTGGGGACGGAAGCCGGGAGGGGTCGCGAGCAGAACGACGTCGATGCCGCTGTCGAGGACTTTGTGCCACGCATCGAGGCCGAGATACTGCTTTGTGCTCTCGACCTTGACGCGGTCGGAGATGCGCTGGATTTTCTTCAGCGTCGTGAGCGACTTGTCGATTTGCGCCTGGTCGATATCGGCAACAGCGACGAGTTCGGCCTTGTCGTCGGCACGCAGCGCCTGTGAGGCGGCTCCGGTGCCGCGGCCGCCGCATCCGACGAGTCCGACTTTGATGGCGTTGGTGACGGTCTGGGCGGAAAGGATGGCCGGGAATCCGGCGACGAGGGACGAACCGGCTTTGAGAAATGTCCGGCGATCCGAACCGGGCTGATTGTTTTGATTGCTCTGCATCTGCACGCTCTTCTTTAAGATTAGTGTACAGGTCGGCGCGGTCGTCGTGCGATGCTGAAACCGCAAATAACACAAGCAGATACGGCTAAACGGACCGAGCACATGGTATTCTGAAAGATCGGTTTATCCTTCCAGAGGTTTCTATGTCAGGACATTCAAAATGGGCGACCATCAAGCATAAGAAGGCCGCCCTCGACGCGAAGCGCGGGAAGATCTTCACCCGCATCATCAAGGAAATCATGATTGCCGCGCGCAGCGGCGGTGACCTCGAAGGCAATCCTCGCTTACGCACGGCGATTGCAGCCGCCAAGGCTGTTTCAGCATGCCGGCCGACAACATCAAGCGCGCCATCATGCGCGGCACCGGCGAACTCGAAGGCGGCCAGATCGACGAAATCGTTTTCGAAGGCTACGGGCCCGGCGGCGCGGCGATCGTTGCGTTCGTCGCTACCGACAACCGCAACCGCACGGTCAGCGAAATTCGGCACGTGTTCTCGAAAAACGGCGGCAACCTGGGCGAGCAGGGCAGCGTCGCCTGGATGTTCGAGCGCAAGAGCCAGATCCTGATCGAGGATGACAAGGCCGACGAGGAAACGCTGATGAACCTCGTCCTCGAAGCCGGCGCCGACGATCTTCGCAATGACGGCGAGAACTGGGAAGTGCTGACTCCGCCTGAGAATCTGATTCCAGTCCAGGACGCGCTCGCCGCCGCTAAGATT
>CAWCGC010000009.1:0-52336 GCA_963794765.1 Bryobacteraceae bacterium | reverse complement strand
TGAAGAGCATCTTATTCAATGCGCCCGATCTTCTTCACCGAGGGTCGGGCGCTCGAACGTTAATCCAGCCGTAAACAGAAACGAGAAAGCACATGCCGCGCGA
The DNA here is from genome assembly GCA_963794765.1 of Bryobacteraceae bacterium. Taxonomy (GTDB): domain Bacteria; phylum Acidobacteriota; class Terriglobia; order Bryobacterales; family Bryobacteraceae; genus JAWXCM01. The sequence goes on along the minus strand of CAWCGC010000009.1, from coordinate 52,233 downwards.
AATCATCACGTTCCAGTGCCAGGAGTGCAAGGAGCGGAACTACAGCAACACCAAGAACAAGAAGACAACCACCGAGCGTCTCGAGTTTAAGAAGTTCTGCCCTCGCTGCCGGAAACACCAGGCGCATCGCGAGATCAAGTAAACTGGTTGATGGTCCGGTTAACCGCCGGAACAGTGTTATCCTGGAAGTTCACAGGGGCATAGTTTCAACGGTAGAACAGCGGTCTCCAAAACCGCGAGTGGGGGTTCGAATCCCTCTGCCCCTGCCATTTCCCGACTGCTAAACCCGTCACAATCAATCCTTGAGCGTGCGCTGCGCAGCCGCGTGCAAGAGGTCCGGGAAAGCTTGTTCTAACAATCTGCGCCGTACGGTCGTGGTCACGATGGAATCGAACAACATGATGGAGCGCCTTGGGCAGTGGCCCGCGCAGACGAAGAGCTATATCGAGGACCTGCAGCAGGAGATGCGCCGCGTCACGTGGCCTTCCTGGAAGCAGGTCAGGGCAACCACTACCGTCGTTATCATCGCTGTCTTCGTATTCGCCGGGTATTTCGCGATCGTCGACATGCTCGTTGGGCGTGGCGTTACCAGGCTGTTTAACCTGTTCACGAAGTAATACGAAGAAATGGCTCTGATGCAAGATCACGAAGACGAAACCGAGCTTCACGACGAAGCTCCAGCAGAACTGACCGGGGACACCGCTCCCGAAGAAGCGGCCGGAGCCGGCGCGTTTGCGCCCGAACAACTGCAGCACGACAGCGCAGAGGCAGAGCCGCAAGAGTTCCAGCACCCCGAGGCTGCCAATATCCCAATGGATGACGGCAGCATGAGCTGGTACATCATTCACACCTATTCGGGGTTCGAAAAGAAGGTCCGCGATTCGCTGGTGACGCGAGCCGAGGCGTTTGGCTTCCGCGACCAGATCGGCGAAATCCTCATCCCCGAAGAAGATGTCGCGGAAATGCGCGCCGGCAAGAAGGTCATCAGCAAGCGTCTTGTTTACCCGGGTTACGTGATCCTGCAGCTCAGGATGAGCGACAACATGCGGCATTTCATCAAGGACACGCCGCGTGTCACAGGTTTCGTCGGCGGCGGTACGGATCCGGTGCCTCTGACGGCTGATGAAGTAAATGGAATTCTGTATCGGCAGACGACGGCGGCCGAGAAGCCTCGTCCGAAGCTCACGTTCGAAAAGAACGAGACGGTTCGCATTATCGATGGACCGTTCGCGAACTTTACAGGCAAGGTGGACGAGATCAACAGCGAGCGCAATACTATGCGTGTTCTCGTCACCATCTTCGGTCGGGCAACTCCGGTAGAACTCGACTTCCTGCAGGTAGAAAAGCTCTAGGTAGAAGGAAGAACCGCGGCACGATACCCGCGGAGGAAAACGAAAATGGCAAAGAAAGTTACTGGTCAGGTTAAGCTGCAAATCCCCGCGGGTAAGGCGACCCCGGCCCCTCCGGTCGGTACGGCACTCGGTCCGCAGGGCGTCAATATCATGGAGTTCTGCAAGGCCTTCAACGCGAAGACGGCCGGCAAGGACAACGAGGGTCTGATCATCCCGGTGGTGATCACGATCTTCTCGGATCGTACATTCACGTTCATCACCAAGACCCCGCCGGTCGCCATCCTGGTAAAGCGCGCCGTCAATCTCGCCAAGGGCTCCGCAGAGCCGAACAAGAACAAGGTCGGAAAAATTACGGAAAAGCAGATTGAAGAGATCGCGAAGCTGAAGATGCCCGATCTCAACTGCTTCGACGTGGATGCCGCCGTTCGTCAGGTCAAAGGTGCCTGCCGCTCGATGGGCGTAGACGTGGCCTAACGCGTTCGAACACCTTCACACATCACGGATGCCCGGAACGGATCAGCCGTCCCGGGCATTTTGCTTTTCAGTTCTCGTGGTTCAATCCTCATGCACCGGCTCAGTGAATTTGAGCACATTGCCGAAGGTATCGGTCACCCGAAAATCCCGGTTCCCCCATGGCTTTCGCTCAATTGCCTGACAGATCGTCGCACCGGCGCTCTCCAGCTCACGATGCAATCCGTCGAGGTCCGAGGTAAAAATGTGCACGCTGGCTGGATTGAATGAAGCAGCGTCATCCGTAAACAGGTGGATGGCGACACCGTCGCGCTGCACCACCGCGTAGTCACCGGCAGGCATCGCCATCTTCAGTTCGAATCCCAGCCTGGACCGGTAATACTCGACGGCACTCGCCAGATTCAGGACTGGGATCTCCGGCGCAATCCTCGTCAGCGTTGGCATCACATCCTCCTTAAATGTAAGGTTAGAGCCTAAAGTCGACGTGACGGACACCGAGCCGAGCACGGCGAGGACTCGCAAACCGATGGTGGCATCTTCGCCCTGTCTTGGCCCTCTGCCATCACGAGTAGTAACGGACAGCTTATCGAGCACTGTTACGCCTGCAGCACGTTCGCCTTTGATCCGGCCAGGAAAGCAATAATAGAAGTACTTATGGCTTTGGAGGAGTTCATGCGATTTAAAGACCGCTCTGCGTTCTTTACGTTCGTCGTTTTTCTGCTCTGTACGGGTATTGCCTACAGTCAGGCGCTGAATTTCGGCAGCATATCAGGCACTATTCGCGATCCCAGCGGTGCCGCGATCGCGCAGGCAAGGGTCCGCATAGTCCGGATTGAGACGGACGCCGCGCGCACGACGGAAACGGGCGCTGACGGTTTCTATCAATTCCCGGACATCGCTTCCGGAACCTACAGACTCGAGATTGAGAAGGAAGGTTTTCGGAAAGACATTCGCGAAAAGATTGCGCTCAGCGCCGGTCAGTCGCTGCGCATCGACGCTAACCTGACGCTCGGATCGATCGCCGAGTCCGTTCAGGTGGAATCGCAGGTTCCCCAGGTAGATACCTCCACAGCAAACGTCGGCAGCACCGTCTACGGAACGCAGGTGCGCGAGCTGGCTCTGAACACCCGGTCCTTCACGCAACTGATGACATTGCAGCCGGGAGTTGCCTCCAGCCAGGCACAACAGCCCGGCTTTGGGTCGAACACATCGGTCCCATTCTCTTTCAATGGAGCGCAGCAGAGCTCGAATAACTGGCTCGTGGATGGCGGTCGCAATATCGATACGTATAACGGCAACAATCTTTCGATGATCAACCTCGACGCGATTGCGGAGGTTCGAATCGAACGTAACGCCTATTCGGTCGAGTACGGTCGAAATTCGGGTGCCCAGGTAAATGTGATCACGAAATCGGGAACAAACGAGATTCACGGAACTCTGTTTGAATTCTTCAGGAACGACAAAATGGACGCCCGGAATTTCTTCGCCACCGCCAAGCCGAAAAATCGTTACAACAATTTCGGCGGCACCGTCGGCGGACCGTTGAAGAAGGACAAACTATTCCTGTTCCTTTCGACCGAATATCGACGCATTATCCAGACCACCGGAACACGAACTGCCATAGTCCCAACCGCCGCTCAGATCGCAGGCGATTTCAGCGGAGGGCGTACAATTCGCAATCCGGCAACCGGAGACCCTTTTCCCGGGAATCGGATACCGGCGCAACTTATCGATCCAAATGCTGTGGCCTTGATCAACACCTACTATGCACGGCCGACACCCGGATTCCAGTCCGGTGCACTGAACTTTTCCAGTTCCGCTCCGGATGGAACCAACTACCGTTCGGGACTGGGCAAGCTCGACTACCTTCCAAAGCCATCACTGACGCTGACGGGCCGCTACAACATCGACAGCACCCGTTTGTCCAGTCCCTTCGGGCTGTTCGCGTCCAACCCTATGCCCGGAGTCGCTGCGTCGGAACAAGCACACATACTCGATTCAGCATATGCTTCGGCCAACTGGTCAGCATCCCCGACGGTGCTGAATCAGCTCACGGCCAACTGGTTCCACTCTTCACTGGCCATCTCGACTCTTCCTTCCGCCGCCCGTGCTCGCGCACCCGAGCTCAGCATCCCGCGAGTCTTCAACACTCCGACCGATTCCGGGAGTCTGATACCCTCGATCAGTCTCGCTCAGGGCTACGCTTCCATTGCGATCAACTGGCCTCAGAACATCTCCGGCTACACGTTTGAGGTATTCGACAATCTCAGTTACATCAAAGGAAGCCATTCGCTCAAGTTCGGTTTCTATGTGGGGCGTGAGAATAAAACGCAGAACAATTCGAACCCGAACAACAATGGAACGTTTTCCTTCGATGGATCGGCCTCCGGAGATGCACTCGCCGATTTTCTCCTTGGCCGGGCATTTCAGTACACCGAGAACTCCGCCCACCTCAGCGGCGCTCTGCGCTATTACAATCTCGCGGGTTTCGCACAGGACCAGTGGCGCGCTACTTCTCGTCTGACACTCACGTACGGACTACGGTACGAGTTCTTTCAGCCGGAGCATGACTCGGCCGGCACGATCTCTTATTTCGACCCCGCGCAATTTAATCCCGCTGCCGCGGCGCAGGTCATGTCCAACGGTCAGATTGTGCCGGGAACACAAAATTTCGGGAACGGAATCATCGTCGCGTCAGACAAAGCCCCCTTCGGGTACGCAATCACCAACTCCCAGCACAATAATTTCTCTCCGCGGGCAGGTTTCTCATACGCGCTTACGAAGGACAACCAGACGGTCCTGCGCGGAGGTTACGGGCGATTCTTCGATCGCTGGTCGCAGTTCGCCTCGGGTGCCCGCAACAACTACCCGTTCAACCAGAGTGTTTCGATTTTCAACACCAGCCTCAGTAATCCGGCGCAAGGCTCCGTTCGGGTGTTCCCGATTTCGCTGACGAACTTCCACTCTCCATGGCAGGTTCCATACCTGCAGAAGTGGTCGCTCGGAATTCAGCGGCAGCTGCCGCTCGGTCTGGTGCTGGACACCGCCTACGTCGGCTCAAAAGGCACCCACCTGCTGATAACGCGCGACATCAATCAGCCGATCGCAAGTGCGCCGGTTGCTCTGGGCCAGATCAATCCCAATGCCGTTCGCCCATATCCGGGATTCGCCTCCATCTCTACCTACGAATCAACGGGCAACTCTATCTACAACTCGTGGCAGACTTCCCTCGTCAAAAGATTCGCTGGCAACTTTTCCCTGCAGGCTTCCTATACCTGGAGCAAGCTGATCGACAACGTCAATACTCCTGTCAACTCGTACGCGTCCTCGCGGCTCGAGCGCGGAGTCGCCAGCTTCGATCGAACCCATGTCCTGACCACGAGCTATATCTGGGAAATTCCGTTCGCCCGAGGGTTAACGTCGTGGCATCGAACAGTGCTGCATGGCTGGCAGATATCGGGCATTACATCAGCCCAGACAGGTCTCCCGATTACGCCTGTTCTGACGGTAGACCGTGCGGGTGTAGGCGGCGGAGCGCAGCGTCCCAACGTCAATGGCCCAATCTCAACACCGGAGACGAAACTGCAGTGGTTTGATACGAGCGTATTTTCGCTGCCTGACCCAGGAACGTTCGGTAATGCAGGGAGGTCTCTGGTCCGCGGTCCCGGTATATTTAACACCGACCTCTCGATCAGCAAGAACACCCGTGTGCGCGAAAACATGTCCGTGCAGTTTCGCGCGGAGTTTTTCAATATCTTCAACCACACGCAATATTCCGCCGTCGGAAGCTCGTTCGGATCGTCTACCTTCGGCCAGGTCACATCCGCTCGCGACCCGCGAATCACGCAGCTCGGATTGAGGTTCATCTTTTGATCGCCCGGCTCTCTGTCGCATGCTTCTGCGTCCTTCTGCTCATAGCTGTAGAACAGCCCGATCAGCGCCTGCATCAGCATCGGGTCATCTCGCGACAGAGTCCTGCGCCTGAACCAGGGGCCGAACGGGACGAAATACCCAGCCTCATCGAAGGCCTGCATTCCAGCGCCGACTGGTATCAACGCCGCCGGCCGGAAATCCTTAAACGCTGGATGACGATCCTCGGCAAAGTCGAGCCTTCAACGGAAGATCGAAAGTGGTTCACGGACCCAAGAAAGGCAGTCATCCGCGAAAAGACCGAACTGGATGGATACACACGCATCGCTCTTGATCTTCCTCTCGAGCGTGACTTCCTGCAGCACCATCTGCTGCTGCTGCCTAAAGGTCAGGGAAAGGGGCCGTTTCCGGCCGTGATCTGCTGGACCTCTACAACGCCGGACTACACAGCGCCTGAACAGTGGTGGGGAAAGTGGCTGACCGAGCATGGATACGTCGTGCTCACCAGTTGGTCCTACATCCGGAACTATCGTGATGGTTCAACCTACAACACAGGGGTTCCGGAGAAGACGTACGACCGCTTCGGTCATTGGCTGCCGATGGGAAAGATGGTCTGGGACGCGCGCCAGGAGGCGCAATACCTGGCTAGTCTTCCTGAGGTCGACAAAGACCGGATCGGATTCATGGGTTTTTCCCTCAGTGGCAAGACCGCCGTATATGTAGCCGGATTTGCTCCCGAGATCAAAGCGACGGTTGCGCTCGACCCGCACATCGCTGTAAACGGCTCGACCAACTGGTACGCGCCGTGGTATCTCGACTGGCTTCACGTGTTTCCCGACATTCCGACGAAGGAGCATACCGTCCTGAGTATGCTGAACCCGGACCCTCAGCGCCCCGGATTCGAACATGACCATCACGAAGTGCTGGCGCTTGCTGCACCGAAGCCTTTTCTGCTGATTGGTGGCAGTCTTGATGAGACAAGCGGAAACGATTCTGACGACCTCGAGAGTTGGGGATATATTAACCGCGCTCGCGAGGTCTATCGACTTGTCGGAGTCCCTGACAGCATTGCATATGTTCCGACAGGAGACGGACACCACGCGAACGGACCGCACATCGACCCTGCGTGGCAGTCATTCCTCGAGCGCCGGCTTAAACCTGTACAGAGCCGGTGATGCATGCGATACATCCAACCTGCCGTGCAGTTGACACTCCGGCAAGAGGCAGGTTCCGGTATCTCCTGCGATATCTGCTGCCGTAAATTAGGGTGGCGACAGCGACAGCCGAGCAGCGTGTGAGCTTGTTCAGAATTATGCGATCAGGAACGCACTAACCTTCGCTCTGGTCCGATAATGCTATGCTGCGACACGTGCCACAAATGATACTAATCGCCGGGCCGTACCGATCTGGCACCGGCGACGATGCTGCGATGATGGCAGAGAACGTGAGGGCGATGGAGGCATTTGCTCTTCCGCTGTTTCGCGCGGGTCACATTCCCGTGCTCGGCGAGTGGTTCGCATTGCCGCTGGCGCACCTTGCAGGCTCGGTACGTCCCGGCGATGCAGCGTTCGACGAAGTCTTTCATCCTGTGGCGGTACGTCTGCTTGCCAGGTGCGACGGAGTCCTCCGTATCGGGGGTGCGTCCGCTGGCGCGGATGAGATGGTCAGAGTGGGGCGGGAGCTGGGGCTCGAGATCTACACGCGACTGGAGGACGTTCCGCCGGCAGCGTAACGTCTGTCGCCCGCGAGTTCCGATCACGACGGTGTTGGGAGCTGAGGATCATCTTCCCGCGTGTAACCCGCGGAATCCGATATCGGTCGAGAATATCCTGGCATCTGCGGCTTTACCGGCGAGTCGTTCAGTCGCAATATGGCGATGGGGGTTGCGGGTCATATGCGGCCAGGAGCGTGACCTCAGAATCCTGGGCGACCGGCACGAATGAGCTGCGAAAAATTCGGTGCGTCATCGGATGCACGCGCAACAGCGTTGATATGCGTGCGTTGCTTGAGTTCAGGAAGTGGGAGATCGCTCGCCAGACGTCCCCGGTCATGAAGCAGCTCATCCAGCCGCCCATTCAGCAGGATGCGCCAGTCCCAGCCGGCAGTATCGGGGCCGGTCGCAGCGATTGCCATCTTGCGGATGTCTGTTGTGCAGTTCGTAGTCAGTGCGTTGTACCACTGTGGCTGTTCCTTCAGCCGATTCAGCGATCGGACATACTCGAGGAAAAGCGCTCGCGCGGTCTTCGGAGTTAAACGAAGCCGGTAGGCATAAACCTCCTCGCCTTGCCGATAGTTGGTACGCAGCTTCACAACGTCCCTTTCGTCCGAAACGATATAGATCAACTCGAACTGACGAAAAAAGCCGCGTACGGCAGAGTAGGCTTCTCCAGTTTCTTTCCTGACTTCGATAGAGAACGCAAGGTACTGATCGTCGCCGTAGTGAAAGCTCATGATTGGATGAGCAATCCACGGCGACCCCCACCAGGTGATGAATAAATCAGCACCGAGGATCGAGTCGAGATCTACGACTCTGGTTTCCCATCGAGGCGTGTAGTCGGTTTCGGAGCGATAGACAGAATTACGGACGTTGTGAATCGTAATCCGATTGCCCTCAATATCTGCCCAGGCAGTCTCGGCAACGTCGGGCTGCCAGTTCCGGACATTGGAGGGTGGGAGCGACAGCCACCATGCACAAACAATCGCGAAGCCAGCGAACCCGCAGGCAATCGCCTTCCACGCGGCCCTGCTCAGCGCTAAGAAACCAACAATCAGGACCAGATACAGAATGGCCGCGGGTACACGGGCACGCTCCATCGGGAGGTCGAAGTATAACGCGGCTCCGGCCCACAACGTAACAGGCACCAGAAGCACGGCTGCCGCATACCTCATCCAGCGTGGATACTCGTTTCCAGGCGAATTCGTGAACGCATTGGTTTAGAATCCCCGGCCCAGCCGGAACAGAATCTTCGCTGCACCCTGATCTCCGACAGAAGCACCGAAGAATATCAGGCCGATGCGTGATGCGCCCATGAGGCCCACAAGACCGTCATGTCGCGGCACTGCCGTCTGGTCGGGTGACCAAGCACGTCCCACTTCGTACCCGACCACGCCGTAAAACTTTGCGAACATCGAAACCGCTTCGACCGAAAGCGCCCTTCGCACCTGAAGGCTGCCCAGATAGTAATTATTTCCTAGCAACTGGCCCCGAGACAAAGCGCTCACCTGGAAAGTTCCGCCCACGTGGAACAAATTGCTGAGGGAATTCTCGTTCGCCGTACTGCCCCCGGCCGCCAGCAGGGACACAGAGTAACGTGGATTGAGGGGAAGTGACTTTTGCACGACGCCGTCATAGACCGCGAACGCCCGGCTTACCCCCGGATACTTATTAACCCACGCCACGCGCAAGTCCAAAAAAGTGCCGTGGGTCGGGACCAACGGGCCGTTTCGCGAGTCTCGCCGGAACATCAGCCCGCGTCATTCCGTACTCGACCCGATAAGGGAACGAGCGCTCTCGCTCCCGTATCAAGTGTCGTGTCTAGTGTTGTTTCCACGTGACCGAACTCGTAGCCACCCTGAGTTCCCTGAACCGGCCGAACGCATAGCCAATGTCCCCGCCCATGTTGTAGTTGATCTTGTCGAAATCCGTAGTCTTGTGGCCCTGGGAATCGTACAGTGTGAGTTCGTTTTGCTGGAAGCCGGCGCGTGGTGCAACAAACCACTTGCCTCCTCGAAGCCGTAGTAGTACTCCGCTGCCAGGACATTGTACGTGCCGATCGCTGCATCTGTCCGCCACTCCGAGGCCGGCCCTCCGAAATTCAGGAATGTCAAGCGTCCGCCTATGCCGAACTTCATCCTTCGCCGCTCGCGCCCTCGATAAAGATCGGGCCGGCCTCAAAAATGCCGTGATATTCGCTTTCTCGCTCACACCGATGTTCAGAATCTCCTGTTGCCTTCTCTTCAGCAACTCGTAATTGCCGTCTCAAATGCGCCTGTTCCGGTGAGTCTTGAGCATTTGCTCTTCGAGCTTGCTGGCATCTGACCGGGGTGTCCCCTGCCGGCATGAGCGATTTGAACAGCGACTCTTCAGGTTTGGAGGAATGTCGCCGGAGATCCGGATCTCGTCCGGGCGCGGGCCAGCGGAAGCCGTTTGGCCACGCCTCGCCTCCGTGTAGGTGCAGGTATTCCGATCCTCACTCACCTCGAACTGTTTGAGCATTTCCGCTTTCTGTTCAGCGGCTTCGTAACCGATTTTCGCGGAAACTCTCCAGTTTGTGTACTCGCCCGTCGTCACGCCGTTGAGTAGTGGCATGACGACCAGATCGGCTGCCGCCATTTGCACGCGCTCTTTTTCGGCAATCATGAAACTGATCGATTTGCCGGCGACACCGAGAAGCGACTCGAAATCTGGCTGGATTGGACGGGAGGTCGAGCGCAACCGCGATCGTGTAGTCGGCGCCCATTGCCTTTCACGACATCCACCGGCAGATTGTTGGTTAACCCGCCGTCCACCAGCACCATGCCATCCAAATTTACCGGGGTGAAAAAGGCGGGAAGCGACATGGTGGCGCGCAATGCATCAAACAGCGATCCACTTGTCGAAGATCAACACCTTTGCCGCCGCGAAGGTCCGAGGCAACACACCGGAATGGTGTTGGCAAATCGTCGAAGCTCTTCGTTCGGCCATAGGGTGCCGCGAATCGGGCGAGCACCAGGCCTACACCCTGGCCGGCCGAAAGGCCGGATGGCAACGCTACTTTCACGCCTTTCAACCCAATTTCGAACGCGACCGGGAAGTCGGCTGCGTCCTCTTTACGTCGGAATGAGAGTTGCCGGTATGGCGGTATGGGCGAGAACGTCTGCTGCCAGTCCACCCGGCCGGCAAACTCGCGAATCTCAGCGGTTGTTAGGCCCTTGCGTACAGTCCCGCCACAAGGCCGCCCATGCTTGTACCGGCTATGTAGTCGATGGGAACCGATGCTCCTCCATCCACTCGAGTACCCCGATATGCGCGAGGCCGAGAGCCGCGCCTCCGGCCAGCGCCACGCCCACCGTGCGACGCTTCTGGCCCGCAGTTGTGTCCCGTGATTTGTCCGCACCCACCACGGCTTGCGTAAGACAAACCACCATCATCAGGTTGCGGAAGCTGTTCACGAAATTCCCCACCTGAAACCATCGACTCCTGTCACACGACTGTTTCGCAAGATCCGCATCCGTACAAGCCGCCGGGGATCAATTGCCAGATTGCGCCGGAGTCCAACTCGCGACCATGCTTCAAACACGGAAGCGGCGAGCGGAAACAGGAGCGAGGAAGCTACGCGTCAGTGCAGGAGCGGCACCTGCGACAGCAACTGGAGCATCGCCAGCGTCCCGACCGTAGTCTCTGCCTGCAACCAACGCGCTGCGGTTTTGGAGCCGAGAGCCGTCTTGAACTGCCCGTAATACTTCTTCTTTAGAGCCGTTAACTGCTGTTCGTTTTCGAGGCCCGAACTGGCGAGATTATCGGCAACGGCGTCAGTCATCGAGTCGTAGGTCTGAGCGTATTTTTTGACATTGCCGAGGCGTACGTCCCAGATGGCATCCAGGTCCTTTTGGAAGCCCTGATAAATCGTCCAGAATTTTGCTTTGTCCGCGGCGTCAAGAGCCATGGCCTCATCAATCAACGATTGCTTTTCTGTCCGCAGATCCTTGCGGGCTGCTTCCAGCAGGGCTTTGAAGGTGTCGTTGGTCGGCGCCCCGGCAGACTGTGCCCGGAGACCTGGTGCGGCCGCACATGTAAAGAGCACGATAGACAGAATGACTTTATGTTTCATAATTCAGAGCGATCCAGCCCGTACATTCCTTTTGAAGTAAAAACACAACGGCTCTCCTTCCGCAGGCACGCCGGCATTGGAGCAGAAAGGCGCGAGGAAACACGGGCGGAGCCACCGACCTCGCGGCAACGGAACGGAGTAGCCATACCAGCGACACAGATGCAAACCGCAGGTGGTAAGCCTCAGAATATGATCGGCAGTATCCAACCGGCCTTTGTACCGATCAACTCGGCCAGACGAGAGTTGGAAGGCGGCGGGCTACTTTCTGATCGAGGTTTTTCCGGAGTTCGGCCTACTTCCAGCCGTCGAACATAGGCGGCTGCGTCTCTCCGGACTTTCGACACATGCCCTCTCGAGCACAAGCCTCGCCGTCAGGCAGAGTCCGACACTTCACCGCGCACGTTCGTGTCTTGACTGTCACACATAAGCCAGCCACTTCGATCGCTTTTCAGCCTTTAGTCGACCGATATACGCGCAGGCGGGATACATCAGCACGAGCACGACAAACCATACAACATAAACCGCCCAGAGCGGATATCCATAGGACGCAGGGTAGTCTTCGGCACGGCCGCCCATCGATGGCATCGGTCGAAGCAGAAAGCTCCATGCACCGTACCGAACGGCCGCAATCGGAATCGTCAGCAGGTGAATCAGGAAGAAGTGCACGACGAAGAAGAACAGCGGCACTTTCCCAAACACCAGCAGAGGATTTCTCTTCGACAAAGAAACTCGGTCGAACGCCGCAAGCAGCATCAGCACTGGCCCGAGCGTCATCAGGAGAAACAGCAGCGAAGGCGGATATTTCGTCGTGTTCAGAAAGGACAAAACCGGATGGAGGGCCGCAGACCACGGCCGGGGATCGCCGTACACGTTCCATGCGCGGAGTGCCACAAATGCCAGTGTGAACGCCGCGCCGGTACACGCGAGCCAGCGTGCCCGGCCGGAGAATCTGCGGTCGAACAGCCGTCCCATGCAATACCCACAAGCCATAACGGCAAACCAGGGAACCAGGGGGTACGCCACCACGACTACGATCCCGCCGGGTACCATGAACGCGCCGGGCTGATGCAGGATATTCCAGATCCAGGCAGCGGCTCCCAGTGAGTTTGCCTGAACAGGATCGAACAAGTTATGCGTCGCAATCACAATGACGCTCACGACAGCAAGCAACCGGACCGGGAGATACACCAGAGCCGCGAGCACAATCATCGAACAGCCGAGCGACCACAGCACCAGCAAAATCAACGGGCCGGAAAATAACCCGAAGAACATCGCAAACCGCATCACGATGATTTCCAGAAACACCAGCCAAAGCCCGCGAATCAGCAGGAACCGTGACAAGTCAGACGTCGACCGGCCGGAGCGCTCCTTCCACAGCCATGCGGAGACACCGGCGAGCAAAGCGAACCCCGGCGCACAAAAATGTGTGATCCATCGCGTGAGGAACAGCGCTGTCCACGTCCGCGTCATGTCTTCTGGCGGAAACACCATGGCCGCGGAGTGGAAAAAGTCGCGTGTGTGGTCGAGCGCCATGATCATGATGATCAAGCCCCGAACGGCATCCACAGACTGAATTCGAGAAGCCGCGGCAGTGACCGCTTTCGTGGAGACGATCTGGGGTGCCCGCGCGAACATACTGCCATTCAGCATACAATCTTCGGCATATGACCAGAGTTTTCAAACGTCATGTCAGGTTGGCCTGTCTCACCCTGCTAACCCTGACCGGCACCCACGCCGTAGCAGCGGATTACGATCTCCTCCTTCAGGGGGGCCATGTCGTCGACGGTAAGAACAAACTCAGCGCGGTTCGTGATGTCGCCATCAAAGATGGCAAGATCGCAGCCATCGAGCAGAAGATCGATCCCGCGCGTGCAACCCGGGTCGTGAACGTCAAAGGCCTCTACGTCGCACCCGGACTCGTCGATATCCACGTCCACGTCTACACCGGAACAGGCGAGCGCGGCTCCTACGCCGGCGATAACAGCATCATGCCCGACGGGTTTACCTTCCGAAACGGAGTCACGACTGTCGCCGACGCCGGAAGCTCCGGATATAAAAACTTTGCGGACTTCAAGCAGCACATCATCGATCGTTCGAAGACGCGTGTGCTGGCATTCCTGAACATTGTCGGAGCCGGAATGCGCGGCGGAAAGTACGAAGCTGACCTCACGGACATGGAGCCTGAACCGGCGGCAAAGATGGCCCTGGAACACAAGGACGTGATCATTGGGATCAAAACAGCACACTATCCCGGACCCGAGTGGACCCCTGTCGAGAATGCCGTTAAGGCCGGCACCCTCGCCAACATCCCCGTCATGGTCGACTTCGGCAACAACCACCCCAAGGAACGTCCGCTGGAGCAGCTCCTTACAGTCAAGCTGCGCCCGGGCGATATTTACACGCACTGCTTCTCGGGCCTGCGAAACGAACTTACGGAAGACGGCAAGCCCAACCCCGGTTTCATTCCAGGACGCAAGCGCGGCGTCATCTTCGACGTGGGCCACGGGGGTGCGAGCTTCACCTGGCGAGTCGCCGCTCCGATCATAAAGCAGGGCTTTCTGCCGGACTCCATCTCCACTGACCTGCACATCGGGAGCATGAACGCCGGAATGAAAGACATGCTGAATGTGATGAGCAAATTCCTCGCCCTTGGCCTGACGCCAGATGACGTCATTGTCCGGTCAACCTGGAATCCGGCCAGAGAGATCAAACGGGAAGACCTCGGGAACCTCACGCCCGGAGCCGTCGCCGATGTCGCCGTCCTGCGAGTCGAAAAAGGCGACTTCGGATTTGTGGACGGGCTCGGCGCACGCATGAAAGGCAATCAGAGATTCGATTGCGAGCTGACGGTCAAAGGCGGGAAGGTCGTGTATGACCTGAACGGCATCACGCGGGACGACTGGTCAAAACTGCCGCACAACTACTCCTATCAGGGCGATGCGTCGTGGGACGCCACAATTACTCACCGTCCCGCCGGAGGCAGACCACCAGCCAACAGTCCCAGCAACCACTAAAGAAAACGCCCGGCAGATCCATGACGGACCTGCCGGGCGTTTGAGTCGATCTCAGATCGAATTAGAAATAATACTTCAGTCCGAACTGAATGTTTCTCGGATTCTGCACCTGCCCCGTGATCGTTCCGAAGGTCGCAGGCGCGTTGATGTTGAGCGACGGCGGAACCCAACTCGCGTGGTTCAGCGCGTTGAAGAACTCTGCACGGAAGTCGAGGTACTGACGCTCGGTCACGTGGAACTTCTTGCCGATCGAGAAATCGAGGTTGAAGAAGCTCGGACCGCGCTCGGTACCGATACCTGAGTTACCGAACGAACCATCAGCAGGCTGGCCATACGCGCAGGATCCGTTGTTCACACCTGCCGCGCAGAACAGATTCGTCCGGTCTGCCGGCAGGCCGAAGAAGTTATCGACGGTCACTGGTGTCACGCCAGTCTGGAGCGTTCCGTAGCGGTTCGCACGAACGTTGCCGCGAACAGCCTGACCAGTCCGATCAG
Organism: Bryobacteraceae bacterium; assembly: GCA_963794765.1. Classification (GTDB taxonomy): domain Bacteria; phylum Acidobacteriota; class Terriglobia; order Bryobacterales; family Bryobacteraceae; genus JAWXCM01. The sequence goes on along the minus strand of CAWCGC010000009.1, from coordinate 37,221 downwards.
TAGCCTTGACGGTAAGCGGGAAGCCCGTATGGTCGGCCAGTGAATAGTTCGCACTCCAGCCGCCGAAGATCGCATCAACGACAGGATGGGCAGAGCTGCCGAACTTCTGTCCATGACCGTAGGGAAGCTGCCATAGTCCACCAATGGTGAAGTTGTGAGTCGCATCGAAGAACGCCGGACCACGATTGGATCTGCGGTCGTAGGCGTTCTGCCAGTAAGCGCCTTCCCCTGAGGTGTTCGCTGAACCATAGTATCCAAGGTTGTCGGTCAGAGTCTTGCCGAAAGTATATGAGGCGAGGAACTCGAGACCAGCCGAGAAGCGGCGGCGTGCGACGGCCTGCAGCGAGTTGTAGTCCATCGTCGAGTTCGATTCCGTCCGGGCGATGTTCCCGACATTCGGAAGAATGTTGTACAGCGGCCGGCGCGTATTCAGGTCGGTCCAGGTAGAGAACGGACCGGAACCTGGGAGTGGCTGGTTCGCTTCCACGGGAGCAACCAGATGCCGTCCCTTCTGGCCCACGTAGCCGACCGACACCGATGTGGAGGAAAGCAGCTGATACTCGACGGTCGCGTTAATCTGCTGCGTTGTCTGCGGACGCAGGTTCAGGTCCCACGCACGAGCCTGAAGCTGAGGAGCAGTGACTCCCGGAGGCCGAGGCATATCGAGCGTAATATTCGATGCAGGTACATCGCTGAAGCCCTGAGTGATCGAACCCGGGGTGCGAGGATCGTACGTCACGTTGGTCTCGATGAAGAACGGCGGGTTCAAAGTCGTGCGCAGGTTTGCACCGGTGCCCTCCATAAAGCTCTGGTACGCATATCCGGCACGGAAGACCAGCTTGTTGTTGATCTGATAAGCCAGACCGATGCGGGGCATGAACTGGTACGGGTACCCGTTGTAGGTCGCGCGTCCATAATCACCGTTGGGATAGATGAGCTTACCGGTAAACGTGTCGATGTTTACCTGACGATCTGCCACTTCGTAGATCGGCTGCATGTACTCGTAACGGAGGCCAAGGTTGAGGGTGAAACGGCTCGTTACCTTGATATCGTCCTGCGCAAAGAAAGCCGATCTCCAGAAGCGGTGCCCCCAGGTACCGGTTGCCGAACCACGGCCCTTTGAGTTCAGGTCGTCAAGCAGGAAGTCTGCAAAATCAAGACCTGTGTAGGTGCCGCTGTAAGTGAAGATGCCCAGCGCTCCATTATTGCCGGCGTAATAGCGGTTCTGCTGATCACGTACGAACTGTGCCCCCATTTTCACAACGTGCTTGCCCTTTTGCCAGGTCAGGTTGTCGTAATAAATGAACTTGTTGTCATTGGTTCTGCTGAGGCTGGCCCCGCTCCCGATACTCGTCAGACCACCGCCGATTACGACGGAGCTCAGACCAGGGATAGGCTGACCGCCAGGAATACCGAATTTGGCATTGCCATCGGCACCCAGCAATCCGCTCCAGTCAACCGCAAGACCTTCCCGAATGACAACACGCGAGAACGCAACGCGGGCCTCATTGACGATCGACGGGGAGAATGTACGTACCCAGTTGATAATCGCATTCTGAGTCGGACTTTCCGTGCCGCCCGGCATCTGCACCGCGAGGGGCTGACGACTGCCTAGCTGATCGTAGCGGCTAATCGACCACCGTGCCATGAGGCTGTCCTTATCGGTAACGCGATAGTCCATCTTCGCGTCGCCCTGGTGGTTGTTGATCGCAGTCGCCGTTCCGCCCGCATAGTTTCCGCTGACACCCAGGTTACCGGCGCCAGGCTGATTCGGAAGCGGATACAGACTGGGATTCGAGAACAGGAATTTTGCCAGAGGACTGAAGCGCGAAACCGGTATCTGCTTGTTCGGGAATGGCGCCCCTGTTGTTGGATCAATGATCGTATTTGGGAATGCGCTCAGGTCGCCGTTCCGCCATGCAGCCGACGCAACGCTGGCCGTCGCGGGACCGCTGGTTCGGTCAAGCGTTCCTTCGTAATCCACGAAGAAGAAGACTTTGTTCCGGATTACCGGACCACCGAACGTACCGCCGAAGATATTCCGCCGGTAACCAAGCTTTTTCGCGGTGGACAGGTTCCGATTACGGAAGAACCCGTTGGCGTCCAGCGCGCTGTTCCGAAGAAACTCGAAAACATTCCCGTGAAACTGGTTCGTGCCGCTCTTCAGCTGCAGCATCACCGTCGCGCCGCCGGCGTTACCGAACTCCGCCGCCGCATTGCCCGTCAGTACCTTAACCTCCTGCAAGGCGTCAACGTTCGGCGAGTATCCAACGCGGTTGTCGATCGAGTCGTTGACATCAACACCGTCGAGCATAAAGTTATTGGTTTGCTCACGGTTGCCATTGACGTAGGGACGTGCGCCGAGTCGGCCGTTCATCCCGCTTGGGTTGGGACTTATCGAGCCGGGCATCAGCAACGTAAGCGACACGAAATTTCTGCCATTCAGCGGGATGTTCGTGAGCTTGTTGGAGGAGAGCGTGTCGCCCGTCTCGGTTGACTCAGTCTGCAGAACAGGTGCGAAGTCTTTGACCTCCACCGACTGCGTAGCCTCACCGACCTCGAGTTTCAGGTCAACGCGGGCAATCTGGTTGACTTCGATCGCAAACGGTCCGACCACGGTCCGCTTGAAGCCCTGAATCTCTGAGGTGACCGTGTAATTGCCAACAGGAAGAAACGGCAGGTTGTAAGTGCCGCTTTCGGTCGAGGTGGCATTGTAGGTAAGGTTCGTGCCAGTGTTCGTAGCGACGACCTTGGCGTTAGGGACTACGGCGCCAGTAGCGTCTGTGATGGTCCCGGTGATAGTAGCGGTGATTGTTTGCGCCTGGAGGGCACAACAGAGACATGCTACCAGCAAGACTGCAAATGCGAATTTGCTCCGCATGGTACCTCCTGAAGTTAACTGATAAAATTGTAACTCTAAATCGACCAGCCCTGCAGGTATACGCGTGATAGCATCCTAAAATGGATCGTCGCGATTTTCTGGGGTTCGCCGCCGCTGTCCCGCCTGCCGTCGCCGCCACTCTGCGACCGCCGGTCTATCACGTAGTCTCCAGCTATAAGCCCACGGCTCAGTCTATGCCTGGACCATTTCCGGGACAAGTAGCGCGGGTTCACAGCGACCGCTCGATCAACGCGGAAACGAACAAGGTGGATAGAGCCGTCGTCGCGGAAATGCTTTCAGCCGGCATGAAAGCTCTCACAGGCGCGACCGACGCGCGCGCAGCCTGGTCGCGCTTCGTTAACCCGAACGATGTCGTGGGGATAAAGATCAATGCGTCCGGCGCACCACAGATCTGTTCCAGCCCGGAGGTCGTAGGCGAGGTCGCCGCAAACCTTGTCTCCGTTGGAGTCAAACCGGAAAACATCTGGATCTACGAACGAAACAAGAATCAGGTGGACACCGTTCCCTATACCAGTTTTCTGCCGGCCGGAGCGCACGTAGTTACAGCGGACGCATACCTCGGGTACGACCCCTTCATGTACGTCGAGACCTCGTTTTTCGGCGAAGATGATACCCGCTCCAATTTAGTGCGGCTTGTTTCCGAAAAGCTCACGAAAATTATCAATATTCCCAACATGAAAGACCATGGAGCTTCCGGAGTAACAGGATGTCTCAAGAATATTGCCTACGGAGACTTCAGCAACGTCGCAAGGTCGCATCAGTATGCGGATAGCAACACCCTGACGTACATCGCGACTCTCGCCGCAACCGAGCCCCTGCGGTCGCGAACGGTACTGCACATTAACGACGGACTCCGCGGCGTCTGGCACGGCGGACCGTTTGTCCACAACAAACGATTCCTGTTCTATCCGAAGCAGATGTTCTTCTCAACCGACCCGGTCGCGTCGGATCGTCTGTTGCTCGATGTTATTGAGGATGAGCGTAAGGCGCAAAAAGCTATCTCAGTTTGGGATCGCTCCGATGAGAGCCTTTCAAAACCAAACGAATTCGCATCAAATCCCAACGCAAATCGATTTAAACGCGAGCCGGGGCACATTGAATACGCGAACAAGCTCGGCCTTGGTGTTTACGACAAATCCCAAATTAAGGTTCAGGAGATCCGTTTGTGATCGCAGCGTTGTTTCTGCTTGCGATTCGCCTGTTCTCACCGGACACGTCGACGGAAGGCTATGAGAAGGTTCCGGCCCCAAACATAAAGATGCGGATGAACGAGGCTTCCGCCACAACGGTGCCCTGGATCGATTCAAACGCCTCGCGTTTTATGCGCGGGCTTCACAAGGCGTACTACGACAACCTTCCGCCAGGAACGGCCGCGCTCGCGGCCGCCGAGGCGCACGCCTGGAACGTTGACGCCATCCTGAACGCCAGTCCCGAGGACGCTGGCGAAGTCAACAAGATGCTCGCCTTCATTCAGCAAGTGGGCGACCAGAACCTGCCCGTTCGAGCCAATATTGGAATTATTGACGACAAGAGCGCCGAGATACCGGAAGTACTCAACCTGCTGAGCCGGAGAAATCTCCTCTATAAGGTCGTCAACGCGCCCGATCCCAAACTCGATCTGAATATCCGCATCGGTTCGAAACAGTATCCTCGCGAGGCAGTCACCAATCCTAACGACTTTGCGGCGAGAATACGGGAGCAGCTTACCGACGACAAGCGTCTCATTCGCTTGTTCAACACCTACACGGTATTGGTCAACCTGACTGGCGATACCGCACGCTCGCGCCTTCAGTTAGTCAACTATTCGAAACGGCCTGCGAAGGACGTGCGCGTGCGAGTTCTGGGCCGCTACAAGCAGGTGAAGTTGTCAGACGAAACCGACCCGAATCAGGCGGCCAAAGACATTGCGGTGGTCGATGGCGCAACCGAATTTACTGTCCCGCTGCTAACACGATATGCAGTGGTGGACCTGAACTAATAGAGGAGCAGAACATATGGCAAAGACAACGAACAGACGGAAATTCCTGGCTGGTGCGGGTGTAGCCGCCGCGGCGGCAACGCCGGCCGCTGCACAGGAAAAGGCGTCGAAGAAAGTCATTTATTCCAACGGCAAGAAACCGGAAAAGCCTTCGCTGTTCAGTGGAATCACCACATACGGCGGACTCGTCTTCATCGCGGGTATCGGCGCTCACTTCGAAGGCGACATCAAGGCACACACAAAGCACGTCCTGGATCAGGTCGAAGCACGGCTGAAAGAAGCGGGTTCTTCCATGGACAAGGTTCTGAAGTGCAATGTCTACCTGAACGATCTTAAAGACTATGCCGGAATGAACGAAATGTTCAAGGGCAGGTTCGGTGACGAGCCTCCCGTGCGCACGACAATCGCGGCAGCAGGCGGCATCCCGGGCAACTCTCTCGTCGAGATTGACGTCATCGCCTGCGTCTGACGTCCGGGTGAATAACCCATTCGCAAGCATCGCGATCGCCGCTGGTTACGCTTCCGCGAGGCCTCCCCTCCACGGAAAGATCATCGGACTGGCGGCCCCGCACCTGCCTGCAGCAAAGATCGCGGTCGACATCGGCTGCGGTGCCGGATTGTCGACCCGCGCGATCTCCACCATCGCGCGGCATTCGATCGGCGTAGAACCAGTGGAAGCAATGATGCGCTGGGCATCTCACGTCGCACCCGGTTGCGCTTTCCTTGTGGGCGCCGCGGAGAAACTACCCTTCCGTGACAGTTCTATTGACCTGCTCACCGGAGCGGGTTCTCTGAATTATGCCGATCTCAATGCGTTCTTTCCGGAAGCGGCGCGCGTGCTTGGCCGCTCGGGCGTTCTCCTCGTCTATGACTTCTCACCCGGCAGAACGTTCCGGCAACGCCCAGGCCTGGATGATTGGTTCCGATCCTTCCAGCAGCGCTACCCGCCAGTGCCATACGAGGCACTGCCGCTCGAACCGGCCATTCTCGCGACCGCACATCCGCTGGTTCAACTGACGCACGGTGAGCACTTCAAACTTGTGCTCCCGATGACACGCAGCGCGTATATCGAATACATGCTGACCGAAACCAACGTCGCCGCTGCGATTCGAACCGGTACACCGGAGTCGGAAATCCGGTCATGGTGCGAAACGTCGCTATCGGAGATCTGGAACGCCACCGAGCAAGACATAGTATTTTGCGGCTACTTCGCAGTACTGGCCTGCCGCGAACGATAACTTGAGTACGACGCCCCGTTTTCACCGTCTATTGTGATAATGGTGTTCCGGACTGTTATCTGCGCTCTCCTCTTCCTGCCATTCGCGGATGCTTACTCCGTCCTGACCCACGAAGCACTTATCGACACAGCCTGGGACCCGGCGATCAAGCCAATTCTGCAGGCGCGCTATCCGCAGGCAACACCGGAGGAACTGCAGAAGGCGCACGCGTACGCTTACGGCGGAGCCATCATTCAGGACCTTGGGTATTACCCGTTCGGAAGCAAATTCTTCAGCGACCTCGTCCACTACATTCGTGCCGGCGACTTCGTCGAGGCGATGTTCCGCCAGTCACAAAACGTGAATGAGCTGGCGTTCGCACTCGGAGCGCTCGCCCATGATGCAGCCGACAACCTCGGTCATCCGGTCGGTACAAACAGAGCGGTACCGCTGACGTACCCAAAACTGGCAAAGAAGTATGGGAAGGTAGTGACGTACGAAGACGATCCCGACGCACACCTCAAAGTGGAATTCGGATTCGATGTTAGCCAGATAGCGCAACACCATTACGCTCCCGAGTCCTACCACGAATTCATCGGGTTCGAAGTCTCGAAAGAGTTGCTCGAGCGCGCCTTTCATGAGACCTACGGTATCGAACTGAAGGACGTCTTTCTCAGCCTTGACCTTGCTCTCGGCACCTTTAGATGGTCTGTCGCTCATCTGATACCCGAAATGACGAAGGCAGCGTGGGCTCTGAAGAAATCCGATATTCAGCACGCCGAACCGGGCATGACGAAGAACCGTTTCGTATACACTTTGTCGCAGGCCAAGTACCGAAGCGAGTGGGGCAACGAATACAAAAAGCCAGGGTTCTTCTCCCGACTTCTCGCGTTCTTGTTCCGTCTGCTTCCAAAGGTGGGACCATTTCACGCTTTTTCCTTCAAACCACCTGGTCCCGAAGCCCAGAAATTCATGATGGAGAGCTTCCTCGAAGCGCGGGAACAGTACAGAAAAGAACTCATAACATTCCACAGCGGAACTGTTCCTGACCTTAGTAACTTGAACTTTGATACCGGCAAGCTTACCCACTACGGTGTTTATGAGCTCGCGGACAAAACAGCGGATCGCCTCATCAAAGAACTCGTAGACGAAAACATTACACCGCCCGATGGCTTGCTTCAGGCACTGCGCTCTTTCTACAGCGGGGGACAACCTCGCGATGAGAAAGCACTCGCTGCATACACCACACTTCACCTCGGATCTTAGTTTCTAGAGCGCGGCCTGCAACACTTGCTCAAGCTCCTCACGGGTGAGTTTCAGTGGATTGGCCCTCATACTGCTTGCCTTCTCCGCTTTGCTGACGAGGTCCGGTACGTGCTCCGCGGTGACGCCATACGCGCCGAGCCCCCTGACGTGCATTTCATCGCACAGATCCTGAAGAAAGCTGATTGCGTGCTCAGAGGTTGCATTCGAATTCGCAGTCAGCAGACGAGCGAGGGTCTCAAATCTCGGCAGCAGTTCGGGCGCGCGCTCCGCAGCCGCAGCATAGTTCGCTCTCATGCCGTGCGGCAGTAAGGCGGCACAGACAGCTCCGTGGGGTGCATTGTGGAACATGCCCCCGATCGGTGCGGCGAAGCCGTGCACCACACCAAGGCCGGCATTCGCAAGTGCCATACCTCCGAGCAACGCAACAAACGACATCTCGGTTCGGGCTTCGATTTCGTCACCATTCCACCACGCACGCGGCAGGGCGTCGGCGGCCCGTGGAATTCCGTCGCGGCAGAGCGCGTCGGTAAATGCGTTCGCACGCACCGAGAGGAAAGCCTCAATCAGTTGCGTCAGGGCATCCAGGCCCGTATTCGCCGTGATCTCACGGGGAAGGTCGAGGGTCAGCTCCGGATCGACCACGGCGACCTTCGGCAGGAGGTACGAACTCCGAAGGCTTGCTTTGACGCCGTGCTCCGGTGAGCCAATCACCGCATTCCGCGTGACCTCGGTACCCGTTCCTGCCGTTGTTGGCACGGCGATGCATGGCAGCCCCGGCTTCGACAGCGTCTTCCCTGCACCGATTACTTCGAGGTAGTCGAGAACATCGCCCTCGTTGGCAGCCAGCACAGCGGTGGCCTTCGCAGCATCTATGACGCTGCCTCCACCGACTCCGACGACGCAATCGAACCCGCCTTGCCGGCATTGCGCGACCGCATCCCGTACCAGTTCCACTGTCGGCTCGCCCGCAACGACGAAGTTACCCGAGTCTCGCCGACGCGAGCCGGTAATGTACATCGGCCTTGCACCATGTTCGGCAACGATGTCAGGCAGTTTCGAGTAAGTGCCGGCGCCAAAAACGATCCTGCCGGCAGTCGCATATTCGAATGCAATCATTAAAATCCTGTGTCATCGGGAAAGACATTTGACAATGTCATTCTTTGCCGTGACTCGGCCATCATCGGCTCTACTGCATCACGCCACTTCGCATAATGTGCTGTTTCCTTGTGTGCAGCGGCGGCCGCCGAATTTCGATAGACCTCGACAAAGACGAAGCGTGTCGCGTCATCAGGTTGTTGCAGCACCTCGAATCGCGCAATGCCAGGCTCCTGAATGCTGTTGCGCGCATTCTCGATCGAGGCCGCCCGGAAACCTTCAACGTATTCCGTCAGTACATGCACATTGATATGAACAATCAGCATAGGTCTTCTCTATTCTGCGTCGGAGTAGACTGGTCTGCAATGAGTGTTTTTCGCACCGTCCTCGTATTCACTTTTGCCGTTTCCGCTCACGCGCAGATTCAGAGTGCGTTCCGTGATCTCTTCAACGGCAAAGACCTGTCGGGCTGGATCAACGTCAACACGGACAAAGACACGTGGCGAGTGGAAAATGGCGAATTGATCTGCTCCGGCCACCCGATCGGAGTCATGCGGTCCGACAAACAATACGAGAACTTCGTTCTTCACGTCGAATACAAACACATGGAAGCGGGCGGGAACTCCGGCGTGTTTGTGTGGAGCGATGCGAAGCCGCAGGAGAAGAGCCGGCTGCCCAACGGAGTTGAGGTGCAGATGCTCGACCTCGAGTGGGTCGAGTTGCACAAGGTGAACGGCGAGACGCCGCCGATAGCCTACGTGCACGGAGAGTTGTTCGGAGTCGGCGGAGTCGTGACGACGCCCGACAATCCCCGCGGGCCCCGGAGCAAGTCCATCGAGAACCGGGTCAAAGGAAAAGGCGAGTGGAATACCTATGATGTTGTTGCGGTTGACGGAGTAATCAAACTTTCCGTCAACGGCAAGGTCGTGAATGGCATCCGTAACTCAACGCAGAAGAAAGGCTACCTCTGCCTGGAATCGGAAGGTGCCGAGATCCATTTCCGCAACATCCGGATACTCGAACTGCCGCCTGGTGTTACGAGTCCGGAGCAGACGGCGCCGGTGATTCCCTAACGCAGGAACTTCGCGGACCGGCCGGCGAAATCGAGAATGAATCCCGGGAAGATACCGAGAACCAGCGTACCGACGACAGAAGCCCAGATGGCGGTACTCATTCCTGCACCGAGCGGTTGCGTCGTGAGTCCCGAGGTCTCGGCTGAAGGCTCAACCATGTACATCACGACGATGAGTCGCAGGTAGTAGTAAGCCGCGACCGCGCTGTTCAGCAGCCCCAGAACCGTCAGCCATATCAGATGCGAATCCAGCGCTGCCTTAAACACATAGAACTTGCCGAAAAATCCGCCCGTGAGCGGCACGCCAATCAGCGACAGCAGGAAGATGGTCAGCGCCGCCGCGGCCATCGGCTGACGATAGCCGAGTCCCGCCAAATCCTCAATCCGGAGATATCGTTCTCCGCGGCGAGCCACGTGAGTCACCACCGCGAACGCGCCGACATTCATGAATGCGTACGATGCGAGGTAGAACATCGCAGCCTGTACTCCCACACCGCTGTGCGCGGTCACAGCAACCAGAACATAGCCGGCGTGAGCAATCGAGCTGTATGCGAGAAGGCGCTTCACATTGTTCTGTGTCAGTGCCGCGAAGTTGCCGACCACCATGGTCAGCAGAGCGCACACCCAGAACACGGGCTCCCATCTGGCCGCGATCGGCTCGAATGCCGTCGTAAATACCCGCAGCAAGATGGCGAATGCCGCGGCCTTGGGGCCCGCCGACATGAACGCGGTCACCGGAATCGGAGCGCCCTGATACACGTCAGGAGCCCAGATCTGAAACGGCGCAACCGAAATCTTGAAAGCAAACCCGACGAACATGAGCGCTGCCGAAGCGCCTACCAGCGACATCGAGATGCTCGCGTTGGGCGAAGACAGCACACGGCGGATCTCCATCAGATTCGTCGAACCCGTGATGCCGTAGATCCACGCGATCCCATACAGGAAGAACGCCGTAGCAAACGAACCGAGCAGAAAATACTTCAGCGCCGCTTCGTTGTTACGCTTGTCATCGCGAAGATACCCGCACATGATGTACGTCGCAATCGAGGAAATCTCGAGAGCGATAAAGATCATGATCAGTTCGTTCGCCGCCGCCATCAGGCACTGCCCGGAAAGCGAAAACAAGAGAAGTCCCCAGTACTCGCTGGTATCGGCGTGTTCGCGGCCAAGATATGGTGCCGAAAGAAAGAAAGCCAGCAAACCCACGACAAGCACCAGCACACGAAAAAACGTGGCAAAGCCGTCGACGATGAGCATCTGTTGAAACGCGGTGCCGGGATTTGCGTAAGCAATGAAGGAAGCCACGATCGCGGCAATGATCGAAATCAGCGTGAGCGCCGGGTATTACCGTCGATGGCTCGTTCTCGTCGCGCATGCCCTCCAGCAGCATGACGAGCACGCCGGCAATGATGAGAATCAGCTCGGGCAGAATGCGGAGGTATTCGGCCGCACTCGGAAGAAAGTTAGCGGGCACTGGCCAGCTCCTTTTGTCCGTTAACGATGTTCTTGACGCGCTGTTCCTGGCTGCCCTTCGTCTGGGCCAGAGCGTCGGCGTCGGACGCGCTGATCGAGGGCAGGAACATCTGCGCCGCAACGCCCATCGCGATCATCATCGCGAGCATCGGCAGCAGCGCAGCCCACTCGCGAGCAACCAGATCCGGCATATGGAAGCCGGACGCGTCGTGGGAATCTTCAGGATGAGCCTGAGCATGTACGTCAGGGTCTTCGTGATGGCCGCTGCCGCTGGCTGTGTCCGGCATTCCGGGCGCACGGCCGAGAAACACCCGCTGATACATCCACAGCATGTAGCACGCGGACAAAATCACGCCGATCGCCGCAAATACGGCGTAGCTGAAGTTTGCAACGGCCGCGCCCTGCAGCACCAAATACTCACCGACAAAGTTGCTCAGCGTCGGAAGTCCGATGCTCGCAAGAGTGGTGACGAGGAACACCGTCGACAACCACGGAGCAGGCGTCCCAACGCCGCCGTAATCCTTGATTTCCAGTGAGTGCCTGCGCTCATACATCATTCCGACGAGCATGAACAGTGCGCCGGTCGAAATCCCGTGCGCGAGCATGATGTAAACCGCGCCATCAAGTCCGTATTGCGTGAACGAAAACAGTCCGACGACGACAAACCCAAGGTGGCTTACAGACGAGTACGCGACCAGTTTCTTGATATTCGGCTGCACCAGCGCAACCAGTGCACCGTAGATGATGCCGATGATGCCCAGGGCAACGATCCAGGGCGCATTCTCATGAGCCGCCGTTGGGAACATCGGAATACAGAAACGAAGCAGTCCATACGTGCCCATCTTCAGCATTACCGACGCCAGCATGACTGAACCTGCCGTAGGCGCCTCGACGTGTGCGTCAGGCAACCACGTATGCAGCGGGAAGATCGGCACCTTGATCGCAAACGCGACGAAGAAGGCGAGGAACAACAGCGTCTGCTCGAGATGTCCGAAAGTAAGCCGTCCCGCGCCGATCAGCTGCATCAGCGCGCTGTAATCGAATGTCCCGGTCTTGTTGTACAGGTAAATGATGGCGCCAAGCATCAGCACAGAGCCGGCCATCGTGTAGATGAACAGCTTGACTGCGGCATAGATCCGCCGCTCATATCCCCAGATGCCGACGAGGAAATACATCGGCACCAGCACCACTTCCCAGAACACATAGAACAGGAACAGATCGAGCGCCGCGAATACTCCGACAAGCCCAAACTCCAGAACCATCAGAAACGCGTAAAACTCTTTCTGGCGTTTGCTGATGTAATTCCACGAGATCAGTACCGCGATCGGCGTAAGGAACGTCGAGAGCAGCACCAGCCAGAGACTGACGCCGTCAAGACCCACGTGATACCGGATGTTCGGGAATGAGATCCACTGCACATCAGTTACGTAGTTCATCTGAGCCGGCGCGCTCAATACTCCCGGAATCAGCCCCAGCGAAACGAGGAAGATAGCGAGCGACGCGAACAGAGCGACCTTGCGAAAGAGATCTGTACTCGTTCGCGGCAGCGCAAGAATCAGAAAGAAGACAATCGCAGGAAGCGCAAGGACGATGTCGAAGAGGTTCACCGCGCACCTCCGTAGAAAGCCATGGCGGCGATGATCACCACCGAACCGATCACCACCCACGCCGCATAATTTCGTATATAGCCCGACTGCATCAGCCGCAGACCGCCGCCAACGTTGCGCGCCCGCAGCGCGATGCCGTTCACGATGCCGTCAATCAGGCCGGCGTCGAGTCCTCGCCATAACACCGCTCGCGAGCCCTGAATCACAGGCTCGACGACCGTAGCATCGTAGGCTTCGTCCACGTAGTATTTATTCGAAAGCCATCGATACGGAGCGGAGAACGTGTTCTTCATCGAGTCGGCCAGATTCGGACTCAGGACATAGAACACATAAGCGAGCGCAATGCCGAGCAGACCAGCAGCGGTCGCGATATACCCGAGCATGTGGTTGGCGGCCTCCTCGCCGCCCGCCTCCGCAGCGTGATGAGTCGCGGCGAACATCGGCTCGAGATACCCTCCGACGTTGATGAATCCGCCGGCCAGCGACAAAACTGCAAGGATCATCAGAGGACCAGTCATGCTGATGGGCGATTCATGAGGTTCGCCATGTCCGCGAAACTCGCCGAAGAAGGTCATGAAGATCGAGCGGAAGACATAGAACGCCGTCATGCCGGCGGTGACGACGCCGATCCAGTACAACACCGGCGAGCGGCCGTAAGCGGCTTCAAGAATTGCGTCCTTGGAGAAGTAACCCGACGTGAACGGGAATCCGGAGATCGCCAGAGCCGCGGCAAGGAGTGTCACGAAAGTGATCGGAGTCTTCGAGCGAAGCCCTCCCATATGCCGCATGTCCTGCTCGTGGTGCATCGCGCTGATTACCGAGCCGGCGCCAAGGAACAGCAGCGCCTTAAAAAACGCGTGCGTCACAACATGCCAGATGCCGAAATTAAACGCACCCACACCGCAGCCGAGGAACATGTAGCCGAGCTGCGAGACGGTCGAATACGCGTAAACCTTCTTGATGTCGTTCTGAACCAGACCGATCGTCGCGGCCATAACAGCGGTCGCGAGACCAATCACCGCAACCGTGTCCATCGCAATCTGCGAATGGGTAAACAGGACAGCCGAACGAGACACCATGTAGACGCCCGCCGTGACCATCGTGGCTGCGTGGATCAGCGCAGATACCGGCGTCGGGCCCGCCATCGCATCAGGCAGCCAGACATAAAGCGGTATCTGCGCCGACTTGCCGGTAGCACCCAGGAACAGCAGCAGGCAGATCACGGTAAACATCCCGGCGCCCTGATCGGCAGGCATTGACGCCGCCTTCGAGAAGACCTGCCCGAAGTCCAGCGATCCGAAGGTGATGAAGATCAGAAGCGTTCCGAGCACGAAACCGAAGTCGCCAATACGGTTGACAATGAATGCCTTATTACCGGCATCGCTGGCGAACTTCTCGAGGAAGTAGAAACCGATCAGCAGGTAGGAGCACAAGCCCACACCTTCCCAGCCAACGAACATCACCAGATAGTTCGCACCGAGTACAAGCGTGAGCATGAAGAACATGAACAAATTCAGGTAGGCGAAGAATCTGTAATACCCGCCCTCATGAGCCATGTACCCGGTGGCATAGATGTGAATCAGCAGCCCAATGCCGGTCACGACCATCAGCATCACGGCAGTGAGTCGATCGACCATCAGGTCGTAGCCGATATTCAGATTTCCGCTCTGAATCCAGGTGAAGTACCGTTCCACATGCGCTTCATGCAGACCGCCGGAAAACGCTCCAAGAGAATTCAGAACAAGCAAAACAGTCGCGAAGGACACAGCGACTGAGCCGATCGCGATGATACTGACCAGCGACTTGCCGAACCGGCGGCCCAGCAATCCGTTCAGGGCAGCGCCAAGTAGTGGAATGGCCGGAATAAGCCAAAGTGGTGGCATGTTTAGTTCTTGAGAGTATCGACTTCGTCGATATGCAGCGTATTGCGATTCTTAAACACGGTCAGAATGATGCCGAGGCCGACCGCCGCCTCGGCCGCAGCGACAACCATTACGAAAAACGAGTAGATGTGTCCGTCCACCTGCTTGAACTGATACGAAAAGGCGACGAAGCTCAGGTTGACCGCATTCAGCATCAGCTCGATCGACATGAAGACCGTGATGATGTTCTTGCGAAACAGGAAGCCCGCTACACCGAGCGCGAACAGGATCGCGGACAGCAGCAGATACCAGGACAGCGGCGTTGCGGCAGGAAGTTCAGGAATCGGCATTGTGCTTCAGATTTCCTTGCGAGCGAGGACGATTGCTCCGAAAATCGCAATCAGAATCAGCACCGACGTGACCTCGAACGGCAGCAGATACTGTGTGAACAGCGATCGTCCGATCTCGAGGGCGCCCCCTCCGGTGAATCCGCCCAGCGTGACACCTGCTGAGGCAGGCAGCCGGCTGCTGATCAGGAACGCAATCAGTCCGATAAAGGAAAAGAACACCGGAACACCAGCCCATTTCGCAAAAATCGCCCGGTTGGTGCGCTTCTCCGTTCCCGCATTCAGCAGCATGATGACGAAGATGAAGAGCACCATGATGGCGCCCGCGTAAACAATCAGCTGCGCGGCAGCGATGAACTCCGCACCCAGCAGCAGGTAGAGCACCGCAAGCGAACCCATGACACCGATGAGCGACAGCGCACTCGAAATCGGATGGGTCTGAAGCACGAGGCTAATGCCGGAGATGACCGCAATCGCGGCGAAGATCAGAAACAGGATCGGATCTATGTGGAGGCGGAGGCATTTAATTGGTTGTAAGCGCAACGGCAAGCGCCGTAATCAGCAGATTCACGAGCGCGACCGGGAAAAGGAATTTCCAGGCAAATCCCATCAGCTGGTCGTACCGGAAACGCGGCAGCGTTCCCCGGACCCAGATGAAGAGGAACAGAAGTGCGCCGGTTTTGGCGCAGAACCAGAATATCGGAAGCAGATAAGGCTGCAGGAGGGGAACCGCAAACAACAATCCGATAACGAGGAACAGCGACGCCGGCAACCGGAAGCGTGAACCGGTCGAACGGACGCGCCGGGTTCAACCCATGGAACACCGAAATCGCCGCAGCACCCAGGAACAGAACCACGGGTACCAGCCACGACCCGTACTCTGCCGGCCACAGAGGCTGCCACCCTCCGAGGAACAGCAGCGTCGCAACAGAAGTGATCGTCACCATGTTTGCGTACTCCGCCATGAAGAAGGCCGCAAAGCTCATCGAGCTGTACTCGGTATGGAATCCCGCGACCAGCTCATTCTCGGCTTCCGGCAAATCGAACGGAATGCGGTTTGTCTCCGCGAACGCCGCGATCATGAACACGACGAAAGAAATGATCTGCGGAAAAGGAAACATGAACACCGTCCAGGACGGCAGAAAACCGAAGTAGAACGAACTCTGCTGCTCCACCATCTGACGGAGGCTGAGAGTGTTGATCATCAGCAGCGGAGCCGCGATAGCCAGCGCCATCGGCAGTTCGTATGAAATCATCTGTGCCGAAGAGCGAAGTCCGCCGAGCAGAGAATACTTGCTGTTCGAAGCCCATCCGGCAAGAGCGACACCGTAAACGCCAACGCCCGAAAGCGCGAGGATGAACAGAATTCCAATCGGAAGATCAGTCATCTGCATCGCGGTACGAACTCCGCCGATTTCAACGATCGGCCCGAACGGAATGATCGATATCGCAATCAGCGCAATGGTCACGGCCAGAAACGGCGCGAGCAGATAGAAGAACAGATTGACGTTGCTCGGGATGAAGCCTTCTTTTGTAAGCAGCTTGATAACATCCGCGAGCGGCTGCAGCAGCCCGTGCGGCCCGACACGATAGGGACCCATGCGCAACTGGATATGGGCCAGAACCTTGCGCTCGACCCACTGCAGATAAGCGAGCGTCGTCATAAACACGGCCAGGACGATCGCCAGCTTGATGAAGGTAATGACGTAGAAGTTCATTCGCGTGATCGGAACGGCCCGTTACGGAGCCGACACACCGGACTCGTACAACCGAACTTTCTGCCGCTCCAGGACGCTGTTCAGGTTCTTCGAATAGCGCCCGAGATAGCCGGACGTAAACAGCGTGTCGCGCGAGGACTGAATCAGTTCGGGGGCCGCAGTCGCGGTAACCCTTCCATTCAGTGGCATCGCCTGCGCGGCGCCGCCCGTGTTGATAACGGGCAAGGAAACATTATATCCAGCAACTGTTTTGCGGATGATCTCAAAAACTGCTTCAGGTGTGGCCTGTGGGAGACCGCTGATGCCCATCTCTTTTGCCAGCAGTCCGAAGATCTCGAGATCGGCACGGGTGCCCATGGTCTTCAGCGCACGCTTGCGCTTCTGGACCTCGCCGGTAACGTTGGTCACTGTACCGTCCTTCTCGTATGCCGACGCGGACGGGAAAACGACATCGGCACGCTCACCGATCTCGGTCAGGAACATGTCCTGAACCACGACGAATGCGTGGCTCGATTTGGGCGCAACCGGATTCGCACCGACAACCCACAGCGCATCCAGATCCGGCGAGTCCAGCATCTCGCGATAACTCATTCCAGGAGTTCCCGACACTCCGTGATAGCCCGGGCTCAGCGACGGCAGCAGCCCCATGTCGGACGCGCCGCGCGAGTTTGAGAAGTCGACCAGACAAACGTACTTGACCGGAATCCCGAGCGAATCGCCAAACGCGACCAGTTGCCGGACGGCATCGCCTTTGATCGTCTCGCCGAACAGGATCACCAGTTCGGGCTCGGCAGCCAGCTGTGCCCGCAGACCTTCCAGTTCGGCAAGCTGCCGCTCAGGCGCCGCAATTACTGAAGCTTTCGCGTACTTGCGCTCGCGAACCGGGCCTTCAGTGATGGTGTAAATACGAGAGCCGTGGTGACGATTGTTCGACCGCAGCTGGAACGCGATCAGCGGTTGCTGCTGCGCGAGGTCCGCTCCGATGACGACAGCGGCTTTCGTCGTGTACAGATCCGCCATCGAAGCCAGAGCGTTGATTTTTCCACTGAGCGCATCGAACAGTGTGGGCAGATCACCAGTACGCATGTGGTCGATGCTGTTGGTCCCAAGCACATTGCGCGCGAAGTGCTGAAGGTAAAAGTTCTCTTCGTTAGTCGTGTGGTACGAACCGATGACGCCGAACTTACCGCCGCGCTCGCGAATTTCATTGAATTTCTTCGCGACCGTAAACAGCGCGCGCGACCATGAGACCGGTTGCAGCTTGCCGTCGACGCGCATCATCGGCGATTGCAGACGCTCGGGGGCATCGGTGAAATCGAACGCGTAGCGTCCCTTGATACATAGAAACTCGCCGTTGATACCGGAGCGGTCCCGGTTATTTCCGCGCATGATCTGATCGTTGCGGACCGACAGCGTAGTCTTGCAACCATTCGAGCAATGCGTACAAATCGTCCCGACGTGATTCATCTCCCACGGACGCGACTTATAGCGATAAACACTCGAAGTCAGCGCGCCTACCGGGCAGATATCGATACAGGCGCCGCACTCATCGCATTCGAGATGGTCACCCTCGGAAGGCGCAATCTCGCTGGTGACACCTCGGTTGACAACTCCGAGCGCGCCAACGCCGTAACCTTCCCCGCAGATGCGAACACAGCGGTAGCAGAGAATGCATCGAGGTGCATCGAAAAAGACGATCGGGGAATACTGCTTTTCCGGAACGTGGTGTTTGATCTCGGTAAACCGGCTCTCGCCTGCACCATACCGGAAGACCATGTCCTGCAGTTCGCACTCGCCACCCTTGTCGCAAACAGGACAATCCAGCGGGTGATTCGTCAGCAGCAGTTCCAGCATGCTCTTGCGAGCCTGCTGAACCTGAGGAGAGTCGGTCTTGACGACCATACCCTCGGTAACCGGAATCGTGCAGCTGGCGAGGAGCTTGGGGGCCTTTTCGACCTCAACCAGGCACATACGGCAGGCCGCCTGAAGGCTCAGGCCTTCGTAGTAGCAGAATGCGGGAATCTCGATGCCGGCGATCTTCGCCGCGTCGATCACTAAGCGTCCCCGCCGGTGCTGTAATCTGTCTGCCGTCTATTGTGAGATTTACGTCAGCCATTCATTACCCCACACGCTCTTCCAGGTGCTTCAGGCGTGCGTCCAAAACCTCTTCCATTCTTCTCATCTCGCTCCGAACTGCACTCAACCCAGCACGCATGAAGGCCTTCAGATCTTCTATGCGCCGGTCTGTAGCCATGGCGCGAATATCCACGCAGTTGCGCAGATCTGTCAAACGCGAGTTGTTGACGAGAATCCCGACCGGAACGGTCACGGTCGGAATGGTCACAGTCAACAGAACCTGCGTCATCGGGTCCATAGCTAGGCCTGCAACTGAACCAGCCGAGCCTGCTCCTCGAACGACCCCGGAACGACATGACTCAGCTTAGCCTCGAACTCGTCACGGAACTTCTCAATGAACGACATCATAGGCATTGCCGCCGCATCGCCAAGCGGACAGAACGTGCGGCCAAGCATGTTCCGCGCGACCTCATACATCAGGTCCACGTCGCTCTTCACACCGATACCGTCATCCACACGAGCCAGCATCTTTCGAAGCCAGGTCGTACCTTCCCTGCAGGGAATGCACCAGCCGCAGCTCTCATGCTGGTAGAACTTCATGATCCGAAGCATGGCCCGAACCATGTCCGTCGTCTCATCCATGATCACGACACCGCCGGAACCAAGCATCGACTTGATTTTCATCAGCGAGTCGTAATCCATCGGCAAGTCCTGACACTCAGGCGCCGTCAGCACCGGACATGATGACCCACCAGGAATAACCGCTTTCAGTTTCTTGCCGCCCGGAATGCCGCCGCCGACCTCATCGATCATGCGGGTCAGGTTAAAGCCCATCGGCAGTTCATAAACGCCAGGCTTGTTCACATGACCCGAGAGGCAGAACAGCCGCGTGCCGCCATTTTTCGGAACACCGAGATCGGCAAACCACTGACCGCCGTTGAGAATGATCGCCGGCACCGCGGCAAAGGTCTCGACGTTGTTCAACACCGTCGGACTTGCATACAGTCCCGCCACCGCCGGAAACGGCGGACGAATGCGAGGAATACCCCGCTTCCCCTCGAGCGATTCCAGCAGCGCCGACTCCTCACCGCACTCGTAAGCACCAGCACCCGAGTGCGCTGCGAGTTCAAAATCAAAACCCGTACCGTTGATGTTCTTGCCCAGCCACCCGCGTGAGTACGCCTCGCCGATCGCCTTCTCGAAAGAATCGATCAGATAGCGATACTCGCCGCGGATATAGACGTAGCCTTGGTGCGCACCGACCGCGAGGCCGGCAATCAGAATGCCTTCAATCAGCTGGTGCGGATCGTTCTCCATGAGGACCCGATCCTTGCAGGTGCCCGGCTCGCTTTCGTCCGCGTTGACGACGATGTACTTCGGCTTCTCCGATTGCTTCGGAACGAAGCTCCACTTCATTCCCGTCGGAAAGCCTGCACCGCCGCGACCGCGAAGATTGGAGACTTTGACTTCGTTGATGATCTCGTCGGGAGTCATCCCGACGGCCTTCATGAAAGCTTTGTATCCGTCGCTTGCCAGATACGTATCGATCGAGGCCGAATTCTGCAGCTCGAATCGTTTGGTGAGAACCTTGACTTCCAGCGGACTCGGTTCGTTATAAAGCATCGCTATTGAACCTTCTGGTTGACCCGCGCAATATCGTCGATGAGCTTGTCGAACATTTCAGGTGTGATGTTGTGGTAAAAGTCGTACCCGATCTGAATCGCCGGAGCCCATGAGCACGCACCCATGCACTCCACCTCTTCCAGCGAAAACACTCCGTCCGCGGTCACTTCCTTGTGACCGATGCCGAGTTTCCGCTTCGCGTGCGCCATCAGCTCTTCGCCGCCAACCAGCAGACAGCTGATGTTCGTGCACACCTGAACATGATGCTTTCCAAGCGGCTTCTTATGAAGCATCGAGTAGTAGCCGATGACTTCATCCACCTGCAGCCGCGTCAGCCCCAGCCGATTGGCACACTCCTGCATCAGCTCTTCAGTAACGCAGCCAACCTCATCCTGGCAATACATCAGCATCGGAATCAGAGCCGACCGCTGCCGGCCAGCCGGATAGGAGTCAATCAGCTTTGTGATCCGCTGCTCCAGGTCCCGTGAGAACGTCATTACCGGTCCGTATCCCCCAGTACAAAGTCCATACTTCCCATCGAAGCGATCGTGTCCGCAATCAGCTTGCCTTCGATCATCGGAGGCAGCCCCTGCAGATTTCCAAAACTCGGGGTCCGCATGAAGACCCGATGCGGTCGCGTCGACCCGTCGCTGACGATGTAATAACCAATTTCGCCACGCGGCGATTCGGTTACCTGATAAACTTCGCCCGGAGGAACGCGCACACCTTCCGTCACGATCTTGAAGTGGTAGATGAGCGCTTCCATCTGCGTCTTCATCTTTTCGCGTTCGGGTAAAACGATCTTCGGAGCTGCCGCTGATCCACGCACCACTCGGCATTCCTTCCAGCGCCTGCTTCACAATGCGCGCGCTCTGCCGCATTTCTTCCAGACGCACACGGTACCGGGAGTACACATCGTTCTCGGTCCGCGTAGGGACCTCAAAGTCGAACTTGTCGTAACTCGAATACGGCTCAGATTTACGGGCGTCCCACTTCAGGCCCGCAGCACGAATCATCGGGCCCGTAATGCCCCACTCCAGCATCTGCTCCAGCGGCATATACCCGACACCAACCGTGCG
This sequence comes from Bryobacteraceae bacterium, assembly GCA_963794765.1. GTDB lineage: Bacteria > Acidobacteriota > Terriglobia > Bryobacterales > Bryobacteraceae > JAWXCM01. The sequence goes on along the minus strand of CAWCGC010000009.1, from coordinate 15,906 downwards.
TGTTTTCCAGATCGGGTTGTTGTCCAGCAGGGACTCGTACTGATCGACTTTGCTTGGAAAATCGTCGATGAAGGTGGTGACAACTTTGTGCCAGTTCCGCGGCGGCTCGAGTGCGAGACCGCCGATCCGGATATAGCTGGTCATCAGCCGCTGACCCGAGAACAACTCGAAGATCTTCAGCAGTTCTTCGCGCTCCCGGAAGCAATAAAAGAACATCGACATAGCGCCGATGTCGAGCGCATGCGTTCCCAGCCACACGCAATGACTGTTGATGCGCTGCAGTTCGCACAGCATGACACGCATCCACTGCGCCATCGGCGGAATCTCGTCGGTGATGCCGAGCAGTTTCTCGACCGCGAGCGCGTACGTCAGATTGTTATTGAGATTTGCGAGATAGTCGACGCGGTCGGTCAGCGTCACCACCTGATGCCACTTCTCGTTCTCGCATTGCTTTTCGATGCCGGTGTGCAAAAACCCGATATCCGGGTAAGCGCTAATAACGGTCTCGCCGTCGAGTTCCAGCAGCACGCGAAGCACCCCGTGTGTCGACGGGTGCTGCGGACCCATGTTCAGGGTCATTCGACGCCGGGTAGTTTCCTCAGCTGCCGGCGCGTCCGGCAAAGGCTCAAGCGTGGCGGTGCGGCCGAGGTCGCTCATAGAACGTTCCCTTCATCGTAGTCATACCGGTGGCCGTGAACTGGGTAATCGCGTCTCAACGGATGTCCATCCCAGTCATCGGGCATCATAATTCTTCGCATGTGCGGATGATTTCGGAAATTCACCCCGAAGAGGTCAAAAACCTCCCGCTCATACCAGTTGGCGCCCGGCCAGACACTCGTTACCGAATCGATATTCGCATCATCGCCGCTGACTTTGCATTTCAGCCGTACCCGGCTGTTCTTCTCGATCGAATGAATCAGATAAACGATCTCGAACCGCGGCTCGAGCGGATGCCAGTCGACAGCGGTGATGCCGCTCAGTCGGCAATTGAGGGTTTCCCGGAGAAAACGGCAAACATCCACGATCGCGGACGGCTCGATGTACAGCACCACCTGGCCGCACTGTACTGTGCCGCCGGTAATCCAGGTTCCATTTCGATCTTCAATGGCAGCGGCTATCGGAAACCCTTGCCGCACCTCTTCGGAGATCATCTCGCACGCCTCCCGTGCTCACGACGGAGCAGGTTCCCGCCGGAACCACCAGTGTAACTGTCCGGTATATTTAAACCCGACTGCGGGTCGATTCCACGCCTGCAAGCTCAGCCGGCTCTTCGCGAGGAATTACTCTGGGTTCGCGAAACGCATCCATTGCTTCCTGCGACCAGTCGAGCACTCCCTTTTTCCAGATGTAGAAAAAGCCTGCCAGCACTAAAACGATGAAAAGCAGCATCTCGACAAACGGAAACAGACGATTTTCATGCGCCAGTTCGCGAAAAACGACCGCCCACGGATACAGGAAGATCGCTTCAATGTCGAACAGAATGAAAACCATCGCGACCAGATAGAACTTGACGCTGAACCGCTCACGAGCCGTACCAATCGGCTGCATACCTGACTCGTACGGTGTGTCCTTGGCCGCGTTTCGAACGCGTTTCCCCAGCAAAAGCCCGCCGCCAACTAAACCCGCTGCCAGGCCAGCAGCGACAATAAGCTGGATCAGGACTGGGAAGTACACCTCATACGTATTGGTGGGCATTGGGTATTTGAAGACGAACCGCGCTTACCTTGAATATAATTAGCTTCGGGACACGCTGTCAAACCGCGATATGCCGCACATCACACCTAAAGTCCTTCAGATAGTTGTCAATGGCGACGAAAAGATTGTTCCTGAAGGCCTCACCGTGGTCACTCTGCTGCAGGAACTCGGCATACCGGCAGACCGGGTCGCGGTCGAGCATAACCGCCGCATCGTCAGGCAGCCAGACTGGTCTTCCACACTGATAGCAGCCGGCGACCAGCTTGAAATTGTGCATTTTGTAGGCGGCGGTTGATACTCGCAGCGGTTATAATTGCGTTTCAGAGTTCCCCACACACAACTATGAGAAAAAAAGTTACGGTTGTCGGCGCAGGCAACGTCGGGGCCAATTGCGCAGTTCGGATTGCCGATAAAGGACTCGCCGATGTAGTTCTTGTCGACGTGGTCGAGGGTGTTCCTCAGGGCAAAGGTCTCGACATTCTCGAAGCAGGCCCGGTCGAGGGCTACGACGTTTTAGTCAGCGGCGCGAATGACTACGAGCCGACCGCAAACTCGGATATCGTCGTGATCACGGCGGGCTTTCCGCGTAAGCCGGGCATGTCTCGCGACGACCTGCTGATGGCGAACTACGAAGTCGTCAAGACTGCGACGGAAAGCGCCGTCAAACAATCGCCGAACGCAATTCTGATCCTGGTTACCAATCCCCTCGATGCGATGTGCTGGACGGCCCGCAAGGTCTCCGGCTTCGATCGTAACCGGGTCATCGGCATGGCCGGCGTCCTCGACACGGCGCGCTATCGCACCTTCATCGCCCAGGAACTCCAGGTTTCCGTCGAGAACGTAACAGCGCTGGTGCTCGGCGGTCATGGCGACACCATGGTGCCGATTGTTCGCCTCACGACAGTTGGCGGTATGCCGCTCACGGAACTCCTCGATCAGGCCACGATCGACCGCCTGGTTCAGCGAACCAGGGACGGCGGCGCCGAGATCGTAAAATACCTGAAAACCGGAAGTGCCTACTACGCCCCTTCCGCAGCAACCGTCGAGATGGTAGAGTCCATTTTGCTCGACCGGAAAAAGGTTCTGCCCTGCGCAGCCTGGCTCGAAGGCGAGTACGGCATCAACGGCCTGTTCGTAGGTGTTCCGGTAAAGCTCGGCTCAAAGGGTATCGAAAAGGTCTACGAATTCCAGTTGACCGATAGTGAGAAGCAGGCTCTGGACAAGAGCGCGGCAGCGGTGAAAGAATTGATCGACGTAATCCAGCAGAAAATGGGAGCGTAGTTCAGATGGATGAATCGACGATTCGGATTATTGCCGGCGTTCTCGCAGTCCTTTGTGTGGTCGTCATCATCATGCGCCGCAAAGCGAAGAAAAGCAGCGCCGCGGACGACGAGTTTTGATATGCAGGGCTGACACCCCCGTCAGCCCTTTTACCCCTCTATGGCCAGAAAGATGAAGGCGAACGGCCCCGTGCCGGTCGTCGATGACAAGATTGCGTGCTTCAAACTCGACGTGCGCCCGTCAAAGATCCACCGCTGGGGCCTGTACGCAGGGGAATTCATTCCCAGGCGGCGCAAAATAATCGAGTACACCGGCGAGAGAATCAGCCGTCGCGAAACAAAACGCCGCGCGGAGGGTCCGCTGAACTATCTGTTCACGCTGAACTCGTACTGGTGCATCGATGGCAGTGTCGGCGGAAGCGGAGCGGAGTATATCAACCACTGTTGCGAGCCCAACTGCTACGCCTGGATCTATCGCGGACACATCCTGTACATGTCCCTTCGCGACATCCATCCGGGCGAAGAACTGACAATCGACTACCACTTTGACAAAGATGTCGAGAAGGTCCCCTGCGGGTGCGGGGCGAAGAACTGCCGCGGAACGATCAATCTGCTCGAATAGGAATTAGGCGGAAAATCGCCGAAAGCGAAATACCTCGATAAACGAGATCCAGATATTCAGCACGCCAAGGCCGCTGATCGCACCTCGAAAAAACAGGTTATGCCACAATTGGCGCGACCAAAGGGGAAACATCAGCGCATTTGGCTGCCAGTCGCTCACCCAGGGATACAGCAGCAAAAACACACCGATCTCGAAGCAGAAGATGGCGCCGGTCACCGCCGACACTTTGTGATACCAGGAGTACTTCGGGCGGGGAACTACCTCGAGGGCCGTAAGAGTTGGAACGTCGGCGTGAGCGTCGACGGGATCAGGCTGTGGCATTCACCATTGCGCTGTTGACCGCGCTAATTTGATCGTAACCCGACCACAATTCTAACTGGCAGGACATGCGCACAGGCTCAAAGGAAAATCTGTGAAGCGTTGTCGGACCGCAGGAACGCAGAGCCGCATAATGCTCATCGGTTCCGTATCCTTTGTTGCGGGCAAAACCGAATTCCGGGAACACCGTGTCCCACCGCCGCATGCATGCATCGCGCGCAACCTTCGCCAGAATTGAAGCAGCTGCGATGCACTGGCATAACGCATCGCCCTTGATGATTGCCTCCTGCTGTAGCGGAACATCCACCTTCACGGCGTCAATCAGCAGATAATCGCAGGCCGGAGCCAGTTTCTCGATGGCCCGGCGCATCGCGAGCCGCGAAGCCTGCAGAATATTAATCCTATCGATCTCGTACGCATCGGCGGCACCGAGCGCCCAGCACACAGCGCGTTCCCGAATCCGCTCAGCCAGCACTTCCCGCCGTTCCGCGTCGAGTTCCTTGCTGTCCTGAAGCCCCCGAATCGGCCGGTCTGGATTCAGGACCACCGCCGCTGCATAAACGGGCCCAAAGAGCGCACCCCGCCCTACCTCATCGACACCGGCGACGTACTGAAATCCACGCGCCCGCGCCGCTCGTTCGTGTTTACCGCCGCAAGCCATGTATTACCAGCGTAAAACCTGAAGTCCCGCAACTCGATCGAAGTGAGCATCAAGGGTCGCCAGCGGAAGGCTATGTTCCAACGCAGTAGCAGCGATCCAGATGTCGTTCTCCGGTATGATTTGCCCCCGGCTGGCCAAATTGGCTTTCACTCGACCGTAGTATCTACCGGTGGCTGCGCCGCAAGGCAGAAGCAGAGAGCGTGCAAGCAGCGAGTCCACCTCTCTGTTCCTGCGTTCGTTTGTTAATGGGAACTCAGCGCCGAAATAGAGTTCGCCTGCGACGATAGCAGGGACGGCGAGTACGGCCTGTTCGAGTCTGTCGGTAATTCCAGGATCACGCCGGAAAAACTGGACGAGGACACTAGTGTCCAGGAGAATCATCGTAAGAAACTGGTTCGATTCTCTCGCAGTGCTCTTCGATGACCCTTAATACGCTGTCTGCTTCCTCGTCGGTCCACATGCCCGCAAGGTCGCGGAGATCGGATCCGCGCGTAAACTGCCTTTGCGCCAACCCGCGAACGTACACCGCCGCCGCTTCCAGCTTCTCAGGCGAAAGAGACTTCAGATCCTCGATGATCGCGTCCACACTGGCCACAACGCCAGCTTACCGCGGCTGCTCGCGCTCACGCAGACGCGCAGCCTTACCACGCAGAGCGCGAAGATAGTACAGCTTCGCTCGCCGAACGCGGCCAGTACGAATAAAATCGATGTGGTCGATCACAGGAGCATTTACCGGGAAGATACGCTCGACACCCTGGCCGAAGCTGATCTTCCGGACGGTAATGGTCTCCCCGAGACCTGAGTTCTTACGGGCAATCACGACGCCCTCGAACGCCTGAAGGCGCTCTTTTTCACCTTCCCTGATCTTCACGTGGACACGAATCGTGTCACCCGGACGGAACTCGGGGAGGTCCTTCCGCTTGTTCCCGTCAAGGATTCTTTGCATCATCGCGTTCTGCATCGTCGTCTTACTCCGGCTCTTTCGTAATCTCGTTCTCGTTATCGTTCCGCAGCAGGAGGTCGGGACGCATCCGCGCCGTCTTCTCCTCCGCCACCTTCCGCCGCCACTTCCGGATCTCCTCGTGATGTCCACTCAGGAGCACATCCGGGACGGGCAATCCCCGGAAATCCGCAGGCCGGGTCCACTGCGGGCAATCGAGCAGCCGGGACCCGTGTCCCTGCTCACTGAACGATTCCCAAATGCTCGAAGCTTCGTTTCCGAGCACTCCCGGCAACAACCTCGCTACCACGTCGATCACAACCGCCGCCGCCAGCTCCCCTCCGCTCAACACGAAATTGCCGATCGACAACTCTTCGTCGGCAAGATGCGCAGCGACGCGCTCATCGACGCCTTCGTAGCGTCCGCAAACCAGAAGTATCTCGTCGGCGCGGCTCAGCCTGCGCGCGACCTCCTGATTGAACAACCTTCCTTGCGCCGAGAGCAGCACGACTTCTCGCGTCGGCCCGCGCTCCGGCCAGATAGTCTCGACCGCATCGAAAATCGGCTCGGGCTTCAGCAGCATGCCCTCACCACCGCCAAACGGACGGTCGTCCACCGTTTTATGACGGTCTTTTGTCCAGTCTCGCAGATTGTGAATCCGAATCTCCAGCGAGCCGGACTCCCGAGCTTTCCCAACCACTCCGTGCTCGAACGGCCCCGCAAAGAAATCGGGGAAAATCGTCAGCACGTGAAAGATCATTTCCGATCGAGGTCTTCCAGACCCTCCGGGAGCTCGGTCACGATCCTGCGTCCGCTCACATCCACCACTTTGTAGAAAGCCTCCGCGAACGGAACCAGAAGCTCTCTATTCCCATCCCTCACTTCCAGCAGCGGTGCCGCACCGTATTCGTGCACATCCGCCACCTCGCCTAACACTCGGCCATCCGGCGTCTCCACACTGGCAACCGATCAGATCCGCAAAATAATACTCGCCTTCCGGAGCCGGCGGCCGCTCCTCAAAAGGGATGCAAACTTCGAGACCTCGCAGTTCTTCGGCGTCGTTGCGCGTGTCCAGACCCGCGAACTTCAACACCAGTACACCCTCGCGCTCCCAGGCCCGCTCGATCTCGACGGTCCTCACAGCCTGCTCGTCCCGAACGAGCGAAACCCGCAGACCCGGCGTGAAACGCTCTATCGGAGACCCCGTCGGCTCAGCCGCAACTTCACCGCGAATCCCGCGAGCCCGCCGAATCGTCGCGAGCAGAACCCATTCCGGCACCCAGTCGCCCGCTTACTCGAGGATCTCGAGCGTAAAGCGCCGGTTCAGCTTCATCCCAACAGCACCCAGAAGGGTTCGGATCGAGCGAGCCGTCCGGCCCTGCTTCCCGATCACCTTGCCCAGATCTCCCGGACCAACCTTCAGCTCGAGTACCGTTGCCTGTTCGCCGGCGACTTCGTTCACCGAGACCTGCTCGGGCTCATCGACCAGAGCTTTCGCGATGTCTTCGACTAATTCCCGAACCGATGCCATCGAGTTAGGCCGCCGGAGTAGTCGGAGCTGCTGCCGCTGGATTGTTCTTGAGCAAACGCGCAACCGTATCGGATGGCTGCGCGCCGTTCTTCATCCAGTAGTCGACGCGGTCGTGCTTGATATTCAGAACCTTGTCCTTCGCGACCGGGTTGTAGTGCCCGACAATCTCGACCGCACGGCTGTCTCGCGCACGCTCTTTGTCAATCACGACGAGCCGGTACGTCGGCTTCTTGCTGGCGCCAAAACGCGCCATTCGAATCATCAACATTGCTCTATACTCTCCTGAGAATCTCGTTGCGGGTTAACCGAACAAACCCGGGATTTTAAGGCCACCCGGCAGGGACGGCATTTTGCCTTTACCCGCCCCACCGCCAAACAATCCGCTCGAGAAGCTCTTCATCATCTTGCGCGCCTGGGCGTACTGCTTCAGCAGACTGATTCACTTCCTGCACTGACGTCCCGCTGCCTTTCGCGATCCGGCGGCGGCGGGCGCCATTGATGATCATGTGGTTTCGCGCTCCTCCGGGGTCATCGAATCGATGATCGCGACGACCCGGGTGATCTCGTTCTCATCCACCTTGACGTTCTTCAGCTCCTTCAGCGGCCCAATCTGCGGCATCATGCCCAGCAGACCCTCCGAGCGGCCCCAGCTTGCGAACTGCTTGCATCTGATCGCGAAAATCTTCCAGCGTGAACTCGTTGTCGATCAGCTTGCGCTGCATCTCCTCGGCTTTTTTCTGGTCGATGCTCTTCCTCGACCTTTTCGATCAGCGACAGCGACATCGCCCATGCCGAGAATGCGGGAAGCCACGCGATCGGGATGGAACGGCTCCAGCGCATCGAACTTCTCGCCGACGCCGACAAACTTCAGCGGCTGATCCGTGACCGTGCGGATCGACAGCGCCGCGCCGCCGCGGGCATCGCCGTCCATCTTGGTCAGGATGACGCCGGTGATTCCCAGCCGCTTGTGGAACTCCTCGGCCGACTTCACCGCGTCCTGCCCGGTCATCGCATCGGCGACGAACAGGATCTCGGTCGGGTTCAGCAGGCTCTTCAGCTCCTGCAGCTCCGTCATCAGCTCTTCGTCGATGTGCAGGCGGCCGGCGGTATCGACCAGCAGCACATCGCGCCCGGTCTGAACCGCTTCCTTGCGCGCTCGACCGAGCCAGTTCGACGGGCTCGGTTCTCGCTTCCGGACGTGCCTTCGTAAATCGGAATCTTCGATTTCGCGAGCGACCACCGCCAGCTGTTTGCGCGCCGCCGGACGGTAAACGTCGACCGAGACCATAATCGGCGTGTGGCCGTTCTTGCGTCAGCCAGCGGGCCAGCTTGCCGGTGCTGGTGGTTTTGCCCGAGCCCTGCAGGCCGACGATCATGATGACCGTGGGAGGCTCGTTCGCAAACCGCAGCTTGCGACTGGTGCGTTCCGAGGATCTTCGAACCAGCTCATCGTGGACGATTTTGACCACCTGCTGGGCGGGAGAAAGCGCCGTAAGCACTTCCTGGCCCATGGCCTTTTCTCGAACGTCTTCGATCAGCTGCTTGACGACTCGGAAATGAACGTCGGCCTCGAGCAGAGCGACGCGGATCTCCCGCAGAGCGGTCTCCATGTTCTCCGCCGTGAGCTTCCCTTCGCCGCGCAGGTTCTTGAAGACCCGCTGCAGCTTTTCCGAAAGATTGTCGAACATGAATACAGAGGACTCGTACAGACGTACTGCGACCCCGGATGGTAAGAGGCAGTCATCCCATTATAAACACTGGAGCGAACAGAATGTACAAGGCGGATCGTTTCAGGCTCCAATACTCCGCCGACTTTAGCTCACAAGTTACCTCGTGCACACGGCCCGCGTACACTGAACTGTGCGAAACATTACACTCAGCGCCGACGAAGGGCTTATCGCAGGGGCACGCCGGCGAGCGAAAGCTGAGAACGCCATCTTGTAATGATGTGTTTCGTGAGTGGCTTGCCCGTGACGCCGCTCCCACCCCTCTTTCGCCCGAAGACGTCACGCGAGCGGCGGCTGAGGCTCGTCATTTTCGCGCCGGGCGACGCTTCACCCGGGACGAGCGGAATGAGCGGTAGATTCTTTGTTGACATGAACCTGCTTATATACGCGATCGATGGAAGTGATCCGCGCAAACAGGTCATTGCCCAGAAATAGATCGCGAAGGGACTCACTTATCGTGAGCGCGGCGATTCAGGGCGGCTGCAAGACGCTCCTCAGCGAAGACTTGCAACATGACCGCACAATCCGTGATGTGAAGATTCTGAATCCGCTCGCTTCCGGGCGAAAGGACGGCTAACGGCGACAAAACGTAATGCAATCCTTGCGACAGCAGTAAAAGAATTCACGAGTCCAGGCGTCAAAAAAACCAGATTACCCATTCATGTTCCAGATGTCGACGTGCCACTTCCACGAGCCGTCCTCGCGTTTCCACGTCACGACATATTTCACGTCGACACTCGATCCATCAACTAAATTCAGGCTCGCACGCCCGATTTCAGTGATGTAGTCGCTGACGATCACTTCAACGGATTCCAGTCTGCCAGTCTCAACACCGAGCCCCTCGATCGCGGACTTCCAGAACTCGATGATCGCCTCACGGCCGCTCACCATCGGCGCTCCCGGAGGAAGAATGCGAGCGTCTTCGGTGTACACGCGCTCGAGCGCCTGGAAATTGCGCTGGCGGACGACCTCTTCCTCGAAAATCTGATTGGTCGCACGGAGTGCTTCCTGAACCGTAGTTGGGCTCATAGGAGCAGCAGTGTATCACGTACACTGACGATTTAAGACCTGAAGAAATTCAGCGTCGGGGACCGTAGTGCGGCGCGGCTGACCCACTTCAGAGCCCCCAGATCCGGCTGCTGACCGGTATACCCGTCTGTGATATTCGGCAGAACCATCCCGTGGTCAACGGCGGCTGAAGCTGGCTTGAGTCGAAAGTCAAGATCTTCCGCTTTGTAGAGTCTCTGCACATTCTTCGTGTCTTTCGCGTCGAGCGGCGGAACATTGACGAAGATGTCGTAATCCAGGGTGAGGCTGTGCCGGTCTTGTTGCGTCGCCTTGCTGTACTCGTCAAGTGAGCCGAAGGATCGAATCTCAAGCCCGCGCATCGCGACGGAGTCTCCGCCGCGTCCACGGCCCGACTGACGCAGCACACTATACGACGAGCCAACGTGCAATATAACCACACCGGGCTCGTTCATCACTTTCGCCAGTTCGGCTGGAGAAATCAGCATACCAGGATGTTGAGCGAACACAAACAAGGCGACAGCAAAGATCAGCGGGACAACTCTCATTGAAGCCTTAGTCACCTTCCGGGTTCTCAGTCCCGACCCCCTTCCACTTTGGCGAATCGGGAGCATCCGTTTTCGGCAGCCACTTCGCCAGCCGGGTCTTCACTTGAGCGTACTCGGACTTGCCGGCGAGATTTGTCCACTCGTGTGGATCGTTGTCGTGATCGTACAACTCCTCGCCGCCATCGTTGTAGCGAATATAGCGGTAGCGTTCATCCCGTATCGAGTGGTTGCCGCGCAGATATGTCGTAAGCGCGGGCCGATCCCACTTCTGTCCCGGGTTTTTGAGTAATGGCAGAAGACTCTGGCCTTCGAGACCTTCGCGCGTCGGGAGCCCGCAGATGTCGATCAGCGTCGGATAGATATCGATCAGGCTGACCACGCGATCACAACGGCTGTTCGGCTTCGTAATCCCCGGAGCGACGATACCGAAAAGATTATGCGTAGCCTCTTCCCACAATGCGAATTTGCGCCAGTGCATCTTCTGTCCGAGATGCCAGCCGTGATCGCTCCACAGCACGATAATTGTATTTGTCGCGTACGCGCTTTTATCCAGCGCATCCAGCACACGTCCGACCTGAGCGTCCGCAAACGCAATTGCTGCGAGGTACGCCTGCACGGCCTCACGATATTTTCCGGCATCCCTGACGATTCGCTGTTGATCGCCTGACCGCAGTGCCAGCCACTTGCCAACGGCAGGTACGTCGTCAAGGTCGTCTTCTTTGATGGTCGGAAGTGTCACCTTGTCGAGCGGGAACTCGTCGTAGTACTTCTTCGGCACGAACCATTCCAGGTGGGGTTTATAGATTCCGCATGCCAGAAAAAAAGGCTTATCGTGCTTCTGCTGCAGTTGGCTGCTGACCCAGTCGACAGTCTTGTAATCGCCCATGTCACTGTCCGGGTTTTCCAGCGGTCCCCAGTCGAAGTTTGCCGACTTCGGAATCCCGTTCCACGGTCGTTTCGGTGGTTTCGGTTTAGGCGGCTGGTTCTGAGTCTGCGATGGAAAGTAATCGTTCCAGCTTGGCGGGTCGGGATAGCCTCCGTGGAAGATCTTGCCTCCGCCGATGGCACGATATCCATTCGCCATAAAATGCTCCGTCAGCGTAACCGCGTTCTTCAGAACCGGTGACTCTCGCATTGGCTGCTGATTTTCATACACGCCGTGGGTTGACGGTCGAATGCCGGTCATTAAGCTCGCGCGTGATGGATTGCAGACAGGAGCCGCGCAGTAAGCCCTGGTAAAGTTGAGGCCACGAGCGATCAGCCGATCGATGTTCGGCGTCTTTGTGTCAGGATGTCCGCCAAGGCAGCCGACCCAGTCATTCAGATCATCGACAGCAATGAACAGAACATTTTGCTTTCGGGCACGGCTCTGCGATAAAGCAGTTAAACCGCCAAGCGCAGCCAGAAACTGACGCCGATACATAGTGACATCCTACACGCTGTATGTTTGGGTCCCGGCCTGCTGCTTGCTCGCGCGAGGCTCAGCGACAGTTAACTGAACCTACAATAAGGCATATATGCGAATCGCCCTCGTGTTGCTTGCGGCGGCATCGCTGCTGCCAGCTCAGAAGCAGCCGTTCACGATTGACGCACTGCTTCAGGTTGCACGCATTAGCGAACCTGTGCTTTCACCCGACGGGAAAACTGTCGCGTTCACGGTCGAGCGCCCCGACGTAGCTAAAAATACACGTCCGAAACAGATCTACGTCGTCGCGGTTGACGGCATAACCGCCCCGGTCCAGATATCAAAAGAAGGATCGAATCAGAGGCCCCGCTGGACTCCTGACAGCAAGCGAATTATTTTTGTCTCCAGCCGAACCGGTGTCAACCAGGTTTGGAGCATGAATCCCGACGGCTCCGATCCGAAGCAGATCACAACCATCGCGACAGCAGCGTCCGGCGTGCTCGTATCGCCGGACGGCAAACGTGTCGTCTTTACCAGCGATGTTTACCCCGACTGCACGGACGACCAGTGCAATAAAAACCGTCTCGAGCAGGACAAAGATAAGGTTCGGCCGCGAGTCTATACGTCGCTTCTGTACCGGCACTGGACTTCATGGCAGGGTCCCACCCGCAGCCACTTGTTCGTTGCGCCGATCGAAGGCGGCACGGCAAAAGATCTGACGCCCGGGCTCTTCGATGTGCCGCCGTTCTCGCTTGGCGGACCGGATGACTACGCGATCTCACCCGACAGTAACGAGGTCGCGTATGTGGCAAACACGGAGCATGATCAGGCAACCAGCACAAACTCTGACATTTTCGTTGTGGACATAAAGGGCGGCGAACCGAAGCGAATGACGACCGGATCCCGCGCCGATCACTCGCCGCTCTACTCGCCCGACGGTAAGTGGTTCGCATTTCGTTCGCAGCAGCGAGCGGGGTACGAATCAGATCAGTGGCGTCTGATGTTACTGGACCGCTCGACGGGTATCCCGAAGCGCCTTAACGAAGATCAGGACAGGAATGTGGAAGAGGTGACGTGGTCGAGCGATTCTACGCGGCTCTTCTATGTTATCGAGGACCGCGGCAGGAACTCGCTGCAAACGATGCCGATCTCGGGTGGATCCGTCAGGGCCGTCATCACCGGCAGCAGCCATCTCGGCGACGTGCAGTTCACACCCGATGCGAAGGCGATGGTCTACTCGGAAAATACGGGATCACGTCCGGTGGAAATCTACCGGGCCGTGTCAACCGGGGGAACGCCCGTCGCGCTGACGAAACTGAATGACCCCTTGATGGCCCAATACCAGCTGACGCCCATGGAAGAGTACTGGGTCGAGAATCCGTCCGACAAGACACGTATTCACACCTTCATGGTGAAGCCGCCCGGGTTCCGGCCTTCGACCATAAGTATCCCGTCCTGTTCTTCTTATCCACGGTGGACCGCAGGGCGCGTGGGGCGAGACGTGGGAAGGATCGTTGGAACCCCGACTATTCGCCAGCCGCTGGCTACGTCGTTGTGATGCCGAATCCGCGTGGCTCGACGGGCTACGGGACAAAAGTTCACTGACGAGATCAACGCCGACTGGGGCGGCAAAGCATATGAGGACATGATGGCCGCAGTGGAACATGTGGCAACCCAGCCGTTTGTCGACCCGACCGAATGGCCGCAGCCGGTGGTTCATTCGGCGGCTATATGGTGGACTGGCTCCTCGGGCACTCCACTCGCTTCAAGGCGCTTCGTTTCCCATTCCGGAGTGTTCGATCTCCGCAGCATGTTCGGCACGACCGAAGAACTCTGGTCCCCGCTGTGGGAGTTCAACGGGATGCCTTGGACGAATCCCGAGGTCTATAAGCAAGTGGTCGCCCAGCTACTTCGTCGAGAGCTTCAAGACCCCGACCCTGGTCCTCCATGGCGAACTCGACTATCGGGTCCCGGTAGGCCAAGGGATGCAACTCTTCACTTCCCTGCAAATGCAGAAGGTGCCATCGAAGCTGCTGCTATTCCCCGATGAGGGCCACTGGATTCTGAAGCCCCAAAATTCGCGTTCTGGTATCGACGTTTCTCGACTGGATCGGCGAATGGACGAAGAAACCGGCGGCCCGGTGAAGCTGACAACGCGGCGAAAGGTACTCGCGGCTGCTGCGGCCGCGCGCGACGGATGTGCCAACTCCGTCCAGGTGTACCTGTGCCTCAGCTATAACCAGGCCGCTTCCCGATGGAATGAAGCTCTGCCCGTCGGGAACGGCCATCTTGGTGCGATGGTCTTCGGTGGCGTCGCTCACGTGAACGCATCGAGCTGAATGAGCATAGTCTCTGGTCGGGCCACCGAACCGAAGAGGATCGTGATCGCACACGTGAAGCGCTGCCTCGAGTCCGCCAGTTGCTCTTCGATGGCAAGTACGCCGACGCAAACAAACTTGCGCAGGCGGAGATGATGGCGCCAATGAATGACAATGAGCGTCCGGGTCTTGATCAGATGCTGGGTGACCTTACGCTCGAGTTTGATGGCATAGCTCTCTCGAGCTTGCGAACTACACGCGCTCGCTGAACCTGGAACTGGCGGAAGCGCAGGTGCTCTACAAGATCGGTCACCGCCCGAGTACACCCGGACCATCTTTGCGTCGTACCCCGATCGAGCACTTATCATCCGGATCGAGACAACAGCGAAGACCGGACTAAGCATGCGAGCAAGGCTCTCTCGTTCCGCCTCCCCGATGCTTCGGTCGTAAGCGATGGTAAAGACGCTGCATCTTTATCGGCCAGCCTCAGCCATCCGGAACGGCGTTCTCGGCAAGGCTTGGATGCCGAACTGATGGCAGGCTTTCCGTACTGTCCACTTACGCTTACCAGACACTGGTGCTTGGACGGTCACCCTGATTCTCACGGCAGCGACCGACTTCGCTGAGGCGAACTGTACCGGGCGCACCGAAGCCGCCATCGTGCGGGGATGGCAAAGCGCTACGACGTACTGAACGAAGTCACGATGATGATTTCGGGAAACTCTATAACCGCGCCACACTCAGCCTCCACGCCCGCCGACTACGCAGCGGCCGTCCACACACGGATGCCCGGCTCGCGGCCGGCTGGAAAGGCGAAGCAGATCCAGGAGTCGCGGAACTCTACTTCAGCTACGGACGGTATCTGCTGATCTCGAGTTCGCGTCCGGACTCACTGCCCGCGAATCTCCAGGGGCTCTGGGCAGATGGCCTGAACCCGCCGTGGAGTGCCGACTATCACATAAACATCAACATCCAGATGAACTACTGGCCTGCCGAGGTGACCGGGCCTCGGCGAACTCCAAGACCAGTTCTTCCGCTATTTGGAGATGCTTCGTCCTCACGCCGAGAAAACTGCGCAGATCGCGTACGGCGCAAAGGGAGCGGTCAGCGCACTACACGACAAATCCCTGGGGACACACATCGCTCGACGGAAGTGTTGTCTACGGACTCTGGCCCGACGGTCTGGCCTGGTCGAGCCTTCACTACTGGGAGCACTTCGAATACACACAGGATCGCGAATTCCTGCGCACAACGAGCATAGCCCGATGCTGCGAGGCGTGCGCAATGTTCACGCTCGATTACCTTGTCCCCGATCCTCGTACCGGCAAGCTTGTAGCCGGACCCGCGAACTCGCCCGAAAACACGTATATTCTCACCGGACGGCACGCAAAGGCAACATTGTCATGGGGCCCGCGATGTCGCAGTCAATCGCATATGCCGTCCTCAGCCGTTGTGAACGCGCCGCCCGCATCCTGAACGTCGATACCAGAATTCGCCGAGCGCTGTCGAACCGCGATCGAGAAACTACAGCGCCTTCGAATCGGCTCCGACGGCCGCCTGATGGAGTGGCCGGAAGAATTCAAAGAAGCCGAACCCGGTCACCGGCATATTTCGCACCTCTTCGGACTCCACCCGGGCTATGAGATCGATGTCGACGAGACTCCGGAACTGGCAGCAGCCGCGCGCAAATCACTCGAACATCAGGCTGAAGAACGGTGGCGGCCACACCGGCTGGAGCGCAGCCTGGATCACGATGTTCTGGGCCCGCCTTCACGAAGGCGACCGCGCACACGAATTCCTGCACAAACTCCTGCGCGACTCAACCGAGGCCAACA
>CAWCGC010000008.1:0-174780 GCA_963794765.1 Bryobacteraceae bacterium | reverse complement strand
CCACGCGAATTGCGGGATATTCTCCGAAATCGTTCGGAATTTGTCCTCACTCTCGCGTAACGCCTGCTCCATTTGGACTCGCTCGGTTACGTCCATCTGGACGACAACTCCGCCTTGCACGATCCCGTCACGCCCGGTCACGGGGGCGCTCATAATACTGACAATACGCCGCCCCGATGCATCGAATGGCTCAATCTCAATCAGTTCTCCCGCAGGGACCTGACGTTCGAGTGCTCGCCCAATCGCGCGTTGGCGAGGCTCCGCAAGGCGCTGCGCGTTTCTGGTTGGTGTCAGGCCCCAAAGTGTTTCGTGCGCCTTGTTCCACCGAAGCAAGGTCCCGGTCGCATCCGCGATAACCACGCCAATCGGCAGGGACTGCAACACTGCGTCGAGAAGTCGGCTTTGTGCCTCTGATTCCCTGGTTGCGACCTGAAGCCTGTGCTCGTCATCTTTTCTGGAAGTAATATCCGTGAACAGTACCGCGACGGTCCTGCGCTCCGCCTGACCGACGCGAAACGCATATAAATCGAAAACTCGATTCAGTGACTGAGCAGAATTCTCGAACCGAATGGAACGACCGGTTTCCGCTACAGTTCTGAGAGTCTGGAACCACGAATCCTCCAGACTCGGGACCAGTTCTGTCACTCGACGGCCCACAGCGTGATGCAGACCGCTGTGGCGCTCAAATGCCGGGTTCGCCTCGACAAACAAATAGTCGTTGGCCGTCCCGTGCTCATCGTAAAGGATTCGAATCACACAGAATCCTTCATCCATCGATTCGAACAATGTTCGGTAACGCAGTTCCGACTCGCGGACCTGGATCTCCGTTCTCCGGGATTCAGTCACATCCAGGATCACAAAAACATTCACGTTCCGGTCGCCGCCGCGGATCGGCACGACGGTGTAAACAAGAACTCGTTCTTCTCCGGTCTTGCGCCGCCGCAGTATCAATTCGTAGTTCGAGATGAAATCGCCGGCAGTCGCACGGGAAATCGGCCACTCCTCAAGCGGCATTGGGCGCCGGTCCGGATAGCAGATCTCGAACTCGGATACATAATCATCGATCTTGTGCGGCATTTGCTCGGGAGATTGAAAACCATGTATCCGGAGACCGGCTGCATTCAGTGAAAGGACGCGGCCATTCAGGTCTCCGGTGCCGATACCGATGGGCAGTGCTTCGATCACCGCTGAAAGGTAAGCCTCGTTGTGCCGAAGGGCTTCTTCCGTCTGCCGCGACTCGGTGATGTCCTGTGCAATCGCGAGCAGTCTCGGTCTGTCCGCGCCGTCCCTGACAACGCCCTCGAATCTCACATACCGCTCCTCGTTGTCGCCGCGTCGGATCCGAACAACGGTTCGTAGCGGCTGGTGATTTCGGACCGTCTCATCAACAGCCGCCAGCAGAGTGTTGCAGTCGTCCGGATGGATACAGCTCGAAAGCATGGCGTTCGCCGACAGCGGACCTTCACTCTCCTGCCGCCCGAAGATGCGGTACATCAGATGGTTGTGCCAGAACACCTCGCCCGAATGCAGATCCCACTCAAACAATCCGAGACCCGCAGCCGATGACGCAATCCGAAACCGCGCATCGCTTTCCGCAAGTGCAAGCTCAGCGGCCTTTCGCTCGGTAACGTCGTGATTGATTCCGATTAGTCGAATCCGGCGATCACCATTGCCGATCTGTTCGAAATAACACTGGCCGGTGGCGACGATCCATCGCACGCCGCCCTTTGGCAGGCGAACCCGAAATTCGCTGAGGAACCTTCCGCTGGATCTCGGCTCAGACACCTTCGCCAGTGCTGCCCGAACGTTCGCAACGTCCTCGGGCGCAATCTTCTCCAGCGCCTGGTTCAGAGTGAGGTCCTCCTCCCCGGCCACCCCGAACAGCGCGCGCGAACGGTCGTCCCATACAATCTCGCCCGTTGCAGGCGAAGCTTCAAACGTCCCCATCTTCGCGGAATCGAGTGCAAGCTGCAGCCGTTCGTTCGATTCCATCAGCTTCTGTGCAGCCCGCCTTTGTTCCGTTGTCTCGACGATTGACGCGCCTACACTCTTCACACCATCGCCGGTTGCACTGATTACCGGGTAAAACCCCGTCAGCCAGTGTCGAAGAACTCCCGGCTCTTTCGGCGTCTCCCCGGAGATTTCCAATTCCAGCACCTGCCCTGTCGAAAACACTCGGTCGAGTACCGGGTCAATCTGCGGGGCATTGATCGGGAGAACGTCGCGGATTGCCCTGCCCAGATGTGCTTCGACGGTTAGTCCGTCAATTGCGGCCAAACGCTCATTGATCCGCAGGTAGCGATGGTCTCTGTCAAAGAACGCGAAGCCGATGGGAGCGTGCTCCAGCAGTGAATCCAGCTCAGCTGTCCTCTCGCGAAGTGCTTCCTGGGTATTCCAGCGGTCCGTAATATCCCGGAAGTAGATAGTCAGAACGTCTGGCGCGGGATAGCAATGCACCTCGAGCCATTTATCCAGATCGGCTTGCCATAAAACGCCTCGAAATGATGCGGGTCTCCTGTCGCCATCGCTTCGGTAAAGTGCTGGAAGAAATCGGTCTTATCGATATCGGGAAACACATCGACGATAGATCGGCCGACGACTTCTTCGCTTTGCACGCCGGTCATTCGTGCAGCAGCCTCGCTGATGTATGTGAACCGCCACTTGGTATCAACCACGCAAAGACCGTCAGCGATGCTGTTCAAAGTCGATTGCAGGCGCGCGAGCGCGGCTTCACGCTCCTTCTCCGCACGCCGTCTTTCGGTGACATCGACTGCAAGTGTCAGAACAAGGCGCTTGCCCTCCAGATCCCGTCCCAGCGCCGAAGAACGAAAGGACCAGACCCGCAGTTCGCCCGAAGCCGTTTCGATCGTGCGTTCGCCGCTCTCGACTCGACCTTCGCTGTCGCTGTACAAGCTGCGGATATAAGTGAGCATCGCTGACTCGCGTTCCGGATAAGCACGCCGAACCCAGTCCTCAACCGTTGCGATCTCATCGGCTCTGTACCCCGACAACTCCGTCCACGTGTCGCTGATTCCGAGGATCGTACCGTCCTCGCTGTGCAGCATGATCGGAAACGGCGCATCCGCCAGCATTCGTCTGAACAGATGATCTGTATACCGTCGGCTTGCGGCCGACCTGCGCGCCTCGCCCGCGCCGTAGCTGATCGCAACACCGCCCAGCAGAAACAGTCCAAGGCCCAGAATCGTCTTGGGTGCGTCACTCGCAAACGATCGGGAGAAATGGAAATACAGAAACCAGTCCGCTGCAAACGAGATGGTCAGTGCCAGCATCGCCGGCCAGAAACCGCCCACCCTTCCAGCGCCGGCCACGGCCAATAGTGACAGCAATATGGATACAGCGCTTCCGAAGGGTCGGTGCAAAAGAGACCCTGTCGCAATGGCTGCGGCAGCCAGGCAAGCCGCCCAGACGAAGTGCAACGCTACGCTTTGACCAGCGCCGGTGTCGACCTGGACAGGATCCCGCTTACGTTTTTTGATTCCCATTACGCTGCCGCCCCAAACGAGCAGGAGGTATACCT
Organism: Bryobacteraceae bacterium; assembly: GCA_963794765.1. Taxonomy (GTDB): domain Bacteria; phylum Acidobacteriota; class Terriglobia; order Bryobacterales; family Bryobacteraceae; genus JAWXCM01. The sequence continues at coordinate 171,242 of CAWCGC010000008.1, read as the reverse complement.
GCGACTGTAACAGGAAGCATTCGGCCCGGCTAAATGCGACCACAACGGTCGTAAACACAGCAAACGAATTTTTATTTGCCTGAATTTCAGTAACTTGGAGATGAAGAGGTGGTCAAACTCCCCGATTTTCTTGGTCGTGGCTGTCACAATCGAATCGCTGTAATCCGGAAACTCGGTTGCCGCAAAAAGGAAACAATGACCACTACTGTACAAGCCGGGATTGGCCCCTGCACCCTGAGACTCCTGCCGTCCGAAAGCCCCGAGCAGTTTAATGCTTTGGCTCGCTCTGTTTGGGAGCACTATCAGCCCGCGAATGCATACGAACAGATGCTCACCAATTTTGTCGTGATCACATCGTGGCGCTACCGCCGTTATCTCGCGATGGAAGAGTCTGTTCTCGCTGAGGAAGCGAAAATCGCACAGAACCGGCCATCGGCGCAACAGGAGTTGTCGAAATACTCGACCTCTGTTCTCAGCAGCCTCGTCAAAGACAAAGAGTGTGCACAGTCCATCAAACTCGTGCTTCGATACGTTGCCGCAGCGCGCCGAGACGCGAACAACGCAGTCGCGAACCTCAAAAGGGTGCAGCAGGAACGGCTCGAACGCGTGACGAACCAGCCGGACCAGGAGCAACGTCACTTGCAGATTGCAGAATTATCGGGGCCGGCGGTTGAAACAGAAGAGGCGAGTCTCGACGTCCAACACCAAATCCGTCCGGAGCTCGTTGTGGGGCTTTCTCGTACGGAGCGGCGTGCGCTCGAACGCAGACTTCGCAAGGCAGAAAAGAAGGCACTGCGCAACGCACCTCAGGACGGCGAAAATCGGTTCGTTTCGCACGCGGCGTAAAACCGTCCATAACCGAAACAATCCCCTCAAGAACAAAGTCATCTTCAAGATGCCTTGGTTCCGGCAAGGGACACTGTTCCTTTTTGTCGTTGTTACAGTCGCTTTCTGTCAGCAGCCCGCTGCCGATCCCGCCGTTTATGTCGGGCAGCGAATCGCGGACGTAGTGTATTCGCCCGCTGACGCACTGGCGCCGGGCGATCTTGATCGTGTACGTGTATTGAAGCCCGGTCAGCCGCTTCGTTCGGAAGATGTGGCCGCGGCCATCGATCGCCTGTTCGCCACCGGGCAGTTCACGGATATCGTCGCGCAGGCCGAACCCGCTTCTGATGGTGGAATTCGGGTTCGTTTCGTAACTACGCCTGCAGTGTTCGTCGGAGGCATCACCATCGAAGGAAAAGTCAGGCAACCGCCTAATCGGGGTGAACTGGCCGCCAGCACCAGACTGCAGCTTGGCATGCCGTTCCAGGAAAGAAATCTTAATGCGGCCGTGGATCGTCTGAAGGCGCTCTTCCGCGCCAACGGATTCTATTCTGCGGGAGTGCAGCCGGAACGGGAGCTGAGCAATGAGGGTCAGCAGATCTTTTTGTCCTTTGGCGTAAACACAGGGAAACGCGCGAAGTATGAAATGCCCGTGGTCAATGGCGACCCAAAGCTGTCTGAGGGTGCCCTCCTTCGCGCAAGCGGCTGGCGCATTCCGATAATCCACTTTTGGCGTCAGGTCACGGATTCCCGCACGCGCAGGGGCGTTCAGGGCATCCTCGGGAGATACCAGAAAAAAGATCGCCTCACTGCTCATGTCGAGCTGAAAGATCTGCAGTTTGACCCCGCGCGCCGCCGCGTAAAGCCTGTTCTTGCCATCGACGCAGGACCAAAAATTAACGTTATTGCCGTCGAAACAAAAGTATCGAAGCGCATTCTTCGACGTTACGTGCCTGTCTACCAGGAGCGCGCGGTCGACAACGACCTGCTGGTTGAGGGAGCGCGGAACTTGCGAGATTATTTCCAGAGCCAGGGGTATTTCGACGTAGACGTCGATTTCCGAAACCGCCCGGAGGAGAAGGACGAGCGCACGATTGAATATGTCATCGCTCGCGGAAATCGCTTCAAACTGGAGAAAGTCACGCTCGTAGGGAACAAATATTTTCGCGAAGAAGATCTTCGGGAGCGCATGTTCCTCCACGAAGCCGGCTTCCTCTCGATGCGGCACGGACGATACAGCGAAGGATTTCGACGCAAGGACGCCGAGAACATCGAGAATCTCTACAAGGCCAACGGATTTCACGATGTGAAAGTCACCAGCACGGTCGACCGGAACTATAACAACGACGAAGGTGACGTCGCCGTCACGGTCAACATCGACGAAGGTCAGCAATGGACAGTGGACGGCGTTGAGGTGACTGGTATCGTTCATGGCAATATCGACGAACTCAGGAGCACGCTCGCCAGCCAGGAAGGTCAGCCATTCGCGGAGGTCAACATGGCGGCGGATCGGAACACGATCCTCACCTGGTACTTCAATCATGGTTATCCTTCGGCGACTTTCAAAGCCGAGTGGAAGCCGGGCACCGAAGTCAACCACGTAAATGTTCGCTATACGATCACCGAGGGAGAGCCTCAGTTCGTACGCGATGTGTTCATGAGTGGGCTGAAATACACGCGCATGAATCTCGTGGAAAGGCGGATCACACTGAATTCGGGAGATCCACTGTCCACTGTGGAACAAACCGCGATCCAGCGATCGTTCTATGACATGGGTGTCTTCGCGCGCGTGGATACTGCCATCGAAAATCCTGATGGCGACCTCACATACAAAAACATTCTGTATAACTTCGAAGAAGCAAATCGCTACACCCTGGCTCTTGGATTCGGCGCACAGATTGCGCGTATTGGGAGTCCGAGTTCAACATCCTTGTCTGCACCCGCCGGAAGCACCGGGTTCAGCCCCCAGGTGTCCATGAATCTGAGCCGTTTGAATTTCCTTGGATTAGGCCACACCATAACACTGCAGGGTGTGTACTCCAACCTGCAGAAGCGAGCAGGGATCAGTTATCTGGCGCCGCGCTTTCATGACATCGAAGGGCGCAACATCACGACTTCTCTTCTGTACGACAACACCTTCGACATTCGAACGTTTGCATCCCGTCGTCAGGAAGCCTCTGTGCAGCTTTCCCAGCGCCTCAACAAAGCCACAACGATTCTTGGACGACTCACATACCGCCGCGTGTCGGTCAGCCAGGTCGTTATCCCGGTTCTTCTCGTTCCCCAGCTGTTGCAGCCTGTCAGGCTTGGAATGGTGTCGTTCAACATCGCACAGGACCGGCGCGACAACCCTGGCAATCCTCGTCGGGGCATTTACACCACTGGTGATATCGCTCTCGCGACACGCTATCTCGGCTCAGAACGAAACTTTTTGCGAGTGTTGATCCGTAACGCGACTTACCATCGTCTGACTGGAAACCTTATCCTCGCGAGACAAACCACGTTCGGCGTTATTAGTCCCTGGTCAGCACCTGCCGGACTGCCCGATGCGCAGGCAGTGCCGCTGCCCGAGCGTTTCTTTGGTGGTGGCGCTGATTCTCTCCGGGCGTTTCCGTTCAACCAGGCCGGGCCTCGAGATACAGGAGCACCTCTCGTACCGGGAGGTCCCAGCTCTCAGCCGACCGGATTCCCGCTGGGAGGCAACGCTCTGTTCTTCAATAACACGGAACTGCGATTCCCATTTCTCGGGCCGAACATCCAGGGCGTGCTGTTTCATGACATGGGCAACGTGTACAGCACAATCAGCGATGTCTCATTTCGAGTCCATCAGCGAGATTTGAATGACTTCAATTACATGGCACACGCTGTCGGGTTCGGGATTCGGTACCGGACACCCGTAGGTCCGATCCGCGGTGATCTTGCCTACAGCATCAACCCGCCGTCCTATCTGGGGTTCGGCGGCAACACACTGCAACTGTTGCAGTGCGATCCGAGCAAACCGATTTCACAGCTGCCGAGCTTTTGCATACCCACGCGGCAGTCGGTAGGCCACTTTCAGTTCTTCTTCTCGATAGGGCAGACATTCTGATGCGTTCTGCGGCTTTTCATCTCGGCTCAAGTCGCGCGATCGTCTCGATCTGGCTCGCTGCAGCATTCTGCCTGCACGCGCAGGTGATCCTCGATCGTGTAGCTATAGTCGTCGGTCTCCGTGTCGTGAAAACCAGCGACATCGAGAGGGATCTGCGAGCTTCGGAGTTTCTCAATCATCAACCCGTGGACGTCAGCAATGGAGCAAAGCGTAAAATCGCCGAACGCATGATCGAGCAGACGCTCATCCGGCAGGAAATGCAAACGGGCAACTGGGCCCAGCCCGGCCCGGCCGATGTCGACGGATTCGTCAATCAGCTTAAGAAGCAGCGCTTCGGTGGATCCGACGCGGAATTCAGTAAAGGGCTTGCGCAGTACGGACTCACACTCGACCAGTTCCGAAAATACGCGGACTGGCAGCTTACTGTACTGCGTTTTATTGACGAGCGCTTTCGCCCGGGAGTGCTGGTTACCGAAGGAGATATCCCGGACTACTACGAGCTGCACCGGGAAGAATTCGGCGGCGCCACGCTCGAAGAAGTGACGCCAAAAATTCGCGAGCAGCTGACTGGCGAGAAAATCAATCAGGCTTTTGAAGAATGGCTGAAGCAGGTGCGGAGCCGTGCAAGGGTTCAGTTCAAACCCGAAGCGTTCGGTGGTGAAGCACCTTCAGCAGAGGGAAATGTCGAACCATGACGAGACCCTGGCGTATCGCTCGCAATATCGGCGTCGGCCTGCTTGGCCTCATCGTTATCGTCGTCATCGCAGCATTCATTGTCGTTCAGACCGCCTGGTTCAGGAACTACGTTCGCCAGCAGATTATCACCGCCACGGAAGACGGGACAGGCGGGCGAGTAGAGATTGCCAGCTTTTCTTTCAATCCGACCAAACTGGAAGCCATCGTGACCGGCTTCGTCATTCACGGCAAGGAGCCCGCTGGGGCGGCGCCATTCGTACGTGCCGATCGGGTTCAGTTAAACGTTCGTCTGTTTACCAGTCTGAAGCGGCTCGTCGATGTCTCATTCCTCGGCGTCGAGCGGCCCGGCGTTAACGTCCTTGTTTTCGCTGATGGGACCACGAACATACCAGAGCCGAAAGACAAGAAGCCGAAATCGGACACGACCATTCTCGACAGTGTGGTCGATCTCGCCGTCGATTATTTCCGGATAAGCGATGGAGTTCTGGCATTCAACTCCAGTAAGCAGAACATCGATCTGCAGGGCCGAAACCTGCACGCTGATCTCTGGTACAACCTCCTGACCCAGAGCTACAAGGGCAAGGTTTCGATGCAGCCGATCTATGTCGCGCGCGGCAGGAACACGCCTGTAGTCTTCACCGTCGATCTCCCGCTTGCGATCGATCGAAAGACAATCGGTTTCGACAATGCACGCATCTTCACACCGGCGTCGTCGATTACACTCAATGGCTCCGTTCAGGATCTCAATAATCCAAAGACAACGCTGCGTGTCAATGGCAAGCTGGCGCTCTCTGATCTGAAGAACCTGGCAGACCTTCCACTTGACCTTAGCGCCAGCAACGTTCCCACGACGATCGACCTGGACGCAAACGCCACCATGGCGGGGGACAGGATCGATGTTGGCGGCCTCAAGGTGACAGCCGGAGCCTCAAACATCGAAGCCTCGGGAACGCTCCGTGATCCGAACGGCAAGGGATCGATGCAGTTTAAGACTCGCCTTGCCCTCGATGAAATCGGACGTCTCGCAAAACTGGCGCAGCGCCCTTCCGGCGTTGTTGTCGCAAACGGAAATGCGGCTCTCGATGGCGCACTGAACTACCACGTTACCGGCAACATCGAAGCACGAAACCTTTCCTTTTCGCAGGGCTCGGAACGGATCCGCAACGTCGATTTCAACACCGCAGTCGACATGGGTCCGAAGCATCTTGATTTGAACGGTCTTAAACTCTCCGCCTTCGGTGGACAGTTCAGTGGTGATGCCAGCCTTGAGCAGTTCGCGCGTTATAAGGTCAACGGGAACCTTCGCAACCTGGACCTGCAGACGGCGGCGCGAGCATTCGGACAAAAGCTTCCATACGATGGCGTCGTCTCCGGTCCGGTCGAAGCGACGGGAGACATCACAGCCGCGGACAAGCTGGATGTCGCAAATGCGCATCTCGCAATCACCCCGGGACGCCGCGGTATTCCGGTTTCGGGACGCATCAATGCCGCATACAACGGACGGACGGGGGACGTTAACGTTGCCAACTCGTTTATCGCACTTCCGAACACGCGTCTCAACCTCACCGGGTCTCTTCGCAACCGGTTGAACCTTGATCTGACGACATCGAACCTGAACGACCTTTTTGCTGCAATTCTGCCCGGAAAGGAGCCGCCGGCCGAGCTGAAAGGCGGACGAGCGACGTTCGACGGATCCGTCAGCGGCGGGTTGGCGTCGCCTCATGTCGTCGGCCATCTCGCTGTCAATAACCTCGTTGTGCAAGGCCGTCAATTCGACTCTCTCAACGCCGACGTCGATGCGATGAAGAGCCGCGCTCAGTTGCAAAACGTCCTTCTGCAGCGCGGCGCAATGGCAACGTCCGCAAATGCCAGCGTGCGCCTCGAGAACTGGTCTGCCAAACCTCGCGATGCTCTGGAGGCTACAGCTTCGGTAAAGAACGGCGATCTCGCCGACATTATGGTGCTCGCTGGTCAGAAGCCGGCCGGCTACTCGGGCGCGCTGTCTGCTCAGGCCACCATTGGGGGAACGGTGGGTAATCCGACTGGGCAGGCTGACATCACAGTGGTCAGCGGAACTCTGGAAGACCAGCCCTTCGACCGCTTGCAGGCGCGGGTGAATCTTGCCGATCAGCTGGTCACGGTTCCCGGCGCAACACTGACGTCAGGCCCTGCTCAGGTTAAACTGACCGCGGAGTTCCGCCATCCGAGCGACAGCTTCACTACGGGAACATTGCACGCCAATGTGCAAAGTAATCAGGTCGATGTCGCACAGCTTCGCGCGCTGCAGAAGCAGCGGCCGAATACCGCAGGCGTCCTCAACCTGAATGCTGATGTTACCGGCAATCTCAAGAACAGCGAATTTCTGCTGACCAGCGTAAACGCGGACGCATCCGCTCGTAACGTCCGCTTTGATAACCAGAGCTACGGCGACGTGAATGCGAGGGCCCGGACGACGGGTCAGACCGTGAACTACGATGTCACTTCCGACCTTGCCGGTTCGGACGTGAAAATCACGGGCAATACTGCGCTCACTCCGGATTATCCGACTACGGCGACCGCAAACATCCGAAATCTCCCGGTCGAGAAGCTGCTGGCGATTGCTCGGGAGAAAGACATTCCGGCGCAGGGCATACTTTCCGGAACTGCGACCGTCAGCGGAACGCTCAAGAACCCGACCGGCAGCGCCGATATTGCGCTGACCAAAGCAGTCATCTATGACGAACCGCTGGATCACGTGAATGCCAAAGTCACCTACGCGGAGCGTCGCATCGATGTCCCGCTTTTTGAAGTCGTATCCGGCGCATCGCGGATTGACCTTACGGCCCAGTATGACCACCCTCTGAACGATCTGAAGGCAGGCGATCTCCGCTTTCGGATCAACTCGACCCCGATTGATCTTGCCCGCATTCACAACATCCAGAAGATGCGCCCCGGCCTTGGCGGCACCTTCCAGCTATCAGCATCCGGACTCGCGAAGGTCGAACAGGGCGCGAAGAATCCCGTGCTCGTCCGTGATCTGAACGCCAACGCAGCTCTAAACGGAATCAGCGCAAATAAGAAAAACTTTGGCGACCTCTCTCTGACGGCTGCTACCAACGCCGGCCGGCTCGGATTTACACTCAAGTCGGATCTGGCGGGCTCAACCATCCAGGGCAAAGGCGAAGCGCAACTCAGCGGCGACTACCCTCTCACTGCGGACCTTAGCTTCTCGAATCTATTGTGGACTCACTTGCAGCCGCTGGTCGGCACGAGTACGACAGAGTCGCCGTCATTCGAAGTTGCCACCGACGGCACTGCGACAGTGAACGGTCCAATCCTGCACACGGACCAGCTGCGTGGATCGCTGCGAATACCTCGGCTTCAGGTCAGCACGACGCCCCGAGCCGGCAATGCGTTCGGTCCTGATAAGCCAATGATGATCCACAATGAAGGCCCGATCGTCGCATCTCTCGACCGCGGCGTGGTGACAGTCAATTCAGGTCGTCTCATCGGTCCGAATACCGACATCACTCTCACCGGAACGGCCGGAGTGCTCGATGCGAAGCAGGCTCTCAATCTGAGCGTGAACGCGAATACCAATCTCGCCTTGATTCAGAATTTCAATCGGGACATCTATTCATCCGGAGCCATCTTAGTCACTGGCACAGTCAAAGGAACGCTGAGCAAGCCTGACGTCAATGGCCGGCTGGATCTGAAGAACGCCTCTCTCAATTACGTTGACATTCCGAACGGGATCTCAAATGCCAATGGGTCGGTGATCTTCAACGGCAATACCGCAACTCTGCGAAACATCACCGGAGAGTCAGGTGGAGGAAAGGTCACACTCACAGGTTTTGTGTCTTATAGCCCGATGCTGCGGCTTGGGATTCGGGGTACGCTCAACAGCGTTCGCATTCGGCCCCAGGAGGGAATCAGTGTCGTGCTGAGCGCCGTCGTGAATCTGACCGGAACCAGTAACGGAAGTCTCGCATCGGGTCGCGTGAACGTGGAACGAGTCACCTATGCACCGCAGAGCGACATCGGTTCCATACTGACTCGTGCAGCTCCACCAGTACAGTCGGCGGTAGCTCCGAACCCGCTTCTGCAAGACATGCGTCTCGACGTCCGCATTCGAACCTCGGCTGCGACGACCTTCCAGGCATCTCTTGCTGACAACATTCAGCTCGATGCCGACCTTCGTCTGCGCGGCACTGCTGCGACTCCGAGTATGCTGGGCAGGATTTTGGTCACGGAAGGAGATCTCAACTTCTTCGGGTCGCAGTATCATGTCACTACCGGAACAATCAACTTCTACAACCCGACTCGCATCGAACCGGTTCTCAACCTGACGCTCGGGACGACAGCCAAGGGTGTCAACGTCACCTTGAACGTGACCGGCCCGATCGATAATATGAAGCTGAACTACAGTTCGGACCCGCCGCTTCAGTTCCAGGAGATCGTGGCCTTGCTCGCGTCCGGTAAGACCCCGACGTCTGACCCGACGATCCTCGCGAATCAGCCTTCGCAACCGCAGCAGAGCTTCACGCAGATGGGCGAGACCGCACTGGTGAGTAAAGCGATCGCAGACCCGGTAGCGAGCCGCCTCGAGCGCGTGTTCGGAGTGAGTCAGCTGAAGATCGATCCGACGTTCACCAGCGGCTCTGATTTGCCTCAGGCACGAGTGACGCTGCAACAGCAGGTCGCGACAAACCTGACCTTCACTTATGTCACAGCGCTCCAGGACGCCAACTACCAGATCGTCAGGATCGAGTGGGCGATCAACCCGCGTTGGTCCGCGGTCGCGGCGCGCGATGAGAACGGCTACTTCAGCATTAATATGCTTTATAAGAAACAGTTTAGGTAAATCAGAGGGATTCGCCGTTTCTTCGCCCGTCCTGTATACTGCTGTTTGTAGTGTTTGTCGAGGTTCATGCGCGGTCGGCATTCAGTTTTTTAAGGGGAGCTTCCCAACCTGAGGAACTGGTTGAAGTAGCTGCCGGGCTGGATATGCCCGCGATCGCTGTGCTGGACCGCGACGGAGTTTACGGCTCGGTTCGGCAGCACCTCGCCGCCAAAAAGGTCGGGGTAAAAGCTCATATCGGGGCGGAAGTTACCTGCACCGACGGTGCCGTTTATCCGCTTCTCTGTGAGACGGCCAAAGGGTATTCCAACCTTTGCCGTCTGATCACCCGTTTTAAACTTCGGTCGGCGGTGAAGGGCGAAGGCGCGGCCACTCCTGAGGAGATTGCCGAGTTCTCGGCGGGCTTGTCTTGTCTTGCTGGAGCGGAAGGCGGGCCTTCGCTGGAATCTGCATTCCTGATCTTCGGTCGTGAGCATACCTGGGCCGAACTGAACCGGCATCTTCGGCGCGATCAGCAGCTTCGAAACCAGCATGTCGTCGAAATGGCTCGACGGCTTGGTATTCGCGTGATTGCCAGCAATGCTCCGGCGCACGCCCGCCCGGAACAGCGGCAGATTCTCGATGTCTTCACATGCATTCGTGAGCACACGACCATTGAGGAGGCAGGAAAGCTGCTGAGTTTGAATTCGGAGCGATTTCTCCGATCGGGCACCCAAATGGCCCGACGCTTCGCTGACATTCCTCAGGCCGTTTCCAATACTCTCGAGCTTTCGGCGCAGCTTGCTTACAGCATGGATGCCATCGGGTATGAGTTCCCGGCCTACCCGGTGCCGGAAGGCGAGTCGATGGCGTCGTTCCTCCGGAAACGGGTCGATGAAGGGGCACGAAATCGCTATCGTCCGTTAACGGAGAAAGCAAGACAACAGATCGAACGGGAACTCGAGCTGATCACTCGACTGAAACTCGAAGGCTACTTCCTGATTGTCTGGGATATCGTCGAGTTCTGCCGGCGAAATGACATTCTGGCGCAGGGCAGGGGATCGGCCGCCAACAGCGCGGTTTGCTATTCACTGGGAATTACCGCCGTCGATCCGATCGCGATGGAATTGCTGTTCGAGCGATTCCTTTCCGATCAGCGAGGCGAGTGGCCGGATATTGACATTGATTTGCCGAGCGGGGACAAGCGCGAGCGCGTGATTCAGTACGTGTACGAGCGCTATGGCAGACACGGCGCTGCAATGACCGCAAATGTCATCTGCTATCGAGGCCGGTCGGCGGCGCGTGAGATCGGAAAAGTGCTGGGTTTCGATGAGGCGGCCATAACTCGGTTATCGAGTCTCGTTCGGGCGTGGGAATGGAAAGACCCGAACGACACGCCGGAAAAGAATTTTGCAGCTGCCGGCTTCAACCTGCGCGATCCTCGTGTGCGCAAGTTTCTCGAGCTGTATCTGGCGGTGCAGGATATGCCCCGACATTTAGGACAGCATTCCGGGGGCATGGTGATCTGCCAGAGCAGGCTCGACAGCGCCGTTCCACTGGAACCGGCGAGCATGCCGGGACGTGTGGTCGTGCAGTGGGACAAAGACGACTGCGCGGACATGGGCATCCTGAAAATCGATCTGCTCGGTCTCGGGATGATGGCAGTGATTGAGGATACGCTCGATCTGATTCCGAAGCACTACGGCCATGAGGTTTCGCTCGCGCATCTTCCCGCCGGTGACAGGAAGGTCTATGCGGCGCTGCAGTCGGCAGACACGATTGGGTGGTTTCAGGTCGAGAGCCGGGCGCAGCAGGCGATGCTTCCTCGCGTCCGTCCCGAGCGGTTTTATGACGTTGTGGTGCAGGTCGGCATCATACGGCCGGGCCCGATTGTCGGGCGGATGGTGAATCCGTATATTCAGCGGCGGCTCGGGCTGGCGAAGCCGGATTATATGCATCCGTCGCTTGAGCCGATTCTGAAGCGGACTCTCGGAGTGCCGCTGTTTCAGGAGCAGTTGCTGCGGATTGCGATGGTAGCCGCGGGATTCAGCGGCGGACAGGCGGAGGAATTACGCCGGGCATTCGGCTCGAAGCGGTCCGAGAAGCGCATGCGTGAGGTGGAAGAGAAACTTCGCGCGGGAATGACGGCTAACGGCATTACCGGCTCGGTGCAGGATGCCATTGCCCACTCAATCAGTTCCTTCGCGTTGTATGGATTTCCGGAGTCGCACGCCGCGAGTTTTGCATTACTGGCGTATGCGAGCGGTTACCTGAAGTGCCATTATCTGGCGGCATTTCTGGCCGCAATGCTGAACAATCAGCCGATGGGCTTTTACCATCCGGCGACCCTGGTTAAAGATGCGCAGCGGCACGGTCTGCGTGTCTTGCCTGTCGACGTGCAGCGGTCGGGCTGGTTCTGCAGTGTGACCCCGGAGCTTTATTTACGGCTGGGACTGAACTATGTTCGCGGGCTTCGTGAGGAGGCTGGACGAGCGCTCGAAGCGGCTCGCGAAACCGCGGGACCATTTGTGAACATAGAGGACCTTATTCGCCGGGTGCCGGAACTTCGAAAGGACGAGGTTCGTATGCTGGCTCGTGTTGGAGCGCTGAATCCGCTGCGAGAGGGCATGAAGCGGCGCGATGCGATGTGGAATGTGGAAAGGGCGCGAAGGCCGGCCGGCCCTCTGTTCGATGTGCTGGCTGGCGATGCAGACGAGCCATCGCCGCTGCAGCAGATGGATACAAAGGAGCGTCTGCATGCAGACTTCGTCGGCACGGGACTGACGATTGGACGGCATCCGATGGCGTATTACCGCCCGGATATGGACAAGCTGGGCGTGCGGAGAGCGGTGGAACTGGCTGGCATGCGCGATGGCTCGGTGGTCCGGGTCGGTGGAGCTGTTATCGTCCGGCAGCGGCCGGGGACGGCCCATGGATTTGTGTTTTTAAGTATGGAGGACGAGACGGGAATCGCGAACATTATCGTCTCGCCGGACTTGTATGAGCAGCAGCGTGACGAAGTGACTCGCTACCCGTTTATTGTTGTTGAGGGGATCCTGCAGAATCAGCAGGGATCGATCTCGGTTCGCGCCGGAAGAGTTGAGCCTTTTGACGTGAACGCCATTCCCGTGCCGTCACACGATTTTCACTAATCGTCAGAACATTCGCTCCTGTTTTCGCAGTGTTCCGAAGGAGCCGATATTCGCAACGTTAAAAGCGACACGGAACTGGTTTTCGTTGCGAGTTCCGAATCCGAATCGGCGGAACTGTACGCTCCAGCCGCAGCAATCTGTGTTGTACGTGACCTGGGTCTGGTTGTAGAGCATGCGCTGCTGCGTGTAGTCGTACACGACGAGGAAGCCGGCATTGGTGCCGCGCCGATTTTCCTGCCCATATCCTACAACCAGGAATAACTGATTCGCCCGGGGAGACAGACCGAGCAATTGAGTACCAGTGCTTGTGACCGGAGTTTCGTTGATCTGATTGTGCCCGATTGAGGTGTAGTAGTCCTTGAGCACGCGTGCGTTCGCTGATAGACTTGTGGCGACAATACGGCCGCGCTGCGGGTCATAATCGGCGCGCCACTCAAAACCCACCGAACGGATCTGGCCCTTCATCGTCGAGATCACCGGCGAATAGGTACGGGGCATATCGAGGAAGGCATAGGCCGTAAGGTCAGCCGTGCTGAGCAAAACGTTGCGCATCCCGGGCACAACGGTCCCGCCAAAGGTTGGATTGAAATACCGCCGCTGCTGAACGTCCCACGAGAACAGCTCGCTGATGTTTCCATTCGCATCTTTGGAGTAGAAGCGATTGGTAACTCCGATTGTGACTTCGCTGGTATCAGCAACCAACTCGGTTTCATCGAAGCGAACGATGCGCAGCAAGTCGGTACCGACGCCGCCGATGTAACGATACGTCGCACGCGGCTCGATTACATGCTTCAGCTTCTTGCCGAACAACTTGGGCGGATTCTCGAAGACGCGAGCCAGAGACGGCATGATCAGATCGGCCGAAAACTCCCGGGAACTTCGCACCAGGTTGTCGCCGGTGATCTTGCCGCTGGGGTCGCGGCTGGAATCGTAGGTCGTTTCCCGAATCGAAAATGAGGGGACCAGGTGAAAGTCTTTCCAGTGGAGAGCCGTAAGGATGCGAGGCTCAGCATCGATACGGCTGACGAACTCCCGCGTCGACTGGGCGCTTTCCTGACGATTAAGGAAAGAGAAGTTCGTGTCCCAGGAAACGTACAGCGGCAAAGGACCGCCCGCGATCTGCTGGTCACGACTATTGAACTCCAGCCTGGGAAGCTCACGAATCGAGAGCTTATTGTCGGTTGCCGCCGCGTTCGGAAACGAAGCCGCCGTCGGCCACTGGAACGTCTCGATTCTGGAAGCCGCGATGTTGAACGCGTACGGTCCCCAGTATTTGCTGATGTGACCGACTGAATGAGTTTCGGAGTAGATGGCTTCAAAGAATGATTCGGTAAAGGTCTGCCGAAACTCGAAAGAGCTGAGGTAATTAAACTCGCCCCGAACTCGCCATCCGCCAAGCTCGGACCGTCCCGTCAGCTTCATCAGCGCGCCACTGGCGGGCGTCTGACGTGTGCCGTCCTCGTTGAGCTGACCCTTGTCGTTTACGCCGTACAGCATAAAGTTGAAATCGGTCTTCTCATTTGGCTTTCCGCGGAAATCAAAGTTATGGGCAAAGCCTCTCTGAGTAAACCACTGGCCGCGATAAGAGAGGTCATAGCTGCGATTGATAGCCCAGTAGTAACCGCCTCCGAGGGTGATGCCGCGACGGTTGCTGTTGGTCAGATTGGGCGTGAGGAACCCGCTTTTGCGGGGCGCACGTTCCAGCGACTTGCGGAAGCGCGGCGTGAAGAAGATGGGTATGCGACGAAGCCTGAATAACGAGTTCCGGGCGATGGCACGCTCGTTCGGGACCACGTCGAACGATGAGCCGGTGAGGATCCACCATGGTCTCGGCAGCTTGCAGTTGGTGATATAGCCGTCATGCAGTATGTAGCGATCCTGCAAGCGTTCCGCCCAGCGTCCTTCAAAGGAGAATGGGCTTGTCGTCGTTAGCACCCCCGGACGAGCTTCCAGCTTGGCTGGAGATGACCCTTTTACTTCATAGAACTTGCCGCTACGGTCGTCGAGGTGATACTCAACGCGGTCTGCCTCAACGTGCTCGCCGCTGGTGAAGTAGTCGAATTTGACATGGCCCCGGGCCTCGGCATAATCTTCGTCCTGGTCGTAATCGATCTCGTCGGCCCGCAGGAGCATGTCGATAGTTTCGATCTCTGCTGCGCCACGCAGCATGTACTTGCCGCCTTGCGATTCCTGGGTCACGCCTCCGATACGTACTTCGTTCTCTGCAGGGGCGTTGGGACGAACCTTCTTTTGACGTACAACATTTTGTGCCTGCAATGTTCTGGAGCACAAGATAAGGAACAGGAGAATAATTCCGTGACAAACAGGCCGGAAAGTGTTATGAAAAGTCTGGAGCATTGCCGCATTGCAGGCGGGGTTGTGGGGCCGCGGCAAAGAGTCGAACACCTTCAACCGAGAACCGTAGCACGGTTGAAGTGAAGGCCGCAAGCAAGGCAAACGGGGTCGGCGAAAGGGCAGGTTGAAGTGATTTGTACCTGGTGCAGAGCGCAGAACGGAGCGGAAGATCATCGGTGCGCAAGGTGCGGACGGCATCTTGACGGCGAATCGCCGCGCCGCAGTTTCCCCGTACAGACTTCCTCAGCCGCGCCCGCAATCGATGCTGAGGTCGATAAGGTATTGCAGCCCGCCGCGGCAGCCGCAGGCCCGAAGCTGGTTACAGCTGAGACCCGACGACCCGCCGGAGCGGCCGCAGCATCCTCTCGCGTTGTACCCGTGCAGGCTCCATTGTTCCCGGCTGCTGAGGTGCCCCGCACGATGACGGCCGGGACGTCGCGGCCTGCCGTGCCGATGAGTCCGGCACCATCTCAACGCCGGAAAGCTGCTCGAGCCGCTCAGCCGTCGCTCTTTGATACGACGTATGAAGGTTCGCGAACACTGGCCACCTCAGTGGAAGCAGCTGTTTACTGTGATGCCGAAGTCGCTCGCGCCGCAGAACGATCGTTCGCCTGCGTCATTGACTTCCTCTGGCCTCTGGTTGGCTTTGGCCTGTTTCTCGCCGGGTTCTATTGGGTCGCCGGATCTGTTCAGCTAACGACGAAGACCGTGCCATGGTTCGCTGCATTGTTTGTTTTCCTGACGCTGCTATATCGCACTGCCTTCTGCTTCGCCGAGATCGACACGCCGGGAACTCGTGCCGCAGGCCTTCGGCTGCTTACCTTCGAAGGGCGCATCCCGGGACGCCGCACCCGCATTCAGCGGATGTTCGGTGGGCTGGTGAGCGTACTTTCTCTCGGGATCGGGCTTGCCTGGGGTCTGCTCGATGAAGAACATCTCACCTGGCACGACCACATCTCGCGCACCTTTCCGACAGTTCGGGAGTAGCTGCTGATCAGCCAGTAAACTGGTGTTGTGGAGCGGCTCTTAGCAGGTGTCTCGAGATTCCAGCGCGAGGTTTTCCCTCGTCAGCGCGCAGTTTTCGAACAACTGGCATCGACGCAGAATCCGCGTGCTTTGTTCATCACTTGCTCGGACTCACGAGTTGTGCCTGATCTGATGACACAGTCCGGACCAGGCGATCTGTTCATCTGCCGGAACGCCGGGAACATGATTCCGCCATACGGAAATATGACCGGCGGCGTCTCCGCGACGATCGAGTATGCGGTCCTTGCACTCAACATAGAGCACATCATTATCTGTGGGCATTCCGACTGCGGCGCGATGAAGGGCGTGCTGTATCCGGAAACGGTCGCAGATATGCCTACTGTGCGCGACTGGCTTGCGCAAGGCGAGATGGCGCGACGCATCGTACGCGAGGCGTATCCGGAGATGCCGGAACACGAGATGCTGGATGTGCTGGTGAAAGAAAACGTGGTTGCACAACTCGAGCACCTCAAGACGCATCCCTCGGTGGCCTCGCGCCTCGCGACAGGGCGGATCGGTATACATGGTTGGGTCTTCCACATCCATCAGGGCCGAATCGAAGCCTGGGATGCAGAGCAGGGCCGGTTTGTACCGATTGACGAGTACGACATCACGAGTGCAACACCTAAACCTCGCATCGGCCAGGCCAGTCGAGGACCTGCTGTCGCGCCGTAACATTCCGCCCCGGTTATACAGCGGCTGTTGACCACCACCCGACTCCGGTTCTGGACTGAGTTACTATCAGAAGGTGTTGTCCGTAACGGGCCAGCTTGACCGTTCTGTCCATCGACTTCGAACGTCGATCGCGCTGCTGCTCGTTGCAACGTTCGCGCTGGCACTGGGTGCGCCGGAGTCGTACTGGCACTCGCATCGTGCCGCACGGACGCGCGTCACGCGAACCCCACGCGCCGTCGGCGCACACGGCGCTACGCTTTCGCACGACGAACTCCTGTCAGCTGCGACTCAGCTTGCAGTCAGCGGATTCCCTGGTCATGCCGTAACGATCGAGCCGGACTTCGCTCTGCAGGAATCGGTCGCAGTTGCGACTGAACAAGCTACACCCGCACTCGAGGCTCAGCCTCACGCTCCTCGCGGTCCTCCCGCTTCCGTTTAACTTCATCTTCGATTTTTATCCTGACTGAACATTCTCCCGGGCGTGCGGTTTTGTCTCTGCGCGCATACGCAGTTCATTCGAGATCAGTTGATACGGAGCTACAACCATGGAGCGATTAGTTCAAGGTGTGTCCAAATTTCAGCGCGAAGTGTTTCCGCGCCAGCGTGAGCTGTTTGAGCAACTTGCGGCAAAGCAAAACCCGCAGGCTCTATTTATTACCTGCGCCGATTCGCGCGTTGTGCCGGACCTGATTACGCAGGCTGATCCAGGTGATCTTTTCATCTGCCGTAACGCCGGCAATATGGTTCCAGCGTACGGGGAGACGAACGGGGGTGTCTCGGCAACGATCGAGTATGCCGTCGTGGCGCTGAATATCCGTCACATCATCGTCTGCGGCCATTCCGATTGCGGCGCGATGAAGGGGGTTCTTCATCCCGAAGCGGTCGAGCAAATGCCAACGGTTCGGAGCTGGCTCGCGTACGGCGAGATGGCGCGACGAATCGTGAACGAAGCGTATCCGCAGCTTCCAGAAGAAAGCAAACTTAATGCACTGGTTGCGGAAAACGTTGTGGCACAGCTCGACCATCTGAAGACTCATCCGTCCGTGGCATCAAGGCTTGCGTCGGGACGGATTTCCATTCACGGGTGGGTTTACAACATCCGGACAGGTCAGGTCGAGGCCTGGGATGCGGAGAACTCCCGGTTTGTCCCGATCGAGCAGTACGACATTCATAGTGGAACCCCGAGGCCTCGTATTGCCCGGCAGACCGAGGCAGTGATGCAGGAGGTGGCGGGATGACGACTGGCAAGTCTCGGGACATTCTTGCCAGCGTGGTCGTATTCCTGGTCGCGCTGCCTCTTTGCATGGGTATATCGATTGCGTCGGGTGTGCCACCGGCGCTTGGCCTTATCACTGGTATCGTTGGTGGGCTGATCGTTGGTTCATTGTCGGGGGCGCCACTTCAGGTAAGCGGGCCCGCCGCCGGCCTGACCGTTCTTGTGTTCGAGATCGTGCGAGACCACGGCATTGAAGCTCTCGGTCTGATCGTGGTGATTGCCGGGATTGTTCAGGTCATCGCAGGCCGCCTCCGGGTGGGTACATGGTTTCGTGCGATGTCGCCCGCCGTTGTCTACGGCATGCTCGCGGGTATTGGCGTGCTGATCCTCAGCAGTCAATTTCATATCATGCTGGACGACAAGCCGAGGGCGTCGGGAATCGAGAATCTCCTGTCGATTCCCAGGGCGATCTTCGGCGGGATCTTCCCGATCGATGGCAGTCCGCACGAGTTGGCCTCGGTTCTCGGGATGCTGACGATTACCGTCCTGCTGGTGTGGGAGAAGCTGAAGCGGGGGCGGCTGAAGCTGATTCCTGGCGCGCTGTTAGGTGTGGTCGCCGCGTCCGCGACGGCGGCGATTTTTCACCTGCCAGTGAAGTACGTCGACGTGCCGAGCAATCTGCTGGATGCGCTTCGTATCCCTGGCACCGGCACGACCGCCCTGCTCATGCAGCCAGAAATCTGGCTCTCCGCGATCGCGCTGGCATTCATTGCCAGCGCGGAAACGCTGCTGTCGGCGAACGCGGTGGATCGGATGCAGACCCGATTCCGAACGAACTACGACAAGGAACTTCAGGCGCAGGGCATCGGGAACATGATCTGCGGATTTCTCGGAGCGCTGCCGATGACCGGTGTTATTGTTCGAAGCTCGACGAACGTGCTGGCGGGAGCCACTTCGCGAGCTTCCGCGATTCTGCACGGTGCCTGGCTGCTCGCGTTCGTGGTCCTGATGCCATCGCTGCTTCGGCTGATCCCGACCGCGAGTCTTGGCGCAATTCTGGTGTACACCGGATTCAAGCTGATCGATCCCGCGGCCATTCGCAAGCTTCAGGCATATGGCAGACTGCCGCTTATCATTTATGCTGCAACGCTGATCACGATTGTTGGGACCGATCTTCTGACAGGTGTCCTCACGGGTATTGTCCTGACCGTTCTCAAGGTGATGTACAAGGTCAGCCACCTTCGGATAGACACACGGCACGAGGGCGATGGGTGGTCGCTCGATCTGACCGGAGCCGCGACGTTTGTGCAGCTGCCGAAACTGGCAGCTCAACTGGAGAGGATTCCCGGAGGTGCGAGAGTACACATGGGTCTGGAGCGGCTCGCTTACATCGATCACGCCTGCCTTGATCTGCTGCGTGACTGGGTGGAGCGGCATCGCGGTTCGGGCGGGACGCTCAACATCGAATGGGAGCACCTGCACGAGCGATACGCTCCGCTGGTACACTCACCGGTGCTGCGGAACGTACCCTCGGGAATGGAAGTGTAGCGCTCAGGCCCGCTTCGGCTGGGCGCCGAAAACTCGTACGGCATTGTCGAGCATCAGCCATCGACCAAGGTCGATGGCTTCCTGCTCGGTGCAGATTTTCGTCTCGACGCGCTCGGCGAGAACTGTCGCGATATTACGCCTCGCCATAATGAGGTGGGCGTAGCTGAGTTCGGGATACCGGTAATCCCCACCGAAGCCGAAAATCTTGTTCGCCGGGACCATGTCGAGCATTTCATGCAGGGCCCGGCGGGCGGCCGTCGGTGAAACGATGTGCATCCAGCAGAAGTCTGCGCAGACGTTCGGGAAGGTCTTCGCAAGTACGGCGGTCTCTTCCGCGTACGGGAATCCGATGTGAAAGAGATCGAACGTGAGTTTCGGGAAAAGATAGAAGAGATTGATCAGGTTAGTTGGGCGGCTGTTGGTGACGACGTTCGCGTTCCCGGCCTGCAACCCGGTGTGAATCTGGAACGGGATGCGATGTGCCTGTGCCAGCGAGCACAAGTGATGAAACATGTGATTGCTGAGGCGACGGTACGGGCGATCTACCAGAGCACGATAGCCTTGTCCGGCCGGTTCCTTGTCGTGCATCAGTTCTTCGAAGTCACGCTGCGCGTCGGCTTCCGTGGTCTCCTCGAACTTCAGATCGCGCTGGTAGGCCATCGTTGTCTTCACCGCGAGCAGGCCGTTCTTTAACGCCAGGTTGAAGTTCTTTTCGAGCGCTTTCTTCAGTGCTGCGACGTTGGGGATCGGCATATCGGCCAGAGTCTCGAGCCGATGCAGGCCCGCTGACGTGATCGGCGTCAGAAACCAGTCGAACTTGCGCGCGAGGCCGAAGAATTCCGGGTCTACCGGCCGGGGTTCATTGGTCCAATACTCGTCGTTGATGGCGTAACGAATTTTGGCACGTTCTTTGAGCACGTAGCGGTACAGGCCCGGTTTATTCTTTGCAGCGATCGCATCGTTGATTTTCGGGATAGTTGCCCCGTTGATCTCGGCGAACCCATAGACCTCTTCGATCGCGATTCGCAGGCACTCGCCATATCCGGTTTGCTTTACGTATTTCCAGTAAGGCTCCCAGAGAGCCCAACTGCGCTCCTGCGGCGGTGCAGGCGCCATCCCGGCTGAGATGGCATCGTTGTTGATGTAGTGGCTGGCGAGGAGGAAGAAGTTTGCGTCCTCTTTGAGACGCTCGGGTTCGGTCAGCAGGTGCTCATGGGTATCGATGCACTCGGTAGATTCGAGGTAGTGGAGGAGGGTGCTGTAGAGCTCATGAGATGTGACTGCCCGCAGTGCCGTCGTTGCCAGCGGCAGGGCCAGGAAATTTCGTCTTTTCACTTTGTACTTAGAAAGTTCTTACTGGAAGGGAGACGACATCGTCGACCCGCATCGTTTCCTTTATAACGAATGGCTCGCCGTACTTTGCGCCGATGAGGTTGCCGTAGAACCTGGCGACAGCCGCCAAACGCTCGCGAATCTCGGCTGCGTCGGGGAACAGCGCTGCGGTTTCGTCCTGCGCGCCAGTGCTGCCGTACTGTGAACGGTATGCAAACAACGCTTCCATGCGCTTCTCGAACTGTGACGAGATGTCGACGACGAATGAGGGTGTCACGTTCGCATACATGGAGGAGTAGATCAGCTTGTACGGACGGTGGGGAGCTGTCTCCGGATCAAGTTTCCGCAGGCCAGCGAGGAAGCTGGCGTCAAACGCGATCGCCCCGGCGTGGAAGTGATCGGGATGTCGTGCTTCCCAGTAAGGAACGATGACTACCCGGGGGCGAAGGCGGCGAATCTCGAGTGCGAGCTTCTCACGATACTCGACCGAGTTAATGAGGCGAGTGTCGGGGAAGCGCATGTTAGAGCGATGGCTAAGCCGGAGGATGCGCGCCGCGCTGGACGCTTCCTCGAGTCTGGTCTCAGGAGTTCCGCGACTGCCCATCTCGCCAGCGGTCAGGTCGACGATACCGGTTCGATAGCCTGCTTCGGCGCTGCGAAGGAGGGTTCCGCCACAAGTTTGCTCTACGTCATCGGGGTGTGCGGCGATCGCGAGCAGATCTACCATCGCAGGTCGGAACGGTAGCGGAAGCGATCACGAGTGCCCATCAGGAAAACAAGTGCGATGCCGGCGATGAAGCCTCCGACGTGAGCGAACCAGGCAACGCCGCCACGCGAGATATTCGAGTAGCCGATCGATCCGATGCCACTGAAGAACTGTACGACGAACCAGTAAAGCAGCATGAGGTAAGCCGGTATTTCAATGGTCGTCAGGAAGATAAAAATTGGCACGAGCGTGATAATTCGCGAACGCGGGAACTTCACCAGATAGGCTCCCATCACTCCGGCGATGGCACCGCTGGCGCCGACGGTGGGAACACGTGAGTACGGGAACAGCAGTACGTGCGCAATCGCAGCCGCAATGCCGCACAGCAGATAAAAGACCAGAAATCTGCCGTGCCCCAGGACATCTTCGACGTTATCGCCGTAGATCCACAAGAACCACATGTTGCCGATAACGTGCAGCCATCCTCCATGGAGGAACATCGAAGTGAGCAGATTTAGCGGCCGGAGCGTGTCCGGGACGAGGCCATAGCGTGCAATGAAGTGGTTAAGGTAGAACGGCTCCAACGACCACTCAAAGAGAAAGATGAGCACGTTCACTACGATGATGACGAGCGTTACGGACGGGAAACTGTTGCTCGGCTGGGTATCGCGAAGGGGGATCATCGGTGATTAGACAGGTCTTCCCTGGCGGATTTCGTAATCGCGGTGAGAGCGGCGTTCCGCGCGCGTCATCAGCGATTTCGCCTGATGCAGCAGTTTAATGCCGCCTCGGGCACCAATCGCCATGCAGTTCAGTGCAGCCATTGCATTCGACAGGTCGAGCGCCTCGCGCAAGGACAACCCCTGCAGGATGGCATAACAAAACGCGCCGTGGAAGACGTCGCCAGCTCCGGTGGTGTCAATACAGTTGACCACGAACGCCGGAGAGTAGACGTATTTGCCTTCGGTGAGTGCAAGCGCTCCGTGCGCGCCCAGCGTCATCGCGGCTACCTTCATTCTGTACTCGGACTGAATCATCTCCAGCGCTTTGAAGGGATCACGTTCGCTCGTCCACTGACCTGGAAATTCGGAACTCGCAATCAGGTAATCGATGTTCGGGAGTACGCTTTCGAAGCCGTGGTAGATGGTGTCAACGTCCACGGTCACCGGGATACCGTGCTTTCTGGCAATGCTCGCGGCGCGGGAGACCGCAGGCGTGTCGTGTCCGTCGATGTGAAGCATTCGCGCAGACGTAATCATCTCGGGCTGGATCTCGTCCGGTTCGAGCCGAAGGCATTCTTCGCGGCGCCACAGGACGGTACGTTCGCCGGTGGATTCATCGATCAGGATATACGCTGTCTGGTTTGGACAGCCCGTACGAACATGAACACAGTCGAGGTTGACGCCCGAACCTCTCAGGCTTTCCATCTGAATGCGGCCGCGTTCATCATCTCCGACGGTGCCGATGTACCTCACTCGCAATCCAAGCTCGGCACAGGCGACCATAGCGCTCGCTACCTGCCCGCCGGGACTCAGGATCTCCTGGCTGAAGGCCACTTTGCCAGCGTAAGCGGGGAATTTGGAAACCAGAATCAGCGTGTCCGTCGCGTTAAGACCGACGCCCACGAGGTCGAAATCGGGCATTCGGTTTCAGAGTAACCTAACGCGAGCGTGAAACAGCAAACGTCATTGTTCTTCCGCGCTGGTTTCGCCTTCACCGAGCACTTTTGCCCTGGCTGCACCGCGAACGGCGTTCCTGTTGCTTCTTAATTGGCGGTGGTGGTTACCAGCCGAGCGGAAGGATTCGCTACCGCACAGTGTTTACTTTCGGGGGGAGTTGGTGGCGTTTTTCGGGTTTCGAGATACGCGGGGGGAGGGAGTATGGAATTTCGTAGAGATAAATCGTGTGGTTGCGGTTAAACGCGTTAATCTTCTCAATTTTGGCAGCGTTCCAGCCGCGAACCTCGAAGTCATGCGATACGACCCGGGCACCGTTCTTCAGCTCCCGCTCCAGGTTCGGCCGAAGCATCTCATTCGACGTGGTGGAGAGATAAAGGGTCACGACATCGGCATCGCCGACGTTCACCTCGAGCAAATGGCCCTGCCGGACGGTGATCTGATCCTGAAGACCCCGGAGCCGAATGGTGTCGTTGGCCGACAGAACCAGCTTGGGAGACAGTTCAATCCCAATGGCTCTCGCGTGGAATTTCAGTACCGCTGTAATGAGGATACGGCCGTCGCCACAGCCAAGGTCGTAGACCAGCTCACCTGGGTGAATATGCGCCAACTCGAGCATTCTGTCGACGATAGGCTGCGGGGAAGTGACGAACGGCGCTAAAGTCTGTTCGTGCTCACCGGGGTCGCGGAGAGATGGCGTTTGCGCCGCCGCAGGCAAGAACCCGAGCAGCAGGAGCACGCAGGTGAATCGCATGTCTACTCTGAAGGAGACGTAGCAGACCTGCGACCTTGTTTCGACTTTACGATGCGAGAAACCATTTCTGTTACAGCAAACCAAAGATCCCTGGGTTTACTGATAGTGTACTCCTGTCCCTTCATGAACTTTACAGCCTTGCTGATGGTGTCGCTCCACGGCACCGCCTGCGGGTAAAGGTTGTAATTCATATAAAACACAGGACATTGGAGGTCGCCAATCTGCTTTAGCGAGTCTTGCGGGATATTTTCCTCGAGCAGAGCTTTGGGCCCGGCAAAGACGACGGCGTCCGGTGCAGCGGAGGCGTTCGGCTTTATTTCGTCCCGGATCAGGTTGGCCAGAAACTCGGTATCGCCATTCTTCTGGCTGAGACGCCTCAGGTCCACGGTGCCAAGATTCAACGACTGAAGGGCTTCGCCGAGGGAAGGGAAGTCAATCTTGTCAGCGTTGTCCTGCCGATACAGTACGCGCTGCTCCTGAAGATTGAAAGCAACCAGCGAAAATCGTCCGATTCGAGGCTCTCGTGAGATGTTCCTCAGAATCGAGACGAGAGCGGTTGTGTCGAAAGGCTGGAGGGTGGCAGATTTTGAGTTCTGGGGAGCGAAATTAACGAGAACCTTGACGTTTAGCGGCGGGTCTTCGCTGGCCCTGGCAACGGGCGGCTCTTCCCGGAACTGCTCGCGGTCGACGGCGCGAATCTCTCCGGAATTAAGTGTCAGGGCAATCTGCTTATCTTTGGCGGGCAGAGCAGCATCGACGTCCCAGGAATTGGCGCAAACACGCTCTGTTCGATCGCGCATGAGCCAGTCCACATGATACTTGCCTTCACCAAGGTCGAAGCTGCCCTGCAGATAGGCATCGCCTTTGGCGTCGTCCGGGATTAGCGGCACGTTGAACCGCTGCATCAGGTAAACGGGCTCGCCTTTCGGCTCGACGGGTATAACGCGAAAAATGACAGTAAGAAGGTTATCGGACCCGGCAAGGTCCTTCAGCGGAATGCTGACTTCGTACCCACCGTGGTAGCGAAGATCGAATCCCAGAACCGACTTGCTGCTGATCGCGGTGCAGGGAAGATCTTTTCGTACTTCACCGGCCTCGAGGATCGACTGATCGGTGGGGAACATATGAAAGTTCCCGGCCAATCCGGTGCCTCCCAGCAGAACCTGACTATACGCGTCGGTTCCGAGGATGAAAACACAAAGCGAAAGTCTAACCGCGTTTGTAAGAGAGCGTCTTGTGTTGAGGTCTCGCATTGGCTGACCCAAAAGGTTCACTTCGTCAGACACGGAAGTGGCCGCAGGGACTACCCTGTAATCTCCTGGTCACATCCGGCTTAAACGTATTATGCGGTATTTGGAAGAAACTGCAAGTTCCAGGATCCGCTCTACCCGCAAACCGTAGATCATCATGGTGTTTTCGGCGTTTCCAAATTGTGAATTGTTTGTCTGTGATACAGTGCAGGAAAGGTTATGGCTTCCCGCAGCGTTAACAAGGTGATTTTAATCGGGCACCTCGGCAAAGATGCCGAGACGAAGTTTACGCCGAGTGGAACGTCCCGGACCAACTTTACGCTTGCGACCTCGCGGCGCTGGAAAGATCAGGCGACGGGCGACTGGAAGGAAGAAACCGACTGGCACAACATCGTGCTGTGGCGCGGCGAGAATGTGGCCAACTACCTTCAGAAAGGTAAGCAGGTTTACGTCGAAGGTCGGCTCACGACGCGGTCGTGGGATGACAAGGACGGCAATAAACGGTACACGACTGAAGTTGTCGCGGACAACGTCATCCTGCTGGGTGGTCAGGGCGCCGGGGGCGGCGGCCCGCGGGGTGGTGACTTCCCGAGTGAGCCGGACGAATTCGGGCAGCCAGTTAGTATGCCTCGGAGTGCCCGGCGCGATCAGGGTGCAGGTGGACCCTCTTCGGCTGGTGGTGGGGGCTTTGAGCCTGGGATTACTGACGACGACGTCCCGTTCTAAGAAGCGGGATTTAAGTCCCGATTGCAGCAAGCACATCTCTCGCGTTCGATTCGGGCTATTAGCGTGATGTTCTTCAGATCGACGGAGCAACCAGTACGTACTCATGTCGTGCAGCTCAAACGCCAGACCGTGGAATCGAATCTGATTCTGCGGTACAGTTTTGACGAGTTCGCCACCCGTCCGGACCGGAGCTCCAGCGCTGTCGGCCTGCCGGCCGGGGTGGCATTGCACGTCGTCGACTGATAACTTAGGATCTGGCAGTCCAGTCGATGAGTACCAGTGTTTTCCGGGCGGCGTTTTCCTTCTTGGTGTTGGCCGCGAACTCCTTGTTCGCAGGTCCGGCCTCATTTGACGAAGCACAAGTCTTTCTCAAGAGCTATTGCCAAACCTGTCATCAGGGAAAAGGGACAGGCGGGTTTCGGCTTGGGACCGTAGATTCCGCCGAGAGTTTCCAGAAGTCTGCACAAACCTGGACGCGGGTGGCGCTGCGAGTCCGCAACGGCGAGATGCCTCCGAAAGGATCCCCGGCGCCTTCTCTCGACGAACGGGAAAGCCTTACGCGATGGATCGATGATACGCTGCACACGCGCTACGTGCGCTGCGGGCCCGTCGCCTGGGACAGCTCCATTACGGCGATTGAATCGTGACGAATACGCCGCGACTATCGGGGACTTGCTGGACGTGCGGCTGGATGTAGGCCGGGCGCTGCCGGTCGACCCCGCCGGTGGAGAAGGTTTCGACAACGCGGCCGAGACATTGTTTTTGTCACCAATTCACACCGAGAAGTACATGGACGCCGCGAAGTTCGTTCTGCAGTTTGCCGCGACGGATTCGAGGGCGCGGTCACGATTTCTCAGCGTTCGGCCTGGCCCTGGTGTGGCGCCCGAGGTCGCCGCTCGCCGGAATCTGGAAATCTTTGTACCTCGTGCGTTTCGGCGTCCCGTTAACGAGTCTGATATTACCCCGTACCTTGAGCTGTTTCGTGCTGCGACCGCAAAGCGCGAGCCTTTTGACCAGGCAATGCTGTTCGCCATCCGGGGCGTCCTTGTGTCGGCCCAGTTTCTGTTTCGATTAGAACCTCCGAACCCTGGCGCGCAGGTCCGGCCGATCGATCAGTATGCTCTGGCTTCCCGGCTCTCCTATTTCCTGTGGGGCAGCATGCCCGATGAGTTGCTTTTCGATATCGCAGCTGCCGGGAAACTGAACGACCCCGAAGTGCTGCGGTCTCAGGTCGGCAGGCTCCTCCGCAACCCGAAGTCGTTCGAATTTTCGCGGCGATTCGTTGAGCAATGGCTGCGCACTCGGGAATTAGGAGGCGAAAAGGCACCTGATGCCCAGCTGTTCCCTGAGTACTACAAGGACGAAGATATCCGGTCGGACATTCGTTATCAGCCAATCTTCTTCTTTCGCGAGATCCTCGCGAAGCGACTGTCACTGCTTAACCTGATCGACTCGAAGTTTACGATTGCCACGCGGCGCCTGGCCAGGCTTTACGACATCAAGGTAGATAAGAGCGTGACGCAGCAGCCAGTCCGGGTGGAACTGCCGGAAGGCAGCAACCGCGGCGGCATTCTGGGCATGTCCGCGGTGTTGGCAGTCTCGTCATATCCGTATCGAACAAGTCCGGTTCTTCGGGGCGCCTGGGTGCTGGATTCGATACTAGGGACTCCGCCTCCGCCTCCGCCGGCTAATGTTCCGAAGCTGGAGGAGCGATCATAACGGAGCGGCTCCGAAATCTGTCCGCGAGAGACTTACGCAACACCGGGAGAACCCGGTGTGCGCCAGTTGTCACAGCCGCATTGATCCGATCGGCTTCGCGCTCGACAACTACGACGTCATCGGTCGATGGAGGACGGAAGAGGCAGGGAAGCCCGTCGACGCGTCGGGAGAACTGCCGGACGGCACACATATCAATGGCCCGGGAGAACTGAAGGCTGCATTGCTCGAACGCAAGGATCTCTTCCTGCGGAATCTCACGAACAAGATGCTGGGTTATGCTCTTGGTCGCGGATTGACGCTGAAAGACTCGTGCACTGTTGACGCCATCATGGCCGAAGTTAAGGAAAAGAACTACGACGCTCAGTCCCTGGTAGAAGCGATCGTACTGAGCATGCCGTTCCGATATCAGGCTCCAAACGGGGTGGTTGCGCGCACCGCTCAGACCAGTCAAAATAAGACAATAATGAGAATCACACGCCGAAAACTGCTGCGGGGTGCCGGCGTGAGCCTTGCACTCCCCTGGCTGGAAGCTGTGGCCGCGGAAAAGCCACAAGCCCCGAAGCGGCATGGCGTTCCTGTATGTGCCCAATGGCGTGAACATGAGCGAGTGGCTTCCTGAAGGCACGGGCCGGGATTTCAAGCTTTCCAAAACACTGGAGCCTCTCAGTGCGTTACGGGACGAGATCCTCGTTCTGAGCAATCTCTGGAACGAGGCTTCAAAGTCCGGCGACGGGCATTACGTCAAAGAATCGGCGATTCTGACCTGCACGACGATCAAGAAAACGCCGGGTGCAGATCTGGCAACGGAATCTCGGTGGATCAGGTCGCCGCTCAGAAGATCGGGAAGAAACTCCGCTGCCGTCGCTGGAACTCGGCGTTACGCCGACGGCAAGCGGTATCGATGCCGCAGTCGGTTACACGCGGCTATACGGCTCGCACATCGCCTGGAGCAGTCCCACCACGCCGCTCGCGCGTGAGATCAATCCGCACTCCGCCTACGAACGGTTGTTTCGAGCTTCAGGGCAGCAAGGCAGCTCAAGTCCGATGGACAATCTGTTGCTCGACCGGGTTCTCGGGGAAGCAAATCGGATGCGCACCCAGCTTGGAGCCGCAGATCGGCTTCGGATGGACGAGTATCTGACTGGAATCCGTTCTCTTGAGGAACGTCTGGATCGGGCGAACAGCCCCGAACGCAATGCCTGGAAGCCGCGAGTTCCGCTGGACCCGAAAACGCAGCCCGAGGACCGACAGTACAGTCACGCCGACCATGTGCGCCTGATGCTTGATGTGATCGCGCTCGCGTTTCAGAGCGACACGACTCGAATCAGCACATTCATGTTCGGGAATGCTGTCAGCAATGTGAGTTTCCGGTTTCTCGACAGCATCAGCGCCGGGCACCATGATGTCTCTCATCATGGGAAGGACGACGACAAACTGCGGCAGTACGAGGTCATCAGCCGCTGGCATGTTTCGCAGTTTGCCTACTTGCTGACCAAGCTGCGGAATATGAAAGAGGGCGATTCCAATGTCCTCGAGAACTCGATGGTATTGTTTGGCTCGGCGCTTAGCGATGGCGACGCACATGATCCACACAGATTGCCTTTGATACTGGGCGGAAGTGGCGGACGCTGCATCGCAACGGGCCAGCATCTCGAGTATCCCGTCGATACGCCTTTGTCGAACCTGTATGTCTCGATGCTCGAAGCGTTCGGAACTCCGGTTGAGCGATTCGCGGACAGTACCGGAAAATTGCCGGGAGTGCTGGCGTGACATCGCTTTTGCGGCTGATTGTCATTCTGGCTTCTGGAATGACCGTTGCAGCCGCTGACCTTTCGGGAACATGGACCGGTTTGATTCCTGCGCGGAACAAGGAAGTGCAGGACGTCACCTTTCGGCTGGTTCAGTCTGGCGAGTCGCTGACGGGCAAGATGTACCGCGACACCACTTCCGTTCCGATTACTGAAGGGAAGTTTTCTGACGGGAGCATCAGCTTTCGAGTCATTTCCGAAGAACAGGTAGGCAACCTCTTCGTTGTGATCAAGTATACTTTCACCGGCAGTGTGAAAGGCGACGAAATCGAACTCACCCGAGAGCGGGAGGCTGACCCCGCTCTGACTACCGGAAATCCCAATAGCCGCGTGAATCAAAAGCCCACATTTACTTTAAAGCGACTGTTTTAGAGTCACTCTATTTCTGCGCTTTGGCAAGCACCTCATCGAGAGTGTCGGCGAGGATGAAGTTGTCGAAGTAAATGCTGTCCACTGAAGACTTGTGCGGGCTGCGATGAATCCCGGGCTGACAAAAGTAGACAGACTCTGCGCCTTTCGTTTTTAAGTTCCTGTCCAAAACCAAAGCACCGTCGAACCACAATTGGGTCTTTCCCTTTTCTTTGTCTTCGGACCAGTGAATGTGCATGGCAAGCTGGTGCCATTTGCCCGTCGTGAAGTCCGCTTCCCATTCCACGCCGTTCCTGCCCAGATTTCCTGTTCCGTAGCGAATCAGAGTTCCGCCGCCTTCCTTCGGTTCGACCCACCACGTCATCACGTTGTCGTATCTCGGCGGCGGGTTTCCTTCCCAGTAGAAGAAGTTGTCGCGGTCTTTCGGGGACTCGGCCATGTACAGGTAGAACGACATATATGTGTCTGAGCCTTCCTCGACAGTGACGCGTGGCCCGCCTACCTGAACTCTCAACTGCTGTGCGTTGAATACGTCATCTTCATGGATTGTGAACTTTGCGGCGTATTTGCCCTGCTGGACAATATCTGTGACGACCTGAACGTTCCGGGGCGTCGCGTTCTGACCGCGAGTGCCGGTTCCGCTCCACTGACTAAGATCCCCGGTCTCAAAGTCAGCTTTAAATAAAACAGTTGCGGTTGCGGGCTGGCTTAGCGCGGCGGCAAGCGTCGTCAGGACGCAAGACAGATGAAGACTTTTGGACATCGATTTTCCTGGGTGTTCGATCTTCACATTAACGCGAGCGATACAGCCGCCAGGCTTCAAGGACATTCGGAGCCTTGAATCGAATCGTTCGATCGTCGATTACTTCCGCACCTGTTCGCAGCTGTGCATCGATGGGAAGAGAATTCCGCGTGGTGTATTCGATTTGCAGCGTTACGGGACCGCTCACGACGTAGGGTTTGATTGTCCCCATCTTCGCCACGCTTCGGCGGGCTGTCTCGCGGATGAGGTCGCGAGCGGCAGCGGCGGAGAGGCTGATGCAGGTATACCGTCCAAGACCTTCCTTTACCACCGCGACCTCCGCTTCCGGTACGATCTCGCGCAGTTCGTTTGCAGCCGCCTGATCGCCGCTTAACATGATTACGGGCGTGCCGAAGTGCCCCGCCATTGCGGCGATCATGTCGATCTCGCCTATCGGTTTCCCGTTCAGAAGCATGTTTTGAATGCCCAGCGAACTGTAGCTGTGCGCCATGATGCCGCCACGTATGTCGGCCTTGCTGTGCTGACCGACGTAGGCCACCCCGGCAAAGTGCCGGTCCATCATCATTGAGGCTCCGAGAGCTCCCATCAGCAACTTTGCCTTAGGGTGGATGGTTAGGGTTGAGAGCGTCTGGCTGCCATCGTGACCGTCCCAGACAAGCACCTCGTCAGCGCCACCCGCGAGGAAGCCCTCCACTGCGGCGTTAATCTCGCCGGTGAGGAGCTGCCTCATCTCGCTGTCCTTCGGGTCCGTCTGATCCTGTCTGCAGACACCTCCAACTCCTTCGGCATCCGTGATCAGGAAAATCGTTTTCTTCTGCTGCTGCGCAAATGCGGAGGTCGCGCAAAGCAGCAAGGGTAGAAGGCGTCGCATACAGTTCATTCTTACAGCTGCGCGCAACGCGAGCGGTGCACAGTCCTGGCTGCCGTCTACCAACTCAGGCGAAGAATTCAGAAACGATCTTGCCCTTCACTAATTCGCGAGGCTGGTTCAGATGGTTCCGGATTTCCATATCCGGATCAATTCCGAGCGCAAAGTAGATGGTGGCAAGCAGATCGTTCGGATGCACTGGCTTTTCCTTCGGACTCGAGGCCGTTGCGTCGGATTCGCCGTATTGCATGCCCCTCGCAATGCCTGCACCTGCGATCACAGCACTGTAGCAGTAGGGCCAATGATCACGACCGTCAGGGCTGTTGCTGTTTCCGCTTGTGGACACGCCCATGCGAGGGCTGCGTCCAAACTCACCGACGGCGACT
Source organism: Bryobacteraceae bacterium (assembly GCA_963794765.1). Lineage (GTDB taxonomy): Bacteria > Acidobacteriota > Terriglobia > Bryobacterales > Bryobacteraceae > JAWXCM01. The sequence goes on along the minus strand of CAWCGC010000008.1, from coordinate 139,485 downwards.
ACCAGCGTTTCTTTCAACATGCCTCGCTGGTCCATATCCTCGAGCAACGCTGAAAGCGACCTGTCGAGCTTTGGACAGTGCAGGTTCTTCAGCGGAGCGAAGTTTGCCGCGTGCGTGTCCCAGGCAGTCTTTTCGGGGTCACCATTGGCTACCGAAGGCCAGTTGACCTGGACGAACCGCGTCCCCGCTTCGATCAGCCGCCGCGACATAAGCACGCTCTGTCCGAACGTGTGCATGCCATAGCGCTCGCGCACTTTGTCTGCCTCCTTCGTTAGGTCCATAGCATCGCGCGCCTTGCCGCTCAGCACCAGATCGTATGCTTTACCGTAGTACTCGTCGACCGCAGAGGCGTTGAGCGCCTTCTCGAGTTCCGGCATCGAGGCGTTGATTCCCTTCAGCAACTCGAAGCGGTCCTTTAGCCGCTCCGGAGGAATATCCTTTCGAAGTGCCAGATCTTCAAGCGTCACCTTGCCAGCCGGGTCCTGATACATGCGGTAAGGATCGTACGCTTTTCCCAGAAAGCCTGCCGCTCCGCCCTTTCCGATGATGCCTGATTCCTGCAGCGGGCGAGGCAACTCGACAAAAGGGAGCATCGCATCAGTTGGAGGCTTCAGCTTACTCACCTGACTGCCTGCAGTCGGGAAGTCGGCGGCATTAGGCGGTTCGAGCTGGCCGGATGGCGACACTTTGTCAGGCGGGTACCCAGTCAGCATCTGGTAAATCGCCGCCGTGTGATTGAACAGGCCGTTCGGTGTATAGCTCATTGACCGAATCAGTGTGACCTTGTCGAGCGCCTGCGCCATCATCGGCATGTGCTCGCCGATATTCGTACCAGGTATTTTTGTCTTGATGGGTTTGAACTCACCGCGAATGTTGGCAGGTGCGTCGGGCTTAGGATCCCAAATGTCAATGTGGCTGGGTCCGCCCTGCAGGAAAATCATGATAACGTTTTTGGCATTTCCGAACCCGCGCGCGCCGGCATACTTCTGGGCAACGTTGTTCGCAAGCGCCGCGCGCTGTGAAAGGAAGAAGCCAGGCAAATGCAGACCGGCGAGACCGAGCGAGCCGATGCGCATTAGTTCACGGCGAGTGGGACCTTCACACGTTTGTACTGCCCGTCCCGGAATGTTCAGCATATTGCTTCTGTCCTTTCGATAGTTACTAGTAGCTGTAAAGAAAGCCCTTGCTGTTGAGGAGTGCCCAAAGCATATCCTGTGCTCGTGTTGCGCGCGCACCACCGCTGAGGTATTTGATTCCGTTCTCGATTTCGGCTTTTGAAGGCGGCCGCGACAGTGTCGAGAGATAAAGGTCCTCGACCATCGCTTCATTAGTCTTGCCTGCAAGGATGCCGGTCGCGATCCTGCCTTTCGCGTCCGCAACGGCGTCCGATATGGTTTTTCCGTTAATCAGATTCAGCGCCTGCGGAAGACTCAGATCACTGCGACGTTCACACTCGCAGGACGACTCGCGCGCGGGTCGTCCGAACAGGTCGAGGAAGCCGTCCTTGCCAACGTGCGGATCGGCAAGTTGCGAAGCAGAGGTGTCCTCGGGAACCTCAGGGAAGTTTGGTCGAGCACCAGCCGCTTGTGCGACAGCGTCCATTAGTGCTTCGGCCGGCAGCCGCCTCGGCATTGCGTGCGAGAAGTTGTCCGCGTCTGTCGCGTTCCACTCGTTTGGGACATAGGATGTTTGATACGCTCGGCTGTTCACGATGGTGCGCATCAGGTGCTGAAGATCGAACTGATGCTGAATCAGGTCCTTCGACAGTGCATCGAGGAGTGCCGGATTCACCGGCGGATTTGATGCGCGGATGTCATCGACGGGATCGATGATGCCATGCCCGAAGAAGTAGCTCCACATCCGATTCGCAATCGCTTTCGCGAAAAACGGATTGTCCTTCGAAACAAGCCAGTCAGCGAGTGCATCGCGGCGCCGCTGATCACTCGGGATCGCGACGGGTACCGTTGAGGCAACCAGCAGCTGCGGTGCGACAACATGGTTGTCCTTCGGGTGCTTCATGTCGTACCCGGATCGCTGATCGTAGATAATCTCTTCACCGACTTCGTAGCCGGGACGCAGACCCACGGCGGAGAAGAATGCGGCCATCTGGTAATACTGATTCTGCGTCCACCGCTCGAAAGGATGGTCGTGACACTGTGCGCAAACCATGCGTACGCCCAGGAAGACCTGGGTGGTCTTCTCCATCGTGGGTTTCGGCTCGCGAGTCGTTCGGAAATAATTCGCGGCGGGATCGTCGTAGGAACTGCCGCGGCTCGTGAGCAACTCGTGCACCATCTTGTCGTACGGCTTGTTCGCCGCTACGGAATCGCGGATCCACTCACGGAAGCCATACGTCCCTTTTTCGCCCAGGAACTTCCGACTTGACTGGAGGAGATCACCCCACTTGATGGTCCAGTGATCTGTGAACGCCGGGCTTGCGATCAGCTGGTCAATTTTCTTTGCGCGCTTGGCTCGGGTCGCCGTGGTATCTGCCAGGAAAGCACGCACTTCATCAGCGTTTGGAAGCTGACCCGTGAGATCCAGCGAAACCCGTCGCAGGAAAATAGCGTCATCGGCCACAGTCGATGGCAGTATGTGCATCTTCTGCAGCTTGGCGTCGATGTGCTGGTCGATGTAGTTGTGCTGCGGCAATGCCGTCCATTTGAAGCCTGGCTTCGGATTGAGAATCGCAACCGGGACGGTGGACAGCTGTCCCTGATAGCGGACGAGCAGTGTGGCTTCGCCGATACGTTCGCCCTGAACGTTCGACCCCTCCACTTTCGCGATCGTCGGTGCATTCGATTCGACCGTTGCTTCCCGCGTGACGTCGCGTGTCTTGCCGTCAGCGAAGCGGGCGACGACCTTCACTGCCGCGAGTTCGCCGGGCTTCGGCATCGCGATTTCGCGCGGTTCGACGTTCACAGCAGTCACGCTGTCCTTCGACTGATCGCCGAACGGGACGCCTTGAGCGATCCAGTTGTAGATAGTCTTGTAGTAATCCGAGTCTTTATCGAACCGCAGTCCGCCGCCGTGCGGAACCTGCTGTGTCGGCTTCGCAAGCATCAGACTGCGTCCCGGCTCAGCTCGATTGAACCGGCGCCCGGAAAGATCATAGAGCAGCGCTTCGTAATCGAACTGCGGGTCGTAGCCACGGAGAGACAACTTGAAGCCATTCTTTCCTTTGGCCGCGCCGTGACACGGGCCGGAGGTACAGCCCGCCTTGTTTAAAATCGGGGCAACATCGCGCAGGAAGGTGACTGGTTCGGCGGCGGCGTACAGCCCGACGGCACTAGCGAGCAGCAACAGCGGACGCATTCGGGTTTTTCTCCTCGGTGTCAAGGGCCGGCAAATCGAGTAACAGAATGGGCGAGTAGATTTCCTGCGCGCTGTCCTCGAGCATGATACGGCCACTCGCGACCAGGTTGTACTTCGCAGGCAAAGTATTCTTCGTAGAAGTGACAACGAAGGTTCCCGTGGTTGGGTCATCTTTGTCCACTTTCATCTCGATGACCCGCATGTCTATGAAGTTCGGTACCTCGACGGAAACAGTCTCCGGAATCCGCTGCATGGGGTTGCGCCGATTCCACTTCCAGCGAACGTGGAATGCGTAGCCTGACTCTTTCTTCTCTGTGCTCTCGAAGTTCACGGCGAGAGTCGCTGGTGAAGAATCCGTCATTGCAAGCGGCAGTTCGTCCCCAAGCCAGTTTCCGTTCAGGGGCCGCTGCCGATCGACCACACCCTGTGTCGTCGCGCCGGCAACGGGAATCGAGTAGCCAATTCCGGCGGCCTTGCTGGTGAATTTGCCATCGGGCGTCGAGGCGACAAGCGTGATCTGCGATGAAGGCAGTTTCACTTCCGCCGGCGCGGTGAACGTCAGCACAGCTCGGCGGCTCGCCATCCGATTCAGCGGATCGGGAAGTTCCGCTGGTATATCCCCTCCTGCCACTGACACGCCTTCAGGCAGGCCTTTTGCATCGATGTGAATCGGCCCCGCATAACCCTGGCGCTCGACATTCACCGTCACCAGAGCAGTTCCACCCGCGGGGATGTTCACGTAGGGAGTCGTGATCGTCGTCTTCAGATCGAACGGAGCAGGGTAGGCAATCAGGCGATAACCGAAGAGTGGGCCACCACGCTGCGCCAGATCCTCCACTCCGACTGTGAGATGGTGCTGACCTTCGGGCACTTTGAAGTGGAGCCAGGGATCGCCGAGAGTGCGGCTGCTTGCCTGAACCGCAAACGTGTCGACTGGCAGCGGACCGTCACCAGCGGAGTCGAGCCGCTTACCCTTTTCGTCGTAGATTGTGATCAGACCAGAGAGCCGGGAAGTCCCGAGTTCACGGGCCTGCAGCGCGAACAGCAGCTCGTCGCCAGGGTTGACGTCGAACGCGAATTTGTCAATCTCTGCCGGCTTCGTGAGGCGACCATTGATTGTTACCGGCGCTTTCAGTGGACCGCTTACGGGTTCCTGAACTTCGGGGTACTCGCCGACGGCAAACGGCAGCGGCAGCGATGGTGAGTCCGGCAGATTGACAAAAATCTCCGGCTTATTCGCGCCGGTCAAATCGGCATTCACCGTCCGGCCCGACAGCGAAACCTGCACTGTCTCGCCGCGTTTTCCCCCGAGCGGGAAGATGTCCTGCACGATTTCGTACGACCCTGTTTTCAGTCGGTAGAAGTTCTGTGCCTGCGCCGAGAATCGGGCGTCATGGACCTCGATGTAGTAAAACCCTTCCTTTGGAAACGTGACCTGCAGTCGGGGATCGAGGCTGAGCAACGGGTCGTCGTCGGAACGCGCGACCAGTTTCCCGTTTCCGTCCATGACACGAATCACCGGATCGACCGCAGATCCGCAACGGCGAGCATCGATCTCGAAGACGCGCTTTTCCCCGGCCTTGACCTGAATCCGGTAGACATCGCGCTCGGGTCCGTTAAGCGTTCCGTTCAGTGTGATCGGAGTGGAAGGGATTGTCTGTGCTTTCTCGATGGAATCGTTTTGATGCGGCTGGGAGCCAGGTCTCGACTCTTCTTCCGTTATCTCCGGGAACGCGCCAACGCTGAAGAGGAGAATGTTCGACAGACCGTTTGCCGCCCGAATCCGGAGAGGGTACACGCCTACGGACCACTCAGCGGTCGGCTCCACAAGGAACGTTGCGTACTTCGCTCCCATTCCCGGTTTTTCAGGAGCGAGCGCGGTGAAGGTCGCTGGTAGTGCGGACACTACCGCCGGGCCCTGGTCGAGTCCCGCTCCGACGATTGTCAGGGTAAACGGGCGGCCCTTCTGTGCGCCTCGCGGGCGAAGCTCATCGATCACGGGAGGTGCCGCAGAGAGCATGACTGCAAGCATGAGGATCAGAGGAATACACTTCACTGGACACCTGCTGTCGCTGAAGCATCGCCGGTCAGCGGGACGGGAATGAAAGTATGCTGCAGTGTGCAGTCGGCAGCGTTGTAGACGCGAACTTTGCCATCGAACCCGCCGGTAGCGAGCTGTTTGCTGTCAGGTGAGAACGTGACGGCATAGATTCCGGCAGTGTGACCCTTGCACGTCGCCTGCTTTTCCCCAGTCTCGGGGTCGTAGAGGTTCACGTCCGGTGAGAGACCCGCAACCGCGATTCGGGTGCCGTCGAGCGACCAGTCGAGGGCTGTTATGGCTCCATCCTGACGTTCGAGTTTGCGGACCAGGGTCGTATCGTCGGCAATCTTCATATTCCGGGGCCGGTCCATCAGGTAGATGTAGGGGTAGCGCTCCTCACCACCGATGACGATGATGTCCTTCTTCGGGTGGCGTGCGACGGCCGACAACTCGCCGCGCAGCAGATTTACATTCTCGAGGAAAGCACCTGTTTTGGCATCGATCAGCTTCGCCGCGCGGTCGCGGCCCGCCGACACAAAGCGTTTCGAATCCACGCCGAAAACCGTGGCGAGAACCCAATTCTCGTGATTGCCGATCTTGTACAACTCCTTGCCCGTTGCCGTCTCGAGAACATGGACCGTGTTGTCCGCACAGCCAACAGCGATCCGCGACGCATCCGGTGCGAGCGAAGCGCCGAACACTGTGTCGTTGGTCAGAGTTGCCGATCGAAGCAATCGCGATCCCGCGACATCCCAGACCTGCACTTCACCAAACTGGGCCGGCGTGCCGCCTCCGGCGATCAGGAGTTTCCCATCGGAACTGAACGCCAGCGAAAGAATGCGCTCAGCTTTCCCTGGCAGTCGGGACAACAGTCCGGTGCCGTCGCTCTTTTGAAGGATCAGTTCACGATTTCCGGAGATAGCGATGGCTTTTCCGTCTGGAGAGAAACGCATCGCAGTGATCACCGGTGGCTGTCGATATACGACTGGCCCACTGATGTCCTGGTCGGCGACGGAATCGTCCTTCGCACCGTCCTGAATCCATTCGCGGAGGAGTTCAATCTGCTCACCTGGGAGTGCGGGCTGCCCGAGCGGCATTCGCGGCTGCAGTTCCCCTTTGACGTAGCGAACCAGCAAACTTTCTTCCGGCTTGCCGGCCACGAACGGCACACCTCGCTTGCCACCTCGACGCAGTTCGGCGAACGACGTCACGTCCAGATCGGATGACTTCATCGCTGGTTGATGGCATCCCTGGCACTGCTTCTGCAAAATCGGCCGTATGTCCCGTGTAAAGCTCGGCGCCGCTGCAAAGGTCGAGCCGACGGCCAAGATGATACAGATTGTGTTCCTGAGCATTCTGCTCTGTTTGCCCCGATCCGATGAAGTATATCGCGTCTTGCAGCTTTGCGGGGCGGCGACGGTTACAGCGTGGATAAGCCGTGGTCTAAAGCGGAACTGCGGATCGTACTGGGACGGAAGTACCGATCATGCACCGGTCGCGATTTCGTGTCCGTGCCGGATTTTCGACTTGGGGCGCGAGTCCTCGCGCAGCGTGATTTCCCGTTGTCGAGCGTCCTCATACGCGCGCACCGCGTGGTATGTAGCGAAGTCAAAAAAGCCGGCCAGATGATGTTCCGTTTCTTCTTCGATGTAGATATCCAGCGATGTGTGTTCGAATCCCTGGCCGCGGATGTACGACACAACCCGCTCGCGGCAGATGTGGAAACCCCGAATCAGCTCAAGAAGCGGGATGTGGTCCTCGTAACGAGACCTGCCATAGCTGTAACACCTTTGTGCACAGAGCTCGTGATCTGCCTCTTCCGCCCAGATCCTGAAGCTTTCAATGATGTTGTCGCCCCAGGAACGAATCAGTGCATCAGAGAGGCTGCGAGTGACAGGCAGGTCTGGGTCGCGGCGTATTTCCCGGATCACAGCCAGAGAAATCGGATCACGATGATCCTTTATCACTTGCACCAACCTTGTAGTCAGCACAACTCACCTCCGGAGTGCGCCAGTCTGCGTGGACCGACTTCACCCGTCTAAACGTTACTCCACCTGATCGGCGAACGCAAGACGAGCAATACTGTACGGCGTGCCAGTTTCTCGCATGATATTCGCTGTAATGCAAAGCCTCGGAATCGCCATCGAACCGGGGACTACCTTCAAAAAGTGCGATACAAGTGATGGTCGCGTGCGCTGGGTTCTCATAATCCTGATCCTGTTGTACGTAATCCAGACTGGCTGGCGGAATGCTTTGTCTGTCCTGCGGAGCGCGCTGTACTGTCGGGAACCGTTTGGGAAACAGCTCTTGATCTCGATTGGCGGGAGCCGTCAAAATCCCGGATCTCGATCGGCAGGTTCGTGTTCAGTTCGTCCGAACGTCGTTTACAGATGAAAAGCTCGTAAAAGGGCTGGATGCCGGGGCGAACTTGAGTTTTACCCAAGATGTTGCTGACGGCAATGTCCGTGGATTGCGAGATACGGATGGATTAAGCGCGGCGCCGCTGCAACCGAGCAGTCGCGAGCGCCTCACCAATCGCAGGAAGCAAATCCGTCATGGCGCGACCTTTGACGACAAACGCGTCTGCGCCCCGGGCGAGCGCCTCCACGCGGTACACGGGTTGGGCGAGTGTGGTCAGCATCACGATTGCCGTATCAGGCAGAGCCGCTCGCAGATGCGGTAGCAGCTGCATGGCGCTCTGGCCGGACAGAGAGATATCGAGCACGATAACATCTGGCAACAGCCGGCAGGCACTTTCAAGCACCTCATCGCTGTTTGTCACCAGTCCCACTACGTCGCACCAGCCGCCCACGATATTGTGAATGACCTGTTGCACGAGAGGGTGGTCTTCGGCCAGGAGCACGCGCGGCCGCCGGGTTAATGCGGTATTTGGGTCGCAGCCTTCAACCACCTGAACTCCTCTTCCGATTTTGCGATATCGCCTGCAGACGGCCCTTTTCAGCCATGGTGACAGAGCCGGGCTGTCGACGAAACCAGGCCAAAGCAGAGGTTAGCTTTAGGTTTCGCCTGGGATTTTCGGTATTGACGGTACCTTAACGCTCTCGGCGCTGACTGGTACGCGGACGAAGATCAGCGTTCCACCCCCAGGCTGGGTCCGCAACAACAGACTGCCTCCAACGAGGCGTGCCCGTTCCTGCATGCTTAGCAACCCCAGGCCGCCCTTGTTGCGCACCGCGCCCAAGTCAAACCCGGGTCCCGCGTCCTCAACCGTAAGATGCACCTCGTCGTTCCGGCCGGACAGCGTTATGCGTACCGGTGCATCAGGCGCGTGCCTGGTCACGTTCCGCAATGCCTCTTGCGTTATTCGATAAAGGGCAGTCGACACGTTCAGGGGCAGAAGCTCCGGAACGTTACGGTTGGTCAGGCTGACGGACCCTCCCGCCTGCCGAAAATCCGTAATCAGCTGGCTAATAGCGGTGACCAGGCCGAGGTCAGCGAGCGTTGACGGGTGCAAACGATGCGAGACGTCACGCAGAGCAGTCGACAGCTCATCCAGTCGAGTTCGCAGGACGTTCAAAGCTTTCTCGCCCGCACCAGGAACGATGAACCGCGCCAGATAGTCGAGCTCCATCTCGGCGACCGCCGTTCGCTGCGCAAAGTCGTCGTGCAGTTCGCGCGCGATCCGCCGCCGCTCCTCCTCCTGAGCCGTAAGCAGATGGCCAGACAACGCTCGCAGCTCAGCACGCGTGTGCCCGAGAGCCTCATTGGTCTCCTGAACCTGCTGCTCCAGCCAGTCTCGTTCCTCTTCCTTTTCGCGCTCCTGCCGCGCACGTTCCGTGATGTCGACAAATACGTTTACTGAACCCATAACCTGACCGCCAGAGAGGATCGTCGCGGCTGCGTCCTCGATGACCAGAGATCGTCCGTTACGCGAACGCAGGAGAAAACGTTGCTTTCCAACTGTCGCCTGCTGAGCCAGTGCCTTGCGCAACTGGCACTGTTCCACCGCCTCGCCGGAAGGACTCGCGAGCGGATACACTTCTTCGATCGCACGGCCGACCGCTTCCCTTAAGTACCAGCCAGTCATTTCTTCGGCGACGGGGTTGAGATACCGGATGCAGCCACCGGCATCGGTCGCTATCACGCCATCGCTCAGGTTGTCGAGCAGAGTTCGCATCCACGTGTGTTCCGCAAACAGCTCGCGCAGGGCATGGTGTTGGGAAAGGGCCAACAAGAGGGTACCGTTCAGCTCCTGGGCCCGAAATGGCTTGACGAGATAGCCATACGCTCCCGTAACCCGGGCGCGAGCCAGAATGTCGTCATTGGCATTCGCAGTCAGGAACACGACCGGGACCTGCCACTGACGATGGATCTCGGCAGCCGCCGCAATGCCGTCGATCTCACCGCGGAGCTTGATGTCCATCAGGACGAGGTCGGGTTCCAGCTCCTCAGTGAGACGAATTGCCTTGATTCCGTTGTCAGCCGAGCCAACCACCTCGTAACCGAGCTCGGTCAGACCGCGCCGCAGGTCAATCGATACGATCTCCTCATCCTCTACGATCAGGATCCGCGGCCTGATCAGATCGTTCCGTTGCTCCCTCATATGGGCTCATGCCGTCATCGCGGTAGCGCTTCGCGCTAACTCGTTCAGCAGTCCTCCGTACTTTTTCGTCGAGGTATGCGGGCGGCAACGCGCGTTCCGTGTCCCGGGACGAACTCGACCGTGGCGCGCAACTGGCGAGCCAGACTATGGACCAGTTGCAGCCCGAGTGAGCCTGATCGCCGGTTATCAAAGCCTGGGGGCAAACCGACGCCGGTGTCGGCCACTTCCAGGCTGATATGGTCGTCTTCCTGATTGACCCGGACGCGCAACTCCCCTCTCCGGCCGTTTGGGAAAGCATGTTTGCAGACGTTCGACACGAGTTCGTTGAGCAGAAGCCCATACGGCACGGCACGCTCCAGCTCAAGCATTACGCCATCACCATCGACGCTAACCTCTATACGCTCCTGCGCTCCATAGAAGCGTACGAGGTCAGGCACAAGTTGCCGTGCGTAGTTCGCGAGATTAAGGCCGGCGAATGTAGCCGAGCGATAAATAGACTCGTGGATAGTTGCAATGGAGTAAACGCGGTTTCGTGCTTCGTCGAATAACGCCAACACGCGCGTGTCCTCCACGTTGGCGGCCTGCAGGTTAATCAGGCTGATGATCACCTGCAGGTTGTTCTTGACGCGGTGGTGGACCTCTGCGAGCAGTTCTTCCTTTTCAGCGAGCGATGCGCGGATGGCATTCTCAGCCTGCCGGCGCTCGGTTTCGTCACGCAGGACCTTGGCGACTCCGCGCAGGCGGCCGGCCTCGTCGCGAATGGCCTCGCTCACCCATTGGACCCAGAAGCGAGTACCGTCCTTCCGCACCAGCCAGCGGGCGTCCGTGACGGTTTCCCCGGCAAATACTCGCGCGTATTCCGCGACAAAGAGGCGTCCCTCGCGATCTTCCGCGGTGAGCAGAGCGTCGACGGGCTGACCGAGCATCTCGGCACTCGAGTATCCGAATAAGCGCTCAGCTCCAGGATTCCAGCTGGTCACATTTCGGTCCGGGTCCGTTTGAACCAGAGCATACTCCTGGACGTTCTGGACAAATAGCCTGAAGCGCTGCTCGCTTTCGATGAGTGCCGCTTCGACTCCCTTCAGTCCCTCAATATCGGTTGAGGTGCCGAGCCATTCAACAATTTGCCCGGTTGTATTCCGCAGCGGTACTGCCCGCGTTCGGTGCCAGATGTGGGCGCGATCGGATGCGCGTCGGATTCGGTACTCCACGTCTAGCGAACCGCGCCGTGCTGCGTCCAGCCAGGCCTGCATGGCGGGTCCCCGGTCTTCAGGGTGGAGGGCATTGAGCCATCCGTCTTTCTCACTCTCCTGCAACGTTTGCCCGGTGAACGCGAGCCACTGGGGACTGGCCCAGGTCCACTGGCCACGGTCCTGGGATTGCCAGACGAGCTGCGGGATACCTTCGAGAATCGTGCGAAGCCGTGCCTCGCTCTCCGCCAGAGCGTGTTCCGCCTGAATTCGACCGGCTAACAGTGTCCGGTAGCGTTCCTCGCTCTCACGAAGAGCGGCTTCCGCGCGGGCGCGCTCTTCGTCAGCCCGCTTGCGCTCCGTCAGGTCGCGCATGACTTTCGCAAGCGCGACCAGGTTTCCAGCTTCGTCGAGTACCGCACTCATGACGCCTGAAGCCCAAAAACGTTCGCCGTCCTTCTTGAGATGCCAGCGCTCGTCTTCGGCCCGTCCTTCACGACGCGTCGTGGAAAACTCTTTTTCTACCTCACCCTGCGCACGGTCCTCAGGCGTGAACAGGATTGCTCCGGACTGGCCCAGGATTTCGGCCTCTTCCCAGCCCGTAATCCGGGTTGCGCCGGCGCTCCAGCTGGTGATTCGGTTATGCAGGTCGAACGTGATGAAGGCGTGGTCCTGAACTGAGTCAAGGAAGTGTCGGACCTGCACTCCGCTATATGCTGAGTCGTCGCCGCGTGAAACACTGTCGGACATGGGACTCCAGACGCGGCAGATCGCCTGCGCCATACTGAACCGGGTTGGCGCTACATTGCAACACATCGCCTTGCCAGGTACGGAGTGTGATTCCGTCACGGCAGCTGTCATTTCATTTGAACAGTCGATTTGACAGCGATCACTCCTGGCAGGCGCAGATCAGGGCAGATACTCATTCCGTCGTTGGCCGACGGCCGCCTAAAACCGAGGCTTTACTGTTGGAGAGAATCGGTTTTACTTTGGCGCCCTCTTTCGCGGTATCGCCGGGATTGATTACGATTCGATCTCCCTCGCCGACTCCGGAAATAACCTCGAGTTTGGAACCAAGGTCCCGGCCAAGTTCGATTCTCCGAAAGTGAACCGTGCCGGCCTGATCGACCAGGGCGACCTGAGGACCGTTGCTCCGTACGACGAGCGTGTCGCCGGGTATCAGCAGTGACGTTGCGCTGTGCGACACCGAGAGTCCAACCAGAACAAACATTCCGGGCATGAGCTTTCCGGCTGCGTTTGTGGCTTGAATTTCGGCCAGCATCGTCCGCGATGTCGGATCCAGAGCCTTCGCGGTGCGTGTGACTTTTCCGTTCCATGGAGGTTCCGGCGATCCCTGCACAGCAACTGTCGCCGGCATGCCGTCGTGGACAGCGTCCGCATCGGGCTGGGGAATGTTGACGAAAACGCGAAGAGTTCCTGGCTGCGCAACGCGGTAAAGGAGTGTCGAACCCTCGGTGACCAGCGTTCCGGCTTCGATGTTGCGCACCGTTATAATTCCCGCGAAGGGCGACCGGACTTGCTGGTAGCTTTTCAGCTGATTCATTCTCTCGAGGTTGGCTTCGACCGCTGCCAGGTTGCTCTTCGCTACCTGGATGGCCTTCTCCGACGCCTGCACGTTTGCATTCTGCGATTCAAGAACTGCCTGGTAGCTGTCGTTCTCCTGGCGCGAGACTGCACCTTTGTCTACCAGATTTCGCCAGCGATCGGCCGTTATCTTCGCGATTCCCTGATTGCTTCGCGCCATGCGAAGTCCTGCTTCGGACTGTTCGAGTGCAGCACCAGCCTGATCGCGGGACGATACAGCCTGCCGAATTTGCTGATCGAGCTCCGGTGCTTCAATCTCTGCAAGCACCTGGCCTGACTGGACGGAATCGCCGATATCGACGAGCCGCCTCTTTACGTAGCCGCTCGTACGGGCCATTACGGGAGCTTCCGCGATCGCCTGCATCGTTCCTGGCAGCGACAGTTCCGTCTTAGCCGCGGATCGTTCGACAACGGCGACATTGACCGGCGGGATCGTTTCTGATTCTGTGTTCGCTTCTGACGCGAGAACGGCTTGTCGTTTTGCCTTCGGTAAATATCCGGCAATAAACAAACCGATGATCACGATCGTCAGCACCAGCACTGCCACGAAGGAATTAAGCCAGGATCGGTGCTGCTTACGCTTCGCGCGGACGTCAGGAGTCCCGAGTTCCTGCTTCAGGCCTGTACTGCTCATGTCAGTCTTCATCCTTCGAGCAACACCGTTCCCATCGCCTGCTCCCGGAGAATGTTCGCTTCGTAATCTACTGGCGGTCGCTTCCTCACGAAACTGTAAACGACGGGAACTACCAACAATGTTGTTACAGTGCTGACCGCTAATCCGCCTATTACTGCGCGCCCAAGCGGTGCGTTCTGTTCACCTCCTTCTCCAAAGCCGAGAGCCATGGGTGCCATGCCGATGATCATCGCGAGTGCCGTCATGATCACGGGGCGGATTCTGGTATACCCGGCAGCCTGCGCGGCTTCAAGAGCGTTCAATCCTTCCATTCGCTGATCGTTTGCAAACACAACAACGAGGATGCTGTTGGCGGTTGCAACGCCGATCGTCATGATTGCCCCCATCAGGGCAGGGACGCTGAAAGTTGTCTGCGTGAGGAATAACATCCAGACGATTCCGGCCAAAGCGCCGGGGAGTGCCATCAGGATTATGAATGGATCCGACCACGACTGGAAATTGACGGCCATCAGAAGGTAGACGAGAATTACGGCGAAGATGATGCCCAGGCCCAGCCGGTAAAACGACGTGTTCATCGTCTCCACTTGTCCTCTGACCTCGATGCTTGTTCCGCGAGGCAGCTTTTGGCTGATCCCTCGAATGATGCCGTCTATCTCGTCACCAACCCCACCGAGATCCCGGCGATCCACGTTGGCGTAAACGTCGAACAGAGGCTGCGCGTTGTAGTGGTTGACAATCGCTGGCGCTACTCCGCGGGAGACTTCGACTAAATTGTCGAGCAACTGTGCGCCTCCGGAAACTGCGCCAGGGTTGCCGTAGGCGAGCGTTGACTGGCTCGGCCCCGCACCCGTGGCCGAAACCGTTGCATTGGATGCGCCTGTAAGAGAAGTTGTCGTCGTTGTGGCGACGGCGTTGGATGCGCTGGATATGGGGGTCCGGAGCAAAGCGGCGAGTGAATCGACGCGGTATTGCGGAGTTTGCACACCGATGTTGTAGTTGACCCCGTTGGACCAGTTCAGCCACTGGTTCGGAGCAAGCTGTGCCGTCCCGCTTAACGAAATCAGCATGCTGGTGCTGACGTCGCGCTGGGTGAGACCGAGCAACCCCGCTTTATTTCGATCGATGTCGAGGCGAATTTCGGGAGCATCGACAACCTGGTGAATGTGAACGTCCACTGCGCCGGGTATGCGAGTGATGCGATCCGCGATTTGCCGGGCGATCTGGTAATTACGCGGATCGCGGCCAATTATCTGGACGTCGATGGGGGAGGGAAGTCCGAAGTTCAAAATTTGATTCGTAATGTTTGCCGGTTCAAAGAAGAAAGTAATGTCGGGAAAGCGCTCCCTCAGGCGCTTCCGAAGCCGGGTCGTGTACTCGGCTGTGGACTGATGCTCGGGAGTCAATGCGATGAGAATCTCGCCGTCGCCGGGGCCGATGGTTGGAGTGTCGCCATAAGCGAGGTTGAAACTGCTGTTCGGGAGGCCGATGTTATCGGTAATGGTACGGATCTCGGCTGGCGGAATAAGGTTCCGGATCTCCTGATCGATGTTCGAAAACAGAACCTCCGTTTGTTCGATCCTGGTTCCGGATGGCGCTCGGGCATGAAGCCGGAGCTGCCCCGAATCTACTGTGGGAAAGAAATCACGTCCGACCCACGGTGCCAGCATCAGCGATCCGACGGTAAACAGGACGAAGACAACGAGGACGGTCATTCGGTGATGTAAGGCCGACGCGAGCAGGTTGTCGTACCAGCGGCGCAGTGCTTCGAAGCCATGGTTAAACCGGTTGTGAACCCATACGAATGGTCCCTTGCCGGTGTGGGCTTCACCGCGCTGTTCGAGTATGATCGTACGCAACTCTGGCGAGAGCATCCGATGCGCCATCGTTGCCACCAGGGTTCGCGAAAGGAAGTATGACGCCAGCATGGCAAACACGACTGCCATCGCAAGCGGGGTAAAGAGATATCTTGCTGTTCCCTTCAGAAGCAATACGGGTACGAACACGATGCAGATACAGAGTGTCGCGACGAAGGCAGGGGCTGCGATCTGCTGCGCACCATCCAGCACTGCCACCGCCATCGGCTTCAGCATGCCCATGTTTCGGTGGATGTTCTCGATTTCTACGGTCGCGTCGTCGACGAGCACACCGACGGCAAGCGCAAGGCCGCCCAGCGTCATCACGTTGATTGTTTCTCCCAGCAGGCTCAGTACGCACAGAGACGTGAGAATCGAAAGCGGAATGGAAATGCAGACGATAATCGTGCTGCGCCAGCTGCCGAGGAATAACAGGATCATCAGGCCGGTGAGAACCGCAGCGAGTACCGCTTCGCGAACAACGCTTTGAATGGCCGCCCGGACGAAAAGAGACTGATCGAACATCTCTTTGACCTCGAGTTCCGGAGTCAGTCCGGCCAGTATCTTTGGGAGCGTAGCCTTGACGGAATTCACGATCGTGAGCGTCGACGCATGCCCGTTTCGCATCACCGTCAGCAGCGCTCCGCGATTGCCGTTCGTTCTTACAACGTTGGTCTGTACCTGATTTCCGTCGCGAACCTGCGCGACATCCCGAATCCGAACGGGCGCGCCATTCACCATCCGGATCGGCAGGTCATTCAACTCATCGAGCTGTCTGGGACTGCTATTGAGCTGAATCTGGTACTCTTTTTCGCCAATCTTGGCAGTGCCAGCCGGCAGAATCAGGTTTTGCAGATTCAGAGCATTGGACACATCAGTCGCTGAGAGCTGTTTGGCGTAAAGGGCTTCAGGATTGAGATCGACCGTTACCTGACGGTTCTTGCCTCCGAAGGGCGAAGGGACTGACGCGCCCTGAATGGTCGCGAGCTGGTTACGAATGAAGTTTTGGCCGAGGTCGAAGATCTGTTGTTCACTGAGCGTCTTGCTGCCCATCCCGAGTTGCAGGATCGGTACGCTCGAAGCGTCGTACTTGATGATGGTTGGCGGAAAAATGCCGGGTGGCAGCATTCGGAGCGTTGACTGCGACAGAGCCGTAACCTGCGATTGCGCCAGTTCGAGCTTCGCCGACGGGTGGAGGAATATTCTGACGACGGAAGCTCCGTTGTACGACTGCGACTCGATGTGCTCAATGTCATTCACAGTCGTAGTTAACGATCGTTCGTAGGGGGAGACTACTCGCTTTTCCATCTCCTCAGGAGAAAGTCCCTGGTATGTCCAGACGACGCTGATTACCGGAATATCGATCGACGGAAAGATGTCGACGGGCATCGTTGTGATGGCAACGCCGCCGAGTATGGTGATTAGCACTGCCATCACCACGAAGGTGAACGGGTGGGTCAGCGCGAGTCGAACTATCCACATAAAAGTCGGCCCCTGTACAGATCCTCAGTCTATCGAGCCTGAGCCTGGCTGCTCCGAGTTGCGTATTCCGGCAGACATTGGCATAGGATTGGAGAATCACGAAATGAGCAGACTGCAGTTCCTTCCAGCATGTCCACTGACTGCGTTGGTGGTCGCGATAGTCGCGTTTGGGCAGCAACCGGCGCGAGTGGTGTCGCCCGAGGTTCTCCCGGACCACCGGATCACGTTCCGCATCAGTGCTCCGGGTGCGAAGGAAGTCGGGCTGCGATTTAGTGAAGGCGGTCCGCAGGTCCACCCGATGACCAGGGGTGACGACGGGGTCTGGAGTGTCACGATCGGTCCGGTGGAACCCGAGATCTACACCTACTCGTTCCTTGTGGATGGCGTTAAGACGATAGACCTCGCGAATCCGATCGCCAAGATCGGCGCGTCAATCGATGCGAGTGTCGTTGAGGTTCCCGGCGATCCGCCCCGGTTCGATCAGGTTCAGGCTTTTCCCCATGGGTCCATAGATATTCACACCTACCCGTCTTCGGTAAGCAACACGCAGCGTGGTCTGTACGTGTATGTCCCGCCCGACTATTACACGCAACCGACGAAGAAATTCCCGGTGCTGTATCTGTGGCATGGTGGCGGCGGCGCGGAGCAGGACTGGAGCCGCGACGGACGTGCCGGCGTGATTCTGGACAATCTGCTTGCTCAGAAGAAAGCCGTCCCGATGCTGATTGTCATGCCGAACAACGTGCCCGGCACACCTGCGCCGGGCGTCATGCGATCATCCGCCCTCTCCTTGCCGCCGGCGACGGGAGCCGGAGGTGCGAACTATCCGTTGCTGAAGCGCGAACTGCTGGAAGAGATCATCCCCTTCGTAGCGGCTCACTACCGAACGATCGAGAACCGAGAGAACCGTGCGATTGCCGGCCTGTCGGCGGGCGGCGGAACCACTATAAATGTCGGTCTCGCGAGTCTCGACGCCTTCGCGTGGGTTGCGGAGTTTAGTTCGGGAATGTTTGGAGGGGTCGCTGGTTATGCAAAGTTCGATGTCGAGAAGATATCGCCGGGCTTCTATGCTGACCCTGCAGCTACGAACAGGAAGCTGAAGCTCTTATACATGTCATGTGGCACCGAAGATCCCAGAATGCCGTTCCAAAAAAAGGCGCTCGAGGAATTCCAGAATCACAACATCAGGGTGACATTTGCGTCCTTCCCGGGAGCACATGAATGGAAGGTCTGGCGACACTCGCTTGCAGACCTTGCTCCGAAGCTTTTTCGATAGCGAACATTGGCCGAGGAAGGACGTCAGCCTAAACGCGTTCTCAGGTATCGACCTGTCCACGACGCCCTGCATTTCGCAACTTCTTCCGGCGTGCCGGTTGCCACTACTTCGCCTCCGGAATGACCGCCCTCCGGTCCGAGATCGATGACGTAGTCGGCTGTCTTGATGACATCCAGATGGTGTTCGATAACGATGACGGTATGACCCGCGTCGACCAACCGGCTAAGGCAGGCGAGAAGACGTTCGACGTCAGCCAGGTGGAGGCCTGTAGTGGGCTCATCGAGAATGTAGACGGTATGTTTTGCGCGCTGCAGCTTTGAAAGTTCGGACGCTATTTTGATGCGCTGTGCTTCGCCGCCCGACAGCGTGGTTGCCGATTGCCCCAGCGTGAGATAACCGAGTCCGAGCTCGTACAGCACCTCGATTCTCTTGCTGATCGTGGACTCATTCGCAAAGAACGTGACACCCTCTTCCACGGACATATTCAGGATGTCACTGATTGTTTTGCCCCGGACAGTGACGTCCAGAGTCTCAGCACTAAATCGTGCGCCTTTGCACACCGCACACGTCACTTCCACGTCGGGCATAAAGTAGAGTTGCGTGGCTGTGACGCCTTCACCCTGGCACTCTTCGCATCGGCCTCCTTTGACGTTGAAACTGAATCGGCCCGGAGTATAGCCGCGTTCGATGGACACAGGCGCGCTGGCGAACAGGTCACGGATGTTGTCGTAGAAACCGATGTAGGTTGCCGGATTCGAGCGGCTGTTTCGTCCTATAGCTGACTGATCGATGTTCACAACCTTGTGAACATGATCACCGCCCTCAATCGCGTCGTGGTCGCCGGGAAGCGTACGGGTGTCGACCAGGCGTTTCCACAGAGCCTTATAGAGAATTTCGTTGATGAGTGTGCTTTTGCCAGAGCCGGATGCTCCGGTTACAGCGATGAATTGGCCCAGCGGAAATCTGACATCAATAGCCTTGAGGTTGTTTTCCCGCGCGCCGCGTATCACGATTACCTTGCCGGTAGGTTTGCGTCGCCTGTCCGGAGCGGGAATGCTGCGCGAGCCGGAGAGGAACTGGCCAGTCGGCGAGATTTCGCATTTCAGGATTTGCTCAAGCGTTCCCTGCGCAACGACCTGGCCGCCGTGGACACCGGGACCCGGACCCATCTCGACAATGTAATCCGCAGCGCGTATTGTGTCCTCATCGTGCTCAACGACGATGACGGTGTTGCCGATGTCCCGCAGCCGTTCGAGCGTGCCGATCATCTTTGCGTTGTCTTTCGGATGCAGGCCAATACTCGGTTCGTCGAGGACATAGAGCATGCCCATGAGGCCTGAACCGATCTGTGTTGAGAGACGGATCCGTTGTGATTCGCCTCCGGACAATGTGCTCGAACGCCGGTTTAGATTCAGATAATCGAGGCCGATGCCGAGCAACAACTCCACACGGCGACGGATTTCAGTTACGACCTGACGGCCCGCGTCAGCTCCTTTGCCGACCGGCTTCAGCGTGCCCAGAAAGCTGTGCAGCTCGTCGAAGTTCAGTGTGCCGACCTCATGGATGTTCTTTCCGGCGATGGTGAAAAGCAGACGTGTTGCACGGAGACGCGTCCCTGCGCAGTCCGGACAGGTACGCTCGACCATCACACGGTCGAGCCATTCCTCCATGTTGCTGCTGGCCTCTCCACGTTGTCGGTAACGGCGATAAGAACGCTCGATCCGGCGAGCAATTCCGCCGAATCCGACGTCATGCTTCTCCCAATCCTCGCGCTTCACCCTGGATTCGGGAGGTGTCACGGTCTTAAATTTGCGGCCTTCATAGCCGAAGAGAATCGAGTGACGTACTTCTTGCGATAGTTCGTTCCAGGGCGTGTCGAGAGAGAATGCAAGCAGCTTTGCGAGCGTGTACATGATCCGGCCATCCCAGGTGTCCGGGTTGTATCGGTACGCTTCCTTAACGAAACAGCCGCCGCGAATGCTGCGGAGCGGGTCAGGAATGAGCAACTCGGGATGCGTGACCTTGTGTACGCCGAGCCCGCCGCAGGTCCGGCACGCACTTCCCGGGTTGTTGAACATGAAGTACTCCGGTTCGATGCCGCCGTAAACGAAGTGGCGTTTGGGGCTGCACAGCTGCTTGAAAAAGCGATCCGCTTCTGCCTTCGATACGCCTTTCAGGATTTCAAGCTGCATCAGACCGTCACCGACCAGAAGCGTTGCAGCGACTGCGGCCTTGATCGCTTTCTCATGTTTGCGGCCCGCGATTACGCGATCAACGACAGCATCCATCTCCGTGACCTCGGACTCGTCGAGCGCAAGTTCTTCAGACAGATCCACGCGATTGCCATCGATGATCATGTGACGGGAACCCGTTTTGCGCACCTCGGTGAAAACGAAGTCCAGTTCCTCGCCGTAAACCTTGAACACCGGCGCGCGCAATTCGACTTCGGCGCCATCGGGCAGCGCAAGTATGGCCTCAACGATCTGGTACGGGGTACGAGAGGGAACATTCTCGCCCGTTCGCGGGCAATGGGGTTCGGCGATGGTGGCGAACAGGAGATTGAGATAGCTCGCAAGATCGGTCATAGTTCCCACCGTGGACCGAGGATTGCTGCCCGTGGTTTTCTGCTCAATTGAGATTACAGGCGACAGCCCGTAGATGAAGTCAACGTCTGGCCTGGCTACCTGAGAGATGAAACGCTTGGCATAGGTGGAAAGCGATTCGAGGTACCGGCGCTGTCCCTCGGCGTAGATTGTGTCGAAAGCGAGACTTGACTTGCCGGACCCGGACAGGCCTGTGACTACGATCAGGCGGTCACGCGGTAGCTCGAGCGAGATATTCCTGAGGTTGTGAACGCGTGCGCCGTGCACCGCGATCGTTGTGCGAGCGGCTGTTCGCACCGCTGCGGGTTTTGGGCTACCCCGCATCGGGAAGGCTTTTCCCACAGAAGAACGCCGTCTCGTTCATGGCGATGTTGCTGCGTTTTGTCAGTCGAACCGGCAGCGATGCCTTTCCGATCAGATCCTGGTCCGCGAGATACTCACACGCGATCGTAATGCCAGTCAGACCGAAGTTGCGCTTGAAGTGGTCCTCTATCTCTGTCGCCGAACGCGCCTCGCCCGCCTCCGTCAGATGTTCGATGATCGGAGCGAAGAGCGTCCTGGCCCGCTTCACCAGATATTCATCTATCGCCGATATTGCGGCTCGGACCGCGGTCTGCGTCTTGGTGGCATTCAGCGATTTGCCTGTAAACGATTCGGAAGAACACCGGATTCAGCTTCAGCGCCTGCGGCAGGACTTCACGGTCGGGGAGCATTCCGGCCTCCAGCACTTCGATTCTGGCGAGCGCATTCGCTGCGTACAGAATCCAGACAGCTGTATAGTCGAGGTCGCCGCGCGTGACCAGCCATTTGTGCGCTTTGTAGACGGAGGGCAGGGCATGACATCCTGCCGCGAGCAGTTGCAGTTTGGTGTCCCGCTGCCCTCGATCCTGCAGTGCAGTGAAGAGACCAGCAACAGTTTCGTCCTGCGTGTATAACAGCCGGCCCTTCGCCAGCAGCGAATGCATAAATGAATTGTGAATCGCGCCTTCCGCGGTCCTTCGGAATTCGGCACGGGCCATCAGGATGGCATGAACGTTGATGTCGTCAACGTACAGGCAAAGACTCTCTTTGTCAGCTTTTTTGTCATCGATGGTGATCAGCACAAGGTCGATGTCGGATTTCGACCACACAGTGTCGTGTGACAGACTTCCGCAGAGGACGGCAGCAATGATCGAGCGATCACACTTCAAATCTTCGATTAACGCCGTCAGAGCCGCATTGAATCTGTCTTCGGTGTTGAGGGCCTTTCGAGCAGGTCGGGGCATCGTCGGCGTGGCTGATCCGGCGATTATACCGCTTCGCCTTCATGTCAGGACTCAACCGGTGGCCGCTCACGGGACTATGGCAGCGCTCTCGAACAAAGGGCCCAGGCAAAGACGCCGGAGATGCGCGGTCCTGCCGTTCAGCGAGTTCGGTTAAGATAACGCCACTCGGATGATTGTAAGTTGCCCACTTGATTGGTGAACGCCGAAGGAATCGAACCCTTCAACCTGCTGATCAACAGGGGCTGCAAGCGAATTTAAACCGCAAGGCCGTTCTGACTTTCGACCGAAGCGAACAGCGTTGCGAGGCGGGACAGAACGCGAAGCTGATTGTCGCGACAAACCCGCGACCCGCTCAACTTGACAGTGCCCGCCCGGCAATACTTTGACGGCACGCCGTCAGATTAGAAGGAGACTGCGCATTCGGAGGCTCGGAACGAAGAAGCTGCAACAGAACCGTCTGAACGTATAATGGTGGCTCAAAAACGCCCGCTCGCGTGTACACTCAAGTGTGCGGGAGAAACCATAATGGAAATCCGGGGCTATATGTTGGGGGCTGCTCACATAATGGTTGCCTCCAACCTTTATGAGGTTAATAACCTTGATTAATGTGTTCACAACACGCAGCTGGAGAATTACATGTCAGTCCGAAAATTCTCAATAATTCCGCTTCTTGCATGTGCGGTAGTGGTCTGTGTCGATGCGGCCCCGATCGTCCAGGTCACCGGTCCGGTCGACTTCCCTGGACTTGCATCCAGTCCAAACCAGTTTGGCAGCTACACGTATATGTTTGCTTCCTGGACACAGACCATTGCATACGATAATGTGAGCATCTCGATGTCTGGCAATGGAGTTTCCTCACCAGCATCTGGAACCATCTATCTCACGACCAGCAGAGGCCCAGGGACAACAGTAGCAGATGAGATTTCACGCAGAACCATAAGCGTGCCCGTGGGACCATCTTCAACTATCGCGCTCTTCTCGGGGTTGAGACTTCTTCCTGCGACATATTATGTGATGCTTTTTGCTGATCAGGGCAGCGAAATCGGCTGGGGTGCTACTAATAGCCCGACAACGACCCTTGGCCCCGGAGTGAGCCTTACTAACTTGCTTGTAGGAGGCATTGCAGTGGTGTCTCCTCCCTTTGCTCCCTACGCGCCGGCAACGCCTACCGTATTGGGGTTCCAAAACAACGTGTTGCTTGAGGTAACCAGCATACCGGAGCCAAGCACATCTTCGATGCTCGTGCTTGCTGCTTTGACCCTCCTTGCCCGGGTTCTGTGGCGGGTCAGAATGGGAGTGTTCAACACCGCCGACTGTCTCACCTTTGGGGTTTTCCCACAGAAGAACGCCGTCTCGTTCATGGCGATGTTGCTGCGTTTTGTCAGTCGAACCGGCAGCGATGCCTTTCCGATCAGATCCTGGTCCGCGAGATACTCACACGCGATCGTAATGCCAGTCAGACCGAAGTTGCGCTTGAAGTGGTCCTCTATCTCTGTCGCCGAACGCGCTTCGCCCGCCTCCGTCAGATGTTCGATGATCGGAGCGAAGAGCGTCCTGGCCCGCTTCACCAGATATTCATCTATCGCCGATATTGCGGCTCGGACCGCGGTCTGCGTCTTGGTGGCATTCAGCATTTGCCTGTAAACGATTCGGAAGAACACCGGATTCAGCTTCAGCGCCTGCGGCAGGACTTCACGGTCGGGGAGCATTCCGGCCTCCAGCACTTCGATTCTGGCGAGCGCATTCGCTGCGTACAGAATCCAGACAGCTGTATAGTCGAGGTCGCCGCGCGTGACCAGCCATTTGTGCGCTTTGTAGACGGAGGGCAGGGCATGACATCCTGCCGCGAGCAGTTGCAGTTTGGTGTCCCGCTGCCCTCGATCCTGCAGTGCAGTGAAGAGACCAGCAACAGTTTCGTCCTGCGTGTATAACAGCCGGCCCTTCCCCAACAGCGAATGCATAAAGGAATTGTGAATCGCGCCTTCCGCGGTCCTTCGGAATTCGGCACGGGCCATCAGGATGGCATGAACGTTAATGTCGTCAACGTAAAGGCAAAGACTCTCTTGGTCAGCTTTTTTGTCATCGATGGTGACCAGCACAAGGTCGATGTCGGATTTCGACCACACAGTGTCGTGTGACAGACTTCCGCACAGGACGGCAGCGAGGATCGAGCGATCACACTTCAAAATCTTCGATTAACGCCGTCAGAGCCGCATTGAATCTGTCTTCGGTGTTGAGGGCCTTTCGAGCAGGTCGGGGCATCGTCGGCGTGGCTGATCCGGCGATTATACCGCTTCCATCTCATATCAGGACTCAACTGGTGGTCGCCTGGTGAGCGCCGAAGGAATCGAACCCTTTAACCTGCTGATCAACCGAAAGTCCGTCGTCCCCCGCCGAAACGGCGTCGTTGAGTATTATTCGCAGCCGACAGGGCGCGATGCTCGCTGATTTAGCCATGATGCTCAGACCGCTCCGGGGCGGCAAGCGAATTGAAGCGCAGCAGGCTGTGCCCAAGAGCATGTCGTGGCGCCAGGCGGCGGGTATCACGCGGTAGCGTTAAATTCGATCACTTGGCACACGTCCCATACGTTATCGCCCCGTAGCTTGGGAAACAGAACTGCCGCAATTGTGAGGACCTTGACCAGCATCGTGAACAACACCGGAACCGCATTCGGGCCGCGTGCTTCTCATCAGCGCGGCGATAACCACGCTTGCGCGGCAACCACCATCGCTTCCACACCCGTCTCCAGCGTTGGGTGAATCACTGGGGCAAAGCGTGGGTTGTGATTCGTTGGGATCTCTGCGAGTTTCCCGGCCGCCTTTGCGGTCCCATATGTACGCTCGTCGATGCCGCCGATAAACCAAAACACCGAGGGTGAGTGCCACTGGGAACCGAAGCATCCGAAGTCTTCGCTGGCGGAAGCCGGCTTAGTCTCCTGGACACGATCGGCGGGGAAATGCTCGCGAAACGCGTCCACTACGCGGTGGGTAGATTCGGAATCGTTCGATACGAGAGCGTAGCGATCGAGCGGTGTGATCTCCGGTGGCCTCGGCGCGCCAGATGCCGCCGCCTCTGCGTTCACAATACGTGTGATGGCGGCGAGCACGCGTTGCCGGACTCCTTCATCGAATGTTCGGATATTCAGTTTGATAATGGCTTCGTCAGGAATTACATTTTCTTTCGTTCCCGCCTGCAATGCGCCGACCGTAAGTACCGCCGCTTCGGCTGGCGCGACTTCGCGCGAGACAATCGTTTGCAGACGGAGAACCGTGGACGCCGCCATCACCACGGGATCGATGCTCGCTTCCGGCATTGACCCGTGTGCACCTCGACCAAAAAGTCGAATCTGAAAGCTGTCCGCGGCGGAGGTGACCACGCCTGCGCGCCACGCGAGCACCCCCGCGGGCATGCTCATCACGTGCTGACCCAGCACTACATCCGGCTTTGGGAACCGCTCGAAAAGACCGTCGTCGATCATCGCCTGCGCGCCCTCTGCAGTTTCCTCGGCCGGCTGAAATACGGCCATCGCGGTGCCGCGCCACGCATCGCGAGCCTGTGCCAGGAGCGTGCTGACGCCCACCAGCCAGGTGACGTGCATATCGTGTCCGCAGGCATGCATAACAGGTACCGTGTTTCCGTCGCGGTCGGCGGCCGAGACGTTGCTCGCATACGGCAGTCCGGTCGCCTCCAGCACGGGCAATGCGTCCATGTCGGCGCGCATCATTACAGTCGGGCCTTCCCCGTTACGAAGCACACCCACTACCCCGGTCTTTCCCACCCCAGTCGTGACTTCAAATTTCGCGTTGCGAAGGCGATCAGCAGCAATCCCGGCGGTGCGTTCTTCCTGCATCGAGAGCTCAGGGTGCGCGTGGATGTCTTTGTACGTCGTCTCCAGGGCTGGAAGAAGAGCGCTCAACTTCGCCAGGATCGCGTTATTGGGGTTTGTTGCCTTGTCGCCCATTCCAATATTCTTCCTCTCTGGTGTAGAACCTTAGCATGTCCGGCCAACTATCGCCGGAGTCCGGCGTCGAAAGTAGTGCCTTTAAGCGCCACGTCGAACGTGGACTTTCAAATGGAACACTCGGCTGACCATGTCACATGCGCCAGGGAACAGGCCACATCACTCGGACCATGATCTAGTCTGATGTAGGATCCGTTCAGGGGGCTGACGTGAGCGGACGACTACCACCAATCTTCTGCGGACACCGAAACCGGATGAATGCCGTATCGGAAACCGAAGCGCAGCGGTGCAGCGGGGAAGCCACTCCGAAACCGAAGGCGATTCTGTGTGTTTCCGCGGGTTACGTGCTTGGAACGGGTGTTACGGTCTCTGCCGGCCGCCGAACCATTCACGATTTCGGGGGATTCCCCAACGAGCTTTATGAAGTGCAGTACCTTGCGCCGGGATGCCCGGCTCTGGCAAGGCGGGTTCAGAGTTTGCTTGTACCCTTACCCGTGCGCTCGACAATTCCTGGGGCAGCCTCGATCACGGCACATGGTCCGTGCTCCGGCAAGTCTATCCCCAGCCTGATGTGCCCGTGGTCAAACAGAGCATCGACGAAACACAGCTCGCGCCATTCCAGTTCGAGATCGAAGCGAATCGCCCCGCTCCGAAACGAGGGCGTTCTGATTTCCGGCACCGGAAATTCGTCAACAATCTTCAGACGTATGCCTTGGGCCGCCACGTCCGGGAACCCTGCGGTTGGACCGCCCGGTTCGAAGCCGACGCGACAAACATCATGAGCGCCGGCAAGTTCGAGCCACTCGTGCAATACGCAAATCTCGGCCCGGCGGCAAGGGTCGGACTGCCCGGGGTGCAGAAGTGCTGACCCTGTAGAGGTGGCACGGCGGAGAGAGCCTGGCATGAAGGTTGACGATCAGATCCTCGTAAGCGAGTTCCTGAAAGTGCTCGATCTCGTCGGGACCTTTGCATTCGCTCTCAGCGGTGCGGTTTCCGGCGTGAAGCACAAAATCGATTTGTTCGGAGTGCTCGTATTGTCCTTCGTCGCAGCCACTGCGGGCGGAATTACGCGCGATGTGCTGATCGGAGACGTCCCGCCTGCCTCGATTGAGGACTGGCGTTACATCACATTGTCAATACTGGCGGGTGTGGTTACATTCTACTGGTATCCCCTGATCGCGAAGATGAAGAGCCCGGTACAGATCTTCGATGCCGTTGGATTGGGTCTTTTTGCGGTCACAGGAGCCGGTAAGGCGATCACCTTCAATCTCGGACCGAGCGCCGCAGTGATGATGGGTATGCTGACTGGCATCGGCGGCGGGATCGCCCGTGATTTGCTTGTCTCAGAAGTGCCGGTCGTCTTTACCGCGGAACTTTATGCAATCGCGGCGCTTGCGGGCGCTGCGATCGTCGTCTTCGGTAACGCCCTTTATCCCAGGTCGGCGGTGATAGCCGCCGCAGGGGGGATCGTTTGTGTCACGCTGCGCCTTATGGCGGTCCGGAGGGGCTGGAAACTTCCCGTGGCTCAGCAGCCAGATTGAATGAAATGCCGGAACGAGCATCAACGTGCCAGCAAGAAGGAGAAGACTCGACTGTTGAACGAGGCTGGGAAGCGGACGCGCCTTGCGTCGCAAGGTGCTGATCCGAACACTGGCGGCATCCGGCGAAGCTGAAGCAGTCGGAGCCCAGGCGAGGCGTCAGTTATGGGGCCAGACGTCCTGCCGACCCTCGTTGAGGTGTGGGATTTGTTCGAGTTTGCATGTGGACAGCGGCTGGTGGCAGCGTTTCGACCAAGGTGCCACGTTTGGGCCAGCAGGTCAGTTCAGTCGGTAACGTTCACGTCGATTACGTCGAGCACTGGCGGCGGTCGAGTGGCGGACAGTTTCATTCATACCATCGGTGGTGGACACCGCCAGTGGATGGTGGGAGGGAGAAGCGATCACGGCTCGGGCTCAGGAAGCGACACGTGAAGCATTGATCGGATCCGCAAACGCGCCGTTTCGCTTTCGCGAGATCCACCTGGATAATCATCACGGCCTGATTAATGATCTGATATGGCGCTATTGCCGTCAGCGACAGATCAAGTTGTCGCGATCGCGACGCTGCAAGAAAAACGACAATGCTTGGGTCGAGCACTATAATTGTACGCACGTACGGAAGGAAGTGGGATACCGGCGGTTCGATACGCCGGGGGAACTGGCCGCGTTGAGCGCGTTGTACTCGGCTTTGGCGCCTGTACAAGAACCTCTTCCAGCCGGCGCTGAAACTGAAGATAGATTATCGCCGCGATTCGGGATCGACCGGCAAAATATCGTAACCGTCCTCCTCCCGTTCTTTACCGCGACTCAATTCGGGGAAATGAAGCGACAGTTCAGCAATTCCAAAGCAGGGCAGAAGAACTACGGGCTTCGGTTCGGAAGCAGGCGAACGACGCCGTAGAGTCAATGAGACTGGTAGCCATCGACCCGGCGATAAAATCTGAGGCTAAGCATTCAAAGATGAAGCAGACGCGCGCAATGTCAATCGAAGATCGGGGTCGTTTCAACGATTGTTCTCATCGCCATAACTGGAGCTTGGATGCATTTCTATGTCGAGCCACAAATCACGACTCGACTGAACGAGCAGTCTGCAACACGCGGCCCAATCGAGGTAGTCAGAATCATCAGGGGGGTCCGGAGAGAAGGAGAAGTGATCGTACGTTGTGGGGCGGACACGAGATACCGAGTACACGGCGGCCGGTCAGTCATCGCGTTCTTGCGAACAGATGGGGCAGGATTTCCGGTGATCCTCAAAAGCATCAGCGGCGGCCTTTTGTTTCGCGAACGCCGGGTCGGTGCGGCTGACAGCCGCATTCCAATTTCGGACTGCAGCAAATGAACGATTACCCACAGCTTCGCCCATGTTATCCATTGTTTGGCGCCATTTTTCGTGTAGCCTTGTACCCGTTTCACAAAGTGGCATTGGTCAAATCCTAGCAAAGAGAGAGCACCGCGCCCCGTTGGAATTTGCATTCAGGCAGCAGATAGGAGTGTAGTCGGGGACGGCCGGAACGAGGCGCCAACTTCGACGCTAAACCACACCGCGTGCAAGCGCGACACGGTCTACCGCCGACCTTACCCTCGATGTCGTCAAACAGAACAGCGGAGTTCCGTTTTGTGTTGGCTCGCCGGAGAGGATCTGGCCAAACACAAGGTTTACGATGTCGTGCTTGGGCGCGCGAGACCGCGCTGGAGGTGTATCTGAGCAAGCTTCAGGGCGAGGGAAAGGTCCGGATCGTCTGCATGGATCTGTCTTCCAGCTACCGGGCTCCGGTCCGCAAGCACTTTCCTGATGCTGTTATCGTCCCCACCGCTTCTATGTCATCAGGCTGATTCACCGGCAGAAAGTCACGCCGAAAGTCCACGAGGCGTGTTCTCTGCAAGTATTGATTTTAATGGTGAGCGCGGTAGGAATCGAACCTACAACCTACTGATTAAGAGTCAGTTGCTCTGCCAGTTGAGCTACGCGCCCTGAGGGGAAGGACTACAATGTCAATATAACACGCAGTCATCAAGCGACCCACCGCGTCGCCGGCGGGACACCTATGTAAGCACGCGCTGGCCTCCAACAAATACCATTTGGACGCCCAACTCAGCCGAAAGAACTACGACATCTGCAAGCTTGCCGGGTTCCAAACTACCCACGTCTGAGGCGACGCCTGCGCGCTCAGCGGGCGTCAGAGAAGCCATTCGAATCACATCTGCGAGTGACGCGCTAACAGCACCGGCACGCATCACCCTAATCATGTGATCCATGCCCATAACCGCACTCGCGAGTCCCTTTCCGGGCACGAACCCCACCCGCCCATCACTCTCAAACCAGGCTCCGGTTTCGTTCGGGCCAAACCAATAGCGCCCGGGAGGCATGTCAAGCGCACGATTCGCATCCGTGACGAGACACAACCGATCCGCGCCTTTGAACCGGTACGCGAATTCGAGAAGTTCGGGAGCCAGATGACAACCATCAGCGATCACCTCAGTACTCATTTCCGGGTAAGCAAGCACGAACTGCTCCATGCTCCCCTGCATTGGCGTCCCGCAGCGCGTCCGCACCGAGCTGACACTGCTCATCGCGCACCAAAAGTGATCAACGTGCCGGACCCCAGCCTCATACGCCCGAGCCATTTCTGTCCATGTGGAGTTGGAATGGCCACACGTTACCAGGCAGCCCGCCGACCGTGCCGATTTATAGAACGCTTCAGCGCCGGCTAATTCCGCAGCACAAGTCGCGACGCGCACGAGCCCTGTCCTTAACACCGCCTCATATTCGCGTGGATCGGGATCTCGCCGACCATGGAGGGCGTGACAGCCAACCTTGTCCTCGGCAAAATACGGGCCGTAATAATGAACGCCCGCAATGCGAGACCCGTCCTTCGGTCCTGACCAGTCTCGCTGAACTGTCGCGCATGCGTCCAGCATCCTTTCGATTTCGGCCGGACTGCCGGTGGTGGTTGTTGGGAAGACTGTCGTCGTGCCATGGCGCACATGTGCGCGATTCACCGTCCGAACCGCCTCTGCACTGCCGTCCATGTAATCGGCGTTAGCACCGCCATGGACATGAATATCGACAAAGCCCGGGGCAATGTATCTTCCTTCGACAACCTCGCATGAACGGGAAGGCCGCTGCTGTCCGACAGACAGGATGCGCGAACCATCGCACACCACCCAGCTCTGCGGCAGGGTTCTTTCGGGCAGCACGACTTCACCATGAAAAGCAATCACAGCCCCTCCTCACCCGCTAGCAGATGGTGAGTGAACCCGGCAGACTTCAACTCACTGAACGCTGTCCGCACGTAAGTCGGGATGACTTGCGGCGCCGCCCACGCACGGCGTCCATACACCGATAGCCTCTGAAGATCTCCCATCATTATGTGAATAATCAGCTCGGGAGGAAGTTCAGCAGTGAAATACTCGGCCAGCGTCATCGAAGCCGAGGCAACTGTTGCCGGCATTTCCGGCCACTCGACTGCCATGTGAGCCCACGTTCGCCGCTGCATAAACGGCTTTACGCACAGGACCACGTTGCGCGGCGAAAGCTTGCGTTCACAAATCAGGCGCCGCGCAAATCGAATGTTTTCTGCGGTATTGCTCGCGGAGGTTTCCAGAAGCATACAGTCGCGCGGTACGCCCAGCCTGGCTGCTACGTCCGCGTACATCTCAGCTTCGCTTCGATTCCACGGAGTAGCCAGCAAATCGCTCTGATGCGCAATTCCGCCTGTGCACAAGAGCAGCTTGCCGTAGCCACGATGAAACAAATCTGCCGCGAACTCGGCAACCCGGAGGTCATTCGTTCCAAGCGCCACAATCAAATCACCGGGTATTGGTGTGTGGCGAAGCTGCAGATAATCCCAGATCACGCCTGCTGCGTGCAGGACTTCCATGGTGATGACCGGCATTCCGAAAGACTTTACTGAATCGGAGTACCCTTCAGCTCGGCTTCGAGCACCGGTTTCAGTGCCTGTATGTCGAATGGACCGTTGTAGCGCTTTCCGTTGATGAAGAAAGTCGGCGTGCCCATCACGCCTGCAGCGAAGCCCTGTTTCGTGTCCTGGTCCACCGCAACACGGAACTTGCCGGAAGCCAGGTCGGCATCGAACGTCTTCACGTCCAGCCCGACTTCGCTCGCCCATTTGCTCAGGTTCTCGCGGGAAATCTGACGGAAGTTGGCGAACAGCTTGTCGTGAAATGGCCAGAACTTTCCCTGAGCATTAGCCGCGAGTGAAGCCTCGGCTGCAAGATAAGCCTTGCTGTGAATCTCGAGTGGAAACTGCTTGAACACAACACGAACGTCATTTGGATACTCCTTCGCGACGGCCATAGCTTTGGGAGCAGCCAGAGCACAATAGGGACACTGGAAATCCGAGAACTCAACAATCGTTATTTTGGCGTCTGTCGGACCATGTGATGGAGCACCCTTGAGGTCGAGTGCGACCGCATCTTCCAGCAGTTTCGGACGAACTGGTCCCTGCTTCTGCAGTTCGCGAAGGTGGGCGAACACAGCGTCGGTATTTTTTCCGTCGCGGAAATCCTGAGCCACGGCGTTCGCGAGTGCCTTGCTATAGCTGCACTGTGGATCCTTGATGCGACATTCGGCAATTTTCAGCTGACACCCGCAGTTGCAGTCCTGTTCGCGGACCATTTTGAGCACTGCCGGTTTAGTAACTGTCGTCAGACCGCTGAGGTCCACACCACCGATCTCTGTGGCCGTCTGCCAGACTTCCGCGCCGAAAACCAGAACAGCACCAGCAAATGCGACGCTTACCACTGCAGCTTTCGCCACAAGTTTTAAAGATACAGACACTTCTTAAGTATAGTTTCCGGTACTAATTGCCAGCCGGACTGACGGTCGGGTCGATTCGGGGCTGTTCTCCCCAGATATATCTTGTAAACCATTCGTAGTTGTGCTCCATCACAGCGCGCTGCTGTTTGGGCTTGTTAATCGGGTGCCCAAAAAACTTTCAAAGCGAATCAGCTTCGATGGCACTCCGCGATCCTGTTTGATAAGCCCGTCAGTATAGCGCGTTAGCGCTCGAGTGAGTTCGCGTATTCAACGATCGCGGGCGGTCAGCAACGCACCTTGTTCAGCGTGCGATTACCAAAGGCGTTCGTTCGTAGGCAAACTTTTGCCCGGCCGGATCGATAACGCTCACCTGAGCCACGTATCGTCCCGGCTTTACGCCCTCGAGTGGTATCTGGAACTGAAGCGGAGCGGCTCCCGCGCGAGTTGGATCGGCTGCGGACGCAAACACCGGCTCAGACTGCATCACCTTCGTCTTACCCCGGAACAAACTGACCGTAGCGGCCGGAGAACTCTTCGTGTCGTACGCCTCCAGATAAACGTAGAGGTTCTGCCCGGATCGAAACACTCGAGACACGCTCGGCACCAACTTTTGGCCGTCGCGAATCAGCGGGTGATTTGCCACCACTTTCTTGTTCTTTTCAACAGAAGCCAGAGCGGCGTTCAGCGGCTCCCTCTGATTGCTCCAAACCACCGTGCTGATGGAGGGCTGCTCAGGGATGTTGAACTTCGTCTCAAAAGTCCCCATCCGGCCTGTCGCATTCTCCCGCACGAGGAACTTTGCTTTGTACGCGCCAGGGGGTAAAGTAAAGCCCGTGTCGTAAAGAACATTTCGCTTCTTCAGATCCTCTGCTGTAGCGTTCACTGGAAGTTTGAGCTTGATGCCGTCGCGAACGCTCCCGGCGACCTTGCCCTTGCTATCCCGGACTTGGCCGATGAAATCAAACTCCGTCGATTTCCGCTCAGCGTCGAGTGATGAGCCGGGAATTTTCACAGCGATGGGAACAAAAAACTTCGTTGGATTCAGCCGGAACCAGTTCACTTCCAGAGCAAGCTGAAGATCCGTTTGCGGGTCGCCGAGCATCAGTGCTTCCTGAAGCTGCCGTTCCTTGTCCGCCGAGTTGAACGCCTTCCAGTCCTTTTCGCCGTAATACCCGGAGCGGTAGTCGAGCTTTGCCTGAAGACTCGCGTCCTTCAGCTTGACCGTAACCTTGCGAAAGCGGCCATCACGAGAGGCGTCTGTCGAGTAGTAGCCCAGCGTGTAGTAGCTCTGAATATCTTTCTGCGCCTGCTGCATTCCGAGCTGGAGATCGTTGTCGTCAAACAACGCCTTTCCGCCGGTATCGGCGGCGAGAGCATTCAAAGTATCCTGCTCAGACAGCTGCTTGTCGCGTTGTCCGCGCTGGGCACTGCCTGTGTACATCGCATTGCCCTTTGCACCCGTGTCTGACGCGGCGCCGCCGGGTGGCAGTGCCTGCAAGCCCCGAACGTCCACGGGATAAAACGAGACATTAGATCTGACTGCGGCGTTGGTGGTTGCCCGAAGCTGCGCCTGATTCTCGGGCCCGCTTCCGCCGGCACCGGAGGACAGATAAATGAGCGCCTTCTTTTCCGGAAGTCGCGACAATCCCTTCACAGCATCCTCGAGCGCACCAAGCTTGCGGTCCGTGTTGAATAAGTCAGCCTCGAGATCGTCGGCTGTGGGCTGAGTTGGGTCCGCACTTGGATCTGCATTGGGATCGCTGAGCGCGGCCGAATCCGCGTCCGGCACGAGACCCTGCCCGATGCGAAACTTCTTAATCGCCGTCAACAATTGCTCGGGGTCGTCCGTCCACTCCTGATCCGTGCGCAGACTGGCAGAAAAGCTCATAATCTCAACCAGGTCAGACCTGGTCAGCTTCTCCTTAACGAACTTCGTGGCCGCATCCTGAGCGCGAATCTGATCCGCCACTTCCATTCCGGAAAAATCGAAGAACAGAATCAGCAAACGCCGATCGCGGAAGCGTTGCGATCCCTCCAGCGGTGTAATTCCGTTCGGCTGCGGAGCCGGCCCGTTGGGAGCCGTCAGTGTCGCTTCCGAGTTGGACGGCAAGGGATCGTTTGACAGTTGCTGCAACTCGAAAACCGAGATCGTCTGCGGCTTCCCGTTCTCGAGCAGCGTGAAGTCTTCCTTCTTCAGCCCGCTCATGGGCTTTCCAGACTTATCCCGAACGGCAATGTTGACGATCACCAGGTTCGACTCAGCTTTGAAAACCGTCTGGACCCCGCCTGGCGTTTGCGCAAACACCACCTGGTAAAGGATCAGCCAGGCAATTGATTTTCGAATCATCAGAACCGGAACCTCGCAGTCAGCGTGATTGTCCGCATCGAGGAAACTGACGTTGGAATACCATAATTGAGCGCATTTACTACCGTTCCGAATGCTGTGTAGTTCACGTGGTTTGTCGCATTGTCGCTGTTCACGCGCAGCTCCAGCCTGCGACGCTCACTGATAGTGAAGCTTCTTCCGAAGGAGAAGCTGATCACAGAAAAGCTCGGGCCAGGTATTGTATTTCGGCCAGCATCGCCAAACATCCCCGCGGGAGGTGCCGTGAACGCAAGCAGGTTGAAGAACCCACTCCCGTCTGTCACCGGCAAACCCGTAGAATTTGCTCGCCCGCTGCCGACTACACCGGTTCCGCCAGTATCAGCGATGTTCCCAAGTACACGAGCGGTCAGCGGCCGCCCGGTGCGAGCGGTGAACGTAGTCTGCAGATTCCAGTCTTTCAGTAGTCGGGCCGTGATCGAGTGGTCACCTTTGAGGAAGAATCCCCCTTCACCCCATGGCGAGTTCAGGATGTTTGTGAACGAGAACTGGTGCCGCATGTCAAACGTGGACAAGCCTCGCTCGGCGGCCAGATCGAGGTAGTTCTGCGCCACCAGATTCCCGCCACCGCCGATACCAGAGGCATTGTCTATCGACTTCGAGTAGATGTAGTTTGCCTGGAAAGAAATACCCCGCCGAAGCCGTCGCGATGCGCGGAGTTGCAGACTGTGAAAGATCGAGTTGGCATCGGAGCTGTCGAAGGTGAAGCCGACAGCATTGTCGATCTGCCGTCGTTGTTCGGAGGTGAGTGGCGAGCCGGGTAGCGCGACATTAGGAAGCTGGAGAACATCGAGCCGGGTTCCTTTAGTTCCCAGATACGTCGCCTCGACAACCAGCTGATGTGCTATCTCACCCTGTAAAGAGAAAGTCCACGTTTGCGCGTATGGGACTCGATAATTGCGCGCGACCGCGAAGTTGTTGGTTATGGTCTTACCCGACGTGTCGAGGTTGCCAAATGGATCCTGTATCGTCAGTGGTCGTTCGAGACTGGTGCTCAGGCTCGATGTGCTTGCAAAGGGCGGCTGCCCGGCAAGTCTCACAGCGATGTTGCTGTAGGCCGATCCATCGTAGAAGATGCTGTAACCGCCGCGCACCTGCATTCGGCCTTTGTTCGTGGGCCGCCATGCGAATCCGAGCCGGGGAGCGAAGTTGTTCTTGTCCGGATCGAGCAGACCCGCAGGAAACGCGCCGGAATATGGCCCGGTGGTCGCCGGCGTCACGACTGCCGCGCCAGTGAAATACGGAGCTATGTCGAGATTTGCGAGCCGTCCGTATTTCTCATAGAACGGCGAGTAGTACTCGTACCGTACTCCAATGTTGAAGGTCAGGTTGCTGCGTGCGCGCCACTGATCCTGAGCAAACGCGGAGTAGATCCGGGACCGAAAGTAAGTCGTCTGTTCCCCAAATCGGATCGAACTCGATTGCGGGAGCCCGAGCAGAAAGTCGGCGAAGTCGAACCCTGTACCCGACACAGGTTGGCCCTGAGCGTTTATCTCACTGGTCAGCAACCCACTGAAGCTAAGAGCTCCGCGGGCATTCTGATCGGTATTGGTGTTGATCTGTGCCCGCCGCAACTCAACGCCAGCCTGGATCGTATGCTGACCATGTATAAAGTTAAACGCATCGGTGATGGCGAAGGTCTGATTACGGCGCGTCAGAGGCGCGCCATCGGTTAGATCGCCAAAATTGGTGAAGTTCAGGTTCGGCGGACCCCATGTAATCGGGCGATCAGTTGGAGGCCCAATGATACCGAGGTCCGCAGCCGTATTCTCGCGATACGCGAACCACGGAAGAGTATCGTTGCGATCTCGATTCAGCCGGACCCTGAAGTCGTTGATCCGACGGGGAGCGATGTTGAACGTCCACCCAAGGTCAACCGTATAACCGCCTCCAGTGGCTTCGTCGGTGTATCCCAGCAGCTGCGCATTCTGGTTATCGCGTGTTTGTCGCGTGAATCCGCCGGTCAGGCGGCTGCGCGTTCCCAGCGGCTGATTCAGGCGGAAACTGAGCTGGGTCGAGTTGCGGTCGATTGCAGTTGTGTACTGATAATTCTGAACCGAACCAGCCTGATTCGGAAGCGGCAGATACTTCAACAGCCCAACAGAGGCCGAGTTAAGGCGCGAAGCGGGAATAATGTCACCTGGGAACGGAGCCCTGGTTTGCGGATCGTAGATCGTGACCGGCCCCTGAACGTAGGATTGCGAGAAGTTTCCGGCACGCTCGAGTTCGGTTGGCATGGTGCCGAAGCCTGTGTAGGGTGCACGATTGATGTTGCCGGAAAAGTTAAACGTGAACTGCGTTTTTGGCAGCTTCACAAATGTGTGTGGGATCAAAAGCGGTCCGCCGAGCATCACGCTGAAGCGATTATTTGCATAGGACGGTTTCTCCAGCCCTTGCCCAGTCAGAGAGTACGGCGTCGCATCCAGAGCGGAATTTCCTGCTGTATAGGTGAACATGCCGCGAATCTGCTGCTGACCGCGATTGCGGCGGTTCCCAAACGCTCGGTCGCCGCCGGGACCACCGCCGTTGCGCATCCGGCGCAAAATTTGTTCCTGCTGATCTTTCGGCAGCGAGGCGAGGTAATCGCGGAAGCGTTGACTGGCGTTTGCCGGATCGAAATTGCCGCGTCCGCCGAACCCGCCCGGCCCACCGCGTCCACCAAATCCACCGGGTCCTCCAGCGCCGCCCCGACCGCCACCAAAGCCGCCGGCGCCTCCAGCACCGCCACGCCCACCAAAGCCTCCGCCAAATCCACCGGCGCCGCCGCCGTTGGAAGAGTTCGGATCAACGCTGCTGAACGTATCGTTCGGACCTCCGCCGAAGGGACCGCCCGGACCTCCTCCGGGTCCGCCCATGGCCATGCGCATCAGAAAACTGGTGTCCTGCTCGTTCGGATTCTGCAGCCCGGTGCTGACGCTTCCGTTAACGAGGAGTGACTGCTCGTCGGCGGCTGCGGTGGCGGGACCTTGTCCCGATCCGGCCGTCGAGGCATCCGCTCCTATACCCGAGTTATCAGGCTCTGCTGCGCCCTCTTCCGTCTGGTTGAGCCGGGCAGTCTGAAACGGACCACCGCGTCCTTGGCCGCCGGCGGCCCCTCCAGCCGCTGGAGCACCTTGGGTCCCGCGGCCGCCGAAGCCACCAGGACCAAAACCGCCAGGACTTCCGTTTCTGCCACCGAAGCCACCTCGTCCGCCGGGACCGCCCTGGGCGTTGTCCGTTCCGCCGGGACCCATTCGGCGGCGAGGCGTCTCAGATGTGGCAGTCTGCTGGCCGGCAGGCCCTGCCTTTTGGGTCAACGCATCGCGTGATGTGAACGCCAGCCTCCATTCATCGGCTGAAACCTTCGCTCCAGTGATCGTGACCTTTTTGGTTTCCGGTCGAAATCCGAACATCTCGATGGATATCGACCACTGACCGTCATCAAGATCAAGTTTGTATTGGCCAGACTCGTCAGTGCTGGTGACCACCTTTTTCCCATCGCGTGTCGCAGTAAGCGTCGCACCGGGTACCGGTTGATTTCCGACCTTAACAACGCCGGAATACTCAGCGGCTAAAAGGCCCGGAAGACACACCAGGACGTACACGAAAAGCAGTAGCACTCTTATGACCTCAACACGGCACGTCGATGGTTGTTTCGGCACGACAAGGCGCCTCAAGCTCGAGCCTCCATTTGTACACGAAGGCGGAGCGCCCCGGTGCGGGGTTCCGAAGTGATTGTTAAATAACGTAAAAAAGCGGTTACGCTAAACCAGCGTGATCTCGATCGTCCGATCGAACGGAGTGTAGCCGGTCACGTAGACCTTCGGTCCGGGCAGTGGAGTCTGCGCGCCGCGAACCTGGAAATACTTATGCTCATTCGGGCCGTGAACGATGTTTATCGAGTTGGACCCCCGGCGCACAAGCGTAGTCTCCGCCCCAGCCTCTATCACCGACCCCTCACGCAGCCCGATTTCGACAGTTACCGGAACATTCAGGGTTCCTGCCGACTGCAGCTTCAGTCGGAACCCTCCTGGAATTTCCGTAACACGCGCTGTCTGCTCCAGTTTGCAGAGCTCGCTCACCTGACGCTCGTGACGAACCGCGCCCCACTCGGCTGTACCTTGTTTGATCGGCCGCCCGAGCGGCTGGTAGTAACCCGATTCAAGCCGCTGTCGTAACAAGAAGCCCCCGTCCACCGCCTCGCTCTCGGTTGGCACAAACTGCCCCTTACCGAAGAACGCGGAAGCGAATCGGACAGCTTCTATGACCGCGTCGCCTCGCCGAATCGTGAAGAATCGGCTGGTGCCGTCGAGCAGAATGCTGCCACTGGTTGGACCACGGCGATATCGTGCAATGCCCTCCGCCGGAAACACGCGCTGAAAGTTGTCCGGGAGCGGACCATCCGGAACCATGGGCACAGCAAGCTCTGGGTGGTCAAGCAGCGTACCGAGCGCTGCACCCCGCTCTTCCGTCCGGCGAGCCAGCGCTGCAAACCGCCGGTCTTTATCAAGAACTGCCAGAGCACGCAGCGGATACCAGTAGCGGTCCATTGTGCCTCGCTCGTTCAGATCCTGCCGACGCGAGATTTCTGTTACCACTTCCCCGTCGCCATGCAAAAAATAGAGCATCGCTTCGAGGTTCTTCCGAACCGGATCCAGCAGTTGTGGCCGCTTCAGCTTAAGCGCGAGCGTCGTGTACGCGCGGTCGCTGACGGTGTTGTAAATCGTCGTGCTGCGCTCGCTCCACTGACCTTCAGCGTCGATGTCAATGCCTTCCGCGAGCCACTGGTCGATTCGCCGAACGTAAGCGGGATTCGGCCACAGGTCGTGAAGCTGGGCAAGCGCCGCCGACACGACCCATCGATGGTTCGGCGTGTGGACGCCTCCATGAACCAGTCCTTCACCAGCCTTCCTGAGAAACGGTTCCAGGGCGTTTTCGATCTCAGGTGCGCCGTGTTTGCGGGCAACTGACGCTGCTTCAGCAACGGTGTGCACGACGAAACCCGTATCTGGCGGCGAGTTGAAGTTCGTGATCAGCAGGTCAATGTTGCCTTCCGGGCT
The DNA here is from genome assembly GCA_963794765.1 of Bryobacteraceae bacterium. GTDB lineage: Bacteria > Acidobacteriota > Terriglobia > Bryobacterales > Bryobacteraceae > JAWXCM01. Next base: position 99,955 of record CAWCGC010000008.1, on the reverse strand, counting down.
TTGGCAACGTTGCATGAACTTCGACGCCAGTTGGATGCGATTGAGAAGCTGCCGCTCGCGATAATGCTTTGACTTCGGATAACAGAACGCTGCTGCGGCCAGACCGCAGAACCCGCCGGCAGGACCCGCACCGTACATCTCAGTAGCATCCGGAATGCCGCCATACCACCGTGACTTTCCATCCAGATTCTGCGATTTCAAATAAGTCGTGACCGCCTCGTCCGTGCGGCGAACGAGAGTTTCACTAATGTCGGCCTGCGGCACAGCGTCAGCCGCCGCGCTCAAAGGTGCGGCAGCAGCGGATACCAATACATCGCGACGTCGCATCGCGGGAAGAATAACTTTGACGGAGTCTGAACTGGCGTGAGCTCAAAAACAATAATACAGCCCAACTTCTGCGCGCGAATGTAACGATGCGTAAGCGACCGTTCGAATTAAGCTACGATCAGATTAATGCGAAAGGGCGCGGCAACCAGGATTGTCTGGGCATGGTTAGCCGTACTCGCTCTTTGCTGTCTCGTATTTTCCCAAACCGCAGCGCTAACACCTGACCACTCCGACGATCACAGCACTCATTGCTGCGCGCTTTGCCATCTTTCTCACACGACAGTTGCGCAGCAACTGCCGGCCGTGCACATTCCCGGCCCGCTGATCGTCCAGCTGGGCCATGTCCCTCAACTGGTTTTCCGGCCCGCGCACAAATTTGTTGCGGGGCCCACCAGCACGCGTAGTCCTCCTCAATCCATCGACTGTTAAGTGATGTGCGCACCCGTGCGGGCGCGCACTACGTTTTGGCTCACACAGCGTCGATGAAAAGAGAAGGACTATGACAAATAGCCTGAAAAGGCTCGTATTTATATCAATTCTGGTTACGTATTCTAACTTCCCGGTCACTGCGCAGGCACTTGGCGGGGCCGGAACCATAACAGGGACGGTTACCGACCCAACCGGATTAGTGATTGCAGGCGCAACCGTAAGGCTCACTAATCCCGCGACCGGTTTCAAACGCACGGCACAATCAGATGCCTCGGGCAACTTTCGCTTCACAGGAGTCCCGCCGCAGTCCTACCATGTCGAAGTCACAAATGCCGGCTTCGCATCGTCAGCCCAGGATGTGACGGTACGATCGGCGGTTCCCATTACCCTGAAGATCCCTCTCGAACTGGCAGGAGCTGCAACGACGGTCACCGTTGAAGGTGAAAGTGAGCATATGATCGAGAACGTTCCGTATGCCCACAACGATGTGGATCAGTCGACCTTTTCAAAGCTGCCGGCTTTGTCACCGTCTGGCGGGCTGAGTGATGCCATCACTTTGACCAGTCCCGGCGTTGCTGCCGATTCGAACGGTCTCTTCCATCCTCTTGGGGATCACGCCCAGACTACTTTCTCCATCGATGGTCAGCCCGTGAGTGACCAGCAATCGCGGCAGTTCTCAACACAAATTCCGTTGAATGCTCTGCAATCGATGGAATTAATAACGGGTGCACAACCTGCAGAATTCGGCGATAAAACCAGTCTCGTAGTCAACGCCCAGACACGCTCCGGCCTGGGTCAGAAGACGTTTGGTTCGCTGATCGGCTCTTACGGGTCTTTCGGAACACTGTCCGAGCAGGCGACGCTCGGCTTCGGCAGCGCGAAAATCGGAAACTTCATGGTTGTGAATTCGGTCCGAACGGGACGGTTTCTGGATACCCCCGAGTTCTGGCCCGTTCACGCCGTCGGCAATAACGGGACTTTCTTTGACCGCTTCGACTGGCAGCCTGCTGCGCGCGACGCTTTTCATCTGAATCTCTTCGGAGCCCGCAACTGGTTTCAGGTTCCAAACACCTACGACCAGCCAGCCCAGGATCAGCGTCAGCGCGTTCTCACCTGGAATATTGCTCCCGGATATCAGCACACATTCTCTGCGCACACCTTGCTCACATCCAACATGTTCGTACGGAAGGATCAGGTTAGCTATTACCCCAGCCGGGATCCGTTTGCGGACACCCCTGCGACGGTCGGTGAAGCACGCCAATTGCTGAATTATGGAACTAAGACGGATATCTCGTATGCTGCGGGCCGCCACAACCTCAAGGTCGGGACACAGATTTCGCAGACCCGTCTCGCCGAACGATTTCAGCTGGGTGTCACCGATCCCGAGTTCAACCCCGTCTGCCTGAGCAGCGGCGGTGACGCCATTCTTTTACCCGGAGTCACGGATCCGAACCGGTGCGCCGGTCTTGGCTACACCGCGAATCCTGGACTGCAACCCGGTCTCGTTCCGTTTGACCTTGCTCGCGGCGGTACGCCATTTCAGTTTCATGGGACGGCAGAGATCAACCAGTTCGCGTTCTACGCGCAGGACTCGATTGCAATCGGGCATCTAAACCTCTCGCCGGGCCTCAGAATCGATCGCTACAACGGCATTTCCACAGCGACGGGAGTGCAGCCCCGAATCGGCGCTTCATACCAGTTCACGAGGACCGGCACAGTCCTTCGCGCCGCCTTTGCCAGAACCTTCGAGACTCCCTATAACGAAAACCTGGTGCTTTCCAGTTCAACAGGGCAGGGAGGACTTGCAGGCAATGTCTTCGGTGCATACGGCACCACACCCATCCTGCCTGGCCGAAGGAATCAGTTCAACGTCGGCATTGAGCAGTCTCTGGGCAAACACCTGGTAGTGGACGGTGATTATTTTTGGAAGTTCACGGACAATGCGTTCGACTTCAGCAGCTTGCTGAACACGCCCATTCAATTCCCGATCTCGTGGCGGAAGTCAAAGATCGACGGCGTGGCGGCGCGGCTGAGTACGCCGGACATTCACGGATTCCAGGCATTTGTCACCGTGGGACACACGCGGGCGCGCTACTTTGGGCCGTCCAACGGAGGCCTGATCTTCAACTCTCCTCTGGACGTCGGGGTCTTCCGAATCGACCACGATCAGGCCTTTCAGCAAACGACGAATCTGCGCTATCAGCGGCCTCATAACGGAGCGTGGGCTACATTCACGTGGCGCTACGACAGCGGGTTGGTGGCCGGTGCGGTCCCCGATCTCGGAAGTGCGCTCGCCCTGACACCTGCCCAGCAAGCGGCCATCGGCTTCTACTGCGGCGGTAATCAGGCAACTATTGTGTCCCCAATCACCAACTGCACCGGTTCGAATTATGGAGCCGTCCGACTAACAATCCCGCCAGCTGGCACGGTGGATGCGGATCATAATCCGCCGCGTATCGCACCCAGGCACCTGTTTGATGTTGCCGTCGGGAGCGAAAACCTCTTCCACACTGAGCACCACCGTATTGTGGCGCGGTTCACGGTTATTAATCTTACGAACAATGTGGCGCTTTATAACTTTTTGTCTACGTTCAGCGGCACGCACTTCGTAACGCCGCGGACCTATCAGGGCGAGCTCGGCATAGTCTTTTAGCGGTCCGGTCGGCGCTGCTGTATGTACCCCGGCGACTACACGGTCCGTCCGAGTAGCGATACGATGCGCCGGGCGATGGCAGATGGAACTGATAAGTTATTCGATTGACGGTCTCTGGCCGTAGCTCTACAATTGTAGAAGTCCACGTGTATCGCGAACGGGGAAGTGTTTCATGAATATGCGCAGGTTTTCAGTCATCGCTTCGATAAGCGGAGTTCTGCTGTTCACGGGAATCGGCTATGCGGAGAAGAAGACTCAGGCATCGTCCGAACCTCGCGAGACAGTCGCTAAGCCGCTGACGGATAAGGAACGGAAGAAAAAGGAAGACAAACTCCGGAAGGAGCTGGAAGGTCCTTATCGTAAGTGGCTGAACGAAGATGTCGCTTACATCATCACCGATGAAGAGCGGCAGGCTTTTAAGCGTCTGCAGACGGAGGATGAAAAACAGCAGTTCATTGAGCAGTTCTGGCTTCGTCGTGATCCGACCCCGGACAGCGCTGAGAACGAGTACCGCGAAGAGCATTATCGGCGTATCGCGTACGCCAATGAACGATACGCATCTGGTATTCCCGGCTGGAAGACTGATCGCGGCCGCATTTACATAACGTTTGGTCCGCCCGCTGAAATCGAATCGCACCCGTCCGGTGGCACGTACGAACGGCCGTATGAAGAAGGTGGCGGCACCACCTCAACGTATCCTTTTGAAATCTGGCGGTATCGGTATCTCGAGGGGCTCGGCAATGACATCATGATCGAATTCGTTGACCCCACGATGACCGGTGAATACCGCATGACGATGGACCCATCGGAAAAGGACGCCCTGCTTTATGTTCCCGGCGCAGGTCTCACCATGATGGAACAGATGGGCATGTCCTCCAAAACGGACCGGTTCAACCGAACTGACGGAACTCACCTCGGCACCGGCAATCAACCGCTTCCGGCCAGAATGAATCAGTTCGAGCGCCTGAATCAGTATGCGATGCTGCAGAAACCTCCCCAGATAAAGTTCAAGGACCTTGAAGCCGCCGTCAACTCGTCGATTCGCTACAACCTTCTGCCGATGAAGGCGCGTGCTGATTTTCTCCGAATCACTTCTTCGACTGTGATGACCAACGTCACGCTCCAGTTCGACCGTCGAGACCTGCAGTTCAAGGATAAGGACGGGGTTTCTCAGGCGACAGTCAACATCTATGCGCGCATCACATCCATGACGCGCCGGCCAGTAAACATCTTCGAAGACACAGTCACGATCGAAGCGCCAACGAATATGTTGGCCGAGTTCTCTAAGGGACTCAGCGTTTATCAGAAGTCTGTTCCGCTGCCTCCCGGCATGTACCGGCTCAATGTCGTAGCGAAAGACGTGGTGAGCGGGAATTTGAACAACTACGAGATGGCCCTGACCGTTCCGCACTTCAATGAGGAGAAGCTGGCGTCCAGTTCGGTTATTCTCGCGGACCTCATTGAAAAGGTTCCAACGCGCAGTATAGGAACCGGACAGTTTGTCATCGGCTCGTCGAAGGTCCGTCCCCGGCTGAGCGACGAGTTCAAGCGGAACGAGAAAATGGGAATCTACGTTCAGCTGTACAATTTCACACCTGACGAGAAGACCCAGAAACCCAACGGTCTGATCGAATACGAGGTCCTTAAGAAGACGGACAATTCGAAGATTTTCGATTTCAGCGAAGAGGTCGGGAAGATGGAAAGCGCTTCGGCGACACAGGTGACTGTGGAAAAGGTACTTCCGCTGCAGACTCTGGATCCCGGTCAGTACACCTTGAAAATGAAGATCACCGACAGGAACAGTAATCAGACGCTTACGCAGGCGGCGAACTTTACTGTAAACTAAATTTCAGCGGGAGTTTGGTTGCGCCATGGGATTGCGTCAGATTTGGTGATAGAGGAGACGTTCTCCGGATCGAACGTCTCAGACGTGGAGGGCATTGTTGGTAGCCCACTGGTGGACAACCCGTAGGTCGTGCACAGCGGCGATGTTTGCATTCGCTGCCGCGCTTACGGTAGGTGTGTCTCCAGCAGCGACTCCAATCAAACTGTCCGGTGCTGTCGCAGGCTCAGTTCATGACCCGTCCGGTACGCCACAGATGGGTGCGGTAGTTGAACTCTACAACCACCACGAAAAATTAGTCGAAAAGACCATCACCAACGCTGGCGGTAATTTCCTGTTCGCCAGTCTGCTTCCCGACATTTACTCCCTGCACGTCAGCGTCGCTAACTTCGTACCGGCGATCAAACGGAACATCGTGGTCCAGCCGGGGATGCAAAGCGTGCTTGCCGTAAATCTTGCCACTGTCTTCAGCAGTGTCGAACTCGTTTACTCTTCCCGGAATCCGGGAACGCTGATGAGTAATGACTGGCAATGGGTTCTGCGCAGCACGATGACATCTCGTCCGGTAACCCGCTTCCTCCCTGGTTCCGGTATTGCCGATCCTGGAAGAGACGAGACGGTCACGGCGGTGTTCTCAGACACTCGTGGCCTGCTGAAGTTGTCTGCGGGTGAGTCGAGCTCTCCGTTCGCCAACCTCGGAAATCAACCGGACCTGGGAACAACGTTTGCCCTTGCTACCTCGCTTTACGGTCGAAATCAAGTTCAGGTAGCGGGCAACTTTGGTTATGGACTCGCGTCAGAGCTGCCTGCTGCGGGATTCAGGACCAGTTTCAGCCGGGCCGATGCCGGACCTGAGATCAAGCTGAAAGTACAGCAGGTCGGGCTGACAAGCGGCCATGGATTTGGGCCGGGAACAGGCAATACCCCGCCGCTCCGAACCATGTCCCTCACGATGATTGAGCGTTTTACGCTGGCCGACGGTATCGACCTCGATTATGGTGCTTCGATCGATTCGGTGACCTACGTGGACCGGTTGAACTACCTCAGCCCGTTCGCCAGACTTACCGCGAAGATCGGACCCGGCACGCTCGATATCGGCTACAGCTCAGGAGCGCCGCCAGTCGATCTGCTGAACGCCCGCGAGGTTGACGGTTCCCTACAGGGGGATGTAGCGGCACTGAACCTGCTGCCGCAGGTTTCGCTTCGCGCTGGACATGCCTTCGTTCAGCGATCGGAGAACTTCGAAGCTGGCTACCGAGTTCAGATTGGAAGCCGGACCTACAGCGTAGGCGCGTACCATGAGTTTGTTCGGAATGCGGCGCTGACAATGTCCGCAACCGACAGCACCTATTTCGCAACTGGTGACCTTCTGCCAGAAATCTCCTCACGCGGCTCTGTTTTCAACATCGGGCAATTCAGCCGTGCCGGGTACACAGCCTCGGTCACGCAGAACGTCAGCGAAAACTTCTCAGCTACCGTTGCGGTGGGTCGAGGAGGTGTTCTCACCACCGGCGGCGGTCAACTTACCACAGACGATCCGGATGAACTGCGCCGGATGATCCACCGGGTACAGCGCGATTGGGCGCGGGGAATAATCAGCACCACTTTGCCCGCAACTGGCACAAAGATCATAGCCAGTTACGAGTGGAGCGACGCAAATGCTTTGATGCCCAGCCACGTGTTCCTTACCCAGAAAATCTATCCCGATACGGGACTGAACTTCAGGATTCGGCAACCAATCCCGGGCTGGGGCGGACTTCCCGGACGGCTGGAAGCCACAGCAGAACTTCGGAACCTGTTATCGCAGGGCTATCTGCCGGTTACCAATGCCGAAGGACGTCGGATGCTCCTCTCGAACTGCCCGCGCGGTATCCGCGGCGGTCTGGCTTTTATTTTCTAGCCTCTTCCCCACCTGCAAGTCCTGCCGTAAACTTTTTTTTGGTCTTTATCTCTCTTGTTTTCAACGGCAAATTGTCCTCCGCACCAGAATTCGATACAGGCGGGTTGTACTCTGGCTTTGTCGCAGCGAGTTTCTCGCGGACCTTCCTCTAATTACTTCTGCTAGGTAATTCCGCCCGTATCTGCTGGTCACCCCACTGCTCGGACTCCTGCGAGCATTCCCGCACAACACTCCGTGACAATCGCTGCCGACACATTGGGACGAGAGGAGGGATCACCATCCCTCCACCCTCCCGCATGCAGGATTTAAACTAAACTCACAAGGTCGAAGTGAACCGACGTAGATTTATTCGCCTTGGGGTGCCTCTCGTTGCGCCGGTTTCGCTCTCGGCAGTGTGCTTTTCCGAATTGCCGCCGCGCACCGGAGCGGAGTACGACGCATACCTCTCGACGGCAAACTCCCAAATCCTGGCTCCCGTGACCTCTCCCGCGAAGGTGTCTGCCGGGAGCGACCCTTCACTTTGGAACGTTAACGAAAGTCGCCCTGACGGCGTTTTGTCCGTGTATCAGGGTGTCGTGCTCCATTGGGCTGGGGCCATTCAGCTCCCGCTCCCGTCGACAGCGAAATTCGAGCGCCTGCTCCAGAGCTACGACCGGTACACGAAATGGTTTGCCCCTTTCATCCATCGAGTAAGCGTGACAGAGCTTTCGCCGAACTCCACGGGCGAGAAGCGCTGGCGCGTTGTATCGACCCTCCACGACGTTTTCGAAAAGCCAGCCCTCTTCGTTCCTGACCAGCACTTTGCGTTCGAGGTGGCGTCGTTGGCCGAATTCCATCAGATCGGCACAACGCTTGTCGTAACGAACCACGCGGAGAAGATCCAGGAGTCGGCGAGCGGCAACCCGGAGCTCGCGGACAGCCGGCGTAAAAATAACGACCTGCTTCGCCCTGACTACGGCCACGGCATCTTATGGCGATCAGATACGTTTTGGCGGGCTGTCCCGTCCGGCAGCGACTCGCTCTATGCCGAATACCATTCAATCTCGCTTGCGCGATCACTCGACGCGATCGGTGCGTCGAGCCCCTGCGCGATACTCCGCCTCCCGGGAATCCGAAATAAGGCGCTGGAAGCGATGACATCCCGGCCGCGACGTATAGTTGCAACGGTTCTGCGTCAAGCGCGAACAGCGGCTGAGCAGTTTACTTTCTGAGACCGACGCTCACCTCCCACGCCCGAAGCGCCTCAGTCATATGGGCGACGCGCTCCGGTTCGCTGTCGGCGAGATTCATCCGTTCACCCGGATCCGCCTCGAGATTCGACAGCCACGGACCATTCGGTGGCGTCTCGCCCGGAAACTTTGGCGGATTGAGAATCAGCTTCCAATCGCCAACGCGAACCGCGCGCTGTGTTTCGTGATTCCAAAAGAACGCCTCGTGAGGCCGCGAGTCGCCGCGAAGCAACGGCCGGACATCCCGGCCATCCATTTCGGCCGATGCTGGCACATCCGCGAGTCCCGCCAGCGTCGCGATCACATCCATCGACATCACGGGGAGATCACAAACCTGGCCCGGGGGGGTGACACCCGGAGCACGCAGGAGTCCGGGGACTCGCAATCCGCCATCGAAAACACCGAGTTTGTAACCACGGAATGGGCCGTTGCTGCCGCCGGTCGCAGGACCGCCGACACGGGAAGCGCGCTCTTCCCGAGTCGCACCATTGTCGGATTGGAAAAACACCACCGTATCCTGCTCCATCCCGACTTCGCGGAGTTGATCGAGCAAACCACCCAAAACGTCGTCCACAGCTGCCACCATGGCCAAATGTGTACGTCGGTCGCGTTCAACCGACGTCGGAAATCTTCCAAGATATCGCTGCGGAGCCATCATCGGATAGTGCGGGGCGCCGAACGCAACGTAGAGGAAGAACGGCTGATCGTGCCTTTGCCGGGCAAGGAACGAATGCGCCTCCTTCCCAAGCACCTCGGTCATGTACGTGGGCTCCTCGAAGACCTCTTCCTCGTTTCTCCAGAGGTCATGAAAGATCTTGCCTGGCGGGAACCCAAGCTGGTAGTAACGATGTGAGTAGTAGTCGACCCACCCCGAATACCATCCAAAAAATTGATCGAAGCCCTGGGAGCGCGGACGGCTCTGCGGAGCACTGCCCAGATGCCACTTGCCGATCGCAGCGGTCCTGTAGCCGCGATTGCGCAGAAGCGATGCCAGGGTTTGCTCACCGGCTCTTAGGCCCGGAACATCCCAGGTCGGCTCAGATCGGAGTGCTCCCGCGACGCCGGTCCGTGCGGGATATTTTCCTGTGAGGATAGCCGCCCGGGATGCTGAGCAGACGGGCGCGTTCGAGTAGAACTGCGCAAACCGTACACCAGAGGCGGCGAGAGCGTCGATATTGGGCGTTAGTGCATCTTTCGAGTATCCATAGCAGCCGACATCGCCAACGCCGTGATCGTCGGTCACGATCACCACAATGTTGCGCGGGCGTCGCGACACCTGAATCTGTTGCCCGGCAACGGCGGGCAATGAAGCGATGTGTGTCAGGAAACTTCTGCGGTTCACGCTGTCATCATACGCACGGATGATCAGGCGGACGATACTGGAGAGGTTGGACGACCGCGAGTGACGCGTCTGGACACAAGATTGGTGACGTCGTTTTGCATGGCCGGAGCCGTGTTTATGATGGCGTTCCAGGTGTCCGGGAAAGCCGCTCGTGACGGTCTCTTTCTCTCGAATTACCGGCCATCGCAGCTTCCGCCAATTATCATCGCCAGTGCTCTGACGGCTATCCTGCTTGGAGTAATTAACGGTCGGTTGCTGTCGCGCTTCTCACCGAAGATCTACGTGCCGACGCTTCTGTTCCTCAGCGGGATTCTGCAGACTCTCGAGTGGTTGGCGTATTCGGTCACTCCCGGCGTAACCGCAATAGCGGTTTATATACACGTTGTCTCGTTGGGCGCGTTGATCACCTCGGGCTTCTGGTCAGTCATCAATGAGCAGTTTGACCCGTACACCGCGAAGCAAAGCTTTGCAAGGATTGCCGGCGCCGGGACGGCGGGCGGCGTCGCCGGAGGCTTTCTTGCAGAACGGCTGGCCGCACTGGCACCTCCTCAGTCTGTTTTGCTCGCGATGGCGCTAATGCAATTTCTGACAGGCGCAATGCTGATTGCTCTTCCTGGCTCACGTCCTCCCAGCCGTCGAGAGAGTTTCAGTGCCCGCGAATTGCTGGAGAGGTCCGTTTATCTTCGAGACCTCAGCGTTCTGGTCCTTCTCGGAACCTTCTCGGCGGCGCTGCTGGACTATGTTCTGAAATCGGAAGCCCGGCACACAATTGGTCCCGGCGAAGAACTGATGCGATTCTTTGCCATGTTTTATACCGGCACGGCACTGTTGAGCTTTATTCTGCAGACCAGCGTGACTTCGCGGCTCCTGAACCGGTTCGGCCTTGGTGCGGCAGTTTCGACCCTGCCGGCGGGTGTAGCTACAGGCGGAATGATTGCTGCCATCAACGGGACACTACCTTTTGTGGTGGGCGCGAGGGCGATCGAAGCCGTTATCCGTGGCTCATTCTTCCGCGCCGGCTACGAACTGCTGTACACGCCAATGCTGCCGGCCGAAAAGCGAGTCATAAAATCCGTCAATGATGTGACGATAGACCGGCTGGGGGACGCACTCGGTGGAGGTTACGCCCAGGCGGTCATTTACCTGGGGCCAGTCTCGGGATCGATTTTACTGGCATCCGCTTCGATTGCATCCTGCGCAGGCTGGTACCTTTCCCGCAGGCTGCACGACGGCTATTTGTCCTCACTCGAGCGAAGCCTTGAGCAGTATAGTGCAGAAGAAGATTTCCAGGCATTGCCGGATTTGGCAAGTCCCGCCACTTCGGACAGCGTCCGGCTGACCCCCGCCGAGTGGGCGAAAATGACGCGTCCTGTCGTCGACCGTGACATCGCGTTGAGGTCCGGGGATGCCGATCAAATACTGGCGGCTTTGCTGGATAAAACTCCTCTCATACGAGGACACGTTCCGCTGGTTATTCCGCTGCTCGCTAACCGCGTTCTCCGCCATGCCGCCAGGAATGCGTTGCGGGCTATCGTTCAGTCGAATGTCGGTCAGTTCGCCGATCATCTCCTGGACAAGCGGGTACCGGTCGAGGTTCGGCGCAGACTTCCTGATGTGATATCCTCTGCCCACAACGAGCGTGCCATGCAGGCACTCTTGCTTGGCCTGGAGGACTCCGATAGCCGAATCCGCTTCGAAACCGCCCGTGCTTTGCAGAGCGTAAAGCAAAATGAAGCCCTCGAAGTGGATAGTGAGAGGGTTTACGAGGCTCTCAGACAGCAGCTTAAGCACGTCCGAAACTGGGCTGATCTCGAGCAGGTATTTCTCCTTCTGTCCGTGGTCCTGCCCAGCGAGCCGGTTCAAAGCGCATGGGAAGCGGTGAATTCGGATTCAGATCAGCTTCGAGGTCTCGCCCTCGAGTACCTCGAAACCGCGTTGCCCGATGACATTTCTGAACGGCTTCTTGATGTTCTTGACGCCAGCCGCACGCCAACTCATCTGCGCCGGTCCGGTGAGGCAGTTACCCGTGAATTTACCATCGCTCGTGAGCGTACTGCCCCAACTCCCCGCACCTGAGTGCAGTACTTCCCCGCACGGAACTGCTGGTACTTTTTTAAATTCTGATATATCTTAGTTTCGGGAAAAGAAGAATTATTTAATACTGTCCGCAACTTTTATAGAGCCAATATGCAACTTCGAGCCCTGAACAGCTTGTTTTCCACAGATCTTGCCGTTGATCTGGGAACCGCGAATACGATGATTTACGCCAACGGGCGAGGGGTTGTCGTCGACGAACCCTCGGTAGTTGCGGTCAACCGCAACACGGGAGCAGTCGAAGCCGTCGGCAAGAGTGCCAAAGAGATGCTCGGTCGCACTCCGGAGGGGATTGCGGCAGTTCGGCCCGTCCGTGAAGGGGTGATTGCCGACTTCAAAATGACCGAGCAAATGCTGTCGCATTTTATCCAGCAGGCGCACCAGCGTCGGGTGTGGGTTCGGCCTCGGGTTGTTGTTGGCGTGCCCAGCGAGATCACTCCTGTCGAGAAGCGGGCCGTGGTTGAAGCTGCCTCACGCGCCCGTGCCAGCGAGGTCTACCTCGTGGAGCAAGCCATGGTCGCAGCGGTTGGCGCCGGTTTGCCCGTTTCTGAGCCGGTCGGCAGCATGGTCGTCGATATTGGCGGCGGGACCACCGATATCGCCGTTGTGTCCCTTTCGGGTATCGTTTACTCTCGCTCCGTACGGACGGCGGGCAACGTCATGGACGACGCCATCTCGCAGCACGTCAAGCGTCAGTACAATCTCCTCATCGGTGATCGCACTGCGGAGCAGATCAAGATTGCCATCGGTTCGGCCGCTCCCCTCCGTTCGCCTATCACCATGGACGTTAAAGGGCGCGACATCGTAGGCGGTCTGCCCCGGACAATTCAGCTTTGTGATGGCGAGATCCGAGAGGCTCTCGCGGATGCCGTCACGGTCATCATTCGTGCGATCCGGACGGCTCTCGAAGCGACTCCGCCTGAGCTCAGCGGTGACATCGCCGAACGGGGACTCGTCCTCACTGGTGGAGTTGCTTTGCTGCGGAACCTGGATACGCGGATCAACAAGGAATTAAGTCTGCCGGTTTCGATTGCGGAGTCTCCTTTGTCGTCGGTCGTCCTGGGAATCTCGCAGATGCTGGGCGACTTCAAGACGCTTCGTCGAATGACGCTAAACTAGGCCCTTGCCTTTTGAGCTGAGCCCTGAAGAGTTTCGGCAGCTCGGGCGTCAGCTAATCGATGCTATAGCCCGGCATTACGAAACGCTGTCATCGCAGCCAGTAATGCCGGATGTCAGTGCCGAACAATTGGACTCACTGTTTGGTGAGTCCGTTCCGCGAAGCCCGAATAACGTCGCGCATCTTTTCGACGATATTGCGACGAAGATTTTCCCGAACAGCCGTCAGAACGGTGCGCCTGGGTTCTTCGGTTATGTCGCCTCACCGGGCACTCCCCTCACAGCCCTCGGCGATTTGGCTATCTCGGCATTGAATACCAATGTGACGGGATGGCGATCCGCGCCGGCAGGAACATCGGTCGAGAAAACGGTCATTAACTGGATTCGTGATCTCCTCGGCATGCCCGAGTCGGCAGGTGGCCTGTTCGTCAGCGGAGGATCCATGGCGAATTTCTCCGGGCTCGCCGCTGCTCGGTCCGCTGTTTTTCCGGACGCGGCGGAAGCGGGGATTTCGCCTGAATCGAACCCGCGAATTTACGCCACCAAAGACATTCACCTCTCGATCCCCAAGGCCGCGTCGATGCTCGGCCTCGGAACGCGGTCAATGCGCTACGTTCGCCAGGACGATCGTATGCGAATGGATGTCAATGCCCTCAAAGGTGCAATCCGCGAGGACCTTGAGCAGGGATTCACTCCCCTCTGTATCGCCGGGAGCGCCGGGACGGCGGCGACCGGAGCTGTGGACGATCTCAGCGCGATCGCAGCTGTCGCCCGCGAGCACAGAATTTGGTTTCATGTGGACGCCTCATACGGGGGCTTCGGCATATTGGCGCCGTCGATACGCGAAAAGCTGACTGGCATCGAAGACGCTGACTCGATCTCCCTTGATCCTCACAAGTGGCTCTTTCTTCCGCTCGATTGCGGTTGTATTCTGTATCGCGATCCCGCGACGGCAGTGCGAGCGTTCTCATATCACGCCGACTACACGCGAACAGTCGGCTTTGATGACGCTGAAGCGTTTGCATTTTGGGATTACGGTCCTGAGCTATCGCGCCGTTTCCGCGCTCTAAATGTCTGGCTACAGATCAAAGCCGCCGGCATTGATGCAATCGGCGCCGCCATCGAGAGCAACGTCGAGTGCGCACGGTATCTCGAGGAGCGTATTGCCACGTCCGCCGATTTCGAAATGTTGTGTCCGGTAGAGCTCTCAATTTTCTGTTTCCGGTACGCACCTCCCGGATATGGCGGCGATCTGAATCAGCTCAACGCAGCCATTCTCCAGCACCTGCAGCGGTCCGGCAGGAGTTATCTGTCGAACGCGAGTATTAACGGGCAATTCGCTCTGAGGGGTTGCGTACTCAACTGGCGTACCACAACTGCTGACATAGACCGTCTGCTGGCCGATATCCGTTACACTGCGAATTCATGCTGATTTTGACGAATTTCCGGCGTTTTCCGGAAAAGTGGACATCTTCTTCGGGCAAAACGGGACGCGCGTTGATGCTCGATGAGTCATCGCCATGGAATTTCATCAGGCACTCTAAAAACGCAGATCTCGTAATCATCAATTGCCACGTCGGCCTGACACTGAAGCTCGCTGCTCTCTATCTGTTCTTACCGTGGCTCCGACGGCCCATCCTCACCAACGACATTGTCCTCAGGGCACCCCGCAACTGGAAGCAGAGCCTCGTTCTGCCGCTAAAGCGTTTCCTGCTCTCTCGAATCGAGCACTTTACGCTGCACTTCAAAAACCTCGAGGGCTACCACAAGTACTACGGCATCGATGCCGCAAGAGTTTCGTATCTGCCGTTCAAAGCGAACATCCGCTACCGCTACGAGTACAAGGTGAGTCCCGATGGCGAGTACATCCTTTGTTTCGGACGCTCAGAGCGTGACTATGACACGTTCTTTGAAGCGATGGAAAGGCTCCCGGATCTTCCGGCCGTGATCCCGCCTCCGGACTGGGAAGCATTTCATGCCCACCACTGCCGCTTCTCCCGCTCGATCGATCAATTACCAAAGAACCTTCGAGTCATCGAAGACGACGGCAGCGCAGAGTCGCTCATCCGAATCATCGAGGGTGCAAAACTTGTTGTCCTTCCGATCGTGGCCGCAAGTATTGCTCCCTCCGCTATCGGGACCTATCTGAACGCGATGCTGATGGGCAAGTGCGTCATCGTGAGCCATGGCATCGCGACAACGAACATCCTTGTGAACGGAGAGGCGCTGCTGGTTCCGAATGAGGATCCTGACGCACTTGCGGCGACTATCCGCCGCGCGTGGGACGACAAAGAACTGCGTGAGCGGACGGCGGAGATCGGACGCAAGTACGCGGAAGAATGCGGCGGTGAGCCGGAACTGCGTCAGCGGGTTCTCGATCGTGCGCTGGAGAGATTGCCGCTCACGCGCTCGGCGACGTGAGGATAAACGATGCAGCCCCTTCAAGGTCATCCACGATCACGTGGGCGCGAACACCGGACTCCTCACTTTGCCGGCCGTAGCCCGTCCTGACGAGGATTGTCCGAGCGCCTATTGCGCTCCCGAGATCGATGTCAGCACGGCTTATCGCCGATCATAAAAGCCTGCGCGGGATCAAACCCAAGATCGCGGGCAGCCCCCTCTGCGAGTAAAGGTTTGGGTTTCCGGCACTCGCAATTAGTCCTTCGGGGCATGGGGACAGTGATAAAACGCGTCGATTTGGACTTGTCTGCCCGAAGCTGGCGCTGAATCTCGTCGTTGACCTGTCTCATTGCTTCGACAGTGAACATGCCACGACCTATCCCTGATTGATTGGTGATTACGATCAGCAGGAATCCCGCGTTGTGGAGTGAGCCGCAACGCTTGCGCAGCACCCGGCAGTAACTCAACGTCACTTCGGCTGAAGACGAGATAGTTTTTCTCGACGATGATCGTTCCGTCGCGATCCAACAGGACAGCGCGCCGGGAACTCACGGCGCCGGCTTGAGCGCTTCCTTTTTGACCGAGATTGTTGTGACTCTCAGCGTCCTGCTTTCGGGCGTTTAGTGTCGAGATATCGATCGCTGGACGGGATGATAACAGTGGAGCATCCTCGATGGCCCGACCGCCTTGTGTGTTCCGGAACGGCACGCTTAACGACAATCTCGCGAATCAGAGTCCTGCCCCGATATCCGTCGGACTCGAGCTTCTGGACAATCTGCTGGACAGTACAGTCATCTCCGTCCTGCAGCCTCCGCCCAAGTGAATATCCAAGCATTCGGCCGACAAGATTAGTAATGAACTCGGTCTTGTTAGCGAGCAAGGCGTCGCGAAGCTCAACCGGACCATTGAATTTCTTCCCCGAAGGCAGCTCTCCGGAAGCATCTACAGGCTCTCCGTTATCTTCCTTGTCCCTCCAGCGGCCCATCCAGTCGAAGTTCTCAAGACCAAACCCGATCGGGTCCATCATTCGATGACAGGTCGCACAGGCAGCATCCGCGCGATGTTGCATGAGCTTTCTCGCGCATCTGCAGCTTTTTGGCCTCGCCGGTATTCTTCAATTCCGGAACGTTGGGAGGAGGCGGCGGAACCGGAGTTCCGAGCAGGGTGTCCAGCACCCACGCGCCGCGCAGCACGGGACTTGTCTCTTTATAGCGGGAAGACATGGCCAGCACGCCGCCGAGGCCCGAGAACGCCGGCGCGGCGACTGTCCGGCCACTGCACCAGTTTGAACTCCGAATCGTTCAGCCCTTTAACCTTGTCTTCGATCTGGTAGAAGCGAGCAAGCCGCTGCGTCAGATGCGTGTAGTCCGCCGTCAGTAACTCCAGCAGACTGCGATTCTCACCCAGGATTCGGTCCATCAGCAGGACTGGCTGTGCACGCAGATCGGCTGCGACTTCGGGCGTGTAAAACGACTGAAGCTCTGTCAGCAGCGGAACCACGCGGCCACCGACTTCCTGTGTGCCAAGCCACTGGCCCACAAAGCTGTTCAGAAAAGTACGCGAGCGTGGATCGTCGAGCATGCGGTCCACCTGCGCCAGCAGCACCTCACGATTCTGCAATCGCCCTTCTTCAGCAATCCGAACGAGCTTCTCATCCGGTACAGTTGACCACAGGAAATACGAAAGCCGGGTAGCGAGCTCGTAGTTTGAAAGCGGATAAAGACCCGGATCCGCGTGTTTCTGCTCTACACGGAACAGAAAGTCCGGCCAAACAAGGACCGCCTTCAGCACGAGTTTGATGCGCTCTTCATAAGGGTCGCCACGTTCGGCGGCGCGATCATACAACGCCATGAACCGATCGATTTCAGCCTGAGTAACCGGACGACGAAACGCTCGCGGCAAAAACGCCTCCAGCAGCAGCTGGGCAGCCTTTCGAGGCTGGGCCGGTTGATCGCCCGGCTCCATTCCGAAAAGGCGATAGTGAGAAGCGCGCCTCTCCGGCGCAACCGCATCTGCTTTCTGTGTGACATTGAGCTTCAGCACTTTGAAGCTCGCATCCGGCAAGTTGATCATCAGGGTGTGTGACCCGCGGTTCAGATTCACTTGCAGACGTCCCAACAATGGACCGGTACCTCGGCGCTGAACGCGAAGCGTTCCGACTTCAGTTCCATCGACACTGAGTGAAAACTTGCCTTGTTCGTTGCCGCTGCCGCCAAACGTGGCGGTTATATCGTAGGCACCGTCCAGATAAACCGGAATTGCAGCCTCACGAGATTCAAAACTTCGTATCACCGGCGGTGTGACGATCACCCGATCGAGGATCTGCTGAGCGGCTTCCATGTACCGCTCCGTCAATACCGGCGGAATGTACAGCGTCTCTCCGTTGGTATCGAATCCTGCCCCACCGGTACCGTCGTTGGGCAAGGATCGCCGAGACCTCATAGTCGATCCCGAGCAGATCCCGGATCGTGTTGTGATACTCGCGCCGGTTCAGACGGCGGGTTATCGCTCTGCCGGCGTACTCGCCACCACTCGCCGAGCAGGCAGTCTGTCGCAAACGGCCGTCGATCCACGTCGAGACTCGCAACCTGTCATCCTCGCTCAGCTTTGAGTCGCGAGGGGGCATCGTTCGGTTTCTAAGCTGCGCAGCGACGTTGCGCCACAAGCCGCGATTGGCATCGATGCCGGACAGATCGGTCGTCTTCAGGAACGGCGCCGGACCCTTTGCGGCCTTCAGGATTGTGGCAAGCCGCACAGTTCTGCATGAGTACCGGGCGGATCGAAGTCGCGAACTCATTCGCGGGATCGGCAGCGTGCACAAAGCCCGCGGCGACCACCGCAAAACCAATCAAGAACCGCATCAAACCAGACCCTGGACCCCGCCGTTGCTGTCGCCGAACGATTTCGTCGGGATGCGCATCCGGTTCAGCATCTCGACGTACAGGTTGCACAACGGTGTATGCTCCGGGGCCCGCACACGCCGGCCCGGACGGAGAGTTCCTTTACCTTTGCCCGCCAGCATGATCGGCAGGTCTTCCACCTGATGCGTGTTGCCATCCTTCAGCGAGTCGCCGACCATGATCATCGAGTTGTCGAGAAGCGAGGTCCCGCCTTCGTCGAGGCTCTTCAATCGGCGCAGGAAGTAAGCGACCTGCTCCATGTGCCAGTCGACGATCCGGCCATACTGATTGACGGTCTTTTCTTCGTTCCCGTGATGTGACAACGAGTGGAACGCGCCGCGAACGCCTTCGAGGAACGAGTAGTCATAGTTCGACTGAGCGTCACCGAGCATGACTGTTCCGATCCGTGTCGAGTCCGACCAAAAGGCAAGCGCAAGGATGTCGAGCATCAGTCGCATGTGCTCCTGGCGATTTTGCGGAATGCCGGGGGCCGGCCGTTCCAGAGGAAACTGGCCTCTGTTGATCCAGCGCTTCTGCGGCCGCATTGTTGCTTCGATCCTTTGCTCAATGCTGCGGACGGACTCGAAATATTCGTCGAGCCGCACACGATCTGCAGCACTGCCGTTTCGCCGGAGAGTATTTGCGTTTTCGAGCACCATGTCGAGCACGCTGGTGTCGTCTCGTTGCAGCGATTTAAGCAGTGCGGGATCGTTCGGGTTCACGCTCGAAATCACCGGGGACCGATTACTGCGGAAGAGTCTGTCGAAGGCAAGCTGCGGAACGATTTCTTTCGGGACTGGCGTCTTGCCGTCGCGCCAGGAGATGAACGACCCGTACAGTCGCGCGAACCCGCCACCCGCGACATCAATTCCGTTGCGGGGCGCATCAAGGCCCAGTTCGAAACTCGGCAGTCGTGTCTCCGTCCCGATTTTTTGAGCGGCGAACTGGTCGACAGAAACAGCGCCGGTATCGAGATCATCGCCCGTAGTCCGCTGAACGTATCCGCCGGAGAGCCAAATCGGAACTTTCGGCCAGTGGCCGTTGCGCCCGATCGAGTTCTTGTTCCAAAGATTCTCGATCAGCATGAAGTCGTTCTTGAATTCGGCGACCGGCCTGAGATGAGGTGTAATCTCGAGCTGTTCACCATCGCCAGCAGGACTCCAGTGATTCGGCCGAACGCCGTTCGGCAAAAACAGGAACGCCATCCGAAGCGGAGGCTCGGTGAGCCGCTCGTCCGAGGCGGAAGCGACGCTCTCCAGCCATGGAAGAGTAAGAGCCACTCCCGCACCCTTCAGCACTGTTCTGCGAGCGATTCGCTTCGGCATACACGTCCCCTTTAGCGCGCGGCCCGCGCGTCATAAGTATATCGAGTTTGAGGTGCCAGTGAGCGTAGTGTTTCCGCAGTACGCGTCCACCAGAGCCGGCTCTAATCCTCCGGCATTGTGCTAGCGTGAACCTTTGGAACTCGCGATATTTGGAGGGACGTTCGACCCGGTTCATAATGCGCACCTTGCTGTTGCTCGGACCGTGCGTGATGCGTTCTCACTCAGTCGTGTTCTTTTGATCCCGAATGCGATCCCGCCGCACAAGCACGACAGCCTGACGGCACCGTACGAAGACCGTCTCGCCATGGTCAGGCTGGCCGTGGCCAACGAACCTTGCCTCGAAGCCTCGGATCTCGAAGCGGGCAGCGGCAAAAGCTATTCCATTCGAACCATCGAGAAGCTTAAAGCCACCTTGTCTGCGAAAGATCGGCTGTATTTCGTTATCGGAGGCGACGCATTCGCAGAGATTACTACCTGGCATCGCTGGCGCGAAGTGGTCGACAGCGTAGACTTCATCGTGGTCGCGCGCCCCGGACATACCTGGGCCATACCCGAGGGTGCAACGGTCCTTCGCCTCGACGGCGTGCACCTCGAGGTTTCGTCCTCGGCCATCCGCGCAAAGCTCGCGGTCTGTCAGGAACCCGCGGAACTGCCTCACGCCGTGTTTGAGTACGTTCGGGAACATAAGTTGTACCGGTTCGGTTCCGGTTGTACGCCCCAAACCGAAACGCCATTAACGGCCGATCCTGTTTCGGGATAGGGTCAGATAAGTCTTAAGTCCTGCTATACTTGAAACTTCCGATGCAGGTCTCCGGACGTAAGCTTATCCTTGTCAGCCCGCGTGGTTTTTGCGCCGGCGTCGTGCGAGCTATCGATGTTGTGAAGATCGCACTTGACGCGTATGGCGCGCCTATCTACGTCCGCAAAGAAATCGTGCATAATCGGCACGTTGTGGATGAGCTTCGCGAGGCCGGGGCGATTTTCGTTGATGAACTCTCGGAGGTGCCGTCCGGCGCTCGCGTTATCTTCAGCGCTCATGGCGTCTCACCTGCCGTTCGCGCCGAAGCCAAAGCGCGCCAACTGGCGGTCATCGATGCAACATGCCCGCTTGTGACGAAGGTTCATCTCGAAGCGGTCAAATACGCACGCCTGGGTTTCACTATCGTGCTCATCGGACACCGCGATCACGACGAAGTGGTAGGAACCCTCGGCGAAGCTCCTGCCAGCACCGTGCTGGTGGAAACACCGAGAGATGTCGCAAAGCTCGATTTGCCGGATCCGACCAAGGTCGTCTATCTAACGCAAACCACTCTCAGTCTGGACGAAACTCGGGACATTATCGCCGCGCTCAAGGCCAAATTCCCCGCGATTCAGTCACCGCCTGCCCAGGATATTTGCTATGCGACAGAAAATCGGCAGCTTGGCGTGAAAGCGGTCGTCCCACAGACCGATCTCTTGCTCGTCGTAGGATCCCGGAATAGTTCGAATTCCAAGCGCCTGGTCGAGGTTTGTCAAACCGCCGGCGTCCCTTCGTACCTGATTGATGACTTCACAGAAGTGAAGCGGGAGTGGCTCGGCGACAAGGTGAACACGGTTGCCGTAACCGCCGGCGCCTCGGCACCGGAACATCTTGTCTCGGAGTTGCTGGATTTCTTGCGTGATGAGCACGCTTTTTCCAGCATGGAAGAAGTGACACTGAAGGAAGAAGACGTTCGTTTTTCACTGCCGTCGGAACTCGCCGCGGCCGGGCAACGTCTCCATTCCATCGCACTATGAGCGGCAGTCCTCGCCAGCTTTCAGCGGCTGAGGCCCTTCAGAGGGTTGCAAGTGATGCCGCAAAGCGCGCCACCGATGCGCTGCTGGCGATTCAGCACGATCAGGGTTACTGGTGGGCCGACCTGACGGCCGACACGACCCTCGAGTCCGATTACATCCTGCTGCAGCTTTGGCTCTGTCCCCCGGTGGATGGGGTATGGAAGCCGAAGACCAGGCACCTGATAGACAAAGCTGTTACTGCGATCCTCCGTCGCCAGTTGCCGGACGGGGGGTTCAATATCTACCCGGACGGACCCGCGGAAGTCAGTGCGACTGTGAAGGCCTATTTCGCGCTGAAAGTTGCAGGTATTCCGGCTGAAGATCCGCGCATGATTCGGGCGCGAGAAGTCATTTTGTCGATGGGTGGTCTGCAGGCTGCGAACAGCTATGTCAAGCTGAACCTCAGTTTCTTCGGACTTTTTCCACGCGAATTTTGCCCCTCCGTTCCTCCGGAGATGATGTTGCTGCCTGGCAACTTCATCTACCAGATGTCGTCGTGGACCCGGGCGATCGTTATACCTCTGTCGATCATCCACGCGATGAATCCGACGAGGCCGGTGCCCGCGGGATTCAATCTTAAAGAACTTTTTGTGTCTGGCGGAACGCGGTTCATGTGGCTTAAAGACCGCGATTTCCTGACCTGGCGTAATATCTTCCTTAGCCTGGATTACGTCGCCAAGCTCTGGGAAAGGTTCGGCTCGCGAGGGCTTCGTCGGCGTGCGATGCGACGCGCCGAGCAGTGGATGCTCGAGCGTACCAAGTACTCGGACGGACTCGGTGCGATCTACCCGTCGATGATGTACCTCATCATGGCGCTCGATCTGCTCGGCTATTCACCGGAACATCCGGACAGAGTCGAAGCCCAGAAGCAGTTCGATAATCTGATGATCGAACGCAAAGACGACATCACTCTCCAGCCTTGTTTCTCGCCCGTTTGGGACACTGCCATCGCGGCATTCGCAGTAGGCGAGTCGGGATTTGCCGATCGCAGTTCCATGCGCCGCTGTGGCGACTGGTTGCTGTCGAAGGAAGTTCGACGCAAAGGCGACTGGTCCGTCAAGCGGCCGCACACCGAACCGTCCGGCTGGTATTTCGAGTTTGCGAACGAGTTCTATCCCGACATCGACGATACTGCGATGGTGCTGCTCAGTCTGCAGCATACACGTTCAACCAATGAAGCGGCCTGGAACGCTACCACGCGGCGCGCGATCAGGTGGCTGCTCGACATGCAGGGCAGGGACGGCGGGTGGGCCGCGTTCGATGTCGATAATAACTGGACCCCGCTGAGCTATGTGCCGTTCGCGGATCATAACGCGATGCTCGATCCGTCCTGTCCTGATATCACGGGCCGGGTAGTCGAAGCGCTGTGTCGTTTTGGCGTCTCGCCCGAGGATCCCGCCATTCGCAAGGGTGTTGACTATCTGTTGCGGACGCAGGAACAGGACGGTAGCTGGGGCGGACGTTGGGGTGTTAACTACATCTACGGGACATTCCTCGCTTTGCGTGGGTTAAGAGCAACGGGCTACAGCGATCGCGAAGCTGCGGTGCTTCGTGCCGGAGAGTGGCTGCGCTCGATTCAAAACGCAGATGGCGGCTGGGGTGAAAGCTGCGACAGTTATCGGGTTAACTCGTGGGTAGGGGCACCCAGCACTGCTTCACAGACCGCGTGGGCTGTTCTCGGCCTCATTGCCGGAGGGGACGAAGGCAGCCTGAGCGTCATGAATGGCGTTGAATATCTGGTCGAAAACCAGCGGCCCGACGGGACCTGGCACGAGCACCTGGCGACGGGAACCGGATTTCCGCAGGTATTCTATTTGACGTATCATCTGTACCGCAACAGCTTTCCGCTGCTCGCGTTGTCGAGCTTCCTGAAACGAAAACGTGAGGTGGCATAAAGACTCATGAAGATCTCGCTCTCGATGGCCGCGAAGATGGCCACTTACATCGCGAAGAACAAAATGAGCCCGCCGGCTCACTGGCAGGTATCGGTGAAGGTTGGCGACGATCCCGCGAACCCTTTCAACGTCTTGTACGGCTCCAGCAAGCCGGCGGTAGAGCGCCAGCCGCACCCGATGCTCAACAAGCGGTTTCCCCTTGTGATGATGCTGGAACCGCTGCATGCCTGCAATCTCACCTGCACCGGTTGCGGCCGTATTCGGGAGTATGAATCCACCATCAATCAGACACTGACACTCGATCAGTGTCTGGCGGCATCGGATGAGTGCGGCGCACCGATGGTCTCTATCTGCGGAGGTGAGCCGATGCTCTACCCGAAGATTGGTCCTTTGGTGCAGGCTCTTCTCGACCGCGGCCGGCAGGTGATGTTGTGCACCAACGGTATGTTCATCCGCAAAAAGCTGGCGGAGTTCAAACCGCACCACAACTTCTACTTCAATGTCCACCTCGATGGTCTGAAGAAGAACCATGATCTCGCTGTCGAGCGTGAAGGTGTTTTCGACGCCGCTATTGACGGCGTAAGGGCGGCAAAAGAAGCCGGGTTCCTGGTCGCAACGAATACAACTGTGTATCGCGAGACCGACATGAACGAGATTTGGCAACTTTTTGAGTTGCTGGAAAAGCTTGAAGTCGATACGCACCAGCTCGCTCCGGCGTATGGCTACTCTGCAGTGAACGATCGCGAAATTTTCATGACTCGTGACGATATTCGCGAGAAACTTCGTGACATTCACAAATTTTCGGATCGCTTCAATTTGAATCACACGCCTGCGTACCTCGATTTTCTGCGCGGCGAGCGCGAGTTGCCCTGCACGGCATGGGGTACGCCGACATATAACATTAAGGGCTGGAAAGGCCCCTGCTACGTCATCACTGACGCTCATTACAAGACATTCGAAGAGCTCATGACGAAAACACCATGGGCAAATTACGGCCCAGGCGCCGACCCGCGTTGCGAGCACTGCATGATGCACAGCGGTTTTGAACCCTCCGCGGCTCTCGGCATCAACACAAAATTTACCGACACGTTCCGCATGTTGCAGTCGGCTCTGAAGTAAGTGCGTTGAAACCGGTTCTGGTCACGGGAGCGACCGGCTTTCTCGGCTGGCACGTAGCAACGAAACTCGTCGGACGAGGATTTCACGTAAAGGCGCTGGTGCGGGATCCGAAACGGCTTCGGGAACTCGAGGCTGAGGCGCTGGTCGGGGATTTGCGGGATCCGGATTCGTTGCGCAGAGCTGTTCAGGGTTGTTCGGTTGTGTATCACGTTGCGGCCGATTACCGGCTGTGGACCCGGAATCCGACAGAGATGTACGACTCGAATGTGGCAGGCACAAGAAACATGCTTGCAGCAGCACGGCAGGCCGGAGTCGAACGGGTGGTCTACACGAGCACCGTCGGGTGCATCGGCGTGCTCGGCGATGGAACGTTTGGCAACGAGGAGTCTCCGGTCAGCATCGGAGATATGACGGGGGCATACAAGCGATCGAAGTTTTTAGCAGAGCAGGTCGCACTCGAGTTCGCGCAAAGCGGTTTTCCGGTGGTGATTGTCAACCCGACAGCGCCAATCGGCGATCACGACTTCAGGCCGACACCTACAGGCCGGATCGTCGTGGACTTCCTGAAAGGCAACATGCCGGCCTACATTGATACCGGCCTGAATGTCGTCAGCGCGACGGATACAGCGGAAGGACATCTGCTGGCGTGCGACAAGGGAAAAGCCGGGGAGCGATATATCCTCGGAGCTGAGAATCTTACGCTTGAACAGATCTTCCGAAACCTGGAAGCAATCAGCGGGCGGAAGGCACCGACTATGCAGGTTCCTTATGCGGTAGCGTATGCGGCCGGCTTGGTCACGACGAGTTTGGCATACTTTACGGGCGTTGAGCCAAGGGCTCCGCTGGATGCCGTAAAGATGTCGAGGAAGAAGATGTGGGTCAGCCATGAAAAAGCGGCCCGCGAACTCGGCTTCGCGCCGGAGCCGGCCGTCGCCGCGTTGCGCCAGGCGGTCGAGTGGTTCCGAGCCAATGGCTATGTCTGAATGCGGACGGTCCTGCTGGTCGCAGCTGAGCCGTTCGAATTGAAGTATGTACCCAGGGAAACCAGCAAGTTCAGGTTTCTCAGAGTTACTGGCGGTGCTGGCCCTCGCCTCGCGGCAGCAGCCCTCCACAAGCTCAGGATTTCGTTCGACGTCGTAGTAAGTACGGGGATGTGCGGTGCACTCGACCCGTCGTTATGTATCGGCGATGTCTTCGTCGCCGTATCCGTTAACGGAGTAACATGTCGGCTGCCATCGCCACAAACTCCGTATCGGTCCGGAAGTTTGGTTTCGCTGGATCGGATTGTGGGCACGGTACTTGAACGAAAGCAACTGGCCGATGCTGGGTACGCCGCGGTGGAGATGGAGGCGGCTGCAGTGTCTGAGTATGCGTCGGCGCGAGGATTTGAGTTTTACTGTATCCGCGCGGTTTCGGATACAGCGTGTGAGGAGTTTGCCGTGGATCTGAATGCCGCCCGCGATCGGGAAGGCCGGATTCGCGTTCGGAAGATCTTATGCCAGGCTGCTCGCCGGCCGGTGAAGATCTTACCGGAACTGCTGAGGCTGCGAAGGAATTCCGATATAGCAGCCCGTGCACTGGGAGCTTTTCTTGCAACCTGCGAGTTTTGAGATAGAAGCAGAGGGGAATCTCGAAGCTTTTCCGGCTTCGATGAAGGCCGCGGTATATGTCGGCAACCAAACGGTCAAGGTCACCGATATTTCGACACCGCAAATCGGACCCGGCGAGATTCTTATCCGCGTGGAAGCGTGCGGAATCTGCCATACAGATCTGAAGAAAATCGAATACGACCTGCTGCCCGGGCCTCGCGTTTACGGACACGAGACGGCTGGCGTCATCGCTGCTGTTGGCGCGGGTGTTCGCGACTACACCGTCGGCGATCGTGTGGTCGCTTTTCATCACATTCCGTGCCGAAGCTGCTTTTATTGCGATCGCAAGCTGTACGCGCAGTGCTCCGTCTACAAGAAAGTGGGTATCACGGCGGGATTCGAAGCGGCAGGCGGCGGCTTTGCTCAGTACGTCCGAGTGATGGACTGGATTGTAGCCAATGGCGGGGTCGAGAGAATTCCGGAGGGGGTCTCCTTCGAAGTTGCATCCCTGGTCGAACCGGTCAACACAGTGCATAAAGCCGTGGTGCAGGCCAACCCCCAGCCGGGGGATATGTGCGTTGTTCTCGGCCAGGGACCCATCGGCCTGATGTTCACCTCGTTGCTGCGGCGAGCCGGAGCGCGCGTGGTTGCGACCGATGCAATGCCCTCACGAATGTCGCTGAGCCGTGACTTCGGATCGACCGATGTATTCAATCCGTTCGAGACGCCTGATCTGGAATCCAGGATCAAGTCGATGACGTTCGGACGAGGCGCTGACCTGGTGTTCGTGGCAGTATCTGCCCCGGGAATTGTCGATCAGGCACTTCGACTTTCCAGGCCTGGTGCTGCGGTTTTGCTATTCTCACAGACATCAGCTAAGGAAACAATCGAGGTTTCCGGGGCGGACATCTGCGTGGGGGAGCGGATGCTGTACGGATGTTACAGCGCTTCGGTAGACTTACAGAAGGAATCTGCGCGACTCGTTTTTAGCGGTGAGTTGCCTGCCGCGAAGCTGATCTCGCACCGGTTGCCGCTCGATCAAATCCAGTCGGGTTTTGAGCTGGCTCGCAGACCCGGAGAAGACACACTGAAGATAATCGTTCAGCCACAGAGGTGGTCCTGGTGAAAGAACAGATGATGGCGGCCGTGCTCTACGGCAAGGAGCACGTCGAGGTCGAGCCGGTCGCCATACCGCAGATTAGTAAGGGCGACGTACTGGTGAAAGTACGTGCTGCTCTGACGTGCGGCACGGACGTCAAAGTATTTCGTCGCGGCTATCACGCGAGAATGATCGTTCCTCCGGCGCTATTTGGACATGAGCTTGCCGGTGATATCGTCGGCGTTGGTTCCGACGTAAAGGGTTTTCGCGTTGGCCAGCGAGTCGTCGCCGCAAACTCCGCTCCGTGCCTCGATTGCTACTACTGCAAGCGAGGACTGGAAAACCTGTGCGAAGACTTGCTGTTCAACAACGGTGCATATGCGGAATACATTCGTATCCCCGATCGCATCGTGAAGCGCAATATGTACGAGATCCCGGCCCACATCAGCTACCAGGACGCTGCTCTCGTTGAGCCGCTTGCCTGTGTACTTCGCGGCCTCGAAGAAACGCACGTTCGGCCCGGCGATAATGTCGCAGTCATCGGTCTGGGACCGATTGGTCTGATGTTCGTTCGCCTCGCGAAGGTATACGGTGCTCGGGTTATCGCAATCGGCCGTCGGCAAACGCAGCTGGATCGCGCGGCGCGTATGGGCGCGGAGGAGCTTCTCAATACGAGCACCGATGGAGACATCGTCGGCAGCGTCCGTGAACTGACAAAAGGCCGCGGAGTCGATATTGCAATCGAAGCCGTCGGCAAGCCGACCACGTGGCAGCTGGCTGTCTCGATGCTGCGCCGGGGTGGCACGGTCAATTTCTTTGGAGGTTGCCCAAATGAGAGCCACGTCTCGCTCGATACGTCGCTTCTGCATTACTCTGAGCTGACCTGCAAGGCGAGCTTTCATCACACGCCCATGCACATTCGCAAAGCGCTCGAAGCTGTCACCCGTGCTGATATAACAGCGCGCGACTTCGTCAACCGTGAGGAGCCGTTGACGAATCTGCTCGAGGTGATGCGCCATCTCATGTCTCACAACGGGCACATGAAGACGGCCATCATTCCTTAGGATTGCTGTGGTCTCGCTCGCACCGGCGGACTTCGTCCGGTCTGATGAGGCACTCAGCCGCACCTGGACGGAACACGAAGCCGAGCAGTACACGCGCTGGCTCGCGACACATCACTACGAGAATTTCCACGTAGTCAGTTTCCTGCTGCCGAAGCATTTGCATCAGGATTTCTACAACGTGTACGCGTTTTGCCGCTGGTCTGACGATCTTGGTGACGAGATTCCTGATAAGGCCGAAGCATTGCGCCTGCTCGACTGGTGGAGGGGTCTGCTCAATCGCCTGTACGATGAAGGCGATGCTTGGCATCCCGTCTACGTCGCCCTTCAGGCGACAGCCCGTCGCCACAACCTCCCGAAGCAGCCGTTTTCTGATCTGATCGATGCCTTCGTGCAGGACCAGACGGTCGGCCGCTATCAGACGTGGGAAGACTTGTATGGTTACTGCCGGAACTCAGCGAACCCGGTAGGCCGGCTCGTGCTGTACCTCTGCGGTTACTCTGACGTCGAGCGACAGAGGCTTTCCGACTTCACTTGTACCGCACTACAACTGGCAAACTTCTGGCAGGATGTTTCTGTCGACCTGCACAAGGACCGGGTGTATATACCGATCGAGGTCATGGACCGGCACTCTTACAGGATTGAAGACCTGTTTGCCGGAACAGAGAACGATGCGTTTCGAGGAGTAATGCGGGATGTGGTCGAATCTGCTCGGGGCCTCTTTATGCAGGGTCTGCCGTTGATTGACATGGTGGATCGTCGTCTCGCAATCGATCTTGATCTGTTCAGCCGCGGCGGTCTGAAAATCCTGGAGAAAATCGAGCAGCAGAACTACAACACCCTGCTGCGCCGGCCGAAGGTCAGCAAGACCGAACGAGTCTCCCTGCTTTTGTCCAGCTTCATCCGGCAGATCTTCAGGCGGACGGCGGCATGAGTCGCGAAGACGAATTGCAGCGGTCGTATCAGCATTGTCGAACGGTCGCGCGCACGCAGGCAAAAAACTTCTACTATTCGTTTGTCTTGCTGACCAGACCTCAACGTGACGCGATGTGCGCGATTTACGCGTTCATGCGATATTGCGATGATCTTAGCGACGGGGCTGAAACAGCGAATGAGGCCACGATGGCCTGCTGGCGTTCCGAACTCGATGATGCGCTCGAGCGTGGCCGGTTCGGACCGAATCCCTGTTGGCCGGCTTTAGTGGATTCGGTTCGTCGCTACGGCATTCCGCACCGCTACTTTCACGAGATGATAGACGGCGTCTCATCGGACTTGCAACCACGCAAGATCGAGACATTCGACGAATTATATAAGTATTGTTATCAGGTTGCGTCCGTTGTTGGCCTGACGATCACGCACGTGTTTGGATTCGACGATCCGCGTGCGCTCGTGTTGGCGGAAAAGTGCGGCATCGCTTTTCAGCTCACGAATATCATCAGAGATGTCAGAGAAGACGAACAGCTCGGTCGGTGTTACCTGCCGCGTGAAGACCAGAAACGGTATCCGAATCTCCGCGACCTGCTCGCATTTGAAGCCACCCGCGCAAAGCGCTTCTACTCCGATTCGGCTCCCCTGATCGACATGGTCCATAAGGATAGCCGAAAATCGCTGTGGGCGCTGATCGAGATCTACCGAAGACTACTCGATAAGATCGAGGCGTCGGACTACGACGTTATGCAGCAAAGAATCAGGCTGTCCACCCCGGAGAAGATAGGAATTGTGCTGCGGGCAATGGTCCTGGGACCCGGACCCGCGCCGACCCGCGTAACACAGCGAGTGAGCGGCTAAAGTTAGAGTTATCGGGCTCTTGCGAGGGCAGTGCCGGACTGGTAGAACACACCCGCTCCACTCCGTAATCAAAACCGAAACTGAAAATGTGGATCGGAACCCACTCAGCAGACGATGGCTGTGTGCTCGATGTAAACGTCAGAATGAGTACTTCAACGCCAGCTGGATTTGCCGATTCGGAATCGAGGTGCTGGTCACCCGGCCGAAGGTGCCGGTTCCGAGCGTTCCACCGGGATTCGAAAACTGCGGCGTGTTCAGCGCATTAAAGAACTCTGCCCGGAACATCAAATAATGAGATTCCAGCTTCGGCGGCTTGAATTGCTTCGACGCGGAAAGGTCGAGCGTGTTCGTTCCTGGCCCGACGAGCGGATT
Source organism: Bryobacteraceae bacterium (assembly GCA_963794765.1). GTDB lineage: Bacteria > Acidobacteriota > Terriglobia > Bryobacterales > Bryobacteraceae > JAWXCM01. The sequence continues at coordinate 69,659 of CAWCGC010000008.1, read as the reverse complement.
GCGAGGCGAATTGCCGTACATCAGAACCGCGCGAGAGAAGGCTGCAGTATTGAACCACAGGCTGGGATCCTGGTTCGGCAGATTCACGTTCTGCCCGGGGACGAGATTGGGCCGCTCCCACAGCCCGTCATTATTCTGGCTGTCCCCGCTTTGCAGCACATTGAACGGCAGCCCGCTGGCGAACGTCAGAATACCGCCCGTCTGCCAGCCGCCCAGAATTGCTCCGACCACTCCCTGCGACGTTCTGCGGAACGGAATTTCGTACAAATAGCCGATAGTTGCCCGATGCCGCTGGTCGAGAACGCTGGAAGCGCGCTCGGCGTAGCCCCGGTGACGGGGGTCCTGGCATTGGCAGCCTCCATTGTTAATCGTCTGCCCAGCATCATCGATCAGGTGCGACCAGGTGTATGCGGCAGTTAAACTGATTCCGCGCGAGAATCTGTGTTCGAAGCGGCTCTGCAGCGAGTGGTAGTTCGTATTCGTATCCGGAGCAATCATCCGAATCCGCGCATACTGCGGATACGGACGCCGCGACTGAATGTCCCCTGGCCCGGGATCAGGCTGGTTGAAGTTGTTCAGACTCGTATCAACGTGCGTACCTTTGCTTCCCACCCATCCGACTTCCAGAACGTCGCTTGACGTGAACTGATGCGACAGCTGGAAATTGAAATTCTGCATATAGGCATTCCGCCGTTGTCGGTCCTGCGGAATGGAAACCACATTGAAGATCGGATTTCCTGGATAGAGGGACGCTGGTACCGGGTTGTCGATAGTGGCTACAGGGTTCGTGATGGGATTCGTTACCGTAAGGCTGCCGGCTGTCGGCGGATTCAGCTGCAGGATGTTCATGTTGTCGAACTGAGCCGCGCTGTAGAAGATCCCGTATCCGCCGCGCGCGACTATGTTTCGCGGCAGACGCCATGCGAAACCGAACCGCGGGCTGAAGTATGTATATTCGTTCTTATATATGTCAGCTGCCTGCCCTGGGTCGGGCCAGAGCACTGGCTGAGGTCCCATGTCGAATCGCAGCGTACGGGTCACTGCGTTGATCTCGTGGGGTTGCCCGTAGAAGTCATACCGCAGTCCCAGATTCAGCGTGAGTCGCGAAGTCGCTTTCCAGTCATCCTGGACGTAAGCTCCGTAGCGCCACTGTCGAATTTTGGATACCGGCACTCCTTCGGGTGTCAATGTGGTTCGGGGGAAGCCGAGCATATAATCCGCAGCAGCATTCCCTGTGATGTCGCCGGTAAATGCGATCTGGCTGAACGGCCAGTTGTTGGTTGTGGCGTCATCCAGCAGGCGGCGTATATCTGCCCCAAACTTCAGTGCATGCGCTCCACGAATCCAGCTCAGGTTATCGACAATCTGATACGTGCGACTGTTATCGAGATTTGATGCCGCCTGATCATCACCCATCCCCATATAGCCGCTGATATTAATGACCGGGAAACCCTGTTCATCCTTGCGCAGGGGTCTGCCGCTCGGTCCGCCGACGTTCAGACCGTGTATGCCGAGCGACTCAATCGTGAAATCCGTGTTCGCTCGCGGACTCAGCACCGAGACGTTGGCGAGGTTGAATCCGAACCTTACCTCATTCAGCACCGCCGCGCTGAAGGTATGGACATACTGGCTGGCAAAGCTGGTATTCGGAAAGGTTCCGTTGAAATAGAAGTTTGGATTCAGCTCATAATTTGGAAAATCCCGGCGTGAGCGTATGAAATGCGCAAACACCTGATCGTTCTGGCTGAAGTACTGATCGACGCGGGCAATTCCCTGGTCGGTAGTGAGCCGTCCCTGAGTGACGCCGGAGTAGTTCACCACACCCGTCGTATTCGGAAGCGGTGTGTACTGGTTAATCAGGTTCACCGAAACCGGATTCAATCGATTCGCAGGTATTTTATTCCCGGGAAACGGCTGGCCAGTCGACGGATCTATAACTGGAGCGCTGCTCGCGGAAAAGTCCCCTGAGCGTTGGGCCGCCGTAAGTACGATGTTACTTGCAGCACTCTCCTGGGCAGACCGTACCCCCTCGTACGCAACGAGAAAGAAGGTCTTATCTCTGCGTATCGGTCCGGAAACTACGGTCCCGAACTGGTTTCGCCTCAGGATGTCTTTGGGAAACGGAGCCGGGCGGAAGTAACTACGCGCGTCCAGAGCGTTGTTACGGAAGAACTCCCAGAAGCTGCCATGAAGCTGGTTCGTTCCGGAGCGTAGTTGTAAGTTGACGTTCGCACCCGCATTTCCGCCGTACTCCGCCGTGTAATTTCCACTCTGGACCTTAAACTCCAGCATCGCGTCGATTATTGGATAAAGGGTGACGTAATTGCTGCGGTTGTTCACCATCGTTACGCCATCGATGTTGACCTGCATCCACGAATCACGGGCACCGTTCGCGATGATGCGGGAGCCGTTTGTACTCGAAGTAAATTGCGACGGCTCGGAAACGCGCACACCTGGCGTAAGGGTTGCCAGCTGAACAAAGCTCCGGCCGTTCAGCGGAAGGTTGACGATTCGCTCCGTGCTGACAACTTCGCCCAGTGTGGCATTTTCCGTCTGCAGCAGCGGAGCCGAACTGCTGATCTCGACTGTTTGCTGCACTTCGCCGATCTGCAGCGCGAAGTCTGCACGAACCTGCTGGTTGATCTGTACGGTCACGTTTGTGCTCCGCACAGTCCTGAAACCGGTCGCCTGGGCCTCAATGTTGTAGACACCCGGCACAAGATATCGGACTTCATACTTGCCGTCTGAAGCCGTTTTTACAGTTCGGCTTTGACCGGTCGCGGGATTATCGATCACAACGGTGGCGCCCGCAACGACTGCTCCAGCCGGATCAGTGATCGTGCCCAGAATTCCAGTGTCCAGCGTTTGCGCCGGCGATGATGCCAGGCAGGCAAGCGCGGCACAAGCCTGCATTACTCGCTGAAATAGTGTGTGCTTCATACAGCAGAGACTCCTGACCATGTTCGGCAAACGAGGCCCTTTCGCCATGATTCTGTAAATCGAAGACGAATTCTGCAACGGAACAGAGTGTGTCGGCGATTGTACACCGAATCGCCGCGAAGTGGAATACAAAATGCGTTAATGCGTTTACTTCTTCACAGCGTCAGGTTGATCGAACACCCACAGTGTCACGACCGCCGGGAGGTACGGAATCTTCGGTCCTCGATGGCGCAAATCTTTTTTTGGTCTTTATTTCCTTTAATATCAACAAACCTTTCCGAAATCCACCAAAAACCGATACACCCACCCTTTATATTCGAGTCCAGGAAGAACACTCTCATGACACGCTCTGAAGCAGCTCGAATCAATGGATCACGCTCGAACGGACCCGTAACCGATGAAGGAAAAGCACGCTCCTCGCGCAACGCCCAATCGCACGGACTCTGTTCCGAAGTCGTCGTAATGGAAGGCGAAAGCCCGGAAGCGTTCGATGCCCTCGCAGCCGCGATCTTCGCCTCCCACCTCCCCGAAACTATCGAAGAGGCAGACCTCGTTTTTGAAGTCGCGGCAAATCGCTGGCGCCTTCGCCGCTGCATGGAAATGGAAAAGGCTCTGTTCGAGGAAACGCGTGATCGGCTGCGCGCGGATAAAGAGAACCCCATCACCGACGAACAAGTCCTCCGGCGCAAGACGCTGGCAATGGTCACCGAAAGCTCCGCCATGAAGCAACTGCATCGCTATAACTCACGCCTGCGCCGAGCAGCCGAAAAGGCCGAGCAGGAGTTCCAGATACTCAGGCGCGAGCGTCTCGAATTGCAGATCGCATTCCGCAAACAACAGCTCGAAGAGGAACGCCTCGCAGCAGCAGCAGCCGAAGAAATCAGAACGAACGAAGCACCGGCGCCGACCGCCTCGTCAGCCCATCAGCAGCGCCCGGCATACCCCGCCACCGCCGTCCCCTCGACCAAACCGACAAGCCACCTCGTCGCTGTCGAAGACGAGATGCTCGTCAAGCGAGCCGCTTGACCGCATCCGAACGTGTGACAAAACGAACCGGTCGCGGAGAGCCTCCCCAAAAACGCCACTGCTCCTGGAACACCCGTTACCGAGGCGTCCCAGGAGCAGCGACGCAGTCAGCCCTTGTCAGGGCTTGACACGCTCTCCAAATCTAAAAGTACAGCTTCAACCCAAGCTGGACCTGCCGCGGTGAGTTCGCCTGTGCCGTTACTTTTCCGAATGCGGACGAGCCAACAACCGTGTTAGGTCCGGCAAACTGCGGATGGTTCAGTGCATTGAACGCCTCGGCGCGGAACTCGAGGAACGAGCCTTCGCGCATCGCTCCGAGCGAGAACTGCTTGAAGAACGACAGCGCCGACGTCGCAGTACCCGGGACGCGCGCTGTTGGGATCGTACGCGGTGCATTGCCGACTGTAAATGGCGCAGGGGTCACAGCGTTCTGCGGAGTGGCGAAGTATTGATCGAGCCAGTTTGATCCGTCATTGCGGGTCAGTGGTCCGATCAGGTTTGGACGCTGCGCGCCATAAGTCGGCAGCGGACGAGAGTTGCTGACGGACAGCGAAGCTGGCATACCATTGTCGAACCGCCAGATACCATTCGTTTGCCAGCCGCCGATCACGGCGTCGAGCGCAGGATGGATAGAGCCGCCGAACCGTTTGTTACGCCCAAAGGGTATCTGGTAGACATACGACGCCTGGAACACATGAGGAATGTCGTACTGCGAGAGGGAGCGCTCCAGATAGCGACGATTCGGATCCTGCAAACTCGTCGCACCTCCGAGCCATGTCGTGCAGCCGCAGGCAACTGACGAGTCGTCAATCGACTTGGAATATACATACGTCCCGAGCAACTGCAATCCAGCCGAAAAGCGCTTCTCCACGCGGACCTGGAGAGCGTGATAGATCGAGTTTGCCCACGGCGGGTCGTTGCCGCTCAGTCCTGTGAACTGCGGGAAGGGCTTCAGCAACTGGTTATAGGCAACCGTCGGGTTGGAAAGAGTGCTCGCGGGGTTCGTGATAATCCCGTAGAACGGATTCGGTACCAGCGAGTTCAATTGCGCGATCTGATCTGCATTCAGGTTCTCAACCCAGGGCCCAAGGTAGTTGATACTGCCGGCGCCGCCAAAATACAGGTGCGTTCCCTTGGTACCTACGTAATTCGCATCGATCAGGAAGTTGCCCGGCAAACGACTTCTGAATGCCGAAGTTCCACGTTTGCATGTACGGCGTGGTGTTCCACGTTCGAATCGGACCGCTGACACCGAGACCCACACCGGTCAGCAAGCCTTGAGAGCTGCCCGGAGGGAACTGCAGTCCGTTCGGATAAGGATTCGAAATTCGGCTCCAGGGCGTAGCACCGTTGCCCTGATACGTCGTCAGCAGCGGGGTGTTCCAGTTGAAACCAGTGAAGCCGCCGCCTCCGGTTCCCGCGGCCGCACCCTTGATGACTTCGTAAAAGATGCCGTAGCCGGTTCGCACCACAAGGTCGTGCGGTCCACGCCACGCCAGTCCGGCTCGGGGAGCGAAGTTCGATGGGGAAACGTCGTACGGACTTCGCTGGTCATCACTTGCGAATGTGAGTCCGCCTTTGAGCTGGCCGAGTCCGGGTACCTGCAGCGGAGACGCAGCGTTGGGATCCACCCAGCTCATCCGGTTGTATCGCTCGGTTCTTGGCAGTGTTAGTTCATAACGCAGGCCAAGATTCAGTGTCAGCCGGTTGGTCACGCGCCAGTTGTCCTGAACATAACCGGCATGTGCCCAGTTTTGAGTGGTAACGGCGACGTCAATACCGTATCCGCTGCCTCCCTGCGGGAAACCGATCAGCAGCGATGCCAGCGGGTCGCCGCCGGTCCCGCTCGCCGGGGTTTGCGATGTGCCAGTCTGAGCAAAACTGAACTGCCCTGTGGGATATCCCACCTGAAGGAAGCTGATCCTGTGCATACGGGCTTCATATCCGAACTTCAACTCGTGCGAGCCTTTGATCTTGCTCACAGTGGTGTTGAGTGTATGAGTGTCCAGCGGGTAGTGCAGGATCGAGAACGTTTGTGAACCCAGATTTTGGCTGCTGACGGCCTGATACCCATTGCCAAAAGTGACATTTGGTGTCGCGACGAACCCGGAAGACAGGATGTACTGCGGCATTCCGAGCGTGGTCACAGGGCTGAAGTCCGGATAATCCTGAGCGACGCCTTGTGTTAACGAGTAGCTCCGGGCAAAGCCATACGTGATATTCCACATGACGGTCGGACTAAAAGTGTGATTGAAGTTGAGCGAGGCGGAATACTGACTTCCGCTGTTCGGTCCCTGGGTGGACGGGTCCGCGACATTGCCGAACGAGTTCACTCCGTGGCTGTTGCTGAAGCCGTGCGAGAAGCGGCCCGTGAGCATGGTGGAGTCGGTGAAGCGATGGTCAATCTTGATGTCAAATCGGTGGTCGCTGCTCGTGCTGCCGTTCTGCCCGATCCAGTTATTCAGCGGATTGTATTGCGCAGTTCCCACGCCGACATTCGGCAGCGGAAAGTACTGCATCATCTTCAGGGCCACGGGATCGATGAGATTGCCTGCCCGAACAGGTAACTGATACGGAGTTCCAGCAAGTAGAGGATTTCCGGGGCTGACGTATGTCGTCAGATTGTTAAACGGGATGTACTGGCTCCGTACGGCGCCGCCCGCAGCCGCGCTGTAAACGCTGCTCATCGGGTCCCAGATCTGCCCGGCAGCCTTCGAACACATTCCGGCCGCATCGAACGCACCCCCGGCAGCGCTGCAAACTTCGCCAAAGTCGCCCTGGCGCTCGGCCGCGCTTGGCACACCAGCGCGAGCAGTACCTGTGTTGGCTGCAATCGTTCCCTGATAGTCCATGAAGAAAAACGTACGGTCTTTTTTAATCGGGCCGCCCAGCGTACCGCCGAATTGATTCTGCCGGCGAGGAGAGATCTTGATGCCGTTCTGATTGTTGAACCAGTTATTTGCGTTTAGTGCGGAGTTCTGCAGAAACTCAAATGCGCTGCCGTGGAACGCGTTGGTTCCGGACTTCGTGACAACATTAATAACCGTGTTTCCGCCGAAACCGATGTCCGCCGAATATGTGTTCTGCTGGACATTAAACTCCTGGACAGCGTCAACAGGCGGCGTATACAGTGCGGTTGTGATACCGCTGTTGTTTTCCTGATTGGTTTGGCTGACGCCGTCCATCAGAATGTCGGAGGTGGAATTTCGACCGCCATTGGAAATGAAATTCGTGGCTCCTGCATTGAGTCCGAATGATCCGCCCGGTGCTTGCGTAACACCGGGAGCAAGCTGCGCCAGGTTGTAAACGTTTCGGCTTGTCAGCGGCAAATCGTTGATCAGCTTTTGATTGACTACCTGCCCGGTCGATGCGTCTTCCGTTTGCAGCAGTGCCGCTGTTGCCTGCACACTGACCGTTTCAGTGGAGCCCTGAACCTGCATCTGCACATTGACTTGAGCGGTCTGGCCTACCGCGAGCGTGATTCCCTGCTGCGCATAGTTCTGCATCCCTGTCGCGCTTACGGCCAGCCGGTAGTTGGCGGGCGGCAGATTGCGGATAACGAAGCGACCTTCAGAATCGCTTGCCGCCGCGAACGTTACTCCTTTATCGACATCAGTGAGGACGGCCTTTGCACCGGGAAGAACCGCGCCTGTGGCATCGGTTACCACTCCGGTCAACGTTCCGCTATAAACCTGCGCGGTGGCTCGCGGTGCTGTCGTAAGGAGGACTGCAACCAAAAGCCACGCCGAAATTATTGGAAAAGGCGGCAAAATTCGCCGAGGACTGAACCAGTTAAGCATTGACAACTCCCTTGAGCCATCATTTGTCCTGGATTCTAAATATGTCAAGGAATCTGTTGTTGCTTTTACAAAACTCCTGGTGCTCGTTACGGTGACGTCTCTTACCGAGATCTGCTGCGATATAACTGACCTGATGCGTCAATTGCTTCAGTACGTCCCTTCGGTGGTCTTGATCGCAAGTCTGCTCGCCGTCACTCACAGTGCTTTTGCTCAGACGTCCACAGGTCAGCTGTCCATCACCGTCTTCGACGCTTCGGGCGCCGTAGTTCCGAATGCAACAGTTCGGCTCACCGGGTCGGAAACGGGCAATGTGCTCCGGACGCTGCAAACGAACGAGTTCGGTGTCGCTCCGATCCCTCTTGTCCCGCCTGGCAATTACGATATTTCCGTCACCGCGGCCGGGTTCAAGAATGTCGTACGCCGGGGCGTTGCCGTGGCTGTTGGCAGTGTCGCCGACGTGCCGATTACGCTCGAGGCCGGTAGTCCGAATGAGTCGGTAACAGTCACAGCCGAAGCCCCTGTCGTGGAAGACAAGTCGGCGACCCTCGGACAGGTTGTGAGTGAAAAGCAGATCATTGATTTGCCTCTGAATGGCCGTAATTACCTGGCTCTCGCAAACCTGACCGCCGGGGTGATCCCGTCAACCGGCAGCCGCGACCAGACGTTCTCCGCATACGGCAATACCGGCCTGCAGAATGCATTTCTGCTAGACGGTGGACGCAACGAAAACTACCTTCGCGGACTCGATAACCGCACGCGGGACATGATTCGTCCGCCGCTCGATGCGCTGCAGGAGTTCTCGGTCCAGACGAGCAACTTCTCGGCCGAGTTCGGAGCCGCAGCCGGCGGCGTCGTGAACGCAATCACCAAAAGCGGCACTAACACCTTCCATGGCTCGGCATACGAATTCCTCCGCAACGACAAGCTTGATGCGCGGAATTTCTTCGCAGCAACGAAGCCTTTATTAGTCAGAAATCAGTACGGAGGGTCGCTCGGAGGGCCGGTCATCCGTGATAAGGCCTGGTTCTTCGGCGCGTACGAGGGACTGCACAACCGCTCCGAAGCCGCCACTTTCTCGACCGTACCTTCTCTCGCTCAGCGGGGCGGCAACTTCGGTTCTACGCCGATATTCGATCCGGCCACCACTCGTGTAAATCCGAATGGCACCGGGTATATTCGCGACCAATTTCCCGGAAATGTAATCCCGGCAGATCGATTCAACCAACTGGGACTTAGCCTGCTAAGCTCCTATCCGTTGCCGAATGTCTCCGGGTCCACCAGCCAGTTCCTTCAAAACGTTCCTCAGTTGCAGGACAGCAAGAACGGCGTGGTTCGCGGGGATACGCAGGTCACCAGCCGCGACTCGATGTTCGGCCGTTACTCAATCACCCGCGGCTCGTTGCTGGCCGGGACGCCGCTTACCGCACCGGCGCAGACACCGGTGCAGCGCTACACAGATTCCAGCAGCGTCGGCTATGGTTATACCCGAACCCTAAGTCCGACGCTCATCAACGAGTTTCGGTTCACGTGGACGACGATCACTCTGGACCAGGACGCCACCGTTGCGCGAAACGAGTTGATCCCGGGCAGTTTGGATCCGCGCATCACAAGCGGCTACCCGACCTTCAACGTCTCGAGCTTCGCAGGCCTCGGCAGTCAGCCCGGATGCTGCGGCAACAGTCCGCTGAGAAAGAGTTCGGGTGTGTGGGACTTCTCCGACAACGTATCGAAATCGTTTGGCGCTCACGTCATGAAGTTCGGTGGCGAGTTCATGTTGATTCGCCCGAGCACATTCGCGGCGAGTAACGGTCGAAGTAGTTTCGGCTTCACCGGTGTCTTCACTCAAAACCCGCAGAGCCGCGGAGGTACAGGCAACGCTGTTGCCGATCTCCTCCTTGGCACGGCGAATTCCTTCACCGCAGGCACCGTTGCCGAAGCAGTCGAACGAGGCTGGTTCGGCGCGGGCTACTTCCAGGATCAGTGGACGGTAACACCCCGGTTCACCCTCAACCTTGGCGTTCGGTACGAGTATGCCTCGCCTTACATCGAGACACAGAACCGCATGGCAAACTTCATTTCCGATCCCGGGGATTCGTTGTTTGGTCAGTTCATCCTTGCCGGCGATTCGAGGCGGCCTCGATCGTTGGTCAACGGAGATAGGAATAACTGGGCGCCTCGCGTCGGTTTTGCCTGGCGCGCTCCTGGAGTGAAGGAATTGGTTATTCGAAGCTCGTTTGGCATTTTCTACGCGCAGGATCAGGGAACCGGTGTTACCAACCGCATGACCAGCAATCCTCCGTTCTTCGGCTATGGTGCTCAGACCATTAGTAGCGATCAGCTGTTTCCAACAAGTGGATTCGTACTAAACCCGGGAGTCACGATCCCGCGCCCGGCTCCTGTCGATCCCGCCACTTTCAAGCTGAATCCAACCTCGACGGCCACGCTCGTGAGCTGGCCGACGTATCCGAAAACTCCATACGTCGAGCAGTGGAACTTCAGCGTCGAAAAATCACTGCCATGGAACATGGTGGCCGAACTGAATTACGTCGGCAACCACGGGGTGCAGTTATACGGACTCGGGGAAGGGAACCAGCCAATCGTCCTCAGCGCAACAACGGTCACATCGCGGCGACCGCTGGCGCAGTACACAGCGGCTTCGGTGAAGACGCTGCAGAACTGGAATATGAGCAAGTATCAGGGTTTGTCCGGACGGATGGAGAAGCGATTCAGCTCGGGTCTGCTGTTCCTGTCAACGTTCACTTATGGACACGCGCTGGATCTGCAGAACCCCGGACTGGATTTGTGCGATGGATGCGGTTCCGGAGGTACGATCCAGAACAACTATGACCGGCGTCAGAATTATGCGTCATCCGACAACGACGTTCGGTTCCGCTACGTGTTCGCCGGTTCCTTCGAACTTCCGTTTGGTAAAGGCAAGAGATGGATGAGCGATTCGCCCGCAGGCACAGCTGTTCTCGGCGGCTGGCGCATGACGACGATCTACCAGACGCAAACCGGATTGCCGTTCACGCCGGCGTTGTCGTTCGATGCGGCGAACGCAGGCACCACGACCAGACCGAATCGCGTATGCGACGGGAACATCGATAACCGCACCCTGCAGCGCTGGTTCGATACGTCATGCTTTGTAGCGCCGCCTTCCTACACATTCGGTAACGCCGGCCGCAACATCCTGAGAGCACCGCGAGTCAACAATCTCGATTTCAGCGTCCAGCGTGATTTCCGCATTCCGATCGAACACGCAACCGCCATCCAGTTTCGCGCCGAAGCATTCAACATCATCAACCATGCACAGTTTGCCGCGCCGGGTGCGACGGTCGGAAGTGCTACGTATGGAGTTGTCAATGCGACTGCGATGGAGAACCGGCAGGTTCAGCTCGCGGTTCGGGTGACCTTTTAAGCAATGGATGGACAAATCTCACGAAGAACGCTGCTAGGCAGCGCGGCGCTGGGCTTCTGCTCTCAGCGCCCAACAGCAAGGTCTGCGGTCGAAGCCGAACGTCATAGTGATCCTGTTCGATGACCTCGGCTGCACGGATCTCGGATATCTCGGCGCGACGGACCTCAAAACTCCAAACATCGATCGCTTAGCCGCGGGCGGGGCTGTCTGCCGCAACTGGTACTCCAATGCTCCGGTATGTGCGCCGGCGAGATCGGCGCTGATGACCGGTCGCCATCCCATCCGTTGCGGTCTCGCCAGGAATGGAGATCCGCTCCGGCCATCAGAAGAGACGATCGCGAGTGTCCTCAAACGAAACGGCTACGAAACTGCGCTCACGGGCAAGTGGCACCTCGGCAGCATTCCTGAGAGCGTGCCGAACGCCCATGGATTCGATTACTTCTATGGTTTCCACGACGGCTGCGTCGACTACTTCTCACACCGTTTCTACTGGGGTGAGCCTAAGCGAGTGAATTTCCATGACCTGTGGCGTAATCGCACAGAGGTCTTCGACGACGGACAATATCTCACCGAGCGTATCGGGCAGGAGGCCGTAAGCTTCATATCGAAGCAGCGCACTTCACCATTCTTCCTGTACACGGCGTTCAATGCCGTGCATTACCCGATGCATGCACCGCAAAAGTATCTCGAGCGCTTTCCCCATCTCGATCCGGAACGCCGAATGTATGCGGCAATGCTCGCGGCTGCGGATGACCAGATTGGCGAGATGGTCAGAGCCCTCGAGAACACGGGGCAACGCAACAACACGATCATTTTTCTGCTGGGGGATAACGGAGCTTCGACTGAACGCCGAGCAGGATTGAACCAGCGACCAGCAACAGCGGGCAAGAACAAGCCATACAAGGGATACAAATTCAGCACGTTCGATGGCGGCATGCATGTGCCGGGCCTGGTGAACTGGCCGGGAAGAATACCAGCGGGACAGGTTCTGCAAGAGATTGTCATGTCCGCCGATGTCTTACCTACCGTTTGTCATCTGACCGGTGCTGCATTGCCGGCGGGACGAACGCTCGACGGCAAGAACATCTGGCCGGTCCTGACCGAACGCACTGCATCGCCCCATGAATACGTCGCGTGGACTGAAGGACCGCAAATGGCGCTGCGTCGAGGCAAATGGAAGCTTGTGGTGAACGGCATTGTTCACGATGGAACGCCGGAAGGTGAGAAGCCTTTGACGGGTGAAGATGCGGTGTTTCTTTCCGATCTGGACGCGGATCCCGGCGAGACCAAAAACCTGCGACGAGAGCATCCGAACATCGCGGACGAACTGCAAACACTTCTCCATAAGTGGCGGACAGAGGTTGAAGCAAACTGAAAGAGGCCGGTTGCCCGGCCTCAATCGCGGGTCAGAAGTAAACGCGCATTCCGAGCTGAATCATCCGTGGGAAGTTGCCCTGACTCGTGATTCGGCCGAAAGCTGCGTTGCCGAACGCCGTGTTGGGTGCACGGAAGTATGGCGTGTTCATCGCATTGAGAGCCTCAGCGCGGAACTGCACTTTCAGCGATTCCCGAATCGAGGCGGTTTTGAACACCGAGAAGTCCCAGTTGACAAGGCCGGGGCCGCGCATCCCTATGGTGCGCGTCACGTTGCCCAGCGTGAAAGCCGGAGCATCTGTGAATGCGGCCTTGTTGATCCAGTTGTCGATCTTGTCGCCTACTGAGCCGTCAACGGCGGGCGAGATGCCCGTCGCATTCGGACGCTGACGAGCGGTTCCAAGCGAGGAGTTGCCGTTATTGTTCATGTAGATCTGGAGCGGATAACCGGTCTGAAAGGTCGACACGGTATTTACAGACCAGCCGCCAACCAGAAGGTTGGTCATGTAGTTGGCTGAACCGAGGAATGGCTTCCCTTTACCAAACGGCAGCTCATAGGAAAGCGAGTTGGTGAAGCGATGCGGAGAATCGAGGTAACTCAGTCCCCACTCGCCCGCGAGCGAATAGACGTCCTGAGGTCCGCCATTTCCGGCATTCAGGTTGTTTCCGGGGCCGCCGCCGCCCATATCGAAGTTACGGGACCAGGTGTACGCGGCGAGGAACGTAAGGCCATACGAGTAGCGCTTCTGGACTTTGGCAACCAGCGAATCGTATTGCGCCATGTTGCGGCTTCCGAAGTTGAAGTTCACGGCTGAGAACTGCGGATACGGTCGAAGTAACTGGTTGCGAGCTACAGTCGCACCTCCGATTGTGCCCACGCCTCCAACGCCGTAAAACGGATTCGTCACTGCCTGATTCAGAGCAGAGCCGAGGTTCCAGTAGCTGGGGTTCAGCTGGTTGTAGTTGTAGCTTGCTGTCGTCCACGTAAGATCCGATGTGCGCGAACCGGAGTAACCGACAGTCGCTACGAGAGTGCTGTTGACCTGATACTGCGTGTCGAAAGAGAACTGCTGCACCCGAGTGCTCTTAGCGTTGGGGTCGAAGATCGTGACCGACTTGCCGATTCCGGTGAGCGCTCCGAGCGAGTTGCCAACAGGGCGATCGAGGCCGTTTGGGAACGGATTCGTCAAGCTAACTGCGGGAGTCTTGTTGCCATCGTTTGATACTGCCGGCTGCGTTGTCGCCGTAATGCCTTCCGTGTTGAATGGCGCGCCGACGGAGATTGACGGTGCCCAGAACATACCGTATCCGCCGCGCAGAACGAGTTTCGGAGTCAGCTGATACGCGAGACCGAGTCGAGGTGAGAACTTATTCAGGTTGGGATCGCCGGTGGTCATCTTGTTGCCGTTCTGGCCGGCAAACAGGAACACACCTTTCGTATCGACGCCCGCTGCCTGGCCAATCGGATTCGTCGCGCTGGGATCGAAGTTAGTGATCAGGTTGTTGTTTACCTCGCGCAAACCGGTTTCACGTTCCCAGCGCAAACCGAGGTTAAACGTCAGCTTCGGTGTCATGCGGAAGTCGTCGTGAATATACAGCGCGTGGTAATCGACGTACTCGTAGAGGTTTGTCGGAATGTAGCCAGTTGCCGCTGCGGGAGCACCGAGCAGCATGTCCGCAAGGTCGGCACCAGTCGCACTGGACGATGAGTTCGGATTTGCGCGGCTGAAGCGGTTGTCAAATGTAAATGCACCGGCGCTGTTCTGGTAGTCGACTCCATCTGCGTGCAGACGCCGGAAATCATATCCAAACTTGATGCTGTGGCGTCCGACGTACTTCGAAGCCTGCAGCCCAAGGTTCTTCGAGTGGTGAACGTAGTTGAAGTTGTTGTTCGTGCCGAGCGAGTACGCGGTTTGCATCGTCACGTTCGGGAATGACGGCGACAGAATGTCCTTCACGAACGCTTGACTGAAGCCCAAGCTGGCCACGTTGAAGTTTTGCGACCTCTGCAGACCAATATTCGGGAAGCGGTTGAATCCATAACGCATGGCAATGACCCAGGTTGAAGACGGGGTCATTGTGCTGTTTACCTGGGTTGCATTTACGACGCGATACAGCAGCCACTGATTCGGCGATGAGATGTTCCCGAAGTTGTTTTCACCCGGCTCCTGCGAGTTGTAGCGGAGATAGCTGACACTGGCGCGCCACCACGACATGATCTGGTGATCGAGCTTGATAAACCTCTGGTCCGCTTTCGACGGCAACTGGCTGCCGGTCGAGACGTTGTTGTCGCCGAAGAACCGGGCCGTCCGTGTCGGATTGACAAAGGTTGCGGCGATGTTGCGGCCGACCGTATCGATGCGGTTTGCCGGAATGACATTGCCCGGGAATGGCGTGCGACTTCCATCGGCTTGAGTTGTCAGAGGGTCATAGACTGTCAGCAGACTTCCGGCTGCATTCCGTGTTTGCGAGAAGTCACCGATGCGCTCGAGAGCGGTCGGAGTGTAGGCTTCGAGCGATGCGGCCTGCGTGTCGCGATAGCCTTCAAATCCGAGCCAGAAGAACGTCCGGTTGGTACCGTTGTACAGCTTCGGAATGCGCACTGCGCCGCCGAACGACCCGCCGTAGTTTCGGAACGGCTGATCGCTGATCGGAATACCGCTGCGATTGTTAAAGAATGTGTTAGCCAACCAGTCGGTCTGGCGCATGTAGCCCATCAGCGAGCCGTGATAGGAATTGCCACCGCTTCTCAGCAGCGTATTAAACATGCCGCCACCGGTACGCCCCATCTCCGCATCATAGGTGCCGTACTGAACCTTCATTTCTTCCACCGCTTCGAGCGAAGGAATGATGACAGCACGGTTCGAAAAGTCGGTGATCGGGATACCGTCGAGCAGATAGTTGTTGCCACGAACCGGTCCGCCGTTGATCGAGATCTGGGAAGAACCAGACTGATCCTGCATGCGGTTATAGGCAGGGTTGCCGGCCTGCTGTACGGTCGGCGAGAGGCGCGACATCATGAAAGGGTTGCGTCCGAGGTTCGGGAGATCGATGAACTGCTGATGTTCGATGACCTGACCCTGCGAAGCACTTGCCGCCTCAAGCAGAGGAGTCTCGGCCATGACGGTGACTGCTTCGGAAACGCTGCCCAGTTCCAGCTTCACGTCGACGGTAACGAACTGCTGGGTGCCGATGACGATTCCGGTCTGGTCGTATTTCTTGAAACCGACTTGTTCGGTTTCAACCTGATATGTACCTGGCACGACGGAGGCGAAATTGTATTCGCCGGATTCGCTGGTCAGAGTCGTTCGCGACAGATTTGTACCTGTATCGGTGAGAGTGACTTTAGCGACTGCTATCGATTTTCCCTGTCCATCGGTGACGATGCCTCGAAGACCGCCATATGTTGACTGAGCATATGCGGAGAAGATTGAACATGCGGTCAGCGCTCCCCAAAGCGCGAGCCTGCGGACGTCCAGCAGAAACTTCACGAGTTTCCTCCCAGTTTTAAGCGAGATCTTTGATTGTGAGGCTACGTGGACTGTGACTGAGGTACAGGTGTTCCGCTAAGACGGTGCGGGAATCCAGACAGGTGGGTTGACCTATGATAGACCCGCCGGTGGACGGCCCGCAAGCTGCTTTTGCGAATCGCTTCGATAAGAAAAAGTTAGGTATGCTGTTTTCGACGGCAAAATATATCTTTGACAATTGAGCTGCCATTGTCGATAATGGCGCCATGGCGTTTCCGTGGCGAAAGCCGCGGCTCCCAGTCTCGACGCCCTCTTTGTGTAGTACCGCCTCGTTCGCACCTCAGCAAGCCAGGTCCTGCTTCCCTAAACAACTGCCTTCAGGAGCTTGAAGAATGTCATCGACAGTCATAACAGAAGAAATGAAACGTGACTTTGTCCGCCGTGGATATTCGCGGCGGAACTTTGGGAAGATCTCTACCTTGCTCGGAGCTGGCGCCGCGAGCCTGCCGTTCTTCAACGAACGTGCGATGGCGCAGCTGTCGATGCTGTCGAATGCGGCGCCGGACGCCGTTCGCATCAATGCCAATGAAAATCCGATGGGCCCGTGCGCGGAAGCACTCGACGCGATGCACACCGTTCTAAAGAATGGGGGGCGTTATCAGTACGAGGAGACGTTTAACTTCGCGAAAACGCTTGCCGATGTCGAAGGCGTACCGCAGAGCTACGTTCGCCCGTTCCCGGGCTCGAGCGACCCGCTCCACCGTGCCGTCCTTGCGTTTACTTCTCCCGAGAAGAGTTTCGTCATTGGCGATCCCGGATATGAAGCCGGCGAGCGCGCTGCTCACTTCGTCGGGGCAAAAGTGGTCCGCGTGCCGCTTCGCAAGGACTACTCGCACGATGTGAAGGCGATGGCAACCGCGGATCCAAACGCGGGCGTCATTTACCTTTGCAATCCGAATAATCCGACCGGCACGATTACCTCACGTTCGGATATCGAGTGGTTGTACGCGAATAAACCAAAGGGCACGCTTCTGCTGGTGGACGAGGCGTACATCCACCTGTCCAAGAACGCAGTGCCGATGTGCGATTACGTTGCACAGGACAAGGATCTGATGGTCCTGCGGACGTTCTCGAAGATCTACGGCATGGCGGGTCTCCGTGCCGGTGCTGCGATTGCCCGTCCTGATCTGCTGGAGAAGATCTCCGGATACGGCGCAGGCGCAATGCCTGTTACCGGCATGGTTGGAGCGAACGTTTCGCTCAAGGTCAAGACCCTGGTTCCCGAGCGCCGGAAGATCATCGCGGATATCCGGGGAGATGTCTTCGACTGGATGCACAAAAAGAACTACACCTTCGTTCCATCCGAGAGCAACAAGTTCATGGTGGACGTGAAGCGACCCGGCGGGGAAGTGGTTCGTGCGATGGCGGGCGAGAAGGTCTACATCGGCCGCGTCTGGGCTGCCTGGCCGACCTACGTCCGTGTGTCCGTCGGGACCAAAGACGAGATGGCCAAGTTCAAGATGGCCTTCGAAAAAGTCATGAACGCCTAGTCCGTTCCCGGGAGGCGTAACCACTTGAAATTCCGTTTCCGCTACAGCTTTCGCGAGCTGTCGGGAGACGTGTGTGGAGGCGCGATTGCCGCACTGATCGCGCTGCCATATGGCCTTGCCATGGCCGCCCTTATGGGGCTGCCGCCGGTACTTGGCATCTTCACGTCTTTACTTACAGCTCCGATTACCGCGCTGCTTGGCCGCAATCCGGTGCTCATCGGAGGCACGGCCAGCGCCACCGTTCCCTTTATCGCCCTTGCAGTACGAGGGCAGGGAATCGGCGGCGCCGCCAAGGTGTGCATCGCGGCATCCGTGTTCATGATGTTTTTCAGCATCATTCGTCTCGGCCGGCACATCACGAAAGTTCCTCATTCGGTGGTGACCGGATTCTCCTGCGGCATCGGCGGGCTGATGATAATTTCTCAGCTGCGTACGATGACCGGAATTGCTTCACCAGTCGATGTCACTTCCAGCAATTCCATGCTGCAACTGTGGCAGGTGATGAGCGGCTGGGAGCAAGCTCGCTCGTTCCCGATGCTCCTTTCGGGCATTGTGATCGTTGTGTCGATTGTCGCTGCCCGGCGGTGGCCGCGTTTGCCGGCACCGCTGCTGGGAGTGCTGGCTGCCTGCCTGGTTTACTCCTTTGCTCCCGGCGAGAAGGAAGTCGGTGCACTGCCGCTGAGCCTGCCGCCGATCGCTGGCTTCATGTGGCAGCCGTCCGACGTTTACACGCTGCTGCCGTCGGCACTGGCGCTGGCGTTTATCTCATCAGTCAACATTCTGATTACGTCTCGCGTCATTGAGCACTTCCGTGGACGGCACAGACCTCTTCGGTCCACCGATGCCGACGCAGAGCTTGGCGCGTACGGTGTTGCCAATGTTTGTGCGGGAGTCTTCGGTGCGCCACTCAGCGTCGGTATTCCGGCCCGGAGTCTGGCGAGCATTCGTTGCGGCGGCTCGACTCGCGTTTCAAATGTCGCACATGCTGCGTTTCTGTATGGGTTCCTTGCTCTGGGTGCTTCATTGATTGCACATATTCCAATGGCTGCGCTGGCGGGTGTGACAACCTATATCGGAATTTGTCTGCTTGACTGGAGTGCCTGGCGAAGGCTGACCAAAATGCGTCGGACGGATTCTCTGGCTTTTGTTCTGACTGCGCTTTCTGTGTTGCTGGTGAACTCGATTGTTGCGGTCGTTGTCGGTTGCTCGGTCTACGCGATTCACCGGTTCTGGCAGTCGCGGCACGCCTGGGTGATGTCGCCGGCTCACGAACAGCGTGCGTGAACTGAGCTGTTTTACGCGTACGGCAGATTCTTCCCCTGCATGATGCCTTTGAAGTACCCGATTGCAAATATCTT
Organism: Bryobacteraceae bacterium; assembly: GCA_963794765.1. GTDB lineage: Bacteria > Acidobacteriota > Terriglobia > Bryobacterales > Bryobacteraceae > JAWXCM01. The sequence continues at coordinate 50,723 of CAWCGC010000008.1, read as the reverse complement.
GCCTTCGAGAGCGTAGCCGGGCTTGTCGTTGGCCTCTCCATAGAGGGTTGGCGCGTGATCGGGGCGCAGGGGACCATGGAAGCCGTTCTGGTGGTAGACCTCCAGCATTCGTGCCATGTTCGTCACGCCCTCGTCATGGAATGTCTCTTCGATGTATTCGCGATTTCCCCGGATATCGCGGAAGTGAATGAAGAAGATCTTTTTCTCTTTCAGCCACTCCTTTGCCAGAGCTTCAATGTCTTCCCCCATTGCCACGAAGTTTGCCTGACAGAAGGTGACGCCGTTGACGGGACTCGGGACGATGTCCATAATGCGGCGATAGTTCTTCGCGCTTGTGACAATGCGGCCGATGCCTCGCAGTGGTGACAGCGGCGGATCGTCAGGATGCAGAGCCATTTTGATACCCGCCTTCTGCGCTTCAGGGATGACTGCTCTCAGGAAGTATGTGATGTTGTCCCACATCTTGTCTTCGCTGATCTCGCCCCACTGCGTCAGCCCCAGCTTCTTTGCTTCCTTGTTGTCGAAGAGAGTTATCAGCGCATCTCCGCGGCCGCGGCTGTTTAACGACGTGCGGTACCAACTGAGTCCGGCCATGAAGTTGTAGCAGAGCACCGGGATGCCGACGTTGCTCATGGCTTTGATTGCGGCGATGTAATTCTCGATCTCCTCGTCGCGCCCCTGGACTCCGAGCTTGATTTTTTCGGCTGGAACGGGGTGGCTTTCCACACCTGCAATGGTCACTCCGGCGGCGGAGAAATCCGACTTCATCTTCGCGAGTGTCGCTTCGTAGGCGTCCTTCTGGACGCGTCCGAGATTCGCACCGCAGATCGCGTAGTTGACACCGATCTGCTTGCCGACCTTTGTTACCCGATCGGGTGCATAACCGTTCATCAGCGCGAACTGGATTGCTGGCTGACCCGGCGGAGGCTGCCGTTTCCAGCTGTTTGTGGGCGCTGCGGCGCCCGTTTTCGTCGTGGCAAGCGCGGCAACGGCAGTCTTCAAGCCACTACGGCGCGTTATCTTGTCCATGTAGTCCCTATGGAACAGGAACATATCACACACCGGCAACAATCCGGCGACGCTCAGGCAGAGCCCTGGATGAGAGGTTATCTCGGGGATCTCAATCCCGTACTTGCGGCGGTGCTCTATTCGCTCCAGCAAGTTCGGGAAGACGTTGCGAAATGGACGGACGGCGTCGGCGACGAGGAGCTTTGGCACGCCGAAGGCGAGGCTGCGCCGGCCGGGTTTCATCTGCGCCATATTGCAGGCAGTACTGACCGCCTGATCTCCTATGCGCGCGGCGAATCGCTGACGCAGGCTCAGATGGACAGGCTACGAGCTGAGCAAGGGCGTGACGTGTCGCTTGCAGAATTGTTGACTGCCCTCGAGCAATCGCTGCAGAAGGCTGAGGCGACTGTTGGGGGAACGGACCCTGCCGACTTCGCAGCCCGGCGTGAGATCGGCAGGAAGCGAATTCCCACAACGCTGATCGGGTTGCTGTTTCACACGGCGGAACATGCGCAGAGACACCTGGGGGCGATGATCACGGCATTGAAAGCAGCCCGCGTCATTAAAGCGAAGCGGTAAAGCGCAAGCAGATGGCGCGAGCGTCACTTTCGAGGTTTGGGAAGGTGAACTCGAAACGGTTCTCGATAACCAATCCGCACTTCTTCAGCACGCGCTGTGATCGGGTGTTCGAGATGGCAGACCGCGGTCAGGGCTTCTGTCGCGAAGCCCCGATTCCATGGTTGCTGCGTTTGCACGCAACGCCGCGGTATCGCGAACAGTACCGATCCGTCGGCCAGGAGAGATATCGGGTGACCCCAGGTCAGTGGCATACCGTTCGAATATTGCTTCAGGATCGGGACAGCGGGGCGCCTGGGAATAGCCGGTTCGTTTCCAGAATCTCAGGCGCCGTCATGCCATCGTCAGAACGTGAATCGCAGCGCGAGTTGCAGCACGCGGGGACGATCCGCGCTCTGCAATGTCGCGAATGTCGGACTTACTACGTTCATATCCGGCGGGAAAAACTTGACGTTGTTCAGCGCGTTGAAGGCCTCAGCACGGAACTGGAGGTTCATGTTTTCGCGGATGGCGAAGTTCTTGAACAATGACAAGTCTGTGTTCCACCACGCCGGAGCCTGGATGATGTCTCGCCCGGAGGTGCCGAACTTGAGAGGCTTGGTCGCGGCGAATGCGGCGGGGTTGAACCAGTAACGCGAGGTATTTGCTCCGCCGAAATCTCCCCCTGGATTGATGCCGTTGAAGGAACTGTATGGGTTGATACCCGTTGCATCGGCACGCTGGGTCACGTACGAAAGGCCGGTTAGGTTCGGTGCGCTAACACTGCGCTGGACGCCGGTTTGCCATGAAGTGATCGTATTCAGCTGCCAACCACCGACGACGAGGTCGGCCGCGCGTCCGATGCCATTCAGGAAGTGCTTGCCACGACCAAAGGGAAGCTCGTAAAGCACACTGGCAACCCAGCGATGGCGGATGTCGAAATCCGAGGAACCTTTGTCCAGCTGGAAATTGGCTGGATTCAGGTTCGGTGAACCATACGACCCGGCCGAGTCATTGTCAATCGAGTGCGCCCACGTGTGTGCCATCAGCAACTGGAATCCATTCGAGAACCGACGCTCAACCCTTATGTTGAGCGCATTGAAATCGGACCATCCTGACAGAGACGAGTACAGCATTTGGTTGATCTGGGGATAGCGCGTCGCTACACCGGGGGTGACGTCATAGAGTACACCGGGTGTAACGTTCGAGTAAGCGTTGTAGCGCTTCGACAGCCGCCGGCCGTGTGATCCAGCGTATGCTACTTCGACCAGCCACTTGTCCCAGAAGCTCCGCTGGGCCGAAACCGTCCACTGGTAGACACGCGGTTTACTTCCGTTGATCTCTTCCACGAAGAGGTTCGTACCCGCGGGCGTGATGTAGTTAGCGTCGACTGGTGGAACGTTCACCACAGGTAGGGTGTTTTTCCCGAACTGGTAATCCGGCACGCCACGGCCGGTGAAGTTGTAATTCTGTTGTGTGAAGATCGGCGGACCATTTGTGATGAACTGCGTTTCGTTCATCTGGGTCTGGTCGTAGTAGATTCCTATGCCGCCGCGGAAGACCATTTTCGACGCCCAGTGCGGGTTGTATGCCAGCCCGAGCCGTGGCGCGAAGTCTTTGTAATCAGGGTTCACGATCGAAGGCCGGATCTGGCCGAGGCTGGGGAAGAGCTGCTTTCCGGTATTGAAATCAAAACCGTAAACGTGATTGATTTCCTGGTCGATTGGCTTGGGAGGACCCATGTACTCCCAGCGAAGTCCGTAGTTGAGAGTCAACTCTCGGCTAATCTTCCAGTCATCCTGAATAAACAGGTTGTGCGTCCAGAACGTAAAGTGCGTGGCAGATGTACCGACCGCTCCGCTCATATTTGTCGGGTACCCGAGCAGGAAGTCAGCGACGCCATTGCCTGTTCCGGACACAGGATTACCAGTCGTCGGATCGAGGGCGGCAGTGTAGCTGGCGTTGAATGTGAAGCTGCCTCTGGGACCGTTATCGCTGTCGAGCAGAAATCGCGACTGTCGAATGTCGTATCCCATTTTGATGGTGTGCCCACCACGAATCCATGCCAGGTTGTCGGTCAGCTGATAGTTGTGCAACACGTTGCCCTGTGTCAGACCATTACTGCCGATACCACTGAAGCCCTGCCATGCGACACCTGGGACGCCCCAGTTCAGTTGCGCCGTCGAGACGCCGGTGATTCCGATTTCCTGGGCGATATTCTTATCGACCGTCACCTGTTTTCCAAACAGCGTCATGTATGCGTATGAAGCGCGAGCGACGTTGATGACAGAGGGCGTCAGAGATGAGGTTAGCTGAGTGACAACATTACGGCCTTCGGTGTCGACCAGCGATCCGCCGTACGGGACCAGCGATGCAGGGGAAAGCGGAGCCTTTTGCCAGCTGTACCGCGCGAAAAGCGAATGCTTCGAGTTGATCGTCCAGTCTCCGCGGAAGTTCATCTGATCGTCATTGAGGCTCTGTACGGGAGTACCGGTCAGGTTAGCGCCATTTACAATCGGGTTGTTCGTTACTGGAATGTACGGGAGGAAGTTCTTCGAGACCTGATTGATGCGATTGGCCGGAATCCTATTTCCGGGGAAAGCCTGTCGTGTACCGGTTGTTGGATCAAAGGTAAGCGGGTCATAGATAGTCGGCTGTCCGGTGAAATCACCGCTGAGTAACTGCTGCGTTGGGTAGATACCGCGCTGAATGACCCCGAGCCGCTGCCGAAAGCTTTCGAAGTTTCCGAAGAAGAAGAGCTTGTCACGCTTGATGAAGCCGCCTCCGGCCGCGCCGAACTGATTTCGTTTGAAAGGTTCAGTCTGCGAGGAGAAGAAGTTGCGAGCATCCATTGCGTCGTTGCGGAGGAATTCGAAAAGCTGGCCGTGAAACGCGTTCGATCCACTTCTGCTCGCGACATTGATAATGGCCGGGGAGTTGCCGAACTCAGCCTGGAAGAAGTTTCGCTGGATTGTGAACTCCTGCACAGCATCGAGCGATGGCGTGATCGAGCTGTCGCCGATTCGGGGGTTGCGCATCTCCACACCGTCGTACAGATAGCTGGTAGAGCTTTCGCGCTGGCCGCCTACCAGCAAACTGCGGTCCGAACGCTGGGTCGTTGCGGCGATAAAGCTGGCTGATCCGGTGCCGGTCGGCAACTGGGGCATTACGCCGGGTGACAACGCGCCGAGAGTCAGATAATTGCGGCCGTTAAGAGGAAGGTCAATCAGAGTCTTTTGTGTGATTACCTGGCCGAGGGAGGCAGTCTCCTGCTCCAGGAGCGGGGCTGAAGCTTCGACTGTCACCTGCTCGTTTACCTGTCCAACTTTCAGCGAGATATTTACAATCGCACGCTCGGCGATGTTGAGAGTCAGGGCCTCTACGACTGCCGTTTGAAATCCTGGCGCAGTGACACTGATTTTGTACGTTCCCGGGCCGAGCTGGGGGACAACGTACTCGCCGAGGTCGTTACTCGTCGCCTCGCGCTGCTGTCCTGTACCTGTGAGAGTGGCGCTGACTTTGGCATTCGGGACGACGGCGCCGGCTTCATCCTTCACTACACCTGCGATGGTTGAAGTGTTTACCTGCCCCCAGACCTGTGTGATGCAAAACAGCAGTACGCACGTAATCCGTTTCAATATATGTCGATTTGACAGTAAATGTTCAGCAGACATAAAACCCCTTTTGACCAGAGAACCGCTTGTTCCGTTCGCTCCGGGAATGATAAGCATCATATGCCAAAGCGAGATGAAAGTGCATACATCGAACCAGAAATCCGGTTACTTCCGGGTTGGGAAACCGCTAAAGCCGGAGCCAGGGTAGCCGGCGACCGTGCTGAAATGTTGTACGTCATGACGCGACGTTCACTGCTGCGGTCCGGTGCTGCCGCTGCTGTACTTTCACCCGGCGCTTCCGGTGCTGGCGTGCAGGCGCCTGGTGGGATTCGGCTCTCGGCTGAAGTGGTACGGCTTAAGCTGCGGCACACGTGGACGACTACTATGTCTTCCAGTGATTTCCGGGACACGCTTCACGTCGCTCTGACGTCGAACGGAATCACAGGACGCGGCGAGGGCGCTCCGATCGTTCGATATCACGAGGACGCGGCTCATGGTAAGCAGGTCCTCGATTCGCTCGGTGCTGCGTTAGCGAAAGCAGATCCGATGGAATTCCGGAAACTGCTTGGGAACGTGTTCGCAAAGGTCGAGGGTGAGTGGGCAGCCAAGTCAGCGCTGGACATTGCTCTTCATGACTGGATCGGCAAGAAGCTGGGTGTTCCGTTGTGCCGGTGGTATGGGCTTGATGCAGCCGACACTGCCGATCACCACGTTCTCCATAGGAATAGACACTCCGGAAATCACGAAGCAGAAGGTCCGTGAGGCTGAGCCCTATCCGGTTCTCAAGATCAAGGTCGGACTCGATAAAGACGAGTCGACCATCGAGGCGGTTCGCAGTGTTACGAAGAAACCACTTCGGCTCGATGCGAACGAGGGCTTCAAGACCAAAGAGGAAGCCGCGAGCAAAATCAACTGGTTTGAGAAGATGGGGGCCGAGTTCATCGAGCAGCCGATGCCTGGTGACCGGCTGGAAGACCAGCGCTGGATTCGCAATCACGTCCACATCCCGATCTTTGCGGACGAAAGCTGTCTGCGCGCGGAGGACATCCCAAAGATCGCCGACTACTATGACGGTGTCGTCATCAAACTCGACAAAACGGGTGGGTTACTCGGCGCGGTGAGAATGATTGAGGTCGCACGAGCGCACAAGTTGAAGACAATGATTGGGTGCATGGTGTCCAGTTCCGTCACGATTACCGCGGCGGCTCAGATCTCACCTCTGGTGGATTACGCAGATTTGGACGGTAATCTGCTGATCGCGAACGATCCCTGGCGCGGCGTTCAGGTGGTAAAGGGAAAGCTTATTCTTCCGAAGGCTCCCGGGCTGGGGCTGACAAAGGCCTAACGCGCGGCCACAGGTTTCGCCGCTCTGGTCTTCTGCGCCGCTGCAAGTGCCATAACGCGCTGCGAGATCGGACGAAGCAGCAACAGGGCGGTGAGAATGATCCCGTAAAGTGCAGGCATGCGTATGTCCGACTTCACCAGCCAGAGATAGTGAATAACACCCGCGAGCGCACTCACATAAATCAGCCTGTGCAGCAGCTGCCAGTTCTTACCGCCGAGCCTGCGTATCCAGCCAGTGGTCGATGTGATCGCGAGAGGAACCATCGAAAGGAACCCGAGCATGCCCATCGTGATGAAGCGACGCTTCACGATATCGGCCCACATCTCATGCAGGTCGAAGAATTTATCCAGCCACAGCCATGTTGTCAGATGAAGAACGCCGTAAAAGAATGCGAACAGACCGAGCATGCGCCGGAAGCGAATCAGGTCAGGTTGCGAGAATAACCGGCGAGTGGGCGTGATCGCGAGCGTGATCAGGAGGAAGCGCATCGTCCAGTCGCCAGTCCATCGCGTGATGTACTCGATCGGATTCGCAGTGAGTGCGCCGCGAAAGCCGTTGATCACCAATAGCGCGAGCGGAACGAGAGAGAGCACGAACACGGCTGGTTTGACCCAGCGCGCCCGCAACGGCGATTGCATAGGTGCTAGTAGTTCTTACGAAGGTCCATTCCCTGGTACAGGGAAGCGACCTGATCTGCGTAGCCGTTGAACGGCAGGGTTTTGCGCTTCAGGAACTCGCCAATGCGGCGTTCGGATGCCTGACTCCATCTCGGGTGGTCGACCTCGGGATTCACGTTCGAATAGAAACCATACTCGTTCGGGCCCATCATGTTCCAGGTAGTCGGAGGCTGTTTATCAACGAACGTGATCCTGACGATCGACTTGATGCTCTTGAAGCCGTACTTCCACGGAACTACCACGCGGACAGGAGCACCGTTCTGTGGGGGCAACGTCTCCCCGTACAGTCCAACCGTCAGCAGCGTGAGGGGGTGCATCGCTTCGTCCAGCCGCAGACCTTCTTTGTAAGGCAGCTGAATGCCGGCATAACGCCCGAGCGGCATCTGCTTCGGATCGTAATAACTTTCGAACGCAACGTACTTCGCCTTACTGAGGGGCTCAGCACGTTTGAGTACGTTAGCCAGTGAGAACCCGATCCAGGGAATTACCATTGACCACGCCTCGACACAGCGGAGGCGGTAAATGCGCTCTTCCAGCGGAGCGACTTTCATCAACGAATCCAGGTCATACGTCGTTGGTTTGGAGCAGTGTCCGCCAACCGTGACCTGCCACGGCTCGGTCCGGAATTTTGTTGCGTGGCGTGACGGGTCTTCCTTGTTGGTGCCGAACTCGTAGTAGTTGTTGTACCCGGTTACGGCCTCAAGCGGCGTGGAAGACTCGGAGGTGCTAAGTGGACTCTTGCCGGCGGGAGCGAGTTTTGCGGCCGACGCACTACTTCCGGTTAGCAAAAGTCCCGCAGCGGCGGACGCCAGCAAACTGCGGCGACTCATGTACTCCGCTCGGGGAGTCACCTCAGAATAACGAATTCCCGGTGCTTTCCGGATCAGCATACGTCCGACACCCTCCTCATCTCATAATCCCATCTTGCCGGTGCTCTATTCCACAAATACGGATTTTTCGAGCACCTCGATGACACATATATGTCGATTCCACGGGCGCCCGCGGCGTTCCACAATGTTCCGACGCCAGGAAGTTCTGAGGGGATCGTTGTATAAAAAGTCATGCTCACTCGCCGAACCTGCGTTTCCGCGATTACTGCTGCTCCGTTCCTGCGTGCTGCCGAGAGCCAGGACCTCCTGGGTCAGGGAGAATATCGGTACCGTGTCGTTCCGGGCTGGGGCGTTCTTGACGACAAGACTCCCGTGAAGAACTGCCACGGCATGGTTCGGGACAGGCAAGGGCACCTGATTCTGCTCACCGATCACACGGCGAACAACGTGATCGTCTACGACAAACGCGGACATCTCGTTTCCAAATGGGGCACGAACTTTCCGGGAGCACACGGGCTGTCCATCGTCATCGAAGGAGGCCGCGAAGTTCTCTACATCACGGATCTGGAGACACATAAGGTGGCCAAAACGACTCTCGATGGCAGGGTACTCGAAGAGTGGGGATGGCCTGCAACCACTGGAAAGTACGGCAAAGAGGCCGAATACAAACCCTCCTGGACGTTGCATATGCCGGACGGGTCCTTTTTCGTCCTTGACGGATATGGACGGGACTACATTGTCCGGTATGACCCCCAGGGCAGGATGACGCGTATCTTCGGAGGACCAGAAGGTGGGATTGTGCACTGGGGACCCCATGGCGGGATGCTGGACATGCGATCGAACATGCCGACACTGCTGGTCGCGATGAGTGACCAGCAATACATACTGCGACTCAGCGTTGAAGGAGAGAAACTCGAACAAGTCGATCTCCCGGGAGGGAACCCTCGCCAAATCCGTCTACATAACGATCGCTATTACGTCACCCACCTCGGCGATAACTGGCCGAAGGATCGCAGTAGCCGCGGATTCGTATCCATCCTCGACAGCAACTTGCGTGTGCTCTCGAATCTTGCCGGGTCTGCACCGGAGTATGGTGACAACGGCAAACTGCGCACCTCAATGCACCACACCGAGGACGTCTTCCTGCACCCGCACGATCTCGTTGTCGATGACGAGGACAGCATCTACGTCGCCCAATTTGCTTCCGGCGGAACGTATCCCATCAAACTCGAACGCGTATAAATGTTCCCTCCGCATTTTGATGGAAAGCGGTTTTACAATCCCGGCGGACAAGCTGCGCGAGGCTTGGCCGACGTCCTGCGCTGGAAGCTGACATCGCGCGCTGAGCCGTCGCCGGAACGTATCGACGACGTTCGCCCAGTGGTCCCTCCGCAGCGTGTTGAAGCCGGAAACTTGCGGATCACGATGGTCAACCACTCGACGGTCCTGATCCAAACGGAGGGAACGAATATCCTTACCGACCCGATCTGGTCCGAGCGGGCGAGTCCGTTCGCCTGGGCCGGACCTCGCCGCAAACGACGAAGCCGGGAATCCGTTTGGAGGCATCTGCCGCCCATCGATATCGTACTGCTCAGCCACAATCATTACGACCACCTGGACATACCGACTCTGCGCCTGCTCGCCGAGCGCCGTCGGACGGAGTTCATAGTTCCGCTGAAGATTGGCGGCGTTCTTAGAGCGAGCGGCATTGGCAGTGTTCAGGAACTGGATTGGGGAGAGTCGGCATCGCTCGGTTCCATAACTATTACGGCAGTTCCGGCAATCCACTTCTCTGCGCGTTCGGTAACCGATCGGAATCGAACGTTGTGGTGTGGTTATGGCATTAAGGCCGCGACAGGACTGGTTCTCTTCGCGGGTGACACTGCTTTGAGCAACCACTTTAAGGAGATTCGGAGTCAGCTAGGCCGTCCCCGGGTGGCCCTGTTACCCATCGGAGCGTATCTTCCCAGGTGGATGATGGAGCAGGTGCACATGAGTCCGGAAGATGCAGTCAAGGCTGCCAACATCCTTGGCGCCGATGTGAATATCGCCATTCATCACGGCACGTTTCAGCTGGCTGATGATGCACCGGATACTGCCGCCATGCGCCTGTCGCAAATAGAGGGCGGGCAAACGATTCGCGTGCTTCACAACGGTGATTCGTTGCAATTGCCTTGACCGTTGACCATCAGGTGCTGGCAGCGCTTGCTCTGACGGGCTGTTCTATAGATGGGCTTGCACCAATGATCGAGTGGGCTGCTGATTCGAAGAACAGTTTTATCGGTCGCTGACGTTCGGTGTGCCGCAATCTGGACAAGTTGTGGAAGTCACGCTCGAGACGTGACTTCCACAAAGCTGATCTATTGTTTGATAATCTGGCCGTCCCGGCGGCGGATCTCGCCCCAGCCACCGTTGAGGCCATTCCGGTCGCGCTCACCCCGGCCAAATGGGTACTTCTTCGCCATAGCCTCGTTCACCTCGATGCCCCAGCCAGGTTTCTCGTTCGCATACAGATATCCGTTCTTCATGACTGGACATCCGTTGAAGATCTCCTGAGTAGGCCCGTTGAATGCCGAGTATTCCTGGATGCCGAAGTTATAGCTGACCAGATCGAGCGTGACGTTCGCAGCGTGACCAACTGGCGAAACATCACCCGGACCATGCCATGCGGTCCTGACGCCATAAGCCTCGCCCATAATCGCCATTTTGCGGCAAGGTGTCAGACCACCAGCCTGCGACACATGGACGCGGATATAGTCTATGAGACGTTCCGAGATGAGCGGCGACCACTCGTGCGGACTGTTAAAGAGCTCGCCCATGGCAAGCGGCGTAGAGCATTGCTGCCGAATCAGCCGGAACCACTGAATGTCTTCGGGTGAAAGCGGATCTTCGAGGAAGAAGAGCCGGAACTTCTCGGCGTCCTTAGCGAACTGAACCGCCTGTGTCGGAGTTACGCGCTCGTGCACGTCATGGAGTAATTCAATCTCGTCTCCAAGCTCTTTCCGACACGCCTCGAAAAGCCCAAGCGCACGCCGAATGTAGAACTGTGGCTCGAAGACAGCACCGCTGTGCAACGCCGGGATCTGGGCCTGACCGCGGCGGGAGCCATAACCTTCCATTCCTGGAACGCCAACCTGAACGCGGACATGGCGGAAGCCCTGATCCATGAACTTGCGGGCCATGGCGATTGTCTCGGCGTATTCAGCTCCGCTCGCATGCGTGTAGCAGTCCGCTGCCTCACGAACTTTCCCACCGAGCAACTGATAAATGGGCATGCCCGCCTGGCGCCCCTTGATGTCCCACAACGCCTGATCGACACCGCTGATCGCATTGTTCAGGACAGGGCCATTCCGCCAGTACGATGAGTTGTACATCGCCTGCCAGAGATCGTCGATGCGGTCCGCCGGCTTGCCGACGAGGAAAGGCTTGAGGTACAACTCAACTGCCGGGACGATCAGGTCCGCGCGCTGGGTGAACGTTCCGCATCCATAGCCGTACAAGCCGTCCTGGTCGGTAATTACCTTTACCACGACGAGGCGTACGCCGGCAGGCTGACACGTGATTACCTGAACGTCTTTAATCTTCGGCGCGGCCATTCCCCGAGTCGCTCGATCGGCTTTCTCCTGAGCGGCAAGGTGCCGCGGCTGCATCAGCGCCGTCAATCCCGCTCCCGCGGCTGTCAATAAATCACGGCGCTTCACGACCGGCGATCTCCCGTTTCGATCATATTTCTCAATCTCCTCATCTCGTCACGGAGTTTCTTCTCACGCGACACCAAAGTCAGCAAGTACCCCAAAACGACAACCCATGCCACGGCAAAGCCGTAAAACATGTAAGCGAAGTTTCTTTGATCGACCATTCTATATCGCGTGAGCCTCGCGCCGCAGTCCGTCGAGTTCGCGCTGCATTCCCTCCTGTCGCATGCGAACGATCAGCATCACCGTCGCCACCAGCAGCACCGCCAAAATATTGAGCATCAGAGTCTTTTCCATTGCAGGATCCATCCCGCCCTTTGCGCCACGAATGCTGAGCACAGGCCCGGGGTGCTGTGTCCGCCACCAGTCTATTGCCTTGTAGGTGATTACTACGCCCGGGAACGTCAGGATCGACAAGACCGCTGAAAATCGCGCGCGTTGCGTCGGCTCTTCGATCGCCTGCCGCAGCATCAGATAGCCGCCGTACATCAGCCAGGAGATCAGCATAAAGGTGAGCCGCGCATCCCATGCCCACCAGATACCCCAGGCATAGCGCGCCCAGATCATTCCGGTAATGAGATTGATAGCGCCGAAAACGAGACCGACTTCGGTTACCGCGGCAGCGAAGGAATCTGCGCCGAAGTCTCGCCGGACCAGAAATAGCACGCTTGCGACCATCGACGCAAAGGCCGCAAACATGAACGTCGCGGCTGCGGGCACGTGGAAGAAGATGATGCGGTAAACAGCGCCTTGTGCCGCCTCGTCGGGAAGCGCAAGGAAGATTGTATACAGGTTATAGATCAGCAGCGCTGAAGCAGCAGCACCAGTTCCGTAAAGTAGTTTTTCGCGCATACGAGATTATCCGAGCAATACGTTGTCAATGAGGGTGACGGCCAGCGCCGTATAGATTACATCAAATCCGATAAGCAGCCGCAGCCAGACTATAGCGTTTCCACCGATTGGTTTCCCGGCAATCAGGTCGGCGGACAAAAGAATTGCCCCGAGCAGACAGGGAATCAGGATCGGATAGACCAACATGGGAAGCATAAGCTCACGCAGGCGCATGTTGACGGTCATAGCGCTGAAGGTTGTGCCTACAACAGCGATGCCCCACGTTGCCAGTGCCACTACCAGCACGAGGGAAGGGAGCTGGCGGGTCCAGTTTACGTTATAAAACAAACCGAAAATCGGCAGCGACACAAACTCGATCGTCAGCAGGAGCACGAAATTCGCGACTGTTTTACCGAAGAAAAGAGCGCTTCCTGAGATGGGTGAAGCCAGCAATGCATCGAGACAGTCGTTCGGAAGATCGCGCGCGAAGCTTCGGTTGATCACCAGAGCGCCTGCGAAGGCAAAGACAAGCCACAAAAGGCCTCCTGCCATCTCCTGAATTTGTTCCGACTCCGGATCGAATGCGAAAGAAAACAGCAGCAAAATGACCACGGAAAAAGAAAGAGACGCATTCAACGTCTCTTTGCTGCGAATCTCTGAACGAAGATCTTTCGTCGCTATCGTAAGGCTCTGCCTCAGGAAGTCCAATTCTCAGCTTAACTAACGCGAGTTTCCTGGCCCGCATGGCTACTGCGGTGGTGCGGGCGGTGCTCCCGGATTTGGCGGCGGAGGCGGTGCGCCATTCGGGCCTCCTGCTGGGCCACCTGCTCCAGCTGCAGCCGGAGCGGTCTTTGGGTGTTCTTCACCCCGATGACATGTATAACAGGTTACTTTTGCCTGCACATCTGCCGCCGCGGTGTTCGCATCAGGCGGCCGGAGCTTGTCATTGATTTCCTGGTTCATCGTGATCATGCGCCGAGCGATCACCTTGTGGCGATTCTCATCGGAAGCGAAATCGCCGCGAACGTGACAGAAGGTGCATTGCACACCGAGGCCCGTGTTAAAGGCCCGCATGATGCCGATCAGCTGCGGCGGTGCGACCTTAAGCACCTGCAGATTCTTAGGCTCTGGCATGGGTCGTGGCTTCGGTGGTTCGGCCGCCGGTTGTTGAGCAAACATGCTGCTGGCGAGCAGCATCGGAAGTAGTGCACGCATGCGGTGCATCATATCGAATCGTTTTTCCTGGTGCAGAACCAGGTCCACCGACGTGATCCGCCCGGGCCCACAGGCCATTACGCCAGATCTCCTTCACGAGCGTGTTCCCCACACAATTGCGCAGACCAAAACGAGAGAACTCAGGAGAGTTACCGGGTGATCGGGCGCGAGCAGGACGGCTATACTTGTGCGCATGGCAGCCGCCCCGAATCGCTGCGCGCCGGACGTGGTCGACCTCAGTCGACTGCACGCGAACGATCTCGACACAGTGCTTGCCGAAGAAGCGCTCGCATGGCGGTCTATGCTCAGCTGGGACTACACCGAATCGGCGGCAGTGGTGCGACGCTATCTTGCGATGCGGTCCTTGTCCGGATACGCCTTGATCGCCGGATCACAGGCCATCGGATATTGCTACTACGTCGCTGAGGATCACAAAGGCATTGTCGGCGATCTGTACATTCTGAAGGACTGGGCGACGCCTGAGAATGAAGACCTGCTTCTCTCCTCCGCTCTCAACGCACTCGTTTCAACTCCGGGCATAGAGCGTGTCGAAGCGCAGATCATGCTCCTTCACGGCCGGTTCGATCGAGCACTGCCGTTCGCCCGCTATGGCCGGGTGTATCCCCGCTTATTCATGCGTGCCGATCTTGCGGACACCAGATCGCTTCCGGTTGTTGCAACAGCAGGCAACGTTAGTTGGGAACCATGGGTGCCGGCGCGAGAAGAGGAATCGGCGCGTCTGCTCGCGCAGGCGTATCGCGATCACCTTGACAGCAATATCAATGATCAGTATCGGACCGTAGCAGGTGCGCGGAAGTTCCTGTACAACATTGTTCATTATCCCGGTTGCGGTCGTTTTCACTGGCCGAGTTCGCTCGCCGCCTACGGGACTGGACAACAAATCGCCGGCCTGGTTCTGGCCAGCCGCATCGCTCCGGAAACAGGACACATCACACAGATCTGTGTTGCGCCTGAATGGAAGGGCCGGGGACTAGGTTACGAACTCCTCCGGCGATCGCTTATCGCATTGTCCGAAGACGGCTATGAGCGGGTGACGCTCACCGTGACTGCCGAGAACCATCGTGCGATCCAGTTGTACCAGAACGTTGGATTCAGGTCGATCAGGCGATTCGCCGCATACGTTTGGGATCAGTTCTGAGTCTTCCAAACATTAAAGTTCTTTAGCACCTGCTGATACCGCAAATAAATAAGCGACTACCCGCGTCTGAGTTCTTGGAAATCACGGGCCGGGCCTATATACTCAGCGTGTCCGTTAATGAAACGTGTTGCTGGTCTTCTTTTAGCCGCCGGGATTGTCGCTTCGGCGGCTGAGGGAACTCTGAACGTTCGTCTTGTCTCACCTCTGACCAGCTTCTCGACCCCGAAAGGTACGACGTTCGAAGCAGCGGTAATCGGTGGTGAGTCATCGGACGAGGGTATTGTAATTCCGGTCGGAAGTATCGTTCGGGGCCGTGTCTCAGTCAGACACTCAATCGGGGCGGGCCTGCTGCGGGAACGCGCGGAGCTCGGATTTCAGTTCTTTCAGTATCAGCTTTCCGACGGACGGACATTTCCCTGCACGGCTCGGCTGAAACGCGTCGATAATGCCCGCGAACGAACGACCAAAGAGGGAACGGTCAGGGGTATCCTGGCGGCCTCGGGGGCTCCTGGACTTACGAGAGGACTCTGGCGGCTGCCGGACGTTGCCATGTTGAGCCGCCCTGCTGAGCGACTCCTGGGTTACGGCCCTGAGTTCTGGCCGCATATGGGGTTTGGACCGATTGCGTCGGCAAGCTGGTTCGTGTTCAAGTGGGTTGCGATGCGTTTTCCGGAACCGGAAATCACCTTACCAGCCGGCACTGAAATGACGCTGCAACTCACTGAATGGTCGCCGGACGCCCCTGTCTTTCAGGAGACCAACCTCGCGGTTGAGCCCGCAGGCGAGTGGAAGTCCATTCCCAGGCAGATCACCCGAGGCCGAGGCAAAGGATCCGACGACATCATTAATGTTGTATTCGAGGGTACCCGTACTGAGCTGATGAACGCTTTCGGTGCCGCTGGCTGGGTGGAAGCTGATCCTTTAACCAAGTCGAGCTTCATGAAGATGTATCGCGCCTGGACCTCCCAAAAAGGGTACGCAACGGCTCCGGTTTCGATGTTGCTTTACCAGGACCGGCAGCCGGACGTGGTCCTGGAGAAGTCGTTTAACACGGTCAACAGACGCCATCACATCCGGCTGTGGCAGGTACCCGGTCGCGATGTCTGGGTTGCTGCTGCTACGCACGATGTTGGGACATCCCTCAACCCGAGTCTCAGAGTATTAACCCATAAGATCGACCCTGCGATCGATCGTGAGCGGCATAAAGTCTTCTCCGATTTGAAATGGGTAGGTGCGATCGAGGAGGCCTCACTCCTCAACACCGACCTCCCCGAGAAAAATCAACTCGACATCAGAACGGATGGCCGTATGTTGAAGGTCAGGCTCAAGCTTGTCGAGCATGAGCCTCAGATCGCTGGCCGTGGTCCTGTGGAGCAGCAACCCTTCAATCAGCTTGTCAGGCTCACCCGACGGTTTGCGCTTGAAACGCGGCAGTATGTGCTGCGCGATAACTATTTCTACTGGGGCTTTCGCGGATTGCGTGCAGGTGCTGAGTCTGTGATGCGCCGCCCGCGGAGCGACGAACACGCGGGCGAGGTTGATTCGCCGCTTTCCTCGCTTCCGGTGGAGGGGCAATAAACGTCAGAACGCTGCTGCTGCACTGGCATTGAGGATAGAATGGCTGCGAGTTCATGCAAGCCAGGTGCGTTTTCGTTGGTTGCGCTGCGCTGCTGGCTGCAGCGGCAGCAGGCCTCCCCTCAGGCTACCGAAAGATCTTCAATGGCCGCGATCTGACAGGCTGGCATATCAGCCAGACGAATCATCACGGAAATACCAGAGCCTGGACTGTCAAAAACGGAGTCCTGATAGGTACGCAGGACCCGATTGGGAATGGCGGCATCCTTTTAACCGACCGCAAATATCACAACTTCGAGATCTCGCTCGAAGTGCAGCCTGACTGGGGCTGTGATGGCGGACTCTTCCTTCGCTCGACCGAAAGCGGTGAGGCGTATCAGGTCATGATCGACTATCTCGAAGGCGGGAGTGTTGGCGGAATTTATGGCGAAGGTCTGAAGGATGTCGATGCCGGGATTGGCAACCGGATCAATACCGAATGGCAGCGGTATTGGAAACGCGGTGACTGGAACCAGATTCGCGCCAGGATTGAAGGCGATATACCGCACTTTCAGGTGTGGCTGAACGGCACGCAGCTTGTCGACTGGACTGAATCGGCGAACCATCTTCCGAACGGCGCGACCGAGGGCTTCATTGCTGTCCAGGTGCACCGGACATCCCCTGACTGGAAGCAGCAGCGCTGGTTGCCCGGCGGTTATCACCGGTTCCGGAACATTGCAGTCAGGGAATTGCCGTGACTCTGGACCGCTGTAACCGCGAGAGCACCTCTGCCGGAATTCGAGCTGCAGAGGGGGCGTGGGTTCAATCCGTGTTCCCTCGCAGAGGCGCTACGCGGTTAAGTGTTACAAGCTGGTGTCGCTATAAACGGCGGTACCGCGTTCAGAATCCCCAGTCTGCTGGGGAATCGAGGATGAACTCCCCGTAACTTTCGCCTTAGCGGTGTCAATTAAGCCGTGCGCTCGGTTCACCAGCTCACCCCGCTGGCTCCACAAGTCGGTGCCTCTTTCGGTCAGCTCCGCACGCCGGCGACGACCGCGCTTCGGATCGAACAGATACATCAGACCGGCCCCAAAACCGACGCAGAGCGCTCCGACCGCGACCGCGGAAACGGGATCAAGGCCATTGCTCCGGCTTTGAGCTGACGAACGCTCCTGCTCGCCGTTGGGCCATTCGCCCATTCCCCACGGTTGCGAGATCTCTTCGACCATCTCGCCTGTCTGTCCTTCATCGCTATGTCGGGCGATATCGGCCTGCGAGATAATGCCGACAACACATTCATTGTCGTCCACTACCGGGACACGGCGAACCTGATATTCGCTCATGATTTTTACGGCTTCGTTGACGTCATCTTCCGGATGGCAGGTCACCGGATCTGTTGTCATCACGCTGTCCACTCGCGTGCTGTACGGGTCACGCCCTTCAGCCACGACATTCACTGCAATATCGCGGTCAGTGACGATACCCAGCAGATGGTTATCCGTGTGGTCCGAAATCACCAGCACCGGACCTACGTCCTGTTGCTTCATAATCCGTGCCGCAGTTGAGACTGAATCTCCCGCCATACAACACGAAGGATTACGCGTCATTACACTTCCACAGGTCATCTGGGAATCTCCTCGGCTGTCCGACGCTCAGGAATGTCGAGACGTGACGTGTGATCTAGTGGCTGGATATCTGTATGGTAGATTACGGCGAAGGAATGGGAAAAGGTCTTCGCATCCCGCTGACGGAGGGCTGGATGATGGGAGCCGAACCAGCGTCAGCCCGCTCGTGTTCTCCATCCGCTCGCGTCTACTTCACAGCATTGGACGAAGGCGGAAACGCGACGGCCGCCGGTGCGGCAGCGGATTGAACCATGGTGGATGAATTGCCGGAAGATGACTCTGATAGTCGAGATTCCCATTACAGATGTCTTCGACCTCCATACATTTCAGCCACGCGACATCAAAGCCGCGGTCGAGGGATATCTCGAAGAAGCCGGCCAGCGCGGCTTTCGCTATGTTCGAATCATCCATGGCCGGGGAATCGGCGTGCAGCGCGAAATGGTCCGTAAAATACTCGAACGCACACCCGCAGTCGAGGCCTTCAGCGATGCTCCTGCTGAGGCGGGCGGCTGGGGCGCAACGATTGTGACTCTGCGCGTCCTGTAGTGTTGTAATTGCTCTGATGAGCATCCCCAAACGCGTCCTCGGACGCACTGGAGAAGAAGTGTCTATCCTCTGCCTCGGAGGCTGGCACATACGCGCTGTGGAAGACGATAACGAGGCAATCCGAATCATGCACACCGCAATTGCGGAAGGCCTGACCTTCTTTGATAATGCCTGGGACTATCACTGGGGAGCTTCGGAGGAGTTAATGGGCCGGGCGCTGGAGGGTCGTAGGCACGAGGTCTTCCTGATGACGAAGAACTGTGAACGGGACTACGAGGGTTCCAGGCGTTGCCTCGAAGATAGCCTGCGTCGGCTGAAGACCGATTACGTGGACCTCTGGCAATTCCATGAACTCGTTTACGATAACGACCCGGAATGGATCTTCGAGCGCGGCGGCTTGCGAGCGGCTCTCGAAGCAAAGAAAGAAGGGAAGGTCCGGTACCTCGGCTTCACCGGCCACAAGCATCCCTGGATTCATCTCGAGATGCTCAGCCGCTCCGACGAGTGGGACACGACTTTGATCCCGGTCAACGTGATGGACGCACACTACCGCAGCTTCATCAAAAACGTAATTCCGGCCGCGGAACAAAAGGGGGTGGCAGTGCTCGGGATGAAGGGCCTGGGTGGGGGACATCAGGGCGGAGCACGTTTCCTGACGCATGCCGGCCTCACTGCAGCGGAATGCTACCGTTTTGCCTTATCGCAGCGCATCGCATCGCAAGTCACCGGTATCCTCTCGATGGACCACCTGAAGCAGAACCTCGCGGTTGCCCGGGATTTCCAGCCAATGTCACTGGAAGAGCAGGCCGAGTTCGTTGAACGGGTCAGGCCGCTGGCGGGTGATGGACGCCACGAGACATTTAAATCGACGAACCAGCACGACGGCCCGCATCATCGCCAGCAACATGGCTTCGAACTGGCCGCGGCAACATAACCGCGATGCGCCCCGATTGCTTACTCGATGTCCTCAATCCGCCTGGGCCAGTCCTCCTTCAAGAGTCGTGACAGCGAGCGGTCGGCAAGCAGTCGGCCGCCTGTCTGGCACCTCGGACAATAGTTCGTCTCATTGCTCGCATAGCGGATGCGTTGGACCCTGGTTCCGCACACCGGACAAGGCTCACCAAACTTTCCATGCACAGCCATGTCCGGCCGAAATGCCGTCACCTTCTCCGGAAATTTGCCCGCGGCGTCTCGTCGAAGCCGGTCTGTGAAGTCAGCCAAAGTTTCCAGTGTGGCTCGATGCAGTCGGGCAATGTCATTAGCCGTCAGCTTCTGAGTCAGTGTGACCGGCGACATCCCCGCGCGGTGCAGGATCTCATCCGAGTAAGCATTCCCGATACCGCTAAACACTTTCGGATCCGTCAGAGCGCGCTTCAGTGTGTGATTCTCTTTTTGCAGTGCATGGCCGAACTCCTCCGGTGACGAACCCATGACATCAATCCCGCCAGCGTCGAGTGAGCGAGCAGAGGCCTGACTCTCCATTACGAACAGACCCGCCCGACGCTCCGAGCCCGCTTCCGTCAGAACCAGCGAGCCGTCATCGCCGAAATCGAAAGCAGCAAGGTTCTGCCGTGCGTTTAGGGGAGCACCAGCTTTGCGCCAGTGGAGCCGCCCCGCGATCATCAGATGAATCACAAGCCAGAGGTCGCCCTCGAGCCCAATCCCGATTCTCTTGCCGATGCGCAGTGTGCCTTCGATACGTCGGCCCTTCACGGCGCTCAAAGGCGGAGCGACTGTCCGAAGCAGAAACGGGCTGTTGACGCGTACGTTGGTTAAGACCCGGCCCACGATTCGGGGTTCCAAAGCCTCCAGGTAGACGGTGACATCCGGCAGTTCCGGCATCTCTTCTTTATTAACAGCCCGCAAAAAGGAGCTCGAAGCGAGGAGAGAGTCCAGCTGTTACTTTTGAGCATATTCATCGCGGTCGTGCCGGCAAGAAAGCAGCAACAAGTGTAAGCCGAATCACGTCGGAAGTGTATATGCGCCTTTTGGCGTGCTGCTGCAGCTGCATCCTTATGTCCGCGTTCATTCTTAATGGCGACTCTGGGACAACAACTGATCCTCGGCGTGTATTCCATGACGTGATCTATAGTCACGTTGGCGAGACGAACCTCAGTATGGACGGAGAGCTTCCGCTCAGGGGCGGAGGGCCGTTTCCGGCTGTAATCCTTGTCCACGGCGGAGGATGGATCCGCGGACAGCGGACCACAGGCGTATCTCCGCTGTTTCAGCCGCTTCGTGATGCGGGTGTCGCATGGTTTTCGATTTCCTACCGGCTCGCTTCGGACTATGCCGAGATCGGTTCGGCTGTGCAGGACGTTCTTGCCGCGGGACACTTCCTCCGCGATCACGCGGCTGAGTACAACATTGATCCCAATCGAATCGCCGTCCTCGGGGAGTCTGCCGGAGGGCATCTCGCAGCTATGGCAGCGTTTGAAGAGCCGAAGCTCTTTTGCGGTGTTGTGGGCTTCTATAGCCCAACGAACCTGATCGATCTGGCTGAGAATTCCGCGTTCGTGCCCGAGCAGATTCGTGACGTCCTTCGGAACAGTGATTTCGCGACGCTGCTTCGTATGCACCTGAAATCCTTGTCTCCGGTTGAAAAGGTCAGGCCCGACGCTCCGCCGTTTCTCCTTCTCCACGGCACTTCCGACGCTGTCGTACCGCAATCACAGTCGGAAGAATTGCAGCGCCGGCTGAAACAGGCGGGAGTTCCTTGTGACCTGATCGTCGTTACGGGCGGAGGCCATGGAATGCGCTACTGGGATCGTTTTGAGCCAACTGTGCACTGGCGCTCACGCGCGATCGAATGGCTCAAGACGAATCTGAACACGCCACGGCCGTCCGAGCATACGCCGGTTGCAGATTCGCTCGCTCATTCGCCCCTCGCTCAGTAATGAAACTCGCGACATCCTGAAGCTGGCAAGAGGCGTCTTACAATGGCGAACAGAAGGCGAAAATGCGCTCCTCCGCCCTTGCCCGATACCTCGTCAATGAAGTCGAACTTAAAGAGCAGCTTGACCGGGAGCAGCTCCCTACTGGCATTGCTGCGTTCGATGCAGCGTTCGGAGGTCTGCCAAGGGGCGCCATCACCGAGGTCTGGGGAAGCGCGACGTCCGGAAAGACTACTTTTCTAAATCATTTTCTAGCAAATGCTACGGCGTCAGGAGAGTTCTGCGCGCTCGTAGACGGTGGGGACACGTTTGACCCTGCGTCTGCGGTGCGAGCTGGCGGGGATCTGTCGCGATTACTTTGGGTTCGGTGTCATGGAGCCGAGGAATCCCTGAAAGCAACCGATTTGCTGGTTCACGCGGGTGGGTGGGGGCTGGTTCTGGTGGACCTCGCGGATGTCCCGCCGACGGCCGTTCGCCGGATCCCGATTTCGTGGTGGTACCGCTTTCGCCGAGCCGTCGAACGCACGCCAACAGTGTTTCTCGTTGCCGAACGAGAACCGAATGTGAAGAACTGTGCCGTGATGGCACTGGAATTCCAGGCCGCCGACCCGGTATGGTCCGGGGATCACTCTGACTTTTGCGTGCTTGGCGGCACAAATGTGCAACTGAATGCACGAAAACCGGTGCGAGCCAGGGATGCCGCTTTCGCAACCCGATGCGGGGAGGTAGCGTGATGTACGCGTGCCTCCACGTTCCTGATCTCACTTCGGCCCAGAAGTCATTGCTGATGCGGTGCGCGGCTGAATTTTCGCCGATGCTCGAGTCCGGACCCGATTACGTTGTTGCCGATATACAGGGACTTGGCACCCTTGTCGGCCGTCCGCACCAGATCGCCGAACGTATAAAACTCTCGCTGAACACAGCAGGTTTTCACCAGTCACGTGTCGCGGTGGCAGCCAATACTCACGCCGCAACCGCGGCCGCACGCGGACTGGACGCACCAATTACCGTCATACAGCCAGGCGATGAATCCCAGCGCTTGCGCCGCTGCCGCTTTCGTTTCTGAATCCCGTGTCTGAACTGTTCGAAACGCTTTCGGCATGGGGAATTCACACATTTGGAGATCTATCCCGTCTTCCCGAAACTGGACTCGCTGAGCGGCTTGGGCCCGAAGGTGTGCGGCTACACTTGCTGGCGCGCGGATGCTCACCTGGACCACTCGTTCCCGAAAGCGACGCACCTGATTTTTCAGGATCCATACGACTGGATCACGCTCTCGATTCGCTTGAGCCTCTTGCGTTCCTATTAGGCCGCCTTCTGAACGATATCTGCGGTCATCTCGTCTCACACGGACTCGCCGCAACAGAGGTACGCACTATCCTCGGCCTCGAAAATAAAACTGAATACGAACGAGTAATCCGGCTCCCCTATGCAACCACCGACAACACGATTTTACTGAAGCTGCTGCAATACGATCTGTCAGCTCATCCTCCGCAGGCAGCAATCCTGAAAGTGACGCTTACCGCGCAGCCTTCGCCGCAGCGGCGTGTTCAGGGCGGCTTGTTTACCCCTGTTGCTCCGGAAGCGGAAAAGCTCGAACTCACACTCGCCCGACTTGCGGCTGTCGTCGGAGAAGTAAATGTAGGGTCGCCCGAGCTCCTCAACACACATCGTGCCGATGCATTTCGGATGAATCACTTCATTGCGAATCCGGCGAATCTGTCGACAAAATTGCCTCGGCCTGTTACCGCGCCGCTGCTTGCGATCCGTGTGTATCGGCCGCCCATTCCGGCAGACGTTCTCGCTCCGCTCGGGTATCCACAGCGCATCACGACAGATAAGGGAATTATCGGGAATGTCATTGGATATGCCGGGCCATGGCGTACTTCCGGCGAGTGGTGGCGCGATGAATCATGGGCCCGTGATGAATGGGATATAGCTCTCCATACCGGCGCCTTGTATCGAATCAGCCGCGAAATTTACACCGGACCAGGCAGGCTGAAATCGCCAGAGTTGCCGCTTCCGGATCCTGGCAGATACAGCCAGCCTGCACCTCCTCCCGAGGTCAGCTCTCCCGGTTTCAGCGTTGCCCGGCCATGGGTCGCACCATCATCTCAGCCACAGACCATGTCGACTTACACGTCTTCGAAGAAACAGCATGATCTCACTGCAAGGTGGTTCATTAACGGAAATTACGACTGACGATGATGTACTTTGCCGGGCATCCGCATCTCTCATAGCGAATGCCGCCGGTCCGGCAAGCAGCTGTCATTCTGAACCCCTCGTCCGGGCAAAGACAAGTCAGTGATGAAGCCATCCGCGCCGCACTGAAAAAGGCGGGGATGGAAGAAGCTGAAGTCATCCAGCTCGCCAACGGCATTGACCTGTCACGCACGGTTGCCGATTGCATAGCGAGGAAAGCGGAAGCCGTCATCGCCGCTGGCGGTGATGGCACTGTCAGTTCCGTCGCCGCCTGTCTGGCTGATTCAGAAATACCGCTGGCAGTATTGCCTGTTGGCACGCTGAACCATTTCGCTAAAGACATCGGCATCCCGACAGACTTCAACGCTGCCGTGAGAGTCATCGCCGAAGGAAATGTAATCAACGTTGACGTCGCCAAAGTGAATGATCGGATCTTTATCAACAACTCGAGTATTGGCGTCTATCCTGCTATGGTCCGTATACGCGACCGTTTTGCAAATCTCGGCATTCCGAAGATGTTCGCCATGCCGCTTGGCGCAATTGGCGCCTTATGGGAATTCCCGAATACGTCTGTTCGCCTGACAACTCCCGACGGCCGTATTTCGATGCGGACTCCTTTCGTGTTCGTTGGAAACAACGAGTACGAGCTGTCGGGACTCGAAATTGGTACACGCACAGCTTTGCGAGACGGCGAACTGCAGGTCTGTGTCGTTCGAAAACCCAGCCGCATTGCTTTGCTTCGCACCATGTTCAGAACGGCCATTCACGGTGCAGATGCCGCACCGGAACTCGAGACCATCACCGTCAGCGAAACCGAGATCGAAACGTTCCGCCGAAGTATTCACGTGGCTCTCGACGGAGAGGTCGTGAAGCTCCACTCACCGCTGCGGTATACGATCTGCCCAGGAGCCTTGCGCGTCATTGTGCCTGCCAACGGTTCGAAATGAAGACAATCGTCCACGTTTCGGATCTCCACTTCGGTCGAACCGACCCGGAAATGGTCGACGGCCTCAATCGATCCATCTCCGAATCAGCGCCAGATCTGGTTATCATCTCCGGAGACTTCACGCAGCGCGCAAAAGAGTCGGAATTCCAGCAGGCAAGAGCGTTTCTCGAGAAATTACCTGCTCGATGGCTTGCCGTGCCAGGAAATCACGACATTCGGCTATACGATCTTTACGGCCGCTTTATTCGCCCGCTGGAAGGCTATCGCAAATACATCTCGGAGAACCTCGAGCCTTCTTACATGGACACTGAGTTGACTGTCACTGGGATCAACACCGCTCGCTCACTCATCTTCAAAGGCGGCCGAATTAACAGGAACCAGGTTGACCGAATCTGCCGCGAACTAAACGAAGGCAGCCCCGAATCGATCAAGATTCTCGTTGCTCATCATCCCCTCGATCTCCCTCAGGGCCGCGATCAGGCCCTTGCCGGGAGAGCACGAATGGCACTTGCCGCGCTTGCGACCGCCGGAATTGACATGATCCTGTCTGGTCATCTTCACGTGGCATACCTTTCCGAGACTGCCGAAAAGCTGCGGATTGGCGGCCACACTGCACTCCTGATCCAGGCAGGGACCGCAATATCGACTCGTTCCCGCGGCGAAGCAAACTCATTCAACCTGATTCGCACGGAACGAGGCAGCATCGGAATTACTCGCTACTGCTGGGCAATGGCGAGTAAATCATTCAGGCCATGTGCCAACGTTTCTTATCGCCAGAATCCCGGTGCGGGGTGGGTCCGCGAAGCCGCTCGAACCTGAACCGTTAAACTTCCCATATGCCTATTTCCGTCGGCCTGCGTCTCGGCCTGATGATGTTTCTGAACTATGTCATCTGGGGAGCCTGGTACGTCACTATCGGCACCTACCTGACCCAGACCCTCGGCTTCACGGGAACGGAATCGGGCGCGATTTTTGGGACGGCGGCATTGTCGTGCATGATCTCGCCGTTCTTCGTAGGACTGATTGCCGATCGGTACTTTGCAGCGGAGCGGGTGCTCGCAACCCTGCATCTCGTGGGTGCAATTCTGCTTTATCTCCTCGCACAGGCGACAAGCTTCACATCGGTGTACTTTCTCCTGCTCGCATATTGCCTCTGCTACTTCCCGACGATCGCTCTGACGAACTCACTGACGCTGCGCAATATTACCGATGTAGCTGGACAATTTCCTCTGATACGCGTGTTCGCCACCATTGGCTGGATCGTAATCGGTGTAGCAGTAGGATCGATGGGTATCGAAAAGACCGCGACGCCGTTCCTGATCGCGGCGGTCTGCTCCGTCATCATGAGCGCATTTAGTCTCACCCTTCCGCATACGCCGCCGCAGGCGAAAGGTCAGCCTGCTTCATGGCGTACGCTGATCGGGCTTGATGCTGCCGTGATGCTTCGGGACCGCTCGTATCTGGTATTCGTCATCTCATCGGTTCTTGCGTGCATTCCTCTTACGTTCTATTTCAGCTTCACGAATGCATATCTGAACGAAGCCGGATTTTCGAACGCTGCGGGCAAGATGACCCTCGGTCAGTTATCGGAAGTCGGGATGATGCTGCTGATGCCCGTGATCTACAAGCGCTGGGGACTAAAGACGATCCTGCTTGCAGGACTGCTAACCTGGTCCGTCCGGTACGTGCTTCTCGCACTTGGCAATGCGAATGACCTGTCGATTCTGTTCTACATCGCCATTCTGGTGCATGGCATCTGCTACGACTTCTTCTTTATGACCGGACAACTTTACACCGATCAGGCAGCGCCCGCGCATCTTCGCGGCACCGCTCAGGGCTTTATTCAATTCCTGACCTACGGCGTTGGCATGTTTATCGGATCGCTGTTGTCAGGTGGGGCTGTCGATTTCTTCACCACCGGGTCTGGCGCAACTGCGACCAGAAACTGGCAGGGCTTCTGGCTCAGCTCAGCGGCCGGAGCATTCGCCATTTTTCTTATGGTCGCGCTGCTGTTCCAGTCGAACAGCAGAGTGGAAGCACCGGCCGCAGCGGCAGCAACAGCCGATTAGACCTGGCCGTGCCAGTCGGGCGAAGCTCGATCTTGCCAGACCTGCCTGATGTACTCGTATTGCGATTGCGGCAAGCTTGCCGGCTCCGCAAAGCTCAGCGTCTGAGCCCAGCGCTCGTCGGATTTGGTGCCGACGATTGCCATGGAGACGCCCGGAACAGAAAGCGTGAAACGGAGTGCAGTTGCCAGCGAGTCAGGCAACGCCGACGTGTGCAGGAATAAGTAGTTGATCTCCTGTAGCCGTTCCCAGTACGTCTGGTGATACCCATTCGAGGGCCGTTCCGAGTATTTCCAGACAGCATTGGCCAGAGATCGTTTCGCGATGACACCCATCCCGCGCGTCTGAGCTTTCGGCACCGTGAGCGTGATCGCTTCCTGGTCAGCGAGGTTTATGGAGGTCTGAAGCGTATCGAATGCACCGGTCTCGATCGCTGCCAGCGCGTCTCGAGAGTCGCCGCTGTATCCGATAAAACGAACCTTGCCGGCGTCGCGGGCCTTGTTGAGGGCATTAATTACCTCACCGGCCCGAAGCACCGCTGCCGAACAGCTATGCAACTGGATCAAATCGAGGTAATCGGTTTTAAGCCGCTGGAGGCTGCGATCGATGCTGGCCGAGATTAGTTGCGGCGTCCAGTCCTGAAAAGGCAAACCGGACGCATGTCCACACTTACTGAACAGACGGAACCGGCCACGCACTCCTGCCAGAGCCCGACCGAGCTTTTCCTCGCTGTCGACGTAACACTCAGCCGTATCGAGAACATCAACCCCGTTATCTATAGCGAGTCGAACGATCCGGTCGACAACGCTTTGAGTGGCTGCCTCGTATCCAATTTCTGCGCCGCCAAGCCCGACAACACTGACGGTCAATCCTGTTTTTCCCAGTTGCCGCTGCTCCAGGTACGTTCTCCTAAAACACGTAGACGCCGCTGAGCACCGTGTCACATCCCAGGGACTCTCAGAGCGACTTGCGACGAATCGCGGCTATCTGTTGATTTTGGCGAATGTCCGGAGCCTGCGGAAACCGATGGATTAGAGTCGCGTCAGTCTTTTCAGAAGCCGTCAGGCTTCAGTAAAAGAGTTTTCGGAATGAAGATGCAACTGGACCAGAAACCAAAACTCGACAAACCGCATTTTCCTGCGGTTCAAAATATCGAGGTTGGCTACGATCACGATTTCCTCCAACGTTGGATGCGGTTCGAAAAGGTCGCCTGGATCGTGATGGTCATCGCCCTGATCGCTGGACTAGCAGGTGTATTTGGTCGTGGACCGCTGGCAAAAACAACGGTTAAGGCAGGAGATGGTACGGAGATACGTTTTGAGCGAGTGGCACGCAATAAGACACCTGCGCTGGTCGAAATACGTTTGCCCGAGACACTTGCCGGAGGGAAGATGCTGAAAATCCGCATCGAGGGCGATCTGCTCAATCGCGGGCGGCTCCAGCGGATTGTTCCCCAGCCAGCAAGAGAGATTCCGATAAGTCACGGCCTCATCGCGGAGATACCCATCGATGCAGGTGATCAGCCCGGCAAGATTGATATCACCCAGGAGCCTGGCGCTCCCGGCAGGCTTTGGAACCGGATCACTCTGGAGAACACGGGCACTCGAGTCGAGTTCTCGCAAATCGTCCTTCCCTGAGAGCACAACATGGACACGATTATCAGAGCAACTGTTGTTTACTGGGTTTTGTTGATGGTCCTGCGCATGATAGGTCGCCGGACAGCAAGCCAGCTAAGCCCGTTTGAGATGCTCGTGCTGTTTTTGCTTGGCGGTATGTCAATCCAGGCAGTCGTCGCAGATGATCGGTCGCTGGTAAATGCAATTGCCGGTATCTTTGCCATCGCCGTCAATCACGTACTCGTCTCATGGCTGAAGGAGATCAGCGTAGGATTTCGTAAGCTGGTCGACGGCACACCGGTGGTCGTGCTCGAAAATGGAAACGTCAGACGTGATGTTCTTCATGGAATGAGAATGATTGACGAGGATCTGATGGCAGCCGCGCGCCAGAAAGGCGTACGCAGTCTGGACGAAATCAAACTCGCGGTTGTTGAACGTGACGGGACCGTAAGCCTGTTCAGGAACGATTAGAAGCGACGATACCATCAGCGGCATGGACCAGAACAAGCGGATCTGCTTCACGTTGCAGGTAAAGCCCGACCGCCTTACCGAGTATCGGGAACGTCACAAAGCCGTGTGGCCCGAAATGCTGGAGGCGCTTTCCCGCGCTGGATGGCACAACTACTCTCTCTTTCTGCGTGAAGATGGTCTCCTGATCGGCTATCTCGAAAGCGACAATTTTGAACAGGCTCGGGCTGAGATGAGCCGGACCGATGTGAATCAGCGCTGGCAGGCCTCTATGCTCGACTTCTTCGAAACCCCTTCAGGCAAGGCAGCCGATGAGCGAATGCGGCCTCTCGAAGAAGTGTTTCACCTCGATTGAATTAGTCTCGAGGAACGAGTCGCACCATAGAGATATTGACGGTCAGTGCACGAGCATCCCCCGGAGCACGCCACTCGGGCGCGACACGCAGTTCCACTGTGAAGTCGTTCTCGGTACCGTCAACATCCGCCTCGAGCAGAAACAAACCAACCCGATCCAACGCCCACTCACGCACAACAACGCCGTTGACCACCGCTTCGATTCGCGGCTTCCCCACAGCGAACATCGTTTCCGGAGCGAAGCCGCGGATTCGAAGTTTGACAGGAACGGAATGCACTCGCCGTAAACGCGCGATCGCCCGCGAACCGATCCAGCGATACCGGTTGCCGAACGTCCCCTCCACGTCATACCACCCTACATCAGGTGCTGTTCATGACCCGGCAGTGAAAAATCGATGACGTCCTCCCGATCGCCCGGATAGAGCTCTCGCTTTTCCGCAGAAGGCAGCAGGTTAAACACGTGTCCTTCGTTAGCAGCCTCATAGCCGCATCGCGAACACTTCAACAGCGTGCCTGTTTCCAGAAGCTCGATATCGCTGTGACAGTCAGGACAACGCAGAAGTGTATCCCACCTATCGAACGACGGCAGCACCGGATCGCCCGCCTTTCGGCAAACTGCGGCGATGGTGCCTCCCAGCAATTTGGCCGCTCGCCAGACGGACTTGTAAGGATCGAACTGGACCGCGGCCCGCTTCATCCAGCGCTCACCCCAACCCCGCTCAGGAACGTGGAGATCCAGACGGTGTTGCGCAAAATGACGCTGCAATAAAGCGTCCCAGTCATTGAGACTCATCGCGTGGTTTTGTCGAATGCCGAAGCTCTCCTCCTGGTGCGCTCCGATCACATCCTGTACGAGATACCCCAGCAGGCCCCACTCGTGAAGCCGGCGTTCCCAGCCCTTCATCTCGCGTTCGTACGGAGCACGATATAAACGGAGCGACAGCAGCCTGCCGCATTGGCTCCTCGGAGAAGAAGAACACACCTCCAGGTGCAAGCACTCGCGTAATCTCATTCAGCACCGAGTCCAGATCCATAAACTGGCTCAGCGTCTGGTGCGTCATGATGAAGCGAATCGAACCATCCCTGAAGGGCAGCTGAGCACCGTCACCGGCAACGCGGATTGGCGCTCGCTCCAGATGCCACGCTTCCTGAAGAAACACGCCGTGACGCAGCGCATCAGCGCTGATGTCCAGCGCAAACCCTGACGCGCCGTAATCGTTACACAACAGATAGCTAGTGTGACCGGCATTGGCCCCGATCTCCAGGAACGGAGTCATCGGACCCACGAAATCCAGATGTCTTCTGCAGGATGCCATCTCGACGGTGGTTTTCCTCCAGGTAGGCAGCCATCGCACGCTCAGGCTCGCCAAGCGATGCAAAGTTATGAAACTCAACCTGAGCGCGCTTGACGGAGAACGCCTGCGGACTACCTACAGAACTGTTTCGACTTTCAGACATCGGAGATCAGGAAGCAGAACATCGGGACGGTGCAGTGCGAGCTCCGTGCGAGGCACAACGCCTGTAGCGACTGCGATCGAACGAACCCCATTCAGCTTAGCAGCGTCAATATCGTTCGGATGATCGCCGATAGGCTGACACGAGTATCTTTTCGGACCCATCCGCTGCGCCGGGCTCTTCGCATCGCGATCTCAACGAGTTCCGCGCGAGTGGACGCCTGTTCCGCAAATGCCCCGAACCGAAAATACTTTGTCAGACCGCTGGCTTCCATTTTCCGCCAGCCAATTGCCGAAAGGTTCCCGGTAACAAGGCCCATGGGAATATGGGCCAGCTGTAATCGATGTAGGCAACTCGCACCCCTGGACAGACCCTTCGTCTTAAATCGACTGTTCGAGCACAGTAGAACCGCTGGGCGAGGCGAACAATCGCCGGCATAGAACGTTCGGCAACCTCGGCCTGAGCGTCGGCTTTCGCCAGCATGATCCGGATCAGATCGCGATCGAGTCTCCCGCTGGTATCGATGCCGTCAAACGTCGTACCAAATCCAGTCACATCGCGAATCGCATCAATAAGAGCAAGCCTGTGCTGCGGTCCGGCACGACGGATTAAAGTGCCGTCGATGTCAAACAGAACCACCGCTCTCATTCAATTTGATGGTACCGTCAGGTGAAACTCGGAGAAGGCACGGAACACTTCGTCGGCCGGACCCTCGACATCTGAGCCGCGTTCTCAGCTTGTCCGCCAGGTCGTCGAGTGCTTCGTTGAGCGCAAGGCGGCCAGACGAACCTTGTCCTCGCGTCCTTCTTCGAATCCTTCTTTCGCGAAGTGTCGTAGTTTCCAGACCGCCGAAGAAAGCGACGCCTTGGTATCCGCCGTATAGAAGTAAAAAAGGATCGAGAAGTGAATGTGGTCTACGCGAGCCTGGATCACTTCCTGCGCGATCCCGGTCATGACGGTGTGAAATCCTTCAGAGGCTATCGACACTCCGCTCTTGCGCTCAGCGGACGCGAGTATGTGTGCTTTCCTTGCAAGATTTCTGGTTCGGCTGAGCGCTGGATAGATCAGCACAACCCAGGTAATGCTGGCGGTCACGAGAGAAAACCCGATCAGGGTATGTATCGCTGACAGAAGGCGAAGCCAGCTTGGGGTTGGTTGCATATCTCCCAGTCCGAGTGTTGTGAGCATCTCCAGAGAGTAGTAGAAGCACCACCAGAATCCGTCCAGACCCGGGTTCGGCTGGTTGGCAGTTCTCAGCTGAAACGCCCACGGAAACACGGACCAATAAATAAAGGCGAAACCGAGGACGAGTAATCCGGCCCAGACCAGGATCGAGATCACGACCGCGAGCGGACCCGCAGAATTCAGGAAGGATGGCCATCTGCGGAGCAGGACGAATATTCGATGGCCAATCCAGTCGCTAAGTGCGCCGCTTTTCGTTGGGTGGAACAGATCCTGAAACATCTCCGTCAGTGCGAACAGCACAATTGCGCCGCCAACGACGGGTTTCCACCACACCCCCAGATGATACCGTTTGCGGGATATAGTTTCACTGCCGGGCTTCGCGAACGGGATCCGCGACCCGACGGTATTACGATAAGGAAAATCGCTGTCATGCACACACTCTGCCCGACCTCGCTCATTCGGAACCTATTTGTCTTCGGAGCCGCCCTTACGCTCTGCGCTGGCCTGGCGTTCTCACAGGCAGGGAATCCGCCCGGAACACCAGGAGGTGCGCCCAGAACTCCGGGGCAGAACCCGAACGGTATGCGAGTCTTCCTGTGGACTGGACTGAAAACACACGGCCCCGGGCAGCATGACTATCCGCAGTTTCTTGCCGACTGGAGCAAGCTACTGACGGAGCGCGGCGCGGTGGTACAGGGCGCGCTGCATATGCCTTCGGCGAAGGACCTTGAACAGATGGACGTGGTCGTCATCTATAAGGGTGACGTCGGATTTATGTCGGACTCCGATCGCGGCACACTCGAAAGTTTTGTCAACCGCGGTGGGGGGCTGGTAAGCCTTCACGATTCACTTTGCGGCCCCGATCCGGCCTGGTTCGCAAAACTTGTTGGCGGGGGCAAGAAGCATGGTCAGGTAAACTACACCCTCGACGCGCCCGTCAGCTACAAGGTCGTGGACAAAGCAAACCCGATAATGAAGGACATGTCGGATATGACGCTTTTTGACGAAGCGTTCTACCTGATGACATGGTCTAAGGATCCCGAGATCCATGTGCTCGCCACGACCTCAATCGCCGGAACTCCCAGCGCCGGTACACACAAGGGCGAAGTTGTGCCGCAGATGTGGACATTCGAACACCCGGTGAGCGGTGGCCAGACCGCAAGAGCCTTCGTGTGGATGCAAGGTCATACCTACTCTAACTTCGCTAACTACCAAGTTCAACGAACACTGCTGCGCGGAATCGCATGGGCTGGCAAGAAACCGGTCGACGAGTTGATTGACTACGTCGCGCCTCCACGCCCGGTGAGATCGCAAACGCAGGCCGCTCGCTAAGCACAGTCCGGGCGCTGAATCCACGAATCCGTTCCGATGTCGTTGACGTAAGAACAGACAGGCCCGTGACAGCATTCGAATCTCGGCAACTTCTTCGATCGCTACCACTGGCTGCGCTCGTCACGGCTGTATTGTCGGCCGCTGACGCCGGTACAGCCATAAGCGGTCGAGTTACTGATCCGCAGGGGAAAGCGGTCGCGCATGCCTCGGTGGCGATATTGGGCGGCGCCTCAAGCTTGACGGATAGTCTTGGTAATTTCACTGTTGCGCCTGTGAAAGCAGGCAGGCACACGATCATAGTCTCCGGGGCGGACTTCGAGACCGTCCGGCGGAGTGTATCTGTTCCGAACACTGGCATCGAAAACCTCGATTTGCACTTCGAGGCGATTCACACAAAGCGCGAAAGCATCGTCATTTCCGCGAAGACAATCGAGCCCGTCGTTGACCTTCGAAACGCCGAAGTCTTCGCCAAAACGCTTTTCACTCGTGATGACCAGGTTTTCCAGCAGCTAAATGCAGGCATCAATGCGGGCCAGCATGAAGGCGGCGGAAAATCTCTCGAGATTCGCCGCTTCGGCTTCAACCTGGACCACGGCGGCGTGAACGGCGGACTGAAAGTTCTCGTCGACAACGTCCAGCAAAATCAGGGTACTCAGGGCCACGGTCAGGGTTATCTGGGATCGTTAAAAGCGCTTAGCCCCGAACTGATCGAAGATGTCAGTATCATCAATGGTCCTTTCAGCGCCGAGTATGGGGATTTCAGCGGACTTGGTGTGGTTCACATCCGTCAGCGTGAATCCCTTCCCGACACCCTGACGGTCAGACTCGAGGGTGGCAACTTCGACACCGGCCGGGGCTTCATCGCATGGAGTCCCTCGAGCGAGCGGCTGGCGTCCTATATAGCTTATGAAGGTTCTTACACCGACGGACCCTTTCAGAACCCTGGCCGTTACCGTCGCGACAACATCAACGCGAATCTCACGCGCACTCTCGACGACAGTCAGAAGATCGGATTTCGAATCCTGTTCGGCAGGAACGATTTTTATTCTTCTGGACAGCTTCCGCTCGACCTCGTCAGCTCAGGCGCGCCAGACCGTTTTGGCTACATTGACCCCACTGACGGTGGCAGCGTAAAACTTGGCACGGCCTCCGGCTACTACAGCAAGAGTTTCCACAACGGAGATACGTTCAAAGCAGACGCGTTTGTCGGACGGTCGTTGTTTGACCTTTTCTCGAATTTCACTTTCTACCTCAACGATCCTGTGAATGGCGACGCTTTTCAGCAACACGATTCGCGCCTGCAGGATGGGTTTAACGTACAGTACGCGCATCCTCACCGAATATTCGGTGCCCTCGGATCCCTGACATCAGGACTGAACTTTCACGACAACCAGATCAACGTTGGCCTTTACAGCCGTGACGGACGCGTCCCCACGGAAGTAACAACCATGGCCCACGCACATGTCACAAATGAGGCAGCATACCTGCAGGAAACGCTTGGTTTTTTTCGCGGGCGGTTGATTGCCGGAGGTGGAGTTCGATTCGACGAGTTCCGGTACAACGTTCGGGACGAAGTCGATCCGGTTACGAAACTGCAGTACAGCGGAAAATGGCAGGGGAAAGCAAGTCTTGCTTTCACGCCATCCTCAAAAGTACCGCTGACGTTTCACGCCAACTACGGTCGTGGTATCAACAGCATTGATGCTCGCGGTGTTGTACAGCATCCTGAGCTTCCGCGACTCGCGACGACGGACTTCTACCAGCTTGGAGTTTCATACAATCACGGCCGCTTCGGCCTGAGTGGAGATACCTTCCTGATTGACCACTCCCACGAGCAGGTTTATATTCCTGACGATGGCAGTTACGAGTTCAAAGGACCGAGCCGCGCATATGGGTTCGAAACCAAAGCTTCGGTTCAACTCACTCGTTACCTCGCACTGAACGGAGCGGTGACCAAAGTAGCCAACGCGTTCTACCGAGGCGGTCAGGAACGGTTGTACGTTGACAGTGCGCCTCATTTTGTAGCGAGTTCATCGATAACTGCAACGAACTGGCACGGCTGGAGCGGATCGATTCGCATGCGTGCGATCAATCACTACCGCCTGGACGATACTGATCCAGCGATCGTCGCGTCCGGACACACCGTCTTCGATATGGGCCTGACGCGGCGCCTCAATCATCGTCTGGACCTGAACTTCAGTCTCGACAACTTCACTAACCGCAGCTATTACGAGACGCAGAATTACTTTGAATCCCGTGTCTCGCCAGATGCCGAAGCAATCAGCCGGATTCACGGGACCCCGGGTTATCCCCTGACGATCATAACCGGCATAACGTTCAGGCTCGGAAGTAAATAGGAACTCATCGATGTGCAACGGTCCAGCGCACTTCGGCAATCCCGAGCAGTTTTTCTAAATCGCGTTCCTGAACCGGCTTCGGCAGGATTTGTCCGTCACCATCACTGAACGCAGCCGGACTTTCGGGATCGTACCCGTCAGTCAAAAGGGCAAAAGTGCCAACTTTGCGGCGTATGCGTGCAAAAAGTTCGAGCCAGGTCAGACCCGTCACCCGCGTTGAACAGAACACGAGGTCGAAAGAGATACGTTGGACGAGATCAAGGGCTTCATCGGCCATCGTTACCGGGATGGCGCGGTGACCGCGCTCCGCGAGCAGCACCAGCAACTGCCTTTGTGTGATCTGGTCGGTCTCCACGATCAGGGCTGTCATAACGCGCGTCAAGCCTCTCGTGCTCATTGATGATTCGTCCAGCCCTGCGTGCGCTGTATGCGCCGGTAGTTCCAGTTCGAATCGAACGATCCCGCCTCGTTTGTCATCGATCACTTTCCTAAGGTCGCCGCCGTGGCTCTGAACGATTGCCTGCGCGACCGGGAAGCCGAAGTAGTCGGTAATATCCGGTGAGCCGACGCGGGCGTCGATGCCATATGTGACTGCTCCGGTTTCCAGGACAACATGTACGCGCGAGCCGCTAATGCGGCTAGTCACTCGAAGTGTTCGGTCCTTCGAAGCAGATGCGGTGGATTCAGCATGCATAATCGCGGTCAGCAATGCGTGTTCGATCTGAGCCTCGTCTGCCCAGACCTCCATGGCTGATGCCGGAGTACTGTGTTCAACCCGGATCCGGAGCCGGTCCTGCTCTTCACTCCGCCGGTCGAGCAGCGCGCGAAGTGCCCCATTTACGTCAACCGGTTTGGGCGCGCGCTTTTCCATGGTTGAGAAGAGCAGCAGGTAATCTACGATCTCAAGTGCTCGACGCGCCTCTTTACTGACCTCTGCTAATCCCGGATCCGTTCCCGGTGAAGTCAGCAGGCGCTGACAACGGGCTTCGATGCGCGATAGGGGGGCCCGAAGGTCGGCCGCGACGCCCGCAACCAGTTGACCGGCGGCCGCCATCTTTTCGCTTCGAAGAAGCTGTTCCTTGATAATCTGCTGATCCTGCAGTCGCAATGCCGCAGCTGCCTGGTTCGCGAGGTGCTGAATGGCGAGCTGATAATCCTGGCTGAAGTCCCGCCGCCGCTTGCGATAGAGCAGGAGCATAACGCCCGCCGCTTCGCCGCGTGCGGTCATGGGTGCCACAATGGCACTCGACGGCAGCAAGGACGACTGATCATCCAGCTGTTCAAGGCGGCGGAGATTCGGAAACACGAGGATCCGCCTCTCGCGGAAACAGCGGGCGACGAGTGAACTCAGGCTGGCATCGGCCTGAGATATCGGGATGCCTACGGGGAGGCGATTCCTTTCGGTCCGAACTCGCTGCAATTCGTGCGCAGTTTCGCTGACGACGTATAGCTCAATCTGTGCTCCGCCGATGTTCTCTGGAGGTACATTCTCAATCAGCCGCGCAATCTCCGCCAAATTGGCGGCGCCGATGATGTCCTCTCCGAGCGTCACGATTGCACTTTGTCTTCGCCTTTGACGCTTTAGTTTGCGCTCGCGCCAGAACCAACCCCCAAGGGCGGCAATCAGCAGCAGCAGCAGTACACCAGCAACCTGCGGCGGCACGATCCAGGCTCGTGAGACCACTTCAACCGCGCCGGTCGATCCGATGACGATCTCGAAGGACCGGTTGAACGGCGGAGCCGGGCAGTACTGACCACTGATTCCTTTGACGGCCACACGATCACCTACACGAAAACGCGTGAAGACGTGGAGCCGCTCCGGACCTTCAAATGGATGAAATACCAGGATGCTGGCGCCACCATCGGATAGCTCCATCAGGTCGCCGCCCATATTCTGCCCGATCCGCGTGACCAGCCCTTCGGTTCGAATGAAACGACCGGTGAGATCTACATCGTTCAGCTGAGATACGGTGAGTAACTGCAGCGCCGGAGGGCTGGCGTCATCGACGACGTAAAGCCTCTTAACCTGCAAGCACAGGCAGACCGGCGCGCTCTGCGATCGTGCCGGTTATCTCCAGATCCTGTCCGGCGCGAAGTGGCCCGAGGAGGTCATGCGAGCCCTGAATGGTCAGTCCTGCTCCCGTCGCGTCCTGAATGATGGCCTCGGTATACTCCGCGATGTAGACCGGGGACACAGGAACAACGCCACGAACCTGAATCGTTTCGCCATTGTGGGCGGCAGTATAATTCGGGGGAATTCGCCGGGCAGCCTCGGCCAGCGACATTTGCACTTGCCCATGAACCGAGGAACCCGCAAAGATCACAATTGCCGTGGCGACAATACTGCGGTTCAGGCGCAAACGGATAACCTTTCCAGCCACTTAAATAAAACGGGATCGCGGAAATTACCAATTACAATATCGACATTCGGGAAATCAGTCAACGTAGTTTGTACACCTGCGACGTGCATACCGGCTGCCCGCGCCGCGGTAACCCCTGTAAGTGAGTCTTCAAATACGATACAGCAGGCCGGATCAGCCTGGAGTTCCTCCGCTGCACGCAGATAGATATCAGGAGCAGGTTTCGGTCGTTCGACATCATGCCCGCTCAAAACACAGGCAAAATACTTACGCAGCCCGGCTGCGTCAAGAATAAAATCGACATTTTCCTTTTCCGCATTAGTCGCAAGTGCCGCTTCAATGTCGCCATGAAAGCTTTCAAGGAATTCCCGAATTCCCGGCACAAGCTGATCAACGAGGACTGGCCGCATCAATTCCCGGTAAACGGCTTCTTTTTCTGCGCCATGCCGGACTATTTCGTCCCTGGTCAGTGAGCCATTGGGGAAAAAATCACGCACAATCGCGTCGTTGTGTTTGCCGAGCATCCGGTTCCCGACGTCGGCCAGTTCCAGCCCGTGCTTGCACAAATATACGTCCCACGCCGCTGTGTGAAGCTGCGTGGAATCGACGATTACGCCGTCCATGTCAAAGATATAAGCCGGACGTCTCCGCACGAATACTATGG
Organism: Bryobacteraceae bacterium; assembly: GCA_963794765.1. Classification (GTDB taxonomy): domain Bacteria; phylum Acidobacteriota; class Terriglobia; order Bryobacterales; family Bryobacteraceae; genus JAWXCM01. The sequence goes on along the minus strand of CAWCGC010000008.1, from coordinate 12,170 downwards.
TAGCGATGCAGCGACAATGGCCCCTGATCGCCGGGGCACTCGTGTTTGCCTGCGTGGTGGCCGGAAGTTCAGTATGGTGGTACCGTGCAGTTCAGGCCCGAAAGTCGCAGGAGGCTGCACGCGCGGAAAAAGAAGCTGCCGCAAAGGCAGCTGCGGCGGCCATCCCGCACGGTGAGATCCGGCTACAAGGCGTGGTGTCCGCTAAGGAAATCGTGCAAATCGCAGCTCCAACAGATGGGCAACTGCTCAGATTTCATGTTGACGCCGGCGATGAAGTCTACCAGGGCCAACTGCTTGCTGAAATCGGGAATACTACCCTGTCTGCGGCCCAGGAGAACGCGACAGCTGAACTCGAGCGTGCGCAGGAACGAGTCAACGCGCTCGAAGGTACAATCTCGGCGTCGCGTCTTGAAGCCTCTCGCGCGCAGGCCGACTACCAGCGCGTGACAAACGAACTGGAACGCGCGACACGCGTCTACAATCGCCAGAAATTCCTTTTGAGCGAAGGTGCAACACCACGAAAGATCTTTGACAAGGCGGAAGCCGAATACCTGACTCTTCAGACCGAACACACGAATTCCGAGGAAGTCGCAAAGCGTGCAGAGGCGCGACTTTCGAGTTTGCAGGCCGACCTCGACAACGCCCGAAAGGCTCTCGACCGCAAGAATGACGATCTTGAGGCTGCAAAGGCTCGCGTCGATGCGGGGCAGGTCGTGTCGCCGGTCAATGGTGTGGTCGTCGCACGTCGCGGCGTGGTCGGCGATCCCGTCAATCCGGCGATTCCGGACCTCTTTCGTATTGCACCCGACTTGTCGCACATGACAATCACCGTGGAGCCTGCTCCCGCGGCGCTAAAACAACTCGCTCCCGGACAGCAGGCCACAATTAATGTTGCCGATATTTCGGCAGACGCTCTCCCGGGCACTATTACGAGAATCGACAACGGTAAGGTGACTGTTGATTTCGGCAATCCCAGCTCACTTATCAGGCCCGGAGTGACGGCAACCGTGCGCCTCACGCTACCATGAGACCTTCGCTCGCCAAATCACTAATATGCAATTCCTCGAAAGCAGTCTGCTCGAGTTGATCATCCAGACCTCTACAAATCTGCCGCCGGATGTGCGTGCCGCAATGGGCATTGCACTGCGCGACGAGACGGCCGGCACACAAGCTTCGCAGGCGCTGAACATCATTGCTTCCAATGTCGATATGGCGCACGCGGAGGAGAGTCCGATCTGCCAGGACACGGGAATGCCGACTTTCATCGTGCACACGCCGATTGGAACTAATCAGCTCGAAGTGAAAAAGGCAATTCGCAATGCGGTGGCCGAAGCGACTCGCCGAGGGAAGTTACGCCCAAACTCGGTGCACTCTCTCACCGGTGAGAACACGGGTGACAATCTGGGCGATGAAACGCCTGTTATGCACTTCGAGCAATGGGAGCAGGACGAGATTGAGGTTCGTCTGATGCTGAAGGGCGGCGGCTGCGAGAACAAGAATATACAGTATTCTGTGCCCTGCAATCTTGATCATCTCGGTCGCGCTGACCGAAACCTCGAAGGCGTTCGAAAGTGCATCTTGCACGCTGTGTGGCAGGCGCAGGGGCAGGGATGCGCACCGGGGGCGGTCGGTGTATGTATCGGCAGCGATCGCGCGCACGGGTATTTTCTTGCAAAGGAGCAGCTGTTCCGCACTTTGGATGACGTCAATCCTGTTCCGGAACTCCGCGAAGCTCGAGGATCGCATCCTGCAGGAAGCCAATACGCTTGGTGTCGGCCCCATGGGCTTCGGCGGCAAGAAGTCGCTCATCGGCTGCAAGATCGTGGCCGCTAATCGTTTACCGGCATCCTTCTTTGTATCGGTGGCATACGAGTGCTGGGCTTTCCGCCGCCTTGGTGTCAAACTCGACGCGCAGTCCGGTGCGATCACAAGCTGGTTGTATCGTGATCCATCCCGTCCCGTGGAGCAACTGGCATCTTCGTCAGGTTTCCCACTTTCAGGACGTGAGATTGTTCTGCACCCACCTTTCACAGAGGCGCAGATGCGCGAACTTCGCGTCGGCGATGTCGTCCTGATCTCTGGCGAGATGTTTACTGGTCGCGATCAGGTCCACGCATACCTTATGAAGAATGCTCCACCGGTTGATCTGAACGGAGGAGCTCTCTATCATTGCGGTCCCGTGATGCTCAAGAACGCTAGTGGCGACTGGACCGTCAAAGCAGCCGGGCCGACCACAAGTATCCGCGAAGAACCTTATCAGGCGGATGTTATCCGACGCTACGGTGTCCGCGCGGTCATAGGCAAGGGTGGTATGGGTCCGAAAACGCTTGAGGCGCTTAAAGAGTTTGGCGCAGTCTACCTGAACGGCATCGGTGGTGCAGCGCAATTCTACGCTCGAACGATGGAGCGAGTGTTGGGCGTCCATCTCATGCAGTTCGGCATTCCGGAAGCCATGTGGCACCTGCAGGTCAAAGACTTTGTCGCAATCGTAACGATGGATGCGCATGGCAACAGCTTGCATGCGGATGTCGAGCACGACAGCGCATCGGCACTCGCGGAACTCGCGACGGCGTGATACGCACCGCGTCGGGATCGTTCGTAGTCAGCACAGTAGAGGGCACTGCGTGGGAATGGCTTGCGTCGAAGATGTGACTGTTAATCACTGGGCGACTCGACGTTTGCCGATCAATTGTGCGGTTCAACGCAGGAGCCGGGACAACGCTGCAGGTTTGAGCAGCCTCTGGCAATGCAGGAACAGACCCGGCCTCGAATGCAAGTTGCCGATCGACGGTCGGTACGATGACTGATTGCTTATAAAAACAATCCCTCCGATCTTGAGCTGCGCTTCTGCAGCTAGCGCCGACGGGCCTGCCGCAGTTACGAGCTTTCTGTCTCTCGCGCGCTTCCCGGACCGTTCACGTCCCCTCAACAACGATGTGATCAATACCCGAGTTAGCAATCGTGGCATTGGACGCTAAATGGGTGGTTTTGAGACAGCAACGCGCATTCGATACTGGTTTGTTGTAGACTGAGTGAAAGTGCGCCCGTAGCTCAGTCTGGATAGAGCGTTTGCCTCCGGAGCAAAAGGTCAGAGGTTCGAATCCTCTCGGGCGTACCACTTCTCTGCGTCGAGTAAGTAGCTGAACACGTAGCTCTTGCGCAGCTCGATATCAAGGATCCGTGAGCTCCCCGATTTTGGCCTAGTTGGGTTAGATTCGGTGGGCAAGGCTGCCCAACCTCGACATCAATCCACAGTGAACCACAACCGTGTCCGGCTGAAGCAACGGCCGCACAACTGTACGAGAGGACGGCGACGGACAGACCAGCGGTCTCACTGTGCTCAACGCCGGTTTCTGAACGAACGCAGCGACAGTCGGAATTGCATCAGCGATCTTGATGAGCGGGAGCGGGAGTAGGTGGCGGGCGAATCGGGTTTCGGTGCCGCCATAGCGGTCGGTCCAACCCCGCGGAAGTCCCTCGACTCGGGATCATATGCCGCAAAGGCCGGTCGATGGTCCATCTCATCGCCCGATGACATCAGGTGCAGATGCTGCACCGTTTGCCGAGCAGCTGCGCCCGCGTTGAAGTGATCCGGCATGAACGCCTGATCGAGCTAAGCGTTGGGGTTTACTCCATTGGGATTTCAGGCGTCTTCTGAGTTAACGTCGACTTCTTGTCCCTTGTTTGTGATGGACTTTCGCGCTGCCTCGATCACTGCTTCGTTGTAGCGGCTGTTTGCCGGAGTCGCTACGATGCCGGTTTTGTCGATTTGTCTCAGCAACTCTTGCCGGCTTGTTTGGTCGGGGAGTGCCTTTGCGGCCAGGCACTGCTGAATGAGGAACTCGATTGATCGAAAGCCGTATCCTACGGGTCTGAGTCCCGGTCCTCCGAGGTCGACGTACTGGAAATAGTCTGAACTCGGTTCGGTGTAGACAGTGCTCCCCGGGCTGTCCGCCTTCGAGATGTAGCAGTACTTCATGCCTCGATACTGGTCGTCGTGGCCTAGCATTGCTCCCTTGTCGTCTCCGGCGCAGTACAGGGTTATGCCCTGTTTGTTGGTTCCGGGCGCGTCATCGGGGAAGCTGAGTCCGTTTTGGACGTTGAGAATGGCTCCGTTATTCCAGCGGACCCTCGCGTCGGTCCAGAGATAGCCTTCGTTCCCATTCGGGTAGCGATCGACGATTCCGCAGACGCTTACGGCGACTGGCAGGAGTCCCGTGATGAAGTGCACCAGGTCGACATAGTGGCATCCGATGTAGGTGAACGCGTCGCTGTTTTCCGTGGTGCACCAGTTCTGGAAATTGCTGTGGCGGTAGTACCACTTTTCGAAGAGTGCTGCGGTTCCGAGCCGGAACTCACCGAACTTGCCCTGCGCGGTAGCGGTCGCGCGCCATCAGGCTGCGGTCGTCGAAGCGCTTGTGGTACTCGATGCCGACGAACAGGCCACGGCTGCGTGCTTCGCGCTCGATCTCGTCCGAATCGGCGCAGTTCAGGACCAGAGGCTTGACGGCGATGACGTGCTGGTTGCGGCGGAGCGCATAGAGAATCGCTTCTTTGTGGAGATGATCGGGAAGAGCGACGATGACGATGCTCTGTTCCGGTAATGCTCTGACCGCCTGCTCGTAGAGGTTCGGTTGCGGATCCGGACTGGTGTCTTCGAACGGCGGAAACGGCGTGAAGGACTGGTCTGGGAATGCCCGCTGCAGAACCGGCGAGTCAACGAGGGCGCGCAAGGTGGAACTCCGCTGGCCGCAAACCTGGATGTCGTCGACGAGTCCGTTCCTTCGAAGCTGATAGAGCGACGGCAGAATCTGGTCGTGGGCGATCATGCCGCCGCCGATGAGGAGCACGGGTGTCTTCATGAATTACTGTGCCGAACCACCGGTCGCTGAGTACTTTTGCCAGAGCGCGGCGATGCTGGCTTGTTCCGCGTTGCCTTCGTGGATAACCACACGATAGCGGAAGCGCACCGACTTTCCAGGTTCGACTGTCAGGCTGCCGTCCTGAGTCTTGTCACCCGTAAACTCTTTGAGACCGAATGGATTTGCAGCAAAGAGTCCGTAGGCCCGCGAGTGCCAGTATGTGGGATGTCTCGGATTGGAAGGGTGGTCCATGATGGCAACGCCCACCAGCTTTCCATTCACCTGCCCGGCATAATCGACCCATGGTGAGCGCTTGCCCCAGACGTTCTTCTCGCCTTCCTTACCTTCAGCGTTGCGCATTCGGCCGCCCTTATCTTCCGACATGGAGGTCGCGAGGCGAATGCCGAATGTACCCTCTTTGGTGTCATTGAATGTGAGCTTTTCGATGGCATCAATGCGGACATCAAAGTCGATGGTCCGCAGATTCGGACCGGAATAGAAGGTATATGTTCTGGTTTCCGTCATCACTGGCTTTCCCTCAGGCGAAAGTCCTTCAAACACTGCCGTGATCCTGCCTGATTTGGGACCGCCTTCGACTCGCACGTTCTTTGTCCGCATACTCGCTGTATTGCGGGCCTTCTGCGATTTCTCTGTGGCCCAGAAATTGTAGCCGCTGATGTCTCCGTGGGCAAAGAAGAGGCCACGATGATGTGGGTGATCGTGGGTTTCGCCGGCGACGTCCTCCATGGGATAGTGCCGTGTGACGACAACGCCGGTCGCGGTGCTGAGAGGGTACAGATACGGCTTGTTTCCTTCAACGGGCAGGAAGAGCGTAGTGAACGGTTTCCCGTCAATCTCCACTGCGACCTTGTCGGGACCCGCTGAAATATTCACCTGAGCGCTGACTGGAACTGTCGCAGCGGCGAGCAGAAGCAGAAGGTTGCGATTCACTTGTATCCTTAAACGAAGTATATAGTGTCGATGCTGCGTGATCCAATCGATGCTCGATCATTCGATATCATAAAGAGACAACATCGTCACCCTGTCCAAAAGCCATGCCCAGAAACTATGATCTGACCCCGCGCGCCGTTGCGCCTGTTGCGACCAGGTACCGTCGAATTCAAACCGAACTGCCCGTACCCGAGTCTCTGCCGACGATCGAGACTCTCGCCCGTTTCGAGCCGGCTGCCATGCGCGGCCAGCCTCCGATTCTGTGGGATCGGGCGGAGGGCTTTCAGGTCTTCGATCCTTTCGGCAACTGCTGGATCGACTGGTCATCCGGTGTTCTCATCACGAACGCAGGACATGGCAGGAAAGAGATTGCCGACGCCATCCGTCGGCAAGTGGACGCGGGTCTGCTGACGAACTATTGCTTCCCGAGCGTCATCCGCGCGCAACTGGTCGAACGGCTGGCATCGATTCTCCCGGCGAGTCTTGGGAAGGTGTTTCTGCTCACGACGGGGTCGGAGACAGTGGAGTGCGCCATCAAGCTTTGCCGGGCATGGGGTCTGAAGCTGGGCCGCCGTCAGAAGAACGTGATTGTGTCCTTTAACAAGGCATTTCATGGCAGGACGCTGGGCTCGCAGCAGGCCGGCGGTATCCCGGCGCTGAAGGACTGGATCGGTAATCTTGATCCGGGCTTTGTGCAGCTCGAGTTTCCGGATGGCTTCTGGAACGAGGACACATCCTTCTCAGGATTCGAGCGACAGCTTTCGGATGCGGGAGTCGCCCCGGAGAATGTGGCCGGTGTGCTGCTGGAAACGTATCAGGGCGGCACGGGTGCGTTCGCGCCAGTGGAGTATATGCAGGCTTTACGACAGTGGTGCGACCGTTATGAGGCACTGCTGGTCTGCGATGAAGTGCAGGCTGGATTCGGGCGGACTGGTACGCTCTGGGGCTTTGAGCATTACGGCATCGAGCCCGACCTGGCGTGTTTTGGGAAGGGCATCTCCGGCTCCCTACCGCTGGCGGCGGTCGCAGGCCGAGCCGACATTATGGACATTCCGAACCCGGGCTCGATGACCTCGACGCATACGGGCAACCCGGTGTGTTCGGCGGCAGCGCTGGCATCGATCAATCTGGTGATGGGCGAAGATCTGCCTCGCAATGCTCGACGGCAGGGAGAGTTGCTGCATGCTCGCCTCGGCAGGCTGAAGCAGGAATTCCCGCAGATCGGCACTGTGATGGGCAAAGGTTTGGTGGCGGGCGTTTCGTGCGTGAAGCCCGGAACGAAAGAACCGGATGCGGATCTTGCATGGGACGTGATCCAGGGATGCGTCGAGGCCGGCGTGCTGATGTTCAGCCCGGTTGGCCCTGGCGGCGGGACCGTCAAGATCTGTCCGCCTCTGGTAATCACCAGGGAAGCGCTGGAAGAGAGCCTCGATGTGTTTGAGGCTGTATTTGCCGGGTGTGCTGGCGGGGAGTTTCGTCGGGAGCTGGACGTCCCGGTGCTGGCAGCCGATCAACGCCGACGAACGCCGGTCTAACGCCCTCCTCTTGAGATTTCTACTGTTGCCAGGGCTAGCCAGCTTTGGATTTTTTCGGTGAAGATTCGGCGGGCGCTTTCGGCGTCGTTTGTTTTGATGGCCTGCAGCAGAGGGTAGTGCTCGGATGCGTCCTGATACAGGACGAACGGGTCCACAGCTTCTATGCGGATGGCAGTGTAGGAGAAGTACGGGAGGACGGCCCGCTTTAGGGCGGCTACCAGAAAATCGTTGTTGCTTGCCTGCCAGACTGCCTGATGCCAGGCCATGTCCTTCTGGTTATAGAGACGCGGGTCTTTGTTGCGGGCGGCGTCGATCATTTCGGTGTAGCCCTTTTCAAGACCGGCTTTCGCCGAGTCTGTCGCGTTTACCGCTGCTTCGGCGAACGCCATCGCTTCCAGCACTTCACGGACCCGGAAGATCTTTTCCACTTCGACCAGAGTTAGCTTGACTACGTGGGTGCCCGACATCTTCTTCTTGACGATGAAGCCTTCCCACTCGAGCTCGATCAGTCCTTCGCGAACGGCGGTGAGACTTGCTCCCAGTTCACTGGCGAGGTTGCGTTCCACCAGTTTGGAGCCTTCCTTCAGTGCACCACTGAGGATGGCATTGCGGATCTGCTGGGCGATGCGAGTGCGCAGGGTGTCGGACTTTACCTTTGTGAACAATGCCACCCTTCCTGAATCGGTACTCAAAACTCCACCATTATGTTTCCTACCTTTTTCGGGTTTTGTGTTCGGCGCACCAGACCGCAGATCAGCGCCGTCGCGATGCAGGGAACAACAGACGCTGTCAGAATAATCGGCGTGAATGACATCCGGTCTGTGATGTGCCCAATCAGCAGGGTGGTTGCCAGAGTCACGATACCCGCGGCGGTGCCAGACAGCCCGCTGACGGAAGCGACGACACGGGACTGAAAGACGTCCGCGGGCAGAGACAGGAACATGGTGGCGCAGGCAGCGTAGGAGAACGTGGCGAAGGAGAACAGGGCCACCAGCCACACGTAGTTCGACAGAAACGCTGCCGGTACCAGCACCAGCATGGCCGGGCCGAAGAGCAGGACGACGCCTCGGCGTGCTTTGCCGACTGGCCACCCGCGACTGATCCAGAAGCTGGACAACGCGCCTCCGAAGAAGTTTCCGATGTCGGCGGCAGCAAAAGGCGCCCAGACGCCGAGCACGCTCTGTTCCAGGCGGAAGCCTTTGCTCAGCAGAAACAGAGGGAACCACTCGGCAATCAGAAACCAGAAGGGATCAAGAAGCGCGCGGCCCAGCACGATACCCCACGTCTGCCGATACCGCAACAACTGCGTCCACTTGAGTCCGGGATCGGAGGAGTCTTCGGTTTCCGTGGGCCGTTCCCGGTGGATCAGATCCCACTCGGCGCTGGAGATGCGGCGGTGATCTTCGGGTTTGCGATAACACCAGCCAAAACACGGCGGCCCAGACGAAGCCCAGACTCGCGGTAATCAGGAACGCAGGCCGCCAGCTGCCGAAAGTCTGATAAAGAAACAGCACGAGGAATGGCGCGATCGCCCCTCCAACGGACGATCCGCTGTCGAATAGCGCGACGGCCCAGGCTCGCTCTTTCGCCGGAAACCATTCCGAGACGGCCTTTGCGGCCCCAGGCCAGTTGGCAGCTTCACCGGCTCCCAGCAGGAACCGAAACGCCCGGAAGCTCCAGAGACCCCCCGCCAGCGAGGTCAGCGCCGCGATAACGGAATAGAAGATGACGCTGAAGGTAAGGCCACGTCTTGTGCCGAGGTGATCGAGGATACGACCCGACAGAAACTGCATGACGGAGTATGCCAGCCGGAACGCGACCAGAATGCTGGCGTAATCCGTGTTGGTCCAGTGGTGTTCCTGCTTCAGGAAGGGAGCAAGAACGCTGAGGGTCTGCCGGTCGATGTAGTTGATTACCGTCGAGGCAAACAACAGACCCGCGATCCACCATCGCAGGTTTCGAATCGGACGCAGTTGCCGGCGCGTGCTGTTCCAGGACTGGAAACAGACGGCGTCTGCTTTACCATGCAGACCAGTTCAACAGGCGTTTTGCGTTGGCGCGATACAGGCTTTCGAGCACGGGCGCGGGCAGTTCAAGACCGTAGTAGCGCCACCAGAGGCGGCCCGGGATGAACTCGTCACTGGTTTCGAGCAGACGCCACCAGCCGCGATACATCGCTGGCGCGCGTTCCATGTCGGTTCCGAAGAGAAGACGGTCCTTGTATTTTGTCAGGAACCGATTTGCTGTCTTTGGCTGACGCCCGATCTCGTAATCGCGCGCGGAGATGTCGAGGTAAAAGTTGGGATACTGATCCAGCTCGCGGGAGATGGCGGCCAGGTCGTTGCCCTGATTCCCGATATGGCACGCGATGAACATCGTGTTGGGATGTTTCTTCAGCATGCGCCTTCGTGTCTCCAGCAGTTCCTCGTATGACAAAACATCCTTGCCGTACTGATTGAAGGCCTGAAAATCGGGAGTCCGCTCCTGATGCGGTCCCAGAGGCTTCCATGCAGAAGGATGGTCGGCGATGTGGACGTTGACAGGCATCTTCAGCTTTGCGCAGGTCTTCCAAACAAGATCGAGTCTGGGGTCGTCGAAGTGCAGTCGTTTGTCCCGGGGGAGCGAGGCTTTCTGAATGCCGGAGCCCTTGTCCGTGATCTCGCCGATGCCACGCGCTCCCTTCTGGTAACAGCGTTCCACCTCTTTGGCCGCACGCTGCGCGTAATCGGGAGCCTCGATGTTGTCAGTGTCGAGAGAGCACCAGAGCTGGAAGCGATTTCGATATTGCGAGAAAGAGCTGGCCTGCCGGTCAAATTCGGCTCCGGTTGCGCCGGTGAAGACAACCGTTGTTTCCACGCCGACGTCGTCCATCGTGCGAACCCACTCGGCGACATCGGCCGCACTCCGAATGTGGCTCTGCCCGGAGTGGGAATGGACGTCGATTACCGGAAATCGAGCCTTCCTCACATCAGTTGCCGGGACAACGAGCGAGACTTCCGGTTCGTAGTCCTTAAGCAGAAGTGAGTCCATGGGTCCGGGACCGAACTTCGATCCCGAATTTGGTGTTGCGTTCGGGGTTTTGATTCGTTTGAGCGGGGATGATGGCGGCTGCGAGAAGGGTCGCGAGCAGGTACTCGGCGTGTAACCGTTTCATGCTGTCAGGGCGTAATGCAGGCCAAGTATACCTCGGATTGTCGGTGATATGATCGATCATCGGGCACGCGGCAGTTTCAGGGTTCCGCTAGCGCAAGCGCGCAAATACAGCCACGTTGCAACCCAGCGAGACGCTACCTCGTTCAACGTTGAACACAAAAATCCATCAGGAGAAACGAAGTTGAGTGATACGCTGCATTGAAATCGCATCGTTGTTGCTGATGTCCTTGTCGTGTTTGCTCGCGCAATACACGACGGCCAGCCTGAACGGCAACGTCCTTGACGCCTCCGGTGCGCCGATTCCGGCCGCGCGGGTGAGTGTTCGCAACACGGCAACCGGTTTCGTTCAAAGACTCAGTCGGGCGACGACGGCTCGTTTCTGTTCCCGCGACTTCCTGTTGGCGACTATGAGCTCTCGGCTGACAAAGAAGGCTTCTCGTCGTATCAGCAAACTGGAATTACGCTTACGGTAAATCAGCAGGCCACCCAGAATATTGCGCTCAAAATCGGACAAGTTTCCGAGAAAATCACTGTCGAGGCCAGTGCCGAACTTGTGGATACGCGAACAGGGACGGTTGGGCAACTGGTCGATCAGGAAAAGATTGTCGAACTGCCGCTGAACGGGAGACTGGCGCAGAGGCTGGTCTTCCTGGCCGCCGGTACGGTGGATCTGGGCCGCAACGGGTGCCGGATCTGCGGGCACGGCGGTGTGTATCCGAACGAGCAGACGGCCGGCGTGAACGGGGCCGGCATGGGACAGGTGAACTATCAGCTGGACGGTGTCGGCCACAACGATACCTATCTGAACGTCAACGTCCCGTTCCCCAATCCCGATGCGATTCAGGAATTCAATCTGCAGGCCAGTAATTTCAGCGCCGAGTACGGGAATGCCGGCGGCGGGGTCGTCAATATTGTCACGCGCTCGGGAACGAATGCGCTGCATGGCAGTGCGTTCGAGTTTCTGCGAAACGGCAGTTTCAATGCGAGAAACTTCTTCGCACCGACGCAGGATACGCTGAAGCGCAATCAGTTCGGCGGCAGCGTTGGCGGCCCGGTACTGAAAAACCGGCTGTTCTTCTTCGGGACGTATCAGCAAACCAAGATCACGAGCGCCGCGTCAGGCAACATCACGTTCGTGCCAACTGCGGCGGAGCGCGCGGGCGACTTCTCCGGAGTGCAGAAACAGCTGATCGATCCGGTAACGAAGCAGCCGTTCCGAATAATCAGATTCCGGCGTCGCGCATCGATCCCGTTGCGCAGTACTTCCTGAACTTATTCCGCTGCCCAACGGGCCGGGACGTCAGCTCACGTATCTGGGCACAAAGAGCGTGTCGGATGACAAGCAGCTGATGCCGAAGGTGGACTACACGGCCGGAAAGCACCAGCTCAGCGTCCGCTATTTCTACAGCAAGTTCAATCAGCCCGCCGTGATTCCGCCAAAGGAGAATCTGCTGGCGGCGAACAGCTCCGGAAACGAGGTCCGCGTGCAGAACACGGGCCTGAATCACACATATACGATTACGCCGAGCTTGCTGCTGAGCAGCACTTTCGGCTGGAACCAGCAGGTTGGCGGTTCAAGGAGCAGCGCTCCATTCGGCTACCCGGACGCGGGCGTGAAGATCTCCTCCTCCGCAAGCTCAAAGCTGAAAGCTCCGCCGGAGCTGGCGAT
>CAWCGC010000007.1:0-45330 GCA_963794765.1 Bryobacteraceae bacterium | reverse complement strand
GGCTAGCTGCTAGCGCTCAATCCGAAACGCTTTCATCGAGAGGTGCCTCGGTTCACGGTGCGGCGGTTCACCGTAGAGGATGATGTCGTCCCAAATCAACGTCATCTCGATGTTGTCGCGCAGTTTGGTTCCGGTAAAGGTGAGCTTAGGGCTCCGCTGGCTTTTCCCCACCGTCCTGTGGATGTCGAGGGGAGATTGCCTGCGACTGTGACCCTGAAATTGTCGCCATCGGTGGACGATTCGGAAATTGTGGGTCACCGGGCCAGGCTGCCATATGTGCGGTTCCAGTGAGTTTGCCTCCAGCGAACTTGAGCTCAAGTACGATTTCGCTGACCATCTTCGGACGTTCTCCGATCGGTCCCGTGAAGGTGGCTTTTCCAGGCACCGTTCAGGTCGGCGGCGCCTGCGCTGATGACTGCAGTCAGAGGAACGAGATATCCGGATCACGCTGTTGTCTTCCTCGGTTCACATCATACGCTCTTTGGATTCCTGTGGTTCCACTCGGGCTACGCCGAGCCAAGACCGGCCGGCGGTGGCGGATATATGTTTGGTATCGATTAACAGCGCTTCGGATTTTTTCACGTTGTTTCTTGTGCCAGGTCCGGGAACGTGTCCGATGTCTCACCTAAAGGGCTGACGGCAGCAAGGGCGATTGAAGCCAGTGACGTCTCCCTGAAGCACTTGGCAAAGTCGTCTCCCAATTTGAACCCGCTGGACGGCAAGGCTGGTCGATATACCCGGCACCGCATCTAATCACGACGAAAGCGTAAGTTTGCAAAAGCACAGGTAAGCCACTCATTGAGAGTTTTCCGGGTTTCTCGGCTAGTTGTCAGGGGTTGATGATCGACATTCATCCGGCGCTCACACTCGCCTGGGCCTGGCCTCAATCTCTCTTGAACGTCCACTCGCAGCAGTGCGTGAGCCGAGTTGCAATCGGGATTAATGAGCACAAGCAGGGCATTACCTCTTACGATTCGGTGGATTCCGACTCGTTTCGAATGTACCGTAAAGCCGCGTCTGGCGAATCAAGGCGAGCCTGGGTGAACTGCTATCCGCAAGAGCGCAGACCAAGTGCACAAGAGCCTTAGCTGACTGCGGGTGATCAGAAAACCTTTACCGCCACAGCGATTCCTAATCGCGCCCAGTGACGGCGAGCAACGTCGCCAGCGAGATACGTGTCAGCGCGCAATTCCCTGCGACGGATAGCGAGTCCTGGCTGAAGGCATTCCGCAGACCCCAACAGCAATGATGTGGTCGCTGGACCAAGTTCGCAAGCGGCAGGATTGTGACTTGGAAACGCCAACGCTGAAACGCATGTGTGTTCGAGTTGCCGGATCCGCCAGAAAGCGGGCACACAGGAGTGGGGCGGAAATCCAAAAAGCCTGGGCGGACGGAGACTGTAGAAGTGTGTCGGCGGGATAGCCGTAATAGATGTCTGGCCGGCCGGCAGAATACAAAGCGCAACGAATTGGCTTGACGCGAACAAGCCATGCAGCACCGTATGCCAAGCCGGATCTAAACCAGCGGCGGAAGCGCGCAGGCTGCTGCCCAGGGCAACCAGGAAGAGAATCAGGACGGCTGCGGAAATGGAGCAGGAATTATCCGCATATCGGTCGAGTACAAGCAATACAAGGAAGACGGCAAGCGAATTAAGCTGGCGTACGAACCAGCCACCGGCATATGGTCAGCGATGTCACATGAAATTTGCTGTCTTTTTCCGAAATATCTCTCATCTTAAATCAAACAGTCAAAGCTGCCCGCGACCCAACAGTTCTGAGTTGAAACTACCGCGAAACAAGAAAAATCATTTGAATTCAGCTGGCTGCGTGCTAAACTTTTGTCCACTCGTCACATCCACTCCGGAGGAACTGCACGTAATGAAGAAGTTATTGACCATAGCTTTTCTCGCTACCGCGGGTTTGTTTGGCACGGCAATTGGAAGTTTGACGCCGACCTCGGCGGAATTGGTAGCATCCGGCGGCGCGGTTGTGGTGTATTTTGCCGGCGAGACGGCCCAATTCGACAGCGTCCTGAACCTTGTGTCACCCACGAACGTCGGGCCGTTTTTTCAGAATCACACGACGCCTGTCGGGACAGCGCTTAATCTTGGAACATTTGCGACCGGACAGGTGCTGAGGTTCCGGCTTGACGTCACAACTACCGGGAACTCTTTTTTTACGGGAGCGGCAAGTCTGAACCCCGACAACGTCATTCACGTCGCACAGGCACCCTGGGCAGCTGACGTTACAATCCCTGTGAACGGTATTCTCGTCGGCTTCGAAGACGCTTTAGGCGGCGGTGATCGCGACTATGACGACAATACGTTCGTGTTCACCAACGTAACTTCAACCGTAGTATCACCCGAGCCATCCTCAATGGTTCTTGCTGCGGCTGGTCTCCTCGCATTAGCCTGGGGCGGTCGACGGCGCCTGAGCTAAGCAGAACCAGTCTAATGCGCGAAATTCCAAACGAGGTAAGTTTCCGATTTCGTTAGAGTTCCGTACCGCAGTTAGAGATTGCCGCGGATTTCGTTGAAGATCGCTGCGCCCGGAGCCGTCACCGGCTCCGAGCAGTCATTGACTTGAAGAGAGTTGCCGTTGAGAAAACAATGTCAGGACTGTCAACGAAGACACTGTTCAGCGCTTTGGCAGAGAGGCAAGTGCGTCAGAGGAACAAGTTCGGTTGCACTTCCATTGCCCTGAGGTTCCCCTTGGTACAACAGGGCTTGATGAAACGTTGCGCTGACAGCTTTCACCAAACCCACCGACGACACTTCGGGCACTGAACGCCAAACTAATTTGGGCGGCGGGCAGGAAACTTCCGCTTCAACGTCCTACGGGTACGGAATGTGCGCCGGGAGCAGGTCGCCTCGGTAGTTACTGATTGCTGCAAGGGCTTCGCTCGTTACGGGTTCAGGATCGTGCACGAAGCTGAAGCGGGCGGCGTCCGACGGCATACCGCGCACTTCAAAACCGGATGTCGGTATCGCTGCCGTCAATCAGATGCTGTCCTGGCCGTTGTGCGGCGGGACCTGATAATCAGAAGCGCTAAGCCGGCCAAGAATAGCGTTGCCGATTGAGGCTCGGGCACCGCCGCGGTGTTGATGACTCCGCTTCCTGACACGGTGTATCCGGTGTTCGTCAGGCTTGCCGTGCCCGAAGCTGAGCCGGTAGCGCCCGCGAACTCGCCTGTTCCTCCAGTAAACATCAGAGTTTGCATCTGGGAACCTGTGTTGAGCCCTACCACATGCTGGGTGCCCAACAATGTCTCGCCGTTGGCGAACATGAAGCTTACGGATCCGTCAAGGATCCCAGTGGTCAGATCGATCGTGTCATGGTCCTGACCAGTGATGGGATTCAAAGCAGTATTCAATGCCGAATTTCCCGAAAGAATAGATCCGCTTAAGAGATGGTCAGCGATCAAGGTCATTCCTGAGATGACCTCGGTTCCGGTTGCCGTTCCCTCATAGCTGTAGGTTATTGCGATGCTGGCAGCTTGCGCTGGAACGGCCGGTCCGATCAGAGCGCACAGAGTTGCTGCCGCGATGCTAAGTAGCGTTGGGGATTTCACGCTTTCTTTCCCTTTCCGTGCTGTCGTGCACTGCACCAGGAGTGGACTTATTGGACCATAGATCCACCATTGCTACAAGGGAAAGTCTTGTCCAACGCAGGATGAGCCTGAAGGCTGGTCATCTGTGCTTTCGCCAGAAGCCGCTGGCACCAGCGTTGACTCATCACCAGAAGCAGTGAGGTCCTGCTGAGACTCGTCGGGGTTTCCCCGGGGCCCTGTCTTCGCCGGTCACAGGGCCGTTCGACAGGGCTCCATCGGTTCTGGATGCAGATCTCCGCGGTCAGCGCGTGAAGGTACCGTGATGTTACGGACAGACCGCGCTTTCTGAACTTGTATCTCGAATGAAGTTACTGACTGGTGTGTCGGCCGCACTTTTCCTGTGGCACTGTGGCGCTTCCCCTTGACGATCTGGGGAACGGTCTGTATACTTCTCCCTAGATCATCATAGGAACCAACCGTGGCGAAAGCAAACTCCCCAACGTTGCTGCAGGGCACACTCGACCTGCTGATACTTCACGCACTTCAGCGAGGTGCGCTGCATGGGTATGCCATTGCGCAGACAATTCACCTGCTCTCGGACGAAGTGCTGAAGGTGGAAGAAGGCTCGCTGTATCCTGCGCTCTACCGGCTGGAACTGGATGGCGCAATTAGTTCCGCGTGGGGGCTTTCCGAGAATAATCGGAAGGCTAAATACTACGAGATCACGAGGCGAGGCAAGAAGCTGATTGCGGATCAACAGCAGACGTGGGACCGGTTGTCGGCGGCTGTAAACAGGGTACTGGCGAGCTGACGGAATGCTGCGCCGCTTTGTTCTGAAACTCTCGCGCCGCCGGAGGATGGAAGAAGATATCGAGGCCGAACTCGCATTCCATCGCGAGCTGGCGGCGGCAAACGGTAATCCTGTTTCACTCGGCAACATTGCGCTGGTGCAGGAGAATGCGCGCGATCACTGGAGGTTTACGTTCGTTGAGAACCTGATGCGCGATCTGGTTTATGCCGCAAGACAGTTGCGCGCCAGCCCCGGGTTTGTCGCCGCGTCGCTGCTGTCGCTGGCGTTGGGCATCGGCATGAACACTGCCATGTTTTCTCTCGCTACGGCGTTCCTGATGAGCGAACCATCGGTGAGGGAACCGGAACGGGTTGTTAATGTCCGGCTGGCGAACTCAAGCCACGTTAAGCCGGAGGCGTTACAGATGCTGGCAGACAGCGGTGTTTTCGATGGCGTTACCGGGCATTATGACGAGTCGTATCTCAATTGGGATGATGGGCAAGAAACAAGACGTACGTTTGCTGTCTCAGGTACGCGCAATTTCTTCTCCGTTTTGGGGATCCCGGTGGAGCACGGACGGGGCTGGAACGAGACAGACCCGGCGGAGGTGGCAGTCCTCAGCCATCGCTTCTGGCAAAAGCACTTCTCCGGTGATGCGGGAGTGATCGGGAAAGCGATGCGCCTGAACGGGCGTGCATACACCATCCTCGGTGTTTTGCCTGCGGATCATCGAACGCTGACAGGATACGGGTTTTCGCCGGACTTATATGTGCCGCAGTACCTGGCCGACAGCATACTTGCCGTGTATGCACGGCTGAAACCGGGCATGACGTCCGAGACTGCACAAGCTGCCGTACAGGCTGTGGCGCAGCGGATGGACGAACAAATTCCGGAACGTTGGTCGAGGTATGCGAGTCGGGTGCAGGTCACTCCGACAGCCGGAACGGGCCGACTCCAACTCGGCAACAATCAACTCACGCTGGCAGTGTTCGCGGGCTTGCTGCTTCTGCTGGTTGGCCTTGTGCTGATGATTGCCTGCGTGAATGTGGCGGGGTTGATCCTCGCTCGCTCGGCCGCACGGCGACAGGAGATTGCGATCCGGCTCTCGCTGGGCGCGAGCCGGGGCCGGCTGTTCCAGCAGTTTCTCGCTGAGAGTCTGCTGTTGTCGCTGATGGGGGCGGTGTTTGGCTTCGCACTGGCACAGGTGGTGGCGTCCGCCCTCGCAGCCATCCAGCTGCCGATACCCATGCCGGTCCAACTGCAGGTGGATCCGGATGGTCGAGTGGTGATCTACGCCATGCTGCTTGGGATTGCTTCGACGCTCATGACCGGTTTGCTCCCGGCGTGGCAGTCCATACGTGAGTCGATTCGAGCCGACCTTCAGCGAGACTCACGGCTGAGGCTTCGGCGCGGGCTGGTCGCGGTGCAACTCGCTCTGTCGCTGGTGGTGTTGACTACAGGCGCGTTGTTTGTCCGCAACCTGCTGCGGTCGGCTTCGATGAGCCCGGGCTTCGACGTGCGGCATACAACACGGGCGGACGTCCACCTGCCGCCTGAGGCGTACGGCAAGAACGCGAGAATGCAGGCCTACGTGCGGTACGGACTGCAGGCACTCAGGGCGCTTCCAGGAGTGGAATCGGCCGCCGCGGCGAGGATTATCCCGTTTACGGACGCAACCAGTCTCCGCATCAACGTGACGTTTGCCGACACCGGCGAAAACAAGACACTGCAGTTCAACTGGAACGCCGTCTCAGAAGATTACTTCCACACGATGGACATTCCGCTGCTTTCGGGCCGTACGTTCCAGGCCACTGAGAAGGGTGAAGCGCAGCCGGTGATTGTGAATCGGACCTTCGCAGAACGATACCTCCAGGATCGTCAGCCGGTTGGAACTCTGCTGAAATGGGGCGAGAACAACGCGCTCCGCGAGATTGTGGGAGTGGTTGCACCGACGCGAAACCTGACCATCGGGGAATACGATCGCGCACAGTTGTATGAGCCGCTGAGTGAAATCGTGAATGATCGACCGCGTATTCAATTCGTTGTGCGGTCCGCAATCGGTCCGGGGCTGCAGGTCGCACCCGTGGGTGTGGCGCTTCGGCGGGTGGAGCCCACGGCCGCGGTGGAAGTGAGCACCCTGTTTTCAAGTATTGGAATGGCGTTTCTGCCGAGCCAGGTGGGAGCTGTGCTGATGGGGGGAATCGGGGCACTTGGGCTCCTGTTAGCGGCGATCGGACTGAGCGGCATGATGGCGTACTCCGTTGCGCGAAGAACGAGGGAGATCGGAATACGGATGGCTGTTGGTGCCGATGCCGGGGCGATTACGCGGATGGTGCTGGAGGATTGCGGAAAGGTGATGTTGTTGGGATGTATTCCGGGGCTGCTGGTTGCGCTGTTTGTTACCCGTCCGTTGACGATGTTCCTGGTTCCAGGATTGAGCCCCTCAGATCCCGTGAGCTTTGCCGTTGTGATTACGATCCTCGTCGTCACGGGCTTCGCGGCTGCTGGGGCGCCGCTTCGTCGTGCACTGTCGATCCAGCCGTCGCGGTCTCTTCGATATGAGTGATGGGGGCTTCGACGAATTGAGAGCGACTGCCCGAAGTTCCGATCGTCATTGTGTAGTGCTTCTCCTGTGTTTATCCTGATGGCGCAAACATGTTCTCCGGCTGTGATGCCGCTTCGCCAAAGCACAGATGACGAGCACAGAACCGGTGAGCAGAATCGTTGCCGGTTCGGGAACAGCGGCCGCGGTTGCGAACTCCTCAGCGAGAATGCCATGACCTCGCGTCGTGGGGTGAAGATCATCCCAGAACAGATATTGCTCCGGATGGGCGCAGGGCGCCGGAGAGGGTACATAGGCATCTATGCACTGGTCAGTCACGTTAGTGAACCCGTACGCTGACGGATCACTTACAACACGCTGTAACAACCCTGCGGTGTCGTAGAACGTTGCTTGTCCGTTGAGCGACTGACTCAGGAGTGCGTTAAAGTACGCCGACAGCCCGGAGAGGCCTGAGGGATCCGTCTGCAGACCAAATGGCGTCAACCCGAGGTCGGGCATGCCGGGGACGAGGATGTGCTGCGCTCCGAGACTCCGCAATCCCGAGACGATGCCGACTATATTGCTGACCCCGCGGTTCGCGACGGCGATCGGCGTCGAATCGAGAGGCGATGGCGACAGAAAGTCGTCCGGTCCACCCCACACGACGAAGAGCGCTGAGGAGGCCAGAGATGCGACGGCTGCAGAGCTCAGGCTGAAGCTTGTCGTCATTCCGGGTAAGCGGTTGCTGCCCAGACTCGTCGGAGTTCCACCGGGATCGAGATGGTTACCGATGCCCGTCGTCGCGCCCGACCACGCCAAGTCGAAGAGTGGAACACCCCATTGGCCGGCGAGCAACTCAACGGCAACCATGCCGTTCGATGCTCGGCCCGGAAAATATGCGGGCGGGCCCGGCTGATTGGCTACAGCGAACAGGTTTCCGTTGTCGGAAAGACTGTCTCCGTAAACGACCACCGAAGAGAACGGAGAGGCAATCGCCGACGTGCAGAAAAAGACCCACGCCAGACTCAAGGCACTCAGTCGGAGGACTTTCATGGAACTGATGATAGACTCTCCCGATGCTCCGATGCTGGTGCCTTGGCGGGCTGGTTGTGTTTGCGCTGAATGCTCAGACATATTCTCCGAGTGTCGTTGTGATCGGAGCTGGAATTGCGGGATTGACGACGGCACTGGAAGCGGCTCGCGGTGGGGCGACTGTCGCGGTGGTCGACGTTGCTTCCGTTTTCGGTGGGCACGCGGTGATGTCTGAAGGCGGTCTCGCGCTTGTGGATACTCCGCTGCAGTCAAGACTTGGTGTGAAGGATTCCGCCGAAATCGCCTACCAGGATTTCGTTCGGTTGGGCGAAGATGTCAACGAGCCCTGGGTTCGTATGTACGTGAACCGTTCGAGGCGGGACATCTACGACTGGATGACGGAGATGGGCGTGAAGTTCGATCAAGTCCTGAGTCCTCCGGGCAACTCGGCGGCGCGTTTCCATCTCAATCCGCGACGAGGCTATGGTCTGGTCGAGCCGATCTATCGTGAATGTCTTCGTTCCGGCCGGGTCACGTTTTACTGGAATATCCGAGTCACGGAGTTACTTCACGGATCGAATGGTGTTGCTGGAGTAAGTGGTGTCAACGAGAGGACCGGCGCTCGGTTTCAGCTGCGCGGCAATGCAGTGGTGATTGCTACGGGTGGCTTTCAAAGCAATCTGGCGCTGGTGAAACAGAACTGGCCCAAAGATATCCCGTATCCAGCGACGATTCTGGTCGGCTCCGGCGTGAATGCTCTTGGCTCTGGTCTGGACCTGGCACGATCCGTGGGCGGGACAGTCGACCGTCTCGACCATCAATGGAATTATCCTCGCGGTGTGCCGGATCCCCGCAACCCCGGAGTTGGTCGCGGTCTTCATATTCTCAGCCGCGCCGCGATTTGGGTGAACAAGAGCGGGGAACGATTTGTTAACGAGGCAGCTTCTTCCTCGATTGTGCTGAAAAAAATGCTGGAGCAGCCGGACGGCCGAGCCTGGGTTGTGTTCGATGCTATCGGCCGAAAGAGTATGACAGTTTCCGGTACCGACTGGGCCGATCCGAAGCGTGTGGATCGATTGATTCTCCAGAATCCAGGTCTCGTGCATCAGGCAGATACTCTGGAGCACCTGGCGCAAAAAGCAGGCTGGCCCGTTGACCGGTTTGCCGCTACCGTTGCCGGGTTCAATAAATCGGTGGATGACGGCAGTGATGCCAGGTTCGACCGCTTCAATTCGAGCAATCCACCGACGGCCCGTGTCGGGAGTCCAGCGATCACGCGTATCGAAGTTCCGCCGTTTTATGCGATCGCGATGTACCCGATGACTCGTAAGAGTCTCGGAGGCATTGTTGTGGACCTCGAATGCCGTGTCCTGAACAGTCGGCAAGAGCCTATTCCGAACCTTTACGCGGCCGGAGAAGCGACTGGCTTCAATGGACTGAATGGAAAGGCTGGGCTGGAAGGCACTTTCCTCGGCCCGTCGATCCTGCAGGGCCGCATTCTTGGCCAACTGCTGGCGAAACGGGCCAGTCTCCCGTCGGCAACAGCTCAGCCAGCTGCTCCCGAACCTGAGCCGAAACGAGCGCGAGCTGCCGCGGCGGTCGCCTGCGAGTCATGTCATCCGCTGAAATCGCTGGTCGCGACACCTCGCAAGGGCTACTGGCACTTCGAACGGGTTCATAACGTCGTGCTGGCGCGAACGCTGGAGTGCCGCACGTGTCACGCCGAGTTGACTCCTTTTGTGGCGTCGAAACACAAAACGGATCCGCAACTGCAGATTGCGGCCTGCTCGAGTTGTCATTTAGGGACTGAGTAGCCGCTTTTGAATCACTAGAGCTCCGAGCAGCACGGTCGTGCTCGCCGAGTGCAGGTGTTCTGCTAGCATTCAAGTCGCATCCAAGTGACGCATCGGAGGAGCACACTTGCACGTATGAAACGCCGAACCTTTCTTTCCACACTGGGCGTCTCGCCCATTGGTATTAGCCAGAGTCTCGCCCAGGTACCGGGAGGGCCCACGACGGTGGGGATACCGACGCTTGTTTCGGGCGGGATTCAGATTACCGGTTCTGCTTCGCTTCCGGATCCGCGCAGCTCGGGCATTGAGCACGTGGTTCTGGTAATGATGGAGAATCGCAGCTTCGACCACCTGCTGGGTTGGTTGCCGAATGCCGACGGGAAGCAGTCCGGTCTGACCTACCTCGACAACAACGGCGTCCGGCAGACTTCTTATCCGCTGATGCCGGACTTTACGGGATGCGGCCACCGGGATCCGGATCACTCGTATTCCGGAAGCCGCACGGCGCTGGACAATGGCGCGATGGACGGGTTTTTGCGCGCGGGCAAGAACGACCGTTATGCCATCGGATACTACACGGCTCCGGACATTCCATTTATGGCAACGCTGGCGCAGAACTACCTTACGTTCTCGCGCTACTTTGCTTCGATCCTCAGCGCTACGTTTCCGAATCGCCTGTTCCAGTGGGCGGCGCAAACGGATCGTCTTGGCGATGAGATCGTTTTCTCGAACTTGCCGACGATTTTTGACCGGCTTGACGCCGCACGCGTCAGCCATCGATACTTCTTCAGCAATCTGCCGTTTACGGCGATCTGGGGACTGAAGTATCTTTTTTCGACAGGCTTGGTTTCTGAGTTTCTGTCCCGTGCAGCGGACGGAAAACTGCCGGCGGTTTCGTTCATCGACCCGAGCTATACCGTATTCGACGACGGAACCGGAAACGACGATCATCCGCACGCTGATATCCGAAACGGAGATGCTTTCCTGTCCCGGATTTTTCAGGCACTGACATCGAACAACCAGGCGTGGCAAAAGACCGTGCTGATTATCAATTTCGACGAGTGGGGCGGGTTTTTTGAACATATTGCGCCTCCACGTGCTGCCGCTCCCAATAATGTTGATACCGATCTGGTGAACGGACAAGCCTTGCTTGGTTTCCGGGTGCCTGCGATTATTGCTTCCCCGTTTACACGCGGTGCAGGGGTGAGCGACATGGTGTGCGATCACACTTCAGTGCTGAAGCTGATTGAATGGCGCTGGGGACTTCAGCCACTGACCAGCCGTGATGCGTCGCCTCAGATCGGAAACCCCGCGGCGGTTATGAACTTCGCACGTCCGGACAGGGGCATACCGAGCTTGCCGACACCATCTACAGTATTTGCTCCGGGGTGTTTTCAGGGAAGTATCTTCGATCCGGAGTCGATCTCGGCGGGGGGAAGGGAAGTGGTGCCGGAGGCGAGCTCGCGGCCGCAGTCGGCGCGCCTTGTCAGCAGCAACGTTGCCAACGAGAGTCCGTGGCGAGCGCTGTCGCGAACGCAAATGATGGCTGCGTGGAGGCGGCATCCTCGATTCCGCGCTCACTTTCAAAACGAGCTGCCGTCGCCTGATGAACGATGACGACGGCAGTCTTCCTGCTGTTACTGGTGATCGATTACCACTGAAGGTTCAGGCCCAGCTTGAGGAACCTCGGCAGATTGCTCTGAGTTGGATTGATGCGCCCGAACTGTGCGTTGGTAACGTCGACGCTGGCGATGTTGGAAAACCAGGGATGGTTCAGCGCGTTGACCGCTTCGAATTTGAAGTTCAGGCGCACTCCTTCTCGCAGGATGAAGTTCTTGGAGACGGACGCGTCCCAGTTCTGATAGCCTGGCACACGCACATCGCTGAATCGGAGCGGGAAGGTCTTGAGCGTATATGGTTCCTGCGCGGGAACACGGCGGTTGGTGGCGGGATCTATCCAGAGCGACGTGTCGAACCACTGGCTCAGTGTCGGGTTGTCAAGTTGTGCGCTGCCTGGGCGAACCTGTGCGGCGTTCGGATAGTTGACTGCCCAGCCCTTCATATATGTGACGTTCACATTCAGCTCCCAGCCTCCGATGAGGTGATCGACGAAGCGAGGAACATTATTCCCGATCATTCTGCCGCGGCCGAAAGGAAGCTCGTAGAGGCCGAGCAGGTTGAATTTGCGTGGGATGTCGATCTGATCGGCAGGCTGTTTCACGAGTGGAATTGAGGATGGGTTAGCGAGGTTAAGGTCCTGCTGGTTCAGCAGTGCGACCTTTTCGAGCGTCTTCGATCCGGTATAGCTCGCGAGGAACATGAAGCCACGCGAGAATCGCTTTGATGCGGTCAACTGTAACGCGTCGTATCGCTGGCTTCCGATCGGGAGGTTGTTGATGGTCAGCGTGGAGAACTGCGGGTATGCGTACAGCAGATTCTGACGCGAAGTTGTGGGTGCATTCAGGGCAGCGTTCAGGGGAATCTGTCCTGCCAGCGGGTTCGGTACCTGCCCCGTGTAATACGCTGTGTCGATAGCACCTGTCGCGGTGCGACGGCTGAGCTCGGACGTCGGAACGTAGTTGCCAGTCAGGGTATTGAGGGGCAGCTTTTTGCTTTGATTACCAACGTAGGCAGCTTCGATTACGATGTTGCCGGGCAACTCGCGCTGAATGTCGAACGAATACTGGTGCGAGTACGGCAGCGGGCGATCGAGATAATTGGCCGTCATTGCCTGGCCGAGAAAGCTCGCCGCACCCTGTGAATTGCCGACGGGGGCGAGCAGTTGGCCGCCAGGCTGGAGGGCGAAGGCGTTGTTGAGCGTAACGGCCGGGGTCAGGTTGTCAACTGAAACGACGGCGTTGGTTCGCTGGCTGTAGCCCTGATTGGTTCCTGTCGCGTTTTGCCCGAGGTAGTAGAGACCATATCCGCCACGTACGACCCACTTTTCTCGCACGCGCCACGCGAATCCGATACGTGGAGCGAAGTTGTTGCGATCCGGATTGAACGATCCGCGCGGCTGCCCATTGACACCCGCGAACAAGACTGAACCTTTAAGAGGGAGGCCCTGCACATTCGACGCAATCGGACTCGCGGCCTGGAAGTCGAGACCGCGAACCATGCGGTCGTATCGTTCGGTCGCGGGTGATTCGTAGTCCCACCTCAAGCCGAGGTTGATTGTCAGGCGATTGGTCAGTTTCCAGTCATCCTGGAAGAATCCTGCGTAATAGAAGTGGACGAATGCAGGATCGATGTTGCGGTCGACATATGCGGTGGTCGGATAACCAAGAAGGAAGGTCGCGAGCTCATTCCCGGACGTTGCGTCCGCTCGGCTGGCGCTTGCCTGAGTCCAGTTCTTGTCAAAGGTGTACGCGCCGGCCGCGAGACCCGGGTTCAGGGTGTTGTCGTTGTAGCGCCGCGCCTCAAACCCAAACTTCATGACGTTGCGTCCGACTACCCAGTTCAGGTTCGGCTGCGCCGAGTATGCATCGTTGGCGCTGAAGTTGATCAGGCGGTTCGTTCCCATCGCCTGATAGGTTTTAAGATCGATGTTCGGAAAACCGAGTCGGGTAAACTGACTCACGAGCGCCGGGTCAATACCTAAAGTCCTTTGATCGAAATTCGACCCGAAGATGCTGCCGGTTGTCTCCTCCCAGCGGCTGAGTCCCGCGCGGAAATCGAACGTCATGGCGGGGCTCAGAGTCGAGGTCCAGTTCGTTGTCCAGTTCCGGCCGTTTCTGACGAGAGGTGCGTTGCCGGTCGGTTCGGCGGGATTTGACTGGGACGGGTCCGTGATGAAGACCAGTCCACGGAATTCACTGTACGGGTTCTGGCCATATCGAAAGAAGACGACGTTCTTCGAGTTGATGTTGTAATCCATACGCCCAATCCACTGATTGAGGTCGCCGATCCAGCGAGATGGGTATGGGTAGTTCTGAATGTGTGCCGGCCCAACGCCATTTGAAGTGGGAGCAGGGTAGTACTTGAGCATTGCAGCCGCGACCGGATTGATTCGATTCGCGGGGATGCGATTGCCCGGGAATGGTGTTCGACTTCCATCAGGCTGCGTCGTCAGGGGATCATAGATCAGGACTTGCTGACCCGCTGCGTTCAGGAGCGACGAGAAGTCACCCGTGCGCCAGTCCATCTGAGGAACGTTGACGAGGCCGGGATCAGCTGAACGCTGACGCATGCCTTCGTAAGCCAGCATCCAGAAGAGCTTGTTGCGTCCGTTGACTACTTTCGGTACGATTACCGGGCCGGAGACCTGAAATCCGAAGGCATTGATGTGGTTTGGGGACTTCGGCGTACCGGCGGCGTTCAGTTCGGATTGATTGGCGTTTAGCTTGTCATTTTGGAAATATTCGTACAGATTTCCATGCAGCTGGTTGCCCCCGCCTTTGGTAACGATTGTGATGGTGCCGCCGCCGGTTCGACCGTACTGCGCGTCGTACGTATTCGTAAGTACGCGAAATTCCTGGATGGAATCCATGGTCGGAACATGGATGACCTGCCGGCTGGACTGCACGTTGCTCACGCCGTCGAGCAGCACTTCGTTTTCGGAACTACGGCCGCCATTTACGGAGAAGCCTGTCGTTCCGCCGATGTCAAAGCTTCTGAGATATCGCCAGGAGCCACTTTTGAAAACTCCAGGCGTGGCCCATGCCAGCTGAAACGGATTTCGGCCCTGCGTCGGCAGATTGTTGATGAGTTCGTTTGAGATGGTCGCGCCGCGATTCGCCGATTCGGTTTGCAGTGTACTGGCTTGCCCGGAGACGGTAACTACTTCGGTGAGTGCTCCGAGATCGAGCGCGATGTCCAGACGCAGTTTATCGAGCGTCTGCAGCACGACGTCCTGAGCAAGGTACTTCTTAAAGCCGGTTTGCTCGGCTTCGACGCTGTAAGTTCCGGGAGCAAGATAGGGACTGTCGTAGTTCCCGCTCTCGTTCGTTTCCGTAGTGACTACGACCCCAGTTGCCTTGTTTGTGACTCGAATCGTCGCGCCTGCAACCGGAGCGCCGGTTGGATCCTTGACGATTCCCGAGATGGTTGCGCGCACCTCCTGCGCTGGAGCGCAGGCGCACGCCATTAGAACGGCCAACGCTGCCGTCCATACACGACTCCCCATGAAGTCCTCCCTTGAAGCTGACTTGAGTTATGAGTTTAGCAGGGTATAGCGTGCGATGATCACGCTTGCCGCGTCCGCCAGCTGCTCCCATGCTGCACCCTTTGATAGCCTGACCTGATGAGAATCTTCGGGCTGTGCTGCTGTTTTATCGCGTCTGTCTCGATTGCGACGGCACAGGATCGCGTTTACGCAATCAAAGCGGCCCGTATGTTCGATGGTGCCGGAGAGCGTGTCGTCGAGCCCGGGCTGGTGGTGGTTTCGGGACGCAAGATCGTTTCGGTTGGCGGGGCGGTTCCGGCGGGGGCGACGGTGATCGAATTAGGCGACGCTACGCTGCTGCCTGGTTTCATCGACGCTCACACGCATCTTTCGGGCGAGTTCAATCCGAACTACAACAATGCGATGCTGTCGTCCCTTCAGCGCACGCCAACAGAGCAGGCGATTCGCGCGACGGTTAACGCGCGCAAGACGCTGATGGCGGGTTTCACAACGGT
The DNA here is from genome assembly GCA_963794765.1 of Bryobacteraceae bacterium. Lineage (GTDB taxonomy): Bacteria > Acidobacteriota > Terriglobia > Bryobacterales > Bryobacteraceae > JAWXCM01. The sequence continues at coordinate 30,005 of CAWCGC010000007.1, read as the reverse complement.
GCGCGATGTCGGTTCGAATGATTTCGTGGATGTCGGGTTGCGCAATGCGATTAACGCTGGTTTTGTCCCCGGGCCGAGGATGCTGGTGTCGGTTCACGCTCTTGGATCCACAGGCGGGCACTGCGACTACTCTGCCGGATTCCGGTACGGACTCTTTCAGCGTGAAAGCGGCCCGGAGGACGGTGTCGTGAATTCTCCCGATCAGGCGCGGTACGCGGTTCGATTCAATATCAAGTATGGTGCCGACGTAATCAAGACGTGCGCCAGCGGAGGCGTGCTGTCACCGACGGACGATGTCGATGTACCGCAACTGACGCAGGCGGAGCTGAGTGCGATCGTTGACGAAGCCCACGCGCTGAAACGCAAAACTGCGGCACATGCCCACGGAGCGGAGGCGGCGAAACGCGCAATTCGCGCCGGGATCGACTCAATTGAGCACGGAACTTTTCTGGATGACGAGGCGCTTCGCATGATGCATGACCGTGGTGTGTTCCTTGTCCCGACGCTAACGACCCGAGTGGGACTGAAGGAGTCGAAGTTTCCCCCTTTGGTGCAGGCGAAGGCTGATCGGGCTGTTGCTCAGCAGGATTCGATGCTGAGACGTGCGCTGGCGACTGGTGTTCGGATTGCTCTCGGGACGGACGCAGGGGTTTATGCGCACGGGCAGAATGCCACAGAGTTTTCTCTCCTGGTGGCGGACGGGATGACGCCCGCGGCTGCTCTGAAGGCGGGTACGTCGGTTGCAGCAGAACTGCTGGGCATGCGGGATGAGGTTGGCTCGTTGCGCCCCGGACTGCTGGCGGATGTGATTGCGGTGCGTGGGAATCCGCTGGTGGATATCGGCGCTACGAGCAGTGTGGTGTTTGTGATGAAGGATGGTGCGGTTTATCTGGGCGGGAGCAAGTAAGGTACCGACGTGGCGCCCAGATTGCAGCTCATGTTCGACAGGCACGCGGATTATCAATCTCCGTCGCCGGAGTTGTTTTTGCGTACTCTGATCTATATTAGCAAGCGCAGAGATCGCTCAGACCGCAATGACCTTTCGTCTTAGTACCCCCTGAGTCCCGCCGCGTAAAATTTGTGTTGTGTCGAATGACAAATTCGATGATGATTTTGGAAATGACTCCCGAAATTGCCGCCGTCGCAACTCTCGTCATCACACTGGCCCTTGCATTGCTCATAGATCGCGGCGCTCCGAATATTCTGGAGTCGGTTGCGTTCAGCCTGGAAACTGCGTCGGCGCGGGCGGTGTCCACGCTGCGACGGAGCGCGGCTGCGCTGCGAAAGCGGCAGGCGACGATCGAGCGCGAACATCGGGCGCGCCTGGCCGGACCTACGCGCTACAGCTCTGCAGATCCGGTTGTTGCGTCCGATTCAACCTCCGCCGCTGCCTGAAGTCGCACGAGGTTCTGAGTCCCAGTCACTGGTCACACGGTTTATTTCCTAATACGAGCCGTCACCGTGCCCACTGCCTTCGGAATTTCCAGAATGGATGAGGGAAGAACGAAAACGGCGAGAGGATCTCCTCTAATTATTCAAATTTTCGAGCAATGCGAATTTTCGGCGAGCTTCAACGGCGGATCGTCTTTTCCGTTTTTTTTGTGGTGGTTTGCAAACGCATGTTTCAACGGAGGCGTTGCGCTCGGCTGATTACAACGCAGCCGTCGCTCCGGATGTTGACCGGAGCAAGTCCGCGGCGAGAGATAGAGCGAAGGGATTGCCTTTCACCTGCGCACGGTCGAGGGGAGTCGCAGGGTGACCGGATACTACTTCAGGTGCCCGCGCATAGCGATGAAGTGCATCAATAGCCTGAGTGCGCCCATTTGCATTCCGTATGCCACAGCGGCGGCAGCGGTGAACACAACTACTGCGACAAGAAGTTCCACGATCGCTATATCGACCGGCGACATGCGACGCAATAGGCAAAATTTTGAGTCAGGTGAAAATTCGTCTCCACGACTTCGGTTTAGAGCAAGTTCTGCGATCAAGCTATGGCAGTCGCACTAGCTTTGCCGGGAGTTGCGGGAGCGGTGCTGCTGTTGACTCACGACGGTCCTCGGTTTCTGGTTGCAGGGCGAGTTGTGTTCCCGCGGCTGAACGCAGTCCGGTTTTCTTCGTTATCGTTTCCAGCAGATCGCGGAGCGTTTGCTCCTGTGCTTTGAGACTGCTTGCTACTGATTGCGCGAACGCGGCAGCGGTCGTGAACGGGATAGTCGATTTAGGCTGAAGCACTGCGTTCGCATCTTCGGGCTTTACACCTGCGAGCCAGGCGAGATATTCGGCGTGCAGGCAGGACCGGCGGAGGATGGGCCCGCAACTGCTCGGTCCAGGCTGGCGCCTATAGTAGATAGTTCGTGGACCTTCGACGAATGTGACAGCTCCTGGCGTCTGGTCAAGAGTGAGGACATACACGACGAGAGGTGGATAACCCTGCAGGGTCCCGAACCCGCCATCGCCGCAGTAGCCACCGCCAGAGGCTCCGCCGCGTATTACCGGGCCAGCATTGGGATTCGTTACTACGAAAGTATGTGTGATGCTGAGCTCGTTTAGCATAGCGGCGTACCAGTCGGCTGAACGTCTTACCGCCAGAAGATTGCTCGCGCTAATCCAGTACGTGTCATTTCGCACGTCGGACCGCATACGTAAAAGGAGATCGTTGCTCCCTGCATCTCTTGCCGCAAGGATCAGCACGGGGTCGATCCAGCCCTTGAGGAACGGTTCGAGTTCGTTTGCCGGCACAGTCGCGCCGGATTCTATGAGCGCGTCGAAGAGGGCGGCGATGAACGCGTATTCGCCTGTGTCACCTCGCGGTATGACTGGTCGTTGCGAACCTCGCATCAGCCGAAGCTGCGCGATCAACTTATCCTGCAATGCAGGGTTGCGAAGACGGCCCGCGTGGAATGCACCCCATGATTTTGATTGCCAGTCGGATGAGTCGAGCAGGGCGACCGCTCGTTGCGCTTCGGTTTGCGCGAGATCGCCGGTCTGTCCGTGTGCGCCGGCTTGCGCTGTGCACAGCGCAACCGTGAGCATTATCTTCGAGGCACTGAGTGGATGCATCCGTGCCATGTCTTCAGTTGACCACAGCTTCTGTCGTCCTGCCGGCGAGGATTGCTCAAAAAGCGAGGACCACCGTCTCAGCGCTATCGACGTGCGTCGAGTACAGAACCCTCACAACTTACTCAGAGAGGCTGCTGTCCAGTTGAGGTTTAGTCGCTCATGACTGTCTCCTCCAGCATTGCCATCAATCGGATAAAATCAGCTCGGTAGTGCCCGCACGTAGAAAGACGTTTCGTCCAGCAACTGCGCTTGTTTTTCTGACCTTTATAGCGCCGCGCGTTGCGTTTACAGAACCGCATCAGTCATTGGTCGGTTCCGTATTTCCGCGCGCTCACGCTCGCTGGAAGTTGCGACATCTACACTGAGTTATACGCTCGTCTGTGACTCGTCCAGCAAGATTTGGCGCGGATACCTGTATTCGGACTGCTCGGCGGTCCAGACCGGAGACGACGTGGTAGTTCGCTGGAAGCGTGACAATCACGGACAACTCGTCGTCAGCGACCTGTGGGCAAACATTGACACGATCAACGGTAAAATCACGGCCGTTACAAGTGGCAGCTTTGAGGTCGACCAGAACTTCGATGCGGATCCAGGTTCTGGCTATAAGCGGCAAAGCCGGGCAATCAGTTGGAACCAGGATACCGAGTTCAGTGAAAGCGCACCCGGCGACCTGAAGGTTGGCCGCACAATCTTCGCAGTCGGGCTGCGGCTGAACGCAGTTAACCTGGTTGCTACTCGTGTGATTGTCTATGAAAGCGGCAAACCTGTACGGATGCGATCCGGAACAAAGATCATCACGCCCGACGGCACGGTTCGCGAGCCAAAATAGCTTCTGATTATGATGCTGCTTCGTGCAGAAAATGAGTCCGAGGTTGCCGTTGGCGACAATATCGCCAGCCGGATCGACGTATGTCGCCCCGTTCGTCGAGAAACCGCGTTACTTCTCGCAGGATCGGCTTGTCGATGCTCGCATGCGACAGGAAAACCAGTATTGGCATACCGCAAGTGATTGAGCGTAGTGGAATCGGCTGCTGCGGCTAAGGCTGCCGACTGATTAGCTGTGGCGAATGACGAGGACGTCACCGTCTTTGACGATGTATTCCTGGCGCATGGTCATAAGGTGCAGCAATAGCCTGAGCGCGCCCATTTGCATCCCATATGCTACGCCGGCGGCAACGGTTAAGATAACGGCTCCCACAAGAATTTCCACGACTGCCTGTATCGGCACGTATGATGCGATGCAATAGGAAAAATTTGTCTGACATGGGTCGGACAATGCGCCGCTGGGGGTTGTACCCCACGGTTGGGGGAGACTTAATCCTGCGTCCCAGCTCATGCGGCCACGGAGGCCGATGCTCCGGTGATCTGGCCGCTCAGTAGGGTCCAGGCGCCGCCCGTCTATGTGTCCGTACTTGTGCTCATGGGTTATGGGGCTCGCAAGGTGGGCAGCTTGCTTGTTGCAGAGGAGGCGCCAACACACTGGGCATGTGCTGCGTGACCAAGGCGGTTTTTCAGGGGCCGCTGGCGTTCTATCGCGAGTTGCTACTCGTGAGTCGACGGCTCGGTGAAACCGATCCGTCAAAACGGGTTACCGCCCGACAAAAATGCACCTGCACTCAGGTCCGACGAATCTAAACCGCGAAACACGGGTTGAAACGGCTGCGCTCTGCTCAAAGAACCTCGTAGCCGAATGTGGAATCAACAGGTTTGCGAATGTCACCTAAGTGACCGTTCGATACCTGAAGAGACCTTTCGAAGGGTTGCCCATGGGAATTCACATGCGGAAGTCACACCGTTTCTCACAGCGGTCTTTATATCCTGTTCTTCACGTCGCTATTTTGGCAGCAATGTTTGCAGGTGGGTGTTCTCGCAACGAGTCGGCGAAGGAGAACCCTGCTGCGGGCGCGGCGCCGGCGGCCCAGGAACCGGTGGCCACATCAGCGACAGAGGCGCCGCCGCCGGACACTCTGACGCAGCGCGTAACCCGTGAAAAGTTCACCGGCGACCTCGATGGAATGGTCAAGCGGCGTTTCATTCGTGTCCTGGTGGTGTCTGACCGTACCTACCTCTTTTTTGATGGTATTCGAATGCAGGGCCTTATGTACGAGGTGTTCCGGGAATTCGAGGCCGTACTGAATCGGAAGCTGAAGACCGGCAACACCGCTGTAGCGGTGGCCTTTGTCCCGGTTGATCATGCGGACATCACGAAAGCGTTGGCTGAGGGACGGGCCGATATTGTGGGGCAGCCGGTTGCCATTACAAGCGAGTGGAAGAAATACGTCGACTTCAGCGACCCGCTTCGCGAGAACATCAACTATGTCGTGGTCACCGGACCCAAATCACCAACCATCTCCACGGTGGAGGATTTGTCAGGAAAAGAAGTCTACATCCATAAACTGAGTGCGTTCTATCTTGCCGTTCAAAAGTTGAACGAGCGTTTCAGGGGAGAGGGCAGACCTCCGGTGATCGTGAAAGAGGCGGACCCGAACCTTGGCCAGGACGATGTTCTGGAGATGCTGAACGCCGGTCTGATTGGGTTGACTGTGTCGCGTGATCTATATGCGGATTTCTGGTCCAAGGTCTATACAGACATCAAGCCTCGCAAGGACATCGTGGTCGCGTCCGGAGAATCCACCGGCTTTGCAGTCCGTAAGAATACACCACAGCTTGTGGCCGCATTGAACGATTTTGTGAAGGATCATCGCGTGGGAACATCCTACGGCAATACGGTCTTAAATAAGTATCTTAAAGACACGAAGTGGGTAAAGAACTCACTGGATGAAGGCGAACTCAAGAAGTTTGGCGAAATGGTGACTCTGTTTCAACGCTACGGTCAGCAATACGATCTGCCTTACCTCCTGTTGGCTGCTCAGGCCTACCAGGAATCCGGCCTGGACCAGAGTGTGCGCAGCCGTGTGGGCGCTGTCGGCGTGATGCAGATCAAGCCAACGACGGCGGCTGACCCGCCGATTAGTATTCCCAACGTTCAACGTGTTGATGCGAACATTCAGGCGGGAGGAAAGTACCTGCGATACATGATGGATCGTTATTACAAGGACGAGCCAATGGATCGGACCAACAAGGGACTGTTCGCCGTTGCCTCATACAACGCGGGGCCTGCTCGCATTGCCAGCTTGCGGAGAAAAGCGAAGGACGAGGGGCTCGATCCAAATCGCTGGTTTAACAACGTCGAACTGATCGCTTCACGTGAGATCGGCAGAGAGACGGTTCAATACGTCAGCAATATCTACAAGTACTATCTCGCCTACAACATGGTCACCGAGCAACGAGCGAAAGCTCTTCATGCACGGGAACTGGCCGGAAAAGACGCTGCTCGAAAATAGGTTGGGCGCGAGCAGGAATGGTTAATCAGCCAAAGAAATCGTCAATCGCCGATTTTCGTGATCAAGGCCTTCGTTGTCCAACGGTTGGACGTCCCGCGCGGCAGCCTGACCTTGAGGCACTAGCCGGTGTAGTCGGCATGTGTGAGAAGTGACGTCAGAACCGGTCGTTCCGAATCGGTTGCAGGCATCATGCTGAACGCCCATCGCCTGGTGGGCAAGAGTGATGGATTTCGATGGATTTTCCAAGGAGTGCCGCGCCCAGGGAATGCGGCCGGCGCCATGAGCTGCCGTTGTTCAACCCTGGTGCAATACGATCATTAAACCCCGGTCCACTCCATGCCTTAGGTGAACTATCTCTATCGCGTGTTCCCGCGGCTGTAACGCTATCTCAAAAGCAAGGCCTGGCCATTGCAAACGCGCTTGGCGCCAGCCGCGAGCTGGCTCGCAATAAGATCATGTGTTCATGCGGCCCGGTACCACGAATAAGTCTCCAGGTTCCGTCGTTGCGGTCACGTTTGATGAGGTCATCTCATTCGGCTCTTTGAGGCCGGATGCTTCATGGTTGACACTCAGCGTGCAGACAAAACCTTTCACCGCGCAGGGTCGTTTCGAAGGCCGCCAGTTACAATGCGCAAATATTCTAGATCAAGACTAGAACACTGCTCATCGGAGTTGATCGGGAGTTACTTGTTGCCCGAATCATAGATCGGCGTAAGCTGATGAGAATGTCTGCTCCAGGCCGAGACGTCTCGCCTGGATTCGCATGTTATCGATGCGGTGGAAAGGATTACATACGTGAACATCCTGGCAACATCATTCGTCGCTCTGGCCTTTACTTCAGGTCTTAGTGCGGCTGAAAGCGAAGAAATCAAGCGGCTAACCGTCGCGGCCGAGGTCCTCACTGAGATTCAGGAGACCCCGGACAAGGGCATTCCAACTGGCTTGTTTCATAAGGCACATTGTGTCGTTGTGATCCCAGGTATGAAGAAAGCGGGATTTATCTTTTCGGGTAAGTACGGACGCGGATACGCTTATTGTCGTAATCCTGCGGGTGGTGGTTGGGTCGGCCCAGCGGGAATGCGAATCGAAGGCGGTGGATTCGGACTGCAAGTGGGAGGTTCCGAAACTGATGTAATCATGCTCGTGATGAGTAAGAAGGGTGTGGAGGGCCTTCTCAAGAGTAAATTTACGCTTGGAGGGGAGGCTTCGGTAGCTGCCGGACCAGTTGGTCGGGATACCACCGCTCAGACGGATCTCACAATGCGGGCTGACATCCTCTCATGGTCGCGATCGAGAGGTGTTTTCGGCGGGCTGTCGGTGCAAGGCGGGACACTTCGAGCCGACGAAGACGCCAACAAAGCTCTCTATTCGAGCAAGGTTACGACGCAAGACATACTTACTGGAAAAGTTACCAGTCCTATCCCATCGGATGCATTTGCGAAGGCATTGGGAATCCATGGCGGTATGCACCAGGTAAACTAACTGGCAGCGCAAAGTTAACGCTTCGGTTGGGTGGCCCGAGCGACAGAAATCTTTTTTGTCCCCGAGAGGCTGAATTGCGCGAGCCCCCAACTGGGCGGTGGATTTTGTTTGGCTTGTCCGGAAGCCGTGCCTGGGCCTCAGCGGCACCGTCGCCAGCGCGCTTCGGGGCGCGGGGCTGAAGACGTTTCTTCCACGACTTGCCTGAAAAATGGTGGTTCCAACCTAAGTAGTATTTGGTCAACAGCCTCCGCGCTCGCGTGAGGTCTGACAACCCCGCGTCGTCGCACGGGCCGATAATAATCCCCGTGTCCTGATGCAGCCGACCGCAGGAAAGCGTTGATTGAGCCGGCCTCCTACGAACGTCATCACAGATGCGGGCCTCACTGTGCCTAGCTACTGACTAGACCCCAGACCCCGCGAATTTTCGTTCGGCAAGTGAGATGTGAGGGGCTCTCTAGTAGCCCGACTGCGCAAACGCATCTCTACGAAACCTAGCTGTGGCGGATAACGAGGACGTGCGAGGTATGCAGTCCCGCGCGGTTGCCGAGTTTGTGGCAGAGGGCGTGTCTGCTAACGTCGCCAGATCATCTCGACTCTTACCGGCATCTGGTTTTTGCACGCGATTCCGAGAAGCGATGGCGGGTCGATTTTGAAATCTGACATGGTGGCGGGGATTGTTCCGGAGACGTGGGCTTCGTTTCCCTGCAGCGCGACCTGAATTGGCACGGTGTAGTGTCCGGTCTGGCCGGCGAGTTCGACTTCCAGATCGGTTGTTATAGCCGTCGCGGAACCGCTGTTCTCCGGAACGGTCAGTCGAACGGTCACGAGAGGGTATGCCGCGCCTCGCACTACCTGCACCATGTGCAGATCTCGATTGGTGTCTCCGGAATCAAAGGATTTCACCGGCACTGCGATGAGGAATTTGCACTGACCTTCGTGACAAATTCCTTTTCCTTTGGCTGCGTGGCTGACGCCTTCGGTCTGATGCAGGGGATGAGAGACATGGTAGGTTAACGTAGATTTCTCGAGCACCCACTCGGTATCCGCCGCCCACACTGGTCGCTGCGACACGCATAGAAGCGCGAACAGCGGTAAAGTAACGTACTTTGTCATCGTGTGATTCCGGGCTGTGCAAACCTCTCCGATTAAAACTTAAGAGACACACAGGCGACCGCGGCCCCGAACGCCCCCGTGGTGATGACGGCGACGGCGCCATGCGCCTGCGCGATACCGTGCACTTTTTCTCCGTTCTCGATCTGGTGGTAGGCGAGAGCACCCAGAATCGGAATGAGAATCATTCCGGGCCCGTGTATATACGCCAGACGGCGATGCCATTTGATCCCCCCGTGCACGTCTCCGTGTGGGACCTTCGGCGCGAAGATTGCGAAACTCGCAGTGGTCAGATACATGCCAACTGTGGCGCTGCCCAGTCCGGCGTGAACCGCGCGTCCCGATCCGGTATGCTTTTCGCCGGCGCTGCCTGAGGCGATCAATGTTGCGACCAGCGGAGCGATTGTGATCAGCCCGAGACGCTGATGAATCTTCAGCATGTGAGAGCGCCGGTCGAGGCGCGCCTGCTCTGCCGCATTCCCCTTCGCCTGCTCCGGGGTGATGCCGAGATCGCCGAGTGAGGGTTCCTGGGCGGCGCCTGCTTTCGGTTCGGTTTGAGCGGCGTCCCCGAAGGCCCCGACACCCGGGGGGTGCATGAATAACGGATGTGACAGCGAGGGCGGCGGGCTAAGACGCAAACCGGCGATTGCGTTCCACCGCTCCGGCAGTGCGGCGGAACTGGTAGCTGTTGGCGTCTCATCACCTGCGACGGTCGACGGGATTGTTTGGCCGAATACTGCCGGACACCACCAGGCGAGCGCAGCCAGGAAGGGAATCCGCAACAGCGACGCCCTGCGTTTCAAAGCTCGCACGAGCATGCCTCCTGTTTAGACTTCGGCAATTTCGACGACTTCATCGGGCAGGCGGTTACACTGCGGTCCGGTCGACGCGAAGGCTGATCTGCCGGTTGGGGAAGTTAGCTGTGGCGAATGACGAGGACGTCACCGTCTTTGACGATGTATTCCTTGCCTTCGAGGCGGAGTAAGCCTTTGTCGCGGACGCCGGGATAGCCCTTCAGGTCTACGAGGTCCTTCCAGTTCACGACTTCGGCTCGGATGAACTTCTGCTCCAGGTCGGTGTGGATGGCTCCTCCGGCTTGCGGGGCTTTGCTGCCGATCGGGATGGTCCAGGCTCGGCACTCGGTTTCGCCTGCGGTGAGGAATGACATGAGTCCCAGCAGCGAGTAGGTCGCGGTGATGAGGCGCTGCATTCCGGATTCTTCGAGGCCGTAGCTGGCGAGCAGTTCCTTTGATTCCTCGGGTCCGAGTTCCGCGAGTTCGGCTTCGATCTTGCCGCACACGGCGGTGATCGCGGTTTTCGGGCGGCCGCCCAGTTCGGTCTTGCGGAACTCTTCTTCCCGCTCCTTCAGCCTTGCGGCGTCTTCCTCGCCGAGGTTGAGCACGTAGAGCATGGGCTTCTGTGACAGGAACATGAAGCCGCGGATGCGTTTCTCGTCGTCGGGTGTCAGCTCAATGTTTCGGAGGGGCTCGGTGTTCTCGAGCATCGTCTTGCAGCGGGTGAGCAAATCCCACTCATGGTCGAGCTCGGGGTTGCGCAGCTTCTTGCGGTCTTTCTCAAGCCGTTCGAGACGCTTCTCTACAACCATGAGGTCGCTGAGTACTAGTTCGGTTTCGAGTTCCGATGCATCGCGGAGGGGATCTACGGATCCATGCTCGTGCGGCACGCTTTCGTCCTCGAAGACACGGAGCACATGCGCGAGTGCGTCGACGTTGCGCAGACTGGCGAGATAACTCGGGTTTCGGAGCGCTTCCTTTGAGATTGCCGGGAAGTCGAGATACTCGACGGTGGCGTAGACGGTTTTTGGCGGGGCGAACAACTCCGACAGCGATTCGAGGCGCGGGTCGGGAACTTTGGTGACGCCAACGCGTGCTTCCATGAGGCCGACGCGCGTCGCTTCGTGTACGCCGGTGAGGATTGTGAACAACGAGGTCTTGCCCACCATGGGCAGACCGACGATGGCAGTCTTCATATATATGTCGCGGGGGTGCTGGTCAGACGGGCACGTCGACCAGGGTCAGGATGTCCTGCAGGATGCGCTCGGCGGTCTCGGTAGACCGCTGGGTCATCGAAGCCCTTGAATTTATGATCACACGGTGTGCGAACACGGGTACCACGAGGCGTTTGATGTCGTCCGGAAGTACCCAGTTCCGGCCTTCGACGAGAGCGAGCGACTGGCAGGCCCGATACAGAGCCTGGGCTCCGCGGGGGCTCACGCCGAGTGCGAGGGCCTCGTCCTTTCGGGTCCGTTCCACAATCGCCAGCATGTAGTCGACGAGGGCGTCATCGACGCGGACCTGCTCGGCCGCATTCTGGATGTCGGTCAGTTCTTCGGCGGTCAGTGCCGGTGAGACGCCCGCTTCGGCTGGTCGGGCGGAGTTCCGAAGAATCTCTCGCTCGGCGGTGGTGTCAGGGTAGCCGATTCGAATGCGCATCAGGAACCGATCGAGCTGCGATTCCGGGAGGGGGTAGGTCCCGTGGTGCTCGACCGGATTCTGGGTGGCGATCACCATGAACGGTTCCGGAAGCGGGTAGGCGTGACCGTCAGTCGTGACCTGGCGATCGCTCATTGCCTCCAGCAGAGCTGACTGCGTCTTGGGCGTAGCCCTGTTGATCTCGTCGGCCAATAGAAAATTCGTAAAAACTGGTCCATGCTTGAATTCGAAGGCCTCAGAATGCGCGTTATAGATTGTGACCCCGAGGATGTCGCCCGGCAGCATGTCGCTGGTGCACTGCAACCGGTTGAACGAGCATCGGACCGACCGGGCGAGAGCGTGTGCGAGCGTGGTTTTGCCCACGCCCGGCACATCTTCGATCAGCAGATGGCCTCGGGAGAGAAGGCAAACCAGCGAGAGTCGAATTACGTCGGATTTGCCTCGGATGGTTTCGGCTAGTGCGGTCTCGACTTTTTCCAGCCGAAGGGTAACCGGTGGGCTATGTTCCCCGGCTTTCATCTACCGCTATGATAATCCTCTCTTGAGTAAAAGCCGCAAAACGGAGCTCGAATGGCGGATACCGGCCAGCTATTCCTGGGGTGTGTTGTGTGCCGCCATTCGGACCTTAGCGGGCTATTCAGTAAACGCTGGTACAACGGAGCGGAGCGCCGACCGTTGTTCATTGGAAAGAGCGTCGATCCTCCGTATGCCGGCTAGTCGGCGCTGCATCCATAGCATGCAGCATAAGAGGAGAGAATGCTCGCGGTTTGCACAGTTGTATTGGTTTTATTGTTTCGAGGAGGTGCGGGGTTTAGCAGGACCACTTCGATTTCACGTCGGCCGAAGAGCAAGGCTTCTTTGACTGACTGCATGTAAATATCTATTTTGCGGCCTTTGATCTGGCCGCCGATGTCGCCGACTCGATATTCTCCGGACCATGGACCTGCGCCGTTGATGCGAACGCGGGAACCGAGCGGCAGGACCTCTGGATCCGCCGCGATTGTTAAGCCTGGAACCGGGGGCTTGCCTTCTTTCGTCATTTTGTTTGACGTGTAGGCGAACGCGACAAACTTGCCTCGCTCATGCCGATTCATCGGCTGCTTGTGCTTAGGGTCTGCGGCCGGCGCGAATAGCGTCGACAGCAGGCTTACTGCGACCAGCAGTTTCGATTTACGCATTTCCATATTTTAGCGGCACTGATTCCTGGTTTTGGATTATTATTGGAATCAGTGAGTTAGCTTACTCGGCCGGGCTGTCAGCCTGGCTTGTCGCGCTTATGGGGTTCCTCGATAACCTGGAAAGCAGCCTCAAGAATCTGGAGGGCAATCAGGAGCGGGATAACGCCGCTCAGGACCGGCAGCGCCGGAACGACGAGCGTGCACGATCGCTCGCGATTGCACCGAATGCTGAGGCTCTGAAGAAAAGCCCGTTTGTGAACGAGTTGTTAACGCAGGCTGTTCGCATCGGACACAGCCAGCGGACCAAGGTCAACATGGTCTGGATTGGTCCGGTGTTACGGCTGGACGCTCGGGATTCGGGGCTGGAGTTGCAGCCTACCGCCGACGGGATAGTCGCCGTTATGTCCAAGGGAGGGGAAGAGGTTTCTCGCCGACCCGTAGATCTTTCGGGCGATGCCGGCGAGCTTGCTTCGGCCTGGCTTGGCTGATTAGTTTCCTGGAGCCGGTGTCGCGCTGGCTGCTCTGGCTTTGCGGTACGGTGCTGTCGCTCGCTCCTCTTTCCACCTGGGCTCGTGTTCGGAATCGGCCAGGTCGGCGACAACTGCGGCGATCGCTTTCGTGAGCAGAGCCATGTTTTCGTAATCGAGTTTCTCCGGGGAGTCGGTCACCTTGTGATAGTCCGGGAACTCGAGGGATGAGCCGATCGTGTGTGCGGGGACGCCGGCTTCGGCGAGGAAGAAGTTGTCACTTCGGGCGAAGAAGTCGTCCGGTCCAGCGTAGACCTCGACACCTGTGGGCTTCGCGGCGGCGGTTGCCAGCTTCCCGATGTCGGAATAACCATATCCTGTTACGAAGAGTCGTTTCGGGCCCGATCCGTTTTCCCCGTCATACCTTCCGTCCTGCTCGATGTTGATGTTCGCGACGGTCTTCGACAGAGGAAACAGAGGATGGGCGGCGTAGAATTTCGAACCGAGGCCGCCGGCTTCCTCGCCTGTCCAGGCCGCGAACAGGATCGTGCGCTTCGGATGATCCTTCATTTTGGCGATCGCGCTGGCGACCTCCAGCATGGTTGCTGTGCCACTGGCGTCATCGTTGGCGCCGTTGCGGATCCGGTCCGGTCCGCCGGATGGGGCCTCTCCGAGGTGATCATAGTGGGCGCTGACGATCACGTAGGTGTCCTTCAGCACCGGATCAGATCCGGGCAGCATCCCGATTACGTTGTGGAGATCGATTTCGCGGTTCTCGACGGTGATGTGGCCTGAAGATGTGGCGTCCGCCACAGGGCCGGTCTTTTGTGACTCAATCCATTTGGTCAGGTCCGGATCGTCGGTCAGCAGTGTTGGGACGGAGCCGTGGTCGTGACTGCCGTCTTCGTAACGGAGCGTGGGGATGACCGACGGCATCATGTTGGCCATTTTGGCTGTTGACCCCGACGCAAGAATCGCAAGCCTGGGCCGGGCGGCTGTGATTCTGCCTCTGGTGCTTTCGGTGGCGACGGCGATTTTGCCCTCCAGTTCGCCGGGCTTGAGTTTGGCCGCGTAGCTTCTGTTCACTTTGACCACGGGTGCGCCTGAGAGGTCGACCGCAATTGGTTCCATCGTGGTCGCGTTTTCGCGCGTCAGGGTGAACTTGCTGGCGCCGGCGTCAATGTGGATTTCGATGTCTTCGATTTCGGCTGCGTGCACGGGGACTGCCTGGAACCAGCCTCCGGCACTGGCCGGCTGCAATCCAATTTTCCAGAATCGCTGGGCGATGAACTCGCCCGCCCGTTCGAGTTCGGGCGTGCCCTGGCCGCGGCCTTTCATCTTATCGGAGGCGAGGTAGTAGACGTCTTTTTTAAGGTGATTAGAAAGGGAATCACCGGCAGTGAGCACCAGCGCGCAGCAGGCCAGTGCAGTTAGGCGAAATAGCATTCTCGTTTAGAATGACGCATCTGGACGATTCCATAGTGCAGGTTTTCGGTCGTCCGACTGGCGCCTGCGTGAGAAACTGGTAGAGGCACTTCCCACATGATTCAACTCGCGGGCGCTGGCAAGCGCTTCGGCCCGAAGGTACTGTTCGAAGGTCTGGACTGGCTGATTACGCCGAAGGACCGAGTCGGAATCGTCGGCGGAAATGGTACCGGCAAGTCGACCTTACTAAAAGTCATTGCGGGGATGGAGTCGCTGGATTACGGCTCCATAAACGTGATGAAGGGCATGTCTGTTGGATATCTTCCCCAGGACGGTCTGATTTTGTCCGGCCGCACTGTATTCGCGGAATGCATGGGTGTTTTCGAGAACCTGCACGCGATGGAGCGGGAACTCGGAGAACTGATGCACCGAATGGCCGACCTGGACCCAACGTCAGCTGAGTACGGGGTGGTCGCAGACCGTTTTAACCGGCTGGATACCCAGTTTCGAAACCATGACGGGTATTCGCTGGACGCGCAGGTCGGGACGGTGCTTAACGGACTGGGTTTTCCGAAAGACGACTGGGACCGCCGGACTGAGGAGTTCTCGGGCGGCTGGCAGATGCGCATCGCGCTGGCCAAGCTGCTGCTGGAAAAGCCGGATGTGCTGCTGCTGGACGAGCCTACGAACCATCTGGACCTGGAGGCTCGGAACTGGCTGGAAGAATACCTGACGCACTACCCCAATGCTTTCATCCTGATTTCGCACGACCGCTATTTTCTGGATGTGACGGTTGACCGAATTCTGGAGATCTGGAACAAAGGGGCCCACTTTTACAGCGGAAATTACGAGAAGTATCTGCAGCAGAAGTCGGACCGGAAGGCGCAGCTGGAAGCTGCCTACCGGAATCAGCGGGAGAGGATCGAGCACCTCGAGTCCTTCATTAACAGGTTTCGGTATCAGGCGACCAAAGCGAAGCAGGTGCAGAGCCGGATCAAGGAACTCGACAAGATCGAACGCATCGAACTGCCGACGGAGGAGCAGACGATCCATTTCTCGTTTCCTCAGCCCAAGGCTTCGGGCCGGATTGTGGCCGAGTTTCAGCGGGTTGCCAAGAGCTATGGTTCGAAGAGCGTCCTGCGCGATGTCAGTTTCGTGATCGAGCGTGGCGACCGGATCGCGCTGGTCGGACATAACGGTGCGGGCAAGTCTACCTTAATTAAGCTGCTGGCCGGGATTGAACCGCTGACCGGCGGCGATTACAAGCTCGGACACAACGTCGATGTGGACTATTTCGCTCAGGATCAGTACAAGGAGCTCGATACCAACGCTGAGATTCTGGCGGACATGAGCCGGACGGCCCGCGGGAAGACGGATACGGAACTCCGAAGCCTGCTGGGCTGCTTCCTTTTCTCTGAAGACGACGTGTTCAAGCGGATCGGGGTCTTGTCGGGCGGAGAGCGCAACCGGTATGCGCTGGCGAAGATGCTGGTGAGTCCGTCGAATTTTCTTTTGCTGGACGAGCCTACGAACCACCTCGACCTGCGGGCGAAAGACGTGCTGCTGGACTCGCTGGCGGAGTTTACCGGAACGGTGGTTTTTGTTTCCCACGACCGGTACTTCATCGACAAGCTGGCTACGCGTGTGTTTGAGGTTGGCGGCGGCGAGGTCCAGGTATTCCCGGGCAACTACGAAGACTTCCTCTGGCGGAAGTCGGGCAAGCCGCTTGATCTGGAACTGGCGCCGGTTCCGGTGAATGGCTCGGCTTCGATCTCTGATGAGGGGGATGCACAGCGCGCGTCCGAAGCGAAGGCGACGAAGCGGTTGAATCCGATCAAGCTGGAGAAGCTGAAGCAGCGCTGCGCGTCGGTTGAAAACGAGATTGGCGAACGGGAAGCTCGCATTGGTGCGATCGAACTACAGCTGGCGAATTTCCGCAGCACCGAGGAGACGCTTCGCTTAACGCAGGAGCTTGAAGAGCACCGGGATAAGGTCGCCGGTCTGATGAGTGAGTGGGAGCAGCTGTCCGCCGAAGTGGAAGCCAGTGCATAATAAAACTAGGCAAAGAAACGGCGAACAGGATTGCTCGATATTCAGGAACAACTCGCAGCACTTCGCAAGCGTATCGCACGAGTCGACCGGAAGTATGCGTCGGCTGCTCCGGCGTCGACTCAGCCGCTCGTTTCTCCCTTTCCGCCACCGTTCCGGCCCGAGCGTTACGATGCCGAAGAATTTCTCGAGGGTGACGTCGTCGAGACGCCCTTTGGGGCGCACTTCGAGACGGAGCGGCTGTGGGAGCGGCATCGACGGCATGGAAGTCTCGACATCTCGGCGCTTGCGGAGCTTCCCTGCGACCTGCTGGATGCGATTTCGGGCGGCGCGATTCCCGATTGTCCTCCTGCGAAGCTGGCTTTCCTCGATACAGAGACGACTGGTCTTGCCGGAGGCGCCGGCACCTACGCGTTTCTGATCGGTGTGGGTCGAATCACCGGCGAGGGTTTTCACCTTCGGCAGTTTTTCATGCGGGAGCAGTGCGAAGAAGCCAGTTTATTGCATCGATTATCCGAGTATTTGTCCGAATTCGATGCGCTTATTACCTATAATGGCCGGACTTACGATCAGCCGCTGCTGGAAACGCGGTACCGGATGGCTCGGTCGCATCCTCCGTTTGGGCGGCTGGAGCATCTGGATCTGCTGCATGGGTCCCGGCGGCTGTGGAAGCTGCGGTTTGACAGCTGCCGGCTGGTAGAGCTCGAGAATCAGATCCTCGGTTTCGAGCGCGAGGGCGATCTGCCCGGCGACATGATTCCGTATGTGTACTTCGATTACGTGCGGACCAAGCAGATCTGGCGGGTGGTTCCGATTCTGCACCATAACGCAATCGATATTCTTACGCTCGGGTGCCTGACTGCGATTGTGCCGTGGGCATTTCGCGATCCGCTACAGGCTCCGCTGACGCATGGGGCGGAGATGATTGGCCTTGCCCGGTGGCTGGTCGCGGCGGAGCAGTACGACCAGGCTCTGGTGCTGTACCGGCGTGCGGTGGAGAAGCGGATCTCGGATGACTTGCTGTTTCGGGCGTTGTGGGAGATCGCGCGCCTGGAGAAGAAGGTGGGGAATTGTGCAGCGGCGCTGCCGGTTTTGACTGACCTTGCGGGGTCGCGCAATCCGTACCGGGCTCAGGCGCTGGAAGAGCTTGCCAAGCACTATGAGCATCGCGAGCGTAACTATGCGGTTGCACTCGATTTTGCTGAGTCCGCTTTGAAGATTGCGCCATCGGAAACGCTGTTTCGGCGTCGCGATCGGCTGCAGGGTCGCCTTGCTCGAAGGGCTAAGAACGGCAGCTTGCTTTAGGTTGCCCGATCCTGGCTGTGATTGTTGTCGCCAGTGGTTTATTCCGTTGATGAAACATAAGTGCCACAGAATGCCTGGGCCGATACCCACGAGCATCGGTTCAGTTAGCACGGCAGTTAACACCGACTTGTAGCTGCCTATTCCACGTATATTCTTTGCGCAACTTGGCCCACGATCCTCGCCAGAGTCATCATCGTGTGCACTTGGCCGTTTAACGTAACATTTTTCGCTTGGATTGGTGTGAGCGCTTAATTTGATGGCGCGAATAGCTGGCAATGAGAAGGATTTATGTTTCGCCGCCCAGATGCTATATGCCTACTTGCAAGCCTGTTGGTTGGCTCTCATGTTTTTGCAGCCGACAATCACGATCGGATTGGCATCTACCACTGGGGCGGTGAGCGCACTTCTTCCATGAGTCAAGGCGTGAACCGAATCGCGTCTATCGGCGGTCGTGTGGCGCGGGTTGCCTACTCGCCGCTCTATCATTCTGATTACAATACCGGCGAAGGTTGCTATCCGAGCTTCACGCTGACGAAGTTTGCATCCGAGCCAGATGTCGAAACGGCACTCGACGACAGCAGAATCCGGGTGCTAATCCTAACCACGTACGACGGCACGACATTTGGAGATTGCTACACACATAAGTACTTGAATCCTCGGTTCTACACGGCGGAGAACATTGAGGCATTGACATCTGAGTACACTGATTTCGTGTTACACCTGTTCCGCCGATATGGCGGAACAGGACGCCGCTTCATCATCTCGAATTGGGAAGGCGACAACGCGATCTATTGTGGAGACGCATATTCGTATTCAATGATTCCCAAGTTTCGAGCAAAGTGCGACAGCAATTATCCTCTTTATTACGAGGGTAATCTCAGACCTGAGCAGTCGCTCGAGGGTATGCGACTGTGGCTTCGTACCCGAGAGGACGCAGTTAGAGAAGGCGTGAATCTGGCGACCTCGCTTGGGTTGTCTGGAATCGAGGTACTTCATGCACCGGAGATCTCGACGGTTCGCTTAGTCGCACAGGAGGGATTCCTCACCGTGCTCAGGAACGTGCTGCCATCAATCCGGCCGAAGTACGTTTCGTATTCGTCATACGAAAGTCTGAACCGAGACGATCCCGTGACTGCTTTGAGCGAGGATATCGGCTCCATTCGTGCTATGAGCGGCGCATCGCAAATCATCCTCGGTGAAGCGGGGTACTCGCGGGCACAATGGGGCGAATCAGGTGTTGCACGCCTCGAAAGCGTCTTCAGACGAGCGCTGGAGCTGGATGTTGCGTATATAATCTGCTGGAATCTTAATGACCAGGGCTCTGCCTCGGATTTTGGTATGTTCGACAGTTCAGACACGCTTACTCCGTCCGGTCGCCTGATCGCGAAAGAACTCGGCTCGAATAGTGATCCCGTCCAGAAGTAAAGCGACGGCGCCCAAGGGTGCTCGGGAGTCCTCCGCCTTTCTTGTGCTGGACGAGCCACAAACCACCTTGACCTTGGGGCAAAAGATGCACTATTGAACTCACTGGCGGAGTTTACTGGAATGGTAGTTTCCTATCTCACGACCGGTACTTCATCGAGAAGCTGACTACAGGTGCGTTCGAGGTTGGCGGGGGCGAGGTTCAGGTTTGCGCTGAAGGGATCAAATCAATCAAGCTGGAGATGCTGAAGCGGCAACGCGCGTGGGTAGAACGCGAGATCGGCGAAAGGGGCGATCCGCTTGCACTCGACTTTGGGGAGTTGGCTGAGATTGCGACTTCGGAACCGGCCGTTGACCCGTCTGCGCTGATCGCAATATTCGAAAACGAGCCTGAAGTGCCGCTCCTCAAACTGATGCAATTCGCGAATCAGGTTCGAATGTCCGTCGCGAGTTTGGTTGAAGTCTCAATCGTCATACAGAACAGAGCCGGTGATGATGGAATCAGTCGCCTTGACGACCTGATCGTTAAGGCTGGAATAGAGGTTGTGCCCGTCACACTTGATCAGGCGGTACTTGCCAGAGACGCGCACCGGCGGTTTGGGAAGGGACGGACGGGGCGAGGTTAAAGTCTGGGAGATTGCTTCTCTTATGCGCTGGCGAAGCACCTTGGTGAGCGGCTCCTGTTTAAGGGCAATGATTTCATTCACACCGACATTGAACTTGCGCGCTAGATAACCGCGCTTAGCTCTCTCCACTCGCGGCCTTGCGACTCCGCTACGGCCGGATATGTGATGTGCCCGCGAAAGGTGTTGACGCCTTCGGCGATGGCTCGGTTTTCTCGGAGTGCCCGGGGCAGGCCTTTAGATACCAGCTGCATCAGGTATGGGAAGGTTGCGTTCGTCAGGCCGAACGTTGAAGTGTGCGGGACGGCGGCAGGCATGTTCGAGACGCAGTAGTGAAGGACGTCGTCCACGTAATATGTAGGATCGGTGTGGGTGGTGGGGTGCGAGGTCTCGAAACAACCACCCTGGTCGATGGCGACATCGACGACCACGGCGCCGGGTTTCATCATCCGGATCATGTCGCGCCGCACGATCTTCGGGGCAGCGGCACCGGGAATCAGGACGGCTCCGATAACGAGATCCGCAAGCCGGAGACTTTCGCGGACGGTCAGGATGTTCGATGCCAGCGTGACGATCGAACTGCTGTAGATATCGTCGAGTTGACGAAGCCGGTCCAGATTTTTGTCGATTATCGTGACATGCGCGCCGAGACCAACGGCCATTTTTGCGGCGTTGTGTCCGACTACTCCGCCACCGATGATGACGACGTTGGCGGGCGCGACGCCCGGGATGCCACCGAGGAGAATGCCTCTGCCGCCGTTCGGCGCTTCAAGATACTGCGCGCCGACCTGCACGGCCATGCGTCCGGCCACCTCGCTCATCGGCGTCAGGAGCGGCAGGGAGTTGTCGGCTTCGCGGATTGTCTCGTACGCGACGGCGTTTACCTTCGCTTCCACCAGTTTGTCCGTCAGTTCCGGTAGCGGTGCGAGGTGGAGATAGGTGAATAACGTCAGGTTCGGGCGAAGGAATTCGTACTCGCACGGCTGAGGTTCTTTTACTTTGACGACAAAATCGGCTTTATTCCAGACATCAGCCGCGTTGGGCAGGATGGTCGCGCCGAACTCTTCATAATCCGAATCTCTGAGCCCGCTGCCGATGCCTGCGCCGCTCTGCACAAGCACCTGATGTCCGGCTGCGACGAGCGGCTCGACTCCGCTCGGGACGAGACCCACGCGCGCCTCATGGTCTTTTACTTCCTTCGGAACACCAATGATCATGGCTTTCTCCTCAGGATAGACGCACAACTCACCTTACGGCACGGTGTGCGTGAAAAAGAGATCGCGGGTTTGGTTCAGTTTGTGGGAGCTGAAGTTGTTTCGGGCTTGCCCAGATACGGCTGCTGCTGTTGGGGCTGCTGGAGGGTGGCGGCTCCCGGGGCCGATGTCATCTGGAGCGGGGTCCGCTTCGGGCCGAGGCCGAGGGCGATCAACGATAAGGCGCCCAGTTTTCCGTCCGGATCAAGATTCTGATCGATCTGAAAGCGGCGCAGAGCCTCCACCGAAGAGTTGTTCCAGACACCATCGACGGAACCGTCGTAGTATCCACGTTCAGCGAGTGCCTGCTGAATCTCGCGATAGCGTTCGGGACTTGGGGCGCTCTGCCGGGGGGCAGCTGCAGACTCCGTGGAACCCCGACGTCCTTTTGAGGATTTCCCTTTGCTTGCGGTCGCCGTTCCCTTCGTCTTTTTGCCCGCGGCTGAGGATGCCGCGGCATGAGACGAACGCTTTTCGCTGGACGATGCCTTAGTCTTCTTCGTGCCCGTAGCTGCCGCTACCGGTACCAGGGATGACAGCGCGGCGAGAGCTATCAGCGATCTCAGGTTAAGCAAGTCTTAATTTTACCAAACTGAAACCCGGACCACTAAGGTCCCGGTCACTGTTTCGGGAGAGTGCCGGCGATATAGGTACCCACGTACGAACCGCCAGACTTACCCTGCTGGCGAGGTGAAGCACTCACCGGGACGGGTCGCATGATACGAAATGCAACCGCATCCCCCGGCTTCAGCTTGCCCTGAATCGAACGAACATCTTCGATCGAGTTTACCGGCTGACGGTTGATCGACACGATGATGTCTTTTTCGAGAAGGCCGACTTCGTCGGCAAATGAGCTCTCGTCGACTGTCGTCACAACGACGCCGCCTTTATCGATTGCGGCCGATTCGCGTTCACTTTCATTCGTTGGGCGGATACGCAGGCCGAAACGGGCGTTTGTTGCCCCGGACTCGGGTTTTTCGACGGGTTCGCCATTCTCGTTCTTACGGAAGCCGGTGGAGATCAGGCGCTGCTCGTCGCGATCCGCGATCGTCACCCGACTATCGACTTTCTTGCCATTGCGATCTACTGTGATCGTCACCTGCTCACCGATGGGAGTGCCCGAGATACGCTGAACCAAGTCGTCGCCATCCTTGACAGGCTTGCCGTTTATCGCAACGATGACGTCTTCGGGCTTAATGCCAGCCTTTTCTGCCGGACCACCCTTGTTGACGTTGTCAACGATGACTCCTCCGCTTAATCCGAGGCCTTTTAGTACGTCGGCGTTGTATTTGCGGAAGGTGATTCCGATCGAGCCGCGCGACATCTTTCCACTCCGAATGACGGAGTTGTAAACCTGGACAGCGGTGTTGACCGGAAGGGCGAAGCCGACGCCCTGATAGCCGCCGCTCTGGGTCGCGATGGCAGTATTGATTCCAATCACTTCCCCATTGATGTTCAGCAGCGGACCGCCGCTATTTCCCGGGTTAATGGCGGCATCCGTCTGAATGAACCGCTGGAACTGCTTGGCGCCGTCGATATCGCGTCCGGTTGCACTGACGATCCCCGCGGTGACGGTGGCTTCGAGACCGAATGGAGAACCGATCGCTATCGCCCAGTCGCCGACTTCCACGGCGTCCGAATTGCCTATTTTGGCAGGCACCAGCGGATGCCCAGCGTCCACTTTGATGACGGCGAGATCGGTTTCTTCATCGGATCCGATCAGCTTTGCGCGATATTCGGTCGAATCGTTCGGGATCTTGACCTTGATCTGGTCGGCCTTTTCAACGACATGCAGATTTGTGATGATGTAGCCGTTCCGGTCGACGATGAAGCCTGAACCTGTCGCACTCCGTTTGAAGGCACGGGGCGAGAGTCCCTCACCACCGCCGCCCGGGCCGTTGCGGAAGAATCGCCGGAACAGGTCCTGGGCGTCGTCATCCTCTTCGTCATCGCTCTGAGGAGATCCCTTCCGACCGCCTTTGGTCATCTTGGGAGTGTATTCGGTACTAATGTTTACGACTGTCGGCTCCATTTTCCGGGCCAGTTCCACAAATTGATTGGAAGGAGCTTTGGTAGCCGGCGGGATGACGAGAGGAGTCGCGTCTTTTGCGCCCGCCTGGTCCTTGGCCGCTCGTACGCCCGTACTGACGAGCGTCCCTATGATGATGCCGATTGCAAGGGTGACCATCAGCAGAGTGAGAGAACTCAGCTTGTGTCCGCGAACGCGTTCGAATACACTCATTCAGTCTCAGGATGTCACGACAGGCGGATCGGTTTCAATTCCACCAGCAATATGCCGACCAGGATACAGGTTGCGCCGGCCACAGCCCTTGCGGTGAGAATCTCGCCTTCGAGCAACCAGGACGTCAACCAGGCAAACACCGGCTCGAGTGCGAAGATTACGGCTGCCCGCGTTGCGGTGGTTCGCGCCTGCCCCCAGGTTTGAATCCAGAACGCCAGAGCGGTCGCGAAAATTGAAGTCACGCCGAGCGCGAGGATGACGGCGGGAGTCCAGCGCAGTACGACTGGTTCGACGAATGCAAACGAGCTGAGGCCGATGACCGCGCACGAGGCAATCTGGATAAAAGCAAGCCAGTCCGTTCCCAGTTTCCTCGAATAATGAGCCAATGCGAGCATGTGCCATGCGAACGCAAAGGCGCATCCCAGCGTCAGAAGTTCGCCGATACCTACCCTGAGATGCGCAGATTGCAGGGTCAACAAGCTCATGCCGATTGCGGCAAGAGTCACTCCCATCCATTCGGAGACGCCCGGAGGTCTGCGGTAGATCGCGGCCGACAACATCGGAACCATCGGCACGTAGAGGCCGGTGATAAAGCCGGATGTGGCAGGGCTGGTGTACTTTAGACCGAAGGTCTGCAAAAGATAACCGCTGTACAGCAGGCTTCCGACGAGGATGCCGGCACCGACTCCTTTTCGTGTGATCCTGCCGCCACGAGCGCGGTAGACGGCTCCAAGGATCAACGAGGCGATCCCGAAGCGGAGGCCGAGAAACAGCACGGTCGAGATATCGGCGAGGGCGTTTTTGACGAGTACGAACGTCGCTCCCCAGACCAGAGAGACGAGTGCAAGCGCGATTTCCGCGCGGGTCATGACTCGCTGAGGAGTAATGCGAGAGTGAGCAGGATTCGACGAAGGCCGACTTCGCGGCCGTCCGGGTGGTACCACTCGGCGGTGGTATGGGCACCTCCGCCCTGGCCGCCCGCACCGATCGAGATTGCGGGAAGACCCATGGACAGCGGAATATTGGCGTCGGTGGATGCGCAGTCCACCAGAGATCGGATGCCGAGGTGTGAATCTACGGCCCGGACGTACTCGAGAATCGACGAATCGTCTGCGAGGCGGCCTCCGGGCCGGGCACCGATTTCACGGATGCGCCCGGAAACTCGGCCGCTGCCAGCAGTCGCTCGGTCGTTTTCCACCGCCAAGGCCCGATCGACGCTGGAAGTGAGAACGGCAACGAGTTCGTCGATTCTGTCTGGGTTCTCTGAGCGGAGATCGATCTTGGCGCGGGCATCCGACGGAATCGAGTTGATGCTGGCGCCGCCTTCCATCGTGCCGAAGTTCCACGAAGACCTTGGGCCGTTCTGGAGAACTCTGCTGTCGTCGGTGAACAAAGTGATGGCTCGGCTGAGTGCGTGTACGGGATTGGCGGTTCCGAAGTCGCTCCAGCTGTGCCCACCGGGCCCGTTGATGGTGATCTCGAAACGACGGCTCGCGAGCGCCTGTGCGGTGATGTGGTCGGTCGCCGGCCCGTCGAGCACGATGAAGGATTTGAGGCGTCCGGCGAGGGAGGACTGGCGGCAGAGATACCGCATCCCGCTCAGGTTGCCTTCGCCTTCCTCACCGACGTTGGCAACAAGCAAAAGCGAGGCTGCGCGGTTTTCCGGGAGGAGTGCCTGTGTCTTCCAGAGCTTCGCGATCGTGAGCAATGCTGCGAGTCCGGCGCCGTTATCCGAGACGCCGGGGCCGCGGAGTGTCCCGTCGGGCTCAATGCGGATGTCTTCGGCGACTCTGGGGGCGAGGACGGTATCGAGGTGAGCAGTTAACGCGACGAACTGTCCACGGGTCGCTTCGGGCCATGCTATGACGTTTCCGCCGCGATCGATACGGGCGTCCCAGCCGAGGGTACGGAGTTGCGCGACCATCCATTCGGCGCGGCGACCCTCGAGGAAGGTCGGGGCGGGTATCCGGCAGAGCTGCAGTTGCTGCTCCGTAATCCATTGCCGTTCACGCGAGAACCACTGCAGGGCTTCGCGAATCGCAGGGAGCTGAATGAGTTCAGACAGCGATGGGTGTTGCTCGACTGCCCCGAGTTTTCGGAGACAACTTGAGGGGGCTACCCATCGCTTGTCAGTTTAACGTGCTCCTGCCTTAATAGGACTCGGTAAGTGTCCCAGCAGTTGGGACGGTGATGGCCGGAAGGACTGCCTCGATTCGTTCCCGCATGGATTCGTACTCCGATGGCAGCCGCAGAGCGCTCCCGAGAGTATCGGGAGATTCGTCAACAAGGAAGCCTGGCGGGTCGGTAGCGATCTCAAACAAAATTCCGCCTGCTTCGCGGTAGTAGATCGAGTGGAAGTAGTTTCGATCCATCACTGGCGAGACCTGGTAACCGGCAGCCAACAGTTTCTGCTGCCAGTCGAGCTGCTGGGCCTCATCCGGCGTTCGATAGGCAATGTGGTGGACTGTTCCCGCGCCTCCGAGGCCGCGTGGCGCTCCGGGATTTATGAGCAGGTCGATCGTCGCTGAAGGACCGCCTTTTCTTGTTTGCAGACGGATGCGATCCCCTTCGCGGCCGGTCTCGTGGAACCCCATCATCTTCGTGAGCAGGTCGAGCGTTTTTTGTTCGGTTTGCTCGCTCAACGTCGCGCTATGAATGCAGTGCACGCGATATTCGCCGGGAATGTCCGCGCTGTCGCCCTCATCCTGGACTGAATCAGCCGCGGCGACGGATTCGATGAGCTCAATCGCGAGACCATCTGTGTCATCGATTTGAAGGACCTTTTCTTCGAAACGGTCGGCCTGAGGCGACGCGGTAAAACCGAACCGTTGCGCCCGCTCTGTCCAGAACGCAAGTGAATCGTATGGAACGGCAAACGCTGTGGCTGTGACCTGACCGTTGCCGTGCCTTCCGCGCCGGGCGCCTGGCCAGGGGAAGAATGTCAGGATGGTGCCGGGCTTTCCTGTTTCGTCGCCGTAGTAGAAGTGATATGTGCCGGGATCGTCGAAGTTGACGGTCCGCTTTACGAGCCTCATTCCAAGAAAACGGACGTAGAAATCGAGGTTTTGCTGCGGGTCGGAGGCGATGGCCGTAACGTGATGGATACCGTCGATCCGGGGGAGTACCGCAGTTTCCTGACTCATGGGCTCTCAGATGCTCGACTGGCGAATTGGTTGCAGTGCTGCGGGAGGTGCTCCAAAGCAAAATGGCGGGCCGCCGTTGCCGGGGACCCGCCAGTTGCGAGATCAATCAGTTTAAGGCCGGGCTTACTTGGCCTTCTTCTGCTTCTGCTGACCGACGCGGACTTTGCCGACGCTGGCCTTTCCTTCTTTCCATCCCTTCCAGTCGAACCGGGATGCGGCGTCCGTCAGGTACGCGTTGACGTCTGCTTCCTTCGGGAGGACGGCCATAATGGTAGCGACATCACCATCCGCAGGATTGGTAATCCGATACCGCTTTACATTCGGAATTGCCATAACCCTCTTAGTGTAGCAGCTTCTTTGTTACGTTGTCCGTCAGTGGCGACAACGAAAACTAACGCGGCACGGTTACTGGATCAGCTCGGGATTCCGTATAAAGTTCGCGAGTATGATGTTGATCCTAATGACCTTGCGGCTGAGACTGTCGCGGCGAAGGTGGGTCTTCCGGCGGAGCAGGTTTTCAAGACTCTGGCCGTGCGAGGCGATCGCGAGGGAGTTTGTCTCGCCGTGATTCCGGGGAACTATGAGCTGGATTTTAAAGCTCTCGCGGCGGTCACGGGCGATCGCAAGTGTGAGATGGTGCCTTTGAAGGAAGTGCAGAGCGTAACGGGGTACATTCGCGGGGCGGTGACCGCGCTTGCCGGCCGGAAGGCTTACCCGGTGATTCTGGATGAGACGGCGGAACTGCATGATGTGATCAGCGTTTCCGCGGGCCAGCGCGGGATGCAGCTGTTGCTCGCACCGGCAGACTATATTCGGGCGGTTAACGCTCGAAGTGCCGAGATTAGTCGGCCGAAGTCAGGGTGAATGGTGCTACGATCGGAAAAGACCCACTTCCCGGCGCTATCGTCTAAGGGTTAGGACGGAGCCCTCTCAAGGCTCAAATAGGGGTTCGAATCCCCTTAGCGCTACCAACTCCTTTCAACAGGGCTCTACGCCAAAGATGGGGGCAGATCCGCTCCCGAGCTTCCTCAAGAACACATTACAACAACCCTCAATCGGTAGTTTTTGAAGTTTCGAAAACCGTATGCTTGACGCTGTAAGACTTCCATCTTCGTGTGGAAGCCTTCGGTGATTCCGTTGCTTCGACGAAAGCGCCACATTCGGCCGATCTCTGCCCGTCCATTCATAGAGCGTTTCGCCGAGCGAGGCGAGGGGAGCAAAGGCGGACTGCCCGCAAGCTTCTCGATGTGTCCGAGGAATTGCCGCGCCAGCGGCACGGGTGGCCTGTGCGTCTGCGGTTCTTTGAAGCAGCAACAACTGACAGAGGCGCTCCCGCATCTGGTACCATGGACTCCTCTGCTGCAGGATGTTGTGCGAAGTATTCTCGAGCCAGCCGCTCAGCCTGTTCCGGCGTGAGATTTTTGGCGGTGCCGGCGCATGAGCGAGAACAGGCCCCGGTTCTTCGACCCGGCCGGATCGAGGATCGCCACACGGCACAGAAATGCTGATGAATGAGGCGAATGACGTGGAAGCGGTCGGCCACGATCAGGCCATGGGGGAAGAACTTGCGCACCACCGCCCGATACGTCTAGTGGACAGGTCCATGCAAACCACGCGCACCTTAGTCTGCCTTTGAGCTGGCTGGAAATAAGTTCTCTAAGGAGCCAGCCGGATGCGCCCGAGCACCACGTCGTAGATCTTGTGGTTGCCCAGATCACAGAACGTGGTGGCAAACCCATGCTTCCGGGAGAAGAAGTGTTCGTCAATGCCTAGTATGCGGCGGGCAGCGAGCGCCCTGCCACTCCCTGCCTGCGTCTGGAGAACATACCGGAAATAACGCTCGACCGTTGCAGGCGCCGATGCCTTCTCGCTCTTCCCAGGCGGCTGCGATTGATGCCATCCCAGTGCAACCGGAAGATGCATCTCGCGGAACGCCTCGGACTGCTTCGCTGGTGTCGCAGAATCCGGGAAACGGCTGGCGGAAGAAACCGCCGCAATCTAGGCAGTGCCACTTGCGGGCTTTTATGTCGAGCACGCACCAGCGCGATCCGAGACTCTCATGCCGCACCTGCCGGCGATAGCTATCTTTCTTCCGCAAACGGCATCCGCCGCACTTCGGACAGCTGACCTTACCGGTATACTCGACCGACACGGTTACCGTCTGACCCACCTGAGCAATGGCTGTAATCTGAAATTCAGGCAGTCCGATAATTGCTTCTAAGCTGTTCAAACATTTCTCCCAAGCTGATGCTACTCAGCTCGGAAGTACCGGACTGCCCCAATCTTTGATCAAGAGCCGGCACCGCTCATGTCGCAAATGTATCCAACTGTGCCTGAAAACTCATGGTGACGATCAGCGTTACGGACCGTAACCTTACCGACCCGTTCGGCACCATCACGACTGTTCGCGAACAGTTCGGTGATTCATCCGAATCTGTACGTCAAATCACCGCTGGAATCTATTTGAGGCACAATCGAGCGGACCTCGAGTGGCCTTCCCCACGATGCGCTTCAGTTCTGAAGATATAGTCGAGGCCATGAAAATTACCGGCGTGTTGGTACCGGAGTCGCCGTTTGGTTTGCGGTGCATCCCCTGGTATCGTCGGCGACGATTCGTCTCGACTGCTTCGCCCTCATTTTGATCGTTGGTCTCTTCTACATTCGCTTAGGGAAGGAAATTGCAGGAGAGCTGAGGAAAACACATTCTTGATCGGCTGTGCCGTTCACCTGCCAATTCGGCTCAGCAGGCGAAGCCGGTGTTCTGTTGCGACGTATGGACGAAGGTCGCCGCAACCGAGACGAGGCGAATGGCAATGCTGCCCGGCAACTCGCTACGCTGCCTCAGAGCACCGGCTGATGATCATTTTGACTGAGGGTGAGGAGTTCCTCGGAATCCTTCTTCCCAGCTGCTGAGCCACCCCCGCGGGATACTAAGTGGGAGTAACCATGAGGTGATTCACAGAACAACACATCACGACGAAATCTGATCAAGGGCTGCTGCGATCGTTCCATTCGCCGCGGTGAGTGGAAGCGCCGCGAATTCGGCGGTTACTGTCGGCCTGATTGGCACGGGCAACCGCGGTCCTTATGTGACCTCGATGCTGGCGAAGAATACTCCTGCGCGAGTTGTTGCCGCTCTGCGTCCTCTCCCGAAAAAATGGAGAAAGCCAAAGTGACCATCGGCGTGGAAAATACCTAAAATGTACAAGGAACTTTCACGAACTGCTGGCCAGTGACGTTGACGCCGTGATCATTGCCACACCCGTGTATCTGCATCTCGCCGAGCATTTCGAGGCCGCGGTGAAGGCGAAGAAGCATATATACATCGAGAAACCCTGAGGTTTTGTCGATGTGGAAGGGTGCAAACGCATCCTGCGATGGGCCGAACTCCGCCGACAGGAATCTGAATATCACGTTCGGATTCCAGCGCCGTTACGGTCAGGTCTATC
>CAWCGC010000006.1:0-463430 GCA_963794765.1 Bryobacteraceae bacterium | reverse complement strand
GGAGTTAGTCGCATGTCCAAAATACGATTTATTGGTCTCGATGTCCACGCGGACACCATTGCTGTAGCTGTTGCCGAACCGGGAGGTGAAGTCCGGTCGGTTGGAACTATTCGAAATCGGGCCGAAGACTTGCGCAAAGCCATGGGGAGGCTGGGCTCGCCGGGGCAGATTCGAGTCTGTTACGAAGCCGGGCCGACAGGCTACGCCGTGTACTGGCGACTGGCCGCACTGGGAATCCACTGCGATGTGATTGCGCCGTCGCTGATCCCGGTAAAGGCCGGAGACCGGGTGAAAACCGACCGCCGCGATGCGGAGAAGCTGGCACGCTGCTACCGTGCCGGAGATCTGACGCCGATCTGGGTTCCAACGCCGGAGCATGAAGCGCTTCGCGATCTGGTGCGAACCAGAGAAGACGCCAAACAGGATCAGTTGCGAGCCCGACACCGGCTGAGTAAATTTCTCTGCCGGCACGGCATGCGGCCGCCCGAGACGATTAAGAAAGCCTGGACGGCGAAGTACATGGACTGGATCAAACGCGAGGTGAACTTCGATCAGCCGGCGTTGACGGCGACGCTTACCGACTACGTGCATGAAGTGGAGCATGCGGCCGAACGCATCGTGCGGCTGGAGAAATCCATTACCGATGCTATCGCTCAGTCTCCTGCCGAAATGCGTGCCGTCATCGAATCGCTTCAGGCTCTGCGAGGAGTGGCGCAGATGACGGCCGTCACTATCGTTTCCGAACTGGGTAACCTGAGCCGGTTTTCTTCTCCCAGACAACTGATGAGCTATAGCGGTCTGGTCCCGTCGGAACACTCCAGCGGAGGAAAGACACAACGCGGCAGCATCACCAAAACCGGCAACGCACATCTCAGACGAGTCATCGTGGAAGCCGCCTGGGCATATCAACACAAACCGTGGGTCGGCGGATATCTCGCCAAACGACAACAGGGACTCGATCAGGAAATCACGGATATTGCCTGGAAAGCGCAGTGGCGGCTCTGCACCAGATACAAAAAGCTGGCTGGCAGAGGCAAGAACAAGACGCAGATCGTGGCGGCGATCGGCAGGGAACTGCTCGGCTTCATCTGGGCAATTGCAGTAAAAGCCGAGGACCGAACATGCACTGCGTGACAGCTTGCGGCCCAGAGGATGGCATTGCCTCCAGACTTTCAGTGCGGCAGCTCCGGCACCCGTCAAGGCTTCCCTCCGGCACGCTTCGCGTGGCCTTGACAGGACCCGCCGGAGCCTGCCCGCAGAACCCTCAGAGGAGGCAATGCCATCCTCTCTTCGCGGCGCTCGCGAGTTTTTGAATTGCTTGTTTTGAGGATCTGTGCAGGTCGCAGGAGCAGGGCACACGGAAAGGAGAACCCTCCGATCTTTTATGCGGTACGGACTCTGCTCCCAACCCGCGGTCTTAGTCAGAGGCAGCTCCCGACGGATCACGATTGTGCGGTTTCGACCCGCGGATATCAGAGTGATCAACCGTCGCATTTGCCTCTGCTCCTGTCTCCTGCATCGATCTTCACCATCTCGGGCTCCTGTGGCCGCTCGTTACCGAGCAGCCACAGATCGCACTTATCTGTCAGCCTCGCGTAAAGGTATTGACAGGTCGCTCCATATCAGAAGAAGAAGCGGAGCGAAAGCTGCATGTTGCGAGCGTCACCGTTCTTGCTGGTGATCTGACCGAACAGAGCGCTGGTCGGGTTGACGTTTGGATCGCTCCAGTTCGGGTGGTTCATAGCGTCGAATGCTTCAGCACGGAACTGGAAGCCGCTGTGTTCAGTGATCGCAAACGACTTAAACAGACCGAGGTTCCAGTTATTGAAGCCAGGCCGTAGATCAGGTTGCGGACGTTCTGAGTCGAGAAGGTGTACTTTGCCGGCGCCGTGAAAATCGGCGTACCGTCAGAGTTCTTGGTGTTGAACCAGTACCTGGCGTCATTGACACCGCCGCCATTCAGAGCAATGTTGTGGACGATATTGGATCGCCATTCACATTCCAGAACTGTTCGTTCCGGCGATACTGCCGTCCTGGCCGACACCTGCATAGTCATTGCTGGTTCCAACGCTGATGGGCAAGCCAGTCTGTGCCTGGAAGATGCCGCTAACCTGCCAGCCGCCGAGCAGTTTGCCGGCAAGGTTGTGCTGTCCGCGGAACAGGGGCAACTCATACAGGAAGTTGACGATGAAGATGTGGCGCACGTCGAAATCCGACGGACCCCACAGATTGTGCGCGTCGTAGGTGTTCGGGATGATGTCCTTCGGCCCCGAGCCGTCATCCATGCTCTTTGAGAGCGTGTAGGCGGCCTGGAACAACAGACCGTTGGTGAAGCGACGAGTTCCACCCAACCTGCAGCGAGTTGTACATCGAACTCGCAACGTTGTCACTCTCACGAATCGAGTTGTATCCCTTGTAGGGACGCAGAGCATCGAGGTTGATGTTCGGGTTGACCGCCTGGGCGGCCTGAACAACAGCGATCGTCGGCTGATTGATATCGGACTCGCGCTGCTGGTGCAGTCCGCGGCGACCTACGTAAGCGATCGAAAGAACCGAGTTAAGCGGGAGCTGACGTTCCGCGGTCGCGTTCCACTGCCAGCTTTCCGGGTTCTTGAACTCCTTGCTCTGGGTGGTAACGGTCAACGGAACGACGTTTCCAGAAGCGTTGCCAATCTGATCGATCTGTCCGAAGGTCAGGTTAGCCGTCGGCTGGAACGGCGGATTGCCGCCCATGAAGATGGAATCGCTGACACCCAGACGCGTGTAGTAGCGACCACCGCCGGCACGCACGACCGTCTTGTCAGCGATCTGATAGGCGATACCGACGCGAGGCTGCCACTGGTTCCACTGGATCTTGGAGTAGTAGTTGGGCTCAGCGCCATTGCGGAACAGATAATCGTACTGACCTGAGTGGCTTCAGGGAACCGGCCTTTGGCCGAATCCGGCCAGCCGTTACCCGGGAATGACCATGCCGTTGTACCGATCGGCACCGGCAGGAATATCGATGTAACCGGTCGACGGGTTTACAACCACAGCCTTGGACGGATCGTAGTACTTAGGATCGAATACGATCATGTTGCTCCAAAGTGCCTTGTAGGGTACGTTGACCGTATAGCGGACGCCATAGTTGATCGTCAGGCGCTGGCTGGCTTTCCACTGATCCTGCGCGAAGCCTTCATACATGCTGCCGCGGAAGATCGTGTAAGCACGCTGGCCAAGTTCCGAATAGGAGTCATACAGACCGAGAGCGGCGTTTGCCAGCCCAACACCCTGTTCGATGCACGACCGGAACGGGTATCAGAAAACCCAAACTGACCGTTCTGATTGTTGGTGCAAGTGGGGCAGGCACTGACGTTGATTTCGTCGTTGTCGTTTTCGCCCGACTTCTCATAAGCAGAAGCCGAACTTGAATGTGTGGCTGCTCTTGACCCAGGTGAGGCTGTCCGAAATCGTGTAGATGGGACCCGACGAATGCGACGGGTATGGACCGCCGTTCATGCCAGTGAAGTTGGTTACGTTCACCGTAGGTACACGGTTCGCGACCAGCTTGCCCTGCGGGAAGATGTATGGATAGTTGATTCCCGCTTTGTAGCGATCCGTGAAGTTTGCCTGATCGACCGGAATGTACACGTCGTCGAGACTGACCGTCGCAAGAAACTCG
This sequence comes from Bryobacteraceae bacterium, assembly GCA_963794765.1. Classification (GTDB taxonomy): domain Bacteria; phylum Acidobacteriota; class Terriglobia; order Bryobacterales; family Bryobacteraceae; genus JAWXCM01. Next base: position 459,769 of record CAWCGC010000006.1, on the reverse strand, counting down.
TTAACGACGGTTGGGCTGATGGTATAGACGTAGTCGAGCGAGTTGGTCTGATTTGGCCGGTTGAAGTACTTCGGTGCGAAGCCGCTGGAATCGAGAGGCTGATATTCGAAGAACGCGTAGTTCATGCGCCGGAACTGCAGACGTTGTTTGTCGGTGATGTTGATGTCAGCCGACAATGTATCTTTGCGCTGGTCCTGCGGGTGGACCGGCCGTCCTGTAGTAGTTCGTATTGCCGTTCACAAAGCCGGGGATGTTGGGGAGCGGATAAGCGCGCAAGATGCCAATACCGCTGGGGCTGAGACGGTTCGCCGGAATGATGTTGCCCGCGAACGGAGTACCGGTATCGGGGTCGTTGAGCTGCACGGCCTTTCCGTAATACTTGTTGGCTGGGTCCAGAAGTTCGCTGAAATTGCCCTGGCGCATCAGTGTGCTGGGGACGGTCATCGACAACGTATCGGTGAAGCGGTTTCGGACCCACTCCTGACCCCAGTAGAAGAAGTACTTGTTCTTTTCTCTGTTGAACTTGTTCGGGATGTAGAACGGCCCGCCGAAGTTGTATCCGAACTGGTTGAAGCGGAATGGCGCCACCGTGCTGTTCGGAATAAAGCCCGGGATATCGGGGGTATGGTTCCGCGACCAGGTGTTTGCGTTCAGCGCGCTGTTGCGGAAGTACTCGTACCCGGCGCCGTGGAAGTCAGACGTACCACTCCGGGTGAGAATACGGATTTGACCACCAGCTGCGCGGCCATACTCAGCCGCGTAGTTGGAAGTCAGAACCTGGACTTCCTGGGTGGAGTCTACATCGGCAGCTCCGATACCCGATCCGTTGGAACGAGTGCGAACCGCAGGAGCACCGTCATAGGTGATGATGCTTTCCTGCGTACGCGCACCATTGATGTTGCTTGGACCCTGGCTCATACCGAAGCCGGTATTGGCAAGGTTGCCGCTGCGCGTTCCGGGCACGAGGCGAGCCATGTCGACAGGGTTACGGCCATTCATTTCGAGAGCATCGATTTGCTGGCGGTTGATGTTGCGCTGCACGGTCGCTGTCTCGGTTTGCAGGACGGGAGCAGTTGCGACGACTTCCACTACTTCCGTGGCCGCACCGACGGTGAGACTGGCATCCACGCTAAGAGAGGAACTGACCTCCAGCCGGTTATTGGTGGATTCAAAGCGCTTAAATCCCGTGGATTCCGCGATGACGGTGTATACGCCAGGCGGGATGTTCGTGACAATGTAGTATCCGGACTCGTTGCTGTTGACGACACGCTCAAGGCCGGTAGTGTTGCGGACCGTTACTTTGGCGTTGGGAACGCTCGCTCCGGTTTGGTCTCTGACGTAGCCGGAAATCGATCCAAGATCCGACTGTGCGAACGCGACGCTGGCGCAAAGCAAAGCCAGCAGTACGAACAGCATAGTTCGTAGCGAACAAACTCGGTTCATATATCTTCTCAAGAAAAACCCCCATGCTGAAGCATTAACTCAACAACTCTCACAGGGAACACTCACGACTGATCGAATGTGCTCGTGCTCTACGTAACCACACGGCTCTGGCAGTCGGCGGAGGAGCCGTATTCTGCCGGGATAATGTGCAGTTAAGTTGTGAGTTGCGGCCGTCCGTACCAGAGTGAGCGAGATGGATGGAACTGTGTTCGTTTCCCTGAGGCTGCGTATAGCCTCGACGAGGAAGATTCAGACCAAAAGCAAAATCGCTGACCGTGGTGTTGTTGGACTGCCTCAACACCGAGGATGTCAAAAGCAATATGAAGCCCAGTAAGGCCGCAGTTGCCTGAATCCACGTGCGTCCCTGAATCACGCGGCAACTCCTAACCAATCTTTAACAGGAGGATCTTAGGAAACCTGTCCTCTTGCCGTTAAGTTTAGCCCCGAAAACAAGCTGTGACAAGACTCTGCTCGATATACTGTTTTTTGGCGGGAAAGGTCCCCGTTTCTTCCATTTTCAGTAGCTAATCCAGCCTTTTCCTGAACCGGAGCGAACTAAACAGCACCACTGCAAGTCCATAGCCAAAGAGCGCCAGCATCTGTGGCCAAAGGATCGCTGCACCGGTACCCTTCAGGAATATCCCGCGTACTATGTCCATGAAGTAGCGCAAAGGATTCAGGTAAGTCACCCACTGTACTATGACCGGCATGTTCCGGATCGGGAACGCGAATCCGCTAAGCATGAACGCCGGGACGGTAAAGAAGAACGCTGACATCATCGCCTGCTGCTGAGTCTCGGAGATCGTAGAAATGAACAGACCTGCTCCGAGCGTGGTCATCAGATACAAAACCGCGCACACGAGAAGCAGGAATGGGTTGCCGCGGAATGGCACATGAAAGACAACAAGCGCCACAATGGTGACCAGAATCACCTGGAACAGTCCGACGGCGGCGAACGGAAGGGTTTTGCCCAGCATTAGCTCGATCGGTCGAACCGGCGTCACCATGAGCTGCTCCATCGTCCCGATTTCCTTCTCGCGAACGATTGCCATTGCGGTCAGCATGACGGTAATGATCAGGATGATGTTTACGATGACTCCGGGAACGAAATAGTCCCGGCTTCTGAGGTCCGGGTTAAACCAGACCCGTGTGACCGGAATCACCGACGGGGCACCGAAATTGGCGGGAACGTGAACATCACGGACCAGGAGCTGCAAATTTCGCCGCCTGCCCTCGTCCCTCTGCGCAAACATCGAGATGATCTCTCCGGCGTAGCTGGCGACGAGCGAGGCCGTGTTGGAGTTGGTTCCATCAATGACCACCTGCACTTCAGCGGTTCGGTTGCGATGCAAGTCACCCGCAAAGCCGTGCAATACCCGGACTGCCGCAGTAACTTTGCCGGAATCGAGCAGGTTCCGAAGTTCCTCATCGCTGGAGGGGCCAGCGGTCACACGAAACCGTCCGGAGCCTTCGAAGGCGGCGATCAGTTCTCGTGATTCCGGTGTCCGGTCCTGATCCAGCCACGCAATCTTCACATTTTCCACGTCAAGGTTCACTGCAAAGCCGAACACCAGGAGCTGCAGGACAGGCGGGACGATGAGCATCGTCCGAAGACGTGGGTCACGGAAGGTCTGGCGAAGCTCCTTGATGATAATTTCCCGAACGCGTTCCCACATGTCAGGCCAGCTTCGCCGAAAGTTTTCGTGTCGCCGCGGCAAACACGATAACCGCATAGACCATCAGCAGCAGAGTCGGCAGCCAGAGAACCTGAAGCCCGACTCCCTTCAGAAAGATGCCCTTCAGTATGGTGATGAAGTAGCGCGCAGGGAACACATAGGTGATGATCTGAATCACCTCCGGCATACTTTCGATCGAGTAGAGGAAACCGGAGAGCAGGAACGCCGGCAGAAAGGAAGACAGAATTCCGATCTGGTAAGCAAGCAACTGCGATTTCGCCACCGCGGAAACCAAAACTCCCCAGAACAGTGCTCCTGTGAGAAATATGCATGTCGTCGCGGTGAGCATCAGGATGTTGCCCCGAAGCGGGACGTCAAAGATGAAAACGCCAACGAGTACAGCGACAACCGAGTCAACCACGCCGATCACAAAGAATGCGAGCATCTTGCCGAGCACCATCTCGGCCGGGCGGACAGGCGTGGACATGAGTTGCTCCATCGTGCCAGATTCCCATTCGCGAGCGATCGTTAAGGACGTGAGAAGCGCCGAGATAATCATCAAAATGACCGCGATGAGGCCGGGTACGATGTAGTTCTTCGATTCGAGCGTTGGGTTGTACCAGATGCGCACCCGGGGATCCATAGCGGGCGCAGGGTGTACGCCGGCCCGAGACTCCTGGGCTGTTGTTTTCAGATCCACATCGAGAGTGCTGAGGACGTTTTCTGCGTAGCCTCGCGCGATCGATGCCGTGTTCGAATCGCTGCCGTCGAGAATCAGCTGGACGCCGGCCTGGTGTCCGGCAGTAACATTTTCCCCATAGCGTCGCGGAATGACGATGGCCATCAGGACCGAGCCGTCATCAATCGCGTGCTGAATGGCGCGGTAGTCGTTAACATTGCCGTGGAACTCGAAGTATCGCGATCCAAAGAAGCGGTAGATCAGTTCCCGGCTTTCCGATGTCTGGTCCTGATCGTAGACAAGCGTTGGAATCCTGTCCACGTCCAGGCTAAGAGCGAAGCCAAACAGCGTTAACAACATCACCGGGACACCGAGGGCCATGACCAGGCTGCGCCAGTCACGCGTGATGTGCTTCAGCTCTTTCGTGAACATGGCGCGAAGGCGTCTGGCGCTCATGCTGCCGCCTTCCGGTCTTCTTCTTCGATTACCCGGACGAAGACCTGCTCCATCGTGGGCAGGCTGTACTTCTCCCTTAACTCTGCGGGCGCACCCAGAGCTGTAATCCGGCCCTTGTACAACAGCGCGAGCCGGTGACAATACTCGGCCTCATCCATATAATGCGTGCTGACGAATACGGTATGACCCTGCTTTGAGAGCGAATAGATGAGATCCCAGAATGAACGCCGGGCAATAGGGTCAACTCCGGATGTGGGCTCATCGAGAAAGAGGATGGGCGGCTGGTGCAGAATGGCACAGCCAAGTGCGAGGCGCTGCTTCCATCCTCCTGAGAGCAGGCGCGTCAGTGTGTTGTGGCGCTCGGTCAGACCAGCCATCTGCAGAACCCAGGCTTTCCGTTCCGCCCGCTTGTCCCGGGGAACGCCATAGATGCCGCTGAAAAACTCAATGTTCTCTTCGACTGAAAGATCGTCGTACAAGGAGAACTTTTGAGACATGTACCCGATGCTGGCGCGAATCTTCTCCGGTTCGGTCGCTACGTCGAACCCACCCACGGTCGCTTCACCCGACGTTGGTGTCAGCAAGCCGCAAAGGATACGGATCGTCGTTGACTTGCCTGCGCCGTTCGGCCCCAGAAAGCCGAAGATCTCGCCCCGGTTTACTTCGAGTGATATGTGATCTACGGCCGTGAACTTGCCAAAGCTCTTCACCAGATCGTGAATCGTAACTGCCGGGCCTTCGGTGGTCATTGCTTTGATGCCCTTCGGATTTGCGCGATAAAAACGTCTTCGATTGAAGGAGTGATGGGTTCGGCGGTGCTGCCGGGTACCGCTGCCTGAAGTTGTCCGGCATCAACGGAGCGGTCGGCGTAAACGTGGAGAAGAGCTCCGGACGGCTCAACTGCGAGTACACCGGGAACCGCGGCCAGCTTTTCGCGCGCAGCGTGTGTGTCTGCGACGTGCAACTGCCACGTGGCCTCAGGCAGGTTTTGCTTGAGAGCAGCAGGGGTGTCGCACTGGATCAGCTTGCCGAGGTTCATCAGACCGACGCGATTGCAGTGCTCGGCTTCATCCAGGTATGCCGTGGTTACGAAGACGGTCATACCCTCTTTCACGAGATCGTAGAGAATGACCCAGAAGTCACGCCGCGAGACAGGGTCTACTCCGTTTGTGGGTTCATCCAGAAACAGGATCTGCGGCTTGTGCAGCAGCGTGCACATCAGGGCCAGTTTCTGCTTCATTCCGCCCGAGAGCCTGCCCGAATATCTGTCGCGGAACGGAGTCATCCGTGTCATTTCGAGCAGCGGAGGGATCATCTTCTCTCGCTCGGCATTTTCGATTCCGAAGAGATCGGCGTAGAAGTGCATGTTCTCTTCGACGGTCAGATCCTGATACAGGCCGAAGCGCTGCGCCATGTAACCGATCTGGTCTTTGACCGCTTGCGGGTCGCGGACGACATCGTGCCCCGCGACCTCGGCGGACCCCGACGTCGGATCCATCAGCGCGCAAAGCATACGCAGCGTCGTAGTCTTACCGGCGCCGTCAGGTCCGACAAGACCGAAAACTTCTCCCTTTTCGACCTGCACGTTCAGGTCGTCAACCGCGGTCAGATCACCGAAACGGCGCGTCAGGCCTTTTGCGTCGACGATCATTGGACACTGATCTCCGCGTCTACCGGCATATTGGATTTCAGCTCGTGATTGCGGTTATCGATTTCGACTTTCACGCGATAGACAAGCTTGACGCGCTCTTCGTGCGTTTGAATCTGTCTTGGCGTGAATTCTGCCTGTGAAGAAATGAAGGTCAGCTTGCCGTCATAGGCCTTGCCCGGGTAAGAGTCCGTCGTCACCTTCACTTGCATGCCCAGCTTCACGCGACCGAGATCTGTCTCGCGAAGATAGCCGCGAACCCAGGGATGATCGATGTCACCGATGGTGACGACAGGTGTGCCTGCTGCGATGACCTCACCCGGGTCAGCCGACTTAACGAGCACAATGCCCGCTACGGGTGAGCGTGCAATGGTGTCCTCAAGCTGTACGTCGATCTGCCCGAGCAGGGCCCTGAGTCTGACGATGTCGGCGCGTCGTGCCGTTACATCCTGCTCACGGCGACGCACGTCAAGCGTGTTCGCCTCGCTGAGCCGGATCGCTGCGCGGGAGCGCTCCACGTTCGCAGCCGCCTGCTCCAGTTGTTCACGACGGGGACCCTGTTGTACCAGCGCCTGCTGCTGTTTGGTCTGTTTCAGCTGTGCGTCTGACGCGAGCGCACGCTGCCGGAACTGGTCGTACTGCTGGGTCGAGATGTCATCGTTCTTATGCAGAACCTCGGCACGCTGGAGATCGCGTTGGGCGCGGTCATACTCGGCTTGTGCCGACTCGACCGCGGCTGCGGCCTGACGAATCTCCTCAGGCCTCGAACCATTGCGGAGTTCGGCGAGACGCGCCTGCTGCGCTTCAAGGTCTGCCTTGCGCTGCTGAACGTCCGCTGCGACCGTCTCGCGTCCGAGGCCGACACTGGTCTGCGACTGCGCGAGCTGTGCCTGGCCAACAGCAATCGAAGCTTCGGCCTGTGCACGTTGTTGCACCAGAGCGTCGCGATCGAGGCGCGCGACGACGGCGTTCTTCGCAACGGTGTCGCCTTCATCGTAATTCCGCTCAAGCAGCTTGCCCGGAGCCTTGAACGAGATGTCGACTTCAGTCATCTCGATGTTGCCGGACAACAAAATGCGATTGTCGTCTTTCGCCCGCCATGGGCGCCACGCAAACAGCCCGGCCGCGGCAACCACCAGCAGAAGAACTGGTATCATGAGCCTCTTCACTTCACGACCTCCTGAATGACACCTTGTGCCTGAGCAAGATCAACTCGTGCCAGATTCCAGGCGTAAAGCGCGGCTACGTAGTTGTTGCGTGCGCGTTCGAGACGAGTCTGCGCGTCAGTGATCTCGACACTGGTGGAGACGCCCGCACTGTAGCGCCGCCGCGCCGACGCCAGTTCGTCTTGCGACAGCGTTAGCCCTTCCTGTGCCACCTGAACCTGGTCCCTCGCGGAAGTGAGCGAGTCGAGCGCAAGTCTGACCTCGAGTTCGATTTGCTCGCGCAGATCACGGGTACGCACACGCTCCTGCCGAGTTTGCGATAGCGCTTCGGCTCGGCGGTAGTCCCGCCGGCCACCGTCAAACACCGGGACTCGAAGCTGCAAACCGACGGTGCGAGTCGGCAGGAGACTACTCGGGTCGGTACCGATCGTTCCGTAATCTCCCAAAGCGGCAAGCGAAGGAAGCCGTTCCCATTTTGTTGCGACACCGGAGAGCTCGGTTGCCCGTTCGTGTTCCTGTTGTGACTTGTAATCACTGCGTTCGCTGAGGGCGCGTTTCGTTGCGTTTGCGAGAGTGATGTCTGTGACGGGTTCGTAGCTCAGTCTCCCGTCGAGCCGAACCTGCGAATCGAGGCGCAGGCCCACGGCCCGGAGCAGGTTGAGATGAGCTTTGCGCTGATCATTGTTCGAGACGAGAAGCCGCTGCCGTTCGTTCGCGAGCTGAACGCGTGCCCGGGTTACTTCAATGCCCACTCCGGTTCCGGCAGCCTTTTGCTGTTCGACTTGCTTTAGCACCGCCTGGGCAAGGTCAACATCCGCCTGCACAGCTTCCACGTCGGCATCAGCCTTCAGCGCGGTCAGGTAAGCTCGGACGACGGTGACAGCGACCTGATCGGACGTGTTCAGGCGATCTGCCTTCACACTGGAGACGGCAACCTTCGAGGACTGGTATCGCTTGATGGTCGCGTAATCGAAGACGCTTTGGCTCAGCGTTGCGCGGACGTCGAGTGTGCTGAACGGACCGACGAATGTGGGTATATGAAACCCTGAAATTGGCGTTTGCAGCTGGAGTCCAAATGCAGCGAGGTTCACCGTCTTGTTCTGGAATGCGAGGTACCCGTCGACGTTCGGCAGAAGTGCCGAACGCTGCTCTTTCGACCTTGCCTCGGCCTGCCGTACCGACTCGTCTGCGATTTGGATGCGCGCGCTGCCTTCGGGCGAACTGGCGATTTCTACGGCGCGGCGGAGCGTCAGAGTCAGCGGCTCCGCCGCGCTGAGTGTCATGCAGATCAGTGAGGAAAGAAACAGTCCAGTAAGGCGGTGATGGCTGCGACGTCTCGGCACGTGCGACGGATCCTGGACGCCAGCGAGGAGATCCTTCATTGGCAGGTTGGGGGCTATGAACTGAACGCCGGCCGATTGCATCCATGCGAGGAGGTAGCGGCCGGCTGCGTCGGCATAATCCACCTCGCTCAGGTCGACGATGATTTCCCGGCCCAGGTGCGCTCGCCAGCAGCCTTCGAGTTCGCCCGTCCAGGCGGATGTAAGTTTGCCCACAACGGAGATCCGAAGGGGTGTGCCTGCATCGTCCTGGACAGTAACTTTGACCATGTCTTCTCCCCGAGGGATGAAGAGCACGTGAAACACCTGCTGAATTCGCTGTGTTTTTGCGGGAACCGGTCGGCTGCCAATGCCAGTATTCTGGCAGTGCCAACCGTTGGGCAGTTCCGCGCTGAAGTTTTCGAGTCTGTCCTGACGCGCTCGTCGGCATCGGCGACGGTGTCATCTGCACCGATCTGGATGGCCGAACAACTCGCCGGGTACAATCAGGACGCGACGTCGGCAAGTCTCTTTCCGAAGTGTTTGTCGTCCTGGCGAAAGCACCCGTCATCCCGGCGAAAACCCGGTCCGCCTCGTACTCGGCAAGGCGCCCGCGCTGCTCGACCACATCCTGTTGTCTCTGTTGCTTCGAGGCAGCTCGGTCGCGGAGTTCGTTCAGAAGAATGATTACACCGCTCCGCCGTTTATTGAAGCCGCCACAACAGCGGCAAAGTAGACCATAAACGGAACCGAGGTCGATCCGATCAGCAGCGTTAAAACTGCCCGTACCGCAGTAGCCTCGGCGAGACAACTACCGGCAATGCGTACCGCCGTCCTACCCCGGCTTTAAAGTCCGCGTTGTCCGAAACTTGATCTGTACACGACTGGTCACGGCCTTTTTATGCCGAGCTTCTTCATTCGGAACTGCAGGGTCGACCGCTTCATTCCAAGCCTGGCAGCAGCGCCATCGGGACCCGATAACACCCAATCCGCCGCCCGGAGGGCGTCAAGTATGCAGTCTCTTTCTGCTGCCGCGAGGGTTGCCGGGGCAATGTTCAGGGCCGTTGTTTTACGGATTCCTTCGAGAGGCACTTCGAGCACGGCACCGCGGCTCAGGATGATTGCACGCTCGATGAGATTCTGCAACTCCCGAACATTTCCGGGCCAATCAGATGCTGTGAGCAGTTCCATCGTTTCGGCCGGGATCGTTTCAATGTGGCGCTGCATCCGGCGGGCGTTTTGCTGTGCGAAGTGTCTTACCAGAAGCGGTATGTCTTCTCTTCGATTTCGGAGTGGCGGCACGGTTATCGGAAAGACATTCAACCTGTAGTAGAGATCGTCGCGGAACTGGCGGTCTCGAACCATCTGCTGAAGGTCACGGTTTGTCGCGGCGATTACCCGGACATTGACGCGGCGTGTCTGCCCTGATCCTACGCGTTCGAACTCCTGTTCCTGGAGTACCCGCAGGAGCTTTGGCTGGAGTTCGAGTGGAAGCTCGCCGATTTCATCGAGAAACAGCGTGCCACCATCGGCCAGTTCGAACCGTCCTATGCGCCTGGCAAGCGCGCCCGTGAACGCGCCCTTTTCATGACCGAAGAGTTCGCTTTCGATCAGGCCGTGCGGGATTGCCGCGCAGTTCAATTTGATGAAGCTGTTCTTGTGGCGACGGCTAAGATCGTGGATCGCGCGGGCGATGAGTTCCTTTCCTGTTCCCGTTTCGCCGCAGATTACGACGGCCGAGTCCGATGGCGCTACCGTCTCGACCTGACGGAGCACAGCGGTGAGAGCAGGGCTCCTGCCTACGATTTCTTCGAAGCGGAAATGCGTTCGGATTTCATCTTCGAGATAGAGCTTCTGGTCCGCGAGCCTCGCATTCAGCTCGGCGACCCGTTGCCACGAAAGCGCGTTGTCAACAGCAATCGCAATTTGCGCTGCGATGTCAGTGAGCAGCTGAAGATTGGCTTCACTGAAAGTGCTGTCGGTTCTGCTTTCCATTTCGAGCGCACCCAGCGTTCGGTCACGGAAAACGAGCGGAATGGTGCAATGCCTGCCGTCGTTGCGGATCGTCCACTCACGTGTCTCCGTATCTGCGGCGGGGACAATGACGTTCGCGCGATCCAGCTCGAAGTGGTTGCGCAGGCAGTCCGCCACTGCCGCAAAGAGTGCCGGCATGTCGAGATTTGTGACAACTGCATTATTGATCTGGAGGAGCAACTCGAGCCGGTCGCGCTCGGAAGCAAGGTCGGTCTGCGCCGCCCGAAGCCGTTCGTAGTTGCGTGCGTTTTCAAGCGCAAAGGCGACCGGCCGGCAGGCCTGCTGCATGAACTCAATCTCCGTGGAACTCCATGCCTCAGGCTCGTACGACCCAAAGTTGATCGTTCCAATGAACTGAGTTCGCGCGGTACTTAGAGGCACGACGACGAAGCTGCGTATGCCTCGTCCGCGAATAAGCTCATAGACCTGTGGGAATTGAACCACTTCGAGATTGAGGTCACGAACGTAGAGAGGCTCCATCGTGGCGAGCACGATAGATACGGGTGTGAGGTCGACGGGGAGACTGGTGCCGATCTGAACAGGAGCTTCGAACGGCGTGTTGAAGGCGATTAGCTGGATGGTGCGCGATTCGGGCTCGTACAGCGTCAACGTCATCCCGGTGAAGTTGACGATACGCCTGAGGGCGCGTCCCAGATCGACGAGCAGCGAAGAAACCTGCTGGTGTGAAGCGATGGATTCGGCGACGTCCAGCAGCGTCTGGTACCGCTCGGCCGCCGTGTGTGTCGGCGCGGTTACGCTCATTTGCGCTTATGTTAACCGCTATTACCGCGTCAGTGCCGGATTGGGTTTAGTGGGGAGTCTGAGCGCCGACCCTGACATCGGGCAAGGGCGTGTCTTTGGTGTGCGGCGGAAGCGTTGGGATGTCGATCCGCGGCTGGGTTCCCGTGAGAGTCTTAAGGAACGAGACAATCGCGTCGGTATCGGTGTCGCTGAGTTTCGCGCCGAGCTGGGATGAGCCCATGATGCCCACGGCCTGCCCCAGATCCCAGACCTTTCCGGAGTGGAAATAGGGTGCAGTCAGGGCGATGTTGCGGAGCGACGGCGACTTAAATGCGTACTCGTCACTGGCGGTTCGCGTCACCGCGAAGCGGCCCTTGTCGGTCGCCGGCAGGACTTCCGCGCCGGGCTTTTCCACAACACCGAACGGGAAGTATCCTGTACCGCCGAGATTCACCCCCGCGTGGCAATTGCTGCAGCCCTTTTGCATGAATAACTGCAGCCCTTCCTTTTCGTGTGCGTTCAGTGCGTTGGTGTTGCCAGTCAGATATTCATCGAATTTGCTGCCCGGCGTCACCAGCGTTGCTTCGAAGACTTCGATTGCTCGCGCCATGTTTTCGAAAGTGACTGGGTCCGATTCACCTGGGAATGCCCGGGTAAAACGCGCCACGTATTCAGGGATGCTCTTTAGAGTTTTGACAATCCGCGCCGGGTTGCTGTTCATTTCGACAGCAGCCTGTACCGGTCCCATGGCCTGTTCGCGCAGATCTTTGGCGCGACCATCCCAGAACTGGGCGATGTTGAAAACAGCATTAAGCACAGTGGGGCTGTTACGCGGGCCCTTTTGCCAGCCGTGACCGACGGAGGTCTCGAGCAGATCGACTCCACCGAGGCTCAGGTTATGGCACGTGTTGCAGCTGATCAGCCAGCTTGACGAGAGGCGGGGATCGAAGAAGAGCTGCTTGCCTAATTCAATCTTGTCGGGGTTGGCGGTATTTGCTTTGAGGACCGGCGCTTTTGCCGGCACTGGCTTGAAAATCGACTGAGCCTTTTTCAGGGTTGCTGCGTCGTCAGCTGCAGACAGCACAGCGGCGGCGCCAAGGCACATGGCGAGGATTTGAGTTTTCACGGCAGTATGCTTAATATGATCCGGCGTGGCGCTTCAGTATTTGCGGCAGGTTCGTGGAAAAAGCGGATCGCGCCATGACCATGTCGGCGCCGGCATCGTGTGCCCGCTGTTTCAATTCTCCCTGCACATGCGATACGAATGCAATCACCGGAACTTTTTTACGTTCTCCGGCCTTAATCTTCTGAATTAAGTCGACTGGATCAACTGAGTTCGCATTCAAGTCGATGATTACCAGCAGCGGCGGGTCCACAACGGCCGCGAGCGCATCCGGTTCGGTCTTGACGAATTGTGCCTCGAGGCCGCTTCGTTTGGCCGCATCCTGGATCTTGACTACAAACAGCAGGTCCTCAACGACACCCAGGACCCGTTTATTCCCCTGAACTGGCATAAGTTGTACGGAAACGCGGAAAAGGATCGTAAAAACTGCGGAGAGTAATCTCGATGGTACAGGTTTCCGGCAACTGAAAGCAACCCCTGGACTTCTTGTTTGGAACACTTAGGCTAACATGGGGCATCGTTAACAATGCATCTCAGTCCTGTTTACGCGATCCTCGACGGTGACGTTCTCCGCCGGCGAGGGTTGCCGCCGCCAGAGGCAGCCGAGGCGCTGCTGGACGGCGGAATTCGGCTGGTGCAACTGCGCTGGAAGGCTGATTTCGATCCTGAAATATTCGAAACAGCCCGCACCATTCAGCGACTTTGCCGTGATGCCGGGGCAAAATTCGTGCTGAATGATCGTGCTGATATTGCCGTGCTTCTCGGGGATGATACCGGCGTCCATGTGGGACAGCTGGATCTACCTCCGGCGGATGTTCGGGTTGTGGTCGGGCCGGAAATCACCGTGGGAATTTCGACTCACAATGAAGCTCAATTTGCCCGGGCGGTTCGCGAGCCGGTGGACTATATCGCTATTGGTCCGATCTGCCAGACGGCTTCCAAGGAGAGGCCCGATCCTGTGGTGGGCGTCAGCGAGTTGAAGCGGCTGCGCAGCCTGTATTCGGGCCCGCTGGTCGCTATAGGCGGGATTACGCGCGATCGGGCTCCGGAAATCTGGAGCGCCGGAGCCGATTCCATTGCCGTGATCAGCGATCTCTTTCCCGTTGACAACTGCAGCACGAGGACGGTCCGTGCCCGTGCGGAAGAGTGGGTCAGTCTGGCGGACACGCAAATGCACAAGCAAAACGCACACGAAATCAGATGAACGCAGATAAGACGGTACTTCAGGCCGATTCGGCTGCATCCGGCGGCGGGCTCATCAAGAGCCTCGGGCTGATGGATGCGACCGCGATTGTCATTGGATCGATGATCGGGTCCGGCGTATTCATCGTTGCGGCGGACATCGCCCGTCAAGTCCAGTCGCCGGGCCTGCTGACGATGACCTGGATCGCGACCGCCGTGCTCACGATTATTGCCGCGCTCAGTTACGGCGAACTTGCCGCGATGATGCCTCAGGCCGGCGGACAGTACGTCTACCTTCGAGAGGCATTCGGGCCGCTGTACGGCTTTCTCTACGGGTGGACCTTGTTTCTGGTGATTCAGACAGGAACCATCGCGGCGGTCGCCGTCGCGTTTGCCAAGTTTACTGGCGTGCTATTTCCTTCCATTTCGGCGACCAACTTTGTCTTGCCGTTTCTGAGCACCCAGCAGGCTGTGGCGATTGTGGTCCTCATATTCCTGACGTGGGTGAATACGCTCGGCGTCCGGACTGGATCTATTGTTCAGAACGTGTTCACGATCGCCAAGACCGGTGCGCTGCTGGGCCTGATTGTGCTCGGGTTTGCGGTGGGACGGAATCAGGCAGCGATCGTCCGCAACTTTGATGGGAACTTCTGGGGTAATGCGGGATGGAATTGGGACACGATTCGGTTGACGGGTGTCGCGATGGTGGGCGCGTTGTTCTCGTCGGACGCATGGAACAACGTCACTTTTACGGGCGGTGAGATTCGAAACGCCCGGCGGAATCTGCCACTGGCACTCGTTGCGGGTGTGCTGATTGTTTCAGCCCTCTATCTGGGATGCAATATCGTCTACCTCAGCGCTCTGCCTCTGGAAGCGATTCAAAACGCACCGCAGGACCGTGTTGCGACTTCGGTGGCAACCCAGATTCTGGGACCCGCAGGGGCGGTAACGCTGGCGATCGCGATTATGATCTCGACGTTTGGCTGCGTAAATGGGATGACCCTCGCCGGTGCTCGCGTTTACTATGCGATGGCGGTGGATAGGCTCTTCTTTCGCCCTGCGGCCGTACTGGATCGCAAGCACCACGTCCCGGTTGTATCGTTGTGGCTGCAGTGTCTATGGGCCTGTGCCCTGACGCTGACGGGCCGGTACAGCGACCTGCTCGACTACGTTATCTTCGCGGTTCTGCTGTTCTACATTCTCACGATCGCCGGCGTGTTTGTACTCAGGAGGAAGCGGCCGAACGCCGACCGTCCTTACAAGGTGATTGGGTACCCGGTGCTGCCGGCAGTGTACATCGCGCTCGCTGGACTAATCGAAGTCCTGCTGTTACGATACAAACCGAATTACACCTGGCCGGGTCTGATGATCGTGTTACTGGGTATTCCTGTCTATTACCTGTGGCGTAGCCGGGAAACCAGATCGTATGAAAACGGAGCTACTTCATGAATTTGTTTGCGACTAAACCGCTGAGTCGCATCCTGGCGGAGTCAGAGGGCGAGCATTCGCTGCGACGAACGCTCGGTCCAGTGCAGCTGATCGCGCTCGGAATTGGCGCGATTATCGGAGCCGGGTTGTTTTCACTTACGGGAATCGCAGCGGCACAACATGCCGGGCCCGCGGTGACGCTCTCTTTCGCGCTGGCTGCGTTCGGGTGTGCGTTCGCCGGCTTGTGCTACAGCGAGTTCTCGACGATGATTCCGATCGCCGGAAGTGCGTACACGTACTCCTACGCGACGATGGGTGAGCTGATGGCCTGGATCATCGGCTGGGACCTTGTACTCGAGTACGCGGTCGGCGCTGCGACGGTGGCGGTTAGCTGGTCCGGATATGTGGCTTCGCTGCTGAAGGACTTCGGCGTGATTCTTCCGCCGAAACTGATTGCTTCGCCATGGCAGCCGATCACGCTTGCCGACGGGACGATGACGACAGGCATCATTAATCTGCCGGCGATCATCGTAGTCGCGCTGATCTCGCTGCTGCTGATGACGGGCATTCAGGAATCGGCCCGTGCCAATGCCGTCGTGGTTGCGCTGAAGGTTGCGGTTGTGATCCTGTTTATCGTCTTCGGGTGGGCGTACATCAATCCGGCGAATTACACGCCGTACATTCCTCCGGCTGAGGGCCCGGGACGCTTCGGATGGAGCGGAGTTGTTCGTGCAGCCGGCGTCGTCTTCTTTGCCTTCATTGGATTCGATGCGGTCTCAACCGCTGCTCAGGAAACGAAGAACCCGCAGAAGCACATGCCGATCGGCATCATCGGATCGCTGGTGGTCTGTACGATTCTGTACGTGCTGTTCGCGCACGTTCTCACCGGAATCGTGAACTTCCGCGAGCTGGACAATGCCGCTCCGGTAGCCGTCGCGATTGATCGGACCGGTCTGCAGTGGCTGAAGACCGCCATCAAGCTGGCCATCATCGCGGGCTACACTTCGGTGATTTTGGTGATGTTGCTTGGCCAGTCCCGCGTGTTTTACTCGATGTCGCGCGATGGTTTGTTGCCGGCTCTGTTCAGCGACATCCATCCACGCTGGCGAACTCCCTGGCGGAGCAATCTGCTGTTTATGGTGTTCGTTGCATTGTTTGGGGCCTTTGCGCCGATCCAGATCGTCGGTGAGATGACGAGCATTGGAACTCTGTTCGCGTTCGTTCTGGTGTGTGCGGGAATTATGCTGATGCGGCGGACGCATCCAGAACTGCCGCGACCATTCAGGACTCCGCTGGTGCCGTTTGTTCCGGTGCTTGGAATCTTTGCCAATCTGTTTCTGATGGCGGGACTCGGATGGGAGAACTGGGCTCGACTGATTATCTGGATGGTGATTGGACTTTCGATTTACTTCAGTTACAGCCGCTTTCACAGCAAGCTTGCCGTCGACCCCGAAGTCATCGGAAGTAAAATCGGGCGGAAATAAGACAGGGGATGTGCCTCCCGGGAGGACATCCCTCTGCCGCTACTGATTCCTCCGAAGTTTCAGCAGCATCAACCCGAGTACGGCCAGTCCTCCGAGCGCTAGTGTGTTTGGTTCTGGCACGGACGCGGGTGAAGCCGATAAGCCGCCGTCTGACGTGACTCGGAGCGACGACTCATTGAAGACAGGATCGAGCCGAAATGCGCTCGCCTGTCCGTTGTAGGTGCCGGTTCCCACGATCTGACCGGCATCGTTAATTCCGTATGCCGACTGGAGGAACCAGCCGGAGGCTGTCGGGCAGCATTGCGTTGAGATCGAACATCGTGCCGCCGTACCAGACGAATGCACGGCTCTGCCCGAGGTCATCGAACGAGTACCCGACGACCGTGCCGAAGTCGTTGACACCGTATGCCCCGCTGGCATTTCCTCCCAGCGTGCCGAGATCGGTCATGGTTCCGTCGTATAAAAACCCGTGGAGGTAGCCGGTCGCAGTTTCTGCCACGCCAGCTATCAGGCCGGTGTCGCTGATGTGCTTGCCGTAGCTGTTGGCTCCGCCAAGCGATCCAAGCTGCACGGTTCCGCCAAGCTTATTCCAGCTGAAGGCACTGAAGGTTCCGTTTGCGTCCTGAATCGTGCCGGTTACGAGCCCACTCTTGTTAATGCCATACGCGGCGCTCCACGTCCCCCCTGCGGGGATATCGGTGATATTCCCGTTTGACTCGACGAAGGCGGTCATCGTCGTCCCCGTCAGGCGGTTGCCGACGATGTCGCCGTTGTCATTGATATCGAACGCGTAGCTATCGACTCCAAGGATCTCGTTGGCAATACCGTCATGCCACACTGTTGCCCGAGGCGATCCACTGCTGTAACTGGTACCGACAACCGAACCCGTACTATTGAGCGCAGCGGCCATCGCGTTTGTATCGACCGTTGTTTTCGTACCGCCGCCGCTGGTGAAAACGACCTGTGTTCCGTTCGGTGTTACAGCTGTTCCTGCTGCGATACCAGACTGATTGACAGCCACGGCCAGACTCGTGGTTCCGCCATAGTTGCCAAGGTCGACAACGCTGTACAGGGATGATCCCTGCGCGACGGCCAAGCTCAGAATGGCAACTGCCCACCTCACGTTCTCCGCAGTATGCCAGTTCTCTCCGGTATTGAAAATTCCCCGGACGTAATTGATGGGTTAGGCGAAATGTACCAGGGGCACCTACTCCCTCGCGATATGATGCGCGGAAGGAATGAGTTCACCGAAGGCGGCAATGGCGCCGCACACGCCTGTTGTTCGCCTGCTGTCTCTGGTGGCGATCTTCGTTCTGATTGCATTCGTGATTCCCCGGCCACAGGCGATCCAGCCTGCGGGCTGGCGGCTCTTTGCGGTCTTCGCCAGCACTGTCGCAGGGCTGATGTTGCAGCCTATCCCCGGTGGTGCGCTGGTGCTGGTGGGTGTGGTCTTGTCGGCGCTCGTGGGTGGGCTGACGATGACTCAGGCGCTGTCCGGTTTCGGAGACACGACGGTATGGCTTGTGATGGCGGCGTTCTTCATCTCGCGATCGCTGATTAAAACCGGCCTCGCGCGCAGGATCGCATTATTCTTTGTTCGGCTCTTCGGACGAAGCACGATCGGCGTTTGTTATGCGTTGTCGCTCTCGGACGTTGCGCTGGCTACGGTGATTCCTTCGAATGGCGCCCGAACGGGCGGGGTGGTTCTCCCCATCCTGCAGTCAATCTGCGAGTTGTACGGGTCCTACCCGGGAGAAACGGCCGCTCGGCTCGGCAGCTATCTTTACACCGGCGTATATCAGGCAATCTGCGTCTCTGCAGCGATGTTTCTGACGGGTCAGGCGAGCAACCCGCTCGCCGCAAAGATGGTGTCGAGTTACGGATTCAATGTGAACTGGGCCAACTGGTTTTTGGCAGGTCTGGTCCCGGGTGCTATGTCGATCCTGGTCATACCGTTCGTTGTGCTTCGGCTGAACCCGCCCAATATCCGGCATACTCCGGAAGCGGCCGAGTTTGCGCGCCTTCAGCTTGCTGCGATGGGTCCACTTTCGAGGGACGAATGGATTCTGAGCGGAGTTTTCGCAGGCGTCTGCGGATTATGGATGACGTCTGCACTCCACGGGGTCGACATTACACTGACAGCTTTGCTGGGCAGCGTGGCGCTGCTACTGACGGGAGTTCTGACGTGGGACGACGTGAAGAACGAAAAGGCGGCGTGGGACATCTTCATCTGGTATGGCGGCTTGCTGATGCTTGGGAAGGCGCTGAATGACGCAAAGGTTCCAGCTGCGTTCGCTCGCGCGATCGGTGCCCAGCTGAATGGATTGGGCTGGCCGGTGATCCTTACGGTCGCGCTGTTGATCTACTTCTATGCCCACTACGGGCTGGCCAGCATCACCGCGCATATGCTTGCGATGATGCCGGCGTTTCTTGCATTGCTGGTGGCCGCGGGCGCACCCATCGGACTACTGGCGTTTGCATTTCCCTGCCTGACTTGCTTTTCCGCCGGGCTGACGCACTACGGCACTACCCCGGCGCCGATGTTCTTTTCACACAATTATGTTTCGTTCGGCACATGGTGGCGCGTCGGATTCGTGATTTCGATCGTGAATCTGCTGATCTGGTCCACAGCCGGTTTTGGCTGGTGGAAGCTGATCGGAATCTGGTAGCGATCACACTGCCGAGGCGGTCACGCCGGAGGGTTCGCATCGGTTGCGCGCTTCATAGAAGCGAGTGCGAGATTCCCACCCATGCCCATGGTTTCAACGGCTGTAGAAGGCACGATGATCATGGAGCCTTTCTCTTTGATGGCTTCATACAACATATTCATCGCGCGCAGATGAAGCGCTGTCGGATTGTTTTCGTAGACCCGTGATGCTTCGGCAAACTTGTTCGAGATCTCGGTCTCGGCAGTCCCCAGAATGATGCGTGCCTGTCGTTCACGCTCGGCCTGAGCCTGACGTGACATCGCATCTTCGAGCTGAGGCGGAATATGGACATCGCGTATCTCGACGGACTGCACTGTGATGCCCCACGGATTTGTTTTCTCATCGAGAATGCGCTGCAACTCGTGACCAAGGGTTTCGCGCTCGGTGATCATTTGTGCCAGTTCGTGCCGGCCGATCGACTCCCGCAGCGCAGTCTGCGCACTGAGACCAATTGCTTTGGTGAAGTCTTCTACTTCGAGGATCGCCTTCTCCGCGTTCCAGACGACCCAGAACACGATCGCGTCGACGTTGACGGGAACGGTATCGCGGGTGAGCGCGGACTCGGCCGTGACATCGGTAACGCGAATACGCTGATCGACGAACTTGCTGGTCGTCTCGATGACAGGGATTACGTGAAACAGGCCAGGCCCGCGCAACCCAACGTAACGGCCAAGGCGGAGCACAGCGACTTTTTGCCACTGCTTCGCGACCTTGATCGAGAACATGAGATAAAGACCCACGAAGATAGAGACTCCGATCAGCACGGGAGTTTGGGTCAGTGCACCAACCGCGCAGCCCGCACCCAGGACGACCATTCCCGCGAGGGCACCGACAGGGCTGACCGGTTGGTAATCGGGAAAATCGAGATGTTCCGAGCGCCTCGCGTGTGCGGCGGCAACAATCGGAAATGACATGGTTTAGCTCCTTCTCGTTCTGACAGGACCGGCTTCCGACTGCAGGTCTGTGAGTCGTTCCAGAATCTCGGAAAGCGTGTATCCGTCTGCCCCGGCACGAGCAACGAACTCGCTGACTATACGGTCGAGCCGTTCGCGCCGCTGCACTTCGTCTTCGTTTACTTTCTGGTTCGCAAGAAATGTTCCCGAGCCTTGTTGCGTTTCGAGAAACCCACGAATTTCCAGTTCCTTATAGGCGCGGACGACGGTATTCGGATTGATCGACAGATCGACTGCGAGTTGCCGGACCGTTGGCAACTGATCACCAGTGACCAGGGCTCCTGACGCTACAGCAACGAGCACCTGATCGATAAGCTGCCGGTACACGGGAACGCCGCTTCTGGCATCCAGACGGAACTGGAATGTGGCGGCGTCCATGCACCTTATTGTACTAGTTATATAGAACAAGTCAACAGTTTTCTACTTCAAGACGGAGCCGACAGGTCCGCCGTTATAATCGAGCAGTGCTTCTCGAACTCCACGTGGAGAACTACGCGGTCGTCGAGCGGCTGCGGGTCAGGTTCTATCCGGGACTAAACGTTCTTACGGGCGAGACGGGAAGCGGAAAATCCATCGTCGTCGATGCTCTCGGGCTGCTGTTCGGTGGACGGGCTGCGGCCGATATGCTGCGATCCGGAGCAGAGCGGGCGCGGATTTCCGGAATATTTGAGATCTCCGACGCGTCCCGGCCGGTGCTGGCTGAAGCCGGTATAGAGACGGAAGACAGCGAGTTGCTGATCGAGCGCGAGATCCTCGCGGGTGGAAAATCAAGAGCATTCGCGGGCAGCCGTCCGGTGACTGCAGCGGTCCTGCGAGACCTCGCCCCGGCTCTGGGTGACATCCATGGCCAACACGATCAGCAGCGGTTGTTTGAACCCGCCGCGCAACTTGAAATGCTCGACAGCTTCGGCGGACACGGGGATTTGCTATCGAAAGTCGGCGAGCTATACCGGAATTGGCAGAACTGCTCGGCTGAACTCTCCGAACTGGCTCGGACGGAAAAAGAGAAGGTCCGTTTGCTCGACCTTTGGACGTTTCAGCGGAATGAGCTGGACTCTGCACGGTTGAAGCCGGGCGAAGACACGGAGCTTGAGGCGGAGCGGCGCGTTCAGCAAAACGTAACGAAGCTCCTCGATGCGGCCAACACGGCCTACACGGTTTTGTACGACGCGCCTGAATCCGCGCAGGCTCAGATCCGGACAGCTCTCCGTCGGCTCGAGGATCTTTGCAGAATCGATCCAAGTCTTTCCCCTGTTCTGGATGTCCTTCGACCCGCACAGATTGCCGTGGATGACGCGTCAGCGACTCTGCGAGACTACGTGGCGTCACTGGAGGCTGATCCGGCTCGGCTGGACGAGATCGAATCGCGCCTGGCAACGATTGAGAAGCTTCGTCGCAAGTACGGCGTGACCATCGATGAGATGCTTGAGTTCCTCGAGGACGTCAGGCGCAACATTGCTCTCACGGAAAGTACGGCGGAGCGGCGGGCTGAGCTCGAAAAGCGGCAGGCGAAGCTTGCCGCAGAGTTCACAGACACGGCAGAGAAGCTGACCGAGGCGCGTCAGAAAGCAGGTTCGGAAATTGCCTGCCGAGTCAAGGCGGAACTGAAGGACCTGGCGATGGAACGGACGGCTTTCGAGGTTCGTGTGTCTCCCGCGTCCTGGTCGCGTTCCGGGGCCGATAGCGTTGCGTTTTACGTCTCCGCGAATGTCGGCGAGGAGCCAAGGCCTATCGAGAAGGTCGCCTCGGGCGGGGAACTCTCGCGCATCGCTCTGGCGCTCAAAACCTGCCTCACCGGACGGAGCGCGGACTCAGCCCGGACGCTCGTCTTTGACGAAGTTGACGCGGGTATTGGCGGAACGGCAGCTGATAGCGTGGGACGCCGCCTGAAGACGCTGGCCGCCTCCAATCAAGTACTCTGCGTTACACATCTGGCACAGATCGCGGGCTTTGCGGACCACCACTACTCGGTGGAAAAGCGTGAGAGTCACGGTCGCACGATCGCGGAACTGCATGAACTTACTGGGGATGCGCGCACGAGAGAAATCGGAAGAATGCTGGCGGGCCAGCGGCTGACGCCCGAGGTGCTGAGGCACGCCGAGCAGCTAATCGCATCGAGTGGATCGGTCTCCTAAGCGGTCCGCGATTCGGTCCCTTTGCGGGCTAGGTACAGGTACCTAGTACTAGTTGGGCTGGTAACCGGCGCCTTTAGGGGGTATGATTGTAGTGCTCTGGTTTCTCTCTCTTTGTAAGATTTCAGCCGCCCGTCTTAGTCAAGACGGGCGTTTTCTTTAGTACGTTCCCGTCACAGTATCATACCGGAACACCCTATTTTCTGACTTTTTTGTGAAAAGGGTAAACGGTTATATCAGATAACCGCGATATGTGTGAAAACCTGGTTTACTGCGAGTGCGCTTAAATATGCGACCGCGCTCATATAACAGAACTGTATAATCGGCCATTTCCAGCCGCCAGTCTCGCGCCGCACCACGGCGATGGTCGAGAAACACTGCATTGCGAAGGCGAAGAAAACAAGAAGAGCGACTGCGCCTCCGAGCGTGAGGTCCTTGCGTAAGGCTGTCTGCAGGTCCACTGACTCCGAACCTGCCTCGACGCCATAGATCGTACCGAGTGTTCCGACAATTACCTCGCGGGCGGCGAGAGCCGTGATTAGTCCGACCCCGATCTTCCAGTTGAATCCGAGCGGGCGAATTACAGGCTCGACTGTGTGTCCGACTTGGCCGACATAGCTTTGCTCAATGGGCGGAGGAGTGCCATTGTGCAGGGGTAGATTTGCGAGTGCCCACAAAACTACGGCGATCACCAGGATGACGGTTCCGGCGCGCCGGAGGAAGACCTTCGCGCGGTCAATCAGCCGCAGGCCGAGGGACTGCAGGGTGGGCCACCGGTAAGGCGGCATCTCGAGCACGAATACGTTGCGCTCGGCCTTCAGCACCGACGACTGAAGAAGTTTGGCCGTGGTCACCGCTGCCAGGAATCCAAGAATGTACAGCCCCAGTAAAACTGCTGCCCGGCTTCCGAGAATCCAGCCGAGGACCGGCCTCTCAGGTATGAAGGCGGTTATCAGCAAAGCATAGACCTGAAGGCGCGCCGAACAGGTCATGAATGGCGCGATCAGGATGGTTGCGATCCGGTCACGCTTGCTCTCGATGGTTCGCGTGGACATGATGGCCGGAACCGCGCAGGCGTGCGCCGACAGCAACGGGATGAAGGACTTGCCCTGGAGTCCGACGCGCTGCATCGTACGGTCGGCAATCAGTGCTGCGCGGGCAAGGTATCCGGAGTCCTCGAGAACGCCTATAAAGAGGAACAGCAACAGAATCTGAGGGAGAAAAACGACGACGCTGCCCACACCGCTCCAGATACCGTCGATGACGAGCGATTTGAGGATCCCGTCCGGCAGCAGTCCGCCGACGAAATGACCCGATGTCATTATCAGGAACTTGATGCCGTCCATCACGGGCTGTGCGCCCGCGAATATCGACTGGAATACTGCGATGACTACGGCGGCGAAGACAACCGGCCCCCAAACGGGGTGGAGGAAGACAGAGTCGAGCCGACGTGTCCAGACGGGAGGTGCCGGGGCGTGATAGCCGGCCTGAGCACCGACCTTTGTGGCCCATTGCCGGCACTTCGGGACATCTTGCAGCACCGGCAACTGCATCATCGGAGCTGGTCTGCCGGCGCTTGCCGAACCTTCGAGATAACGAAAGATCTTGTCGACGCCCTGTCCGCTTGCGGCGCTGATCATCGCCACCGGGGCGCCCAGTTCGCGCGCCAAGGCCGCAACGTCGACCTCTCCTCCACGTTTCTGAAGGTCGTCGGCGAAGTTCAGGATGATCATCGTCGGGAGACCGAGCTGCAAAACCGGGGCAGCTAACGCGAGGTGCCGCTGCAGATTCGTCGAGTCGAGAATGAGGAGGACGGAGTCAGGGGTTGCCACGCCAGGCATACGGCCCGTCAGGACGTCGCAGGAAACCTGTTCGTCCTCAGATCTCGGGACCAGACTGTAAATTCCCGGCAGGTCGATTAAGAAAACCTCGTGAGATCCGGCGACGGTAGCGCGTCCTACGTGCTGCTCGACGGTCACGCCGGGGAAGTTGGCGACCTTCTGGCGAAGGCCCGTTAATCGATTGAAAAGGGTAGTCTTACCACAGTTTGGAGGGCCCACGAGGGCCACTGTATGACGTGCCTTAAGGCCGGGAAACTGCGGAAGCTCTGCGGCTACCGAGCATCCGTGGCAGTCGGGCACCTGCTTTACCGCCGAACCGTAACGTGGTTCGCCGTCTCGCGCCGAAGGGCAATTTCGGTTCCGTCAACGCGGAACACTCTGGGACCACCACCAGGTGCGCTTCTTGCAGCCTCGACGCGAGTACCGGGAATGAATCCCAGTTCCATCAGGCGATGCGCGAGTTCTTCAGGCAAGTCGATGTCAACGATCACCGCAAACTCGCCCTGACGCAATTCGGAGAGTTTCAGACGAGGTCGGTTGTCGACCCGTGCCGCTTCACAGGCCGTTCCCGCGACGCTGTTGAAACTCAGTTGCATTTCTACTTCAGTATGATGCTGCACTTCTACCCTGTCAAGATGCGCCAACCTGGGTGTTGCGGTGCTAGAATTCTTTGCGGTGGCAGAATCACCGCCGAGAGCCTCCTATTCAAGGGAAGAAGTCCGGCGCATGCTCGCCGTTACCGAACGCCAGCTTCGTCAATGGGAACGGCATGACCTGATTAAGTCCTCACAAAGTTTTTCGCTTACGGATCTAATCGCCCTGCGAACTCTGCAGAAGCTTCACATCGATCGTATCCATCCGGCTCGGATCAAGCTTGCGGTGCAAGCGCTGCGTGACCGGCTCAGCGGTGTCGACGATCCGCTTCGCGAACTTCGGGTGATCGCAGATGGCCGCAGGATCCGTGTCGAGATAGCTGGTCAGCATATGGAGCCGTTTTCGGGCCAGTTGTTGTTCAATTTCGACAATACCGAACTGCGACGACTCCTGTCATTTCCGGGAAAGCGCGACCGCAATGCGCAGGAGCGTTCGCGGCGGGACGAAGCCGAGCAATTGTTTCAGAAGGGCCTTGCTCTCGAACGTTCCGGGAATCAGCCGGAAGCCTTTTCGGCTTATGAGAAAGCCGTCGAACTGGATCCTGGCTCTGCCGGTGCATGGGTCAATTTGGGCACAATTTGCTTCCATCAGCGAAAGTTTAGCCGTGCCGAAGACTACTACCGGCGTGCCATCGAAGCTGACAAAACGTACGCTCTCGCACATTTCAATCTCGGCAATCTCTATGATGAGCGAGGAGATTACGATCGAGCGGTGCAATTCTACAAGCAGTCGATCGAACTAAACCCGAGGTATGCGGACGCCCACTACAACATTGCGCTGCTGTATCAGGGCGGAGGGCAGGTAATGGAAGCGGTCCGGCACTGGAAGTTGTACCTTCAGCTGGACCCCGGCAGTTCGTGGGCAGCGATTGCGCGCCGGGAACTGGATAAACTTCGGAAATCGGCTCTCGTGCGTCCGGGGCAGCGCCGGCCCACTGGCACCCGGACGCTCGAGTAAGGCGCTATAGGCCGTAAGGCCAGACTGGCCGTGAGAACAGTCCTCCGTCGACCCAGATCGTTTGTCCAGTAACGAACTCTGCTTTTTCGCTTGCGAGGAATACAACGGTGTGCGCAACGTCGGCGGGATAACCGACGCGCCCGAGCGGCGTCTGTGCGGCCCATGTGCCGGCATAATCGCCCGCTTCGTGCTTAGTTCGCTCTATTTCTACGGCGCCGGGCGCGACGCAGTTAACCCGGATTTGATATTTGCCCAGCTCCACCGCAGCGACTTTGGTGAACTGCTCGATGCCACCCTTGGATGCCGTGTAGTCCACAAGGTGGGGAAACGCAACTTTGTTACAGCCAGAGCCGATGTTGACAATCGTGCCGCCCTGACCGCGATCTTTCATCCTGCGCGCAGCCCTTTGCGTGCAAAGAAAACATCCTTTCAAGTTGGTATTGAGAACGCGGTCCCACTCTGACTCTTCAAGGTCAAGCAGCGCCTTCCACGTCTGGACGCCGGCGTTATTCACGAGGCAATCGAGTTGTGAGAACTTCGCGTCAATCTCTGAAAACATTCGATCGACGTCTGCGCTCAGTCCAACGTTTGCCTGGATGACTTCAGCCTGTCCTCCGCTTTTTTGAATCTCGTCAGCGGTGGCAAGCGCTCCATGGCGATCCGAGTTGTAGTTCACCGCCACGCGAAAACCGGCGCGCGCCAGTTCGAGCGCGATGCCTTTTCCAATACCTTTGCTTGCTCCCGTTACCAGGGCCGTTTTCATTACTGCCGATTATAGTGTTCTGGGAAAATTCGATTGGCAGGCGAGGATCATGGAGCGTATTCGGCCGGAAGATCTGGTTGGGGAAGAATGGGCGGAATGGTACCGGCTCACTCCGGAGCGGCGTTTTCTGAAATCGCTGAAGCTGTGGGACACCTATCTCGCAGTTGGAGGATCGCTTGACCCGGACCCGGATACTCAAAGCCCTTTCTTCGATCCGGAGGAATGGCGCGCGAAGACTGTTGATGGGCGGCCAGGCGTGCGTGTTCTACGGCCCGGCGGAGTTTAGCCGCGACCTCGATTTCCTGATGTTTCGTTTTTGTTACGAGAGTTGAGGATGCCGGAACTCCTCGTCGAACCTGCCCGTTATTCCCGGCGCTGGCCTCAGAAGTGGCGTATCAGCGACCCTCGGTTCGCGCTGCGCTCGATGGCGGTGAAGATGGCGGATCGAGCCTACTGGGCGCCTCTGAAATCGGAACTGGAAGCACTACGAGGATCCGGATGATGGAGCGGCAGTAATCCTGAACGGTACCGCTCAAAAGCGCGTCTGAGTAGACGTACCATGTAGTTGTTTTCCGCGTATCGGCTCCGCTGCACGAAACCTGTCACCACACAACTGCAAGCCGCGCATATCAGGAGGTAAGTAAGAATTGGCCGTTAAGACTCTCGAAGGCACTCAGGTATTAGATCCGACCGAACGGTGGACCACCACCGATGCAAGCGAACTGTACGACGTGCCTGCCTGGGGGAAGGGCTACTTCTCCGTCGGCAGCAACGGCAATCTTTGGGTTCAGCCCAGCAAAGAGCCGAACCGCGCCATCGATCTCAAAGAGCTGGTCGAGAAGCTCGTGCTGCGCGGCATCAATCCTGCCCATCCTGATTCGGTTCGGCGAGATCCTGAAGCATCGTCTCGGCGAGATTCATGGCGCTTTCATGAACGCGATCCAGGAGCACGGCTACAAGGGCGATTACCGTTGCGTGTATCCGATCAAGGTCAACCAGCAGCGCCACGTCGTCGAAGAAGTCTTTGAGTACGGCAAGCCCTATAGATTCGGGATCGAAGCCGGCTCAAAGCCCGAACTTCTCGCCGTCGTAGCGATGGCCGATAATGACACGCCGATCATCTGCAATGGCTTCAAGGACGAGGAGTACATCGAGATTGTCACCAATGCCCGGCGCATCGGCCGCAACATTATCCCCGTTATCGAGAAATTCACAGAACTCGATCTCATCCTCAAATACGCCGCTCGCGCTGGTGTCGCGCCGATCTGCGGAGTGCGTGTCAAACTTGCCAGCCGAGGCTCAGGTCGCTGGAAGTCATCGGGCGGTTACCGGTCGAAGTTTGGTCTTACCGTCAGTGAAGCTGTCAGGGTGCTCGAAACGCTTCGGAAAGACGGCAGCGCCGATTCCCTGAAGCTGCTGCACTTCCATCTGGGCAGCCAGATCACGAACATTCGTCAGGTAAAAGGCGCTGTCAGCGAGGCGATTCGTGTCTACGCGGAGCTGAAGAAGGCGGGTGCGGGGCTGGAGTACATGGATGTCGGAGGCGGCCTTGGGATTGACTACGATGGCTCGCAGACTGACTTCGAATCGAGCGTTAACTACACGCTGCAGGAATACGCTAACGATGTCGTTTATCACATCCAGAGCGTCTGCGATGAAGCCGAAGTGCCGCACCCGACGATCATCACTGAAAGCGGCCGCGCCGTCGCCGCCTATCACAGCGTGCTCGTCTTCAATGTCCTCGGCGTAAGCGAATTTGGCGAGCCGAATGATGCACTGGATCTTCCGGAAGATGCCGAGCAGCCGCTGATCGACCTTCAGGAGACACTTCGGGGCCTGAGCACGAAGAATCTGCTGGAGAGCTTCCATGATGCGCAACAGGCGCTGGATTCGGCGCTGAATCTGTTTAGTCTGGGATATCTGCCGCTGGTACAGCGCAGTCTTGCCGAAAACTACTACTGGGCAATCTGCAGGAGGGTCCAGAAGCTCGCGCGTGAGCTGGAATATTATCCGGAAGAACTCGAAGGCCTCGAGAGTCTGCTCTCGGATACGTATTTCTGTAACTTCTCGCTGTTCCAGAGCATGCCGGATTCGTGGGCGGTTAAGCAGCTGTTTCCCATTATGCCGATTCACCGATTGAGTGAGTCGCCGGGCCGGCACGCTGTGCTGGGAGACATCTCGTGCGACTCGGACGGAAAGGTCGATCAGTTCATCGACCGCCGCGACGTAAAGAAAACACTGCGGCTGCATGAACTCAACGGCAAGCCTTACTACCTTGCGGCATTTCTGGTGGGCGCATATCAGGAAATCCTCGGCGATCTGCACAATTTGTTCGGTGATACACATGCGGTGCACGTGACAATCGGCGGCAATGGCGAGGCGATCCTGGACGCAGTGATCCAGGGAGACACCGTTCGTGAGGTGCTGGACTATGTGCAGTTCAACGCCAAATCTCTGGTGGAACGGTATCGTCGGGACGTAGAGGCTGCGCTTCGCGAAGGGCGAATTGGATATGAGGACTCCGGCCGCTTGCTCAGGCTGTATGTCGATGGGCTGAACGGGTACACCTATCTCGAAGACGAGACCGAAGAGTAGCTAAGGAAGTATGCGGTTTGTTTTAACGCCTGGATGTCGGGTCGCCCCAGAGCCTGGTCGCTGCATTGTGGCCGGCCCGGCGCGTGAGTGATGAGAGAGAAACCACCGAAAAACGTCGTTTAGCGAACTACTCTTCCGCTGAGATTGGCTTCTTGTGTTTGGGTTTCTTACTGACGTCCTTAGGCTCGATCGGGCGTGCAGGTTTGACCTGACCCACTCGCTCTCGTGCCAGTTTTCGAACCTCTGCACCTTGATCGAATACTTTCTTTTTTGCCGGCATTGCCCTTATACCGATACAACGGCAGCGCTTACCGGACCCGAGCCGACGGGAATCATGGTGAAGAGCGCGGCAGTCTTGCGGCGATCCGGCTGCAGACTGGCAACGCGGAGCACAGCCATGTCGCCGGAAGTCTGGTTCAGCACCAAAACGTACTGTCCGTCCGGAGTGACGGTCACGTAAGTCGGATTTGTACCTACGGCTGTGACCGCAAAAACTCGCCGTCGAGTGATGTTGAGAATGCTTAAATCGCCTGCTGCGGGGTTGGTGACGAACAGGTGCCGTGAGGTAGCTGCCATCGGACCAGGGCGGCTGCCAGCCAGAACGGTCTCGGCGACCTCCGGAACGAAATAGGGATAAACGACCACGACGGCATCCTTGCCTTCGCCGGTGATGAACAATTGTCCGCCGTCCGGATGAAAGCAGAAGTTGTCGGGCCGGACGGCGAGAGGCAAGTGAACCACGACGTTGCCTCCTGGAGAATCAATCACGGTCAGCTGCCGTGCCTCGAGATTTGCAACCAGCACAGACTTGCCGTCGCCGCGATAGCGCACTATGCCGATCTGGCCCTGGAGTTGTGTCGGTTTCTGCACCTCACCGGATTCGAGGTGAATGAGCGACACCGATCCTCGCTTGCCGTATCCCGCCGCTGCCATTCCAACCCAGCGATTGTTCTGGAAATGAGCACCCAAATCGAAACTGGCAGGCTCGTATGGCAATTGAGTCTGAGAAGTCACCCTGAACGAGTCCAGCGCCACTCGCAGCAGTCGCTTCCCGGTCGCACTCAGCGCCCATATGCAGTTGCCACCCGGCTCCATGATCATCGAGGTCGCCGGGCCGCCGAGCCATAAACTTCTTCGGACCCCAAGCTTGCCGGGATCGATCTCATAGATCTTGCCGGACGCGGGAGTCAGGACATAAACGGCACGTCGGCCGGCGTGTCCGATCACGTCCGTCGGCGCATCGTCGAAACGGATGTGTCTGGCTACCGCGAACGCGGTGAGGTCTACTGCGGCAACCGCATTGCCCTCATGATTCGAGACAAATGCATACCCGTTGTATCCCTCGCCGCGCTTCCGCCGGCACGCAAACGACGCCGCCGCAAAGGGCAAAACAGCGAGCATACGTCGTCTTGAAATCACGTCCCGGGTACCTCCGACATTATAGCGGAGAACGCCGGATTCAGGCCCGAAACACGTTGAAAAACAGGGATTTCGGAGTGAAAAGACAATCGGCTGTGGTACTTTGTAAAGGAAAGGTACAAGCCACAGTCGTTCCTGCCGGCGCGCCTCTGGGAACCCACACGATGAATTTTCGTTCGCTCTTCAGTCTGTTCTCCTCTGATCTCGCGATCGACCTGGGCACAGCGAACACGCTGGTCTTCGCCCGCGGTAAGGGCATCGTCGTAAACGAGCCGTCGATCGTGGCGATCAATAAGAACAACGGAGAAATCGAAGCGGTCGGCAAGGAAGCGAAGGAAATGCTTGGCCGCACCCCGGGCAACATCGTCGCGATTCGGCCGATGAAGGACGGCGTGATCGCCGATTTCAAAGTGACTGAGCGAATGCTCGGCTACTTCATTCAGAAAGCACACGGCCGCAAGATGCTGGTGCACCCCCGGATCGTGATCGGTGTCCCGAGCGAAATCACCCAGGTCGAAAAACGCGCTGTGATCGACTCTGCGTATCGCGCCAAGGCGAGCGAGGTTCACCTGGTAGAACAGGCGATGGTTGCGGCGATCGGCGCCGGCCTTCCGATTACCGAGCCGTCCGGAAACATGGTCGTGGACATTGGCGGCGGTACTACGGACGTTGCGGTCGTCTCATTATCCGGTATTGTGTATTCGCGGTCGGTGCGCGTCGCCGGCAACGAGATGGACGACGCAATCATGCAGTTTCTGAAACGCAAGTACAACCTGCTGATCGGCGAACGCACCGCGGAGCAGATCAAAATGCAGGTTGGCTCGGCCTATCCGCTTGAACGTCCGCTGACGATGGAAATAAAGGGCCGCAATCTGATTGAAGGAGTGCCGAAGACGGTAGCGATCGATGATACGGAAATTCGCGAAGCGCTGGCCGAGTGTGTTGCCACGATCATGAACGCCATCCGTGTGGCGCTGGAACGAACTCCGCCGGAATTGAGCGCCGATATCAGCGACAAAGGCATCGTTCTTACCGGTGGGGGAGCGTTGCTGAAGAATCTCGATCAACGAATCCGGGAAGAGACGGGACTGCCTGTTTCGATCGCGGAAGACCCGCTTGCTTCGGTGTGCCTGGGTACCGGAAAAATGCTCACCGACTTTAAGCTGCTGCGGCGCATCGCTATCGAGTAGGAGACGAGGAAAACTCCCTGGCTGGTCCGGGAGTCGGTGAAACAGGCGCAATGGAAGCTCTCCTCACGCGTTATCGGAATCTGAGCGTACTGCTGCTGGCGATTTTTGCCCAGTTAATCCTGCTTGCCTATCAGGTCAAAACGCATCAGGATGTTCGGCTCATTCGCGTCTGGGCGGTGAGTGTTGTGACTCCCGTGGCGCGGGTTCTCGAGTTCGTGCGCGAGAACACGATCGGCGTCGCTGAGAACTATTTCGTCCTCGTTAATGTCCGGGGTGAGAACGAGCGGCTCAACAGCGAAAACGGTAAACTGAAGATCGAAAACCAGTTCTTAAGAGCAGAACTGCAAACGGCAGATCGGGTGCGCGCTCTGTCCCAATTCCAGCAGAGGACAGCATCCCGAACTCTTCCCGCTCGCGTCATCGGCACCGGTACGGGAGCGAACTCCCGGTCTGTCTTCATTGACCAGGGATCAGCCGCCGGCGTGAAGCGGGGAATGGCGGTTATCACCCCGGATGGCATCGTCGGCAAGGTGCTCGCCTCCTATCCGACAGCGTCCCAGGTCCTCATGATCACCGATCCCAGCTTTGCTGCCGGTGCGATCTCCGATAAGAACCGTACACACGGGACCGTCAAAGGCACGGGTCAGGACAAGGTCATCGTCGATTACGTCCAGAACGAGGAAAAGGTAGACGTCGGTGAGATGTTCTATACCTCGGGCGACGATCGGATTTTTCCCAAAGGCATGCCCATCGGCAAGGTGACGGTTGTGCGTCCTGGTCGAACGTTCAAAGAGATCTATCTGAATCCGACCGGTCCGCAACAGGGTCTGGAAGAAGTGCTTGTCGTCATTGAGGGTGTTAACGGGACCATCCCCGACGTGCAGGAACAGAAGACCACGGCGAGTCCGGACCTATATCTTCAGCCGGCTCCGCCTGCGACCGACGGAGGCGACCCCTTCTGCCGGAAACCTGACGACGGAAGCCGATCGCATCCGCGAGAGGTATAAGCAGGTTGAGGAACAGCAGGGAGTCAAGTTTGGCGAGCGGGGTAAGATTCCGGATTTCAACGCCCGCCCGCCGGCCCAGGGAACAGGAACCGGTACGGGGTCCGGCTCCGGAACGGCTCAGCCGTCGTCGCCGGTGCGCCCACGGACCGCTAATGGCGAACCGGGCGGTAGCGCGACCGTGGATCCCGGGACTGGACCGGCCACCTCGACGCCTCGACCCCCGAAACCTGTGACCACTAACGGCGGCTCACCTGTCACCCCAAACGCTGGCGCGTCCGGGCAAAACAACGCCCCGGTGAATCGCCCGAGAACCCCCACCAATGAAACGGGAGGACCAGGACCCGGATCGGGGACGATCCGTCAACCCGCTGAGGGTTCGGCGGGCGACACGAATGCAACGCGAAGTTCGCGACCAAGGCCTGCGAACACGACCGGTACAACGGGCCAGCCGCCACCCGCCTCACAGCCATGAGCGACTTCACTACGGATCGCCTGCTGACCGACATTCCTGTCGGCCGGCGTGCGAAAGGTCCGAAGCGTCTCCGACCTGTCGCCCTGGTGCTGGTCCCGCTGTTCTCGATCCTGTTCGAGGTCTATGTCCCGCGGTTCCTGCCGTATCTCGGATACCTGGAACTGCCGCTGCTGGTGACCCTGTATTACGCCCTGATGAACCGGCGTCCTGTACCCGCTTTGTTCTTTGGCGCCATCATTGGATTAGCTCAGGACTCGCTCTCGAATCAGCCGCTTGGGATGTTCGGGATCGTGAAGACACTGGTGGGATATTTTTCAGCGAGCGTCAGCATGCGGTTCGATGTCGATAATCCGGTGCTGCAATTCA
Source organism: Bryobacteraceae bacterium (assembly GCA_963794765.1). Classification (GTDB taxonomy): domain Bacteria; phylum Acidobacteriota; class Terriglobia; order Bryobacterales; family Bryobacteraceae; genus JAWXCM01. Next base: position 426,333 of record CAWCGC010000006.1, on the reverse strand, counting down.
TTTTGGGCTTTTTCTTCTTCTTTTTTCATCAGTTCTTTTTCTGGATGCTTTCGCGAGCCCTGCTTGGACTTACGTTCGATTTCGATTTGAAACAGACGCTTATCTTCGGGCTCCTGAACGCATTCGTCGCTGTTCCATTGTTCGCTTTGCTTGATAAGCTAAGGGAGTAAGTAGTTGCAGCAGATCTACCAAGTCCCGCCCGAAGCAGAATCCGAAAAAGAACGGATTGAGCAGCGTCGTCTTCGACGCGATGATCTGGCGAAGGCGGCCGGGAAGATCGCGTTCTTTCAGTACCTCGCGGTTGGCATTTTTTTGTTTCTGATCTCGGGTTTCTGGCGGCTGCAAATCGAGAGCCCGGAAGTCTACAACCAGCAGGCTGACCGAAACCGCATTAAAGCCATCCCGATTCTCGCTCCCCGCGGCAAGATTCTCGACCGGGAAGGCCGCGTTATCGTCGACAACCACTCCTCCTTCAGCCTGATCCTCTCGCGCGACAATCTCAAGGAAGAGCACCTTCAGCCGATCGCCGAAGGGCTCAATATGGATCCTGAAGACCTGATTGCCCGGGTCCGCCGATTCCGCAAACGCCCGACCTATGAGGCGATCGTGATTAAGGAAGAACTGACGCCGGCGGAGATGGACTTTGTGGAATCGCACCGTGATTCCGGGACCTTCCCCGAACTGGAACTTATTCACGCGCAGCGCCGATTGTATCCAAAGGATGGGTTTGCGGCGCACATGGTCGGGTACGTCGGCGAGGTTAGTGAACCGGAGCTGAATTCGGCGGAATTCATCGACTACGAACCTGGCGACGTCATCGGCAAGCAGGGCCTCGAGCGGCAGTACAACAAGTCGCTGATGGGCATCGACGGCCAGCGCCAGGTGGTTGTCGACAAGCTTGGTGTTCCCCGGCAGGTCATTGGTGACAAGCCCGCCATACCCGGGAAGAATCTCGAACTTACAGTAGATCTCGATTTGCAGGCTGTCGCCGAACTGGCGCTCGGAGATCGCAGGGGAGCCCTGGTTGCGCTCGACCCTCGAAACGGCGATGTGCTGGCGATGGTCAGCCGGCCGGCATACGACCCAAACCGGTTTACTGGCCGAATTAAATCGAAAGACTGGAAAGAGATCCTCGACAACCCGGACAAGCCGATGCTGAATCGAGCGATTCAGTCACGTCTTGCGCCGGGCTCGACATTTAAGCCGATCATGGCGCTCGCTGGTCTCGAAAGCGGCATTGTTACGCCCGACTTCAGGGTTCACTGCTCCGGCGGCGCGAGTTTCTATGGCCGTTATTTCGCCTGCCATAAGAAGTCCGGGCATGGTTCCCAGGACCTGCATGCGGCGATCATGAACTCATGCGACGTGTTCTTCTACACGCTCGGCAACAAAATGGGCATTGACACGATTGCCAAATATGCTGAGATGGCAGGCCTTGGCAGCAAGACGGGCGTCGACCTTCCGCATGAGTCCGATGGTCTGGTCCCGTCCTCCAAGTGGAAGATGCGGACGTTCCGGCAGAAATGGTATGCCGGCGAAACCATCTCGGTATCGATCGGCCAGGGAGCGCTCGAAGTATCACCGCTCCAGCTCGCCCGAGCCATCGGTGGCATCGCGACCGGTGGGGTTTGGCAGGTTCCGCACCTGGTAGCTGACGAAGCCGGCCGGCAGGAGGCGCACAAGGAAAATATCAGCGCCGACAACGTTCTTCAGGTGATTAACGGCATGTACGCCGTTGTCAACGAAGGCGGGACTGCGACCGCGGCAAGGATCCCGAACATCAGTCTGTGCGGAAAGACGGGAACGGCACAGCTCGCCTCCAACGATGTCCTCAAAGGCACAGCGGCCGGCCGCGAGATGAAGGACAACGGATGGTTTGTCGGGTTCGCCCCTCGTGACAATCCCGAGATCGTTGTTGTCGCCCTTGTTGAAGCAGGCCTCCACGGCAGCACCGCAGCGTTCCCCGTCCGCGACGTAGTCAAAGCGTACTTCGACAAAAAATCCAGGACCACGCCCAAGGACCAGATGGCGAACAAGGTTCCGACGCTGGATCCCCGAGCGGCACTCTTCGGACCGGCCGTTCGGCGGCTCGCGGCTGAAGCTATCAACGAATCAGCGCTGATTGCGCGGTTCGGCGAAGACGGGATGGAGGAAGTTCCGTGGCGATAGCCACTTACCGGTCGCTGCGCGAAATCGACTGGCCGCTGGTGCTGATTACGCTCGCGATTTGTGCCCTCGGTGTGCTGCAGATCTACAGCGCGACACTTGGCACCCCGTTCCGCGACGCCTGGTTTCGCCAGATTCTCTATATCGCGGTCGGGATGTTTCTCTTCTGGTTGTGCAGCCGAATCGATTACCACTCGCTTCTCGGCCACAGTTTCTGGATGTACGGCATCTCGATCCTTGGCCTGATAGCAGTCTTCGCCATTGGAACCGTGGCCGGCGGCGCAAGACGGTGGATCCCGCTGGGTGGGGGCTTCAAGCTGCAGGTATCCGAATTTGTCAAGATCGTGCTGGTGCTGGTGCTGGCGCGGGTTCTGACTGAACTCAAGCGTGACGAACTCGACTGGCGCGACCTCCTGAAAGTCGCCGGACTTATCGGCCTCCCCTTTGTTCTTGTCGCGAAACAGCCGGATCTTGGAACTGCTCTTACTTATTTGCCGATCCTTCTCGTGGGCGTCCTGCTCGCCGGGTTGAGATGGCATTATCTGGCGGTAGTTGTGGTGGCACTTGCAGTGACGCTGCCGGTGGCGTGGCACTTTCTGCACGACTATCAGCGCGCCCGCCTGACGACATTCATCGATCCGTCGCAGGATCCGAAAGGCAGCGGTTATCAGGTGATTCAGTCGATGATTGCGGTCGGACACGGCGGGATGTGGGGTCAGGGGCCGACCCAGGGCACCCAGACACAGTTACAGTTTCTGCCGATTTCTCACACGGATTTCATATTTTCCTCGTTCGCGGAAGAGCATGGATTTGTGGGAGTTGTTGTAGTATTAGGTTTATATTTCCTGCTGCTGATGCAGGTTGTACAGAACGCGCAGACCGCTCCGGACGGGGCCGGAATGTATATCTGTATGGGCATTGCCGGAATTCTGTTGTTTCACGTTCTGGTGAACGTTGGGATGGTCGTCGGCCGTATGCCGGTAACCGGAATCCCTCTGCCCCTGATGAGTTCGGGTGGCTCGAATACGCTTTCGGTTTTCATGTTGCTGGGGCTGGTTAATAATGTCAGGCTCCGGCGTTTTGTTAATTAGGCCTTGCGGCCTCAGGATGAGATTGACCGGACGACCTTGCAGGAAATCGGGTTGACGGGCCGGATTTGAGATTTGCGCACGGATAGAGATCGAATGCCGTTTAACCGGCGCCTCTCCGTGAGGTGAGTACCAGAGAGTTGTTACAGATGATCACGTTGACGGCGCTTTGATGCGCTCTCGCCGCTGACTTCTATCGGCCTCGCTGACTTGCAAGCCGTCGCCTCCAGGTGCAATCGGGAGATGCGATGAGCAAAGAACTGGTGATCTCCTCGAATAACCACGAAACACGCGTGGCGATTATCGAGGAAGATCAGCTCGCAGAAATCTATTTCCAGCGTGCGAATGAGTATTCGCTCGCCGGCAGTATTCATAAGGGTCGCGTGACAAGGGTGCTGCCGGGGATGCAGTCCGCCTTCGTCGATCTCGGACTGGAACGCGACACCTTCCTTTACGTATCCGACTTCCTCGAAGAATCTGGTGAAGACATCGAGCCAGTCACCACGGACGAACGCGCTGTCGCCGCTGGCGCAGGTGGCGGGCGACGCGACGCGACCGTGATCGTCGCGGCCGCGGCGGAGACCGGGACCGGGACAGAGACCGCCAGGCAGCGCCTCCCCCAACTGTTACGCCTCAAATCGAACCTCACGTCGCTGGAAGATGGTGTTGACGAAGAACCTCCTGCGGCAGAGCCTGAACCGGTGGCAACTGCCGTTGCTTCGGAACCGGCGGCGCGAGCCGAAGAGTCCGATCGCGGCGGTGATCGGCGCGGTCCCGGCGGGCGTCGGTCTCGTCGACGTCGCTCGCGGGGCAGAGGCTTTCCTGACTCGAAATACGCGTCGGACGTTGCTGCCGAACCAGCGGATCAGCAGCAGAATGCGGGCGTGAGCGAGCCGGACGAAGAGGAAGAAGCTGAAGCGGCGGATGTAATTCTGCTGCCCGGCGAGTCTCTGGCCAAGTACTCCCGCCGGACGCCCGAACCGGTGGAGCGAACGCAGTCTCACTCGCTTCAATCGCGTCCCGGCACTGAACCCCACGAGCTTAGTCCTCGTGCCGACGAGGCCATCGAAGCCGCCGAGGACGAAGAGCCGATCACGGCATTTGAGACGGCCGAGCTGGCAGGCGAACCCGAGCCTCCCGGTGAGCCCAAAGTGGACCGGTCGCAAGCCAAGTCCGTCAGTGCGGTATCGGAACAGGACGCCGACGCTGCGGATGATGATGTCGTCACGGCAGAGATCGAAGAACAGGTCGATTTTGCGGAGCTGGAAGTCGCAGGCATAACTACGACTGAGGAAATCGTTTCAGCCGAAATTGTCGAAGCGTTCGACGACGACCTTGCACCTGCCTCGGAGGTCGACATCGACGATATCGGTGTCGACGACGCCGAGGAAGAAGACGAGGAAACGGAGGCGGTCGAACCGGAACTCGCTGAAGATGCTGCTGAGCCCGTTGCCGAAGACACGACACTCGCGGCTGAAGGCAGCGCCAGCGTGCGCGATCAGAGCGAGCGTTATCAGCACCGCCAAAGCCGGCGCATGCGCCGCCGGGGACGTGGTGGAGATCGCGGGGAACGGGGCGCTGGCGAACGCGGCAGTGCTGAACGCGGCGGTGACGCTGAACGCGCCGGTGGTGAACGTCAGGAACGCCCGGCCGAGCGAACAGTTGCTGCGCCGGCTCCCGCTGAGCGAACCGACCGGCAGCCACTGCCGTCGATAAGTGATCTGCTGCGCGAAGGCCAGGAAATCATTGTCCAGATTGCCAAGGAGCCTCTCGGCCAGAAGGGCGCACGCATCACGTCGCACATCGCACTGCCGGGCAGGTTCGTCGTTTATATGCCGACGCTCGATCACCTCGGCGTCTCGCGCAAGATCGCGAGTGACGAAGAGCGCCAGCGTCTGAAGCGAGTCCTGCAGGCCGCGAACGCCGGGCTGACTGGCGGATTTATCGTGCGCACCGCGGGTGAAGGCCGGACCGAAGAAGAGATCGCCAGCTGACATGGCGTATCTGTACAATCTCTGGCTCGACATCCGGCAGAAGGCTGAGAAGCGGCAAGCACCGGCTCTGCTGCATCATGACCTTGACATCGTTCAGCGGATCCTTCGCGATCAGTTGAGCGACATGTTCAAAGCGATCTGGGTCGACAACGAAGAGGTGTATGAGAGTGTTCTGCGGTTCATGCAGCGCTTCCAGCCGGCACTCGTGGGTCGGGTCAAGATGTACACGCGTCCGGCTCCGATCTTCGATGCATTCGGCATTACGACCGAGATCGAGAAAGCACTGCGGCCTAAAGTCTGGCTGAAGTCGGGTGGCTACATCGTGATCAATCAGACCGAAGCTCTGGTAGCGATCGATGTGAACACGGGCAAGTTCGTCGGCAAATCGAACCGGCTGGAAGACACAATCACGAAGACCAATACCGATGCGGTGAAGGAAATTGTTCGTCAGATTCGGCTTCGCGATCTCGGCGGAATCATCGTTGTCGACTTCATCGACATGGATGAGCGGAAGAACCGTCAGAAGGTGATGCAGTCGCTTGAAGAAGCGATGCGGGCCGACCGCGCGCCGTACAAGATTCTGCAGTTCAATGATTTCGGTCTGGTCGCGATTACACGCAAGCGTGTGAAGCAGAGCCTGGAGCGAACGCTGTGCTCGCCGTGCCCGACTTGCGAGGGAGCAGGCTACACGAAGAGTGTGGCTACGGTGATCGGCGAGATTCTCGCAGGAAGCGCAGAAAATCCGGAAGGTCGTGGATTCAAAGAACGTCGAGCTTCGCGTTTACCCGGAGGTTGCGAAACATCTGAAGTCCAACCAGAATTCGGATCTCGAGGAGATTGAAGCACTCGTTGGCTGCCCGGTACTTGTGACCAGCGATCCGGCACTTCATCCCGAGAAATTCGATATGGCGTGGTAGTCAGTCAGCGCTTGTTACACTGAGGTGGGTGCGGCCTGTAGGCAGGTCCGTACTCACTCAAGCTTCCCAATGGAGAGATGGCCGAGTGGTTGAAGGCGCACGCTTGGAAAGCGTGTATAGGGGAAACTCTATCGAGGGTTCGAATCCCTCTCTCTCCGCCATTTAGATGGCGCTATTGTCTACGATTACGTCGTGAACCTATTCTCCGAGGCTGTCAGAAGGACCGGTGTCGGTAGACTGTAACCGCGTGGTGGGTCCCGTTGCCGTGACTGCGTAAACGTCCGTTATCCACTGAGTATCGGCCAGCCCGGGATCGAGCTAAATAGCGTAAACCCGCCAGCTGTTGTTCCTGCTTACAGCCACGTGGAGCAAAGTGTAACCGAAATCATTGAAAAAATAGGAACGATTTACTTTTTTGTTCCTGTTACTGGAACGCCGGGAGACGGTAGCGTTCTGCGGTTTGACGGGCTTTGGTAGGCTTAAGTCTCGACGGAGAACCGTGACATGCGAGAGGTGCTCCAAACTACCCTGCAGGACGCACCCCAGTGCCGAATCAAGCTATTCGGGCAGTTCAGCGCGACTGTCGGAAGTGAGCCGCTCGCAGGGTTTAACAAGGCTCGGCTTCAGGCACTGTTGGCTTACCTGATACTCAACAGCCCCACGCCGCAGTCACGCGAACTTCTGGCGTTCACGATGTGGCCGGACTCAGAAGAGGCGCAGGCCCGTACCAATCTAAGGCAACTGCTCCACCATCTCCGGCACGCTTTGCCGCCGCAATGCAGTTCGTTATCCGTTGACCACCATGCAGTGCAGTGGCGTACGGCCGCCGGCTGTACTGTCGATACTATTGAACTCGACGCCACAATCGACGCCGCACGTGGAGCGGCCGCATCCGGCGACGAAGCCGCCGAACAAAACCAACTCACACTCGCAGCAGATATTTACACCGATGACTTGCTGGTCGGAGTGTATGACGAATGGCTGCGTCCAAAGCGGGATCATTACCGGCAGATTGCCACCCGGACATTCGAGCGTCTCAGTGCGCTGCTCGTAGCTCGCCGGGACTACGCCGCCGCAGTGCGGTACGCGGAGCGGCTGATCGCAATGAATCCGCTGCGAGAAGCGCACTATCAACTCCTGATCCGGCTGCATGCAAACAATAACGATCGCGCAAGCGCCATCCGCACTTACCACCAGTGCATGCGGACGCTCAGGCGAGAGCTTGGCGTCGATCCGGATCCGGTCACGCGTCAGCTGTTCGAGCAAACGCTAAAAAAGGAAACGCCCGCGGACACAGCACCGGCATCCGTCCGCAAACCAGCACCATCGTCGGAGACGGTTGCTCCACTTGTCGGGAGGAAACCTGAATGGCGACAGCTCGTTGAGTGCTGGAACGACGCCGCACAACAGCCATCACAACTGCTTCTTATCTGCGGCGAGCCAGGCATCGGCAAATCGCGATTCGCACAGGAGTTCTCGAACTGGTGCAGACAGCGAAGCGTGAGTATTGCGTGGGCGCACTGCTATCGAGCCCAGGGAAAGCTCGCCTACGCACCGGTTGCCCAATGGCTTCGAGCCGACCCGCTGCGAGCCGGATTCGCGCAACTCACGCGGTCGGAGCGCGCCGCAGTCGCAGCTGTCCTCCCCGAAGCTCTCGTCAATGACGAGGCGATCCGCTACCCTCTGGGTCCCGCCGATGGTCGGGAGCGCCGCAACTTCTACGACGCACTCAACACAACGTTTGCGAGGGCAGCCAAACCTCTTCTGCTCGTTGTCGACGACCTGCAGTGGTGCGATGACGATACCTTTGAGTGGCTGCACACCTTCTTTCACGCCGACCTTGAGGGAGGCGTTTTACTCATCGCGACTGTCCGCTCAGATGAGATGGACCGCGATCATCCAGTAACAAAGCTCTTCACCGAACTGGCGGAGAAACAGCGCGCACGTGAGATCTCGCTTCAGCCGCTGACGGCAGAAGAAACTGCAGAGCTGGGCCGGCAGATCTCGGCAGCACAAGTTTCGACGCCAGACCTGCAGCAGCTCCATCGCACGACGGAAGGCAATCCTTTGTTCGTGATCGAGACCGTCCGGGCAGGTCTCGATGACGCGTCACGAGCTACGCCACCTGCCAAGGTCCGAGCCGTAATCCTCTCGCGCTTTGGCCAGCTCACACCACTGGCATACGAGCTTACAGGCGTGGCCGCTGCCATAGGTCAGCCGTTCGATTTCGATCTCGTGCTGAAAGCGACGGACTGGGACGAACACAGCACGTCACGCGCGCTGGACGAGCTCTGGCACCGCCGTGTCATCGACGCCGGCGCAGGTGGGTACGACTTTACACACGATCTGCTGCGAGAAGTCGCGTACAACGAGCTGAGTCCAGTGCGTAAGCGATTCCTTCACCGCCGGATTGCACGTGCGCTTGAAGAAGCGTATAACGATGACCTGGAAGCGGCTGCCGGCAGAATTGCAGCGCACTATGCCGCCGCTGCGATGGCCGAACAGGCAATTCGTTTTCACCGCATCGCTGCAAACGCTGCTCGTCAGCGCTATGCCGATCGGGACGCTGCTAGTGAGCTCCGTCACGCCGTCGCACTCTGCCGCGAACTGCCCGATACCACCGTCCGACGCAGACAAGAGCTCGAATTGCAGATAGCACTGAATCGAACGCTTGTCACCACCCTGGGGTATGCTGCGCAGGATTTCGGAGACACCGCGACGCGTGCGCTCGAACTGTTTCGCGAACTCCGTGCAGTGGATTCCGGAGTTCCCGTTCTTAGCAGCGCCTGGATTTTCCATGTCGTGCGCGCTAATTTCGCCACAGCAAAGCAGCTGGGACAAGAACTATTGGCGCTTGCAACAGAAGACTCGAAGGGCATCAGCGCTCTCGCCGCGAACTTCGTCCTGGCCAGCGTGGAATTCCATCTCGGCGCATTCGAAACGTGTCGCAGGCATTTTGAGACCGTAATGCAACTTCATCCGGCATGCAGTCGCGAGGATCTCGCGCTCTTCGCCACACCCGAAGTTAATGTGTTCTGCCGGGCATATCTGAGCCACGTCCTTTGGCATCTCGGAGCCACCGCCGAGGCAATAGAAGCTAGCAGAGACAGCCTCGCGCTCGCCGCAACCACTCACCCGTTTGGACTCGCAATTGCACAGGTCTACGCCGCCTTGTTGTACGTCTTTCAAGGTGAACCGGACCACGCCCTCGCGCATGCGGAACAGGCGCGCGCGGTTTGCTCGCGATACGGCATCGATTACTACTCGTCGATGGCCGATATCATCGCCGGCTGGGCTCGTGCGGTGCAAGGGACCACTGCGGAGGGTATCGCCCAACTTCGTAGCGGAATAGACAATCTTCGTGCAACGGGAGTGGAACTTCGTCTGCCGTTCTACTACGGTCTGCTCGGCGATGCATGCGCTCGCACGTCGAACGAAGCCGAGGCACTGGCAAACATCTCGAACGGGCTCGCCTATCAGACTAAGAATGGGGAACTGTGGGCTGCGCCATGGCTTCACCTGATGCACGGAGAGATCCTGTTGAGGTTTCGCAACCGCACAGAAGCAATGGCGAGCTTTCAGCGGGCCTTCCATGTCGCGGAACAGCTTGGAGCCCGTTCTCTGCAAGCGAGAGCAACTGAAAGAATTAGTCAGGCATCTTACTCTGCCGTGTGACAGAACGGCCGGAACCGCCTCGAAAGAACGCTACAGGAACGCTGCGAGTGGCAAGCTGACAGTGTCCGCACTTCGAACGGGAGAAAAGTTATGCCGCAGCAGGCTTCCATTGATCAGTTTCGCGCTCAGTTGCGCGGTTCGTTAATCACTCCAACGGATTCGTCATATGACGCCGATCGTAAAGTACACAACGGAATGATCGACCGCAGGCCGGCACTTATCGCCAGATGTGCCGACGTCGCAGACGTCATTGCAGCAGTGAACTTCGCCCGCACCAACAACCTGCGTGTCGCGATTCGCAGTGGCGGACATAACGCCGGGGGACTCGGAGTCTGCGACGACGGCCTGGTGATCGACCTCTCGCTGATTCGCTACGTGCATGTAGATCCGTCCGAGCGCATGGTTCGCGCGGGGGGCGGTTCGCTCTGGGGCGACGTCGATCACGCAACCCATGCATTCGGACTCGCTGTTCCTTCGGGCATCATCTCGACAACAGGTGTCGGGGGACTCACTCTCGGAGGGGGGCTAGGTCACCTGACAAGAAAGTATGGCCTGACCATAGACAACTTCGTCTCGGCGGACGTCGTCCTGGCGGACGGAACGTTCGTGGTTGCGAGTGAAGATGAGAACGCGGAACTCTTCTGGGCGCTTCGCGGCGGAGGAGGCAACTTCGGCGTGGTTACATCCTTCCAGTTCCGGGCACATCCCGTTCATACGGTCAGCGCAGGGCCGATGCTCTGGGAACTGGAGCAGGCAGCCGACGTAATGAAACTGTACCGCGAGTTCATCGTGTCGGCGCCAGAAGACATCAGCGGCTTCTTCGCATTCCTGACTGTGCCACCCGGACCACCCTTCCCGGAACATCTCCATATGCGGCCAATGTGCGGCATTGTGTGGTGTTGCACCGCTTCTCTGCGGCATTCGAACGAACTTCTGGAACCGATCCGCAGCTTTCGGCGGCCCGCGTTCGAGTTCTTCGGCGAACTGCCATTCCCTGTGCTGCAGTCCATGTTCGACCCGCTCTATCCTGCCGGGCTTCCCATGTACTGGAAAGCGGATTTCTTCCGCGAACTAAGCGATGAAGCCATCGAGCAACACGTGACGCACGGTTCTCAGGTCCCGACGCTACAGTCGACGATGCATCTCTATCCCATCAATGGAGCGGCGCATAAAGTCCCATCCGGCGACACTGCCGGGCCATCGCGATGCAGTCTGGAGTGGCGTGATGGTGGGTGCCGATCCGCAGCCCTCGAATCGGGAACTGATTACAGACTGGGCGCGCAACTACTGGGAGAGTCTTCACCCGTACGGTGCCGGAGGCGCATACGTGAACTTCATGATGGATGAAGGAGCGGACCGCATCCGAGCCAGCTACGGAGAGAACTACACGCGTCTCGGGCGAATCAAAGCTCGGTACGATCCAGATAACTTCTTCCGGGTTAACCAGAACATTGAGCCGATCGCGACATTGTCCTCGGCCGGGTGAAGTGCGGCTCGCTAAAAGCTCAGCTTCATCGAGGCCTGCAGAATTCGGGGATCACGCGCCGACTGAATTCTTCCGAAAGTGCTCGACGAGACGTTCGCGACCGGGCCGTTGAAATTCAGGATGATTCAACAGGTTGAATGCTTCAGCGCGCGGCTGCAATGTCATATGTTCGGTCGATCTTCATGTTTCGGCTGAGCGCCATGTCCACGATCGACATAGCCCGGACCGCGCAGGCTGTTGTGGCCGGCATTGCCGAACGCGCCGATCGCGATTGGCGTGCGATAGAGATTCGGATTCAGGAACTGGTAGACAAGCCCATGAGCCGCGCCGGTATAAGCGTCGGTCGAGACCACGTTGGGACGATCCAGGCCGACGCCGGTAAGGGAGTTGTCCTTGCCCGTGGCCGGATTTACGGGCAGACCGCTGGAGTACCGGAACAGCGGAGCGATGTTCCAGTTGTTGAGAGATGCGACCAACCCAGCCCGTCCGCCCGACGTGGCTGAGATAAACAACACTGGCATTGAACAGATGCGGTGTATCGTAGGTGCAGGGACCGTACTCCGCCTGGCGGTTGTTCGGGTCCTGATAGATTCCGGTGCCGAGTGATGTCACCGGACCGATGCCCAGACACTTCGACCACGTGTAGTTGGCCAGCACTGTGTAGTTGCGGGCAAACCGGTGTTCGAGCGACATCAGCAGGCCGTTGTAGTTCGCGTTAGCGCCATCGTCGAGAACGGTCATCTGGGAGTAGTAGTGGCCGACAGCGGGATTGGCGAGCGACAGAACACGTCGGCTCTGCGTGTTGCCGGTTGTCGAACAGGCGCGCTGCCGCAGGTCCCCGGAATGTACACAGCAGGGTTCGCTTCGTTTCCGAGCCACAGGTGCGAAGTCTTGTTGCCGAGATACGAAACAGAAAGGACCCAGTCCGATCCAAAACGGTGCTGGACGCTGGCATTCCATTGGGCCACGGTCGGCGAGTGCAGGTTCGGAGGCAGGAACACTTCCGCATTGGCGAGCGGGAAAGCCACGTTCTTGCCCGGCGCAGGAAGCGGGAACGGATTTCCGCCCGGAACAGTAGCCCACGGGTTGCTGAACTGATATGGCCGTTCGTATTCGTTACCTGGGGGCCGTACGGCGGATTCTGCGCCACCATGCGATAGGGAATGAAGGTTCCGACCGAGTCGTAGAGAATCGCGCCACCAGCCGCGAAGCGTCGTCTTGCCGGCTGCCGTCCGGGTTGTACACGAAGCCGAGGCGCGGCGAGAGATTGTTCATGCGCTTGTTAGTGAATGATTTCGAGATTCCGGGGTCGCCGTAGAACAGCGAGCCCGCCGGCGCATTCACATAGACCTGCTGACCTGTCCGGCATCGAACGCCGCGCGTGAAAACGTGCTGCCACGATTGAAATGGTCGTACTCGGGCAACAGCGGCTCCCACCGCAAACCGAAATTCATCACCAGCTTCGAGGTCACGTGAAATGTGTCCTGCACGTAGAGCTGGAAAATCGTCTGCTGCAGGTCGTTCAGCTGCTGGCCGCTCTGGCTGAACGAATTCATCTTGCCCAAGCAGGAAATCGAGCAGCGGATCGTTGGTGTATTGGCCGCTGAAATTGAAGACGCCGTTGTCCTGGTAATGATTGTTCTGACCGTCGCGTGTTCTCAGAACGTCGACGCCGAACGCGATCTGGTGTTTGCCCTTGCAGAATATCGACGTCGTCCGCCGTCTGGAAGCTGGTAATCGGAAAACTTCCGAGCGCGCAGGTGCCGCAGCCGACGGTGAAGCCGCCGTTGTTGACACGCGAGCTGCAGGAAAGTTGTCCGTGCCCTGATACATGTTCTGTACGCCCGAGCTTTGTCGCATTGACGCCGTTGGGGTTCGTGCCGCGATCATTCGTACGGCGGCCGACGGTGAAGTGGAACGAGTTTACCGTCGTCGGACTGAATGTGTAGGTATCGGCCGAGAACAAAAGTCTGCGCATGTTCCACGTTGCCGGTTACGGAAGTGACCAGAATGTCGTGCGGATCGAAGAAAGCCGCGAGCGTGTAGTCGTCGAGGAGATAACGCCCGTAGAGGATGTGCTTGCCGCTGATGTTCCAGTCGACGCGAGTGATGTACTGTGATCGTTCGACTGCACCGGAATTCCGTAGGACACTTTTCCGCAGGGATCGTTCGTCACAGGCAGGTATTTCGCGAGGGCAACAGCAGCGGGGTCAAATCGCGCCGGATCGATCTGAAAGTTCGGGACCGGCTGTCCGGTTGTCGGATCGATGATTGTCCGCGCGTACGCGGTTCGACTGGCAACCCGCTCCGTCGAGTGCGCTGAAGTCCCCGGCAAGCGCCGCTGCGGTGGGCACGAACGCTGTGCTGGAGGAAGGATCCTGACGAATCGTTGGAGCCCTGATATCCGCCGAAGAAGAACAGCTTGTCGCGAATGATCCTGCCGCCGAATGTTCCGCCGAACTGATTGCGCTTCAGGCTGTCCTGACGAGGAGCGAAGTAATTGATCGCGTTCACGTCACCATTACGGATGAACTCGAACACATTGCCGTGCCACGAGTTTGAGCCGGACTTGGTGACAGCGTTCACGACGCCGCCCGGATGCAGGCCATAGCGCGCCGGCAAGCGTGCTGGTCTCGACGCTGAATTCCTGCAAGCGCGTCGGGGAAGGGCAACGGCATGTTGACGTTGGTGAAGCTGTCGTTGTTGTCACCGCCGTCGAGCAGATAGTTGGTCGTGTTGCCCGCACCGCCGGCGATCGATATCGACTGGGAACTGTAGAAGCTCTTGCTGCCCGTGTTCGTGCCATCGCTCTTGTTCAGCGATGCGCCGGAGATCGTGATCAGTTCTGTCGGATCGCGGCCGTTCAGCGGCAGTTCGACGATGCGATACTGATCAACCACCTGCGAATTGTGTTCTGCTGCGTCTGCAGCAGCGCGGCGCTCGCACTCACTTCCACCCGCTCGGACACCGAGCCGACCTTCATCTGAACGTTGATCTGAACGTTGTCGCCGACGCGCAGCGTAATGCCGGTTTGCACATAGGTCTGAAATCCCGGCGAGGTCGCTTCCAGCCTGTACTCGCCGATCGGGACGCTCGGAATGGTGTAGATGCCTTCTGTGTTCGTGACGGCGTTATTCACAGTGCCGGTACTCGTACCAATGAGCCTGATGGCAGCTCCGGCAAGTACAGCATTCTGTTCGTCTGTGACGCGGCCCGTTATGGATGCGATCGAGACAGCCTGTGCGAACAAAGCCGTCTGAAGCAGCACAGTGATGGCAATACATGCGAAAATGCGGAGCAGCATAGATTGGCCTCCAGTCCTGAGCGTGGTGCGATACTGGGCGACAATTCTATCTCAAAATTGCGGGCGTGAAATTCGCCTCAGGCGCGGCGTACAACAAAATACGGCTGATTAGTAAGCTCTGCGTTAAAGCCGGGAAACAGAACTGGGTCCGCACCTTCGGGCTTCAGCTCGAAGTAGTATTCGAGCGGAAAGTTTGTCGCGGTATAAGCACCGGGAATCACCGTCCGGTAAATGTTGTCCGTTCCAGTCATGGTGGCCGTCTGGTAATCCTCGGCCTGGTCCACGTGACGGTAATGCAGTCTGATCCAATCCGTTCGCTTCGGGACAGATATCTGAATCTCGAGCGGCTGCCCCTCCGTATACTTCGCAGGAGATGTGTGGCGGCATGCGACAGCTTGTCGCCTCGGATGTGCGAGCGCCATTTTGATTGCCCTCGCAGCGTCTTCCTTCGAGCTGCTTTCTTTCGCATCATTGAGCCTGGCCGCGATCATCTCAATATCGCGATCCATTGCCGGAAGCCGGTCTAACCAGTGGCCGCGAAGCTGCGGGTTCTCGCCCACCGTAATGTCCGCAACGTAAACCGGCCTGGCTCGGTTGGCAACATCGGCCCATGTATCACGCGCCTGTCGATATAACCTGAGTGACTGCTCCAGCGCGTTTCGATCGCCGGTCTTCTCATAGATGCGATACAGAACGCCGCTCCGAAATTTGGCTGCAAAGAAACGACCGATGCCGGCCTGCAAGCGCAGCGTCGATGGTCATGCGCCGATAATCGGCTGTATTCTTTCCCGAAGCGGTCTTCTCGGCGCGCGTAAGTGCTTCGGTCGCGATGGTGGCGTAATCTTCGAGCCATTGCGCGACCTCAATCGGCGAGTACTTCCCGCTGCGATTACCGTCCAGCAGCGAGTCCGCGTAGTCGTTGATCCGTGAAAATAACTGAGGATCGAGCGGACTCACATTACCGAAGACTTTCGGCGCAGGGCTGTCGGTGTAGGGTCCCGGATGCTGCGCGTCCACCATCGACTGGTTCAGATAAATCTCGGGCCAGTAGCTGTTGTTGCCGGCCGACGCAGCGTGAGCGGTCGTAACGATCGGCAGTATACGGCTGGCGTTCGCAAGCGCAGTTTCGATTGCAGGCGCACCCGCTCCGAACTTCCCTCGCACATAGCGCTGCCACGTATCCGGATCGGACTGTGGGTTGTACAGCAGCCGTCCCCAGACGCGATGACTGTAAGCGTACTTCTCCCAGTCCCAGTGAGGCCGGAGCGAAGCATCGGCATAGGCGCAACGGTCACCGGCGATCCCGGAGCCCCGCCGCCCTTTGAACGACAGCGGTTCCATGATGTCGACACCATCCGATCCGCAGAACTGAAAGGCTCGCGCGTGTGCGGCGGCTGAAACGGGGTCCGCCCAGATAAGCAGACGCTGCGTCCCCGGCCAGATTCGATGCAGCACTCCCCACTGCCGGTCTTCGCGCAACAGGTCACCGTAGCCATAACGCAGGAAGCTGCGTGATCCTGCACTGAACTTCATCAGACCGCTGGTCACTTTACCGGGCTGCGGCTTTTCCAGCTGTCGAATATCGGCCTGATGGTAGGGCATCCCAGGTGCTCAGCCCAGTACTTCGGCGAGATCTTCACCGGCTGTTTGGTCGCCAGTGCCAAGTCAATCATCGTCTGGTCCATGCCTTTGGCATGCATGTCGATCTCGACTGTTCTGCCGCACGCTGGCGACACCCTCAAATACGTTTTTCCAGAACGCGTAGCTGCCTTCTTCCACACCACTCTCGCCGTGAACGCGCAAGGTCACGCCCGTGACGGCCGGGAGCTTCTGCAGGATCAGGCGGATCGCGTCGCGGCAGTAAGGCCCGTGATTGTCTTTGTTGAGGCCTTCGATCGTGTAGTTCGGATTGGGACTGTTGATCCACTCATAGCCGTGCATCCACAGTCCGAGCTGAAAATCCATCCCGCGCGCTGCGGTCTGCTCGCTGATGTAGCGCAGCATCTCCAGGTTGTGGTCCCGCTCGCTGTCCGGCAACTGCGGAACGCGCACGTTGTAGCCCGGCACCGACAGGAAGAACGGATACGGGAACAGGAAATAAGCGTCCGTCACCTGCCGTATGAAGTCATAGCCAATTCCGAATGCGAGATGAAAACGATTGAAGCGCTGGCTCGCGAGCAGGTCCAGGTACTTCGGCCACATCTCGCGATCGTTGAACCATGGCTTGTCTTCGACATCACTGGTAAACAAACGCGAAACCGCGCGAATCTTGTTCGCGGGCCGCTCGACAGTCGGCGTGCTGACCGACAGAGCCTGTGCCAGGTTACTTCCGTTTTCGACGCGGTCTGCCAGTTCGAGTATGGCCCAGACTGCGCCACGCACATCGTGCCCCAGCGCCGCAATAACTCGCCGATTATCGAGTCTCGCAGGAAGGATTCCGAGCGCCTCGGCCTCCTGGGCTACATTCGTCTGTACGCTCCGCTGGGCCGCCTGCCCGAGTTCAGAAGCGGCACCTGCGACCGCGATGCAGATCGCTGAGTTCGCTCCAGCGTCGTTGATGCTCGTAGTTCGTCGAACCCTGGCACCTTTTGCCGCCAGCGCCGTCTCGAGGCGTGCCGTTGCCCACTTTACAGGATCGGCAGTTGCAATCGGGTCCGCGGCCGGTGACACCAGCACAACTTCAGCGGCGGGGACTCCACTATTCAGCTGGCTTGCAGCCGTGCTCGCAGCGGCCGCTCCCAGGAACTCACGTCGGCGCATACGCACACCTCCTCAGGTGTATGCATTCTATGCGCCCGTTGACTATGCCTTCAAACTAGGGTTGTTCGAAGGTGAAGATCGCACTCCCCGCGGCAATCGCGACTACCTGCTTGCCTTTGTCGAGATAAGTGATGGGATTGGCGCGAATAATACCGCCGGTATTCATTCGCCAAAGTTCCTTCCCCGTCTCGGCATCGAGCGCGAAGAAGTAGCCCTCATCGCTACCACCGAACAGCAGTTTGCCTGCAGTCGTCAGCACTCCGGCCCACGGCTTTGTCAAGAGCTTGTATTCCCACACCTTGTCGCCGGTCTTCGGATTGAGTGCGCGAATCGCACCATGACCGGGATCGTCCGGAAGATCGATCATAGGCACGCTGCCGATATAGCGATTGCCGGGCGAGTACTCCTGCGGACCTTTGCGGTAAACGCTCCGGTTCTCCCAAACAGCAAGGTAGAAGTTCTTTGTTAAAGGGTTGTAGCTTGGCGAATACCAGTTCGTCGCACCCTGAACCCCAGGCGATAAATATGTGCCTTCCGCTGAAGGTTCCGTATTGGGCAGTCCAATCGGCCTGCCTGCCTCATCGAGACCTTTAGCCCACGTCTGCGCGGCGAACGGCTTGCCCAACAGGAACTTCCCCGACTCGCGATCGAGCACGTAATAGAAAGCATTCCGATGTGCCCAGTACACCAGCTTGCGCTTCTTTCCCTGCCATTCGTCATCGACAAGCACGGGAACCTGAACCGCATCCCAGTCATGTACATCGTGAGGAACAAACTGATAGTGCCACTTCAGCTTGCCCGTATCCGCATCCACAGCAATCGCCGAATCCGAATACAAGTTGTCACCTAGACGCGAGTCCCCATTCCAGTCCGGGGATGGATTGCCGGTGCCCCAGATGATCAGGTTTTGTTCCGGATCATAGGCGCCAGTCACCCAAGTGGGACCACCACCGGTTTTCCACGACTCACCGCTCCATGATTCATGGCCAGGTTCGCCCGGACCCGGAATGGTCCAGAAACGCCAGCGCCGCTGGCCCGTCTTCGCGTCGTAAGCGTCGAGGAAGCCCCGAATGCCATACTCGCCGCCGGCGATCCCTGTGATGACCATGTCCTTCACGATCAGCGGAGCGACAGTAATGCTATACCCGGTCTTGTAGTCGGCAACCTCGACGTCCCAGATCACGGCTCCCGTCTTCGCATCCAGCGAGAGCAAGTGAGCATCGACTGTGCCAAGAAACACGCGATCCCCAAGAACAGCCACGCCCCGGTTCACCTGACCGCAGCAGACGTTAATCTTTGCCGGCGCCGGCCGCCGGTATCTCCAGAACTCCCGGCCCGTATGGGCATCAACCGCGACGACATTGCTGGGAGGCTCGGTGAAGTACATCACGCCATCGACGACCAGAGGCGTCGTTTCCACCGTATGGGTTGTCGGCATCTGGTAAACCCATTTGAGCTTCAGCCCGCCGACATTCGAACGATTCATCTGCTCCAGGTCTGAGTACCGCCATCCCGCATAGCGGCCCGAGTAAGTCATCCAGTTACCCGGATCCTTCGGAGCATTCAGCAGCCGCTCATAAGTAACCTGCGCGCAGAGCATCGACGCAAGCAGCACTCCTGTAAACAGAAGTCTCACCGGACACCTCCTGCGGGACGAAGCGAAGACAAGTATCCAACCACCTGATCGATGTCGCTGTCTGAAAGCTTGCCTTTGTACGATGGCATTCGCGACGTCTTTTCCACTTTGTACGACCGCGTCTCGGCCTTCGGGCAGCGAGTGCAAATTTTCGGACATATCGATGAATTGCACTGTATATGTATCCTCATTCATAAGAAATCCCTCGTATTTGCGACCGCCAGAATCGACGAGGGACACCAGCCAGTAGCGCGGTGCGACGTACGCGTTCGGATCGGTGATGGACTGCCGGATATATTCGCGCGACCGAGCCTTCCCGACTTCCGAAAGGTCGGGACCCAGGCGCCCGCCGACGCCGTTGACGCGATGGCATCCTGCGCACCCGGCCCGCTGAAATACGGCTTTTCCGGCAGCAACATCCGCTTCCGTCATTCGCGGCGAATCCGACTGGAGCGACCGTATATAAGCAACGACCTGCCATACCCGGTCCGGTGAGTAAAACAAACCCGGCATTTCGGTGCCGGGAATTCCGTTGGAAACATTGGTCAGCAGGTCGGAATCTGTGCTGCCGTGATAAAAGACGCCGTTTGCCAGGTTCGGCCCGCGGCCACCTTCCGCCTTCAACCCGTGACAGGGCGAACAATGAGAGCGAAACGTTTTCGCGCCGAGGGCGATGTCCTCTGCGGATGTGCGGGGATTCTTAACTTCGTTCTGCTGAGCTTCGTTTTGCTGAGCAAGGAGGCCAGCAGCCCAGAGAACGAAAAGCAATCTGGACATTGCCGGACATCTTAACACCTTTGCAGTCGCGAAATCACGGTGACGAAACGCGGGTCACTTACGCGAGCGCCCGCCGCCGCTGCGTTTGCGAGCGGAACCGGACGCAGCGGCCTCCGGCGCATGCGATTCCTCGCGAGGTGCCGCACTCTGCTCCACAGCAGGGGGCTTTCGGCCGGCGGACGCTTCGAGACTCCGCTGCAGCGCCTCGAGGATATTCACCACTGGAGCGTGTTTTGGAGCCGGAGAGGTGACCGTCTCCTCACCCGCGATCTTTGCCTGAATCAAAGCGTCCAGCTTCTCGCGGTACGTGTCGTGATATTTGCCGGGCTCGAACGGCGCCTGAAGGGTCTTTACCAGCAACAAAGCTAAATCCAGCTCGCGCGGATTCACCGCACTTGTATCGGCATGAAATTCGTCCTGCTCACGAATCTCAGACTCATAAAACATGGTGTGCAGAGTGATGCCCTTGCGTCCGGGCCGAATGATCACGACGTGTTCGCGATTGTGCATCGCAATCTGCGCGACCCCGACGAACTCGCTCCGTCGAAGCGCCTCAAAGAGCAGCGAATAAGCTTTCTCGCCGCCTTTGTCCGGAGCGACATAATACGAAGTCTCGAAATAGATCGGATCGACTTCGTCCAGTCGTACAAACTCGAGCATCTGCATTTCCCGAGCGGTCTGGGGCGTGATTTGCGCGAGTTCCTCCTTCGAGATGGTCACGTACTGGTCACGAGCATACTCATACCCTTTGACCACCTCATCGCGACGAACCTGCTGCGGTTCGGGACTGCTGACAGGGATCGGCGGAGGCGCCGGAGCCGGCGGAACTACGAAAGGCACAGAACGAGGTGCAGGAGCAACGCCTCCGGTGCCGTGAAAGTTTTCGCAGGGCGAGCAGAAGCGGGTTCGAGCGCAGCGGTACGCTCCGGTTCTGGCCGAACTCGACGCGAGAAGGCGGTGTGAGCAGTTTCGGTTCTTCCTCCTCAACATACTCCGGTTCATCAACTGCAGCAGGAGCAACCAGCATCTGGCGAACACGAGCGCCCGTCCTGCGCATGCAACTGCCGGAAGCTGACCTTCTCCGGACGCGCCGCCCGGTACAATTTGACCGGGATGGAAACCAGCCCGAACGTCAGGAAGCCTTTCCAAACCGTAGACGCCACCGTGAAATCCTCCCTTTTCTGGACGCTGTCGAGGCAGGGCTGTTACCGCATACGCTCCAGGTACTCGCCCGTGACCGCATCCACGTAGATCGAATAATCCGAAGTAGATGGGGATGTGCCCCAGATTACACGCCACGTCGGATCGGGATGCCGCGGCGTTTTCTCCATCAGAAACGTGATCGGCTTGTCCGGGAACTTAGCCATGTATTCCTTGCTCTTTTCCGAAGCAGTCTTCCAGGCATCGGGAGAGTCCACCTTAAATGCAGCCTGGTTGAATGAGGTCGCCTGGCCATCGCGCCCGCGCCACTCGCTTTCCAGGCCGCCAAACGCGCCCTGATGAATGCTCGGCGTCTCCACAACCGAGTAACTATAGGCGCGCTGTTTCATCTTTGAGGGCGATACAAACGTGATCTCCCAAACCGGAGCCTGTCCTGGTTCGGCTTTCACGCCTTCGATCGGCATGCTTCTCACGCGCAGAATCTCCAGATCCTGTGCCCAGGTTCTCGCGGACAGGTAAGCCTGATGGTAGGCATAACGCGCCGTAACTGGTGGTTCGGGGACGGCTTTCTCTTCTTTTTTCGCGGTCGAAGAGCCTGACGAGCAGGACATAAGAAGAGCAGTCGTCAGAACGAACCAGCAAACCGGAATCCGCATACACCGATTGTCCCAGTACTCGGGAGACAAGTTTACAAAAGAAATGCAGCATCGTCTGCATTCGCTTACGCGTCATAAATCATGGGAACGGAGACGATCGTGTCAACTGCAATTCTGGTACCCACGTCCAGAACGATGCCGAGCGGCATTGAGAGGCCTGGTCTACTGCCCGCTGTGTACGCATACCGTATCTGCGACGCTGACGACCGGACCCCGCGGAGCGCGCGTCAGGGCAGGGCAAAAGTGCCCTCGCTGCTCATCATCGCTGGATGCTGGCGTTGTGATCCGGACGGACCGGGCGGCGTAGCTTTTTGTTAACCTTGTACACTAAATTAAGAAGCGGTAGGAATGGCCAAGAAAAGCGAACGAGATATTACAGAGTCGGTAGTCGATCAGGAACTCCTTCGTAAGGCGAAGCTTGCTTTGCAATCGGAGCATCCTCGGGCGGCGAGCCGTTGCGTCATCTGTGGTGGTGACGCGGCACCGACTTCGAACGAAAACCTCTGCTGGGTCTGCCGCCGCCTGAAGATCAGCGCCTGGCGCGACGTCGACGCCCAACTTCCAGCTCAGGAGTAGCTGGCTCGAATCCGCTCGAACACCAGCGCACCTGCTGCGACATCCTCGAGGCCTAAACCTACAGACTTAAAGATTGTCGTCTGGTTTTCCGGCCGTGCAATGTTGCGAGCGACCAAGTCCCTGAGATCGACGGTCCGCTTCCATCCCTGATCGTCTAGTGCCAGCAGCAGGTCCCCAGCTTCAATTCGGCAGGCCTCACGATCGTCAACGACAATAAAGCTCTGTTGCACCAGTTCGGCGGGCAACTCCCGACGCTGCGGCTGATTCGAGCCCATCGCGAGCACGATCGCACCGGCAGGCACGGCTTCTGCCGCGATCACGGGATCTTTCGCCCAAGTGGCGGTAATCAGCACGTCGCATCCCGCCGCAGCCTCTTCAGGACTCGCTACCGGAATACCGCGGACGTGTTGTGCAAATGACTGCCGCTTGTCTTCCGAGCGGCTGAAAACTCGCAAGTCACGAACAGTTCTCACGGCACGGACTGCCTGAATCTGGCTTTCTGCCTGGAAACCGCTTCCGATGCAGCCCACCGTGACGGGCTGGTCCGGTTTTAGCAGCAGGTCCACCGCGAGCCCGCTGGCCGCGCCGGTTCGAATCTGTCCCAGCCAGTTGGCCTCGAATTCCGCCAAGGGGTTGCCCGTCGACGCTTCGTAAAGCAGGAACGTAAAATGCGCACCATAGCGGCTGTGAGTCGAATAGATCTTCGTTCCGAAGTAGTTGCCCCACGCCCCTGCGAGCGAGTGCAGCGTCGCACCGGTGGGAAGCACCAGCCGCCGTCGAGGCTGATTCTGAGCCTTGCCTTCCGCGTAATCCCTAAATGCGACACGCAGTTGCTCGATGCAATCGCGCATTGGAAGTAACCGGCGAACGTCATCCTCGGAAATTCGAAACATTCTTCGAGGGTAGCGCTGCATGCCAAAATGAGAAAAATGGTCGAAATCATCTCGCGCGGCGTCCGCGCAGACGCCACACGGGTGGCCCTGTTCGACTTCGACGGAACGCTGTCCACTATCCGCTCCGGATGGATGGAGGTCATGGTCCCCATGATGGTCGAGCTTCTTGCTGAGACCAGGTCCGGCGAGTCCGAAGAGGAACTTACGCACGGTTGTGAGCGAGTTTGTTTACCGTCTTACAGGTAAACAAACCATCTATCAGGCGATCGAACTCGCCGATCAGATCGCAAAACGCGGTGGCACGCCACTTGATCCCCTTGTTTACAAGCGGATGTATCTGGATCGGCTTTGGAACAGAATCGAGAATCGTGTCGAGGAACTTCGCAGCGGTGCGTGTGAACCCGACAAGTATCTTGTTCCCGGATCGCGAGCCCTGCTGGAAGCTCTGCAATCTCGCGGTTACACGTTGTACCTTGCCAGCGGCACCGATGATGAATACGTTCAGAGCGAAGCCAAGCTTCTGGACGTCCATCGGTATTTCAAAGGTGTCCACGGCGCTCTCGACGACTACAAGAGCTTCTCCAAAGCCATTCTCATCGACAACATCATTCGGAGTGCCGGGGTAGCCGGACACGAGTTCCTGGGCTTTGGCGATGGCTACGTCGAAATCCAAAATGTCAAACAAGTCGGCGGACACGCCGTCGGTGTTGCCAGCCTTGAACCCGAATGCACTGGTCTGGACGACTGGAAGCGGACGCGCCTGATCGGTGTCGGTGCCGACATTATTATCCCGAATTACCTCGAACTAGACGAGCTTCTTGCAGCCTTGTTCTCTTCTTCCAATGCCCACTCGTTATCGGCTGTTTGATCGCAATCGCCTGAAGATCCTGCCGCTTGCCGAGCGTGTCAACGATCTCCAGCTGGAGCGCTGGTCCTCGCTCGATGACTGTGCCTTCCGAGTTCGAACACAAGGACCTTCCAGAGATAGCCGCGCGCGTTCATCGGGCGAAAGAAGCAGGTTCCGCACGGGTCCTGATGATGGGTGCCCATGTTCTTCGGGCCGGAGTGAACCGCCACATCATCGACCTGATCGAGAGAGGGCTTATAGATCACATTGCGATGAATGGTGCGGGAGCAATCCACGATTACGAACTCGCCCGTATCGGTGCGACTACGGAAAGCGTTGCTCGGTATATTCGTGAAGGTCAGTTTGGTCTGTGGCAGGAGAGCGGCGAAATTAACAACATCATCCGCGATGCGGCGGCGGAGCAACTCGGACTTGGTGAAGCTGTGGGCCGGCACATCGACGCGAGCAATTACCAGCACCGCGACCTGAGTGTGTTCGCAGCGGCGTACCGGCTTGGCGTTCCCGTTACTGTTCATGTCGGTATCGGATATGACATCATCCATGAACATCCGAACTGCGATGGCGGAGCACTTGGTCAGGCGAGCTACACGGACTTTCTGATCTTCGCTTCGACCATCGAAAGGCTCGAAGGCGGTATCCTGCTGAGTTTCGGATCCGCCATCATGGGGCCCGAGGTATATCTGAAAGCGCTCGCGATGTCGCGCAATGTTGCCCACCAGAACCGTCGCGAAATCCGTCATTTCACAACGGCAGTCTTCGACATGGTTCCGATTGGCGGCGACATACACCGCGAACTGCCGAAGACCGATCCCGGCTACTACTTTCGTCCTCATAAGACGATGCTGGTCCGTACGGTCGCAGACGGCGGCGAGAGTTTCTATATCTGCGGCGATCATCGTATGACGTTCCCGGCACTGCGTCGCGAACTCCTGAAGAAGAGCTCATGACAGTAGCCGGGATCCTCGACAGAATCCGAAGTCTGCGAGTCCTCGTTATCGGCGACATTTGCCTCGATCGGTGGTGTTGGTACGATCCGGCAGTTTCTATTCCGTCCGTCGAGACGGGCCTGATACGGACGGCAGTGGTCCGAACCATCACTACTCCTGGCGCGGGCGGAACGGTTGCCAATAATCTTGCAGCCCTCGGCGCTGGAAGCGTCAAAGTTCTTGGAGTCATCGGGGACGATGGATTTGGGTGGGAACTGCGACGCGCCCTTGCCCGACAGAACATCTCCTCGGATCTCCTGCTGACAAGCGTCGACCTGAACACGTTCACCTACACCAAGCTCATCAACCAGGACGACCGACCGGGAAGACCTGGGCCGTGTCGACTTCATCAATACGGTTCCGATGCCGCGTTCCGCCGAAGAGCAGGTGATTGTAACGCTCGAGCGCGAGTGGCCAAACTTCGACGTCATCATTGTTTCTGACCAGGCCGAAACACAGTCCGGCGGCATCGTGACGGCCGCTGTACGCGACTGCATCAACCGCAAAGCGTCGGAGTCTCCAGAGACAGTCGTCTGGGTCGACTCACGCAAGCGCCCGGAGCTGTTCTCAAACGTCTACCTCAAACCCAACAATGATGAGGCTGAAGACGCATGCCGGCGAAAGTTCGGCACTGTAGACTTCGCGCGGCTCGCTTCGGAGTGTCAGACACGGCTGCTGATCGTCACCCAGGGCGAAAGCGGCGCGCTTGTCTATGAACGCAATCACGATCCCCGGCTTATCCCGACGCGGCGTGTGAAAGCAGTTGATATCTGCGGCGCCGGGGATTCATTTTCGGCTGGCGCATCCTGTGCGTTCGCAGTCACGCGGTCCGGCATTGAGGCTGCGAAGTTCGGCAATTTGGTCGCCTCGATCACGGTCACGAAGAAGGGCACTGGTACAGCCTCGCCGAGCGAGCTTCTTGAAGCCGAAGGAGCGCTGCGGTGAGCACGCTCGCAATCGATATTGGCGGGACCAAATTTACGATCGCGGTGTTCAGTGACACCGACGAGATGGTCGCGCGCGAAACCCGGGCGACCGATCGCGAAGGTGGCCGAGAGTGGCTCGTCGAGCAGATAACGTCGGTCATTACCGACTGGAAGCCCCGCTATAAGTGGGATCGTTGTGGCATCGGTTTCGGAGGTCCGGTCGACTTCGCGTCGCAGTGCGTTGTTCTCTCAACGCATGTCGGAGGCTGGACCGGATTCGATCTCCCCGGCTTCATCGGTGAACAAACGGGTGTTCCTGTCGTAATGGATAACGATGCTAACGTCGGTGCGCTCGGCGAAGGAACGTATGGCGCCGGAAAAGGTGCTGAGCCGTTGTTGTACATGACACTTTCGACCGGGATTGGAGGAGGCATCCTTCACACGGGAAGCGTCCTGCGAGGCGCTGACTCGTACGCAGGCGAGATCGGTCACCTTACCATTCGACCCGGGGGACCTGACTGTCTCTGCGGAGCGAGAGGCTGCTTCGAGCGCATGTGCTGCGGACTGTGGCTGGAAAAAGATTACGGCAAGACAGCACAGCAGCTGATGGACGACCCTGCGTTCGTTGACCGCTACGTCGTTGACCTCGCACTCGGTTTGAAGGCGGCGATCATGCTGCTAAACCCGGCCCGCATCGTTATCGGCGGCGGAATCAGCAAAGCAGGGGACAAACTCTTTGTGCCACTGCGCCGCGAACTACGTAACCAAATCACCAGCTGGTCCCGGGCCCGGATCGACGTCGTTCCCGCGGCACTGAAGGACGACAGCGTTCTCTGGGGCGCTCTGGTTTTAGCTAAAACAGGAGTAGACAAATGACAACAACTACCGCGTCTTTCGCCGACCAGTACAAGGCGGAGCTGCTGAAGACCATCGACAGCATCGACACCGGAAAGGTGGATCAGGCAATTGAGTGGTTCAAAGAAGCTCGCGAAAACAACCGTCACATTTTTACGTGCGGCAACGGCGGCAGTGCCGCGACCGCTTCCCACTTCGCGACCGATATGGTGAAAGGAGCGTCGTATACCCGCGAAAAGCGATTCCGGATCATGGCGCTCACGGATTCGCTCTCCACCCTGACCGCTTATTCCAACGACGTAGACTACAACTGCGTTTTCACGGAACAGCTGAAGAACTTCGCCGAACGGGGTGACCTTGTTCTCGCAATCAGCGGTTCCGGCAATTCGCCCAACGTCGTAAGCGCTCTCGAATACGCAAACAGCGTGGGGTGCAAAACAATCGCAATGACTGGACGTGACGGAGGCAAGCTCGGCAAGCTGGCGCAATTAAACATCCAGGTTCCAGTGCCGCACATGGGTCGCATCGAAGATGCGCACATGATTGTGTGCCACATGATCGGCTACTACTTCATGGACACGGAGCGCTAAACGGCTCCGCTCCGGGAACCCGTTAATCCGGGCAAGCGCTACGCTTCGATTGATGCACTTCGAGGCGTAGCGCTGTTCGGAGTTCTGCTGATTAATCTGCTCACTCTCTTTCGGGTCTCCCTGTTTGCGTTCATGACACGCACCGGTCCCGAGAGCCCCCTTGAATCTCTAATCAGAATCTTCATCGAGTTCAAAGCAGTTACGATTTTTTCGTTTCTTTTTGGAGTCGGCATAGGAATACAATCAGGGCGCGGCCGGCACTCTGCTACTTTCCTGATCCGGCGATTCCTGGTTCTGTTACTTATCGGCATCGTTCATGCCACGTTGATCTGGAACGGCGACATTCTTGTTCTGTATGCAATCTGCGGCTTGCTGGTGATTCCGCTGTTGCGCCTTCAGACCGGTACGCTGGCGATCCTCGGTGCCCTGATCTTTGTCGGGGCGGCTTTCGGATTCTTCTACAACTTCGATCCTTCAACTGCCGCGCTGAAAGCTCAGGGCGAGGCTGCAACGCGACTGTATGCGCATGGCACCTGGCTCGAAATCCTGCGATTCCGCTGGCAGGAAACGATTCACTTCCTGGGACCACTGACGTTGGCGTTCCTGCCGAGAACTGTCGGGCTGATCCTTCTCGGTGTAGCGGCATGGCGGACGGATCTTCTAACGGGACGTGAGGAACTTCGATTGCCGATCTTTCTGGGAGCCGTTGCACTGGGCGTCGCTGGAAATCGGCTGGATATTGAAGAGATCGAAACGGTTGGGACGGCATTCGCCCTGGCCGTGCTCGTTTTAATGACCGTCCGCAGGTCGCGCTACCTGGCTGCTGCCGGCCAGATGGCACTCACGAACTACCTCACACAATCCCTGGTCTTCAGCTTCGTTTTTTATGGATTTGGCCTCGGACTCATGGGCAAGCTGAGCGTGCCGCAAACATCACTGCTGGCAATCGTTTTCTACGTCTTTCAGATTTTCTTCAGCCGTTTGTGGCTCGACCGTTTCTGCTTCGGTCCGGCCGAGTGGCTCTGGCGCTCATTGACCTACGGACGGCACCAGCCAATGCGAAACTGCATGAGAATCGGTGTGCTACCTTGAAAAATCGACCGACATCAGTTCGCCTGCGGCATCTCTAAAAATATAGGCACTCACGAATGGCTTACGTTATAGCAGAACCTTGCATCGGTACCAAAGACTCGGCATGCGTCGACGCGTGCCCGGTTGACTGCATTCACCCGAAGAAAGATGACGAGCGGTTTGAAGGCGAGCAGATGCTCTATATCGATCCTGTCGAATGCATCGACTGTGGAGCATGCGTTCCTGTCTGCCCCGTTTCGGCCATCTTCGCACTCGACGATCTCCCGGAGAAGTGGTCCCACTTCGCGCAATCGAACGCGAACTTCTTCGGTCGCTAAATTTTGCCCGCAGCAGGAGGTTCCATCAGGTGCCTCCTGTTGACTGGGGCTGGCTGATAACTCCCGACGAACTCTCCTCCTGGATACTTCTGAGAACCGATGATCTCCTGGTTCTCAACAAACCGCCGCACGCGGTTTGTCATCCATCCCGATACGGTCCCTGGTCGAGTCTGATTGGCGCCTGCCGCGAATATCTGGGTGTCGAACGACTACACATGCCGTTCCGTCTCGATCGTGAGACAAGTGGTGTGCTTGTCTTCGCTCAGACACGCGTAACGGGAGTTCGGCTGCAGCATGCGGTGATGCAGGGGCGGCTGTCGAAGGAGTACATCGCGATCGTCGAAGGCAAGCTCAACGCTGCGCGGACCATATCCGAACCCATCGGTCCAGATGAAGGTGCGGCGTTTTTCCGGCGTCAATCAGTGCGTCACGACGGGCAGGCTGCGGTTACGCACTTCTACCCGCTAGAACACGCAAATGGCTATACGCTCTTACGGGCGGTCCCCGAGACCGGTCGGCGGCACCAGATCCGGGTCCATCTCGCCCACCTGGGACATCCGATTGCCGGCGACAAACTCTACGGCCGAGACCCCGAGCTAATGCTTGAGTTTATCCGGAGCGGCTTTTCGGAAGATCTTCTCAGCCGATTGCCGATACGCCGGCAGGCACTGCACTGCCGGCAAGTCACGTTCAGCACCGAAGCGGGAGATGAGCGGTTCGAAGCACCGCTATCGACTGACCTGCGGCAGTTCTGGCAAACCCTCAAAAGCGTTACTTAGCCCGATAACCCTGCCACACATACTCGAGAGCTTCAGGCAGTGTCTGTGCCTTCACCGCACGATCCGTGTGCCCGGCGTTGCGAGCAAAAACGAACTGGTAGTGATAGCCCTTCTCAGCAAGAACCTTTGCCATTCGCTCATTTGCCAAAACCCAGTCATGATAGTCATCTCGGGTGCTGAGATTATCCCGGTCACTGACATGAAGCCAGATACGAATCGGTTTCACTGGCGATTCCGGAATCAGATGGTCGTGATACTCCCAGGCTCCGTGGGGAGTCTCCGCGTTATATGGCCACTGCTGGTTTACGTACGTTCCGGAGTAAGTCAGCACGCGGTGATACCACTCCGGATGATACCAGGCCATGCTGAATGCAGCCGACCCGCCTGAACTGCCACCCATAGTGGCCCGCGCGTCAGGATCCTTCGTCAACTTCACGTTCGCTGTCTTCTCGACGAGAGGCAGCACTTCTTTCTCTACGAACTCCGCATACAGGCCGGACATCGTGTCGTACTCCAGGCCGCGTTCGCTGCCCTGCGCGTCGCCGCTTCCGTTGCCGATCGAGATCGCGACCATCACCGGGACACGATGTTGCGCGATCAGGTTATCGAGTGTCGTAAACAACAGCCGGTCCGGACCATCCGCGCCGACAATAAACGGAGCTACCGTTCCAGGGACGTACTGTTTCGGCACATACACCGCGAGCTTCCGCGTGTATGGAGCCGGATGGCTCGACACGACCAGTTTCTTCGGATCATTCGGATCCGGGCGGCCGAAGGTGCCCGGCTCACGAGCAATTCCGGGATAAAACTTGCTGTCTTTCGATTCCATCGTGAACTCATACACGGTGCCCTCCGGAACGCCGTCGTGCTTCACCGTGTCCGGCGACGGATTGTGCGTAGGTCCGATAATAAAGTTCCCGTCGGCTGTTGGCGGCGGTACCTCGCCATCGGGCAGATCTTTGGCTTTCACATAACCCGGAGTAGTCGGATCACGTGTAGGAGGAGTTGGACGCGCCGGACGAGCTCCGGCCTGCGGAGGAACTGGTGCAGCTGTGGGAGCCGCCGTCTGCGCGAATACGCTCAGTCCAAAAACCAGGGAAAGAAGAAACGTTCGAGTCACCCGAACATAATATCGAGAACATCGGATAGGATATGAGGGAAATTATGTTCCGTGTCTTCACCCTCACGCTTTTAAGTTCGCTGATCTTCGCACAGCCAGCGCCGCCGCCCCGGCCGCCTCAATTCGTCTCACCCGAAGTCATGAATGAGGGGAAAGTCACGTTCCGCATTTATGCACCGAACGCGGAAGCCGTCACACTCGCCGGCTCAGACATCCCGAACAATCAAAAGGGCGCTCCGATGACAAAGAATGGTGAGGGAGTGTGGGAGGTATCGGTGGGCCCGCTGGTCCCAGGAGCCTATCGATACAACTTCAATATCGGCGGCGTACCTGTCGTCGACCCGCGAAATCCATCAGTGAGCGAATCGAACAATAACGTGTGGAGCCTTGTTGTCGTCCCAGGTTCAGAGAACATGGATGTCCGCAACGTTCCGCACGGTGCTGTGGAAGCGATTGCGTATCATTCATCGGCTTTGGGTCGCACTCGTCGGATGCACATCTACACACCGCCGGGCTACGACAAGAACACAACAAAGTATCCCGTGCTCTACCTGCTGCACGGCGCCAGCGACTCCGACGACTCGTGGACGTCCGTTGGCAGAGCGAACTTCATCGAAGATAACCTGATTGCTGCCGGTAAGGCCAAACCGATGATCATCGTAATGCCCGCTGGCCACACAACGCGATCCGGGTTCCCCGCCGCTGGCAGCGCCGACGAATTCTCACGCGACTTTCTCGGTGACATCATGCCTTATGTGGAAACGCACTACCGGGTGCTCACCGACCGAAACGACCGTGCGATCGCGGGACTCTCGATGGGTGGCGGTCAGACGCTCTCGACCGGTATCCCTAACCTGAATAAATTTGCATATATTGGTGTGTTCAGCTCCGGTCTCTTTCAGATGTTCGGGACAGGTCGCGGCGCCGCAGCTCGGCCCGCTCAGGGCCCGAACTTCGAGGAAACGAACATGAAGGTTCTTGATGACGCTTCGCTGAAGAAGGGTCTGAAGCTCTTCTGGTTCGGCACCGGGAAGGACGACGGTCTTCTCAAGACGACGCAGCAGACTGTCGAGCTGTTCCGGAAACACGGCTTCGACGCACAGTTCGAAGAAACAGCAGGTGCGCATACGTGGCTGGTCTGGCGCGAATACCTGCAGGGTTTCCTTCCCAAACTCTGCCGGTAGCTGGCGGTCGCAGGCACGTTGGCAGCATCAGTTACCGTATAGGTAATTTGAATGCTGACCAAGATCGTTGCTACACTCGGGCCCGCAACAGACTCGCCGGAAACGCTGCGACAACTGCTCCAAGCGGGAGCTGATGTCTTCAGGCTTAACGCCTCGCACGGGGTTCAGGAAGATCACGCACGGCGCATTAAGATGATCCGGCAGGTTGAGGCTGAGATGGGTCTCCATGTCGGTATTTTGCTCGACCTTCAGGGTCCCAAAATCAGGCTCGGAACTTTCGAAAGCGGCGGAGTACAACTTCGAAAAGGCAGCCGGTTCAGCATTACGACCGACAATATAGTCGGTACAGCAGAGCGTGCCTCGACAACGTATAAGGATCTGCCGAAAGACGTTACGCGTGGAAATCGCATCCTGCTTGCTGACGGGGCAGTCGAACTCCGGTGCATTGATGTCACCAGCACTGATACGATCTGTGAGGTCGTGAATGGTGGTTCGATCTTCGACCGGCAGGGGATCAATCTTCCGGGAGTGGATGTCAGTGCACCATCTCTCAGCAAGAAAGACATCGCCGATCTTCGTTTCGGCCTCGAACACGGGGTCGACATGGTTGCGCTTTCGTTTGTTCGTAAACGCGATGATGTTCTGCGCCTTCGCGTTTACCTCGAAGAAGCGGATTCACACGTCTTCATCGTTTCCAAGATCGAGAAGCCGGAGGGATGGGAGAACCTCGACGCCATCATTGACGAAAGCGATGGGGTGATGGTCGCGCGCGGTGACCTGGGAGTCGAGATGGCGCTGGAGTCGGTTCCGTTCGTGCAAAAGCAAATCATTGAGCGCGCTCGTAAGGCCGGAAAGTTCGTCATCACTGCAACCCAGATGCTCGAGTCTATGGTGCACAGCCCCGTACCGACCCGAGCCGAAGTCAGCGACGTCGCAAACGCGATCTATGACGGGACCGACGCAGTCATGTTATCGGCAGAGACTTCGAAAGGCGAGTACCCCGTTGAGACCGTCGCGATTATGGCGCGCATCGCCCAGCAATCCGATGAGAGCCTCAAGCACGCCGGGTTCAAGGAAACTCCGCGCCGCGACGGCAGCCAGAATACCTATGCGGAGACCATGGCGGAGATGGCCTATCGTTGTGCGCGTCTGCAGGCCGCCGCTGCGATTGTGGTGTTCACGGCGAGTGGTGCGAGCGCGCGTCTGGTCGCGCGGTACCGCCCACCAGTTCCGATCTACGCGTTCACACAAAGCGCCTTCGTAGCGCGAAAGCTTTCGGTGATATACGGACTGTCTCCAATTCTGGTACCCGACCCGGTGGACACAGATGAGATGGTGAAACTGCTCGACCGCACTCTCCTCGACCGCGGGCTGCTAAGACCCAGGGACAACGTGGTCTTCGTGGCGGGGCAGCCAATCGGTCGGACTGGCACGACAAACTTCGTAAAGCTTCATCGGATGGGCGAATTGTGGTGAGTGTCACGAAGTCACCCTGTTACACTGGTTCAGTCCGTCTTCTCCTGCGGTGAGGTGCGAGAGCGGTTGAATCGGGCGGTCTCGAAAACCGTTGAACCTTCACGGGTTCCGTGGGTTCGAATCCCACCCTCACCGCCAGAATAAGTCTTGTTATTTCAACAACTTCCGGATTCTTTAACGTTACCGATCGTGTTCTCTCATTTTGAGCCGTTTTTCCCCCACAGGGAATCAGCAACATAGACGCGGTGAGTCTGCCCATTCCCACCCTCACTGCCCCTTTCTGAAGTGGGCGCTGCAGAGAGCTTGATCTGTATACAGAAAGTCAATCTCCGGTAGTGCGACTTTATCGGCGAAAAGCGTACATTCGGGGAGCCAAGGCAAAGGGTGATGTCCCAGAAGAGGACTTGAACTAAGCCTGAGGGCGGACGCTTCGCGTGTGGGCGATCGGACGGTGGAGTAAAGAGCTACGGTGGCTTCAGGCCGGGTTGCCTATGATCTGAACGGAATCACACGTGATAGCTGGGATCGGCTTGGTAAATACAAGCCGCAGGGCGATCCTTCGTGGGATGGAACGCGAGGCGGAGCCCGTCCGCGCCCGCTCGCACCATTACGAGTGAGTCAGTAGCCTCGAGAACTTCAAGCTGTTTTGTGAAAATGTCGGCCAGCTTCCGATCCATCCGTAAGCGTGCTTCGTATGGACGGAATCGACAATGCGGACCTGCCGTTCTGCGAATTGCCTAGTGACAAACAGAGGCTCAGTTGAGAGTCTGCGGTTCATGCACATCAGCGTCAGATTGGGGGGGCGACCTGGGGAAGAGGGTGGTGTTCAGTGGTTGGCTAACGAGCCACTCTCCTCTTCTCCTCGGATGGCCTCTTCGTAAACCCAAACTGTCGTTCTCGCAAATTCAATCAGCGCTGGCAATAGCGACCGAAATGAAATGGAAAGCCAATTAGCGTCAGAATCGGCCTTGGTCCTGATCTTCAGACGGGTTCAACGCGGGGCCGTAGGCGTGTGGGTACACCGTTGAAATCAACGGAAAACGGCTGGTGATCCGAATGATGGCGGCGTTCAGGCAGCGCGCCGCTCGTAGCGATGATGCAGTCCACCGACCTGCGGGATTGCGCTGATGCGTCCGGCGTCTGGTGCCTGGACTGGTCGCGGCTCCGGACTGTCCTTCGCCAGCGCCAGGTGTGTCCTGCTGCGGTGGTAATAATCCGTGAAGCTTTGGAGATGTTGGCATAAACATCGCGCGTTGACTACGATCATGTGATCGAGGCACTCGCGGCGAATGGTGCCGATCACCCGCTCCACATAGGCACGCTGCCATGGAGACCGTGGCGCGGAAAGCACTTGCTTGATGCCCATTGCTTTTGCCTGATCGACGAACTCCCTGCCATAGATGCGGTCACGCTCGCGGAGCATATAACGCGGCGCACTGTCCCACGGAAACGCCTCTCGAAGTTGCTGCGCGGTCCATTCGGCTGTTGGATGCGCGGTCACCGCGAAGTGAAGATCCGCCGTCGCTCATGCGCGAGAACCAGAAACACGTACAGAATCGTGTTTACTAATTGACACTCTTCCCGATGTCGTTCTCCGCTTTCCGAAACCCGTGAAGATACCGCTCGCCGAGGGGCATCGGAAGAAGGCGAAGCTCAAGGCGGCATAGCGAGGCGTCCCGCACGTCCGTCCGGCTCGCCAATTGCGCCACGGGCCTCTGACGCGCGGCACAGGCCATTCCACGCGGCCAACGGCACTCCCAATTCCGGAAGGGCTTTTCGTTTTAGTTTTTACAGGTTCCGCCCTGTCCGATGCTGATGACG
The DNA here is from genome assembly GCA_963794765.1 of Bryobacteraceae bacterium. Taxonomy (GTDB): domain Bacteria; phylum Acidobacteriota; class Terriglobia; order Bryobacterales; family Bryobacteraceae; genus JAWXCM01. The sequence continues at coordinate 391,230 of CAWCGC010000006.1, read as the reverse complement.
CGAGGAGCAGGCAAGAGTTCCGCCGACGAAACAAATAAAGCCAGCCGACTCTAAGTTGCATCTGGGCGGTCAAATGGACCGCAGTCGCCCGAGGAACCCATGGATGAATCGTTGAATGCTCCAAGGTCGATCATCACGCGCAGAGACCTGTTCAGGCTGACCCTCGGCGGTGGATCAGGACTCGCGCTCGCCGGGCTCCTCGACGTTCCCGCGATGCGGGCCGCGACGAAGGACCTGAAGCTCTCGGACGTCAGCGAGTTCACCACTTCGTGCAACTTCTGCTCGTGCGGCTGCGGCATGATCGCCGCCGTTCGCGACGGCAAGCTCTTGACGATGGAGGGCGACTACGACCACATCGTGAACCGCGGGTCGCTGTGCGTCAAGGGCATTTCCATGCACGCGACGCACGCCTCCCCGAACCGGCTCACTACGCCCCGCTACCGGGCGCCAGGCAGCGACCACTGGGAGGACATGTCCTGGGACGATGCGATCGCGCGGGTGGCGCAGAAGATTCGCAAGACGCGCGACGAGACGTGGATCGCCACCGAGAAGGTGGCTGCGCCTGAGCTGTCAGTCGATCGCGCTTCGGGTGATCGGCTCCAGAACGCCCCACAGTTCATCCCTCACGACGGCGGCAATAGAGAGGTCCCCGTCAATCGGACCGACGCGATCGGCTTCCTGGGCGGCGCGCAGAACACCAACGAGGAGTGTTACCTCTTTCAGAAGGCGGCCCGGCTGCTCGGCCTGGCTTACGTCGAGCACCAGGCCCGGCTTTGACATAGCCCCACGGTCCCCGGTCTGGGCGCCACGTTCGGCAGAGGAGCGATGACCAACCACTGGGTCGACTTGCAGAACTGCAAGACGATTCTCGTGGAAGGCAGCAACGTCGCCGAGAACCATCCGATGGCCTTCAAGTGGATCAGGAAGGCCCAGGAAAACGGCGCAAAGATCATCCACGTAGATCCGCGGTACACCCGCACCTCGTCGGCGGCCGACACGTACGCGCGCATCCGGCCCGGCACCGACGCGGCGTTCCAGAACACGATGATTAACCACATCATCGTCAACAAGCTCTACGACGAAGACTACGTCGTCACGCACACCAATGCGCTCTACATGGGCGACGCGGCGTTCGACTTCAAGGATGGTGTCTTCAGCGGCTACGACGAGGCCAGCCACTCATACGACACCAAGACCTGGGGATACCAGCTCGACGCGAGGGGTAAGCCGCGTATTGCCAAGAGCCTGGATGATCCGCACTGCGTGTTCACGTGCCTGAAGACGTTCGTCTCGCGCTATACCCTGGAAATGGGCGAGCGCATCACCGGCATTCCCGCCGATCAAATCCGGCAAATCGCCGAGATGATGGCGAAGAACAAGCCGGGTTCCATCCTCTACGCGCTCGGCATGACCCAGCACACGACCGGCGTGCAGGGAATCCGCTCGTTCACGATCCTGCAGCTGCTGCTCGGCAACATCGGCAAGCCCGGCGGCGGCGTCAACGCGCTGCGCGGCGAGCCGAACGTGCAAGGCGCGTGCGACATGGCGGTGCTCTATAACTATTTCCCGGGCTACCTCAACTCGCCGACCAATGCCGAACCGACGATTTACCACTATGCACGCAAGAACGGGATCGCCGACAGCCGCTACCTCGTCAACACGCTCAAGGCATTTTTCGGAGATGCCGCCACCTTCGAGAACGATTATCGCTACGAGTGGTTACCCAAGCGGGATGCCGTGAAGGACTACGGCACGATGCCGATGTTCGAGGACGCCCTCGCCGGCAAGCTGAAGATGCTCTGGATCGTCGGCCAGAATCCCGCGGTCACCGTGCCCAACCTCAGGCTGACGTTCGAGGCAATGGCCAAGCTCGAGACCCTGGTGGTGCAGGAGATCTGGGAGACCGAGACCGCGACGTTCTGGCGCCGGCCCGGCGTCGACCCGAAGACCATCTCCACCGAGGTGATCCTGCTGCCCGCGGCGTTCTTCATGGAAAAGAACGGGACCATCAGCAATTCGGGTGGCATGGTGCAGTGGCGCAACGCCGCCGTGCAGCCTCCTGGGCAGGCGAAGCCAGACGGCGAGATTGTGGACCTCGTCTTTCGCGCGGTGCGCGATCTGGTCAAGGACTCGCAGGAGCCGAGGGACGAGATCATCCGGAAGGCCTTCTGGACCTACACCACGGCCGAGGACGTGCTGCGCGAGATCAACGGCTACGCGCTGCGCGACAACCCGGAGACAGGACTCAAGAAGGGCGATCTGATTCGTAAGGTCAGCGATCTTCGGTCCGACGGGTCCACGTCATCGGGCGCCTGGATCTACGCGGGCGTGTTCGCAGGCGGCGAGAACCTGTCGAAGCGTCGCGACTCAACAATGGATCCGGGAGGCCTCGGCCTTTACCCGGGCTTCGGCTGGACCTGGCCGAACAACATGCGGATCCTCTACAACCGCGCGTCGTGCGACCGGCACGGCAAGCCCTATCCAGGTTCGAAGCCGATCATCTGGTGGGACGAGCAAGCGAAGCGGTGGACGGGATACGACCTGCCGGACGTTCCGGTGCTGACCGACGGCCCCGACACGCCGAATGGTCAGCGCGCCTTCCATATGGGCGCCGAGGGCGTCGGGCGCCTCTTCGCGGCCGTGTACAAAGACCCCGATCCCAGGTACACGGACTATTGGCGCGACGTGGCCTACGTGCCAAAGGACGGACCGCTGCCGGAGATGTACGAGCCGGTCGAGAGCCCGGTGGAAAACGTCCTTCACCCACGCAGGAAGAGCAATCCGACGCTCAAGTATCCGCGTGTCGCGTCGCATCAGCCCATTGGCACCGTCGACAAGTACCCTTACGTGCTGATGACGTCGACGGTGGCCGAACACTGGTGCAGCGGATCGACGACGCGGAACATCCCCTGGCTCACAGAGCTCGCTCCCGAACCGGTGGTGGAGATACCAGTCACTCTCGCCGAGAAGCTCGGAGTGAAATCGGGGGACTGGGTGCGGATCTCGTCGGCGCGCGGTGAGCTCGAGGTCAAGGCGCTCGTCACGCCCCGCATGAAGTCGCTGAAAATCGGTGACAAGGAGGTCACCGTCGTCTGGATGCCGTACAACTGGGGCTACCAGGGGCTGTCGACCGGCCCGACCGTCAACCACCTCACGATCGACGCAGGAGATCCCGGCGCGGGCACGCAGGAGACCAAGGCGTGCCTCGTCAACGTCGTCAAGTCCAACCGACCGGCCACGCGACGATCCGGCTCTCTGAGGGGACGCACGTGAGTGACGCCACTGCCGCCGGCCCGATCAGGGCGACGCTGATCGATATCTCCAACTGCATCGGCTGCCATGCGTGCCAAGTAGCCTGCAAGCAATGGAACGAGAAGGACGGCGAGAAGACCGAGCTGCAGGATCAATTGGGCTTCCAGAACCCGGCTACGCTCAGCGCGAAGACCTACACACTCATCGCGTTCCACGAGATGGAGAACCCGGCCAGGCCGGGAGGACTGGATTCCGCCTACGTGATGCAGCGGTGCCTCCACTGCCTGGAGCCGGCCTGCGTCTCCGCATGCCCGACGACGGCGCTTCAACGGCAGCCCGACGGTCCTGTGTCGTATGCGGTCGACAAGTGCATCGGCTGCCGCTACTGCATGATGGCGTGTCCCTGGGATGTGCCGACCACAGATTGGAACACGGGCGCGCCGAAGATCTCGAAGTGCACGCACTGCGCCGACCGCGCGGTTCAGCCTGCTCCGATCGCGTTCAACGGGCAGCCGCTGTCCGACGATGCGGCCAGGCAGTTCGCCAACACCATGGCGGTTCCCGCCTGCGTCAAGGCGTGCCCCGCCGACGCCCTGCGCTATGGAACCCGGGACGAGATGCTGGCGCTCGCGCACAAGCGTATCGCCGACCGGCCCGACAAATACGTTGACCACGTCTACGGAGAGAAGGAACTGGGCGGGACGAGCGTGCTCTACCTCTCGAGAGTGCCGTTCGAGAAGCTCGGCTTCCCGACGTACGGGGATAAGCCCTTTCCGGCTTTCACCAAGGCGGCGCTAGGCGCCGTGCCCCCCGCCGTGATCTTTGTGGGCGCCCTGCTCGGCGCCTTCTACGCCTTCTTCCGGAAGCGGGCTCAGGCGGTGGCAGACGCCTCGGCCTCGTCGTCGCACTCAGGACACCACGGCCATGTTGAATTCGAGCCTCTCCGGAACACGCTGCTGACCCCCTTCAACCGGGTCCTCCTCCTGCTCATGGTGTTCGGCGCCATCACGTTCGTCGCGCGCTTCGCCCTCGGGCTCGGCGGCAGCACGAACCTCTCCGATACGTACCCGTGGGGCCTGTGGATCCTCTTCGACCTGGTGTGGATCGCCGTCGCCGCGGGCGCGTTCGCGATGGCCGGGGTGATCTATGTCTTCCAGCGAAAGGACCTCTACGGGCTGGGCCGCACCGCCGTGCTGATGGGCCTGCTGAGCTATTCCTTCGTGATGGTCACGCTCCTCGCCGACCTCGGCCTGCCCTGGAACTCCTACCAGCTCGCCCTGCAGGCGCCGGAGCACTCGGCCATGTTCGAGGTCTCGTGGTGTGTCGGCCTTTACGTCACGATCCTCCTGCTCGAATTCCTGCCGGTGCCCTTCGGGCATTGGGGATTCCAGCGGGCTGCAGCGGCGTTGCGGCGATGGAACGGCGCCTACGTGGCGGCGGCGGTGACGCTGTTCGTCTACCTGCTGTCGCGCAATCTCCTCTACGCCTTCGGGGCAGCCGTGGTCTTCGGCGCCCTCGCCTGGATGTTCCGCGCGCGGGATGAGGGGGCCGAGCCGATCATGCTCGCGATCGCCGCCGTCACGCTGTCGACCATGCACCAGAGTTCGCTCGGGTCCCTGTACTTGCTGATGCCGAACATGCTTGCCCCGCAGTGGTGGTCGCCCGTGATGCCTGTCTCCTTCTTCCTGTCGTCCATCGCGGCCGGCACCGCGCTCGTGATCCTCATCGACATGTGGATCTCGAAGGGATGGCGCCGCCCGCTCGAGATCACGCGGCTCGCCTCTGTCGGACAGATCACATTCTGGGCGCTCCTCGTGTACCTCGTGTTTCGCCTCGGCGACATGGCGATCCGCGACCAGCTCTCCGGCGCCTTCGCCGGAAGCCTCGGGATGGCGTTCGCAGCCGAGATCCTCCTCGGCGGCGTGCTTCCGCTCATCCTGCTGGCCCGCAAGGCGCATCGGCAGCGTGCCGACCTGCTGTTCGTCGCGGCCCTCCTCACGGTCGTCGGCGTGGCCTACAACCGCATGAACGTCGTCCTCTTCGCGATGACCTTCCGGGGCCGGATGCCCTGGGTGGCGCCCGAGAGTTACGCGCCATCGATCGTCGAGTGGGGCGTATCTATCGGCCTGATCGCCGCGACGATCTTTCTATTCGGCCTGGCGGCCCGTCATATGCCGGTTCTGTCCAAGGCGGCCCCAAGCACGGGAGATTGAGCCGATGACACTGGATTATTGGTTGGAGGCGCATTCGTACCTCCGGCCGCTCGCCAATCTCTCCGCGCAGGTCGATCGCGCGGCGGCCGGGATCGAGGTCCTCCACGCCCACATCCCCGACTGGGAGGATTACCGCGCGGACTTCCTCGTCGGTGTGCCGCTGCTATCGAGCGCCGACGCCGCCGTCGATCTCGAACCGGGTGGACGGATGGCGGGAGCGCTTCTCGAAAGGCTGGCCTCCTCCGGAACGTCGTTGGGAAGCCTTTCGGTGGAAACCCGTGCGCTCGAGACGGAACTGCGGCGCGAGCCCCAGGTCTCGCGCCGCATCGTGGACTTCCTGCTGGGCGACGAGACTCTCACACCGGCGTTCCCCGGGCTGTTGCGTTACCTATCGTGGACCGCGGTGGCGCGGTTCCTCCGCCCCGTGATAAATGCCTTCGACAATTGGCGTGACGAGGAGCGGTGGGGTCGCAGGTATTGCCCCACGTGCGGATCCCTGCCTGCGATGGCCCAATTGGTCGGCGTCGACCCAGGGCGCCGGCGTCTCCTCTCGTGCGGCTGTTGCGGCATGCGCTGGCAGTTCAAAAGAACCGGCTGCCCGTTCTGTGCAACCGATTCCCAACGGCTCGCAAGTGTGACCATCGAGGAAGAACCCGGCCTGCGCATCGACCACTGCGAGTCCTGTGGCGGCTACCTCAAAACATACGACGGGCAGGGCAATGAGACCCTGTTGTTATCGGACTGGTCATCCCTTCATCTCGACCTCATCGCTCATGATCGTGGACTGAAAAGGCTGGCCGCGTCGCTCTACGAATTCGAACCCGCGCGATATCCGTAGTCGAGATCCAGTGGAGGCATGATGGAGACCCAGCAGTATGTGGACCTCACGAGAGTACGGAGCGGATTGAACTCGATCGATTCGGATCACGTGGCCACTGAAGCGCCGCTCCAAGTGCGGTTGAGCAACCAACCGTTCTCGGTAATCATGCGCACTCCAGGATCTGACCGAGAGCTCACCGCCGCGTTTCTGTTCTCGGAAGGCTTGGTGAAGAGGGCCGCCGATCTCGTTCCAATCGAGTGCGGCGCCGATTCGCGCGGCGAACATGCGGGAAACATCGTCGACGTCACTCTCACCCACCAATCCGTGATCACCCCCGATCGTCTGCTGGCAGAACGCCGCAACGTGACGACGAACTCATCGTGCGGGATGTGCGGACGTGTCACGATCGAATCGCTGCGGATCGATGCTCCGCCGCTTTCCGTCTCCTGGACAGTCGCCGCGCCGACCTTGATTGGACTGCCGGATCAGCTGCGACTCGCGCAAACCGTGTTCGACTCGACCGGAGGCCTTCACGCGGCGGGCCTGTTCAGGCAAGACGGACAACTCGAAACCAGCGCTGAGGATGTCGGTCGCCACAACGCGGTCGACAAAGTGGTCGGCCGGATGCTGCTCATGAATCGCCTGCCACTGCAGGACTAGTTGTTGTTCGTCAGCGGGCGAACCTCGTTCAAAATCGTTCAGAAGGCCTTTCTTGCCGGCATCTCACTCGTAGCCGCCGTGTCCGCGCCCTCCAGCCTCGCCATTAAGCTGTCACAGAGATCTGGGATGACCCTCATCGGTTTCCTGCGCGGTCCGAACTTCAACATCTACTCGCACAGCGAGCGGATCACGTCGTGGCGAACTCCTGGGGGACTGTCTATCTCGTAAATTACAGACGTGACTTGAACTGCATTTTCGAGGTGGGTTCGCGAACCGTTCGCCTCAAGCGAAAACCTGTTTTTGATTTAACGGAACTTGGTTTTGGCTAAACAGAGGAAGTCGCGCATCCCGGCAATCGTACCAGCACCCTAAAGCCGCCAAATTCAGCCAATTAGTAATTCGCCATGGACAGGTGCCTGCAAGGCCGGTTTCCTCTGGTGATCGAATGATTCCGCTCTCGGCTTTTAGTCGTGGCTCAAGCCACCTGAACGTGCCGATTCGAAGCTCGGGCTCCATTTGGAGCACATGGTCTTGCGAGAATCGGAGCCCATTCTCGACCTGTACAACACCCGGCCCCACCAGATGCGTGGAGTTCCGGAATCCGGGCCGGTCTGCCGTCATCTCCGGCTCGACAGTTTGGCCCGCCAAACAGGAAGAGAAGGCCAACGCGGCGGCGACTCGTTTCACATCGTAAAGACGCAGGCGGGGCAAGCCTTGTACACTCTTGTGCTATTGTGCCTCTCGCAAATGGTGAAGTGACTGAGATCATGAAGTTGAACCGCATCGGCAAAGTCGTTGATTTGATCTCCGGATGGCTCGCACTCTTCCTCGCCGGAGCCTCATCCCTCCTGAAAACCCGCACTGCAATACAGCTGGAGAATGTTGCGCTGCAGCACCAGATCAGCGTCCTTCAACGCTGCGCGAAGAAGCGCCCGCAGTTGCATGCAGTCGACCGACTTTTATGGGTCTGGCTGTCCCGCGTCTGGGCGGACTCGTATGTCATGGTGCAGGGCGCTGTCCGGACCCGTGAATACGAGCGCGAGGGTGTCAAACAACGCGTAACCGAGGTCCGCGCCGACTCAGTTGGCAAAACTCGACCGCGCGGAACCGCCGACCTGATGATCAGGCCGACCGTGAAGCAAATGAGCCATGATTCGTACTTGCCAGGGCTCGGCAGTGCCGGGCCCGTTCCTTTGATTCCAACCCAAGAGCGAGCCGCAACACCTTCGAAGGGGACCTGTCAGAACGCGTTGTTGGCACAACGACTCCGGGCCGCCGATCGTAATAGGATCGTAATGAAGTTAGCTTTTTCTGCGTTTTATGCGTTTCATGAACACGCGAATTCAATAACTTACGTGTTTTCAACGCCGCCGAAGGGACCGAATCCCACCCTCACCGCCACACTAAGTCGTGTTATTTCAACAACTTGCAGATGTTGTAACGTTACCGATCGTGCCTCCTCATTTTGCGCCGCTTTTCCCCACAGTAGAATCAGCAACATAAACGCGATGAGTCTGCCTCATTCCCACCCTCACTGCCCCTTTCTGAAGTCGGCGCTGCAGAGAGCTTGCTCTGTATACAGAAAGTCAATTTCCGGTAGCGCGACTTTATTGCCGGAAAGCATACATTCGGGGGAGCCAAGGCAAGGGTGATGTCCCAGAAGAGACCTCTGGCCCGCGTCACTTCTACGGGTGGGGCGTTTCTCGTCAAGTTCAAATGAAGATGCGCCGCCGTAGGGAGCGGTAGAAGCTTTAAGCAAACGCTCGTCGGAATACTAGAACTTATAGAAAAGTCCGAACTGAATCAAGTGGGTTCCAATGCTATTCCCTGAGACGAGCAATTCCGTCATGCGCCCGAACGTGGGGCTGTTCACGTTCTGGTCGGCGCCGCGAAAGTTCGGATGATTGAAGAGATTGAAGAAGTCTACGTGTGACTCGATTCGATGCTTCTCGTTGATGGGCGTGCTCTTAATCAGACCGAAATCGTAGTTCCAGAAGCTGGGGCCATCGAGAATGCGGCGCTGCAGCGAGCCCAAAGAGCCTGCCTGTGGGTTGAAGAAAACCTGTCCCGGGAAGGGTGCATCGATATCCGGCGCGACGCCGGTGCCGTTAATGGGATTAATGTGTTTCGGATTGATGAAGAAGACGCCGTTGCCTTGCTTATATAGTCCGGTAATCTCCCGTAGTTCCGGTGCCGTAAGAGTTGTGTCAACCGTGTTATTCGCTGATCTCGCGCCACGGTTGAGCGAACCTCGGAAGGATTCAATCGACAGAGGGGGACCCGACTGTATCACCAGGAATCCGCTAAGCGCCCATCCTCCCGCTATGCTGCCCAGCAAAGCGCTCCGTGGATTTACGCTCGAAGCTCCGCCAAAGGGCAACGGAACATAGTGATTCAGCTTGAACGCATGGGTGAGATCGAAGGTCGAGCGCGCTTCTCGATGCGGAAGTTATTGTTGTCGAGGGCAGGCTCTAAACCCCAGGTTGCCTCGGCATCACTTAAATCTGTCGGGCCACACGATCTGGAATGGTCACTGGGGCTCAAGGGTGATGGCCGGTCAAACACTACGTCCAGGGATGTGCCTCGCGATCCGCAGCATACCGCCACAGCCTCTCAACTGCTCTACGCAATGTAGTCGGGCGATTTAAAATTCCATTCTCCGGACACGTGATCATGAATTCAGAGGTAATTGGAAACAATATGAGCACACTTACCCCGGGGACGCGTAAGATAAAATACGCAAGCCAGTAGTAACAAAGAATGGCCCGGGAAAAACCAGCGCGAAATGGGATTGACGAGTCGTTTCGTGACGCCGGCAATCAACTGCTCCAATCGAGCCGGTTTACCCGTGAGCGCTGGGACCGCATCACGGAGATCCTATCGGCAGCATCGGAATTAGCGCCTGAGTCCCGCTCAGTCTACATAATCGAGTCCTGTGGTTCGGATGCCGCACTTCGCGCCGAAGTGGAGCGTCTCATGCGGGAACTCGATAACATGTCGGGTTTTCTCGAACAGGCGACTGTCCTCTCGGCTATGGATGCGCAGGTTGAGCCCGGCACCCAGCTCGGTCCCTACCTGCTTGGCGAAAAAGTGGGCGAGGGTGGCATGGGCATCGTCTTCGAGGCTGTTGATAGTCGCCTCGGCCGCCGCGTCGCGGTGAAAGTGCTGCGGGGCAAAAGTCTGGGCGACGCCAGCGGACGCCAGCGTTTTTTTCAGGAAGCGCGAATGATGGCGACACTCAATCATGCTTCTGTCGTCACCATCTACGACGTAGGAACCTCGGGCAACCACGACTTCATCGCCATGGAGTACGTGGCCGGCAAATCGCTGGACCGCCTTCTGGCCGAAACTCGTTTGCCGCTCGCAAAAGCACTGACTTATGCTCGCCAGGTAGTCAGCGCCCTTTCGCTGGCTCACTCGCTCGGCATCGTTCATCGCGACCTGAAACCGGGCAACATAATTATTGGCGGGGACGATGTCGCGAGAGTGCTGGATTTCGGCCTTGCCAAATGGAGCCGAGGCGTGGCGGCCGCCGCTGCAAGTTCACCGGCGGCCACTTGTCTGCCTTCAATCGCGGCGTCGGATTTCACGATCGAAGGCGACATATTCGGCACCGTCGCTTACATGTCTCCGGAACAGGCTGCCGGGTCCGCCGTGGACGAGCGGTCCGATGTGTTCAGCTTCGGCGCGGTGCTGTATGAAATGATCTCCGGCAGAAAAGCGTTTGGGCGAGGCACGCAGCTTGAGATTCTCCGGGCAATCGCTCAGGAACAGCCGGCCGGATTGCGGCACGCCTCACCTCCTGTTCCGCGCGCGATTGAAGAGATCGTTTTCTCCTGTCTGAAGCGAGATCCCGCCGAACGTCCTTCCATCGATGCTGTGCTGGCTGCGCTCGAGGCAGCTGCGCGTGGTTCGCGCAGGACAACATGGCGTGTGGTCGCTGCGGTTTTCATGTTGGCTGCTGTCTCTGGTGCCGCCGTCTGGGTCTCGAGAGAAAACGTCGCGTCCGAGCCGGTGCAGTTGTTGGCCCGGCCCATCACGTCTTATCCCGGCGACGAGGTCGGCGTTTCTTTTTCCCCGGATGGTACGCAAATCGCCTTTGCGTGGCAGCGAGAAAAGGAGCGGGTCTTTCACGTCTACACGCGTGCGGTGGACAGTGGAGAAGCCCTGCCCCTCACCACGGGCGAGAGCCATCACCCGGCATGGTCGCCCTCCGCAAAAGAAATCGCCTTCCTTCGTGACGTCGGCGGACACGACTCGATCTTCGTTATTCCGGCCGAAGGCGGCGTTGCGCGGGAGATTGTCTCAACCGGAACATCGAGCTTTATTCTCTCGCCGGCTTTAAGCTGGTCAGACGACTCAAAGTGGATCGCCTATTCCGGCAGGGATCCGGATACTGGCGGGCAATCGATCTTCGCAGTCGCGCGAGAAACTCGCGTCGTGCGCAGATTGACCCGCGCCAAACCCGGTGAGATTCATGTCCAGCCTGCGCTTTCCCGTGATGGAAAACTACTCGCATTCGCGGTAGACCGGGACGGCGTCAGCACGATCAATTTCGTGAAGCTCAAATCGGGAATCGCACCCGACGGTGACGTGCAGGAACTGCGATTTCACGAGCTCGCCAACACCGTTTGCAGCAACCCCGTCTGGGCTCCCGACGGCGGTGAACTCCTGTTCCTTGCAAATCGAGGAGCGATCCTTAGCTTGCTTTGGTCCGCGAAAGTGGATGCGAGCGGCAGGGTCGGGTCGCCACGGCTGCTCGGGAATCTCGGTGAGGGAGCCTATGCTCTCGCTGTGTCACAGAGCGGAAAACGGCTCGCTTTCACCAGACACATGAGCAACGAGAACCTGAATCTGGTCAGTCTGTCTGGCGCCGGTTCCGGCGCGTCCCAGCCGTTGCTGGCATCGGCGTATCGCGAGGCCTGGCCGCGTTATTCGCCCGATGGCAAGCGGATAGCGTTCGAATCCGACCGCGGGGGCTTTCCGGAGGTCTGGCTCGCAAATGCCGATGGCTCCGGCGCCTTCGCGCTCACCAACCTCCATGGACCAGTTACCGGGTCGCCAGCCTGGTCGCCCGATGGTCGGCAGCTCGCCTTCGATACTCGCGCAAGCGGGGAGCCGCAGGTCTACGTGATTCGCGCCGAAAAGGGCGCTGAAGCACAGCTCATCACCACAGGGAAGTCGAACTTCCTTCCGGCGTGGTCGGCTGACGGGCGCTCTGTTTACTTCGTCTCGAACCGCACCGGGGATTCAAACATTTGGCGCGTGCCAGCCAGGGGAGGTCCTGCCGTTCAAATTTCGCGTAGCTTTGCATTCGCCCCCATTGCTTCGCCGGATGGAAAATACCTTTACTTCTTCGCTGGCCGCTCCCAGCACGCCCCGATTCATCGCATCGATCTCACGACGCTGGCAGAGGAGCCATTGATCGAAAATGCTATGGACCGCGCCATCAGCATCACCCGACGGGGACTCTATTTTCTCCAGCGCCATTCCGATGAAACGACCGTCACCCTTCAATTGTTTGACCCGTCGCTCAACCGGGATTTCGCCATCCAGACGCTGCCCGCAAAGTTGAATGGAGGCCTGGAAGTGACCCGAGACGATCGCGCCGTTCTGGTGTCGGCAAACGACTTTATGGCCACCGACCTGATGCTCGTCGAGGACTTCCATTGACCCCGGAGATGCCGGAGGGGGACGTCACGGTGCTGCTGAAGCAGATGCGAGATGGCGACAACGATGCGGCCGATCGCCTGATCCCCATGGTGCTGGCGGAACTCCGCCAGCTCGCCCGGCATTACCTGAAAAGCGAACGCTCCGGCCATACACTCCAGCCCACCGCGCTGGTGAACGAGGCGTTCCTTCGTCTGGTAGGCGATCAGGCACGCAGCTGGCAGAACCGTGCTCACTTTATCGGAGTGACGGCTTCGCTGATGCGGAGGATCCTCATCGATCAGGCGCGGCGTCATCGCGCGGAAAAACGCGGGAGCGGCGAAGTGCTCGTCGAGATCGATAGTAAGCGCGACGGTTTCGCAGTTGAGCAGGCGGATGAAATCCTGGCCCTTAATGATGCGCTCGACCGTCTCGAGAAGTTCAGCCCGCGACAGCGTCAGGTCATAGAGCTGCGCTACTTCGGTGGCCTTACGTTGGAAGAAACGGCCGAAGTCATGAACGTTTCTGTCGTGACGGTCCGGCGCGACTGGCTCGTGGCACGTGCCTGGCTGAAGGGACAAATCCGGCCCGAGAGGGCTAAGTAGCGCAAGCGTTACTTCGCGGTCCGAAGCACCCTTCATACCGGCGAATCCATCAGAAGCGCTGACATCGGCCGCGGCTCGGCGAGCCGAGCGAGTGTCGAGCGTCTCGAAGGCGATGCCGATTCCGCGCTCCCCGATCGTCGCCCGCAAGACGTAACGACCGAGGGGCGCCAGAGCCGACCTGCAAGCGCGTCACGGCAGCGGCAGGATGCCAGGAACCCCGACATGCTTTCGATTTCAACAGGTGTTCCACCTCACTGCGGATCGAAGCGTCGAACAGTAGTTCGGAGTTGCGATCCCAGCGCTCACAATCCGCGCGCTTCGATGACAAGATCCGGCTCCGAGAATGCGGACAAGCCGATTTACTGTGAACCTTTTCTTTATTTGCAGAATAGCTGATCAGTTTCTCCCGCGTTCTGCGCTTTACCTGCGATTACAGATTGAGACTCGCCGCTCCCTCAGAGAAGGGCATGACTGAAGGCTGGCGATTTCAGCGAAAAGAGGTAAGAGTAAGGTGCAAACAGATAGTCGAATGGTGTACCGGTTTCTCGGGCTGCTCCTCGCCGGATGGGCGTGGCAAACCGCAGCGGCAGTCGATGTGTCCTGGACCGGTCAGCCCGGCTCGGCAATAGCGATTACCAGCCACGTGTCCGGCCTGGTCTGGACGCTCGGGACCGACGGCCCAAGTTCGTACGAATACAACGTTTACAAGTGGAATGGCAAGCAGTTCGTCAAGCAGCCGTTGCTGCCAGGTCGAAGGATCGCAGTCACGAGTAAAGATCAACTCTGGCTGGTGAACTCCAGTAATGAACTGTACGTCCAGGCCGGGGGCGGTGCCGTTGCAGCAGGGACCAGGGCACTCGATGTTGCCGTAGGCGGTGACGATTCCGTCTGGATCATCGGGACGGATCAGCGGGCAGGAGGCTTCGGCGTATATAAACGCGGTGCGAACGACTGGACCTACGTCAACTTCGGCGCGAAGCGTATCGCCGCCGACAAGAGTGGCAATGCCTGGGCGGTGAACGATACGGGCGAAGTATACATGTACAATCTCACGTCCAAATCCTGGGAACGCAAATTCCTGCCGTTCAAAGCACGATCGGTACACACAGGAGCTGCCAGCGGTTCTGTCTGGGTGCTGGGCACAGACTCAATCCCAGGCGGTTACCCGATCTATCAGTGGGATTCTTCGAATCAGGTCTGGGCATTATACGGCACATACGGAGCCGTTGAGATCACCGAGGCAGCGGGCATCCCCTGGATCGTTCAGTCAAACGGAAACCTCTATTCGAAAACCCAGCCTCCAGCGACATCGAAACCAGTCGATACGACAACGCTGCCATATCCCCCACCTACAGGTCAGGCCGTGCCACCGGTTCGTGCTGATCAGCCGGGCAAACTGCTTTGCTCCGGCACCGACTGTGCCAGTACGAAGGCCGACTATGTCGGAAAGTACTCTCTCGACACGAGCTGCGATGCGGGTTTCTACGACCCGATTTACGGCGGCACCTGCTGGAAGTGCCCGGACGACGACGGCAGGGGACCATGGATACGTTCTCTCGATGCAGTAGATAAGGACACCGCATGCTGGCGGTCTCCCAAGGAGTCCACGGGGAGAGCGAGCAAGGTGAAATCACCGGCATGGGCGTGGCAATGTCCCTCCGGCTCGTTCTGGGACGGCTACTCGCCTGACGGCGCGGGCGGCAGTTGCTGGACGTGTCCTGCCGCGCTTCCGCGCCGGACGGCAGCCCCTGTCTGGGCGGACAACGCTTGCGCCAGCTCGCTCAATGAGACGGCAGGGGCGACCTTTCTGACGTTCAACGGTTGTCCAAAACCGGACGCCGCGACTATGAACCTGCCCGGCAAGCGAAGTCCAGGAAAACCATTTCTGGATATAGCAGCCGGCTGGAACCAGGGAGTCGCAGCCGGCGGGTGCTTTGCGTGTCCCATCACCGATGAGACCGGGAACTTCCTGATCACGGACCGCAATGCCAATCCTGTTTACAACGTTGACAACAACACCGGCTGCGCGGTCAAGCTGAAATGGCAACCTGCTCCGTTCTATGAGCCCGGCCTCGCTTACATGGAGGGTGTCAAGGACGTGATCTGGGAAAAGAAGGTGTTCGACGGGACGGAGATTGACCGGTTTCCTATACGACCTGGCCGAGGCACGAAATCTCGGCGATGTGACCCCCGAAGCCAAAGCCTTTGTAACCGCGCGGTGGCAGGAGATCGCCAGCAGCCCCTACAACAACGAAACGATGCGGGCTTACATGTTCGCTGTTCTGAAGGGAGCGCTGAACAAAAGCGCGAGCCAGCGTACAGCGGCTGAACAGAAGCTGATCAAGTCCTTCGCCACCTATATTCAACAACGCCGGACGTATCTGGCGGAGCAGGCGTTAGAGATGTACGACTCCTGGAAGACCTGGGATGACCAAAACAGACAACAAACCGGCCAGTCCCGATCGTTGAGCTCATTGTTCTACTACGGCACTGTGCCACTCGATTTCCACGGCACCCTGAGCGCACTGATGACGCTGGGCGGAGCGGGCGGCG
The DNA here is from genome assembly GCA_963794765.1 of Bryobacteraceae bacterium. Classification (GTDB taxonomy): domain Bacteria; phylum Acidobacteriota; class Terriglobia; order Bryobacterales; family Bryobacteraceae; genus JAWXCM01. The sequence continues at coordinate 375,478 of CAWCGC010000006.1, read as the reverse complement.
GCACAATGGGGACTCTCGTCGCATTCAACCAATTTGCAAAAAGCATTGAGTTCGTACTGGATGAGGACACAGGAGCGATGTTGCGGTCGCGGGCCAGTACACTTCCTGATTTGCTGAGCGACATAAAGCTGCTCAAATCGGTTCAGGGGCTGTCCGTCGTGTCCGGAGCCAGCGCCATTGAGGTCGTGTTCGCCGTTCTGACTTCGGTCGCAATCGACCAGTTTATAGCTATCGAAACGGCACGCCCGAAGCTTGAGGCCAGCCTCGCCCTTGCAAAGCAACCTGTCGATCTGGATCTGCTGAAAGCGTCCGACAACGGGGAGGACATGTTATATCTCTTCTGGTCCAAGGCCATGGACGCAGTCGACGTGGAAGACTTTCAGGTGCTCCAACTGGCTGCGGTGGCACAGGCCAGGGCGGCACAGAGCGGATACGCGGCGCCGCCCAAGAGCATATATAGAGTCTCCCCGACGTTAGACAGGCTTTCTTCCGGAACCACCTCCGGTGTCCTGAATCAGGGTGAAAAGCTTGTCTCCGCCAATGGAAAGTACCGGGCAGAGATGCAGACCGACGGGAACTTCGTGATCTATACGTCGAGCCGGCAGGCCATCTGGGCCACGGGCACCAATGGGAAGGGATCTGCCCCCTACAAGCTGGCGATGCAGGCAGACAGCAACCTGGTAGTGTATGGACGCACCAGCGCTATCTGGGCCAGCGGTGTTCACAAGCGGGTGGCGCCGTACACACTTATCATGCAGGACGACGGCAATCTCGTCATCGTGGACAGATCGCAGGTTGTCGTCTGGCAGAGCGGTACAAAACGCTGATGTTTCTGCCGGACGGCAGCTCGCCTGAGTCGCCGTCCGGCTCCCCCTCCCGCAGAGATACGCAGGAAGCAGGAAAGGAAAGCGCTATGCAAACGAATAAGCTATTGATGTCCCTGAGTGTCGCAATACTAATTTGCTCCGGCCCCCTTCAGGCAGAAGATGTTACAACAGCTCTGTCCAGAGTCGATATTGAGAAAATCGTTCGCGAATATATTCTTCAGCATCCGGAAGTTCTGATGGAATCTGTGCAGTCGCACCGCGAGCGCGAACGTGTCGAAGCTCAGAGACGATCGAAAGATGTAGTCGCTGCAAATCGGCGCGAGTTGTTCGATGATGCCGGGTCGCCCGTGGCCGGCCCAGCCGAAGCTAAGGTGTCGATAGTGCAGTTTTTTGACTACAAGTGCGGCTACTGCCGCCGCGTCTCACCGACTTTATCGACGCTGCTGGAGAGGCACAAGAATGTGCGGATGATATACAAAGAGCTTCCGATTTTGGGAGCCGATTCTCAGGTGGCCTCGCGTGCCGCACTCGCTGCAGAAAAGCAGGGAGCGTACACGGCCTTTCATCGCGAACTGATGACTGTGAGTGGACCGATAACGCCCGAAGCCATCGAAACCATCGGAAGAAAACTGGGCCTGGATGTCGCGAGGTTGAAAGCTGACATGAGTTCCAAAGAAGTCGAGGGCGAGCTGGTGCAAAACCAGCGGCTGGCGAATGCGATTGGGGTACAGTCGACCCCGAGCTTTGTCATAGCGGGCGAACTGATATCCGGCGCGATGGATCTGACGCGATTTGAGGAGCTGATTTCGAAAAACAGCAATTGACAGGGGCGTTGCGATCGGATCACAACCGCCCGACGTGGATGTCGACGGTGCGCCACAACAGCGATGATCATCAGTCAGTCTACGGTGAACGGAGTGCGTGGGTTCACGCTGCAAGTCACGGTAAACTCAATAGCGAGCATGGTGCGAATCGCGACACCTGCGGGCTGCAGTTTTCGGATGGCACGCTGAATCGGCCGGTCTCGTTTGCACCGATGATCATCATCACCGGCGACCGGCAGCCACACTGAGCTGTGCCCTCGCTCGTTGTTGCCCGGGTGCTCGGCTTGTCATCAGATACGGAGGTGCCAGCCTGTTCGCCTGCATGGATGTCGAGATGGCTCGGGCAAAACAAACTCCGGACGACTCTGGTCAAAAAGCTTGCCACCTTGCTGCTGCAAAGGTTGGTGGACTCCTCGCACAGCAATCATCCTGCTGATTGCATTTCGTCCAACCTCTCGGTGCAGATCAATGTCATCGATGCCGCCTGCCGGTATGGTTCTAAAGCTGCTTTGTCTTGGCGCCTCGTGCGTTGTTTCGGCTGCTTGAACATCTGGCGCAAGTTGATTCGATCCCCCGTCCCTGCGTAGCGCCGGACTGAGTCAATGACCGGGAAAACTGCGATCACCAGGTGCTGCGATGGCTTAGGCGACTCGGGTCGGACGCTGAGGATGCGACTCAAGTCCTCAATCCATCCGTATCCGCGAAAAGGTCACCTGCTGACAACGCGTGGAACGTTGCGATCACCGGGTCTTTGCGGTCTGCAGGTCGCAAGCCATCGCCCCTCCCCAGGGTATGGCGAAGCTTATTAGGGATCGAGAACCCAGGGTTCTTGAATCCACCTCGATGACAAGTCGTCTGTGTGCAGATGTGCCCGCCTGGCCACGGTTCGGTCACATGCGCTGACACGAAGCTACCGGAAACAATTCCGTTCCACATGGGGCGAGTAGTCGCCTTATACGGCCAATCTCTACCCGCTATTCGTCTGGGTTGAGCTTGCGGGTTTCCGCAAGAATCTTGGTGAGCCGATCGGCGAGCTGGTCGAGACGGTGCTTCGACGCGCTGTTCGACACGAACAACGAAACATCTCGGGGGCATGTTGAGCGAATTGCAGCGAATCAACTACACCCTCCAGGCCATCACGTGGCGAGAGGCTCGGGGCTTTGGGTTGCGGTGTGAGGTGCGGGGTTGCGATCGGGCCAGATGGAACTCGCGCTGCAAATCGGTTCCAACAACGTCGACGTAGCGCATCGTCATCTCGGGATTGACGTGCCCGATTAACTTCATGAGCGCAGGCAGGCCAACTCTGACCCCTGCGCGCGCTATGTCCGTTGCAAATGTGTGATGAAACCGGTGTGGATTGGCCGTTTTCACGCCCGTAGTGCGGCGGTGGTATCGAAATAGCGAGCGTAGTCCCGCTGGAGTCATGCGGGTGCCGCGAGCTACACGCCAATTCAATAACTTACGTATTTCCAATAGCGCCGAAGGGACCGAATCCCACCCTCACCGCCAGAATAAGTGTTGTCCGGACCGGACACGCAGGTAACTCCTTCCTAAGACATTCGTAACCTTTTTTGGACGGAACGGTTCTCAGGGCGCTGTAGTGTTTTCTCCTCCAGGTCGACGTAACCTGAGTCTTATTCCATAGAGCTGGTGAATTGGCGACAACAGTCAGCATTCCACTTGCTTTAGGGGCGCAGCGTGACCCCCGAGAGAGTGCTGAATGCTGGTCTTCTCGGGGTAAGGCAGAGGCGGTCCGGATACATAGGTACCCCAGTGGGATTTTTGAGCGGCAGCCGCTGAGTGATGGCTCGGCCCGACGGCTCTGAGCAACTTGCCTTGCAGGAACTCGCCAACAAACTCGTGCGTCCGAATTCCCCGATGTCTTCAGTGACTCTCGAATACCGGGAGTTCTCGCATGGGGATTGTTTAAGAAGAGGCTGCGGTCATGAACTTCAGGTCTATTTCGGCAGCTGCGGGAATAGCTCCGGTCTTTCCAACTAGCATGTGGAGCCCGGGTTCTGAGATGATGTCCCGCAGTGATTCACTTATGAACGAAGGCTCACGACGACCCGCCACAAGTCTGCCCGCCACTGATCTCACGCCGGGTTTTATCGACGCGCACGTTCATGTATGGACGAATGACTTTAACGACTACCCGTTGGAATCCGGCTTCGCGCCGGAGGATATGGCGCCTCCGAGGTATCTCCCGGAGGACATTCTGCGAGACGCGCGCCCGAATGGCGTTCAGCGGGTCGTCCTGATTCAGATGAGCTATTACGGCTTCAACAACTCGTACATGCTCGATGTGATTCGGAGCCAGCCGAATGTGTTCCGCGGAGTGGCTGTAGTGGACTGGAACAGCAGCGCCCCGGATCAAAGAATGCTGGAACTCGCGACGCATGGTGTCCGGGGATTCCGGATTTACCCGGGCCGCGTGGCCCCGCGCGAGTGGCTGGAAGTTCAGGGCATGCAACAGATGTTTCGGTGCGCAGCGGAGGAGAAACTTTCGTTATGCCCGCTAATCGATCCCGATGCGCTTGAGGCCATCGGCCGACAGTGTGTCAAACACCCCGGCACTCCCGTGGTTATCGATCATCTCGCGCGAATCGGTGCGTCAGGTCCCGTACGCAAAACGGACGTCGATCAGCTATGTGCACTTGCGAAACATCCTAACGTGAAGGTGAAGATTTCCGCCTTTTATGCACTCGGCGAAAAGAAAGCTCCACATGACGACCTTCTGCCGATTATCCGCCGTGTCTACGATGCGTACGGCCCCAAACGGCTGATGTGGGCTTCGGATTGTCCATTCCAGACGACCTCCGAGTCTTACGAAGACAGCGTGTCGCTGATCCGCGACCGGCTGGATTTCGCTTCGCCCGAGGACAAGGACTGGATGCTGCGCCGTACGGCCGAAGAGTCCTTCTTCCAATGAAAGCGTACTCGCTGCGGACTAAGGTAACAACTCAGAACTGGCGTTTTCTGGCCTCTGCAAGACATGTCGCAAGAAACGCTCTGGCCGCGGGCGTCATGGGAATCCGCGTAGAATAAGCAGCGCACGTCTCGGCAAGCAACGCGACTCCCCGGGGACGCACATACCGCAGCGATCCCGCATCTGCGCGGCGGCGACTGACAAAGCCCGTACCGACGCCGATGCCGACCATCTTTTCGATCGCCTCCTCGTTTTCGAGCTCCATCACGACCCGCATAGAAACCCTGGCTGCTGCAAGGCGAGTTTCGATCATATGCCTGATGCGGCTGTTGCGCGAGAGTGCGATTACCGGCACTCCGTTCAGACTTGCTGCCGTCGGCCGTAACGATTTCTCGAGCAGGTGTCCTGGCGGAACGATCAGCACGAACTCCTCTTTGTACAGCGACTCGAACTGTATGCCGTCCTGCGACCTGTCCTCCATACCCTCCGAGAACACAATTCCCAGGTCGAACATGGATTCGCGGATACCAGTCAGGATCTCCGGTGCCGCTCCGGTCGAAATCTTTACTTCTACGTTCGGATAAGCAGTCCGGAACGCTGCCAGCACTTTCGGCAGGAAATAAAGAAACATAGTCGTTCCCGTTCCGAGGACAATGTCGCCGGAGCGCAATTCGTGATTATCTGCTAGCCGGTGTGCCAGATTTGCGATATCTTTCAGCACTCGGCGTGCGACTTCCAACACTTCCTGACCCGCGCGTGTGGGCCGGATGGAACCTTCCACTCGGTACACCAGCTGGTGTCCAAGTTCGTCCTCCAGCAGACGAATCTGACGGTGAATCGCAGAGTGCGCCACGTGCAGCCGTTCCCCGGCTGCGACGTAGGTGCCGGCCTCGATCAGATGGATAAGCATTTCTAACTGTCGAACGTCCACAGCACAGATGTAACAAAATTAGAAAGCTCTGTCGAAAGATTCTAATGGACAGACAGAGGCGAGACGCGGATAATGACTTCAATATACCGTTGAATACTTTCACCAGGGAGTGTGATTGTGGCGTTTTTCCAGAAAGGGCTCCGCTGTTTTGTCGCGACGACCGTGGCAGCCTTTATCCTCACGGCCGTCTGCAGCGCACAGGTGATAACCAGCTCTCTGACGGGATTCGTAACCGATGCAACCGGTGCAGCCATTCCCGGCGCGAAAATCACGATCCGGGAAACGCAGACCGGGTTTACCCGATCACAGACTACAAACAGCCAGGGCCAATATTCATTCACAGGCATTCCGGCCGGCACCTACGACATCACTGCAGAAAACTCGGGATTTCAAACAGCTACACGCTCTGCTCAGGCCCTGACTCAGCAGATGGACCTCCGTGCGGATTTCCAGCTCTCGGTCGGAAACACGCAGCAGAGCATTGAAGTCGCAGCAACGCCTCCGCTGCTCCAGACGGAGAACGCATCGCTTGCCGTAACCATCGCGTCGCGTCAGCTGGTCGAACTTCCGACTTTGGGTCGAAGCTTTATATCGAGCATGATCCTTTCCCCCGGGGTAACTCCGATCCTGAGTAACAATATCGGCAATGTCGTATTCGGACAATCACAGACTGGCGGCTCCGTTTTCAAACCGATTAGCGCAAACGTTTCCGGCGGCCCGCCCGAGTTCACCGGATTCATTGAAGACGGATTTGATGTCCGCGACCCGATCTATGGCGGCGCTCTGTACCAGCCGTCGGTAGAAGCTCTGCAGAGCTACCGGATTGTGCGTGGATATGATTCGGCTCAGTTCGGCGGCTCACCGTCAGTTGTTTACACCAGTTCGAAGTCGGGCACAAACGACTTGCATGGCTCGTTGTTCTGGTTCCATCAGAATGCGGCAACCAATGCCCGCACCGGCGGTGCCCCGTCCGTTCCGCCCCTGGTCTATAACCAGGGTGGCGCGACCATCGGCGGACCGGTATATATCCCGAAGCTCTATAACGGAAAGAACAAGACGTTCTTTTTCTTCTCCGCACAGATCACACGCCAGCGTTCGGGCAACAATCAGCTCGCAATCGTGCCTACCGCGGCACAGTGGGCCGGTGATTTTTCGCAATATCCGCAGACCATATACAACCCGTTCGACGTCGATCCGGTAACCAAAACTCGGCGTCCGTTTCCGGGGAACCAGATTCCGGTCAGTCTGCTTAGTCCATTCGCGCAGGCGTACAAGAAGTACGTGCCTCTGCCGAATCTTGGCAATATACCTTTCGGTCAGCCGAACCTGTCGGTATTCGGATCGCAGCGCAATACGGACACGCAGTATCTGGCGCGGGTGGACCAGACGCTTGGAAAAGAAGGCCGTATTTTCTTCAAATACTTCTGGGATAACGTAGGCGCATATTCGTACGGTCTGTCGCAGTTTGCGGGATTTGCGCAGCCTTTGACAGGTCAGACGGCGTCGGTGGAATATACTCAGCCGATTGGCAGCCGAATGGTGAACACGGTCAGACTTGGCTTCTTCCGTTCGGTAACCAACTACGGCGCTGTACCCACGACGCAGGACATCGCAGGCACGGAACTCGGATTACAAAACATAAGCCGCAATCCAGCGTTTTTCGGACTTCCGAACGTTGGAGTTACGGGTGTCAGCGTACCTGGCACAGCGATCTTCAATCTGAACCGAATCAGCACGCGTCTCGGCGTGAACGAAAACCTTTCCTTCTTTACCGGACGGCACAGCATAGACCTTGGATTCACCATCCAGCCTTCGCAGTACCCGCAGAATAACGGTATTTATCCGAGAGGCAGCCTGACATACGATGGCAGCTTCACGCGCCAGGCTCCTGGCGGACCGGGTGGTGCGGGAATCGCCGACTTTGTGCTTGGTACGTTTGCATCCGCCACCGGAAATCCTACCGGCTTCGCACCCATTCTGAATACCACCTACTATGGATGGTTCGCCCAGGACCAGATCAAGGTCACCCGCAGGCTGACCATGACGGTCGGTCTTCGATGGGATTATTGGACGCCGCCCGTTGAGCGCTACAACCGGTTTGTGATTTTCGATCAGAATCAGGGCAAGCTGCTTTTCGTCCTGAAAGATCCTCTCAACTTCCAAAGCGACTATACAACACTGAGCGGAGATCTGCCGCGGGGAGTGTTCCGCAACTGGAAGAAGACGAACTTCTCACCTCGCCTGAGCTTCGCGTACCTGCTGACTCCGAAGACGACGATCCGCGCTGCCTATGGGATTTACTACACCCAGGGCATGGCGAATTTTCAGCTGTTTTCCTCACTCGGGTTTGGCGGCCCTCCGTTCACGAATAACTCAAACGTCGTCAACGATCCTTCGCTCCTGACACCCACAACACGGGACACACAGCTGTTCCCCGCTCCCGCAATAGGACAAATCACACCCGGAACACTGTTCGTGTCGCAGGACTCCTATGCACCGCAATCCTATGTTCAGCAGGCGACCTTCTCCCTCGAGCATCAGCTCGCTGAGAACTGGCTGCTAAGTGCTGGGTTTAACTCGTTCCTCGGTCGGCACCTGATGGCGCCCTATAACGTGAATCAGGCTGCGCTCTTTGATCCTGCAAATCCGAAGACACTGCAGGACAGGAGGCCTTATCCGTACTTTAGCGATATTCTCCTGCAGGGAAACAACGGAAACTCCAGCTATAACGGCGCCTATGTGCACGTACGCCGGACGCTGTCACGCGGCCTCGATCTGACGGCAAGCTACACGTTCAGCAAGAGCCTCGACCTGTTCTCGTCAAATAGCGGTGGCTGGGACAATCAGGATGCGCGCAATACACAACTCGACCGAGGACGGTCGGACTACGACCAAACTCATGTCGTCACCGCGGGCATTCTTTGGGAGTTGCCACTCGGCAAGGGTAAGCCGTTTGTGACCGCCGGTCCGGCAGCAGCGATCGTCGGCGGCTGGCAGCTGTCCACGATCATTCAGCGACGCTCCGGGATGCCGCTGTCACTCTCGATGCCGACTTCCTGGCCGAATGTCGCCGCAACATTTACCAAAGCAAGGCCGAATCGGGTTTGTGACGGAAGACTGGATGATCCCACCATGCAGCGCTATTTCGACACAGGATGCTTTCAGGCGCCTCCGGCCAACAGCTTCGGCAATGCAGGCCGCAACATTTTGGTCGGACCCACGAATCAGTCTGTCGATGCGGCACTCTCGCGCTCGTTTCATCTGGAACACCTTCGAATCGAGTTTCGCGCCGAAGCCTACAGCATCTTTAACGCCCAGAACTGGAACAATCCGGACACCTCCCTTGTAAGTCCCGACATATGGCCAGATTCTGACGAAGAACAACCCTCGAAGATTCCAGTTCGGCTTGCGGGTGGAGTTTTAAGAACGCAGGTGGAATTCTAGAGAATATGGACAGGCGTTGGTTCCTGAAGACGACTCCGGCACTGTTTTTACCTTTGGAGAGCCGTGCCGAGATTAGCTTTCCCGCAGTTAAGGCCATTCCCGAACCGCATTTCCCGAGCCGGCTGCACCAGTTCGTATGGCGGAACTGGGAGCTGGCGAACCTCGATCGGATGGGGGCTGTTGTTCAGGCCAAACCCGCTCAGCTCGCCGTCCTCGGGCGTGACATGGGACTGCCCCCGAAGCGGCAGTTGAGTCCGGATTACCTGCGTCGTATCTACATCACCGTCATTCGTCAGAACTGGCATCTGCTGCCTGAATCGCAAATTATCCAGCTGCTCGGATGGGACGCCGACAAGTTTGCGTTCACTCTGAAAGAAGATGATTTTCTCGAGCACAAGCTTGGAAAAGTGAAGCCCGCGTGCGACCCGCTGGCCTTCCGCGAACCCGACGCGAACGAAAAGAAGAAGGCAGCCGAGATTCGCGCCCGCTTATCGGAATGGATGCCCGGAGGTCTCAGGAGTCTCGGCGCAGCAGCGATTTGCCTTCGTGAAGGACTTATCGACCCTGCAGCCTGGTCCTCGCTGGCGCGTCGAAGCCCCGCCAAACCGGCCCGCACTGAACGGCGGCTTCGATGCGTTTCGGAAACGGTGACGGCAAGCGAGTGCAAATCGTCCTCGATACGACGGCGAAACTCGGACCCGGGGACTTCTCGCTTGAGCCGACCGAAGACGGGGTGCGAATCGTTAGCGCTACGGATCGGGCAGCGATCCGGGCACTCTATGACCTGAATGGCCGGCAGCAATGGCCGCAGCAGCAGATGGTATCGAAGGAGACCTGGTCGCCTCGATTCCTGTACTCGTACTTCGCGCTTTATGGCGATCCTCTGATGGAAGGGGACGCGGCCGGACTGCCCGACGGATATCTTGACAAGGCCGCGGCGAATGGCGTTGACGGAGTCTGGATCCAGGGCGTTCTGAACACGCTGGCACCCTCGCGATCGTTTCCTGAGTTCGGAAAAGGCTGGGAAACACGACTTAAGAATCTGCGCGCTTTGGTGGAACGCGCAAGCCGATACGGTCTCCGCGTTTATCTGTATCTGAACGAGCCGCGCGCAATGCCCGCCGAATTCTTCCGAACCGCCCTGAAATTCGCGGCACCAGAGACAACAACGTGTATGCAATGTGCACGTCAACCGCGATGGTACGGGACTGGATTCGCGACAGCCTCAGCCATGTGTTTCAGGAGACACCCGGCCTGGGAGGCATCTTCACCATCACCATGTCGGAGAACCACACCAACTGCTTCTCGCATGGGGGGGCGTGGGGTGATCGCGACCCGGTTGCGAAGGATTGTCCGCGCTGCTCGAAACGCACCGGAGCGGAAACGATCGCCGAGCTGATCCACACGTTTCGTGACGGCGTTCGTGCCCACAGCCGCGATGCCGAGGTTATGTCCTATGACTGGGGCTGGGGCACACCGCTCGCCCAGGCGATGATCCCGAAGCTGCCAAACGACACGAGCATCATCAGCGTCAGTGAATGGTCGGCGCCTGTTTCCCGCGGAGGTGTAAAGACCGCGGTCGGCGAATACTCGATGTCCGTCGTGGGGCCAGGCCCGCGCGCAACACGTAACTGGGAACTCGCCAGACAGCACGGCCTCGAAGCCATCGCCAAGACTCAATTCAACAATACTTGGGAGATCTCGGCTGTACCGTACATACCCGTGCTCCCACTTGTCCTCGATCACTGCGAGAATCTCTCCAAAGCAGGTATCGGCGGAGTCATGGCATCGTGGACATGCGGCGGCTATCCTTCATCGAACCTCCGCGCCGCTGCGGCTTATGCTGCAGAGCCCCGCCCCAAACGCTCTGAAATCCTGCAGCGCGAAGCAGAGCGTATCTATGGGCAGTCTGCGCGCAAAGGATGCACTCCGCGCCTGGGACATCTTCAGCGAGGCCTTCCAGTCGTTTCCTTACGGAGTCGCGATCTATGTCTTGCCACTCCAGCACGGACCGGCGAACCCGCTGCGGCTGCGTCCAACGGGACTCGCTCCAGGCATGATGCTGTTTCCCTACGACGCTTACAAAGCGTGGAAGGGCGTATACCCGGCAGAAACCGTGCAGCAGTTGATGGCGAAGCTGGCAAGCCGTTGGTCGCAGGGTTTGGAGCTTCTGACGAAAATCACTGCGCCGAATAACAGGGATGCAATGCTGGAGCTGTCTGTTGCGCGCACATGCCACACCCACTTTGAGAGCACAGCCAATCAGGTTGAGTTCTACCTGCTTCGGGATGAAGCTCCGACCGCCGCTCCCGATCGTCAGAACGCGATCCGTAAACGACTAATTGAAATCGCCGAGCGCGAGCGGGAACTCGCACGTCAGCAGTTCGATACGGCGAAGAATGAATCACTTATCGGATATGAGGCTTCGAATCACTACTACTACACTCCCATTGACCTGCTGGAAAAGATGCTCAATTGCGATCAGGTAATTTCGGAATTACGATCGGGTGGCCGCATCGGCGGTGACCGGGTGGCTGGATGAAGGAACTTCGCGCTGGCCTGATTGGCTGTGGGCTTTTTGGAGAAAGCCACCTCTCGGCAATGCAGGCCGTACCGGGCGTTCACGTCACCGCGCTTTTCGATACCGATTCGGACCGTGCGACTGCCCTCGCGACGCAGTATCGTGTTCCCGCCGTGGCGGCAAGCCTCCCAGAGCTGCTCGACCTTGTGGATGTCGTTCACGTAGCCACACCGGAAGATCGGCATCGCGATCCGGTCATCGCCGCACTGCAGGCTCGCAAGCATGTCCTTCTCGAAAAGCCTTTTGCTACTACGCTGGAGGATTGCCAGGCCATGACGGAAGCTGCGCAGAATTCGGGCTGCACGCTGATGGTTGGTCACCTGCTGCGCTTTGATCCCAGATACACCGTGCTGCGAGACGAAGTTGCCGCGGGCCATGTCGGGCAGAATCGTTCATATGCAGGCAAAGCGGGGACGAATGCGAGGAGGGTTTTCGAGGTACGAGCGCACGCATCCGGCGCTCTGCAATTGCGTTCACGACATTGACATCATGCTAAGTCTGGAGCGTTCGCCCGTCGTCCGGGTGAAAGGCTTCGAAAAGAAGATTTACGCAACGAAGAACCCTGACTGGGTTATGGGCATCCTCGAATTTGCGAGCGGGACAGTAGCGCAGGTGCAGACGAACTGGCTTCTGCCGGACGCCGCAGGCATACCGCTTGATGATTCATTACAGGTCACCGGCGAGAACGGCACAGCACTTCTTGCCATGCAGCCCGCCGGACTCAGCATCTGGTCGATGGATGGGTACTCCGGCGCCGGACTCCGGTTACGAAACGAGAATGTACGGCGCTGCGCACGGAGGCTTGCTGAACGAGCTCCTGTATTTCTACCGTTGTCTTCACACGGGCTCGCCTCCCACCGCAGTCACGCTCTTTGAGGCGACGAATGCGATTCGCACAGCACTGGCGATTATCGAATCGGCACGTACAGGCCGCGAAGTCGAGCTGCACGACTGGAGCCCGGTTCAGTAATGGTTCTGAGTCCCGTTGTTCAGACATTGCAACATCTGGTCCGAATCAACAGCGTCAATCCGGCCTATCCGTCGGGACAACCTGAAGCATGCATCCAGGGCTGGATCCAGCAGTTTTTTGTCGCCCACGGCATCGAGGTACGACTGGAAGAAGTTTCTCCTGGGCGGCCAAATCTGCTGGCAACTCTGCCGGGCCGCGACCGCTCCCGCAGGCTGCTGCTGGAGGCGCATGTCGATACCGCCGGTATCGAGAATATGAGCACTCCGCCGTTTGAGGCGGAAATCCGCGATGGGCGCCTTTACGGGCGTGGTGCGTGCGACACCAAGGGCGGACTCGCAGCCATGATGCATGCTCTGCTAGAACTGCAGGCAGAAGGCTTTGTACCCTCGTGCGATGTCGTGCTCGCTGCGGCAATGGATGAGGAGTACGCCTATCGGGGCGCCGTCCATCTGTGCGAAAACATCGCTGCAGACGGCGCGATCGTGGCCGAACCAACCGAGCTCCGACTGGTGATCGCCAGCAAAGGATGTCTGCGATGGCGGGTCGTAGTCGCCGGACGTGCCGCTCACAGCTCCAGGCCGCAATTGGGAGTCAACGCGATAACGCGGATGGCGCGTCTGATCATCAGGCTGGAAGAAGACACATCACTGCATCGCATACATCATCCGCTCGTCGGCGAACCAACTCTCAATGTTGGCGTTATTCGGGGCGGTGCCCAGGTCAACATCGTACCGGAAGAATGTTCGATGGAGATTGATCGGCGTCTGATCCCCGGTGAACACCCTCCGGAAGTCCGCAGTCGCTATGAGCAGATGTCGGAGAGTCTGCGCGCCAGCTTCCCTGATGTGCAGGTGACTCACATACATTTGCTCGAAGACTGGCCCATGGAGACCTCAACAGACACCGCCATCGTTCGCGCAACGCGTCGTGCTCTCGACCGACTCGGGCTGCCGAGCAGTGCGATTGGAGTTCCGTTCGGCAGCGATGCGAGTAAGTTCAACCGGGCTGGTATTCCGAGCATCGTGTTGGGTCCGGGTTCGATTGATCAGGCGCATACCGCATCCGAGTATATTTCGCTCGATCAGGTGCTGTCTGCGGTCGATGTCTATAAAACCATCATTCAGGAATTCTGAACATGTCCATTCGACAGCAGTTTCCTCGTGCGGTTCAGGGTGGCTACCTTGATACAGCCGCCGAGGGCCTTCCTGCGCCGGGCGTTAACGCTGCCGTCACGGAGTACCTGCGCGAGAAATGCTCAGGCACACCTGGCAGGCATCGTCACTTTGAGATGGAGCACGCAGCGCGTGAAGCCGCAGGTGCGCTGCTGGGGGCTGCTGCCGAAGACATCGCCTTCCTCCCTACAGCATCCGATGCTCTCAACATCCTGGCCGCATCGCTTCACTGGAAGCCCGGGGACCGGGTTGTGACCACGGACCTCGAGTTTCCATCGAATGTGTTGCCATGGCTGGCTCTGCGCGAGCGAGGTGTCGAAGTCGAGGTCGTTCGGTCCCAAGGCGGCGCTCTGAGTCTCGATGACCTGACCGCGGCCATCGACGAGCGTACACGCCTTGTCACCATAAGCCAGGTCAGTTATAAGACCGGAGCGTGGTTCCCGCATACGGCCCAACTCGCCGAAGCCGCGCACTCCGCCGGCGCTCTGTTATGTGTCGATGCCACACAGGCCCTGGGTCGATGTCCCGTGATCCTCGATGGCGTGGATTACCTTATGGCGAGCACATTCAAGTGGCTTCTGGGCCTTCATGGCTCAGCTGTCACTTACATGTCGCCGGAGTGTCGCGAACGGTTTTCGCTTGCCGGAGTTGGCTGGTACTCCGTACAAAATGCCATGTCTCCGAATCGGTTCACTGCCTACGACCTGAAGCCTGGCGCCGCATGTCTTGTAGCCGGTATGCCAAATTTCGCGACGCTCTACGCGGTACACGCCTCAATCCAGTATCTGCTTTCGATCGATCTCGCATCGGAACAGGAACGAGTAAACCGGCTGTGCCGGGATCTGCGGAAACGTCTCGCAGAGTTCGGACCCTCGCTGCTGACGCCACCTGAAGACGCGTATACATCGGGCATTGTCGCCTTCGAACATCCCGATGGCGGCGGCCTGATGAAACGGCTCGGCGAACGAGGAGTGGTCGTATGGGGCGGTGACGGCCGCGTACGCGCGTCGCTGCATTACTACAACGATGAGAGCGACGTGGACCAGTTTATGCACGCTCTGTCCGAAGCTCTTGCATGATCACGGGCTGGCTCCTGGTTCTCGCCGCAGGTCTTTGCCAGGGAAGCTTTATGCTGCCGATGAAGTTCACCTCCGGATGGAAATGGGAGAACATCTGGCTGGTGTTCGCGTTCACTGCATATCTCATCTGTCCCTGGCTGTTTGTAGGCCTGACTACGTCCGGCGCGGGACAGGTGTACGCTGATGCGGGCGGCGCGCGCATCGCGCTGATCATGCTGATGGGACTACTGTGGGGTTTCGGAGCCCTGACTTTTGGCCTTGGTGTCGATGCGGTTGGTCTTTCCGTAGGCTTCACCGTCATCCTCGGCTTTGCTGCCACCAGCGGAACGCTGGTTCCTTTGCTGCTGCTGAGCCAGTCGGTGCCGCGTAGCGAGGTTCTGCTTCTCACACTGGGGTCGCTGGCTGTCATGCTTGCCGGAGTTGCAATCTCATCGCTCGCAGGACGCTATCGCGAGTCCGCAACGGGCAGATCAGGTTACACGAGAGGAATAACGCTCTGTGTCATTTCAGGTCTCCTTTCCTCCTGCGGCAACATCGGCTTTGTACTCGGCAAGCCCGTCGTGGATCTGGCAGTAGAGCGCGGCGTTTCTTCTGATTTCGCTCCGAATCTCGTATGGTCTCTGCTAACGATCTCGCTCTTCTTGTGCAATGCAGGTTTCGCCGGCTATAAGCTGGTGAATCAGCAAACTCTGGCGTTATTCAGGGCGCCGGGCTCGGTGCGCAACCTTGCGCTTGGCGTGTCGATGGGCGTTTTGTGGATGCTGGGCTTTGTGTTCTACGGCGCCGGCACCAGGCAGCTTGGAGATTTGGGACCGTCGTTTGGCTGGTCGGTGCTGATGGGTTCGATGGTGCTTGCGGCTAACCTGCTGGGCGTCGCCACAGGCGAATGGAGGCAGGCGCCTCCCGGAGCGCTGCGGCAACTCTGGCTCGGTGCGGGTCTGCTATGCGCAGCAGTTCTGGGCCTGGGCATTGCGAACAGGTTGGGTACATGAGGCGCCGCGAGTTCGTGAGCCTGGCTTCCTGTGCACTTGCCGCGAGTTCGCCAATTGTTCCGCTCCCACAGTTTCCGACCATGGCGCATCAGCTCGTCTGGCGCAACTGGGATCTTGTACCTGCCGGGCGGATCGCGCGAGCTCTCTCGTGCAACGTAGCTACAGTGCATCGGCTGGCCCAGTCGATGGGCTTGCCCTCACAGGCAGTCGATGAACGATTCGCGCCTCGTCAGCGGTTTCAGATTCTCCGGCGCAACTGGACGTTCGTGCCAATGGAGCAGCTGACAGTCGTTGCAGGCATGACGACGGCAGAGATTACGTCGCTTCTCGGGGAAGATGCGTTTTACAACGGACATCTGGGTCCGAAGCCGGATGTGCCGCGCATTCGCATCGAGGCTTCGCCTCCTCCAAAGCTCGACTATTCGATGCCGCACACGGCGTCCCCGATCCCTCGCTTCGAATTTGCGGACGGGCTCCTCCGCGACATCCCTGCGCTGGATGATACTGCCCGGCATGCAGCGCTCGATCCGCGCATCGCGTTTCCATATACTGCCGTGTACGGCGATGTACTCGGGCAAGCTAATATTGACGCCATCTATCCTGATGTTGCTCTGAGAGCTCTCAGACACCAGGGACTGAACGGGATCTGGCTGCATGCGATGCTTCGCGATCTAACCAGCCATCCTTTGCTCCCGGGTTTTGGAAGCCAGCGCGTAACCCGGCTCGGCCGCCTCAACCGGCTGATTGGGCGATGCGATTCGCACGGACTCAAGGTCTACCTCTACCTGAATGAGCCACGTGCGATGCCTGCCTCGTTTTTCGACACGCGGCCGGAGTTGCGAGGCGACATCGGGCGCAACGGCGATGGGCTGGTATCTCTCTGCACGAGCACGGAGCCTGTAAGGCTCTGGCTGCGCGAAGCCGTCGGTCAGCTGCTGGCGAAAGCGCCCGGATTAGCTGGCGTGATTCTGATCACCGCTTCCGAGAATCCTACCAATTGCTACTCTATCCGCCGCAACACGGCATGTCCTCGATGCAGCAAACGAACACCGGACTCGGTGATAGGTGAGGTCGTCAGACTCATACGGGAAGGCGCGCATCAGGCTTCGCCGGCAGCGAAGATTATTGCCTGGGACTGGAGCTGGGGTATGGTGGAAGATGATCCGCAGCGCGCAGTGATTGCTGCTCTCCCGGACGGGGTTACTCTGCAGGTCGATTTCGAGCGTGGCACACCGGCAGAACGGCTCGGTCGAAAGACATTGATCGATGAGTATTCGCTCTCGGTCCCAGGCCCATCCCCGCGCGCACAAAAGCACATTGCGCAGGCAAAGCAACGCGGCATGCCGGTAATGGCAAAGGTCCAGATCGGCAACAGCTGGGAACTCGGACTGTTACCGTTCATCCCCGTTCCTGATCTGATCGCAAACAAGTGTGCGGCTCTCCGCCACGCCGGCGTTGACGGAGCAATGCTCTCCTGGACGCTCGGAACGTGGCCCGACGCCAACTGGGCTGTTGCGCGTCGATACTTCAATAAACAAGTTCCGGATAAAGACGAAGTTCTGGATGCAGTAGCGAGAGAACGATACGGACCAGCGTCAGTTGCAGCCGCACGAAAGGCATGGTCCACATTTTCTCGCGCCTTTGCCGAGTATCCGTATTCAAACCGGCTCGTGTACTCCAGCCCGGTGCAACAGGGTCCGGCTCACCCCATATGGCTTCAGCCTTCCGGACAGCAGCCCCGGATTTTGAACAGTTTCGATGACCTCGGGTGGACCGAACCTTATGGCCCTGCCGCGGTTGCTCGAAGCTTCCGTGACATGGCGCAGCAATGGGCGGTGGGGATAAAAGCATTTGCCGGCATCGTGGACTCGAGCGGACGTGCAGCAGCCGACCAGAGGATCCATCGGGCGTGCCAGCTTTATTTTGCGAGCATCGCCAACCAGGTTGAAATCCACATGCTGCGCAGCAAACCCGAGGAAGGTGCACGACTTCGAAATCTTGTCGGAAGCGAGTTACGAATCGCCGAAGAATTTCTCCCGCTGTGCGAGGGAGATCCCCGGATCGGGTTCGAACCTTCGCTGCAGTATTTCTATTTGCCGCTGGATGTCCGCGAAAAGATCCTTTGGTGCCGAGCTGTTTTAAAATCGGCCCTCTAATCGCCCGGCGCAGACCAGGAGACCGGGACAACTGTGCGTACCATCAGCAGGTAGACTGCGGCGCCCACGAACAGGATGGATGATGTGACCACGAATGAGAGGACGAACGACCCTGTTCTGTCGACGATCCAGCCAGTCAGCAGAGGAGATGCGACGCCGCCGAAATTCCCGATCGTATTCTGAATCGCAGTCCACTTCCCGGCGGCATCGGGTCCGGCGAGAGTCTGCGTCACCGCCCAGCAGTTTGAAGAAAACAGACCCAGGCAGAGGCATGCACCCGTGACCAGTGCGATGGACATCGCCGGGGTACGGACAAGTGCAACCGGCAACATCATCAATCCGCAGAGAAGCAATCCACTTGTGACGAATAACATCCTTATCCGTCCTGCTTGTGCGCCCGCGCGAATCCACCGGTCCGCAGCCCACCCCGCCGTTAGTGAAGAAGCGGCCATGGTCCAGAACGGAAGCGAGCCCAGCACGGCCATGTCTTCTACGGACAAACCTCGCTCGCGAACGAGATATGTCGGCAGCCACGAAAGCAGGAAGTACCATCCATATCCGAGCGAGAACATCCCGAGAGACGTCCCCCAGGCCTGCCTTTTCGTGAGAATCTCAGCCCAGCCCGGCCCATGAGAGCCTGACGGCACCGCGGCAGCGGCTCCCGATCGGGTCCATGCCAGCCACGGCAACAGCCAGAGCAGGCTAATTAGTCCCGCAGACAAAAACAGCGCGCGCCACCCGAAGTGCGCAACCATAACGCCGCCGAGGAGAATACTCAGCGCCGGTCCGACCTTCGAGCCCGCATCGATCGCAGCATTTGCGAGCCCTCGCCGATCCTCGCGGAACTCCTGTGACAGGAACTTCGAGAATGCAGGATACGCGACGCTCTCACCTGCGCCCAGGACGAGCCGGGCTGCCGCGAGTCCCGGAAGGCTGCCAAGGAATGCGACCGAGACGGTAGAAAGCGACCAGGCGAAGAAGCCGCCTGCATAAACCCATCGCACAGGATAACGGTCAACCAGCCATCCACCGAGGAGCTGAAGTGTGGAATAGCTCCAGAAAAATACCGAAAACAACAAGCCCATTTGTGAGGCGGAGAAGTTCAGGTCGTGCGAAATCGCGGGTCCCGCCACCGAGAGCGCGCCGCGATCGAGGTAATTTATCGTGACGGAAATTACCAGGAGCACCAGAATACGATTCGCAGAAGAAGCTGGAATTTAAACTCATGAGCGGAGGAATACATCGCTATACTAAGCCGTCCCTGTGTCTTGTTCATAGCCCCACGGTATGCGGCCAACCTCGAACGACAGGGGATGCAGAAACTCGCGATCATCAGCACGGGTCAAAAGTACTTTGCAGCCGCCACCAGAAGTTTCTCCGTGGCGTCGAGTTCTTCAGGTAACCGGTACGAGGGTCGCCGAAGCGGTGGTTACACCCTCCGGATATTGTTAGATCGCCGGTGACGATTGCTGCAGTTTCGCCTCTCCCTGAACATCAAGTAAACTTGAGAGCCATGGACCGAAGAACGTTTCTGATTTCGGCAGCAGCGCAGGCCCGTGTGCTCGGTGCAAACGATCGAATTCGTATCGGAATCATTGGTCCTGGCGGCCGCGGACGTTACCTGATGGGAGAGTTCAAGGAGTTTGGGGCCGACCTCGCCGCCGTCTGCGACGTCTATACGGCGAATCTGGACGCAGGCCTGAAGATTGCCAGCCCAAGTGCACAGAGCTACAAGGATTACCGGAAGCTTCTGGACAACAAATCACTTGATGCTGTGATTGTGTCCACGCCCGATCACTGGCACGCAAAGATGGTTATCGACGCCGTCAACGCCGGCAAAGACGTCTATGTCGAAAAGCCTCTGGCCCACAAGATCGAAGAGGGTTTCGCGGTCATCGAGGCAGTCCGCAAAACGAAGCGCGTGGTGCAGGTTGGAATGCAGCGTCGAAGCTCTGAGTTGTTTCTGCAGGGGAAAAGCATCATGGATTCCGGTCAACTCGGCGATGTGCATCTTGTTACATCGCAGTGGCTGAACCATACGGCGAGTCTCCGTCAATCGAAGCTGCAGGGCGAACTTGACTGGAATATGTGGCAGGGCAGTGCCCCGAAGCACGAACTCGATCCGCAGCGTTACTTCAACTGGTATTACTATTACGACTACTCAGGCGGGCTTATTGTCGGTCAGGCAGCGCACATCATCGACTGCATTCAGTGGTACATGAACTCAAACGGGCCGCTTATGGTCACATGTTCCGGTTTGAAGCCCGACCTGCCCGGCGTCGAAGTAACAAACACGGCAACGATTCTGGTCGAATTTCCCGAGAACTATCACTGTACCTTTACCCTCGGATACAAAGCGATGTCGTACAACACGACCAACGATCAGCTTCAGCAGTTCCACGGGACAAAGGCAAGGTTTGATGTCGGCCGCGAGTCATACACCTTGTGGCCGCAGTCGATGGCCGTAGACATGAAGCCGGGTGTGAATCGCAGGGAGCCGGGCAGTTTCAACCGCGCTGCACCTGCGCACGTCCGCAATTTCCTCGAATGTATTCGTTCCCGCAAAGACCCGAATGCACCGGTCGAAGCCGGACAGGCGACCAACATCGTGCTTTGTATGGCGATGCAGTCGCTGCGCGAAGGGCGGCGGCTGAAGTGGAATACCGCCGCAGGAAGGGTTGAAGCTTAGACAATCCCCGCTTGCGCGCTTTTAGAATAGATTGATTCAGTTCCAGCAGCAATCGGGACTGACGATTCGACTGACATGCGGCCAGGCCGATGTCACGCGTCAGCGGTTCGTCGGCAATCGAAGGTATCTCAGTTGGGCGATGTTCTCCGATTTCGTCGCCACTTCACGCTGAATAGAACCGCGAGTGTTTTCACGGTGCCACCTTAGACCCTGACCGACGCAATTGGCCACAACCTCGGCGCCATCCTACTGCGCGAACGCCAAAAACGTAACTTGTTATCCTGCCAAACCTTGACGACGACTCACGTTTAATCTATGCCTGCCAAGGTGTAGGTGTAATCCGCAGCGGAGTTTTCACCGCACGAGCTCGTTCGCTGGAAACCAGACGAAATCGAAGATACACTTACGAGACAACTGCCTGTCATCGGATCAATAAAACCCAAGATCATGCATTCAACTCTGCGATTTCTAACGTTCATCTGCACCCTCTCCCTCAGTGCAGCCGAGCTGAAACTCGGCATCATCGGCACCGATGTTTCGCACGTCATCCACTTCAGCCGCATCCTGAACAAACCTGGCGAAGCTGACCACGTTTCAGGAGCCAGAATCGTTGCGGCATATAAGGGTGGAAGTCCCGATATCGTCTCAAGCCGTACTCGTGTCGACAAGTACGCAGAAGATCTCGCGGCTGCCTATGGAGTGGAAATCGTACCTGACATTCCGACACTCTGTGCAAAGGTCGACGGCGTACTGCTGGAAAGCGGAGACGGCCGTATCCACCTGCAACAGGCAAAGCAGGTGATCGCTGCACACAAGCCGCTCTTCATCGACAAACCACTTGCATCCACGCTGGAAGATGCACGCGAGATCGCGAAACTCGCCAGTGCGGCAGGCGTGCCCTGGTTCACTTCCTCGGCACTACGCTTCAACGAGCTGGGTACGAAATACAAATACCCGGATGCAATGGGCATCACTGTCTGGGGTCCCGGACCAACGGAAGAACATCACTATCTCGATCTGTCGTGGTATGCCATCCATCCAGTCGAAACCCTGTACACGCTAATGGGGACAGGCTGCGCGGAAGTCACGCGAACGGCGGGTGGGGACAACAACACAGGGACCGACGTCATCGTCGGTCGCTGGAAGGACGGCCGTGTCGGAACGGTTCGCACGCTCCGACCTTCGGGACCCTATGGTGTTGTGGTCTATCGTCCGAAAGCAGTTATCCAGAGCCCGCCCGACGTGCCGTTCAGTTACGCACCGCTCGTCCAGCAGATCGTCAACTTCTTCCAGACCGGCAAGTCTCCTGTGCCAAACGAGGAAACACTCGAAATCTTCGCTTTCATGGACGCAGCACAGCGCAGCAAGGAGGCTGGAGGAAAACCAATGCGCTTGAGATAAACTGTCCTTCCCCAAAAACCCGAATACAAGAGGCTATCCGAAACTGTTTCGAGTAGGTACTCTTGGTAGAGTCGGCCGAGAAAGGCGCGGCATTGGACATGCATGACGATCCTTTTGTGAAAAGCGCGTGCGTTACTCGCGTCGTTCAAAACGGAGAGTGAAACGGCCAGACAAAGTGAATGGTTCGACGAAGCTTTCTTCATCGCCGGACGATTCGGCCTTCCCGCGGCGCGCATCATTGTGATTGCAAACAGCACTTGCTCGACTGCTGCGCCCAATGCAAAGCTTCGCAATGATAAAGGGAGGCAAGCGGTATACTGACTCGAGTGTTCAGATGCCTGGCCGGCTCGCTGATCCTGCTATGGGCGTGCATACTGCGCGCGCAAAGCACCGAAGGCATCATTCTCGGAACGGTTTACGACGAAGGGACCGGTCGGCCGATCGTCGCTGCCAGGCTCCTTGCAGTTCACACCGGAACTCATGCCCAATACACGGCAATCTCAAGTGGAACAGGATGGTATTCGCTTCCATCCCTTTCGCCTGGCACTTACTTTGTCCGAGCTACCGCGGATGGCTACCAGGGTCGGGAGACCAATCAGATCGAACTGGCGGTTTCCGGCCGAATGCAGATCAACCTGCCGCTTCGATATCTGCTTCCAAACGCGAAAGAGGACAATTTCAGCAACAGTTTCGTAGGTGGGTCTGCAGCGTTCGTGCACACTTATGCCGCCGACCTTCAGGCGACTCGTCTCGATCTGCTTACTGTTCCCTCTGGGTTGCCCGGAGTCCTCGAATCCAGTTTGTCGTACGTGATCTCGCCTTCCGAAATCGAACGCTTGCCGCTAAGTGGGCGCGACCTGTACACCGCGCTCGCACTGCAGCCAGAAGTGAACTCGTATTCCGGGACCGCACGCGGGCTGGCCCTGACCGTGGCCGGCCAGCGTCCTTCGGCGATCAACTACCTGCTCGACGGAGTTGAGAATAATAACCATCTCACCAGCGGTCCTTTGACCAACGTAGCGCCCGAATCAATGCAGGAGTATCGCGTCTCAACACATAACTATTCTGCGGAGTTCGGAAGAACATCCGGCGCGATTGCCAACACTGTCTCGAGATCCGGCCTTGATGGGTGGCATGCGTTGTTCTATTCATATCTCAAGAACGCCGCACTGAACGCCGGATTGAACGCGAATGATTTTCAGCGGATCACCGAGGGATACGAGCGTGCTCCGATTCATGAATTGGAGACGGGAACGTACATTGGCGGCCCACTCACGCATGAGTTCTTCGTCTCAGTTCCACTGGACTTTCTGCGATATCGCAGCCGCAACGCTCCCCAGGATTGGCTTCTGCCGACGCGCCAGTTCATCGAGTCCGTGTGGCCGGATCGGACGGGTGGGTCACTCCTCCGAACGTACGGTCTCGCTGTCGCACCAGCCGGCCCCGGAGACTCGCAGAAAGTTGCTATCGCGTCCCCGGTTGAAATCGACCGCTATTCCGGCGTACCCAGGCTGGACTTCCTGCCCGCGCGTCACCAGAAGCATCGCGTGTTCGCGAGGGTAGCATTTTCCGTGCTCAGACAACCCGGACTTTTCGCGAGCCCGTATCCGGATCTGTCCGCACCCTTTCGTCAGAACGGGACTAACGTTTCCATCGGATATACATTCGTCCCGAAATCGTCCGTAACGAACGAGTTTCGATTTGCATACGGCGCGGATTCGACCCGGGTCGATCGAGTTCACAGCGAACTTCCGTTCTCGGTGTCCACCGACCAAACGGCGTTGCCGGGAAGCCCGGCGGCATTCACCTTTCACAACTCGGGTCGGAGTATGGAGATCCTCGACAACTTCAGCATTATCTCAGGAAGAAGTGTCTGGAAGTTCGGCGCGGGACTTCTGCGGCGCAACATTGTGACATTCGCGGACGTGCTGGCCGCCGGGCAGTATCAGTTCGATAGTCTTGCCATGTTTGCGAATGACCAGCCGTCGTCGCTGCTGCTTACGTACGATCGGTCGAAAGCCGGTGAGATCGGCCAGCCGCCTTTCGACCGCGAATATCGACATTCTCAGTTCTACTTGTTTGCACAGCAGAGTACGAACGTTACTCGCCGTTTGCAGATAAATATTGGCCTTCGTTACGAATACTTCAGTGCACCACAAGCAGCAGGTCAGGGACGTGACTATTTGCTGGATCTGGGCGGCGAGGGCACAATCCAGCAGCGTCTTGCAGATGCTTCATGGCACATCGCTTCCGATGCCGTGTACTCAAGTCGTCCGGGTAATCTCGCAGTGCGGGGCGGCCTGGCTTTCGACTTGACCGGATCCGGGTCTACGTTTTTCAGACTCGGGTACGGGCTGTATTATGACCGTCCTTTTGAGAATGTATGGCAAACGATCCAGGCGAACCGGATGATCTTCGGCTTTTCTCACTTTGTCCAGAACGAGCAACAACAGACCGTAAACATCCTGCAACCTGCGATTGACATTGCACGCAAATATCCGCCGGACAACTACGATAACCCGCTCGATCCTGTGACCTTCCAGCGGGAGCTGCGGAACCCTGCAGTTCAGCACCTGTTCGCCGCCTTGCAGCACCGCGTCCCCGGCGCTGGTTTCCTGGAAGTAGCCTGGGTCGGATCGTTAGCGAGTGGCCTCCTGACGACGGACAAGATCAACCGTCCGTTCTCGAACTTAGCGGATCGAAGTGAGGCGAACCCACTTGCGCTCATCAACTCGAGTCTTCCTCTGGTGTCTTATCGCGGCAATCAGGGCAAGTCCAACTATCACGCACTCACGACAACATGGCGCTTTCTCACCCCCAGGGTGCGTGGGCAGGCATCATACACATGGAGCCATTCGATAGACGTGCAGAGCGATCCGCTGGCGGGTGAATTCCTGAACTTCAACTTCTTTAATGCGCAGACTGCTCAGGACCTCCTGGTCGCGACCTTCACTCGTCAGTTCGACAGCCAGTCCGATCGTGGAAATTCCGACTTTGATCAGCGTCACAGCTTCGTGCTGTACGGAGTTGCCGATGTGCCGCCAGCGTTCAGTTCGGCAGCCATAGCGCCAGTGTTTCGCAACTGGCAGGTGGCGGCCACGGGTGCAATTAGATCCGGTTTTCCGTATACGGTTTACGCGAACGTTTACGAGGATGCCGTGGAGCAGATATACAACAACCGGGCGGATCTGAAAGACAGCGCGTCCGCAAGAGTGGATGTTGCATTGCCGCGAGGGCGGAGACTTCTCAATCCCGACGCGTTCGCTCCTTCTGATGCTTTCCGCATCGGAACGTCGGGACGGAATGCGTTCTCCGGTCCAGGCCTCATATCTTTCGATGCGTCACTTGCCAGAACGTTCTCATTCCGAAAATGGGAGCGAGCACGAGCGACGTTGCGGGCCGACGCGTACAACGTTCTAAACCATGCGAACCTCAACAATCCCGAGAGCACGAAACTTGGGTCTCCTCAGTTTGGAGTGGCTCAGTACGGACGTGAGGAGAAGAACTCAGGGTTCCCTCTCCTCACGCCTTTCCGGGAGACGTCGAGGACAATTCAACTGATGCTGCGTGTGCAGTTCTGAGCCGCCGAGCAGGTAAAAGCATCCCACCGCTACTGCGTCGGCGTAAGCGCACGAAACGATGTAAAGGACTGCGAGGAGTTAAATCGAAGGCCCAACATCGACAGCTGACCCGCACTGGTCGAGAATTCGGCCACTCCGCGGTCGCCCTGTAAGTAGCCGAACATCGACGGCAGGTTGAAAGCCCAATGCCCCTGCGGCGGAATCGGCGCCAGATTCTCCGTTCGCACCTGTCCGTTCGCACTGCGGAAGGTGATGGTCACCGGCGCCGCATCTGTGGCACTCAGATTTACCAGCGCGAGCGACGTTGTGAAACCTTGCTGATTGTCATAGGGCAACAAGAGCTGTTGCTGCCCGCCGGCGTTAATCGGCACCGCCGCTTCCTGGTCCGAGCTTCCGATTCTCTGGCGGAAGATGGCGAATCCGCTCACTGGCGCCGTGGTCACCACCTCGGCCCAGCCGACGGAGGTATTGTTCGGATCGGATCCGGCCGTTTGCACGGTGTAGGAACTGCCAGGACCGATGTTGATGTTCTCTGTGCTGGCATTGCCTGCCAGCAGCAGCTGCCACGGCTGCGTCGCATGCGTATTCGGATCCGACTTGTAAAAACGCAGGCTGACGGTCGCGGGTGAATCGCCGTCATTCACCACGATGATGCTGGTTTGATATGCGCCGCCATCGGCGACTTGCGGGATCGAGTACCGCTGCGCTCCGGTGCTTGCAGGATATTGCGCCTCAAACGAGGTAAACGCCTGCGAGCTATTGAATCGCAAGCCCAGCGACGACAGCAAGCCGGCTGACGCAGAGAACTCAGCTACTCCGCGATCCCCGCTCAGATAACTGAACTGACCGACAAGATTGAAAGGCCAGTGCCCCAGGGGCGGAATAACTCCCAGACTTGCCGTTCGGGCCTGCCCGTTGGAGCTGCGGAACGTGACGTTCACATTCGCTGCATCGGTTGTGCTCATATTCACCAGTGCCAGAGATGTCGTGAACCCCGACTGGTTGTCGTAGGGCAAAAAGAACCGGTTAGTGCCGTCGACATTGATCGGTACTGCCGCTTCCTGATCCGTATTCCCGATTCGCTGCCGGAAGACAGCGAAACCGCTGATCGGTCCCGAAGCAGTCACTTCCGCCCATCCGCTGACAGTGTTTACCGGGTCCAGACCCGCCGTCTGAATCGTATAGGACGTCTTCGGAGCGATGCTGACGTTTTGTGTTGCCGCTTCGCCAACCGTTCCGGGACTCCACGTCAGGGTGGCATGGCTGGACGGATCGGAACGATACATGTTGACACTGGCCGTAATCGGCGAGGTACCCGTGTTTACAAGGATGATGCTGGTCTGATAAGCGCCGCCGTCCGCAATTTGAGGTATCGAGTAGCGATGCAGCGTTTGCGAACCAGCAGCAGTGACAGTGACTGGAATCGTAACAGGTGCAACTCCCGCCGTCTCGGGCGTGATGGTCACCGTGGCGCGCTGCGTCGGGTCGTATTGTGTACTGTCTACCAGCAGAGTGAGTGTGGCAGGCGTGGTAGCATGCTGCGGAACCACCGTCAGCCAGGAACGATTACTGGCAGCATTAAACGTAATTGGTGAACTTGTGGACTGAACTGATACCGATCCGAATGCGGATGTCGAAGAAATCGTGACAGAGTTCGGATTCGCCAGCAAAGAGCCTGGCGGACCGACGACCACGGTTATCGGCAGCGTCTTCGGCAGGCTCGGGCCGGACGCTTGCGCCGAAATGGTCAAACTGGTCTGGTACGTGTTGCCTGCCGATAACGTTGCTGAATTCACCGTAATCGTAACTGGCTGGCCAGAGGGACGGTCTCCAGGTGTTGCAGATGGGCTGACTGTCAACCACGGCACCGAGGGGTTCGAGACATTGAAGGAAGCTGTCGTTACGGGTGCTATCGGGTTCACTCGGAACGTTGCGGTTGCGGTGCTGTTCGGCGCTACGTTCAGAGTAATCGCAGGTGGATCGATCGCGATCGCAATGCCATTGACCGAGAATTTCACGGCGATCGTACGGTTCGGCCGTCCGGGAGCGCTGATTGTTATAGATCCGGTGTACGTGCCCGCCTCGAGGTTTGCGGAACGGGCCGTAATCGTCAAAAGCTGTTGGCTGTCAGCGACGAATGGTTGCTGAACACTCGTCGAGGGTGCCGGCGCATTCGGAAAAGCCAGGACCAGCCAGGGTTGATTGGAGGTCGCACTGACGGTAACCGCCGGCCCGACGTTCTTGATGTTTGCCGTCCCCGAATCGGTTGAGTTGCTACCGGCGCTTCCATTCAGATTCAGGGTGTTTGTTGCGTCCCAGTTTCCAGCGCCTGGGCTCACCTGCAAGTCCGGCTGAGCCGCTGTGACCGTCAGAGTGACAGTCATGGACTTCGGGATGGCGGGTGCTGCATCACTGGTTGCGGTTACAGTTCCCATGTACGTCCCGGGCGTAAGTCCCGTCGTATTGACCGTGACAGTCACGACTGCTGGAGTGTTGCCGGATGTCTGGCTGATCTTGAGCCAGCTCTGGCTACTCTTGATAGTCACGCCCGACCCACTGCCACCGACTTGCCCGAAAGAGACAGTTTTCGTCGCCGTGCCGTTCTGTCCGACCGACAAAGTCCAGGTCGAAGGATCCACGGTCAACTGAACGCCTTGAATGCTGAACGTGACGCTGATCGTCTTTGACTGACGGCCGGCAGCACTGATCGTCAACGTGCCAGTATAATTGCCTGCCTCGAGACCAGAGGGATTGGCGGAAACCGTAATCTGCGCACTGCCGTTCGTCGCGAGGTTTCCCTGCGCTGGAGTCGCGGAGAGCCAGGTTGCGGAAGACGTGATGCTGTAGGCGACTGCGGGACCAGTGTTCGTGATCGTCGCTGTGTCAGTTACACGCGCCGTGCTGCCGGCATTAGCGGAGAGCTGAAACGTGGACGGACTTACGGTCAGGTTCGTTTGCCCGTAAAGAACAGCAGAAATCAAACCAAGTGCCGTCGCCAGAAGAATTCTCTGCACCTATACACCTCGCTGGGTGAAAAGAATACCACGACTCAGCGAGATTAATATAGTGGAGCTTGCCCGATTCGCCTGACGTGTTCGCATCGTACAGTTCTCCGGACGAGAGCCAGGTCGCGGAAATACTGACCGGACTTCGGGCGCTCGGAGTGCGTGTCTGGTTCGACAAATGGAGCATTTCGGGCGGCGATAGTTATATACAGAAAATCGCCGCAGCATTGCAGGAAGTTCCCGCAATTGCTGTTTTTATCGGTTCTGAAACCATCCGGCCCTGGCAGAATGCGGAGGTGGAAGCGGCCATAAAACTGAACATCGATTCGGGAGGTTCAAAGCGGGTAATTCCAGTTCTGATTTCCGGCTCCACTGTCGGTAGCATACCCGCTCTGCTGAATCTCCGAAGTGCGATTCGATTTCCAGCGACGACTGACAAAGAAGCACTTAGGCTCCTCAAGTGCGCCATTGAAGGCATCGAGCCAGGGCCGGATCCCGAGCACGTTCCGTTCTTCGGCGAGCGTCCCTACCGCGGACTCGAACCGTTCGATGTTTCCGACGCCCGTTTCTTCGCCGGGCGCACTGGCACGGTGCGTCAACTCGTCGGCATGGTGAGCGATCTCTTCGGTCGCGACGTTCCAAAGCTGCTCGGGATTGTCGGAGACTCGGGGAGCGGAAAGTCATCGCTTGCCCGCGCGGGATTGATCCCTGCCCTTATGGATGGTCACGTACAACGCGCACCATCATGGAAGTATCTGGCACTGAAGCCGGGAAGCAGTCCTTTAAACTCACTTGCAATTGCGTTTGCCGGACCCGAACCAAGGGCGGCGGACGTAGATCGGCTCAGGGATGGCCTCGACGCCAATCCAGAGAAGCTCGGACTGTTAGCAGCAGCATATGCCGGGTCAAACTTTCACCTGGCACTGTTGATCGATCAATTTGAAGAGACCTTCTCGCTGTGCAAAAACGAAACGGAGGCGGAGAAGTTTATTGCCGCCCTCATGAGCGTTTCGACGGTCCCGGATTGCCGTACACTCGTGTTGCTCACAATCCGCGCCGATTTCTACGGTGCCTGCGGTCAGGGTCACTACGGTGATTTTCGGACTGTTCTGAACCGGCAGCATCTGTTGATCGGCTCGATGAACGCTGAAGAACTGCAGCTGGCAATTCGTGAACCGGCGCTCCGCGCTGGGTATGAGGTCGAGAATGGCCTGGTTGAGGTTCTGGTGAAAGACACGCTGGACCAGCGCGGCTCGCTTCCACTGCTTCAGTTCACGCTCGACGAGCTGTGGCGTGCTCGCACCGGACGTCGGTTAACACTCGCGGCTTATCAGAAGATGGAGGGTCTGAGCGGCGCCCTCAATCGCCGTGCCGACGAACTGTATAGCAGCGTTAATCCCGAGCAGCAGGCCATGCTGAAACGCATCCTTCTGCGACTCGTTCAAATCGGTGAAGACGGGCGCTACCTGCGGACACGCGTACCGCTTCCGCAACTTCTTCCGGGTCCGGAAGCCTCCGAACCGTCGAAGGCGGTTCGTGCTCTGCTGAATCGTCTGGCCGGTCACGAGTATCGGCTCATCACGATGACGGCGATGATCTCGGGCGAAGACGCCAGTCCGCCTTTCGTTGAAGTCACCCATGAGGCGCTGATTCGGAACTGGAAAACGCTGCGGCAGTGGGTAGAGGATCCCCAGAACAGGGATTTTCTGATTTGGCGACAACGATTCCTGCTGCTCTTATCAGAATGGCGTGACAGCAAGCACGATCCCGAAACACAACTTCGAGGGCTCAGGCTGAAGCAGGCAGTTCAATGGCTGAGAGAACGTCCAGCCGATTTCGCTCCCGAAGAGACTGAGTTCATCGAATCGAGTCACGCCAGCGATGAAGCAACAAGGGTGACCGCGGCTGAAGAGAAACGCAAACGAAAAAGAGAAAAGGCCATCGTCTGGGGTCTGACGGCGGCCGTCGTACTCGCTTCTGCCGGTGCTGTCGGGATTGCGCTCAATCGTCCGAAACTCGATGAACGACTCGCGATTGCCGGGCGAGTACTCAAAATGAATCCGAAACTCGCCATGTCGATTGCATTGCGGGCTCACGCCGCGAAGCCGTCACCGGAAAGCACTGCTCTCGTCGAGGAGGCAATTCAGGCGAGTACGGAAGCGCCCATCGAACCAGGTGGCGATGTGACCACCCTGAAGTTTTCTGCTGACGGAAAGCAGATCATCACCGGGGCCGACGACGGTGCGGCGTGCGTTTGGAGCCTTAACGGAACACGGCTGTATTGCGCGCCGCCGGCAGAAAGCAGAATTGCGGCTGTCTCGTTTCTCGATCAGGGCAAACTCGCGGTCCTGACGGCTAACGGCAGGCTCGCCAGCTTCTCAGACTCAGGTCGCATCATGGACTGGCATGCCGATTCAAAACAGTCGGTCGACGCGGCAGTATGTTCCCAAAACGGCGTATGCGTAATTGCCTCATCGAAGCGGGCGTGCATTTGGCGCATAGGCCAGCCTGCTCCTGAGCCCTGCTTTGACGTCTCGGTACCTAAGCCTCTCGCCGTTGCGGTGGCGGGCGACGGACCGGCAAAGATCGCCATCGCAGGCGAGGACGAGGAGGCGCAGGTCATCGATGTCGCAACCCGGAAAGGCCTTCCAGTCTCGGTGGCCGGCGGAATGGTGAGGTCTGTCGCGTTCGACAACCGCGCGGTGGTCTTACTCACGGCGCCTCAGGTGGGACCTGTCCGGCTATGGAACGCGGCAACGGGCAATGCGCTGGGTGGTCCCATTCACCCAGATGGTCAGCCTGTACTTGCCGCCACGTTGAGCCCTGATGGAGCTTACATCGTCTCCGCCAACTCTAACGGAGCTGTTTCTGTGTGGAACATCAAAAGCGGGGAGGTGTCGCTGCTTGTTCCCGGCCCGAACGGAAAGGTCCGAGGTATCGCTGTCGATAACAGGGCGATTCGCGCAGCCATCGCCCTGCCGAATAACAAGGTTCGCATCTACGACCTTGATGCAACAGCGGTCGAAACACGCGCATGTGAGCAGGAGAAACAGTTCAGAGCAGATCAGCCGGACTGGACGTCGGAATGCCAGAAGTACATCGACAAGAGACAATGCGAGGCTTCGTGCGATAACTCAGGGAAGTTCAGCCGAAGGTGACCGGCAGTGGGTTACTGAGAAGTGCCGCAGGCGTTCCGGAGATGACTCTGGACTTCCCGCGACTGCTGACTGGAATGCGGCATCACGCGAACGGCTGATTCGGCGCGTTTCCAAAAGCCGCAATCCGACGTTATGCCCATACGTTCCCGGATGCGCGCGAGGGACAGGTACGCGGAAACCGGTGCCGCTCGTCCAGCGCCTCCAGGTCGCGATTCATAGAACGACAGCGCCTTCTGAAAGTTTGCCTCGGCAAGTTTTAAGTCACCCTGCGCCTCCTCCGCTTCAGCGAGGCCCAACAATGCATTGGGGTCCTCTTTAGCCCTGGTCACGGCATTGTCGTAAGCGTTGATCGCGGTAGCGACATCGTGCCGGGCCAGTGCGGTTTCGCCCAGCTTCAGCCATGAAGGAATGAAATCCGGGCACTCGCTAACGTTCTCCCGCAGCAGAGCCTCACTGTCCACTGTGGTTCGCAACTTCATCCCCGGGTGTAATCGAAGCATCGCGAGATTGTGGCGTGAAAGGCAGTGCTTTTCGTCTGTATGGAATGCCTTCTGGTACCACTCAGCTGCGTCGTCCCACTTCTTACGCGACTCTTCGACGGCTCCCAGGCCATTCAGGATCTCAGCTTCATTCTTATGGAATACATCTGCTCGCTTTGTCGCGACACTCGCGAAGACAGGCAACTCGGTATTCCACTGCGCGGCTCGTGCTCGCAAATTCAGTTGCATTTGCTGCGAAATGCGGAGCGCGGCCGCGTAAGACCGCTCGGCATCGTGTAATTTATTGGCTCGGTGCTGGACAAGTGCGAGATTGTAGGCGACATAGGGCAGGGCTGGGTTCACTTGCATGGCTTCGCGGTAGACACGTTCAGCGGCAGTCGCGTCGCCGAGCGCGACGTAAGCGAGCCCCAGGTTATGCCGCGGATAAGCCCAGGTTGGCGAGATTCGAATGGCATCCTCGAAGTAGCCGATTGCGGTACGCAGGTCTCCAACTCTTTCTGTTGGATCGATAGCCGGGTTTTCAAGGTAAGTGATTCCGAGAGCGTTGCTGATTTCGGGCAGAGGCTTCGGGCTGAGTCTCGCGGATTCCAGTAAGAGGTCACGCGCAGAGTCGATTCGGCTTGGAGAAAATGCCGCTGCACGCCCTTCACAAAATAGACGGCGAGCCTTGAGTGACTTTATGTAGTCGCCGTAAATCCGCTCTTCCGTCTTAACCTCGCGTATCTCGAACGCTTGCTCAGCCGCTCGGAAAGCCGCGACCGCACCATCGAAATCAGGTAGTCCTAACTTCTCCGGATCATCCGGGAGCAGATCGGCCATTCCATATTGCGCCACGACTCGCTGTCCCGCATCAGCAAGAGCGGCAACAACTCGATCGCGAATCGCCCCCCAGTCTTCGTCCGTTTGCGATCTTCGGAGTTCCCGCAATCTGCTTAACGCATCATCGTAGCTGCCGCGTCGGACGGCATCAACCAGTTCTCCGGTGACTTGCGGTTCCACGGAGGCCGAAACAGACTGAACCGGTCGAGCAGCAACAGCCTGAAAGAGCGCCGCGCTCCGCGGCATCGACAAGGAGGCAAGCAGGACGGGGTGCGGCTGTTCGCCGTCGCCGCGCACAGCCGCATGCTGGCCTTTGTTAGCCGTGCCAAAAGAGGTCGGAAATTGCGATCGTGCGGTCCTGATGCTCACGTCTTTGCGCACATCGCCGAAGAGTTGATCGAAACCGGAACGTAGCCGCGTTGGTGCGCCCGCCCCGGTCGCAACCGCATATGCGAACACACCATTCCTGAGTCGATCGTCCTCCTGGGAAGCATCATCGCCAGTGCTCGCGAGAATGCCGCGTATCTCCTTACCTTTTATCTGCATCAGGCGATCGGTTAAGCGCTGGTTGATGCGGTTGCTGCCGGGCTCACGGCACAAATCCGCGAGGATGTAGACAGCGTCAGCATCGCTGTTCTCGACCATGCTGCCGAAAGCGGAAACAGAAACTGCCGTGCTTTGCGGCTTGTTCTCTACCATCCGAAAGGTGCCGATATACCCTTCCTTCGACCCCGGACGAGCGAGCCCTCGCCCGGAAAGGAAGATGTAGACAGTCTCTCCTGGTCTGGCACCTAGCAGAGCCCTCCGTAGCGCGAGTTCGACGCTGTCCAGCGACGCATTCTGGTTTTGCAGCTTGACCACACCGCCCGGGCCAAGGGCGGATAGCCACGAAGCAACGATATTCGCGTCCTTGTCCGAATACTTGGGCACACTTATGCCCGGATCTGCCACATACGCGCTAAGCCCGATGACGACGGAGCGCTGGTCCGTGCGGGATTGTGACTGCAGCCCGACCGACAGCGCCATCAGCAACACGAGACAACGCGCTGGCGGCGATATCTGCCCCGCGATGGCCCTCATGGCTGCGAGGTTCACAGCCCTCAAGTATAAGCTGCTCATCCGACGGTCAGATGCATTCTGGGAACGTATTGCTCACCTTAGCACCCACGCTCGTTGCGCGGCTCTCTTGCCGTGACCGAGGGAACGCGCCGCGGATTCTGCGGAGCAAACATTCCGCACGAGGGGCGCAGCATTCCTTCGAACAGATCTTTTGCCGTCGGGTAACTTCGAGTGCCTCTGAGCCGCCGGGGCGAATGGGAGCAGGATTGTTCAAATCTTCGACGAATCATTGCCGCGAAGCAATCACTGCAACCCGCTGCGGTTCGTCAGTTCACTCCCGTCAATCATTCCGCACGTAAAGCTTCAGACGGGTCGATAAGCGTGATCCGGCGTGCCGGTAAATAGCTCGCGACCGCGACCGCAAAGAGCAGTCCGAGCGCCACAGCGGCATACGTCAGCGGATCAACCGGCTCAATACCGAACAGCAGCGACTTCATCAGCCTCGACAACGCCGCTGCGGCTGCAAGTCCGACAACGGCGCCAAGCGCCGCCCAGCGCAGGCCTCGGATGACGAACAGCAGCTTCAGGCTCTTCTGCTCGGCTCCGAGCGCCATACGGATGCCAATCTCCCGAGTCTTCTGTGCGACGTTATACGAGATGACCGCGTAGATGCCTACGGCCGCGAGCACCAGCGCCATGCCGCCGCTGATCGCGAGCAGCGTCAGCGTAAAACCCGTTCGCGCCATGGACCGATCGTAAACATACTTCATTGTCCGCAGTTCTGTGATAGGCATGCTTCCGTTGACTGCCCAGACTGCCTGACGCAGTTCATTGGTCAATGATTCTGTTCCGGTCCTCGAACTGCGCACCAGATATGCCATTGAGGGGTTTCCCCGAAGGGGCCAGTAAACGGTCGTCGGTGCCGGCCGGTCGGCGCCATCGTGCCGGATATCCCCCACAACGCCGACGATTTCACTCCACGGATCGTTCGGATTGGTGCGAATCTGCTTGCCGATCGCCGCCTGCGCACTGCCCCAGTATTCCCTCGCGAAATTTTCAGAGATGATGACCACGCGCCTCGAGGCGTGGATATCGGCCCACGTGTACTCCCTTCCCGCGACCAGCGGTGTGCCGAGAGTGCGGAAAGTTCCGGGCGCTACGGTAATGAACCTGCGCAGCGGCGGTATCTGATCGGCGCGGTACGTACGATCGCTCGCTGCGATCGGATCCTGCGACCGATTTGCGGTCATAGGAAGCGCTCCCATCAGGGAGACTTCCGACACACCATTAATGCTTGCGAGGCGTTCAACCACAGCCTCGTGCAATCTCAGCATCTCGGCGTCTGTTTTGTAGGCGGTTCGCGGTATCGAGACCCGAAGCGTCTGCAATGTTTCGGGATTGTGGAATCCCGGTCGCACATCGCGCAGCGACTGGAAGGTACGGATCATCAGGCCCGAACCGATAAGCAGCACCAATGCAAGAGCAACCTGAATCGAAGTCAGTCCATTGCGAGCGAAATTGCGATCCTTGCCTGCGCTGAGACTGCGGCCGCCTGAACGCATGGTTTGCGCCAGACGACCGCCCGTGTACTTTAGAACAGGCAGGGCACCGCAGGCAAGTCCTGCCAGCAGTGTGATCGCCAGCGTGAAAAGCAGTGCCGTTCCGTCGACGCCGATGGTGTCGAAGCGCGGCAATCGCACCGGACTCAGTTTCAGAACGAGCCGCAGCACGACAACGGCAAAGCCGACAGCAAAAATACCGCCGCTGATCGCGAGCAGGATGCTTTCAATGAGCACTTCGAGGGCAATACGGCCACGGCCGGCGCCGAGGGAGGCACGAATCGCGAGCTCGTGATTTCGACCTTCTGTCCGAACCAGGAGGAGATTGGCGACGTTCGCGCAGGCAATCAGCAGAACCATTCCGATCGTCGCCATGATGACCCACAGACTTCTGCCAATGTCGCCGAGCAGGTCGTCAATCAGCGGCCGGACATTCGGGCCGAGCTTGGCGTCTCGCATCATGTCGATGCTCATGCCTGGCGGAGGCGGAAACTTGCGCAATTCCAGGTCGATCATGCGCGCGACGTCAGCGTTTGCCTGCGGAAGTGTTACGCCAGGACGTAGCCGCGCGACAGCCTGAAAGTTGTAGCCCGCCAGCCGCAGGCTGGCCCGTTCATAGCGAAGAGGCAGGACGATGTCATGGGGCTGATCCATGAACCAGAAATGCCGGGGCAGGATGCCAATGATTTCACGTTTTGTGCCGTCAGCCAGGATACGGCGGCCGATGACGTTAGGGTCCCCGCCGAACCTTCGTTGCCAGTACGCGTAGCTGATCATCAGGACGTCCGGGCTGCCGGATTCACAGTCTTTCTCCGTAAAGTGACGGCCGAGGATCGGGTTTACTCCGATAATGGGAAGCAGTCGTGACGTCAGCGCAAAGCCTTCGACGCGCTCCGGATCCTGGAACTCGGTGACTGTAGACGCTCTGCCTTGCCAGAGCGCAACGTCTGCGAACGTGCCTGAATCTTCGCGGTAAGTGATGTAATCTGCCAGGGAGGCGTTCAGGTCCGGAATATTCACTCCGGGAGCGGACTGCCACACGCCGATCAGTCGATCCGGTTCGGGAAACGGGAGAGGTTTGAGCAGCACCCCATGAATCACACTGAAAATTGCGGTGTTTGCACCGATCCCCAGTGCGAGGGTCAGGAGTGTGGCGGCCGTAAAGCCCGGCGTTCGGCCAGACGCCGAATCGTATGTCTGATATCGCGCAGCAGGTCGTGCAACGGGAGCCTCCAAGCTGATTACTACGAAGAAACGCGACCGAAGTTTCAAAACCTTTCACGGCCTGATTCTCAACCGGTGGGATGGCGGCGAACATCGAGTTCAAAGGACTAACCTGCCCCAATCGACGGATTGCCGACGACGCGGGATTAATACGCTCCGCTCGGTTCACGTTAGCGACACGGGCCTTCATCGAGCAATCGGCTGTGATTCCTCGGTCCTTCCTAAGGGCAAGATTTGAAGAAGCAATAAATAGCTCAGGCCATGGCCGCTCCCTCTGTGCGGATTGGCAGGTCAAGTGGATTTGTGCCCTTTCCCTTGCGACCGGGTCGGCGTGGCCCGGTGAAGGGTTAGCCCCGAGCGGCTCTACGCGAGATACTGCCGAGGTGTCATCATGATCGAATCTTCTGATTTTCGGACTACGAGAATGCCGCTCAACCACGGAGCCGGCCATATGCCCGTACTCGGGTTTGGCACCCTGATTCCCGATGCAGCCGCGACGATAAGTGCTACCAGAGACGCGCTGGAAGCTGGATTTCGACACTTCGATTGTGCGGAACGATACCGGAACGAGCGTGAGGTGGGCGAGGCGTTGCAGGCAGGACTTGCCGCTGGAGGGATTGCGCGTGAAGACATCTTTGTTACCACAAAGTTGTGGAACACCAATCATCGGCCCGAGCGCGTCGAACCGGCTTTCGAGGCGAGTCTGGACAGACTCGGGCTCAACTATCTGGATCTCTATCTCATTCACACTCCATTTGCGTTTCAACCGGGGGACGAGCAGGATCCGCGGGATCAAAACGGCAATATCCTTTACGACCGCGGCGTGACTTTGCTCGAGACCTGGAGGGCGATGGAGAGTCTCGTGGACCGTGGCAGATGCCGGGCCATCGGACTGTCTGACATCAGCTTGAACGAACTGTTGCCCATCTACGAATCTGCGAGAATCAAGCCGGCCGTGGTCCAAGTCGAAGCACATCCGTATCTGCCGGAAACGGAGCTTCTGGAATTCTGCAAGGAGAAGGGACATTGTGTTTTTGGCTTTTGCGCCATTGGGTCACGGAATAAGGCCGGGGCCGCTCGAAGATCCAGTCATTTCGGCAATTGCCGCACGAGTTGGAAAGACGCCGGCACAGGTGCTGTTGGCTTGGGCGGTGCAGCGTGGCACGGCTTTGCTTACCACGCCCAGGACTGCGGCCCGCGCGCGGGAGAATTTCGACATCTCCGCCCTTCCGGAAGACGCGCTTGACGAAATCAATCGAATTCAGACTAGACAGAGGTTCAATGAAGTGGTGAAGACCGGCAGCCCGGGTTTCATTCCACAAGGTAGATGATCATGAAAGCCGAACCGCACCTGGAGCAGTCCATGCAAGAGGAACAAATACGTGAAGCTCTGAATAAGCACTGGCAGCGCGTCGGCAGCCGGCGATGCAAACGCGGAACACGATATTTACGATGACGATGCCATTTGTGATTATCCTCAGTCAGGCGAACGAATCCTCGGGCGAAGCAATTTGCAGGCCTTGCGGAGTCATCATCCAGGCAAGCCGTCGGGTTTCAACGTCAAGCGAATTCTCGGAAAAGGTGATCTCTGGATCACGGAATACACAATCACCTACCAGGGGCGGCCAGCATACACAGTGAGCATTATGGAGTTCCGCAACGGTAAGGTCGTGCACGAGACACAGTATTTCGCGGATCCCTTCGAGGCGCCGGCCTGGCGGAGCCAATGGGTTCAGCGGATCGCGTGACGCCGCATTGAACTTCGTGACGCACAGGCGGAACGTTCAACTGTGCAGAACGCCTGGCCCCAAGGTGGCTTTGTTCAGGTCGCAGTACGTCCTGATCAGGGCACTTCATGCGGTTCTGGTGCTGTGGAGGAGGAGACTCTACGAACGGCACCGCCTTGACAGAGTTCTTCAGACTCGACTGTGAACTCTGATCCCGGAAGAGTCCTGGTCTGGCTGAGAGTAGTCGTGCAGAGTTTACCAATCATTTGTGTCAACCTCGCTTGCCCGGGCGGACAACCGCGCAAACAGTACAGTAGGAGCCTCGGTTCACTTTGGTGGCGGTGAACGAGACATCATCGATGGCCACGAAACGCAAAGTTTTCGAAGACCGCCGAACGCATTCCACTTTCCGGGAGCGTGATGAGTTGTCACACCTGGATGAGGCGAAATCCGCTGTCCTGAACACAGCCTCAGATACTCCGACGCGCAACGCGGGTAGACGCAGGCCACGCTGGCGGGGTCTGCCGCCTGCACCGTCAGCCTGAGCGGCTGCGATGCTCACGCCTGGCGAACCGGCAAGACTTGCGGCAATCCACGACAATCTGAAGAACCGCCGCGGAATTCTGCTCATCGAGGATTTCGGCTGGGTAAGGCTTGCGAATAATGCAGCCCCCCATTAGGCATATCGCCTGATGGAGGATTTCCGCCCGGGTGATGGTTTCTGACGAGAGCCCTGAAGTGGTGGCAAAACTCGGCGCGCGCCTTGACAGGCCAGAGTGATTGGGAATTTGCGCGTGGGCAGCGTCGAATGCTGCGTAGGACAGGGCGACCAACCGGGCCATGCCCGGATCTGCCCGGCTAAATGCGCCACAGCGGATACAAGCCCCCAAAGCGGTTACAACGAAGGAGTTGTTGTAACTAAATGCCTGACGGCCGGCACGACCGTATCAGCGGTATCATTGCCCTGCCATCCGATTCATGATTCGCTATGAGGGCAGGATCTAAACAGCACGGTGTCCTGGGGCGGGCAAGCGTCCCGAACCTCTCACCATCACCTATACCGCGTAAACTGGATTCCGCATGATGGGACCTTCGGCCGGCAGTCGTGTTGGACCATATGAGATCTTCGTCGATCCCGCCCGAGGACAAAGCAGAAACCGTCTTCACCACGCAGTGTTCTGCCGTCCGCCGATGCTCGCTTGCCTCGATGACTTCGCTCATGTCCATGGCTGGCCGAATCTCGAAAATCTTGCTATAGGTCAGCGGCGGATGCGGCGATAGGAGCTGTACCGCATAACTCATGTCCCGCGCCTCAAGGACGAGAAGGCCGCCGGGTTGCTCCGCGGTTTCCGCATAGGGACCATCCGTAGTTGCGACCTTGCCGTACTTCGGGTGCAGCGTCAAAGCAGTTTCCGCAGGCTGGAGCGCTTCTCCGCCAGCCCAGTGCCGGTCGGCGCGAAGATGGTCTTCGTAATCACCGAATGCGTCGAACAGGGCGTTTTGTTCAGCCGCGGCCGTGCCTTCGAATTTACCGTGGTCGCAAGATCCGAAGCAGACGTATTTTAAGCGTCTTCTCCTCTTCCTTCTGTGTCTCCGGGCGAACCAGCAGCACAGCCTTGCGCTGGCTCGCTCATTTCGTCACTACGGCGCGTGTTCCGAGGCCGCAATACCCAGGTCGCTTACTTGCTTCGGCCGGGTTCTTCTGTCGAAGCGGGACGGAAAAGAATCTCGCGCACCTCGCCCGACGCCCTGCAGGCGACGGCACCCTTACGCGCCCACGCCAGCGCCTCATCCATATCAGCGGCTTCAAGGATCCAGAAACCGCCGATGT
Organism: Bryobacteraceae bacterium; assembly: GCA_963794765.1. Taxonomy (GTDB): domain Bacteria; phylum Acidobacteriota; class Terriglobia; order Bryobacterales; family Bryobacteraceae; genus JAWXCM01. The sequence continues at coordinate 335,020 of CAWCGC010000006.1, read as the reverse complement.
GCTCCTTGGTCTCCGTGTAGGGCCCGTCGGTGACGAGCACGTTGCCGTCAGGCTGGACACGCAGCGACTTGGCGTTGCCGACCGGGGAAAGGCCGCAGGCGAACTTCCTCGCGCCGGCAGCAATCATTTCGCGGTTGAGCGCGTGTATCGCCTTGATGGTCGCTTCGGTTTCGACGGACGGGTCGTAGTCGTCGGGGCGGTAGACAGCAACCAGATACTGTGGCATCACTTTTTCTCCTTATTTCCGATGACTCGTTTCCTGTTTACTCAGGAGCGTACCTCATCGTTCTGCTATCAGATAGTCGTTGCGAAGATCGGAAATCGACAGCCCCTACGTTTTTTATTCGACTTTTTATCTCAACTGCCGAATCCGCTCTTGCAGGAATTGCCGCTCTGGTTCTTGCTGCGTCAGCCCCAAAGCTTTCTCATACGAGGACCGGGCCTCGTCCGTCCTGCCGAGGCGGCGACACATATCTGCACGGGCGGAATGCGCCAGGTAGTAATTTGCCAGTTTGCCTTGCTCCAGGAGCGCGTCGATGTGCATGAGGCCGGCCTCTGGGCCATCGCACATCGCGATGGCCACGGCGCGATTGAGATGGACTACCGGCGAAGGGTGGATGCGTAGCAACTGGCTGTAAAGCCCAACAATCAGCCGCCAGTCGGTCGTAGCGGTCGATTCCGACTTTGCATGAAGCCGCGATCGCAGCCTGCAGTGTGTATGGGCCGAAGCGGCGGGAACCGAGGGCTTTCTCCACTAGCGCCATGCCTTCGGCGATCTGAGTGCGGTTCCAGAGCGCGCGGTCCTGATTTTCCAGTAAGATCAACTCACCGGTTGCTGAGGTTCTGGCGGCGCGACGAGATTCCTGCAGCAGCATGAGGGCGAGCAGCCCAGTGCCCTCAGCTTCCGGCTGGAGTTCGACGAGCAGGCGGCCCAATCGAATTGCTTCGCCTGTTAGCTCGGCCCGCATTACCTCAGCTCCTGCCCCAGCCGAATAACCCTCGTTGAAGACGAGATAGATGACCCGAAGCACTGCATTCAAACGCTCTGGCAGTTCCTGTGGCGTCGGCACCTCGTAAGGAATCGGTGTCTCTCGAATGTTTGCCTTCGCGCGCACGATGCGTTGTGCGAGCGTTGCCGGTGTCACCAGAAATGCGCGGGCAATCTCCTCCGTTGTCAGGCCGCAGACCTCGCGCAGAGTGAGAGCGATCTGTGCTTCCGGAGGCAGAGCGGGATGACAGCAGGTGAAGATCAGACGGAGGCGATCGTCCTCGATCTCCTCATCCTGGTCCACTACATCATGGTTCTCTGGATCGTGGTTCTCTTCGTTTCCGACAGGAGCGTCGTTCACACGCGATTCCATGTGCGCGATGAGATCTCGCTGCACGCCGTTGAAACGCGCGCGCCGGCGCATTGCGTCGATGGCCTTGAAGCGGGCGGTGAATGAGCCACGGACGGGGATTGTCCGGGATGCCGATCTGCGGCCATGACTCGAGAGCGGCGGCGAATGCCTCATGCATGACCTCTTCGGCCACATCGAGATCGCCGAGGAGACGCACCAGCGTAGCCAGAACCCTGCCCGATTCCGACCGGTACAGGGTTTCAATGGTGTTGCTGAGTTCTTCGGGCAGAGGCAGCGGCATCTACGCCAGGCTAGCAAACGGAATGGCTCGAGCCAAGTGCCGGCGGGCTTCCGCTGCCCGCAATTCATCGGTGTTGCGATCTCGTGCGCGTCGTCAACGAGCGAAGTGTTGCCAGGTCTCATCGACCGGGTTGTGGGCCGGACGACGCGCGACCCGGAAGTTCAACCGGCGCGAAGCCAGCGTCTCTTTTCCGATTTCGTAACTAACTTTCCGCAATGCCGTGTTGCGCCCCGAACCCATTGCTGCCGTCCCACTCGTAAGCTTCTCGACGTCGCTGGTCTGCTCGGAGAGACCGGTAGGGAGGGATGCCCGAAGCCGTGATAACCGGGTATCGGCTCGAATAAGTCAATCCCAGTGCAACGCCAGCACGGGCGCGACCCGGGTCGCGCGGCTGGCCGGGACCAGGGTTGCTGCGAGAGCCACAGTCGCGAGTACCACTGCCACGCAAATCAGCGTCAACGGGTCGCCGGCCTTAACGTCGTAGAGCATGCCGGCCATAAGGCTGGTGAGCCCAAAGGAAGCGGCCAATCCAAGCGCCAGTCCGGTCACCACGGGAATCATTCCCTCGGCGATGACAGCTTTCAAAACGTCGAAGCGACGTGCACCAAGCGCCATCCGGATACCCATCTCACGCGTACGCTGGGCGACCGTGAACGAGATCACTCCGTAGATCCCGGCAGCCGCCAGCAACAGCGCCAATCCAGCGAAGATACCGAGGAGCAGCATGAAGAACCGCCGGTCCGCCATGGAACCCGAGACAATTTGTTCCATCGTGCGTACTCCGTAAACCGGCTGATCGTTGCCGGACGCCAGCAATGCGGCTTTCACCGCAGGGATCGCGGCTAACGGATCGGCTCCGGTGCGGACAACGAAAACGCTGGACTGAGCCACAGCTTTCATGAACTGATCCGGAACCTGAGACAGTGGCAGGTAGATCTGGTTGCGAACGCGGGCGACGCTGTCACTGTCCAGCCCCCAGTGGCTAACGTGGCCGACGATACCCACGATCTGCATCGGCATCGAAAACTCAGCTCCGAGCTCGCCCGTCAAATCGGCAACCATGATGCTCTTGCCGAGCGGATCTTCCCGCGGGAAATACGTGCGCGCCATCACCTCGTCAATGACGATGACGTGTGAGCCCCAATGCATGTCGAATGATTCGAGGTAACGTCCCCGCAGGAGAGGAATACGGAGAGCCTGAAGGTAGCCGGGGCCAGTAACGTACAAGAGTGCCCACGGCATCTCTCCCTGCGAGGCGGGGCGCGGCCGCCCGGATACATAGAAGGGAAGTTCGTTATCGTTTCCGCTCAACGGGAGCAACGTAGACACAGCCGCGTCCTTCACTCCGGGCAGAGTTCGGATACAACTGACAGTCTGCTCGAAGCTCTGGAGAATATGCTCGCTGTTGGTCATGTCTTCCGGAGATACGCCCACAGAGAAGGTGAGGAGGTGTCCGGAATCAAATCCGGGATTGACGCCACCGAGGCTCCACATGGTGCGCAGCATCAGGCCGGCTCCGGCCAGCAATACCAGTGCGGCGGCTACTTCGCAAACCACAAGCATGCTGCGAAGGCGTGCGTGTCCGGCGACGGAACCCCGGCTGCCTTCTTTCAAGGTGTCATGTAAATCGGCCACGGACACCTGCAAAGCCGGGGCGAGTCCGAATAGGATGCCGGTGATAACCGAGACGCCTGGAGTGAAGGCGAGCACCCAGCCGTCAACACGGATGCTTTCCATGCGTGGCAAACCACCCGGCACGGCCGCAACCACGGCTTGCGTGCCCCAGTGTGCCAGAGCAAGACCGCCGATGCCGCCTGCAAGCGACAGCACAACACTCTCGGCCAGCAATTGCCGGATCACGCGGCCGCGACCCGCGCCAATCGCAGTGCGGATGGCAATCTCTCGCTGGCGTCTTGTGAAACGAGCCAGCAGCAGGCTCGCCACGTTGGCGCAAGCGATCAGGAGCACGAAAGCCACTGCACCCAACAAAACCATCAGCGTGGGACGAACGTTTCCGACTATGGTGCCGGAAAGCGGTGCGACGTTAACACCATGCCTAAAATTCGATTTCGGATAGACCTCGGCGAGACGCGCGGCAACCGCAGTCATCTCCGACTGTGCCTGGGCTTCCGTAACATCCGGTTTGAGTCTGCCGACAACACTGATACCGGGATGCGTTTCGCGCGACCGCGTCAGAACATGGTCCCACTGCTCCAGAAGTGCATAGACGTCAGCCTTTCGTTCAAATTGAAAGCTTGCAGGAACAATCCCGACAATTGTGTAGCTCTGACCGTTGAGTCTGATTTGGCTGCCGAGCACGCTGCGGCTGGATCCGAACCGTCGGCTCCATAAACCGCCGCTGATCAGGACCACCGGAGTGGCGTGTAGCCGGTCTGACCGCGCATCGAAATCGCGGCCGAGCACGGGTTCGACTCCGAGGACGCGGAAGAAGTCCGCCGACACCATCTTGCCGCTCAGGTGCTCGGGCTGTTCCCCTCCGGTGAGGTCGTAATCTTCTTCGCGGCTTGCAGCCAGGCTGTCGAAGCTATGGTTCTGTTCTTTCCAGTCCACGAAATTCGGCCACGCCGCGGACATTGTTGTGAATACTGGTGTCGTCTCACTCAGTCGAAGCAGTCTGTCGGGATCGCGGTAGGGTAGCGGCCGAAGGAGTACACCGTTGACCACACTGAAGCTGGCCGTATTGGCGCCGATCCCCAGAGCCAAAGTCAACACAGCGATCAGCGTAAATCCCGGATTATGACGGAGTCCTCGCAAGCTAATCCGAACATCGCGTACCAGATCGTCGAGCCATGCGCTGATCCACACCTCACGGCTCCTCTCGTGCAATGCAAGCTGATTCCCGAAACTGCGGCGAGCCATTGTCTCCGCTTCGGCACCTTCCACGCCGCGGGCCTGTAGTTTCTCAGCGCGGAGAGCGACATGCAGGCGCATCTCCTCTTCAAGCTCAGCGCGGCCTCCGTTCCGAGTCCAGTACTGAATTCGTCAGAGGATTTCGACAAGCATCTGTTCACTCCATGCCGGCTGAATGAGGCGAGTGGTGCGATTTACTCGAAGATACTTCCGAACGTCGATGGCCAGTTGCTTGCGGCCAACGGCGGTCGACCTGTAGAACTGTGCGCGTTCGTTGTCCTGCGTCTTCCCATTCGCCCACCGGCAGCCCGTTAACTACAGGGCGCTGGCGAGCCGGAGAAAGGGATCCCGCCTTTACTTGAAGGGCATCCGAAGGCTGGCTGTCTGAGGACATGCATAGACATTCTATGTCACGGCCCGCAATCGCGCAAGGGTGAAGCTGTCAGCATGAAGTTGTCAGGGTGAAGTCTTATCAGAAAGGTTTCGTAGCCCGCTCGAACCGCCCAGTTCAGCCGACAACGATTAGCGGGCATCACGCCGCATTCGAGGATTCTCCACTCCCATTCGAACGAGCGTTGCTCCTGGAGGGCTGCTTACTGTGGTTTGCTGTGCGCTAAAATCATTCGTTGCTTTTACGGATTACTGCCGTATCCCGAAAACTCGCCCGGAGTTTTCTGTCAGGTCCATCTCTGCCAGGTCCATCAAGGAGGCCTGGTGAGAGAGCGCTCACGATAGCCGACAGGAGTAAGGAGAAAACATAATGTTTACGCCAAAAGGAAGGTTCAGCTGGTACGAGCTCATGACCAGCGATACAAACGCCGCCGGCAAGTTCTACTCTGACGTTGTCGGATGGACTACCAAAGAAGTCTCGGCTGGCGACAGTAACCAATACATCACGTTCAACCTTGGCGACGTCGGCATGGCTGGCATGTTACACCTCCCGGAGCACACCGCATGGATAGGTTATATAGCTGTCGATGACGTTGATGCGCACGTCGAGAAGATCATCGAAGCTGGCGGTAAGCAATGGAAACCACCCACGGACGTTCCCGGCATGCTTCGCTTCGCCGTCATGTCCGACCCTCAGGGCGCTGCCATCGTAGTCTTCACTCCCAACCCAGCCATGCCTTCTCCGAAACGTCCTGAACCACCCACGCCCGGCACCGTCGGATGGCACGAACTCTACACGGCGGACCTCGAAGGTGGGTTTGAGTTCTACAGCAAGCTCTTCGGTTGGACTAAGGTCAGCGATATGGACATGGGGGCGATGGGTGTCTACCGCATCTTCGATGAGGGCGACCACAAACAAATGGGAGACGGCGGAATGATGACGAGGTCCCCCGAGATGCCGGTGTCAAGCTGGAATTTCTACTTTAGCGTCGATTCCATCAAAGCCGCCATCGAGCGTGTCAAATCCGGTGGCGGGACAGTACTCAATGGTCCGATGCAGGTACCGGGTGGCAGCTGGATCGTTCAGGCGAAGGACCCTCAGGGCGCGATGTTCTCTCTGGTAAGTAGTCGTGAATAAAGCGGCCAGATCTGCTGCAGGACTGCACCGAGCCTGGTAGAACGTCGTTAAGGGTGGCTAACCAACCGTCCGCAATCTTTCCAGTCTTGCCGGCTCGCAACAGTTCCACCCGCGAGTTGGTTACTGCATAAGAGTCCTGGACCGGCGGCGCGGAGCAAGTTAATCAGCTCGCAAAGCCTGAATTACATCGACGCTCGCCGCTCGTATCGCCGGCCATGCAGATGCGGTCATCGCCGCAGCCAGAAGAATGCCCGCAACTCCGGTAATGACCCAGGGTTCGGGTCTTGGAACAAAATCGAAAACACGTCCGGCGAGCTGCTGCAGCGCGAGGCCGCCTGCCAGTCCTGCACCGATCCCGGCAGCGGTAATGATTGTGCCCTCGCGAATTACACCCGTCAACAGACGCCGCGGTTGAGACCCGATTGCGAGCCGGATACCAAACTCGCGAGTTCGGGAGCTGACTGAAAATGCCAGTACGCCTGCGACACCCACCACGGCGATAGTCAGTGACACAAGGGCAAAGCCCCCGAATACCATCGCGTTCATGCGGTCCGGTGTCAGTACTTCCGCGCGAACATCTGCGAGTGTTGCCGCACGCTCCACCGGCTGGTCCGCGGAGATCTCCCGAATCGTTCGCGTGATCGGCGTAACCAGAGCATACGGGTCGGATTGAACGTGGACGAACAGACGGCCAGCGAACAGCGGTCCCTGCATGAACGGCTGATAGACGGTCATAGTTGGCCCCGGAACCAGGTGCTCATCATCGAGATCGGCGGCGACACCGACGATCCGCATCGGCTTCGGTGTCATACCAACGAACTTCAGGACAGGATCGGTCCACGTGATGTGTCTGTTCACGACCTCCTGTGTTGGGAACATACGGCGAGCGACACTTTGACTGATAATCACGACCGGTTCGCCGTCTCTGCGGTCGAGATTGTTGAAGTCTCGCCCCGCAACTATGGGTAGTCCAAGCGCCCCAAAGAACCCGGGCGATATCATCCGAAACTGGCCGCGCGGATCATCTTCCGCGGAGGTACGGCCGTAGCCTTCCGCCGTAAACTGCAGGCCGGGACCAAAGTTGCCTCCCTCTCTCCACGGCGTCAGCGACCCACAGCAACTCCGGTCACTCCCGGCAACTCCTGCACCCGTCGCATCGCCTCCCGATAAAAGCCGATCACCTGGTCCTCCGTCCGCCCAAACGAGATCACTGGCACGTTGATCGCAAGGACTGCGGCGGACGTCGAGACCCGGATCGACCGCCTGAAGAGCAAGTAGGGCCTTCACCAGCATGCTTGCGCCTGCAAGCAGAATGAATGAGGCCGCGATCTGAGTTACCGCAAATGCCTGCAGCCGCCTTGTGCTGCCGCCGGTCACGCGCGCATTACCGTTTGCCAGCGCGGTGCCGTTACTCGCTGGCAGGCGCGGCACGAAGGCAAGCAGGACTGCGGCGATGAGCGCCAGGCTCGTACCGACCCAGAGCATGCTCGAGTCGACTGTCAGATCGAGTGCACGGACTGAGAAGCGCGACGCATACCTCGCGAGGACTGTGACCATCGGTCCCGCGGACAGAACGCCAACCAGTGCTCCGGCGCCGCACAACAGAAGACTCTCGGCCAGCAGTACACGGCGCAGTGCCCCGGCGCTCGCCCCCAGCGCAGCGCGAACGGACAACTCGGTTTCACGCCGAATTGTACGTGCCAGAATCAGGTTCGCAACGTTGGAACAGGCGATGATAAAGATCAGTCCCGACGCCGCCAGCAGGAACCAGAGTATGGTCTTCGCTTTTGCCGTAATCTGATCGCGCAGGAGTACGGCACTGATGCGAAAGTCGGCTTTCTTTGAGTAGTCTTCCGGGTGCTCTCGCATCATGACAGCATGTGCTGTAACCAGGTCGGCACGCGCCTGTTCGAGTGTTACCCCAGGCCTGAGACGTCCGAACAACTCTGTCATGCGATGGACTCGGCCCGTCACCATCGTGGCTGAAAGATGATGCGGACTCGTGACGACGTTAGCGATGATCTCAGTTTCGGCGGGATAGGAAATCGACGGCTCCAGTACCCCCACGACAGTGGCCTCACGTGTTCCCATCGAACCGAGCCTGACGACTTTTCCGAGTACCGACGGGTCGCTTTTCAGCACGCTGGTCCAGAACCGATGACTCAGAACCACAGCTCCTGCGGCGGAAGGACCATCGTCCCGCGTATCGAGCAGCCGCCCCAATACCGGCCGCAGCCCCATCACCTCGAAATAGCTTCCCCCGACCACACCGGCCCGCACCTCACGAGGTTCGCCAAGGCCGTGCATCGTGAACCCAACGGTAGAGAAGTCGCCGAATGCGCTGAAGGATTTCGTTCGCTGCCGCAAGTCGAACAGTTCGGGTACGGAGAAGTTGATGTTCTCGGCTCCAAGACCCGGCGCGCTCTGGCTGATGTATACGAGCTTGTCTTCATCGCGATTTACGAGAGGTCGAAGAAGAATTCCCCGGACCAGAGTGAAGATAGCGGCATTTGCACCAATCCCGAGCGCCAGCGTCAGAATGACGGTGAGCGTCAGACCTTTGGCGGAAGACAGCGAACGGACTGCATACTTCAGATCGCGTTGAAAAATTCCGGCGTAATCGCGCAGACTGAATCGCTCCTTACTCATGATCCGGCCTCCATTCCGGGCTGCACTATGCGGGCTATTATAGAGGACACTCTTTATCCGCCGTTTGGACTTCGAAGATCTGCAGACGGGAGAAAGCTCTTCAACGCAACCCGGACGCATCCCGGAACCACGTCAGCCTCACGGACAATCAGCAGCGATACCGAGGACCGAAATGATTCATCGAGCACCCATCGTTGTGCATGGGAGCAAGCGCACGCGTTTATTTCAACACGCGGCGAAGTACTAACCCTCTATCGTGGTAAACTCCCCAGGGGATCCGGACGGCCTTGCACTTGACGCTCTTAGTCAGGCCATAGTCTCCCCGGTATACGGAGAGCGGGTGCTGTTGGCACGCCCGCCTGCAAACCCCACCAATCTCGCAAAAAAGGAGAGTACCCATTTTGACCGTAAGAAAAGCGGTTCTGTCAGCAGCGTTGCTATTAGCAGCTTCGATTCCACGATATGCAAACGCCGCTACAGTTGTGCTGAACTTCGCAGGGTCCGGCATAAGCGCGTCACTTCAGTTGACCTATGGTCCGGCCAGTGACGACAACTATCCTGAGGCTCTTAAGATTATTAAAATTAGTGGAACCTTCTCGGATACGAATAACGGCCTGAACATCATCAATGCAATCGTCGGTCCACTGCAGCCAGTCAAACAGGACGCGCCGGAGCTCGGGAATTCGGCGGCACCTAAGGATTTCAGCCGGTTCGCCGTGACGACAGGGCTCGGTCCGGAAAATAATGGTTTTCTGACGTACGACAACCTCTTCTGGCCGAATGGTTCCCCTCCGACTGCGAGCGACTACCCGCTCCATGGAGGAATTCTCGACATTTACGGACTGATGTTCGGGATCGGCGGCGGCAGAGTTGTTGACATCTGGAGCAATGGCGATCCGGCGGGAACCGGTGTCGGTCCCATCTACGGTGCGGCTGTCGCTACTTCGGCAACCGCTCTGGATTATGTCGGTGGGGTAACGCTCGCGCCGGAACCCGGCACGTTTGCTGTGCTTGGTGGCGGGCTCGCCATGCTTGTCATTCGGCGACGGCAAATCAGGAAGAGACATCCGGCCAACAGTAGCGGAGCTTAAGCGACTTCCATCGTCTAAACCCCGACATTCCCTGCTCGTGGGGATGTCGGGGTTTAGACGCGATGAGGTTTCTTCGCCTGTCAGGAAGGACGTCGTAATACAGGCAGCGGGAGGGCTGAGCCCGCCCGCCTCTCAGAAAGACAACTACTTTTTCTGTAAATCCTCGCCAGCCTTTTTCAATTTATCGCCGGTTTCATGCGCGGCCTCCCTGGACTTGTCGGCCACTTTGTCGACTGCCTCCTTGCTGTCCTTTGCCGTCTTGTCGATTTTGTCCTTTACGTCGTCTCTGTCCATAGCTACTTCGTGTGCCTCGCTGTGCTTGTGTCGACGCCATGAGTGCTGGCTGCCTTTTCACCGGCTGAGGAGATGTCGTGAGCGCCTGTTTGTTCCAAAACGCGCTTCGCGCGCCCTACCCAGTCCGAGTCGTCGCAGTGCACGGATAAGAGGATGCCCCCATCCTTAACCTGACCTTCGTAGCGCTTCGCTTCGTACTCCGGTATTCCCATTCCTACCAGAGCTCCAATCAGCCCGCCGACTGCTCCGCCCGCGCCAACACCGGCGAGAGCACCCATGATCGGACCAGCCGCAATAAATGGCCCGAGCCCCGGGATCGCAAGTGCGCCAATTCCGGCAAGCAACCCAAGTGTTCCGCCAACAGCGCCGCCCGTAGCCACGCCAGTGGTCGTTCCTTCCGGTGCTTTCGTGTTCTTTTCATGCGCGAATTCTTCCGAGCTTTGCTGATCCGGCATAAGCACAGAAATGTCATCGCTTCGAAAGCCGGCCTGCTGAAGTGCACTGACCGCGCTCTCTGCCTGAGTTCGTGAGTTGTACAGCCCGAAAGCTGCCGTATTCTTACCTGCCATGTTGTTCTCCTTTACCTTTGAGTGATCGTCGGCACGCTACGATTTCGGCTTCACTGAAATCGAGTTGCTGACATTGCCCGCACCTGCAACTTGCGTAGCCTTTGCTTCGATCGCTTTTTTCTCTTCCTCAGAACGGACGGGGCCTTTGAGCGTCACCTTGCCGTGGAGGGTCACAATTTTGACGTTGTGGGCATAGGTTGACAGCTCCTTGTCGTCCATCAGCGCCTTTCGTATGTCGGCGGTGATTTCGACGTCGCTGCGGTTTTCTTTTTGCTGATCCGCCGTAACGGCGCCCTTTGCACGATCACGTTTGTTGACTGCCGTGTTGTCTTTGGCCGTACCAGTCTGCTGCGCAGTCATCGTTCCCGATGTCAGCAGCAGTGACAACAACCCAAATGTGAATACAACGCCCGGATTTTTCATCGCTGTCAGTTAGAGGTAGGGAATCCGACAGTAGCAACGTGTAACAGTGACTCTGCCTCGCAGATGCACCTCAGCGGAGTTCGCCCTCTCGCGCCTCCGCCTGGAACAGGCCGCTTACAAATGCGGAGTGTCCGCACATCAACGCGAATAAGCGCATTGTTTTCTCAGCGTTTATTAGCGTTTATCGCCGGCTGGATCTTTTTTGTGGGTTTCTAAAATCCTGCTAGAGGATGTTTCAAGTGGTGTCGCGTAGCTGCAGCGAATCTGGATTGCTACAGTTTGTCGGTTTGCCACATAGGTCACACGGAAGCCAGCTCCAGCCACTCTCCGGTGAAAGCAGCGGCCCAAATCCTAACGACTGTCGCACCAATCGTCTGCCCTCTACGTTACCTTCGTAGGCGTGTTGAATAATCTCGTGACAGGCTCCTGCATCTCGATCTTCTTGTCACTTGCGGCCGTCGCGCAAAGCAGTACCCAGGAACCTGGCGCAGTGGTCCCGCCACCCGATGTGAAGCCTGGAAGCATCACGTGCGAGGAATGCCCTTACCCGTATCCAAGCTCTTACTTGCCCATGACGCTCTATGGACAGGCAGTCCGAATCGCGTACATGGACGTGGCTCCCCGAACTGAGGCGAATGGCCATACTGTCCTGCTTCTCCATGGCAACAACTTCGCTGGTTTCTACTTTGGGGTTCTTATCAACGCCTTCCGCAATGAAGGTTTCCGAGTTATTGTGCCCGACCAGATCGGATACGGCCGATCCTCAAAGCCCATCATTCCCTATAACCTTACCGACATGGCGAGGAACACTCGCGCAATCCTGCAATATCTGAAGATAAACAGGGTGACAATCGTCGGGCACTCGATGGGAGGGATGCTCGCCGCGCGATTCGCCACGCAATATCCGGGCATGACCGAACGGCTCGTTTTGTACAATCCGATCGGCCTCACAGACGCTCGCTTCAGAGGCCCGGCACCCGATCCGGAGGAAGCCTGGAAGGTTACGCTGGCCTCTACCTATCAAACGATTCGGGCCAGCATAATGAGGTACGTCGCACACCGGCCAGAGGCGTGGAACTCCGGCTTTGAATCCTACGTCCGCATCCGGTACGCCTGGACGCTCAGCGCCGAGTGGCCTCGCCTCGCTCGAGTACAGGCGCTTCTCAGCAGCGTCATCTACCTTGACCCTGTCGTGTACGATTGGCCGCACATCGAGGCGCCAACGCTTGTCTTCGGCGGTGCCCAGGACATGCTGGCAGGCACACCCGCCGCTTTCCAGCAGGGAATGAAGCGCATTGCTGCCGCGATTCCAAACGGCAAAGCGCGTTTAGAGTTGCTTCCCGGGCTTGGACATGTCCCGTTTGTCGAAGATCCGGAACGGTCCTTACCGCCGCTGCTTGCGTTCCTGAAAGAGGGCCTCGCGAAGTAAATCACGACCGCATCATCACTGGACAGCTGACGCAGCGTTGACCCTGCGGTCTGTCCCTGCTGCTAACCTGAAAGGCAATGGTAAAGAGCACGCTACAACTTGTGATTGTTCTGAGTCTGATCAGCCTGCCTGTTCTCGCTGCACTCAAAACCGGGGAACGCGCCCCTGATTTCTCCGCCAGCGCGTCACTCGCCGGCAAAGAATTCAGTTTCTCCCTGCAGGACGCATTGAAGAAAGGTCCGGTCGTGGTTTACTTCTATCCATCGGCCTACACCCGCGGCTGTGATCTTGAGGCTCACACCTTCGCCGAGCAGAAAGACAAGTTCGATGCCGCCGGAGCGACGATCATAGGCGTTTCCGCCGACAGCGTCGCGCGCCTTAACGAGTTTTCGGCAGACCCGGAATACTGTGCCGGCAAATTCCCCGTTGCCTCCGATGTGGATCACAAGATCGCGGTCTCTTACAACCTGAAAACGACGGCGGGCAAGCCAGGCATGAAGGACGTAAAGGGTGCCGACATCGGCCATGATTTTATCGAACGCGTAACCTTTGTGATCGACAAAGACCACAAGATCGTCGCGACTTTGTCTTCCGCCGACGACAAACTTTCTCCCGATCAGCACGTGACGAAAGCTTTGGAGATCGTCCAGAAAATCGGCTCCAGATAGTGTGCAACCACGAGGAAGGAACAGCCGGGGATGCGAGCAGGCGCAGATCGTATGGGACGGACACGCGGCGTTCATACTGGTGAGCGCTGTTCGTCGGCCTCGAAGCAGCGACCGACAACAGCAGACAGTACAACCTGTGCACCTCTCGTTCTGATCGGGTAGTCTGCAACTCGTATAATTCCGCCGGCGACTTTGCTGTCTCTCACCACTCTTTCGCCTTCTCCGAGTCGACCCGCCATACTCCTGCGCGCGCAATTCCGGCACGCCGATTAACGTCTTACCGGACGTGGAGGTTGCTCCAGGCAGCTTACGTTAGACTCCTGCGTCCTCATACCGTCTTGAACGCTTGACTACCGCGACCGCGTCCCGGTAAGCTAAGAATTCTTGGTATGGGGCGTAAGGCGCAAAAGAACGATTCCTTGCCCGGTTCACTGGACATGTTAATTCTGCGCACGCTGTCGCGGCGCGACCTCCACGGATACGGTATCGTCCAGTTCATTCAGCAATCGTCCGGCAATGAACTCCTCGTTGAGGAGGGCTCGTTGTACCCCGCTCTCCAGCGGCTGGAGTTAAATGGCTGGATCGACGGTGTCTGGGGTGTGACGTCGAACAATCGGCGGGCGAGGATTTACAAGATCACGGCGAGTGGCCGCAAACAGCTCGCCGTCGAAACCGGAAAGTACACCAAACTGACACTGGCGATCGCGCGCGTTATGGCAGCGGAGTAACGAAACGTGTTGCGTCGCTTGAGGTACTGGCTCGAAAGCGGCAGGCGTAGCGAAGCGCTGCGTGAGGAAATGGAGCTCCATCTTGCGGAGAAAGCCGCGGCACTGCAGGCAGACGGTATGACAGCGGAGCGCGCCCGGGATGAAGCGCACCGGCGATTTGGCAACATCGCGTTGAAGCACGAAGAATCACGGGAGATTTGGATGACACGCTTTTGGTCGGAACTCGTCCAGGATTTCCGCTACGGCTGTCGCAACATGACCGCCAACAAGGTGTTCAGCGCCCTGGCGGTTCTGTCTCTTGCGCTCGGCATCGGGGCCAACACTGCGATCTTCAGTTTGATGGAGTCGATTATGTTGCGGTCGCTGCCGGTGGCCGATCCCGAGTCATTAGTGGTCTTGAACTGGCATAGCCCGCCGCCCCAGAACGCCAGCAAGGAGTGGGTCCACGTCGTGCACGGGGTACAGGGCATTTTCTGGCCGGGCGACAAAGGCACCCTGGTCAGCGGGATATTCCCGTACGGAGCATTCGAGACGCTTCACCAGGAGAATCCGGTCTTTTCCACGCTCTTCGGATACTTCAATGGTCGAACCTGTACCCTGGCCATTCGCGGACAGGCCACAAGCGCCAGCGCGGAGTACGTTACAGGCGAGTACTTTCGTGGCCTCGCAGTGTCACCGGCGGCGGGACGTCTGATCGATTCCGAAGATGACCGCCCAGGCGCGTCGCCTGTCGCAGTAATCAGTTTCGCGGCAAGCCACAACCGCTTCGGAGGACGGCCGAATGCGATTGGACAATCGATTCTCGTCGACAACGTTCCATTCACTGTCGTCGGCGTTGTACCACCGGAATTTTTCGGAGTCGACCCGGCATCATCGCCGGACCTCTACCTTCCGGTGCACACGAATCTGCTCGTAGACGGCACCCGAGCCGCTCGTATCTATCCCGACGGAAACTTCTACTGGATCGAGATGATGGGCCGTCTGCGTCCCGGTGTAACCATGGCGCAGGCGCAGGCGGCACTGGCTCCACGTTTCCATCAATGGGTTGCGACCACGGCGAAAACCGACGGGGAGCGCGCCAAACTGCCCGAGCTGATGCTGAATCCCGGAGCCGCCGGTCTGGGCAGCTTGCGCCGCGAGTATTCGAAACCTCTGTACGTCCTCATGGCGATGGTGGGATTGATCCTGGCAATCACGTGCGCGAACATCGCCAATCTGCTGCTGGCACGGGCCGCTGCGCGACGCCGCGAGATGGCTGTGCGGCTCAGCCTGGGAGCGGGACGGTTCCGCGTTGTGCGGCAGTTGCTTACCGAGAGTGTGATGCTGGCGTCGCTCGGCGGAGCGTTCGGGGTCGCGTTTGCGATCTGGGGGGTGCGATCGCTGACCTTTCTGTTCTCCCGCGGCCGCGAGAACTTCACCATGCACGCGGATTTGAACTGGACCGTGCTGGGCGCGACGGCGGTACTGTCTGTGCTTTGCGGCCTGTTATTTGGACTCGCTCCGGCGATTCAGTCGACGCGTCCCGACGTCATGCCCACGTTGAAGGACGGCCGGGGTGGCGGACAGCGCCGCCGCGCGCAGCACGTTCTGGTCATCGCCCAGATCGCGATGTCCTTTGTCATCCTGGTCGCCGCGGGTCTGTTTGTCCGGACACTGGACAAGCTGCACTCCGTCCAGCTGGGATACGCCCGCGAGAACATTCTGCTGTTCTCGTTAAATGCGCGTCAGGCAGGGTATCGTGACACGGAGCTCGCCACATTCTACTCGGACCTGCGCAAGCGCTTCGAAGTGATCCCCGGCGTGAGCAGCGCGTCGCTTTCGCACTCCTCGATCATCAATGCCGGCCATGCCGGGTCGACATACAGGGGGACAATTAAGATCGGCGCTGTTACCGTCGAAGGCGCAAGCGTCATGGTCGCCGGACCGGGTTTTCTCACGACGATGCAGGTTCCGGTCCTGGTCGGGCGTGAGATCAACGACCGCGACCAGGCGGGCTCCGCGCCCGTTGCCGTGATCAGCGAGCGGCTGGCGCGGACTTACTTCGGCAGCGAGAATCCGGTGGGCCGGCGAATCACGTTCGTCGACGACAAGCGCGAGGTCGAAATCGTTGGCGTGTCGGCTAACGTGCGATACGGCGGTCTGAAAGGGGAAAGTTCAATGACCGTGTTCGTAGCGGCCAGCCAGTTTCCTCCGGACCTCGTGACTTACGCGGTGCGTACTGCAGGTGATCCGCTGAACTATGTCAGAAGTGTGCACGAGATTGTGCGGCAGGCAGACTCACGCATACCCGTTACAAACGTGGTGACACAAGCTGCCGAAATCGATCGGACCATCAGCCGCGAAATCACGTTCGCGAAACTATGCACCGGTTTCGCTATTCTCGCTCTCCTGATGGCCTGCGTGGGACTCTACGGAACAATGTCGTACAACGTCGCGCGCGAAACCAGCGAGATCGGAATTCGTATGGCACTCGGCGCCCACCGCAATGCCGTAGTTTGGATGGTTCTGCGGCGCGTGCTGCTCCTCGCGGCGGTGGGACTGACGATTAGCGTACCTGTCGCGTTGGTCGCGTCCCGGCTTGTTAAATCGTTTCTGTTCAATACCCAGCCCAATGATCCGGGAACCCTCGCGCTGGCGGGCGTCATCCTCGTGAGCGCCGCGATTTTTGCTGGCTATGTGCCAGCGAGGCGAGCGTCCCGAATTGATCCCATGACGGCTCTGCGGAACGAGTAAGGCACGGTCCCTCGGTGCTGCAGCGAAGGATGAAATCCCTCCGCGCCTGCGCACATCGATCATGGTCGCTGCTCGCGATGAAACCGAGCCAGGTTGCGATCGAGCACGCGGCGGCTGTGAAGTCCTGGAGAGTGCGCCATCCGGAGAGTGCGTACATCAAGCTTACGAGAACGCCGTACGCGCAAAAGGCAACACTTTGGCAGTTGCTGACAATCCGCCCGCTGGTCCCGGTAAACACTGCGGCGTTACCCGGGAGCAATGGTCTGATCCTTCCGCTATGAATCTGTTCTGGAGGCGCTCCGGCCGCTCGGTGAAAAAGTAGCGTTAGGCTGTCATCGTGGCCACATCGTAAGCGGTCGCGCCGCGCGTATGGCCACTCAGTGAGTGGCGGGCAGCCCAACGACGATGAGAACCGCGTACTCCTGCTTGCGGCAGCCGTTCACGACGGGCATCGCCGCCCCTGGATTAACGGGAAAACCCGTGGTCCGAGCGTTCGCGGGCGAGCACGCGTTGTTAGCCGTCGCCGGTGTGTAGCGAGCGGAGCGGCATCCGAGATGGGTGACATCGTAGAGGGTTGCGCCGTCGGCCAGTTCCCACCGCTGAGTGCCGTCCTTGTCCCTGGGCTGAATTGTCAGCACCGTCGTCACCTGCCGGTCGCCCGTGACGAGGTATTTGCCAGGAGGCAACGGAAACGTCGGCTTCTCCATGATGAGGCCGTGTTCCTCCAGCCACCAGTCCGCAGCGTCGAACTTCCACTGTGACGGTGCCACGCCGCCGGCTGCCTTCAATTGATCGTAGCGGTCGAGTTTGCAACCGCGCGGGCCCGGGTCTTTGCTCCAGAGGCCCCACGATTGCGCGTCGTTGCCGGAGGTGGCCCCGGGCTCTCCCAGCGCCGCGATGTACTGCGGCTCGATGCGCCTGAACTTCGAGAGGTCTACGCCTGACGCGTGAACCGGCTGCTGCAGGCCGGCTGCCAACATGAGGCATCCCATGGACAGGAGCCGGCGGCTCACGGACGGCACGAGGTGGCGGACATTCATGCGATTTGCTCCCGTTGGACGACTGATGACATCCTACACCAACGCGTATCAGGGCAGCCGCCTTCTTCCAGAACTGGCGGAGATCGCGGACCAAAACGATCGAGAGTTCTTTGAAGCTTTGAAGGCCTCGACTGCGAGGAAAAAAGCACTCTGCGGTACTTGCTCGGCAAACTGGTTAACTTTCACCAGATTCACCGCGTGCCGATCGAGTAGGCCCTGGGAATTCACCTTCACCTCAAGCAGGAGTCCCCATGAGCAGAGCAATCGAAAACCTTCAGAAAGCCCCGAAACGGGCCCTCGCGATCGGGCCGAGAGTCGGCGGCTTTCCATATCTTGCCGAGACGTTGCGTCGCGCGGGTGTGACACGGAACCTCTGGTTTCTGCCTGCATGGCAGAGCATCTTCCTGACCAACGATGGACCCGTCGTGTCTCAGGGGACGCCCCTGGTAGATGGCATAACGGATGTCCCTGTGTTTGACCGCGCTGCGCTTGTTTCAGCGTTGCGGACGGACCAGGCGGGCGAAAGCACCTTTCCAGAATTCCTGGCCGCCTCTTCGCGCGCCGGAGTGGTGCGTTATGAAGTAGATTTTTCCGCGCGAACAGTTGCTTACTACGCATGCAATGACGAACTATACATCGAAGCTTATCCCAGTGTTTCAGATGGATTGATAACGGACTGCTGGCACACAGGGCCCTCTGGCGAAAACGCTATTCAGCGGAAGCGCTGGACGGTGGTTAACTGGCTCGATGGCACCTTCCCAGAACTGATCCGGCTCAACTTCCGAGTGGCCGACAACTCTGGAGCAACCTGGCGCGCCGTTTCATTTCGACGGAATACTCGTCTCGAGTCAGCGTGGAATGGGTTGGCTAAAGCCTGACTTCCCGTCCGACATATACGCTGTATTTCCCGAAGCGCTGGCCTGCGTTCCGAATCTTCGCGTTTGCAGACCAAACGTTGGAACTGTTCGTCCGGTTCGCCGATCTACCTTCGCTCCGGACAGGACGTTTCGACGTCTCCGTGACAGCTCCGGCCGCTGTCGCCCTAGTGCACTTAACGATAGTTTTTTCTAGCATAAGCGACTTCTGGCAATCCAGGCCGCGCCCGAACAGCAGCAGCGTTTCTCGAATCCGAGGTGCGAAATGCGCTAGCAGTTTCAAATTCCCCCACCAAAGACCGGGCTCAAGCATGAGCATCGTTGTGTTGGCCGCAGCATCCGGGCAATCGAATCAGCAGATCGCGCGGGAACTGGGCGTTCCTGAGGTCACCGTAGGTAAGTGGCGGCGCTGTTTTGCCGAGATGGCAATCCAAGGCTAATACGCTCCGAGATCAGCAGCCACCCAAACATACACGACCGTGTGGCAGAAGGTGCAGACCGCAGCCTGCCAACAGCCGAAATCGCAAGGCCGTTGGACCGTCCGAACGCTGTCGCGATAGGTGGGATTGCCGCACAGCACAGTGCATACGATCTTGAAAGCCTCGGTTGCAGTTGCACCGGAACCGTACGTTTCCTTTTGCCCGATAGCGTTTCGAAGCTAGCTGCTCGATATCGTCGACTTGTACCTGACCCGCCCGGAACGCGCTGTGATGTGTGTGGACGAGAAGCCGGGCATTCAGGCGCTCGATCGTACGCAGCCGCTGTTGCCTCTACGCGCCGTTCCGCGGTAGTTGGACGCGAGTATGTACGCCACAACTCAACGCTGATCGCTGACATGGTATTCGCTACCAGAGCAGGTCGTAGCCCACATCCGAAACCGACGAACTTCCGTAAACTTTCTCCGCTTCAGGATGAGATCCGGTGCGGGCCCATCCTCAGCAAGAGCTTCATGTCGTGGCGGATAATCTCAACATTCATAAGAACGAGGCCGCCCACCGATGGCTGAAACGCCACAAACTCGTCACGTTCCATTACACTCCCACCCATGCTTCCTTGGTAAATCTGATTGAATGCTTCTTCAGTATTCTGAGCAAACAAGGCTTGGCACACAGCGTTCAGCGGTCAAAACAGGATCTCAAACATCTTATTCAGCACTTCATCGCCGCTTACAACGCCAACTGTGGTCCCTTCACATGGACCAGGTCACCCGAACAGTTGCAACGCATCATCCAGACTACTAAGAGTATCAGTCGCTCACCCCAAAAAACCTCGACTCCACGCACCAAACAAAAAAGAGCGATTCTATAGAGAATAACCGGACGATGACTAGCGCTCAGTGAAGGCGTATTCGTGCTGCGCGTCGCAGTGATAAGAGTTCGTTTGGGCCGGATCCGACAACGAACTCCAGGTCGAGGATCCCCGGAACGACGGTGACAAAGGACGTAGTCCCATCCGGGTTCTTCTTGCTGGCAACGTCGGATCTTCCACTCGCCGAAATCGAAAACTGTTGATCGGCCCCGACGTACTAACCGAGATCTCACCGAGAGCCTCGTTTTGGTAACGCCGGGCGAGTTTGGCGCTTTCCTGCGCGTCGGCCGGAATAGTGAAGAGTTTACGCTCAGCAGCAAGCTCGGTAAAAAAGTGCTTCGCATCCGCCTCAACCTGAGCATCGGCCTCATGGCGTGCCATCGAAAAGTACTTCGAGCAGCTTCCGGCTGAAGCGATTGCGGATCAGCCATCCGGGGTCGCCGTTCGTAAGAACCACCGCTCCCACACCGTGCTGCGGCAACCAGATCATGTCGCTGTGGTAACCGATCATGTCGCCGCCGTGATGAACGACGGGAACACCGTATGTGTTGTCCACCATCAGGCCCATGCCGTAGGTCACGTCTTTTCCGATCGCGACCTGTGGCGCGCGGCGCCGAGGAACGGCTGGCTGGAGATGAATGTCTTGCCGTCCGGCAGCTTGCCCTCGCTCCAGTTCCATCGGTCACGTACTTCAAATTGTCACGCACTCTGCTCCAGGCGGCTCCAGCGGGCCGCGACCGGAATCGTCGGCGTAGTTCACGGCCATGAGTGCCTCGTGGCTTTCCATCCACGTCAGGCGAGTGCGCGCTGGCGTGATTTCCGGCGAGTGCACGCTTGAAATCGAACGTCGTCGCCTTCATGTCCAGCGGATCGAAAACATACGACTGCATGGCGCGGTCATACGCGGCGCCGAGTTCCATCTTCGGGTACAGCACGTAACCGCCGGCATAGCCCGCTGCTGCGGCCATAAGGTTCGAGTACTGGAACAACTCGCCGAACTTGGACGTCGGCCTCATCATTCCCAGCACGGTCATCGAGCGTTCCGGCGTCAGGCTTCCGTATTCCAGCAGCCATTCGAAATCCTGTCGCGGCATACCAGTGCATGCGCAGATCAGGTGCTTTACCTGAACGCTACGCGTCGTTTCGGCGTCACCCAGACGGAATGTCGGAAAGACCTTCGTGACGGGGGTGTCCCACGTGAGTCTGTGTTCATCGACCAATTTGGCGAGCAGTAGCGTGGTGAGCGCCTTCGTGTTGGACGCCACCATGAATAACGTGTCGCCGTCGGGCTTTGCGGTGCCACCGAGTTCTTTCCGGCCGAGGCCATCCGCGAACACAACCTTTCCCCCCTGCACCACACCCAAAGCAACGCCGGGAACTCCCGTCGCCTTCTGCGCCTGCTCGATGAAACGCGTCAGTTCAGCGATGCGGGCGCTATCGAGAACGGCTGCCTTCCTGCCGGCGAACGACTCGCGACTGTACCCTTTTGGCAGCAAGCGCCCCATTACGAGGGCGACCTGAGCCCCACGTTTTTCGGCAACTGAATCGGCGAGGTCCCTAATAACAACGGTCCAGGTCGTTCCGGAGTACGCGACCAATGCAGCCACGCCGCGCTGCTCGTTTGGTGAGGTGAGGTAATCGTAAGCACGGCGGCGACTCCAGCCATCTTTATCTGGCAGATCGTTGGTAACCTTGACAGGCCATTTCGCCTCGGCCTTATAGGCGTGCCATGCTGCGGCAAGGGCCTCTTCTGGTCCGCTGGCCTCGATGTCGACCAGCGCAACAGCGGAGTCGCTCTCGGGCGCTTCGATAATTGTGGCCGGACCTCTGACCCGAAGGGACCAGTCTTTGGGCGCGATAAACGCGTTACCTCGCACGGTAGTCTTCGGCGTGTCCGTCCGCAAGCGCTCGGTGGATTCCGCTGGCGTTTGTGACGTGGCAATGGCGCCGAAGACAACGGCGATGACAGCAAGACCGGGCGTACCCTTCGACATCAGTACCTCCAATGGCTACCCTGCTTTATTGCAGAAGCTTTCCGAGAGAGTCTATCACTGCCTCACCCATCCTGAGTCAGGCTGACTGCCTCTTTGCGTAACAAGGACTTCTTCCAAAGAAGTAAAGAGCCCTGCGAAGGAAATCTCCCGTATCGGCACTCGGAAACAATCGGCACAATGCTAATCCACCGGGTCGCATAGTCGCCATCTCGTAGATGTCTTCGGTGCGGATCTCCTCCCGGATCACGGGCAACCCGGAAGGTGACCGACGGGAGCGCGACCTGTCGGTCCTCATGCCGTTCAAGCTATGCATCGCACGCCAGACAGCAGTCGACGTCGAGTATCTCTCGTGGTTGGCTCAAAACGTATTTCAACTGAGCATTTGGGCACAGTACGTCATCGCGTCGGAATCCAACGCACACCCGTTCCAAAACGACAAACTTGTTGACTTCGCCGACTGGCAGACTGCGGCTGTTAATTTGGCTCGGAAGTACGATCCCACTCCTGAAGGCTTGAGAAGGCTTGACGGTCAAGAGGAGTGGCTTCGGGAGAAGCGCAATGAGAATGAAATAGAGTCAGATGGAAAACACTTGAACATCGGTGTCTCGCGAAGGAAACGGGGACGGTCGGTCTATTCTATGGAATCAACGGCTTCTTTCGAGACTCGTCACCCGACTGCTGTGTCGATCCTTCTCGATGTGGATCGTGCGTGGGAGCAGCACTGCGGGAGGGAGTCCCGGGTGTCGCAACTGGCGGTGCTGAAGATGCTCTGCGACACATCGCTGAATTTCCGAGCAGCACGGGATGGCGTCGGCTTAATCCGCCGCGATAGCTTCCTTTTTCTGCTCGGCCAGCGTCGGTCCATGCGGGGGGGAAGTACGCGGGAACTGTCCTCCGCAAGCGATCAGTGGTCTTGCTCAAACCAGTTCAGAACGCGCATCGCACGCAGCGTGATCCATCGGCTTGGGAGGCCCTCTCCATCGTCGATCCTGACAGGCATCACCCCTGGAAATTCGACCTCCAGGCGCCACCGACCATCACCGTCACGCTTCGACTGCACCAACTGGATTGCCTCCGCCATGCGCTCATCGTAGGGAACGCCGGCACTGCGGAAATAGTCGAGCGCCCTCAGAACGTCGTAGTGCCACCATGTCGGGAAGGCGAAGCGTGTCCACACCCAGCCGCCCTTGCGATCCCGGTTAATGGCTTCGCCGGTTGACAGGCGCCGAAAGAGGCGCCGTTCCAGAAGATACTCCTGGCCCCGGTGACGCGCGTGCAGAACCTCCGGCCTTTGTGCGGCTTCATTGGCTTTGATCCGGCGTTCGTATGCCAGCAGGGCCTCCAGTACGCATATGGTTGTATCGAACGAAGACCTCGTCGATCCATTCGCGGCCTCGCAGTTCCAGCCGCCGTCAGGCAGTTGCTCCGCGAGCAGCCGGGCGATGAGCGTCCGGACGTCTTGATCGAAGTACGCGCCTGCCGCGGCGACCTGAGCGTTGATGCACGGCTCGACCTCCCCTTCAAAGAAGTTGTGAGAGTCACATTCGTGCGGGCCGCATCCGCTCCACGGCACGCGCTCCCGGACGAGATGAACCGCCCGGCGAGCCTCTTCGCTGGTGGGATCGAGGCCCAGGTCCCGCAACAGCATGAGGACATGCATGGTCGAGTCCCAGCCACGGTTCCATGCGGCGCCGCCCCACCGTCCATTGGCGCCTTGCAAGGATAGCAGCTTTGCCCCAGCACCTTGGGCAGCAATCAGGTCGCGCTCAGCCGCGACTTCCTCTGCCCGCCCTTCGATCAGGTCACGCATCACTTGCCACCGGATCGAAGGATCAGAAGCAAGGAGCCACTGTATGACTGACCCCCTCATCTTCTCAGCTTCCGGCGTCGGTGAATGGATGGACATTGGCAGTCTTTTCGAACAGTTCATCACGTGAATCGGTGCTCACGTTTCTTAATCAATACCAGTAAGTTTTGCCTCGGAACAAGAAAGCCCAGCCTACATCGGTGTTTGATCCGATCCCGGCGGTGCTATGCCGATCAGCGCGTATACTGTCCCGTCGCGCTAAATCGCGCAACGCACGCCATGCCGGTTCGGAGCTCGACTTGCCTATAGGAGCCTGATGTCTTGCCCGCTCATCGTGGCCGGATAACCCGCAAACCGGACCGAACTGGTGTCAGCAGATTCACGATCAACGGCGGGCAGATGAAGGGTAAGCGTGATCGGGCACTTCTTGCGCTTCTGCTCGCCTGCGGGTTCGGCGGCACGAGCTGGATGTGCTGACCGTTGGCCATCTGCAGCAGCGCGAAGGGTACTGGCCAATTGTGCACCTCCCGCGGGAAGGCCGGTCGCGTTCGAACCATCCCCGTTCCGGATTGGGTGACCGCTCTCTTGAATGACTGGATGACGGCAGCTGGAATCAAGGGCGTTAGTCTCTTTCGGCGTGTAAGCAGCGCCGGAAAGGTTTGGGGCGAAGCTGTCACGGAAAAGTTGCTCTGGCACGCCGTCAAGTAGTTCGCCGCCAAAATTGGCGTTTAGCAAACTCGCGCCGCACGATCTCCGTCGAAGTTCCGCTCGGCTCTGCCGGGCGGAAGGGGTTTGTCGGTGCCGATCTGTCAAATTTCCGGAAAGCTAAGTGCGGGCGCAACACACGCGACTCACCCTCAGACCGGCAATCAATTACAAATGTCGACTTCTGCCACAGTCCCGCGCAGAGCGCAGAGCCTATGATTCAAAACCCCGTATGTAGGGGGTATTCGGCGGCCGCGGCCCCGTTTCAAACATCGGCCCGTGGGTCGAGTGATATTTTATGTTCATGAACGGCGTCTCGATGCGGCGTCCGACGGCAGAGTAACGACCGTTCTCCCAGTTTGATTCCATGTAGTAGTTCACAATCCCGGTGGACAGCAGCAGCCGCTCCGCATTGAACGGTTCCTTTCCGGTCAGCATCATCTCGGTGATCCAGTGCTCGTGCGCGTTCGCAGCGTGGTACTGCGAGATGGGGCCGGGCCAGCCAAGCATCGAGACGATCGTCGGGTCTTTCTGTCCTTCGATTTCGCCGGCGTAGGTCCAGCCCACACCCGTGCCCGAAATTACCGCCGCATTGGTCCCATCGTTATACTCCACGATACAGACGTTCGGCCTCCGGCCTTGCTGAAAGTGTCCCTGCTTCAGGTCAAAATTCTTCCGCACTGCTTCGAGCAGATTGCTGGCCCAGGGAGTGCGTTCGACCCAGTTCCACGTCTCAGGCCCGCGAATGGACTGCACCGACCTGACGCCTGTCTCGCCGCCCTTGCGTCGATCCACAAATGCCTGAAGCACGTCGACACAATGGAAGATGGCTCCCTCATCTGCGGCGCCTCCAACCACGATCGAGTTTTTGATCGACGTATCTGGAGCGAGTTCTATCTCGGGTTTGCGGAAGTAGAACGGTATGGAAGATCCGCCGCTTAGGGGAAATTTCAGCTCACGGGATTTGTCGAACATCCACTTGGCGTCGTCCCAGTTGTAGGAGAAGTGCTTGTCGTTAAACACGGGCACAGAGCGTTTGCTCTGTTCGAAGACTTGCATCACCTGCTGATAAATCCACCAGCGCGGCAGCAGCCAGTGCCCCTTGAGATCGGTCGGATAATTCCCATGTTCCGCAACGATAACAACGCCGTCGACCGCAAGTTCCTTACCGCCAAGAGTGACCGCTTCCCCTGCTGTTTTAAAGATGGGAATGTTTTTCGCTTTGCAAACTTTCTGGGCAAGCAGGCTTGTATCCAACTGATGGACGTAAACGGAAGCAACATCCACTCGCGAAGGAGTGTGTGCGCCCTTCCACCAATAACCGTCTATCAGCTTGTTTACGATCCAGTCCGCATGTGAAGTCGGGAGACCCCAGTAGCTGACGAGACAGGCGATACGAGGCCGTTTTCGCGCAGTCTGCGCAACAGCATCAGGCACAGCCGCCAAACCGGCCATACCGGCTATTCCCAGCATTTCACGCCGGGTGAAGAGAGAGTTCGACTCCATAGTTCCGGTGATTGAGGATGAGTCTGCCGCGCTGGCTGCAACTTCGATTTCTTTCTTTTTCATAGGGCTATTTGATCCTGCAGCAACTTGTCGTTTTATCTCTGGTCGGTGTTGTCGAATCGGTCCATCACGCCTCACAGTATCAGCTTGGGATCGCTGCCGGCGAGCGCCTGCTCGAAATAACTCCGGAGCGCTGGACGGCGCCCGCGTCGCGTAGCATCCAGAATCTCGCGTAACCGGCGTCAACTGGACGGGAAAGTCCCAAGTCGCTGAAGTCAGTAGGGTCTGCGCGTCTTCGGAGCGATAGATACTGAAAACCGCACATCTGATTCCGGGTGGGGAAACCCATGACGGATTATCAGTCGTTAATCAGAGACAAATTCCGCGTTTCCTCGACTGCTGCCTGTTCGTGCAACGCTTCGTGTCGTCCGGAGCAGTCGTCCGGAGCATTGCATTTCTGAACGAACGGTTTTATACTTTCGACGTTCCGAAGCGTAGGATTCTGCGAAAATCGAGGCCGTGCCGCTGGCACGACTTCGACACAGACTGCTTAAGGAGAGGCACATGCTGAAGAAAATCCTGTTCCTTTGCACGGCGGTGTTGCTTTTTACTCTTCCATTGCTGGCGCAACAAGATACCGGTGTCATTACCGGAGAGGTTCTGGACGCAAGCAGGAGCTCCTCTTGCCAATGCTGCTGTCGAGTTAAAGAACACCGGGACGGGCATTGTGTCTGCGTGTGGTTACTGGCGCGGAAGGTTCCTACACTACGCCACCACTTCGCATCGGGACTTATTCGGTGACGGTCGAAGCCAGCGGCTTTAAACGCGCCATCCGCGAGGACATAACATTGAACGTTCAGGACCGATTACGTGTTTCGTTCAGCTTGGTGATCGGTGATGTCCAACAGTCCGTGGAAGTGATGGCCGAAGCTCCTCTGCTCCAGTCGGACACATCGTCGCTGGGCCAGGTGATCGAGACCAGGAAGATGGTCGACCTGCCTCTGAACGGCCGCAACTTCATCCAGTTCATTACGCTCTCCGACCGGCGCCTATGTGCCGCAAACCACTAATTCGTCGTACCAGAGCACACTGGTTGGCATCAATGGCAACCGCATAGAGAACAATAACTTTCTGCTCGACGGCATCAACAACAACACCACGGATAACAATCAGCCGCCGGTGCTGCCGAATCCAGACGCCATCGCCGAATTCAAGGTGCTCACCAACATGTTGCCGGCGGAATTCGGACGGGGATTGGGCGGAACCGTCATTGTCAATATGAAATCCGGAACCAACCAGTACCACGGGACTGCTTTTCGAATTTCTCCGCAATCAGGATTTCGACGCCAATCCGTACTTCAATTCCGGCCGTCCCAAAGCGCCATTTCAACAAAATCAGTTTGGGTTCTCGCTTGGGAGGGCCGGTGTATTTGCCCGGGATCTACAAGGGACGAAACAAGACCTTCGTTTTTGGCGACTATCAGGGTACCCGTATTCACCAGGGGTTGACCAAGGTATTCACCGTGCCCACTGCCGCCATGCAGGACGGCGATTTCAGCGGTTTGGGCACAATCTACGATCCGGCTACCACTCAGCCCGCACCCTCCGGCACCGGTTACGTAAGGACGCCTTTTCCGAATAACCAGATTCCGCGCAACCGGTTTGACCCCATCATGCAGAACTTCGCGGCATTCTATCCGCTGCCGAATACCGGACCGGCACAGTTCGCGGCCAATAATTACGTGTTCAATCCGAAGGTGTTTAACGATACCGACCAGGGAGATACGCGGGTCGATCACCGTTTCTCCGACAAGGACAGTATCTTCTGGCGTTTTAGTATCAGCGACAACACACTGAATCGCGCCGATGAATCTTCCCGGCATTCCGTTTGGAGGGTATTTCAACGACCTGCAGCTGCGGCCTCAGGTGTTTCGGGGACAGCACATGGGAGTGGCCGAGACCCATGTTTTCAGCCCGCGGCTGGTGAACGAATTCCGTGTTGGGTACAACCGCTTTTTCTATTCCGCCATTCCTCTGTCAAATGGAGTCAATCTTGGGACGCAGTACGGCATTCCGGGAATTCCGAGTTTCGGCCGGTATTAACGGGCTTCCCAATGTCACCACCTCGGGGCTTACAACCGTAGGGGAGGCTCTGACCAGTCATCGGGGCCAGAACGTGCGGCAGATTCTGGATAACGTTTCGTATACGTCAGGCCGGCACTCCTGGAAATTCGGATTCGACCACCGGCGGACGGAGTTTAACTTGCGCCAGGGCAGTTCCTCTCAGGGCTGCCTTCAGCTACACCGGCGTGTATACGAATGATCCGACCTCCCGGGCCGGAGGAAACGCGTTTGCAGATTTCCTGCTTGGTTATCCTGTGAGCAGCAGCATAGGCACGCCGCTCGACCTCGGCTGCGCGCGTACACAATTACAGTGCTTTCGCACAGGATGACTGGCGCCCCAATACCCGCCTAACCCTGAACCTCGGCGTGCGTTATGAATACACTACGCCCGTGTTCGATGTAAACAACCGCCTTGCCAATTTCGATCCATCAGCCAATAATCTCGTTTTCGCCAAACCGGGAGGAATTGAAGATCGGTCCACGGTGAAGCCTGACTACAATAACTTTGCGCCGCGGGTCGGCATTGCTTACCAGTTGGCCGCCAAGACTGTCGTGACGGAGCGGTTACGGGATCTTCTATACACTGGAGGATGCCGGATATCACGTCTGGTCAGCCAATCCTCCGTTTCAGATTGGAACAACGGCTCAGCAGCGATCAAATCACTCCAGCCACATCGCCAGCTCCCGGCACTCGGATTCCCGCCAGTTACTGCGGGATCGACGCTGATTGGCCGTTTCCTGAACGTCAGTGCGCGTCCAACGAATTTCCCCGCAGCGTATAGCCAGCAGTGGAACGTATCCGTGCAGCACCAGTTTGGCTCCTATTCTGTTCGAAGCGGCCTACGTTGGAAATAAAGCTATCAAGCTGCTGACAGCTCTGCCGTTCAACAACCCGCAGCCGGGGCCTGGGATGATCAACACGCGCCGGCCATATCAGGGTTGGGGTGCCATCACCATGTACGGGCCTTTCGGCGCTGCCATGTATAACGGTCTGCAGATGAAGATGGAAAAGCGTCTCAGCGGAGGCCTGACTTTCCTCATTTCTTATTCTTATGCCAAGGCCCTGGACGATGCCGACAGCATCAACCTCTCCACCAGCGGCGGCGGCGTTCAGCCGCAAAATCCGCAGAACCTGAAGGCCGAATGGGCGCCTGGTTACAACGATGTCCGGCAGCGTCTCGTCGCCAGCTATGTCTACGAATTGCCATTCGGTAAAGGAAAGCGCTGGATGACGAATGCCAACCGTGCGCTCGAAGGAATAGCCGGCGGATGGCAAATCAACGGCATATGGAGCGCTCAGGGCGGGCTGCCTTTTACGATTCAGTCGCCGACCGACACCTCCAATACAGGTTCACCCAACATTCGGCCGAATGCCACAGGCCAGCCAACCATGCTTCCGGCGGACCAGCGTAGCATCTATCAGTGGATCAACCCCGCGGCTTTTGTGCTTCCCACAGGTTATGCCTACGGCAACGTGGGCCGGAATACCGGTGTCGGTCCGGGCGTGAATAACTGGGACTTGTCGGCGTTCAAGAACTTCAGGTTTACGGAACGGCCGATCATGCTGCAATTCCGAGCCGAGTTGTTCAACAGCTTGAATCACCCTAACTTCGGTCTTCCCGGCCGAACTTTCAATACTGCAACATTCGGCGTCATTTCGACCACCACGACTTCGAACCGCGATGTACAGTTCGCCCTCAAGTTCATTTTCTAGGTGCGCCATGAGCAAAGTCACCCACAGA
Organism: Bryobacteraceae bacterium; assembly: GCA_963794765.1. Classification (GTDB taxonomy): domain Bacteria; phylum Acidobacteriota; class Terriglobia; order Bryobacterales; family Bryobacteraceae; genus JAWXCM01. The sequence goes on along the minus strand of CAWCGC010000006.1, from coordinate 305,295 downwards.
CGAGTGTGCGTGCAAAGAAAACTCAGAACGGTTTGTGAACATTGATTTCGCATCGACGGAACCCTCACCTTGTTGGTGCTCCGCACTGCGTGTACTCATCGTCGCTGCCATAGCAGCCCGGGGTGCAACCCGTATTTAGTCCTGGCACAATAGAACAAATCCGCTTACGATTGTTTTATGTCGTTGGGCCGGCGTGGAGCAGAGCATAAGCAGGAGTCAATCTGGATTGAGGCTGGTACTCTGGCCAGGCCCTCGGGTCACCCGTTTTACCAGCGCCTGAACGCTCTTCTGGACAAACAAGGTTTCGATTGTTTTGCCGAGCAGGCTTGTGCTGGTTTCTATTCGAGAACGGGACGGCCGGGCCTTGCGCCGGGCGTGTACTTCCGGTGTCTCCTGGTCGGATACTTCGAAGGTCTTGATTCGGAGCGGGGCATTGCATGGCGAGTAGCGGACTCACTCGCATTACGTTCGTTTCTGGGATACGAACTGAGTCAGAGCACACCGGATCACACCACCATCTCACGCACGCGCCGACTCATCGATGTTGAGACTCATCGAAGCGTCTTCACCTGGGTCTTGAGCGTGCTGGCCGGTGAAGGCCTGCTTAAGGGAGAGACGGTCGCCATTGACGGCACCACGCTGGAGGCAAATGCGGCATTACGTTCCATTGTGCGGCGTGACAGTGGTGAGTCTTACGAAGAGTTTCTGAGAGGACTGGCCAAAGAGTCGGGAATCGAAACGCCCACGCGGGAGCAACTGGCGAAGCTGGACCGCAAGCGCGCAAAGAAGGGCTCCAACGATGACTGGAAGAACCCGCATGATCCGGATGCGCAGATCACGAAGATGAAGGACGGGCGCACGCATCTGGCACACAAGGCCGAGCATGCGGTGGATCTCGATACCGGTGCTGTCGTCGCTGTCACGGTCCAGCCAGCGGCGGCGGGCGACACGCACACCGTTTATGAAACGTTGGGGACGTGCAGTGAAGAGATTCGTGAGGTGGCCGGAACGCTGAATCAGGAAGACAGTGCGGCTCTGAATCCGGAAGGCCCGGCCGAGGTTGTTCTCGACAAGGGTTATCACAGCAACGACGTACTGTTCGCACTGGCGCAGGTAGATATGCGCTCTTACTGCTCAGAGCCCGACCGCGGCCGACGCAACTGGATCGGCAAGGCCGCTGAAAAAGCCGCCGTCTACGCCAACCGCAGACGGATTCGTGGCGATCGTGGCAAGAGTCTGCTGCGCCAGCGTGGAGAGCGGGTCGAACGCAGCTTTGCGCACATGTATGAGACCGGTGCGATGCGGCGCACGCACCTGCGCCGTCATGGAAACATTCTCAAACGACTGCTGGTTCACGCCAGCGCGTTCAATCTCGGATTGCTGATGCGGAAGATGTGTGGATCCGGAACGCCCCGGGGCTTGCGTGACCGGCTAAACGCGTTCATAAATGCGTGTTTGTTGCTTCAGGCCGCCCTTGCACGGCTTATAATCAGTTTCGCGAAGGCAATCACTGCCGCAACGTGGTTGAGTGATGTTCAGGCGTTCTCGTTCTGCTCTTTTGCCGCTGCATACGGAAACTGAGTTCCGCCACGGGCTGATAGTCCGTCCATTTCGATGTTCAGTTGAAATGTTGAATCTGATCGGAGAATGTTGCACTGCGTCAGCAACTGAGTGCAATCGGCCGAATGATGAAGCTGCGGAATTATAGATTGCTGGATCGCTCGCTTGTTCGTGGTGTTAACCCACCCGCATTTTCAGGAACGACAGTTCCGCCCGGGACCATTCATTAGCTGAACCTGGGCTCAACTACCCCAGGGCAAGACACCGGTCGCGGCAGACCTGCGGTGGCAGCCGAAATACGTCGCCTCATACGTTTCAAGTCTGAATCCCAGATGATGGGTTGTGGCAAGTCTCGGGCCAGAGAAGTGCGGCTTGAGTCAATCCTGAGCGGTTGACGTTGGTGAAGTAATTCGCTCGGTTCGGCACACGCTGCATCGACGCAGTACGCATACGGCGGCGGGGGTGAATGGACGAATGGACTTCCGAATTTTGTTTAGAAAGCTGGCCGGTGGGCCGGATTCGTTTGAGTACTTCGTCGGCTGCGTCTTCGTCCTGAACTGAGTCTCCATATCCTCTGCCGTGAAATTCCTGCACGTGGGCCAGTGTCTTGCGAGCCGTACGTGTTCCCTCGGCAGCGAACGCGTGTTGATCGTGAGAGCTCAATTGAACATCCATGCCACACAAGTTGCCGGTACTCACAGATGACTCGGCAGCGACCTCTGGAAGGAGACGACAGCGCAACTTCTCAGTATCGTGACCATCCGGCGATAGACCGCCCCGGAGGGTGCGGTCGCAGTTTGTCAATCAGAGTTCCCGTGTCACTTTTCCTTGCTGTTGCCAACTCGCGAGTGCTGCTGCCGAGGCGCGAGCCGTCGCTGAGCCGGTATCGCATTTGCCGCCGCTGTCTCCACTCCCGACGCTGTGGCTCATATTGAAAGCGATTCGGGATGGAGTTCGCGCGGGCAGATTCACAAGCGCCGGAACGCCTGGGACTCCTGATGCGATCGAAGCCGAGATTAATGAGGGCTCCTCCCGCGAGCCGAGGCGCCGCAGAATAACGCACGGCAGCGCCTCCGCATGCCCTAATGGTTAACTACAAGCCGATACCCCATGTTCTGCAAACGAACAAGTTCGCCAACCCCCGCTGGGGTCTCGATTACCCCGGGTAAAAAATGCTGCCGGAATTCGGCGACTATTTCGTCAACGCTTTTTTGGTCTGGGTTGCGACCACTCGCGCTCGCGGCACTGGCGAGGGCATGGGTTGATTGGTGGCAAGCGAGGAACAACACCCGGCGGCGCTGCAGACCTTCAATGCTCGTGTCGTCATAGAAAGGGTGGCTCCGGTCTGTCGGTTGCCGCCCCGGCGTTAAGGTCGTATACGAGACCTGCGTATTGAACCATATGTTGCGTGTGGCTGGCTCATTCGTTTGAGGGTCACGAACGCCCAGCGCTTCGCCGAAGCGGTACTTCTCCCAGATGAAGTCGTCGAACGTCGCAGGAGTCGCTGACGAGTAGGCCTGCACAACGACTTGAATCGCATCCGCCGGAATGTCGTACGAGAACTGAAAGCCGTTTAGGCTGTTTCGAATGTTTGCGAAAATTAGCGTATTCGCGATATTTGGCCACTCATATACTTGTTTCACCTGGGTGCTGCGGTTGACGATGGCTTCGTATTCTTGAAAGCGATAGCTTGGGTCACCGGGACGGAGGTCGTGTCCCCATGCTGCAGTGTGACCGGCGACGGCGCCGCTGAGTACCGTCATGATTGTGCGTCGGCTAAGTTGAGTCGACATGTGTGATCCTTTCGTGTAACAATCGCCAACTCGGGACAGATCACAAAGACCGCAGATCGATCCCGTATTTGTTCAGGGTTTCTGCCTCCGGGGTTTCTGTACCTGCATCGATTTTTAGGAACTGTGCTTCAGCACGGCAGAGAAACCGCGAACGCGTTTACGGAATCCACGAAGCATTGAGTCACAGGGAACGAGCCCAGCGCCAGCACGGGTCGTGAAAAAACGACTGACGTCGGCCCGTTCTCCCGACTTGATTCGCACCGCAGATTCTCCTTCAAAAGTGGTGGCGCGATTTCGGCGCGAAAGCTCTAAACCTGAGTAAGGAATTTTTTCGAGTAAGATTTCATGGTGGAACGTACAGCCCAGACGACGAGCTCGGTGACGGTTCTGCTCCAGGCATGGCGGAACGGCGATACCGCTGCCCGGGACCAGTTTTTCACGCTCGTCTACGATGAGTTGCACCGCATCGCCAGGCGATTTATGCGGCACGAACGCGCCGGGCACACGCTGCAGGCTTCTGCGCTCGTCAACGAAGCTTATCTGCGTCTCATTGATGCGAATCAGGTTCAATGGCAGGACAGGGCGCACTTTTTCGGAATCGCGGCGCACTTCATGCGCCGTATTCTCGTCGATGCGGCCCGGCGGAAACGATTTGCGAAACGAGGTGATGGAAATGATCGCCGATCATTTGATGAAGCAGTAATGGTCGCGCCTGAACTCAACCCTGATCTCGTTGCCCTTGATGATGCGCTCGAAGCGCTGGCAAAGATCGACAGCCGCAAGAGCAGGGTCGTGGAGCTCCGGTTCTTCGGCGGCCTGACAGTCGATGAGACAGCAGAAGTGCTGAAAGTCTCACCCCAGACAGTGTTGCGCGACTGGAGTCTGGCCAAACTCTGGCTGCTGCGCGAACTCGAGCGCGGCCAGGATTATGAGTCCTGAGCGGTGGCGGCAGATTGAAGAGATCGTCCACGCTGCGCAGCAGCGGCCGGAATCTCAAAGGGCGCAATACCTGCAGGAGCGCTGCGGCGAGGACGTTGGCTTACGAGATGAGGTCCTGTCGCTGCTCGCGCGGGAAGCACGGGCACAAGGTTTTCTTCGGACGCCCGCCTGGCAGCGAGACTCCTTGCTCCTCAATACACAAAGTCAGGCTGCGAGCCCGCGCCTGGTCCCAGGTGACGCGTTGGGCGCTTACGAAATTGTTTCTTTACTGGGCGCCGGCGGTATGGGCGAGGTTTACCGGGCCAGGGACACACGCCTGGGGCGTGAAGTCGCACTGAAGGTGCTTCCCCCCGACCACCTCTTCGATGCGGAGCGGCGCAGACGGTTCCTGCAGGAGGCACGTGCCGTCTCGACCTTGAATCACCCTAATGTCGTCACGTTTCACGATTTGGCCGACGCGAACGGTCAGACATTCCTCGTCATGGAGTACGTCGCGGGCAAGACGCTCGATCACGTGATTCCGCCCAAAGGTCTACCGCTGAAAAGCGCGGTGGCCCTTGCCATTCAGATTGTGGATGGGTTGGCCGCCGCACACGCCGCGGGTATCGTACACAGAGATCTGAAACCGGCCAACATCATTGTCGCCGAAAAGGGCACAGTCAAGCTGCTCGACTTTGGACTCGCCAAGCTAAGAGAACGAGTCGACCGAAATCCCGATCCCGTCCATACGAATACGGGTCTCGTGCTGGGTACATTCGCCTACATGAGTCCGGAGCAGGCGGAAGGTCAATCGGTCGACGGACGATCGGACATCTTCAGCTTCGGTTGTGTGCTGTATGAAATGTTGACAGGTCAGCGGCCTTTCCGTGGTAGTACGCCAGCAACAATCGTCAGTGCGATTCTGAACGACGAGCCCGCCGAACTCAGTGCGCTCCGGCCGGACATACCGAACGAGTTGCAACAAATCCTCAGGCGCTGTTTACGTAAGGATCCCGCAAAGCGCTTCCAGCATGCGGACGATCTGAAAATAGCGCTGCTCGAGGCACAGGACGAGATCGAGCCAGGTCGGGCATCAGAGCGGCCCCGCGTTCGCCACTCACAAATACTGATGCGCCTTATGAGTGCGATTGCGGCCGCCGCGGCGGTAATTGGCGCCGGACTTTTCTGGGCTCTCTGGCAGAGAGATTACTTCTGGCGTAATCCACTCGCGAATGCCAGGGTCGAGCGCGTAACCGATTTCGGCGGCGATGAAGTGGACGCCACGATTTCCCCGGACGGCAAGTTCATGTCCTTCGTCTCGGACCGGGACGGCCCCTTCGATGTTTGGGCGAGCCCTGTCGGCAGTGGCGAATTTCTAAACGTCACAAAGGGCGGATTCCGGGATCTGGAGCCAGCTCCGATTCGAAAGTTGGCTTTTTCCGCTAACGGCGCCGACGTCTGGTTCCTTCAGGGCTCTGGAGCCGGACCATATCAGGGCTGGCTGGCATCCCTCATGGGCGGCCCTCCGCATCCATTCATCGCGGGCGCCATGGAACTTGCATGGTCCCCCGACGGAAGCAGGATAGCCTGGCACACGGCCCGTGTCGGCGACCCTCTCTTCGTCGCAGACGCGAATGGAAGTGACACCAGGCAAATTTATGTGGAAGACCCCGGCAAACATTGCCACCATCTCACGTGGTCCCCCGACGGCCAGTTCATTTACTTTGTGAAAGGCAATCCCACGGCCGATGAAATGGATATCTGGCGAATACGAGTGTCCGACAACTCGCAGCCTTCGCGCCCCGAGCGGATCACCTCCCATAACGCTCGAGTCGGCTATCCGGCGTGGCTCGATGGACGCACGCTGATTTACTCAGCCCCAGCCGAAAATGGCTCCGGCGAGTCACTGTACACGATCGATGTCGAGCGCCGGATTCCGCATCGGGTTAGCTCCGGGATTTTGGAACAATATCTATCTGTCGGAGCAAGTGCGACGAGCCCTCGCAAGCTCGTATGTACGGTCGCTAATCCGACCGTGAACCTCTGGACCGTACCTGTTTCAGATCGAATCCAGACCGAGGCTGAAGTGAGCCGTTTCCCTGTACAGAACGCGCGCGCTCTGGCGCCGAGGATGGCATCTGGCTACTCGCTGTTCCTTTCTTCCCGCGGCGGTGGTGACGCGATCTGGAAGCGTGACGACGCGGGCGCGACAAGAGAACTCTGGAAAGGCATCGACGGAAGCGTGATCGCCCCGCCGGCACTGTCGCCCGATGGCGCCCGGATCGGCTTCTCCTTTTGGAGAAAGGGTCGCGCTGGACTTAACCTGATGGACGCGAATGGGACCAACATCCGTCCCCTTGCGTCGGGGTTGGAGGTCCGGAGCGCCGTCTCCTGGTCGCCGGACGGAAAAACGGTGGCTGCCTCCGCAACTCTCGAGGAGGGCACGCGTCTCTTCCTGATTCCTGTGGATGGCGGCGCCCCGGCCCGCTTGCTGGACCGCGCTTCCTACAACCCTGTCTGGTCTCCCGACGGCAAGTTCATCGTTTATTCCGAACCGATGAGCGGCTCGAATATGGCCGTCAGAGCTGTCACGCGGAACGGGGCGCCTGTTCCCATGCCTCAAATGGTGGTCCCGTATACCAGGGCAACTCCATACCGTTTCCTGCTCGACCGTAGGATACTCATCTTCCTCAAGGACACGTCTTTCCGTACTCGGGATTTTTACTCGATGAACCTCGAAACGGGAGACGAGCGCCGATTGACCAGTCTCAAACCAGGCACCCTGATACAGAGTTTCGATGTTTCTTTAGACGGCCATCAGATTATCTTCGACCGGCAAAAGGAAAATGCCGATGTCGTCCTAATTGACTTGCCTCGATGAGTGGTCAACAGCAGCGGTTGAGCGACAACTGGATCGATATGAAGTTGGTAACAGCACCGTTTGCGAAGCGTCGCGGTGTCATCCTCATCTTCGCTAGCGTCTGAATTGGAACTGTCGCACAGCAGTGGGACCTCGGACCCGACTAGGTCAGGGTCGAACCGCCGGCATCGCGTTCGGCCAGTGCGCGGTGAGTAACACTTCGCAACTTGTGGAGACTAATCTCGGCCAGGTGTATCGAAATCGCCCTGTCTCGCGCATCAAGCGTGGTACGTGATAGTACATAGACATGCTTACGCGTCGCACGTTGATCGCCGCACTCTGTTCGGGCAGCGCACGTTCGTTTGCTACACCGACGGCAGACGATGCTCGAGTGTTATACAACGACGCGATCGTGATTGATGGACTCGCCAACGCTTCCACCTTCAACATTATGTGGCCGCCTGTCGGTCCTTTAACGCCAAAGCAGGTCGGCAACATACAAACTTCGGGCATAACAGCCATCAACTTGACCGTCACTGTAGGACGTGCGGACTTCGAGACTGTGGTGGGTGGGCTTGCGTTCTGGAACGGGCAAGTTGAAGCGCATTCGGACCGGCTGTGCATCATTAGGCAAGAAGGAGATATAGCGCAGGCAAAGAGAGCGGGAAAGCTCGGATTGATTTTTGGCTTCCAGCGGACGTCGATGCTGGGTGAGGACCTTGCGCGGCTACGAGTGTTCCGTGATTTGGGTGTCCGAATAATGCAGCTAACGTATAACAACCGGACACTGTACGGAGACGGTTGCCTCGAGAGAACCGATGCCGGCTTGAGCGTTCTTGGGCGCCAGGCAGTCGCCGAAATGAATCGGTTAGGAGTTGCGATTGACCTGAGTCACTGCGGTGACCGAACCACCGCGGAAGGAATCGCTGCATCAGCCAAACCGGTTCTCCTGTCTCACGTTGGCTGCAATGCCGTGCACAGGCATCCTCGAAACAAGAACGATTCGGAGTTGCGAGCGATGGCCGAGAAAGGTGGTGTCGCAGGCATCTACCTTATGCCCTTTCTGGACGTTATAGGTCAACGCAACACAGGCCTGGTCATCCGCCATATTGAGCACGCGATCAACGTATGTGGAGAAGATCATGTCGGCATCGGAAGCGATCTGAGTATTCAGCCTGTCGAGGAGACAACTGAGTACAAAAAAGCTGCTGCTGACTTTGTTACCGGCCGTCGCCAATCGGGCGGCGGAGCGCCTGGAGAGGATCTCCCTTTGTATATTCACGAACTCAACCATCCACGTCGAATCGAAGCGATCGCTACAGGTTTGGCTGCGCGCGGATACTCGGCAACGACAATTCGGAAGATTATTGGAGCGAACTTCCAGAGAGTTCTGGCTTCGATATGGTCAGTCTAACGCGTTCACTAGGAATTTCTCCGGGTCAGCCTCGTTTCCGGAAGGTTGGCACAACGCGACTTGCGGGCACTAATCCAGGATGTCACTTCGACGCCTGGCCGTCTACAACCGAGAAACGCGTTACTTCGGGATGCAGTCGGACAGCCTCCATAGGTGAGCGCTCGCGGCACAAGCAACTCCATTTACGGAAGCCGGGCGAGTGCGTAAGCACACTCGCATAAAGCGGCTTTCGCTGCTCACTGGTTAACGAATCCCACACCGAAGGCATCCTCTTCGCGTCGAGCGGCGAACAGTCCAAACGCGGGTGATTGAAAAACCGTCCCTCGAAGGTGCCTCACGATAGCGTCCCGTCGTCAGTGGATTCGAGCGCTTTTAAAATTTTGCTGTATGCAAACCCATTTGCGTAGCTCGTCAGCACACGGCCAAGGTTGGCATCACACTCGGATACGCGGGCGATCGCTGAGGCAATGCGGTTACGATCCAGCGTCACCACGGCGCGGGTCAATCCCTGCCGAAGCTCGCTTGAAAGGGAGGCCAGGTCCGCCCGAGACAATGACAACTTCGATTCGTTAACCGATGATTCATCGGCGTACACGTACTGGATACCTAAGAGAGCGCCCATACAATCGAAAATTTCATGAGACCTAAAGGGCTTCCGCAGGAATCCGTCCAAGCCTGCGGCAAGCACCTCATCACGTTCGGCTGCGGAAGCCGACGCGCTTAGCGCAACAATTTTGGTCTCGCTGCCGCCCTCCAGTTGCCGGATTTGGCACGACGCTTCCACGCCACTCATTCCGGGCAGGCGGAGGTCCATCCACACGAGGGCAGGACGCCAGGAGGTAAACAGGTTAATCGCCCGCTCTCCATCCTCGGCAACCTGAACCTGAAAGCCCGCACTCCGAAGGATCCGCTCAAGCACCATCCAGTTTTCGGCGCGATCCTCGACAATCAGGATGCGGTGTTCGGGTGATCCCGGCGCGACCCACAACACGCGCCTGCGCGCCGGTTCGGACATAGCGGCGGGGTCGCTAACCTCGACGACGGGCAACTCGATCCTGAATACGCTGCCCTGTCCGGGCGTGCTGCGCAAGGAGATTCCGCCTCCCATTAAATCCAGAAAACGCCGCGTGATGGACAACCCCAACCCGGTGCCCTCATGCTTCTGCCGCTTGCCGACCTGAACGAAAGGATCAAAAATGAGGGGTTGATCTTCGAGCGCGATTCCGACTCCGCTGTCGGCTACTTCCACGACAAGCATCAGTTCAGCGGCCGTTTGTCGTATCTCTGCGTTAACCTCGATGCTGCCCTCGGCGGTATACTTTACGGCATTTCCCAGCAGGTTGATGATCACCTGCCGGAGTTTTCCTTCGTCCGCGCGAACAACCCGATCGAGGTTCGAATGACGTATATCGAGGTTCAAGCCTTGATCCCGAGCGCGGGGGCGAATCGATTCCACGCAGTCGCGCAACAGATCCTGCACTCGAAATGACGTATTCTGGACCTCCACCCGTCCCGCTTCGATCTTTGCCAGGTCCAAAACATCGTCGATCATGTTGAGCAGATGCTCACCACTGCGGTTAACGGCATCGAGGTCGCTACGGTGCTTCTGCGACAGATCCGGGTCGTTGGCAACGAGGGCGGAGTAGCCAAGAATCGCATTTAAAGGCGTTCGCAGCTCATGGCTCATGCTGGCGAGAAAGGCGCTCTTGGCATGATTCGCGGTTTGTGCCTGGTCCCGAGCCTCGACGAGTTCCGCCGTGCGCTGTTTTACCACTTCTTCCAGCTGTTGCTGATGAACTTTGAGTTCAGCTTCTGCGATTTGCGACTTCGCAAGCGCGTTGCGCAGGGATGAGAGCACCAGCGTGACGGGCACGATTGCCATTAAAATGGACTCCGCCAGAAGCAACCAGACTCCGGTCGGCGAACCCGGTAATGGGTGCGGTGGCGCTGCCCTTCTTTGATCCAGAATCGCCATGACCAGCGTGGCGGTCATGGACACTACGGCTGTCAGGAGCGCCCCTCTGTACCCGAACAACCAGGCTGCCGACACGGACAGGGCGACGTAGACTGCTGCTCCCACGTGATAAATTCCACCGTTCAGATAAATGATGGCGGTGAACGCAACCCACAGTCCGGCGAGGAAGACGATACTGGCGGCGCGTACAGAATTTCGTCGCAGAAGGATTATGGTTGCTAACGGAGTCAGAAACATCGGACTTCCGACCGCAGTTACCAGGTCTCTCCGGGGTCCTCGGATCTCCGCGATGCCCACGTGAAACGTGAATAGAAACAGCAGCATTAGTACGAGAGCATACAGTGTCTGGGCCGTCGGATCGTCCGCTGCAGGACCTCTCAGGCGAGACGCGCGCACTACGCGACTGAAGAAGTTCAAATTTGGGGAAGGAACCGAGTTTCTCGACACACCACCAGCCTCACGCTATGATTATTGTCTCTGCAGCAAAGCAAGGGCAATAAAGCAGCGGCAATATCGGCGCCGGTCTGTTTCATCTGAGTACTGCGGTCATGTGCATGCAGCAGTCGCATACCCCCGCCGCGTGGCGATCAGGCTGCCGCAGCGCGGGAGACTTTCTAAGATGCAGACCGGGACCGTTCGTCTGGCTGATCTTGGGCCTGCAACTAATGTCTCTGACGTTACAGGCGGCGTTAGGCGATGCTGTCGTCCGCGGCGCCATCCGGGACCAGTCTGGCGCGGCCGTCTCCAGGGCGAAAGTCGTGCTCACGGAAAAATCGAAAGGACTCGTCCAGAAATCCGAAACGGATGACAGCGGGTCGTTTCTGTTTCCGTCAGTGCTCGTTGGATCGTACAGGCTGGAGGCGGAGAAGGCCGGCTTCCGGCCGTATCAGGTCAACGATCTAACTGTCGAAGTAGGAGAAACAGCATCGCTGTCAATTCAGTTTACGCTCGGCGATCTTCACACTGCAGTCTCGGTAACAGCACCCTCCAGCGCCGAACTCGACAGCGGGTCTAACATGCTCGGAGCGGTGATCGATTCCAGACGTGTACAGGATTTGCCACTGAATGGCCGTGAGTTTCTGCAACTGGCGCTGCTCGCGGGAGGCGCTCTTGACATCAGTCCTGCAAATAACCTGATTGCCGCAAACGTCGGACCTCCGGAACGGGAAATTCTCCTCCCCGGAACACTCCCCCACACGACCAAGTATTCGGTTAATGGCTTTGATATCACTGGCGCGAGGAACGGTGAGATGGCGGCGGGTTTGTCCGTCGTTGCTATCGACCAGTTCAGAGTAGAGGAAGGCTTCCTGATGCCGAATGAAGGCTCGGGAGTGGGAATGGTCAGCGTGGTGACGAAGAGCGGAAGCAATCAGTTCCACGGCGAGGCTTTCGAGTTTATTCGTAACAGGCACTTGGATGCACGCAGTTTTTTCGCCGCTGCACCTGAAGATTTGAAGCGTAATCAGTTCGGCGCTTCGCTCGGAGGCCCGTTGTGGCGCGACAAGCTTTGGTTCCACGGATTCTACGAGGGACTACGCGAGATCACCGCATTCAGCGCGGCTGGATATAATCCCACGGCTGCCATGTTTCGGGGGGAAATGTCCGTAGTGGGCCGCCCGATTTACGACCCTCTCAGTTACGACGCGGCCACCGGAAGCAGGCAGCCCTTTCCAGATGGATTGATTCCCGCCGCACGCATCAACCCTGTAGCGCAGAAACTGCTCCCTTACTATCTCCCGGGTTCGAGCCTGGCGAGCGTGCCCAGCAACGTTTTCGGGAATCCGAGAAACACGCTGAACGACGATCAGGGAGGAATACGACTGGATTTCGGCCCCAGCCCCCGGCATCGATTGTCATTCCAGTATTTCGACCAGAGCACACCCGTCGAACGGCCGGGTCTGAATCCGCTCAGCGGCACGCTTTATCTGAATGGCTTCAGACTGGCGGGGCTGGAACATACCTGGACATTAAACTCGCGGACTGTGAACAATCTGCGTTTTGGATTCCTTCGCAGTGAAGCGGTGGGTGGCAACCAGGCCACGGAATCGCTGCTGTCGTCTATCGGCGTAATGAATACATTCGGCGACAAGGGCATAAGTGTTGTCAATTTGCAGGGTTATTCGTCTTTCGGAAATGCCACGGGCGATGTGGGGAATCGGGACAACACCTGGCAAATCGATGACAATCTGAGCTATAAGCGCGGCGCTCACCAGTTTGCGTTCGGCACCGGATTCCGATACCGCAGAGGCTGGCATCAGAACTCCAATCGCGCGGCGCTCGGCAACCTCAACTTTCAGGCCGTGTTTACTGCCCAACTGGCGCGAAACGCGCAAGGGCAATTGGCGCCCGTTGCCGGGACTGGCGATTCGTTCGCAGACTTTCTGCTGGGGATGCCTCTGAGTGGCACGATATCCGGCCTGCCCGTAGTGCAGTACCGCGCCTTCGAGTTCACGCCGTTCGTGCAGGACACGATGACGATCGGCCCGAATTTGACCCTAAATTATGGACTCTCCTGGTTTCTGGAGACTCCACCCGACCCGCAAGGCTGGGGCAGGAGCGCGGTTCACGGCTTCGACACGTCCACGGGCCAGCTGCTATTTGCCAGTCTCGGGCAAATGGATTCGAAGGTCGCGAAAACCGACCGGAACAATGTCGCACCACGCCTCGGCGTGGCCTGGAGACCGGGCTGGTTGCGTAACACAGTAGTGCGGGCGGGAGCCGGCCTCTATTACTCTCCCATGCCCTGGGTGCTGGAACTGTATCCCCTCGCGCTCGGGACGCCGTCCAGCACCGGCGTAGGATTTTCGAACCCGTTGACCAGTCCTGTTCCGACGTACCAGTTAGGCACCAACGTCTTTCCTCCGGCGCCGGCGAACGTGGTGACAACGGGCTATGCAGCAAGCCTGCCACCCGGGACCCAGGTCACAGCACTCGATCCTTCTTTTCGAAGCGCATATACCGGCCAGTGGAATGTCTCCATCCAGCACGGCTTCAGCCGCGCCGATTCGCTGGAAGTCTCGTACCTGGGATCGAGCGGCCACAGGCTGCCGGTTCTGACGGATTTGTCGCAGTGCCGGCCGGGTCCCGACCTGTTTTGTTCGGCCGCGACAAAACCATGGCCGATCTACAGCGTCGTCTACTGGGTCACCAGCGCCGGCAATGCATCGGCGGAAGCGCTGATTGCCCGCTATTCCCGCCGAACCACCCACGGGCTCAACCTTCACTTCGAGCATACTTTCGGCAAGACGCTGTCCGACGCATGGGAATCCACCGGGTTCCCACGGGCCCAGATCGCCGCATGCAGGGCGTGCGACAAAGGTCCGGCCACATTCGATGTCAAAAACCGGGCCGTTGCCAGCGCCGTTTGGGAGATTCCGTTCGGGAGGGGACCTGTGACACGGGGCTGGTCCATCAGCGCGATTACAACCTTCTCGACGGGTCAGCCCGTTTTGTTGTCGGGACCAAACCAGACCGGAACTCTGTTCCTGAACCACCTTCCAAATCGAGTGTGTGATGGCCGCGACAGCGGACTCTCGGGAAATATTCGCAACAATGGTTTCCTCTGGTTCAATAGTGCCTGTTTTCCGGTCTCGTCGCCCGGGTACTTCGGCAACTCCGGACCGACAGTAATCTACGGTCCCGGGTTGAACAACTGGGACTTGGGCGTGTCCAGGGTGACGCATGTGGGCGACTACATGCGTGTTCTGTTTCGGGCGGAATTTTTCAATGCCTGGAACCACGCTCAATTTATGCAGCCCGACGGAAATGCGGCCGACGGCCCGAACTTCGGACGGATATCAGGAGCCCGGCCACCGCGCCTAATCCAATTCGCCGTCAAACTCCTGTGGTAGATCATCTACGTAGGACATACCCCAACCCACAGCTTTTCACCGCGATTCCGCTTGTGCTGTGTCGGTTGATTCCGCCATGCGGTATTTGCGGCGCAGGCCTGTCTGACTCGCATTCTCCAAATTTGCTGAACTCAACGCTGATGTGTTTCAGCAGTCGAGGATAGTGGCAGCGCGACTAAATCTCATACCCAAAGCAGGTACATCGCGTCTGTCCGGAGCGGACCTCGGCCGTCCAGTTTGCCGATCGGAAGTCAACCTGACGGTAAATGCCCACCGCTGTACCCACTCAGGTTGTACGTTGTCGATATTATTAGGAACGAGAAACGCACGTGTGTCATCGGATCGGGGGCAATGCTCAACTGGTCGCAGATCTTGCGGGCAAGCCGGTTGTTAATCTCGCCGTGTCTGGGTACGGGAGCTTTCGCCCCGTCGCCGGATTCGTGAAGATCGTGTGACGGCCACCTTCCCTCACGACAGTACATCCGTACCGTCGCAAATGGTCCAGAAGTTCGTGCCGTTTTACCTTGAAATCGTTCCGGCATGAACCGACAGCGGCACAAGTTCGATGAGGTCGGCTTCTGCGCTGTGTGCCTCTGCTAAGGGCACCGGGAGCGGCCTGCCTTCTTCCAGGAACAATGTCGCGACGTCCTCAAGGGCGATGGCAATCATCAGACGTGCATCCGGGAGATCGAAGCCTTGTGTCACGGCTCCCGGGAAATCAAGAGCTTCACCAACCACCATGTCACCGGGCGCTTTCGGCAGATAGAAAAGCGATGTGTTAGCGAAACATACTTCATTGATAAGTCAAGGCTTCCAGTCCTGATCAACCGATCAGGAACGGAAACGCATTTGCGATCGCAATGTTCCTTCCTGTCCCGGAACACCGACCGCCGTACCACGGAATTGCGGGCGAATGCCGAGTTGTCGACAAGTAGCGGCACCTGGCATGGCACCCAAACGCGAACGATACCACTGGACAACTCCGATTCCCCGCAGCCGCTGATGCCCTGGCGCTGGTCAGGCCCGGCTAAGATCGCTGCCGCCCGGCAACTTCTCGTGGGTCACGATTCCCTTCGTTTGGCTTGCGCCGTTGTAACGGCCGATTCGCCAGCGCCCAACCTCAACACACATGCCCACTGCCACCTGCAGGCATCTCAGGCCAGCTACGCCGCAGCCGCCACCAGGCCAGAGCAGTCGCCAACACCAGGTCATCCTGGACCCCGCCCTCATACCGCTCGTAACCACCGAACCGAGACACAAACAGCCGCATATCCAGCAGTTCTTTAACAAACTCCTCCGCATGAGCCGCCGCGCGCGAAACTCGCAGCCACCGGTTCTCGAAGGCCACCTGCAGTCCGACAATCAGGTCCCGCTTCGGCACGCCATACCCAGGAGCATCGCTGGTCTCGCGATCTCCCGAAGTAATTGTCACCGGCGCCAGCAGACACGGCAGGTGAGCCTTCCGCAATAGGTCCACCACCGGCGCACCCACCCCTGACGCATCCACCACCAGCGAAGTGCGTCGCCCGTTCGAGCGACCGCCCAGCTCTGGCCGGCTCACGACACGGCGCACAAACTCCACAATGTCCGGATATGGCGTGTCCAGCGGAATTCGCTGCAGATGGCGGATGCGCATCGTAATCTCCGTCCGGAACGCCTGCGTTACCGGATCGCGATCGTAGTACACCATCTCGCGCCGTTCGATCACCGACACCGCCGTATGGTTCTGCGCCTTCCCCAGATCCAGCCCCACAAAGAACGTCGGATGTCGTCGCATCCCCGCCGCACCAGTCCGAATCGCGTTCGTCATCGCCGCCCTCCCGCACCGGACGGGTCCGGCAAATCAGCATCATAGGAGGAAGTAGTCCGCAAGGGCGAAGGCACTGTGATCAACTCGGAAAACAGCGGCTCGTCATCATACAGGCAGGCCGCAATGTCCTCCTCGCGAAACACCGCATTCTCCGGCTGCACAAACTCGCAGCAATACTCACGCCGGAAGTGCATTTCGCCCTTGCTCCGGCGCTCTTCCTCCAGGAAGCTCTTCGGAATCCGAGGGCAATCCTCCGCTTTTACCGATACGCGCGTCCACTCCGGCCCTCCACTGGACCACTCGTTCCAGAAAAACCCGCTCTTGCCCCGAGGCGTGCTCAGCAGCCACAGATCGCCGTCCGAAGTCGACAGCATCGGCCGGAGCGCATGATACACGTCGTCCCGAACCACCGCAGCCTCATCTACAATCAGCAGCGACACCGCCGAGAAGCCTCGCAGCGTCTCTTCCACCTCAGGAAGCGCGACGATCCGCGACCCGTTCGACAGCAGCAGCGAGCTTCGGTTCGTCCCGTCACCTCGCGCCCTCTCACCCAGCCGCCGCAGGAACCCGATCACCTTGCGAAGAAACTCGCTCGACTGCCGCTGACTCCCGCTCACAGCCAAAATCAGCGAATCCGGAGTCGTCCAGGCGCGATGTAGCGCAACAATAGCCGTAATCGTCGACTTTCCCCACTGCCGTGTGCAATTCAGCAGCAGCCTCCGAATCGGTTCGGAAAGCAGCTGGCTCTGTGTCTCATCGGGCTCGAACTCGAGCTGCTCGCGAGCGAACGTCAAAGCATCGGGCCATACGTGCGCGTCATCCACGTCCGAAGCACTGCCCGCACCTGCTGTTGACACTTCGGGCGTCCGCACTTCGACAAGGTGTGTCGTCTCCGGACTGTGAAAACACAGACGCCGCCAGATCACGGCAGAAATTTACCATGCACCCGTATCTAATTCGGCTCTCCCGAGCAGTCTCTCGTTGGAAATAAACGAAATAAATGCGATAAAAATCCGATATCGACAGCGCAATACGATCAAAATCAGGAAAGAAGTGCGACACTCCCGTATCGGCGGCAGAAATCATCCAAAAGGCCGAAAAGCACCCGCCACGCCGCCCTCCGAAGATGAGTTGCCGCGGTGTCGAAAAAAAACCAGCACTGAAAACAAAAGAGTTCGAAGCTAAAAGGAAACGATTTCGGTCACAATCGATACACCCGACTGCTACCCTCTCCTCGGCCGGTTCGCATCCACCGAAAGAGCGCGCTTAAATGCGAAAGCCGGCCGGCGGAGGAACGAGCGATGAATCAGAACACCGAAAACGAGCAGCAGTCGGCAGCGCGAGAGCCGGAAATCGACATCGCCATCAACGGCGCAGAACCCGGCACGAACACCAGTTGCGGCCACCCCGGAAAACCATCACTCACCAGAGCTGAAGCCTCGCGCCTCAACGGAGCTAAATCGCGAGGGCCCGTGACAGTCGACGGCAAGCGCCGATCGTCCATGAACGCTCTCAAACATGGGTTGACCTCACGCGCCGAAACACGCAACACAACCGCGTATCGTCAGAGCGATCCCGGTCAGAGACCCGAGCAGCAGATTCTGCTCTACAACGAAAACGCCCGGCTCTTTACCGAAGTCCACGATGCGTGCGTCCGCGCCTTTCAGCCCGCCGATGAGTGGGAGTGGGAGCTCGTCGGTGAAATCGTCCAGTGCCGCATTCAGCTTCGCCGGCACCAGATCGTTCACGCCCGCCTGCTCGACCGCGCCATGTTCGACGATGCCGAGGCGTTCGGCCTCGAACAGCAGATTTGCAATGCAACCGAAGACGAGCGCCTGGCCGCAGCACTCGAGCATACTCCTGGACTGCTTCACGCAAGCAGTCTGATCGCTCGTCAGATGGGCCAGTGGTTGCGTCAGCAGCGCTGGCTCGTGAAGGAACTGCGTGAACACCGGAAAGAGAAGCCTGCCCCGGACCACGACAACAGCGGAGGGGGCAGCGGGACTGCGGCCATCAGTCCCGTCGTGCGCCTGAAAGAACTACCGTCTGAATTCGCCCGGATCGCTGCCACGGCCGGCGTCTCGCCTCTGCATCCCGAAAACACGGTCCGGGCGACAACGCGCATCCCGGTAAGCCGCCGCCAGGCACGCCGCAAAAAACGAGAAAACGAACCCGAAACAGCGATGCATGTCGCAGCGGAGGAATCGGCGCAACTTCAGGCATTAAAACAGGAAAGGCAAGCTGCACTCGGCTCCGCCCCAACTGCGCAACACCAAAACGAGCCCAGCTGTCAGCCGGTTAGCCCCGTGTCGTTACCAGCCTTCGCGGCCGGCACGTCACTTTTTCACGAGGTCGCGAATCGTAGCGCCAATCTGCAGGAACTCGTCGAGCCCGGTTGGCTTCCGGATATAACAGGTGGCGCCCAGCCGGAGAGCCTCTTCACGGTCAGCCGGCGAGTCGGACGACGTCAGCACAATAACCGGAAGATCCGCACCCGCCTCCTTGCGAAGCGTGTTCAGCACCTCACCGCCGCTGCGCTTCGGCATGTTCAGATCCAGCAGAACGATGTCGGGAGTGACTTCCTTCCGGGAAACCAGCTCCATCGCCGCTTCTCCATCCGACGCCACCGTAATCTCGAATGAGACGTTGTGCTCACGCAGCGCTTCCTCAATGAGATACACGTCGGCCGGGTTATCTTCCGCAAGCAAAATCCGGATGCTCCGCTGCATCTCAGGGGTCACCACTCGAACATTGTATCGGAGACCGCCCGGAAACGCTGTATCTAACGGTCTCCGATTGTTAAGCTGTGAAATAAAGTGAATAAATATGCACAAACTCCGATGTGCATCGCTCACATTTCGTTGTTATAGTGTTTGACGGACTACCGAAAGGACGGGTACGCGAGTGAGTTCAAGTAATGACTCCGAGAAGCCTCGGAAGAAATCTGCTTTTTCCCGGCGCGGGTTCCTTCAGGGCGTCAGCGCGACCGGCGGCGTGGCCGTCGGCACTGGCCTGCTGGCTCCCGAGGAAGCGCTGGCGCAATCTGCCCATGGCGTGGTGTCGGGAGAGGTCCCGATCACACTGAACATCAATGGCAAGCCATACAAGACTGTCGCCGAGCCCCGGATGACGTTGCTTGATGTGCTTCGCGATAACCTCGATCTCACTGCAGCCAAGCGTGTCTGCGACCGCGGTACCTGCGGCGCATGCACCGTCATGCTGGATGGCAAAGCGGTCTATTCCTGCACCGTGCTCGCCATCGAAGCACAAACTCACAAGATTCAGACACTCGAAGGACTCTCCGAAGGTGGCAAGCGCCATCCTCTTATTGATGCCTTCGTCTCCAATGATGCGCAGCAGTGCGGGTACTGTACGCCCGGCTTCGTGATGGCCTCGAAAGCGTTCCTCGATCGGAACCCCAGTCCGACGGAGCAGCAGGTTCGCGAGGGACTGGGCGGCAACTTCTGCCGCTGCGGTACCTACATGGGTATCCGTAAAGCCGTCGTGCAGGCCTCGCAGCAATTGAAGGGAGGCAACCGTGGCTAATTACAGCTGGCCGGAGATGCAAAGCCGCAAGGTGATCGGCAAGCGTATTCAGCGCGCCGATGGACCCGCCAAAGCCAGCGGCAAAGCAAAGTATTCATCGGATCTGAACCCGCCCAACCTGCTCCACGCCGTGTTCCTGACCTGTCCGCATGCGCATGCGAAGGTCACCAGCGTCGATACCAGCGCCGCCGAGAAGATGAAGGGCGTCACTGCCGTTCGTGTCGTCTCCGGGCCAGGCACCGAAATTCAGTGGGCCGGAACGGAAGTAGTTGCCGTCGCAGCGGAAAAAGAAAGCATCGCCCGCGACGCCATTCGTGCGATTAAGGTCAATTACGAGGTACTGCCGCACGTCGTTCGCGAGGAAGATCTGTCAAAGGTCGCCAATCGGGCCAAACCCGCCGGCGAGCAGATTACCGGCGATCCCGAAGCTGCCTTCAAAGAGTCGGGTGTGGTCATCAGCCAGGGCAGCTATGCGATTCCGGTGATTACGCATTGTTGCCTTGAGCCGCATGGCAATGTCATCCAGTGGCAGGGCGATCAGGTCCGTTTCTGGCCTTCCACACAGGCAGTATCCAGCATCGCCGGAGACCTCGCTCAGTCGCTCAAGATTCCTGCCGCGAACATTCACGTCCAGATGGACTATATGGGCGGCGGCTTCGGCAGTAAATTCCCGGCCGATCGCTGGGGCAGTGAAGGCGCACAACTCTCCAAAGCCAGTGGCGGCCGCCCGGTCAAGCTCTATCTCGACCGTGCCACCGAACTCACCATCGCCGGCGTTCGCCCGTCCCACTACGCACAAATTAAAGTTGCGGCTAAGCCAGATGGCACGATCACATCCTGGGAATCGAAGTCATGGTCCAGTGGTGGATTCGGCGGGGGTGGCATGGCACCGCTTCCGTATGTTTTCACCAAAATTCCGAACTTCCGTCTGAACCACTCAGCGGTCTCCATCAACGCCGGGCCGCAGCGCGCATGGCGAGCCCCGAACCACCCGCAGGCCTCGTTCCTCACCTGTTCGGCGCTCGAAGACCTCGCAGCGAAGCTGAAAATGGACCCGCTCGAGTTCTTCAACAAGAACGTCGAGTACAGCGCACGTCCTGAGGTCTATCGATCCCAGCTCGCAAAGGCAGCCGAGATCATCGAGTGGAAGAAGAACTGGGTCCCGCGCTGGGAGCAGAAGGGCAACATTCGCCGCAGCACCGGCATCGGCATCAACACGTGGGGCGGCGCCGGTCACGCCTCGAACTCGCGCACCATCATCAATCCCGATGGCTCGGCCGTCGTCGAGATCGGAACTCAGGACCTCGGAGTCGGAACCCGCACCATCATCGGTCAGGTTGCAGCCGAAACATGGGGCCTGCCGTATGAAGCCGTTACGGTCCGCATCGGCGATAACAAGTACCCCGTGTCTGGAAACTCCGGCGGGTCGACCACTGTCGGCGGTGTCTCCTCGGCAACCCGCAAGTCTGCCGTCAACTCGCTCGAGAAGCTGTTCGAAGCCGTCGCGCCCTCGCTGAACGTTCCGGCTGATCAGCTGCAGGCGATCGACGGCCGTATCGTCGTCAAAGGCAACCCGGAAAAGAGCATGAGCTGGAAGCAGGCATGCCAGAAGCTCGGAACCACGTCCATCACGGAGATGGGGGAGAACAATCCTCGCAATCCCATGGGTCTCAACACCGGCCAGGTGGGTGGTGTGCAAATGGCCGATGTGTCCGTCGACATGGAGACCGGTCGCGTTCGCGTCAACAAGGTAGTCGCCGTTCAGGACTGCGGTCTCATCGTCAATCCACGTCTCACGGAAAGCCAGATCTACGGAGCAATGATCATGAGTTGCTGCGCGGCTCTGGTCGAAGAGCGCGTCATGGATCAGGTCACCGGACGCGTCCTGAACGCCGATATGGAATTTTACAAGCTTGCCGGGATCAACGATATCGGTGAGCTCGTCGTTCACCTGGATATCACTCCGGAGCACGATAAGCGTGGCGTCATCGGAATCGGTGAACCGCCCGCGGTCGGCGGAGTCGCGGCAATCGCTAACGCCGTCGCCAATGCGACCGGCGTGCGTGTCCCGCAGATGCCGATGAGCCCGCGTCACGTGCTCGCTGCAATCGGGAAGAACGGGAGGAACGCCTAGATGGAAGCATTTGAATACGCCAGCCCGACGTCGCTCAAAGACGCGACCGCCTTGCTTGGCTCATCCTGGTCGGACGCGGTAATCCTCGCCGGAGGCACCGATCTTCTCGCCATGATGAAGGACTACGTGGTCAGCCCGAAGCGCGTAGTCAATATCAAAGGCATCAGGGAACTCGGCGGCGTCTCGAAGAAGGGCAACATGCTCCGCATTGGCGCGACAGCGACCTTCGACGAGCTCGCCTCCAACGCCGCCGTTCGTTCCGAGTTCCCGGCGATTCACAAAGCCGTCATGGGTGTCGCGAGTCCGCAGCTCCGCAACATGGGAACGGCTGCGGGTGACATCTGCCAGCGCCCGCGCTGCTGGTACTACCGAACCGGAAACGGCCTGTTCGGAACCAGGAACGGGCAGAGCCTCGTCGTCAACGGCGAGAACCAGTATCACGCCATCTTCGGCAACGGTCCCGCGTACTTCGTTTCTCCCTCGAGCCTCGGCCCCGCGCTGATCGCTCTCGGCGCGACGGTCAAGGTCGCGTCTGCTTCCGGCACCCGGGACATCAAGGCGGAGGACTTCTTCGTTGTTCCGAGTTCCGATACCGAACGCGAGATCGCGATCAAACCGAACGAGATCGTGACCGAGATTCTCGTCCCGACC
Source organism: Bryobacteraceae bacterium (assembly GCA_963794765.1). Lineage (GTDB taxonomy): Bacteria > Acidobacteriota > Terriglobia > Bryobacterales > Bryobacteraceae > JAWXCM01. Next base: position 282,783 of record CAWCGC010000006.1, on the reverse strand, counting down.
GTCGCGACAAAGAACACGACCTACGAGCTCCGTGAGCGCGAGGCGATGGACTGGCCTCTCGCGACTGCGTCGATCGCTCTCACGATGAAGGGCAACAATATCGGTTCCGCTCGTGTGGTTCTTGGGCATGTCGCTCCGAAACCGCACGTCGCGACCGAAGCCGAAGCTTTCCTCGCCGGCAAGGCCCTCACCGAAGACACAGCCGAGCAGGCAGGGGCCGCCGCAGTGAAGGGCGCCAAGCCTCTGTCAAAGAACGAATACAAGGTGCAGCTAACGAAGATCGCCGTCAAGCGCGCACTTCTGCAGGCTGCCGGTAAATCGGTTTAGGAATCAGAAGCGCAAAGGGCACGATCCCGCGCCGCCGTGCAGGACAGGAACACGATTCTGGCGGTCGCGGGGCGGGCTCCGTTTTGCGCGTTTTCAGACAGGAAGTGGTATGTCGCAGGAATCACCAACGCTGACCCGAATGGACGAAGATCGCTGTGCGCATCTTCGCTGGAAGGGCATGTTCATTGCTGCCGAATGGGATCCCGCCGTGCAGCGCTGTAATGACCGGGCGTTCTGGTGCCAGAAGACGCAGATTCCGCTTGGTCCCGACAGTCAGGCCGTCGACGAGTACGAGTGCCACGAAGGCCGCCGCTGTTATAACCCTCTTTAATGCAAAAAAGGGCGGCTGGAGTCTCCTCCGACAGCCGCCCTTAGTTGCTCCTCCGAGGACTCGTTGAGCGCGTCTTACTTCGCGCGCTTCATCTCGAACTGACGTTCCATATCACCGGCCTTCATCGTGACCTTGATGACGTCGCCTTCAACCTTGCCGTTGTAATTCATCGTGCGGCTCTCGCCCTGGAAGTTCATCGTCTGCGACCAGGAAATTGTATCGCCGTCGATCTTGCCGTTCTCAATAGGCCGTTCACCCTGCTGGCTCGATTGTGTGCCCGTAAGCGTGCTGCCGTCTGCCTTGAGGTTGTACGTGACCTCGCGGGAGTTGCCGTTGCGACCCTGCATGGTCGCGGTCCACTTGCCATTGATATCCGCGGCCAGCATCGACACAGCAGTGGCGATGAGGCACGCAAGGGTGCGAAGTTTCATATGTTCTCTTGGGCGAGACGTACTGTGTTCGGGTTACCGGGAGGAACGTTAAGTTAGTTTAAGGCGATGGCCGAATTCTCGAAACGCCTTCCATGGCATCAGACTACGAGCCATCTCGCTCGCGAAATACAGGCACTTCGGAACGGTGCACTGGATCTCACTGTGTCGAATCCGACCGACGCTGGGCTTACCTACGCCGGAGATATTCTCGAAGCGTTAAACGCCGCGGCAGCGATGAAGTACGAGCCCGAAGCATCCGGACTTCGGAGCGCGCGTGAAGCAGTAAGTCAGTATTACGGAGGTCGGGTCCATCCGGATCATGTCGTGCTTACTGCGAGTACGAGTGAAGCCTATTCATGGCTGTTTAAGTTGTTATGCGACCCGGATGATGAGGTGCTGGTTCCGAGACCCTCGTATCCGTTGTTCGAGTTCCTGGCGAACCTGGAAGGCGTCCGCGCAGTGCAGTATCCGATGCACTACGGACAGGGATGGTACATCGATCGCGATGCGCTGCGGGCATTGATAACCGAGCGCACACGAGCGATTGTCTTCGTGCACCCGAACAATCCCACGGGTTCGTTCTGCAAGCCGGACGAATTCGCATTTCTGCAGTCTTTCGGACTGCCTTTGATTTTCGATGAGGTATTTCTTGACTACGGCTTCGACGTAAGACCTGACTATCCGGCGGATTTCAGACTAAGTGGCCTTTCCAAGGTCTGTGGGCTGCCGCAGTTGAAACTTGGCTGGATTGTAGTGAATGATCCGGCGGCGCGTGAAGCACTCGAACTAATTGCCGACACGTTCTTGTCGGTAGCGAGCCCGGTGCAGCATGCTTTACCGAAGCTGCTGGCGACAAGGTGGGGAATACAGCATCAGATCATGCGGCGGGCTCTCCGCAACATGACGACGCTTCGGGAACTCGGAGCAACGATACGCGAGCCCGAAGGCGGATGGACGGTAGTGATTCAGGTCCCGAGGACCAGATCGGAGGAGGAATGGGTTTTGACTCTGTTGCGCGAACATCGCGTCCTCGTGCAGCCAGGCTACTTCTACGACTTCACATCGGAAGCATTCCTCGTCCTGAGCCTCCTCACTCCGGAAGAGACCTTCCGCGAAGGAGCGCGCCGAACTATACTGGCAACAACGCTATGATCAGAAAACTAGTCATTGCAGGTGCGCTGCTGCTGTCCGCAACTATGTCTATGTCCGCTGCCGATCGTTACTACGAAATGCGTACGTATCACACGTACGAGGGCAAACTCGACGCCTTGCTCACTCGCTTCCGTGATCACACGGTGCAGCTTTTCGAGAAGCATGGGATGACCAATATCGGCTACTGGGTCCCGGTAGACAAGCCGAACACGCTCATCTACATCCTCAGCTATCCGAGCAAAGAAGCCCGGGATAAATCATGGGCCGACTTCCAGAAGGATTCCGATTGGGTGAAGGCGCGCACAGCATCGGAAGCGAACGGAAAGATCGTCGAGAAGGTCGACCAGGTCTTTATGAACCCGACCGACTTCTCGAAGCTAAAGTAGTCCGCGAGTCCGAAACCAGTTAATCAGCAGAGGACCCCATGCCGACAGCGCGGGGTCTTTCGGTGCCAGACCGACACCGTGCTTGCCGGGCTCGAATATGTGCATCTCGGCCGGCACCTTCGCTTTGCGAAGGGCCATGTACAACAGCACGCTGTTCTCGGGTGGAACTGTCGTATCCGCGTTGGTATGAAACAGGAACGTAGGCGGCGTCTGGGGTGTGACCTGCTTCTCGCTGGACATCGACTCCACCAGTTTCGGGTCGGGGTTATCGCCCAGCAAGTTGCGGCGTGACCCTTTGTGGACGTATTCCTCCTCGGTGAATGTAATCACCGGGTATACCAGAACCGCGAAGTCAGGCCGGGTCTCGGCGTCGAAGTGAGTCGCGGCGCTCGAAGCAAGATGGCCTCCAGCGGAGAAGCCCATCACTCCGACGTGATCGGGCTTGACGCCAAGTTCGGCAGCGTGAGACCGAACCATTCGTATCGCCTGATGCACATCATCGAGCGGTGCGGGATGGTGGTAACGCGGTCCCAGCCGATACTTCAGCACGAATGCGGAGATACCGTTCGCATTCAGAAATCGGGCGATCTGGGTGCCTTCGTGATCGGCGGCAAGCGCTCCATAACCGCCTCCGGGACACACCACCACAGCCGTTCCGGTATTGTTGTTCTGTCCTGTGACGGGATAGAACGTCAGGCTGGGTTTGTCGCGGTCTTCAGTTCCCACCGCGCCGGGAGCCCCGTTCGGATAGAGCAGTTCGGTCTTGGTCTGAGAAGGCAGGTCTGAGCAAGGCAGCTGAAGCCCAGCAGTGCAACAGCGATGGTGGTCTTCATGCGAAAGCACTTTCTTCTATGGTGAGTTCGCCTTTGTCTGCGTCAAGCGTTGCCACCAGGCTTTCCGGCAACGTCAGCTGATCGGCCGTGTGGCCGATCGTGAGTCCGCTAAGGACCGGTATATTCAGTTTACCGAGGATCTCATCGAGCACCTCGCCGAGCAGCAGTGTTCCGGCGCTGAATGATGGCTTGTAGTCGCGAGGAGCGCAGTCCTGGCATTCGCCAAATACGATGCCTGCTGCTGCCTGAAGCTTGCCCGCGAGCCGCAGATTCGTCAGCATCCGGTCGATGCTGTAAGGCTGTTCGTCGACATCTTCGATGAACAGGATCCGGCCTCGTGTGTCGATCTCATACGGCGTGCCCATAGTCGCAAGAATCAGCGAGAGGTTGCCGCCGATCAGCCGCCCCGATGCTCTCCCGGGGCGAACGGTTCGGAGCTTGTGAGCGGGTCTCAGCTCATTCGTTTCGTGAGGGTTTGTAAGTGACCCAAGCGGGCGAGCGTCAAACAGAGCGCGGCGCATGTGGTCGACCGTGTAGTCGGTGAATGACGAGAGCAGCGTCGGCCCATGGAACGTGACCATGTTGCACTTGCGAGCGATCGCAAGATGCAGGGCCGTGATGTCGCTGTACCCGAGCAGCAGTTTGGGATTGCGGCGAATCAGGTCGTAGTCGATACGATCGAGCAGTTGGCCCGAACCGTAGCCGCCGCGAACGGGGAAGACGGCCTTAGCTTCGGGATCGGAGAATGCGGCGTGAAGGTCCTCGAGCCGTTCGTCGATGGTGCCTCCGACGTACCCGAACTTCTTCCGGGCATTGCGGCCCCACTTGGGCTTGAGCCCGAAGTAGCGAACCGTCCGTTCCGCCGTCTCGACTGCATCGGGATCGCTGACGAACGTGGAAGGAGTGATGAGGGCAACGGTATCGCCGGGCTTCAATACCCGTGGCTTAACCGGTCCATCTGCCGACTTCTGGGCGCGAGCGGTAGCGAGTGCGGCAACCCCGGCCACAGGAAGCAGTTTCCTGCGTGTCATGAATGCAAATGGTAGCTTACGCTGGAAGTGACTGAGTGGCCCAACACCTCGAAGAGGCTGTACGAGAACACAGCCGGTTCCTCGCAGACGAGGTATCCCAGCATCCGGACTGGCTCCGGGATATCGACATCGACCGGACGCCAGGTAAGGACCAACTTGTCGCCGAACTCGGCGCGCTGCTTCCGCCTGGCATTCCGGCTGCCATCACGCTCGCTCAGTTCCGGCGACGGCAGCTGCTGCGGATCCTGCTTCGTGATGTCCTCGGCATAGCTGGGCTCGCCGAGATCACTGAAGAGCTCTCAACGCTCGCGGACTCGATCCTCGAAGTCTCGTACGAGCGCATCCGGGCATCTCTGGCGGAGCGGCATGGCGACCCTGAGACCGGGTTTTCTGTGGTGGCGCTCGGCAAACTCGGGGGCAGCGAACTGAACTATAGCTCGGACATCGACCTGATGTTCGTCTACGGCAAGAACGGTCAAACGAGCAGGGGTCTCAGCTACTCGGAATTCTTCAAGAGGGTCTCCATGACTCTGACCGAGGTCCTGTCAACGTACACGCCCGCAGGGCTTTGTTACCGCGTCGACCTGCGGCTTCGGCCCGATGGCCGGCTGGGAGAGGCTTGCATCTCGCTTGAGGGGGCAAAGAAGTATTACGAAACTCGGGCTCGCGACTGGGAGCTGCAGATGCTGATAAAGGCTCGGGTCGCGGCAGGCGAGCCGGAGCCGGGCAGGGAAATGCTGGAAGCCGCCGAGCCGCGGATCTACTCAACGACGCTCGACTTCTCTTCGGTTGAGGCGGTCTCGCTGACCCGGGAGCGTATTCACGAGAAGCTTATCTCACGGCGCGGACGCGGTCAGCAGGGACTCGACATCAAACTGACCAGAGGCGGCATCCGGGACGTCGAGTTTCTGGTCCAGTGCCTCCAGAGATTACACGGAGGTCGTGAGCCCTGGGTCAGGCATGCAGGCACGCTGCTGGCCCTTACAAGGCTGGCCGACAAGCAGCTCATCTCGCAGGCCGAGTATTCCCGGCTAGCGAATGCCTATCAGTTCTTCCGGTACCTCGAGCACCGCCTGCAGTTTTGGGACGACCGGCAGACGCATGAACTCCCGGTAAGTAAGCCGGAACTGGAGGCACTCGCGCAACGCATGCCGTCAGCGGAGCTGGGACGAATGCCATCGGCGGAGAAGCTTCTGCATCGTCTGAATGCGTATCTGGAGGATGTACAGGAGACCTACGATCGCGTTATTCACTCCCAGCAACCGCTTTACTACAGCGCGCCGCTGTCGCCGCACCCCGAAGCTTCGGAGCCGATCGTCGAATCGGTGCCGTCTTCGAGCAATCTGGTCCGATTCCTGGATCAGCGCGCGCCTCAACTTGCTGCCGTAGTGGCGGCGCGTCCGCTTCACCGGAGCGCGACGGCTTTCGAGGCGTTTCTCGAGAAGGTCATGGCCGAGCCGGCCGAGCTCGCGCGTCTGAACTTGGATCCGGGGCTTGCGGCCAACACTATCGAGCTGTTTGAGGCAAGTCCGTGGATCGCGGAAGAACTCGTGCGAAGGCCATCTCTGATAGAAGCCGTCGCGGGTGAGTCCGCAGGTAACGAAGGCTTCAGCGAAGCCACCCAGCTTCGGCTGTACTTTCGCCACGAGATGCTTCGCATTCAGGCTGCGAGCATCTGCCGTAACCGGCCGATTTTCGACACTCTTGGCGAGACTTCGGACCTCGCTGACCAGGTGATTGTCAGCGCGTACGGGATCGCCCGCGATCAGCTTCGGCAAACGCACCCTCCTGCGTCGCCCGGCTATGAAGCCAAAGACCAGATGATGGTCATCGCGCTCGGCCGGCTGGGTATGCGTGAGTTTGACCTCGGCTCAGACGCGGATCTCAACTTCGTCATTCCGGACGAAGATGCCGGCGAGATCCGGTTCTGGACGCGTGTGGCCGAGCGTATGGTGGGGCTGATCAGTGCGTATACCGGCGAGGGTGTGATATTCACAGTCGACACGCGGCTTCGTCCAAATGGCCGCGAAGGCACACTGGTGCAGACCGTGAGCGCGTGCAAGGACTATCTCGAACAACGGGCCGAAGCCTGGGAAGGGATCACCTACATGAAGTCGCGCTGCGTGGCCGGCAGCTCGCAGCGCTCGACCGAGTTCCTGCATGAAATGCAGCAGGTAGACTGGCGGCGCTACGGTCAGGGCGGACGTTCGCGCACGGACCTCAGAAACATGCGGCTTCGCCTCGAACGGGAGCAGGGCGAGAGTAATTCTCTGAAGGCCGGGCCCGGTGGTTACTACGACATCGACTTCGCGCTGATGTTCCTCCGGCTGCGCAGTGCAGGTATCTTCTATCGGGTGCTGAACACTCCGGAACGGATCGACATCATCGAGCAGATGGGCCATCTGTCGCACGAGGACGCTGCCTTCCTCCATCGCGCTGCGACCCTTTATCGTGCCATCGATCACGGCCTCCGTCTGTACTCGGGTCACGCGGAAGGCCGAATGCCCGAGGCGCCGCATCATCTCGAAGTAGTAACTGAGCTGGTGCGGAGATGGACGCCTGCCAGCGACGACAGCGTGCCGCTTCCCGTGGAACTGGCCGAGATTCAGCGCAGGACCCGCGAATACTTCCGGAAGCTCTTCGGGAACTCGTGATCAGGTGCCTTTGGGGTAGCAGCCCAGAACGCGAATAAAGTCGGCAAGCTCCGACAGATGACCCAGCGCTTTTTCGACGCGCGGCTCATCGATACTGCCGTCGAAGTCGAGATAGAACAAGTACTCCCAGGGCTTCCCGCGCAACGGGCGAGACTCGATCTTGAGCAGATTGATGTCACGCAGCGAGAGCGCGCTAAGCGATCGAAACAGCGCTCCGGGGACGTTGCCGGTTGCAAACACGAGCGACGTTTTGCAGGCTTTGCCCTCGGGTCGGGGCCGCTTTTTACCGGGGTGACGAAGCTGGAAGAAGCGAGTGAAATTGCGCGGATCATCTTCAATGTTCCGCCGCAGAATGCGACCGCCGTAGGTCTCAGCGGCGGACGTAGACGCTATTGCGGCTCCGCCTTCAGGACGGTCCTCCATAATCATTTTCACGCTGCCGGCGGTGTCGTAGAACGTAATGCGCTCGAACTGCGGATTGTCGCTGAAGAATTTCAGACACTGGTTCAGTGCGACTGGATGGGAGTATACCTTTCTGATTTTGGAAATGGCAACGCCCGGAGGCGCGATCAGGTTGTGAGCGATGCGAACATGCGTTTCCGCAACGATTTCGAGACCGAATTCCAGCAGGTGATCATAGTTTTCGTGTATTGAGCCGTGCAGTGTATTTTCAATCGGAATGACGGCAGTATCGACATGTTTGTCAGATAACCTGCGAAACACGTCATCAAACGTCGGGCACGGCACGAGCTTCACCTCGTCGCCCAGCAACTGATGAACGGCGATCTGACTAAAGGCACCCAGTTCTCCCTGAAACGCAACACAAGGCTTTTTCAATCGGTCGGCTCCTCGGGGGACCATCGGCTGGCGTTACTGGCTGGCGAGCCGAGCAGGTCCATCACTCGCTCCACGCTGCTGTCCACGATATCGAGAACTGTTTTCGGATTGTGGTAAAAACCTGGGATTGGAGGTGCGATAATCGCTCCCATCTCGGCGAGGGCTGTCATAGTCCGAAGATGGCCAAGGTGGAACGGCGTCTCGCGAACCATGAGGACCAGCTTTCGGCGCTCTTTGAGGGTTACATCGGCGGCGCGAGTCAGCAGATTCGAGGTGATGCCGGTTGCGATCGCAGACATGGAGTGTATCGAGCAGGGGGCAATTACCATGCTGTTCATCGGAAAACTTCCGCTTGCCAGTCTCGCGCCGACATTTTCGAGCGGATAGTGAAAGTGAGCAAGCGCATGCCAGTCAGGAGCTCGAAGTCCCATTTCCAGGAAGCCGGTTCGCTCGGCACTGCGCGTTAGAATCAAGTGGATTTCAACATTTCCCTGATCGCGAAGCCGCTGGAGCAGCCGATATCCATAGATTGACCCGCTGGCGCCCGAGACGCCGACGATTATTTTCAGTTGGTACTCCTCAGGCTAACCGTGTTCCGAATTCGGAACAAACTGCGATGTTGATATCCGTCTTGTTCCAAAATTCGGTCCCCTCAGCGATATACTCGAAACATACCGCAAACGCCGCCCGGTTCTCCCCAGTACTGGACCGGAATTTCGCTCTCCGGGACGAATCTTATCATGGACGATCCGGGCCAGAAGCTCAAAAAACGTCGAGAAGAGCTCGATCTCCGGTATCGCGATGTTGTCGAAGCCAGCGGAAAAATCGCTGAACGCCGGAAGAGTGACGAGTACCGGTTCGTACTAAGTCGCTTATCTGAGATTGAAAATCAGCAAGCTCTTCCTTCGATTTATAAGCTTTACACACTTTGTGCCATTTACCGACTTGATTTGCTCGAGGTTCTCGAATGGTACGGTATCGATCTTTCTTTATTGCCTGGTGATTCCGCTGTCATAAGCCCGGGACGCACTCACGCTATAGAATTCCGCGACGACGTGAATGGATCCGTGCCGTTCCCACTGTCGCTGGATCCGGGCCTGGACCTCAGGCGGACAACCTTCCTGACGCGAATGATCCAACGGTGGGGGAAACTCCCGCTGCTTCTGATGAACGTGCCGGATCCCCGGTCGTACAGGTACGCATACGTGGGCACCGAGGACTGGTCGATGTTTCCGGTCCTTCAGCCTGGCTCGCTGTTGCTGATCGACGATACGCGGCGGAAAGTTCAGTCTTCGGGGTGGACTAGCGAGGACGATCGCCCGATCTATCTGCTGGAGCACCGCGGAGGGTTTTTCGTTGGCTGGTGCACCATTGCCGATGGTCTGCTGATCCTTCAACCGCACCCGTCGTCCGAAACGCCGGCCCGTGTTTTTCAGTTCCCATCGGAAATCGAGGTTGTCGGCCAGATTGTTGGCGTCGCCATGCGGCTGGAAACGCGGAAGCCTCGCGGAAAGTAGTTGTCCGATGCTGCGGGCTTAGCGCTCGCGCTCAGGCCGGCTGAGCCGGTACTCGCGGCGCAGGACTTCGAGCAATGCACTGAAGTCGGCTGTAAACAACCGGCGTTCGGAAGCACGTGCCGTTGCCGGAACCAGGTTGCGGTATGGCTCCATGCGAAGCCAAATATCGATTATAGCTTCCCGATCGGCAATAAATCCCGACAAATACAAGTCGAGGTCTGCCTTTTGTTGTTCCAGGTTGAATGTAAGCCACTGGGAAAAGGTCTGCTCATGGCTCGCCAGCAGTGCGGATTGTGCGGCCGCCATTCCGTAAGCCTGAACGAAGCCGTAATGCTCATATGCGCCGGTGTGGCTGCGCAGCGATGAGAGGTAAATCAGCCGGCCAAAGATCGACGGGATCTGGGAAAGCGTCCGCCGCCACAGATCTGCCGCTGCGCCTCGCTCGAAATAGTAGTCTTTCCGGTCCGCTTTCACCGCGATACAGCTCAGTTTAACCAATTTATGCCGGGTTGGTTAATGCTGTTCAAGACCTGGCAGCCGATTAGCCGAAATGTTCTGTAATCGGAAAATCTTTTGTTGGTTCTCCCGTAACCGCAAATTTGAACGTAGATTGTGTTCAGCAGTTCCCATTCCCCTAAGGAGACATTCAATGTTTAAGAAATTCGCTCTCGCTCTTGTTCTCACGATGCCATTTGCCGGCATGACAGCTGTCGCCAACTCGAAGCCCAACTCCGACAGCAGTTCCACAACCGACATCTCTGGTGAGATTCCGATGCCGAGCTGCGGGACGGCAGGGTGTATACCCGGCACCGGGAAGTAACGCGTGCGCTCAACAACTGAGTTTCGGATTGCGGTTTGTGTCCGGCCAGGATACAAATACCTTAAGTGTCTGCCGATACAGCAGTCAACCTGTTGTCCTATGCGGAGGTCGTCGCACTAGGCCTGCTGGCGACAAAGTTGCGGCGGACGGGTCTGTTCAGGATCTACCGAGCTCTGTTCGTATTCGCGATTTTTGAAACCACACGCGCAGCCGTGACGCTGGGGCTTTCTCGCGAAACGTCGTTCTACACTTACTTTTATTTCGTAACCGAGCCGATTACGTGGGTGCTGTACGCACTGATGACGCTGGATGCATACCAGACGGCCCTTAGTGGTTTTCCGGCGATCTCATCTGTGAGCAGGCGTTTTGTGTCGGTGTCGCTGGCTGGAGCCGTTGTAGTTTCAGTGGCCAGTCTGGCCTTTGGAGCGTCTAATAACAGCCCCTATCCGAGTCTGGAAGCATTTCTCCTGGTTCGCAGGGTCGTGAACGCCAGTCTATTGCTGTTCGTCGTCTGCCTGGCACTGATCCTGTTCTGGTTCCCTGTTCCTCTCAACCGGAATGCACTGGTGAATGCAGCCACGTTTACCTTTTATTTCGGCGTCACGACCGGCGCGGTCTTTCTGCGCAATCTGATAGGACCAGAAATGACCTCGGAAGCAAACGTTGCACTAATGTGCGCCGCGACTTGTATGGTGATTGCGTGGATAGTCCTCCTGAGCCCGCAAGGGCAACATCAGTCAGTGACGACCGGTATACCTCGCGACAGAGAAAGGGCCGAGCGGCTGATCGGACAACTCGAGGCGCTTAACAGCACACTTGCGGGCAGCGTGCGAAAGTAAATCCATATATACGAGCAGTTTATAGCCGATCAGGGCGAAACCCGATTGCATTTTCCAAAAACAGGGGCTATTCTGGACGAAACCCATGGTACTGTCCTTGTTGATTCTCTCAGTTGTCGTGATATCAATAATTGGTTCACTTCTCCTGTATCGGGGTGGACTGCGGCGCCAGACCTCTTTGCCGGATGCAGCGTGGCTGCATGACTTCTCCCCGGAGAAGTACCGTCCGATGCTGAGGCTGCTCGATAGCCAGGACTATGATTGGCTGACCTCACAGGGGATGGAGAAGAGCGCAATTCGTGAACTGCGGACCGAGCGTCGCAGAATCTTCGGCACCTACCTCCAGAACATCAGCCGGGATTTCGGCAAACTGCATTCGGCCGCTAGTGCTCTGGTACTCGCGTTACCAGGGGATGAGCCGGAACTGGCAGGCCGCCTGCTCACGGTCCGGGTGCAATTTCAGCGAACGATGATGCTGGTGCGGATGAACCTTCTGCTCCACGATCTCGGTTTGGGCTCGGTGGATGTACGTCAGCTGGTATCCGGTATCGAGGCGCTGCACCAGGAGCTTCGGCCGATGATCGCGATTCGCTCGGGCGCTGCCGCCTGACGGCGTCTTTACTCGCTTTTCTGAGGTGCCTGAACAGCGAGTTCAGGCACTCCGACCATATCTGCCGTCAGAAGTCTAAGTTCATCCGCAGTCTTGTTGTATTGCTCGAGGCACGTCGCGTCCTTGCCTAAGGGTGTTCTAAAGGGCCTTGACCCGAATGGTGCCAGGATGAGCCGACCGATGGCTTCTGCGACTTGTTTTGGGTCCTGCGCTTCCATTTCCGCAAAGAACCGATTCCTGAACCGGAGCGATGAGTCGGCATCACCGTACTCTTCGACGTAGTGTCTCCACTCCGGCGGGCTGAATCGCTTGTTATAGATCTCAGTTTCAAATTTGCCGGGCTCTACAACCACCGAGTCGACGCCGATCGGCGCGAGTTCGAGGCGGAGCTGCTCGGCATAGCACTCCAAAGCCCATTTCGTTGCGCAGTAAGGTCCGAGGTAGGGAATCGGCATTCGGCCGGCGATTGATGTGACGTGAAGGAGAAGTCCGGTCCGGCGTGTGCGCATGGAGGGCAGGACCGCGCGGTTCACGCGAACACAACCGATGAGGTTGGTGTCGAAGATTGTATGCCACTGCTCCGGCGTAAAGGCTTCGCATAGCCCGAAGCTGCCGAACCCGGCATTATTGACAACGCAGTCAATGTGCCCCGCATCCTGGAGGGCTGTCCCGACCGCCGCAGTAACCGAACCCTCCGAAGTGACATCCAGTTCCAGAACCGTCACTCCGGAGAGCAGCTTTAGCGCGTCGGTCGGCGCGGCGTTTCTACCGCCCGGGTCCCGCATTGTTGCGAAGACCCGGTGGCCATTTTGTGCCAGGAGTTCGGCGGTAAGTCGTCCGAGACCCGTGCTCGCGCCAGTGATCAGAACAACCATCAGCTTATTTGTCTTCGGCCATTTTCTTCTTGTGATAGGCGTCGTACTCGTCTTTCAGCGACTTTTCATGCGGGCTTCCATAGATGTCACTGGATTTGTACTTGCCTTCGCGGAACTTCATCTTGGTCCACTCGTCGTGGATCTTGATGTCCTTTGCGCGTTTGACGACGTCCTGAACGTGCTGCGGCGGAATGAAATAAAGCCCCTCGCGATCGCCCAGCACGACATCTCCGGGCATGACGGTTGCGTTCCCGATACGAACCGGCACGTTGTATCCGGTCAACATGACGTTCTGAATCGGCGTCGGGTGCTGGCCACGGTGATAAACCGAGACTCCCCACTCCATGATGCCGTCCATGTCGCGGACAGAACCATCGACGACCAGCCCTCCAGTCTTTGTCGTTTCCTTGATATAAAACGCCAGGTTGTCGCCGACGAACGTTCCGCCTTCGACCTTACCGAAGAGATCAACCACCAGAACGTCACCGGGCTGCAGTTTATCGATAACCCATTGGTTCTGACCTCCGAAATAGCCCTTTTGTTTGCCTTCGGCGGTGATGATTTCGTTCAGATCGGGACGAGCCGGCATGAACTGAGCAGTCACCACGCGGCCAACAAGTTTCTTTTCCGGCTGCGTGATGTGCCAGTTGCCTTCGTACTGATTCACGAAACCTTTACCGGGAAGTACCGTCCAGGCGTCTTCGGCGGAATCTTTTCGCAGTTCTTCGATGAGATTATCGGGAACCTTCGGTCTTCCATCGTCGAAGCGTTCGAACGGATTCTTCGACGTCAGTCTGATCATCTGGGTCTTGTCGAGGGTGAACAGCTGTCCATAAGCAGCCGCGGCGCACAATAGCAATGCAGTTAGCCTAAGCATTTCGAACAAGACTTTATCATGCCGCCCGCCGCGAGAAGACACGATGCTATCGTGGCAGGGAATGTCGCGTCAGGTGGTCATCTTCGGCCGTGCAGGCCAGCTGGGAACCGAGTTGGTCAGGGTTTGCGCAGACAGGGGTCTTACGGCAACTGGTCTGACGCGAAACGACGTTGATGTCACTGAGGCGCAGGCCGTTGAGAACATTGTTTCTTCGCTGAATCCTTCGCTTGTTCTGAATGCGACGGCGTACAACATGGTGGATGCTGCGGAGTCCGATCCGGCGGGTGCCATGGCCGGTAATGCGCTTGCCGTTCGAAATATGGCGACCGCCGCAACGAAAGCAGGAGCACGTTTCGTTCACGTCTCTACCGACTATGTTTTCGACGGACAAACTGACCGGCCGTGGCGTGAATCCGACCGAGTCGGTCCGCTGAGCACGTACGGAATCTCGAAGCTTGCGGGCGAGCATATGGCGGTGGCCTACTCGCCTGAGGCGCTCGTCGTTCGTACCTGCGGGGTGTACGGAGTTGCCGGGCTTAATACCCGGCGGGGCAACTTCATCGAAACGATGCTGCGGCTGGGTAGCCGGTCTGAGCCCCTGAGGGTTGTGGCGGACGTGATTGCGTCGCCAACTCATGCGGGCGAGCTTGCCATTCGATTAATCGATCTGGCCGAGCGTGGACAGCAGGGCGTCTTTCACGCCGGCGGAGGTGAACCTGTGTCGTGGTTTGAGTTTGCGCGCATCATTTTCGATGAGGCTGGTCTGAAACCTGAGTTGGTTCCGTCAACGCGGGACGCGTATCCGACTCCGGCCCGGCGGCCTATGTATTCTGCGCTGTCGAATTCCAGGATGGAGGCAGCCGGTGTCGCTCCGATGCCATCAGTACGAGAGTGCGTTCGTGCCTATCTTCGCGCCCGCGAGATCCGACTCAACTCGCCTCAAGGCGAGGTGGAGTCGACAGCTTAACGCGATGCCGGCAGAGGTGTCGCGTAGTAACCCTTGCGCGCCTGTACCTTCAGGTCCTTATTGGCAGGTTTGATATCAATCCGACGGAAACTGCCATCGCGGGTCGTGTTGGTGGGCGTGTAGGTGAGTGCGTACTGCGAGCGCATCTCGTTCTGGATTTCGTCGAAGATTTCCTGCAGGGTATGTTTGCGATCTACGCGGAATAATCTTCCGCCCGTCTCCTCCGACATTCGCTTCATCACGCCTGAGCCTCCGCCTCCGCCAAACATCCCATAGAACATCGGATCGACGTATTCGACGCAGTAGATGATGGAATCTGCCTTCTGCGCGGCTTCGATCGCCTGTTTGATGTCGTACTGACTACCCTGGTCGACGCCATCGCTGATGATGACGACTGCTTTGCGGCCGACTTCACCTTTCAACTTGTCGTTGGCCGCAAGGTAAACAGCATCGTACAGGATCGTCCCCTTAATACGCCCGGGCACGGCACCTGGACTGGGGCCGAGACCACCGAGGCTTGTGCTGAGACGCAACTCGTTGAGGCCCGAGGTCAGGAGTCTCGCTGAATTAGTAGAATCCTGCAACAGCTCGGCTTCTGAACCGAAGCTGATGAGAAAGGCCATGTCCTTCTGCTTGAGCACCTGATTGAAGAATTTGCCTGCAGCCTGTCGTTCAATGCCGATCAGGTTTTCCTGACTCTTGCTGACGTCGACGAGAAGTCCGATTGTAAGGGGCAGATCCGTCTCGCGGACGAAATTCTTGATTGTTTGCTGCTTGCCTTCCTCAAAGATGGTGAAGTCCTTATCGGTGAGGTTGGGGATGAGCGCGTTGTGCTTGTCCCGGACCGAGAAAAGGATACTGACCAGATCGACGTCAACCTTCAGGAGAGGCTCGTTGTCAGACGGATTTTGCTGCTCTGCTGGTTTTGAAGCGGGATTCTTCGATTTAGGCGGATCCGCAGCCACCAAACTGGAAACCGCGAGCAAACTGCACACTACGACGAAACAGCACACCCCCAAGGCGGCCAGCAAACGCTTCATACACTTAGAGATGCGCGGAATAGCGCGTCTGGTTGCATGCGCAAAGCCATTGATCATCTGAAAGCAGCCGATCCCCGGCTCGCCGGAGTTATTGAAGCTGTCGGGCCGTACCGAATCCGCTATATGGAACCAAGCTTCCACAGCCTCGCACGCTCCATTGTCTACCAGCAGCTCAGCGGGAAGGTGGCGTCCGTCATTTTCGGGCGGCTGACGGCAGCCGCAGGGGATCCGCTCTCTCCGCTGGCCGTGCTGGCTTTGTCGGACGAGGAGATGCGGGCGGCGGGGCTTTCGAAACAAAAAGCTTCCTACCTTCGGGATTTGGGTGCCCAGGCTCCTTCCATCGAGTTCTCCCGGCTGGGAAAGCTAGCTGATCATGCTGTTATTGAGCGCTTAACGACTGTCAAGGGCGTTGGAGTCTGGACAGCTCACATGTTTCTCCTGTTTGGCCTGCGCCGGAAGGACGTTTTGCCGGTCGGAGACCTTGGGATCCGGGCGGCGATGCAGAAGCTGTACCGGCTGAAAGAGCTGCCGACACCGAAGCAGATGGAGAAAATCGCGGCTTCGTGGCGACCGTACTGCTCGGTTGCGAGCTGGTATTTGTGGCGGAGCCTCGAGCTGCCCAGGGAGGAGGCGGATCCAAACCGGGAGAAATGGCGCGGTATGTGAGCCGCCGGATCTTCGGCTACAGCGTCGCGTCCCCGAGCATTACGCGGGCGCAGTTGTAGCCTGGCGCACCCATGACACCGCCGCCGGGATGGGCTCCTGAGCCGCAAAGGTAGAGATTCTTGACCGGTGTTCGGTAGCGCGCCCAGCCGGCGATCGGCCGCATGACAAACATCTGATCGAGCGCCATCTCGCCATGAAAGATGTTGCCCCCAGTGATGCCGAAACGACGCTCCAGATCGAGTGGTGACAGCACCTGCCGCTCCATGATGATGCTGCGAATGTTTGGGACGTACTCCTGAATCAGATCGATAACGCGGTCGGCGTAAGATTCGCGAATTTCATCCCACGATGTCCCCCGGAGTGTGTACGGCGCATACTGCAGGAAGGCACCCATTATGTGTTTACCGGGAGGCGCGATCGAGTCATCGTAGTATGTCGGGATTGTCAGCTCGATCAGAGGAGCCTTCGAGGGACTCCCGTACTTGGCGTCATCCCATGCGCGCTCGACATACTCGACCGACGGGCAGATGTGCATGGTGGCTCCATGCTGTGGGCCGGGCGCACCGGGCAGTGCCCGAAACTCGGGAAGTCCGGACAGCGCGAAGTTGATCTTCATTGATGTCCCTTCCGAACGAAAGGCGCCGATGCGCTTGCGGAATTCGTCCGGCGTGTCCGCCGCCGTCATGAGTCGCAGGAATGTTTGCCTGGGATCGAGATTGCTGGCGACGACTCCGGCTTCGATCTCTTCGCCGGTTCGGGACAACACAACTCCGTGTGCGACGCCGTCTTTGATCAGGAGACGATCTACCGGAGCATCGGTCCGAATCTCGGCGCCATAAGACCGCGCTGCCGATGCGATTGCTTCAGAGACAGCGCCCATCCCGCCGCGAACGAAACCCCAAAGCCCGCGGTGGCCGTTGATTCCGCCCATACAATGGTGCAGCAGGATGTATGCTGTGCCGGGTGATTTTGGTCCGCCGTTGGCGCCGATTACACCATCGGTTGCGAGTGTGACTTTGATCTGCTCCGATTCGAACCAGGAATCAAGGAAGTCAGAGGCGCTTTGCGTGAAAACGCGAACGAGACCCACAATCTCATTGCGCGACAATCCTCGCAACCGGCCCATGATCTTCAACCAGTCGATATAATCTCCGAACCCGGATGGTGGAAATTCGGGAGGTACGGTCAGCAGCAGCGATTCAACGACCTGCGCCAGCCGTTCGAGATGGTCCTCATAGGCCCCGAACCGGCCGGCGTCTTTGGGCGAGAACTTGCCGATTTCCGATAGTGTTTTGGACCGATCCTGCCAGAAGAAGAGATAGCGGTTGTCCGGGAACGCCGAGAAGAAGGCCGGGTCTTTGGGATAGACGACATAGCCGTGGCGGGGCAAATCGAGCTCGCGGATAATGCGTTCCTGCAGCAGGCTTGTGAGATAGGCGGCCGTCGAAACCCGGAATCCAGGCCAGATTTCCTCCGTTACGGAGCAGCCGCCGAGCATCGGACGCTTCTCAAGTACCAGGACGCGACGACCTGCTTTTGCGAGGTATGCGGCAGTAACCAGGCCGTTGTGGCCACCGCCGATGATCACGGCGTCATAGTGCTCTGGCATTCAGGTGAAATTGTAGCTGCCATTTGCGAGTCTCTAGCCTGAGAGTACTCGCCTCAGGCGCATGGAGAATCCCTACAATCTGGTTCCGTACCAGAGTACGCCCTTTCCGCAGGCGCACATCAACAGGCTTGCGACGATGGCGAGCCTGTATGGTATGCGCACGCCGGACCTCGATAATTGCCGCGTACTCGAAGTCGGCTGCGGGGAAGGGGCGCACCTGATCCCGATGGCGATGGAGTTCCCGGATTCGCAGTTTGTCGGAATCGACACGGCTGAGCGCCCGATTGCAAGGGCGGTCGACGCGGCTGCCGAACTCGGGATCGCGAATATTACTTTCCGCGTTGCGGATGTTTCCAATCTTGCAGGTAAGCCGGGCGAGTGCGATTACCTGATTGCGCACGGACTGTACTCCTGGGTGGCACCGGAAACGCAGGATCGCATTCTCGAGTTGTGCGGACGGGTGCTGGCCGCGACGGGAGTTGCCTATGTCAGCTACAACGCTTATCCGGCGTGGCATGTCCGCGATATGACCCGGAATATGGTCCGGATGCACACAGCCGGTGTGGACGATCCAGTTGAGATTCGTAATCGTGCGATCGCTCTGCTGGCCGCGATTTATCGAAGCCAGGGGCCAACGGACCCATATCGTGAAGCGATTCGTTCAGAGATGGAGCGAATCATGGCGAAGGATCCCGCACTGTGCTTTCATGATGATTTCGGCGAATACAATTATCCGATCTACTTCAGTGAGTTCATCCGGAGGGCTGGTGAACATGAGCTGCAGTTTTTGTCGGAGGCCGAATCGAGCGACCTTGCGCATGGCGTGGAGCTTGGTGACGAGAGCAGGGAAGCACTGGAGGCCGTCCAGGGCGTGATCGAGCGCGAGCAGTACTACGATTTCCTTGCATGCCGCGGGTTCCGGCGAACGCTGTTGTGCCGCGCCGAGCAGACGCTTGATCGCAGCCTGCCTGTCGAGCGTCTGAAAACATTCCATTATGCCGCAGCGCTCGACTATGCGCCCGAGGTGGTGACTTCTTTACGCTTGAATTCACCGATGGAGTTCACGTCGCAGAGCAGCTTTTCGGTTACCGTCAATCAGCCGTTCGTGAAGGCAGCGCTTTTGGAGCTGGCGAACGCGTGGCCGGCGACAAGAAGCTTCGATCAGCTGATTGCCGCTGCTTCTTCGTCGATCGAGACTACACCCGAGGAGGCGGAAAAGATGCTTCGGGAACTGCTGCTCCGAATGCATATGCCGGGTGTTCTCGAGATGAGCGTGCTTCCATGGAAATACACATCAGTTGTCTCGGAGCGACCGGTTGCGAGCCGTCTCGCGCGTTTGCAGGCCGGCCGGGGCAATCGCGTGACTTCATTGCGGCACCGCCCGGTGGAGTTCGAGGCACCTTTGCCGAGGCTTGTGTTGCCGCTGCTCGACGGGTCGAGGGATCTTGATGCGCTCTCGCGTGACCTCTCGGTGACGCGGAATGATGTTGAAGAAGCGTTACAGGAGTTGCATGAACTCGGTCTGCTGGAGGCCTGATGAAGTCGTTTCGGAAGGAACTGTGGTTCGAGCTGCCGACACGAATGGGTTTCGTGAACATTACCCGCGAGGTCGATGCGTGCATTCACGAGAGTGGCGTACGAGAGGGGCTGTGTCTGGTGAACGCTATGCATATAACCGCTTCGGTGTTTATCAACGATAACGAATCGGGCTTGCATCGCGACTACGAAAAGTGGCTGGAACAGCTTGCGCCTCACGAACCGACGTCGCAGTATCAGCACAACCGAACAGGTGAGGACAACGGTGACGCGCATCTCAAACGGCAGGTGATGGGACGTGAGGTCGTTGTTGCGATCACGGCCGGCAAGCTCGATTTCGGACCGTGGGAACAGATTTTCTACGGGGAGTTCGATGGCCGCCGCCGCAAGCGAGTTCTTGTCAAGATTATCGGCGAGTGATCCTGGTGGCTGCGGTACCCTGACGTTAATGCCTTTTGAGTTCCGTTATGCGACGTGTAACGAGGCTTTTAAAGACTATGATTTTCGTGAAGCCTGCAAGATAATCCGCCGCGCCGGATACACCGGCATCGAGATAGCGCCGTTCACGCTGGCGGAAGATCCGGCGACGATCACTCGAGAGCAACGAGCAGAATATCGCCGCATCATGGGCGGAGAAGGCTTGACATTTGCCGGTCTGCACTGGCTGATGGTGTCGCCTAAAGGACTCCATGTGACGGGTCCGGACGACGCGCTGCGCGCTCGCAGCTGGAAACATATCGAGACCCTGATCGATCTTTGTGCGGATCTTGGGCCTGCGGGAGTTCTCGTTTTCGGTTCTCCGCAACAGCGTTCGACGACCGGCGGCCTGACGCGGGAGCAAGCGACTGCGAATTTTATCGAGGGACTCGCTCACGTTGCGCCGCACGCTGAGGATCGCAGTGTGACGATTCTTGTCGAGGCTCTTCCGTCTTCACAGTCGGACGTTGTGCAGAGCCTCGAGGAAGCAGCGTCGATCGTGAACCAGATCGGTAGTCCGGCGATCCGAACGATGTTCGACACACACAACGCGGTGGAGGAGGTCGAGAGTCACGCTGTCCTGGTGGACCGGTATTTCGATCTGATCCGGCACGTTCACGTAAACGAGATGGACGGCAGTCATCCGAGCAGAGGGGACTACGATTTTCGTCCGGTTCTGTCGATATTGAAACAGCGAGGGTATCAGGGCTGGGTATCGCTGGAGGCTTTCGACTTTTCAGTGCCGCCCGAAGTGATCGTGACTGAGACCATCGACTACCTGAAGCAGATATCGGAGCGACTACCTGAATGAGCAGTTATCGATGCGTGGTTACCGGCGGTGCCGGTTTTATAGGATCCGGCCTTGTACGCGGGTTGCTGGACGCGGGGGAATCGGGCGTCACTGTCGTGGATAATCTGCTCACCGGCCATCGCTCGAATCTCGACCAGATTGCCGACAGAGTGAATTTTAAGCAGGTTGATATTCGGAATTATGACGACATCCGGAAGGCGTTTGAGAGTGCCCAGATCGTCTTCCATCTGGCTGCCATTCCGTCGGTTCCACGGTCCATTAAGGATCCTGTCCCTTCGCACGAATGCAACATAGACGGCACATTCAACGTGCTGCTTGCGGCGAAAGAAGCGGGCGTTCGGCGTGTGGTGTATGCGGCATCCTCTTCGGCTTACGGAGACACGGCCGTGCTGCCGAAAGTCGAGACTATGGCTCCGAATCCCCTGTCTCCTTACGCGCTGCAGAAGCTGGTTGGCGAATACTATCTGAGCGTGTTCTGGAAGTGCTACGCGCTGGAGACCGTCGGACTTCGTTTTTTCAACGTGTATGGACCGCGTCAGGACCCGAGCAGTCCCTATTCGGGCGTCCTCTCGATCTTTATGCGGTCGATTCTGGAAAAGACCGCACCGACGATTCACGGTGACGGTGAGCAGAGTCGCGACTTCACGTACGTGGATGACGTCGTGGGTCTGCTGATCAAGGCGTCGAATGCCGGTTCTCAGTGCCTGGGCAACACGTACAACGCCGGAAATGGCGGACGTTATACGCTGAACCAGGTCTGGGAGACGCTGCAGCGTCTCACGGGTGTTCAGATTGAGGCGAAGTACGGACCGTCGCGAGCAGGTGACGTCCGAGATTCGCAGGCGGACACCGCCGCGGCTCGGCGTGACCTCGGTCATGCGCCGCAATTTTCGCTCGAGGACGGTCTGCGACGGACCTTCGAGTGGTATAGCGCTAACGCCGAATCCAGGTTAGTTGCGCGTTAGGGAAACGGATCTAAATTGAAAAGCAGCCTTCCGATATCAATAACCCGGAACCCGTCACAGACGGTGTCCGCTTAATAAATGTTTACCCGCGGAGAGGACGGTGTTTACCGGTCATCTCTTCTTGCGGAGCAATCGTGGCTGGATCATGGATTCAGCACGAAGCTCTCCCGCGACTGGCCGGGAGAGTATGGGTGCGTGCGACAGGTACACTCGGCCAACGTCGTTCGGGCTGACCGCATGGTTGCGCTGAAAGATGCTGAGCAGGGTGACGCAATTGTTTCCGACACCCTGGGACTTTGGGTAGGGATTCGAACGGCCGACTGCGTTCCGATTTTAATCGGGGCCCCCCGGGCAAAGATGGTGGCGGCCGTACACGCCGGCTGGCGCGGTACCGTTGCAAATATTGCAGGCGTTACTGTGCAGGAACTGGCTCACCTGTGCGGTGCTGAACCGGAGGAACTGCTGGTTGCGATTGGGCCGGCAATTGGCCAATGTTGCTTCGAGGTTGGCTCCGAGGTCGGCCGTCAGTTCGAGCACTTGTTCCCTGAGGCATTGGCTGATTTGGGGCACATCGATTTGATTGAGGCAAACCGCCGACAATTGGTCGCCGCTGGTGTGCGGTCCCGTAACGTTGACATCCTGGGGCTCTGCACGCGGTGTGGCGAAGCGGAGTTCGAATCGTGGCGCCGGGATCGGGAACAGTCGGGCCGAATGGTAGCTGCCATTAAACGGCAGGGCTGACGTGCGAAGGGCGCGGGCCATGACGGTCCCGCGCCCTTCGCGCATATCGATTCCGCTTAGGTTAAGCGGCGTTGATGAGAAGCTCTTCGAGCGTCTCGGTGTTGCCTTCCTGCTGAGCCTTATCGTGCTGCTCCTGACAGTCGATGCAGAACGGGGTCCACGGCACTGCGGCGATCCGCTTGGGGCTGATCTCTTCTTCGCAGTGGACGCAGGTTCCGAACGTCCCTTCATCAATGCGCCGAAGTGCTGCCCGGACGTTCCGGAGCAGGTTCGATTCGCGGTCAAGGTTGCGGATGGCGAGTTCACGCTCGGCGGCATTCTGGACTTCGTCCAGAGCGTCGGGGCTCTTCTCGATCGTTATAGCGTCCCGGTTGCGAAGTATTGCCACAAGCTCGGCTTGTCTCTCTTCCAGGATCTGTTTGTACTTGGCAGTTTCGGTCTTCGTCATGGCTGCTGTCTCCTTGTTTTTTTCTTTGTGCCTGGCGGATCAAGTGCGTATAGACGCCCATGTCCGGCAAAGGTTTCTCTCTTAAGATCTCACTGATTCGTCCGACGGCTTACGGCCGTTGACGGTTCCAGTCCAGCATATGATGCTCTGAAGAGCTGTTTGGAACCTACGAATCATAGCACACTCGTTAGCAATTGCCTGACCATCTTAATCGAACGTTCACATCGAATGCCATAGCCCCTCAGATGTGGGTGTACTAACGCTTTGATGTGGGTATCCGTCAATAGTTTACGCGTAAAACCCTCCCGAGGGTTACACCTGTGCACAGAATCAGATTCGTCCGAAACTCTGATTTCCTACAGGAAAAAGAGGATGGCTAAGCAAACTTTTCTTGCCCTTAGTGTATTTCTAAACCAGCGTATGTAAGGATGACGCCAAGCTCGCGAGGATCCAAAGTGCCGGGCGGGCAAAATTTGTCGAGGACGAAGTCAAAAGTGACTGTTTCGCTCCTCAGGGCGGCTGAGGGGACCGGCGCTTCGAGGACGAAAGCGCCTGGTTTGGAGAGAGTGATAGAGCCCAATGGATCCTGACCCAGGAGCGCGGTCAGCGTGACCGCACCCACCTTGTTAAGTACCGCTTCCGGAATGTTGCCGCGGACCGTTAATATCGTCCGTTTTTGAGGCGCGCCGTCCGGCGGCCGGAATATCAGGCTAAACCGGCCCATCGTCCAGCGCCACGAGTGTTCCTCAATGTCGTGAAAGCCCTTTACGAGCTGTAAGGCAACGTTCGGGTCGCCGATATTGATCGCTGAGGCAAGAGTGGTTGAGCCTTCCTCAGTCGGTTCCGGGCGGATGATCTGGTCGCGGTGACAGCCCGCAAGTGCCGAAATGGCGACAATCGCCAGGGCGATCGTCAGTCGCCGCACTTCTCGACCTGAACGAGACAGCTGTAAAAGGTCGGGCCGTTGCCCTGATCCGTCACTCGCTGAGACGTGAGCACGTTTACGCCTTTTCGCTCCGGCATAGCGCGTGGTGAGGTCACGGCCGGGACTCGGACGACCCCGGGCCGGACCGCTCCGTTTACATCGGCCCGAAGGAGCAGAGAACCTCGGTCGTTCCATACGCGGACGCGGTCTCCTGTCGAGATTCGGCGCGGCTCGGCATCACTGACGTGAAGGAAAGCAGTCCCGCCAGCCTGAATATTCTCCTGCCGGTACGCGAATGTGGAGTTCATCGCATCGTCGTTCTTCGAAGACACCAGTTCGAGAGGGTAGCGGGCCGCCAGCGCCGGGTCGCCCAGTCGGGACTCTACCGGAGGAGTATAGTCAGGAATTTCATCGAGGTCGAATTTGTCGAGGGGTGCGGCTGGGCCGTCTGCGAAGGGCAGGTAAGGCCGAGGAATGTTCAGCCTGACGAAGTGCTCCCGTTCGAGGCGTTCCAGGGTGATGCCTTCAAGGTGAGGGTGCCCGGAATCGAGTGTCTGTCTTATGAGTTCGTCGTCGGACTCAAAGAGCGCCGGCTCGGTCAGACCCATGCGGGAGGCCAACAGACGGAAGATCTCGGAATTTGGCTTCGTTTCGCCCGCGGCGGGCAGTGCCGGACGAGCCAGCTGGAGATAGTAATGCCCGTAGGCGAGATACAGGTCTGTGTGTTCGAGGAATGTCGTTGTGGGCAGAACAATGTCGGCGTAGTCAGCGGTGTCGGTCTGAAAGTGATCGATGACTACGGTGAACAGGTCTTCGCGCCGGAGGCCTTTGTGAACGGAGGCACTGTCGGGTGCGATGGCCGCGGGATTCGAGGAATAGACAAACAGAGCTTTGATCGGAGGTGAGTCCAGTTTCAGGAGATCATCGCCGAGCTGCGCCATATTTACGAGCCGAGCCTGCCTTCGGAGAGGTGACGTGAACTGAAGGTCCGGGCGTTCCAGAGCTTTGCGATTGAAAACGAAGGCCTGCGACGTGGAGAGCTGGATGCCGCCGCCTGTGTCTTTCATCGAGCCGGTGAGCACTGGCAGAAGAGCGACGGACTGGACGGCCTGCGCGCCGCGATCGCTGCGCTGGACTCCATAGTTCAGGCGGATGACCGATGGCCGCGTTGTGGCATACTCTCGCGCGAGCGACACGATATCTTCCGCCGGAAGGCCAGTGAGTTCAGCGACGCGAGCGGGCGTGTATTGCGCTGCCTGGCCTCTGAGTGCTTCGAGTCCGGTTGCGTGCTGGTTGAGGTATTCAACGTCGTAGAGGTGCTCGGAGAAGATGACGTGCATCATGCCGAGTGCGAGAGCCTGATCGGTTCCGGGCTGGATCGGGTACCAGCGGTCGGCGGCCTTCGCGGTGCGGGTGCGGATGGGATCGATGACTACGAACTTCGCGCCATTCCGCCGGGCCTCTACGATAAACGGCCAAAGATGGACGTTGGTGCCGAGGATGTTGGCAGCCCAGGCGATGATGAACTTCGCGCTGCGGAAATCTTCCGGGTCTGTTCCGTAACGAGCACCGAGTGCGGCGGTCAGGCCGACGGTGCCAGCCTGGGAACAAATCGTGCGCTCGAGACGCGATGCCCCGAGCGCGTGGAAGAACCGGCGATCCATGCCGTTGGCCTGCACGAGACCCATCGTTCCGGCA
This sequence comes from Bryobacteraceae bacterium, assembly GCA_963794765.1. Classification (GTDB taxonomy): domain Bacteria; phylum Acidobacteriota; class Terriglobia; order Bryobacterales; family Bryobacteraceae; genus JAWXCM01. The sequence goes on along the minus strand of CAWCGC010000006.1, from coordinate 257,380 downwards.
TAGCTGTAGGGCAGGATGGATTCGGGGCCGAACTCGCGCGAGGCTGCGTGCAGTCGTGACGCGATCGTTTCCAGAGCGTCGTCCCAGGTGATGCGCTCGAACCTGCCTTCGCCCTTCTTGCCGATGCGGCGGAGGGGGTGCATCAGGCGGTTCGGGTTGTACTGACGCTCGAGATAACGCGCGACTTTGCCGCACAGAAACCCGCGCGTTACGGGGTTGTCAGGATCTCCGCGGAGCTTGCTGCCTCGGCCGTTTTCGTCGACGTTGATGAGAAGACTGCAGGTGTCAGGGCAGTCCAGTGCACAGACACTGTGACGTACTTCTGTCGACATGCCCCATTTTCACACGTGCGCGGCCAGGTGGCATGCGCAGCGCTAGTCCAGCCGGACGAATTCCACGACGACTGAGCGTTCGCGCGGGTCGGCGCTGTCAGGTGGAAGGGCGTGACTCATCTGGAACCGAAGTTCAAGACTGGCGGTCTCCCGGGGAATCGGCCGGGAGAGTGAATGCAGTCCCGGGCGCTCGAAAATCTCCGGCGCAGCAGGTTGACCGTTGACGCTGATGTTGAGCATCACGGGTCCGAAGGTTTGGATCAGAGCGTCGGGCACGTAGAGGCTCGCGATCATGTTGCGGGCATTGGATGCGTTTTCTGCCCTCGCCGAAAATTCCCGCGCGGTCCAGCGCCAGCCGGAGTCTTCGGGCTGGTGCCAGCCTTCCCCTAATTCGAGGCCGACTTCGCCCCACGTACTTTCGAGAAAACAGAACGCACGCTCGTCGCGATCCAGCGTGTTCGGAAGAGATGCCTCACTCTCGCCGACTGTCGTCATCGCGACGACACGCCAATGGGACCGCTCGATGACACGGCGCAGCGACTCGGGCGTGAAGATCCAGAAGTTGCTGTTGTCGCCATTGAGTTCGTCGGCCGTCAAAAACCATGCGACCGGCGTTTCCGAAACATCTGCTTTCATGCCGGGCAGCCGCCGGAACACGCGCGTGCTCAGGAGGCAACGTCGGGTTCGTCTGGCAAGCGTCTCGAGGAACAGAATCGGATTCTTCAGGTGGTAGAAGAGTCCGAGCGCGATCGTGAGGTCGAAATGCGCGGATCCGATATCTACACCCGTGTCGAGGTCGTGTGTTCGTATCTCTACGTGCGAATTCAGCTGCTGTTTCAGCGCCCTGATGCCCGCAAGGTTGTTGTGATTACTTCTGGGATGGTCTACGGCAACGACGTGTGCGCCGCGGCTTTCGAGGAAGAAGGCGAAGTCGCCATCGGCGCATCCGAGGTCGAGAACGCGCTGACCGCTGACGGCCTCGCCGAAGTCGAATCCTGTGTGTTCCAGCAACTGCGTGAGGTGAACCATGTTGCCGAGGCTGTCGTACGGGTACCAATCAAAGTAGACTGGCTCGGCACGTTTTCGAGCGTCGGCCAGGACCGACCGAAAATCCTCGACCGCATAGATCAAAGGCGCGACTAAGACTCCGTCGACTCGCTGAATCACAGGTTCCATTATCTCGGGTAGGGATGGCCTCTCAGCGTGGTGAACGCACGATATATCTGCTCGGCGAGCATGGCACGGGCGAGTTCGTGCGGGAAGGTCATCGGCGACAACGACAGAAGCAGGTCGGCTTTGGGTCTCCACGCCGCGGGTAATCCGTCATGGCCACCGAGCACGAAGACTACATCGCGCCCTTCGATTTCGGTTCGCGAGATCCAGTCGATGAACTGTGCCGAGGTCCACTGCTTTCCGGCGGGGTCAAGCAGTGCCTTCACCGCGGTCGGATGCTTCTGCCACGGATCGAAGCGGTCGGGATGGATCTCGCGCATTTCAGAGACTGCATAGCGCGAGGTCCGTTTGAGAAATTCGGCTGCAATCTCGTTTGACGCCGCGTCCCTGGGTTTCCCGATGAAGTATACGAACAGCTTCACTGCCGGTCTAGTTCGAGCCGGCGACGGACGTTGCGCCAGACGATGACGTCGGCCTGGTGTCGTCGATGCTTTTGAGCAGTTCTTTTGCGGCAACATCAAGCATGCTGTCGCGACCAGTGTAGGTCTCGCCTAAGGGACGTACTGCGAGAACATCGACGGGCCGGGGATTCCTCTCCATGTCGTGACCCTTCATGTCGGTAATCCGGATTGACGGAAGCCGCAACTCGGAACCGTCGATTAGCGCAACGTTAGCGGTATAAACGATCCAGCCTGCGGTTGGTTCCCCGACGACTTTGCCCAGCTTCATCGCGCGATAGCCTTCGGTAAAGTCCTCAGCGTCTGAGAGCGAATGCATGTCGGTGACGAGAATCGTCGGACGCTCGAGACTTCGCTGGCCGAGGAATGAGCGTGCGGGAACGGTCGGCATGCCACGAGGTGTCATCTGCAGGAAGGGACGCCGCGACAAAACGTCGAGAGCGTATGCATTCACGAAACCGCCGTTGTTGTTGCGTATATCGACGATCACGCCATCGCGGCCGACGTTTTCGGCGTCGAGGTCGAGGTAGAACTGATCGAGTGAAGACTGGCCCATGTCGGGCATGTGGACGTACCCCAGCCTCCCGTTGCTGACCTTATGAACGTAATCGCGACGGCTCTGCACCCAGTTCTTGTACAGCAGAGCACGTTCCTGAGTCGCGCTCACGGGACTCACTGCGACTTCGCGGGTTTTGCCACTCGCGTCGGCGATCGTCAGGGTGACTCGACGGTTCGCCTGGAATTCGAGCAACTGATTGAGGTTGGACTTTTGATCGAGTGCGGCGCCGTCGAGGGCGGTCAAAGCCTCGCCGGGCTTCACACCCGCAACATCGGCGGGAGACAGCTGAACCACCTCCGTGACCCTGAAGGTGCCTTTCGATTCGTATGATTCCCGATCAAAGCGGAGACCCAGATTACCGGTCCTTGCAGGCGGGGGAACTGGTCCTGAGATCCCGAGGTGGGACCCGTTGAGTTCGCCGATCATCAGCGACACAACACGGCGCAGTTCGTCGGGTGTCCGAGAACCGTCAACCCACGGCTGAATGCGACTACGCAGACCCTTCCAGTCAGCACCATGGAACTTCTCGTCGTAGTAGTGGTTATTGAGATAGGTCCACGCTTCCGTAAACACTTCGTCTTTGTCGCGCGCAAAATCGACATCGAGTTCTGCCGTCACGGCGAGAGGTTTTACGACTCGGGTGTCAACGTTGATCGACTGAATGCGTCCGTTTTCGAGGTAATAAACTTCTTTGCTGTCGGGCGTGAACCGGAAGTCGGTCTTGGAGCCCGGCGTCGAGGTGAGCTGGCGAGCGACGGCAGGTTCTCGCGAGAGTTCGTCGAGCGAATAAGTCCATAAATTCGTCTGACCGGCGGCTGCACCCGACATCAGCAAGATCTTGCCATCAGGACTGATTTGCAGTTCCCTTGCATCAATGCCGACAGGCAGAATGCTCAGGCGGTCGCGGATGCCGTCCGCGATGACCCTTACCTCTTTTGATTCTGCATGAGCCTTGTCGGTGGGTGCAGGTACCGGGTCGCTCTTTCCTGTAGCGGCGGGCTGTGCCGGCTGCGTTGGTTTATTTGGCTCGTCTTTGAACAGATCCCGGAACTGATCCTCACGGAATCTCGGAGTTCTCGGAACGAGATCGATCCGCGCAACGCGTCCGGTTTCGGTGCGCTGCGCGCTGCTGTACAGAACGTACTTGCCGTCCGGACTCCAGACGATGGATCCGCCGAAGGTGTTGGGGAGAAAACTCGCAGCGATCGTTGGTCCGCCCGCCGCGGGAACCAGGCCGACATTGAAGAACAGGCGCGTTCCGGTAGCTCCATACGCCAGCCATTTGCTGTCTGGGGACCACGTTCCCGCGCGCGCGGGCTCCATCGGGGGAAGCCGGAAGTAGCTGGACGCAACTTCGCGTTCGCCTTTCGACTCGATGTCGATGATCATGAGCTTCTTCGCGTTACGCAGGTACGCGACCGACTTGCCGTCCGGCGACCAAACTGGAGAGGTGTCGATCTGCCCGGCGCCGCTGGTCAGAGCCGCTTCAGCGTTTTTGCTGAAATCGTAGACATAAATATGTGTTCCGCCGTCGCGCTCCGAGGTGTACGCAACGCGTTTGTTGTCCGGGGCCCACACCGGATTGGATTCGATACCGGGAGTGGATGTGAGACGCTGCGCGTTTCCGCCGTCCTTTGCGGAGGCGGCGAATACATCGCCGCGTGCGATGAAGGCGATCTTTCTTCCGTCGGGCGACAGCGCGAGGTCGGAGAATCCGGAGGTCAGCTGAGTGCGAACAACTCCGGGACTGGCAGGCACGCCTCGGAGTGTGATTTCCACGGGAGCCGCTTTGCCGGATGCGGTATCAAGCGCCCAGACACCGAAGTCGCGTTCGAAGACGATGATTTTTCCATCGCCCGAAATGTTGGGCCAGAGTACTCGGCCGGCTGTGAATTTCGTGACCTGACGCGGTGAGCTCTTCGCTGCCGCAGCGCGAACCCAAAGATTTTCGGCGCCGCTGCGGTCGGACATGTAATACAACTGCCTGCCGTCTGCAGCCCAGATCGGCCAAGCCTCTTTCGCACCTTCGGAGCTTAGCTTCTGGTATTCGGGTGTGGTTCCATCGCGGCGCAGCCAGATTTCGGATTCATCAAGATGACTGTGCCCATTCCGCCACCACTGCCCGTTGACGACTCCCTTTGCCGTGAGTGCGATGGTGTCCGGCGAGACCGGGTTCGGGGTAGCGAAGTACTCCGAGATGTAGCGATCACCGCTGTACACCATTGGAGTGCCTCCGTCGGCGCGCACTCGCTGAATATCAGAGCGACCGCCTATGTCAGTGGCGCTGCTTTCGAAGTAAATGTATTTGCCGTCCGGAGACCACGAATCGACTCGCTCCATAACTTCATGCCAGGTGAGTCGTGTGAGATCGCCAGTCGTGATCTCGAGGACGTAAACGTCTCCGTTTCCGCTTCTGGTCGACGTGAACGCGAGGCGTTTCCCGTCGGGAGAGTACATAGGCCGCGATTCCGTAGCCGGATGAGACACGAGCAATCGCGCTACTCCGCCGGTTGCGGGGACCGTCCATATGTCTCCTCCCGATACAAACGCTATCTCAGAGTGATCCGGGGAGATTGCCGGCTCGTACATCGGCGCACGGCGGTCCGCCGCGGCGTATAGGTTTGCAACGAACGCACAAAGAACGGTGAAGGCTCGGTAAGACATCAGGGGAGTTTTACTAGTTTAGCGATTTTGGGTTATCGGTAGGTGAGCAGGTTCAAGTCGTCGAGGTGCGGTACTGCGTTGAACGCGTGCATTGACATGCGGTGCCCGGAGAAGAGGAACTGCGACCAGGAGCTGTTGCGCGATAGCCAGACAAATTCAATCGTCGCCCTCGGGTCGAGTTTCAGGGTGTGGCCAATAGTCGCGGCGATCGGTCCGCCGGAGGTGAAGACAGCCGTGCTGGTCGACGGCTTCGCAGCTCCGCGAAGCGTGTCTACGGCATCGGAAATCCGTTTGCGAAACTGCGCCCAGGTTTCGAGATCAGGCGTATCGATCTCACCCATGCACCAGATACGACAGGCGGCTTCAAACAGCTTCTGCAGAACGCGGCCAGCTTCGGGCGTGTGCTGCTTTGCATCGAACTCCGCCGCGAGTTTCTCGATTTCCGGATCGCTGGTGCGAAGCAGCGGTAACACTGTTTTCATCATCGAGAAGGCATCAAACTCATCGAACGCGGAGCACCGCTTCGGTTCCGGCCAGGTGATGCCAGCGGCACGAACGATGTCACCGGCGATTTCCATTGTCCTTACATGGCGCTTTGCAGGTCCGTGCACGATGTGATCGAACTGGATTCGATGCCGTGCCCAAAAGTGACCTAGTCTTCGGGCTTGCTCCTCGCCGGTTTTGGACAACTTGTCATAATCCAAGTCCATATATGAGGCTTGTCCGTGGCGGACAAGTGTGAGCAGGCTCATCCTCGTACTAGAATAACGAAGCGGTCTTGAACAGGATCCACCAAGTTAGTGACTAGCCAACCACCAGAGAGCGTGTCCGTATTCTTCCCGGCATACAACGATGCGCCATCGCTGCCATCATTGCTGGAGAAGACGTTCCACGTCCTGCGTGAATCTGTTACGGACTTCGAAATTATCGTCGTAAACGACGGTTCGTTCGACAACACCGCTGAAGTGCTTGAAGTACTACGCCTGAAGTATTCACCTTATTTGAGGATCGTTACGCACGAGCAGAACCGCGGATATGGCGGAGCGCTGCGAAGCGGCTTCGCCGCGGCGAAGAAGGACCTGGTTTTCTACACCGATGGCGATGGCCAGTATGATCCGTCGGAGCTTCCGAAACTGCTGGCGAGGATGACCCCGGAAACAGGCCTGGTCAACGGCTACAAACTGGAACGGAATGATCCTGCTCACCGGATCTGGATCGGAAATGCTTACAACGCATTTGCCCGATTCCTCTTCCAGGTTCGAATTCGTGATATCGATTGCGATTACCGTCTGATCCGACGATCGCTGCTGGAACAGATTCATCTAACGGCAACCAGCGGGACAATCTGCGTCGAGTTAGTCCGGAAGCTGGAACTACTTCCCTTCGAGGTGGTCGAGGTTGGGGTACATCACTATCCCAGGCTGCACGGAAGCAGTCAGTTCTTTCGAATTCGCTCACTGGCAACGACATTTACGCAACTGCTGCGTTTGTGGGTGCAGGTCGGATGGCAAGACAAAACCGAACGCGTCGCCCGACGCTGGAATGCGCTGACGAACTCTGAACGTTCTTCAGCGGAGTGTGATCACGTGCTGTCCGCGCGGGAGAACCAGGACTGAGTCGCCAAAATACTCCGGCGTAACCTGATCGCCATCGATCTCCACCGATTTTGGGCGCTGGCTCAGTCGCGCCAACGCGCGAGAACCTGACTGATATCCGAACTGCACGGCGCTTCCGACCACTTGTGCGTTATTTAGCTCGGCGTTGAGATTTTCGACGCGGACTGAATTCCGGGCAGCCGCCGGCGCGACAACGTGAGCACCAGGCGGCAACCAGGCGGTGCTGCCGGATGCGATCGGCCATGGCTTGCCGTCCACAGATACCGGACCGGAAACCCGGACACCAGCTCCGAATCTGGACTCCACCACGACACCATCCCCGCGCTGCTCGAGCCGGCTGATGCCCGATGCAGCGGCCGGGAGCAGATTGAGATCCGGACGCAGGAGCGAGCTTTCGAAATACAGTGCCACTCGCGGAAACGACTCGGCCGCGGTGTGAACCAGACGGAATAGCTCCGTGCCTGTTTGCTGCTTCGTGGGATACACATCCTGGTATCGTTCGACGACATTGATATCTACTGCGAGTCGATCGGGCCGGGGAGTGATCGGTTTGTATTTCTCGGCGATCTGTTTGTAGCGGCCCGGGCCGAGGTGCCAAATGGTAGCCGGGTCTTCCACCAGAAACGTGAAGTCGTGCTCTTTTTGCAGCGGCAGAACACGGGCCGCATCGGCTCCGATCTTTTCGCGCATCGATCCATCGAAGCGATCATCGACGTGCGTGAGTACGAGATCGAGCCACGGTTTCTTTTCGCGAAGCGAAGAGGCGACCTGCATCCACTCTGCCTGCATTCGGCGGGCGGACTCTGCGCGATATTGCAGGAAGTCCTGCATTGTTTCCGGCCTCGCTGCCGCGGACGTGCGGAACAAGTCCAGCGGATCGGTCCCGGTCAGCGCCTTGAATTCGGCACGGATATCGTCATTCATGGGCGTGAAACGCGCAGGGTTCGCGGCGCCTTCCAGCGACTCGTAGTAGAGTTCCCCGAAGTTGATTCCATCCCAGTCGAAGCGGCCTGTGAGCTGTTTCACCGCGGCCGATACTGCCTGAAAACACTCACGATTCCGCAGATTCATCAGCTTGCGCCAGTCGAGGTGCGCATCCTGCAGCAACGCAGTTTTCTCACGCCATTCCGGATGATCGGCCCAGAACTTTTCGCTGACATGCGGCAGTTCGAGCCACGCGTATATCAGGATGCCTCGCTTGTGACAGGCATCGATGATCTTCTGAAGCAGTGCGTCGTGTGCGGGATCGACCTCGTTGTAGTGCCACGCCGCGACATGCAGTGCACTGATGCCGAGTGTTTGCCACCGATCAGCCATGTAGTCGATATCCACACGGCTGCGGTAACTCGTGTCAAGGAAGGCCCAGAGCCTGTTCGAACGCGCAGGAACTTTGAGACCAAGATCTGCAAGAGCCTGCATCAGATATGGAAAACGTCCATAGCCTTCGGAACCGGGCCCGGTTGCGATCCACAGAACTGCGCCTTTACCGCGACGGACGCCCGCGACAACAGGTGCTCCGGTCCAGTGCTCCTTCGCGAACACGACGGCCTCGGCAGGGAAGGTCATCTGCGGCAGGTCGAGAGCACGTTCCCAAATGACGGGCAGGTCAGGCGCATGGACGTCACGGATCTGACGCGTTGTGGTGTTCTTGCTTCCGCTTTGGCGGATGCCGAACTGCTCCGCAAACGGAGATGGTCCCTCCATAATCGCGATCGCTCCGCTTTCGACTTTCGCCGGAAGTGCGGCCGGGGGCAGGTCGTTCGCTTCTCCCAGTGTTAACCCCACGGACGCGAAAATTTCTTTCCAGACGCCAGGTTCGCCTCCCAGCAGCAGGACCGGCGAAGTAGCCTGGGCGCTGACGCCGGCGGTCGCGGCTGTGAGCAGCAGGAGGACTTTTCTAATGCGAGAAGGCATACCAAAGACCGATGCGCATGTCATGCCATTGCGAAGGGCGAGTGTTATCAGAGACCGTAGCGTGTCCGCTGAGGGCATCAACGCTCAGAACGACCGGGCGGGGCAGGGCGGTGATTTTGATTCGCACACCCGGTCCCATTTCGATCGAGTTAGCCCATGCAAAGCGGCGGACGTCCTGGTTGATGTTGAAATTCCAGGTGAACTGAAGGCGTGCCGCCTCCCAGCTTCGAAGACTGAAGCCGCCGCGGCTTTGCGTGTAGAGCAGGGCGTCGTTATCGTAGCGGCTGAGGTAAAGCATGTCGGCGCTGGTCTCGGCAAAGAGACCGGGCCGAGTGTCGCTGAGACCGTGACCTATGCTTCTGCTGAAGGACACACCGCCGCGAAGATCGAGGTTGAAACGAGACTCTTGTCCGGTCTGCTCGACATAGCTCATTGCATAACCTGCTTCTCCCCAGAACCGCAAACCGCGCCAAACGCGAGTCGTCACTCCCGCCCCCGGTATGAAGGCGTTTTCGGACAGCAACGCGCTTCCCATTGAGGGCTCGGTGCGCTGTCGCACGTCGCCTGCAAAACGAACCGAAACGTAGGGAACAATCAGCCCATTAGGGTGAAACTCGGTTTTGCTTTGTGCCCACGCAAAAAGATCATGCCACCGCGAGGAATAGACCGGAAAAGCCCAAACGGAAGTTCGAATTCGGGCAAATTCGGGCTGGAGATTCGTATACGCTTTGCCTGCTTCCGACGCAATGGCGGGATCCGGGCTGCGCTTTGCAAGCCGGAACCATTCGAGTGCTTCTTTGTCGTCCTTCAGCGAATTCAGTGTCCAGCCGAGTTTCAGAATCGTGTCGAAATCGAGAGGATCGTTTTCGTGAATGACCCTCAGGTAGCGCGCGGCGTCCTTCAGGTATCCGGCTTCAAGGCTCTTCTTTGCCAGTAGCCGAGCTTCCGCAGAAGGATCAGCGGCGGGAACGTCTGTGCGCTGGCGAAGTTCTCGTGGAAGCTGCAGGGCGGCGCGGATTCGATCTTTCAGGACTTCGTCCGAGCCGGCCGCTTCGAGCGCCTCCTTGAGCACCGAGGTGGCTTCGTCAGCTTCCTTGCGGGCTTGAAGGAGGAAACCGAGCTGTGCGAGTGCCCAAGCGTCCTTCCGGTCGCGACGGGTCACCTGCCGGAACTCGGCTTCGGCCTGATCTCGCTCGTTCATTTCGAGCAACAGGAACGCGAGTTCGCGATGGAGTGCTCCGTTCTCGGGATCGAGCGCGAGGGCATCACGGAACTCACTGACCCACGGGTATCGTGAGGGCATCAGCGCCCGCGCGGCTTCGGCGGTTCGGGATTCGGCTCCTCGGGAAGCGGCAAGCAGTGCGCTCGACGCCTTGCGGGTGTTTCCAAGTTCACGCCAAACACGGCCGAGGTCAAGGAGGTACCGTCGATCGCCGGGCCGGAGACGCCAGACTTCCGCGTATTCCTGGGCGGCTAGTTCAAATTCGTCACGTCGTTCGGCGAGACGGGCAAGTTCTTCGTGCGCGCTGAAGCTGTCGGGCGCTTGTTGCACTGCGAGCTTCCAGCGTTCGATTTCGGCCGCAAGTTCCCTGTCGATGCGCGCAAAGATCGCGGCTGAGTCGGTGTCGCCTGCTTTGCCGAGCCGCTCGAATACATGACGTGCTTCCGCCTCCTGTCTCGTTTCGAAACACAGAAACCCGTATTCGCGCGCAGAAACCCGATCGGTCGGATCGAGTTCCATCACCCGCCGGAAAACATCACGAGCACGCTCGGTTTCGCCGATCTTCAGGAGGGTGTACGCGAGATCCTTGTGTGCCGGGACGTGTTTCGGCTCGAGTGCAAGGCCATGCTCGAAGGATTGTACTGCGGAGTCGTACTGTTTGGACCGAAGCTGTTCGTAGGCTCGATTAAGCCAGTCAGCAGCACTCTCCTGCGCGTGGAGAGCAACGCAGAGTAGTAAAAGAAGAACCGCCACCGTTTGGATAGTGGATCTTACGGTCGAAATGTCTCAGATAAATCCGAAAGCGAGCGTTTGAGTAACAACGGGCCGAAACGCGACTCAAATGCGGACGCGGGCTGCTGTTTTCGAGGTGTATCGTGGGCCCGGCATTCGGCCCTGCAGGCTAGTTAGTGCGGGCTTCTTCGGTCGCGTGCGTCTCGTCGTCGACGTGATAGTTCGAGAAGTCCGCATTCAGTTCAGCTCGACCGACGATACGAGTGTCTGTTCTGCCCTCGAAATGAACCAGGTACGCTACACCGTCTTTGATCTCGTAGTTTCGGACGAAGTCCAGTTTCTTGATAAAGATCGAGGGGTTTTTGACGAACCGGCCCTGCTCACGGAGCGGCAGGTACGTTGCGTCGTCGAGCCAAAGCTCGCCCTTGAACAGGCCAAGTCGATTCTGCTTCGGCTTCAGCTCGAGAACATGAACGCGGTGGCCTTCGCGGTCCTGTACGCCCTTGTACTTGAAGTTGTAGTTTGCCGGCGTGATTGCGACATCGTCGGTTTGTTTGCTGGCCGAGTCAATCTCCGCGGCCATGTAGCGCGCGATGACTTCCTTTTTGACGGTGTCGTCACCGGAAAAACCGAGAACCTTGTAGGTGACGCGCCCTACGGTGGAAATTTTCCGCAGCGCATCGAGCTTGCCGTGCTTCTTTAGTCGCGGGATGTCCGCTTCGAAAGTGACGTCCGAAGACAGGTTGCGGGTTGCTGTTTGCTGCTTCTGGACTGCGTCGCGGTATTTTGCGACTACGTCGTCCGCCGGATAGCTTGCGGGGTCGGCCGACAGGAGAGCCAGAAACGGCAGAACGAGTATCGTTTTGGCGAGGCGTCTCAATGATTTACCCGGCTCCGAAGTAGCCAAACTTGATCGTAGCACCGACGGAGTTCCATTCCCCTCTAAGAGATGACGCGCGAGTGACGGTAGATTCCAGCTCAACCCCCAAATCGAACTGTTCACCTTCTCCATAACGCACTCCGGCCTGGAACACAAACCTTTGATGCCCCCGTTCGGGGGTACGGTTCGCGATTTGGTAACAACAGCGTCCCGAGTGGGATGTGAGGGCTCCAGTAACACGGGGCACTCCTCGCAATTGACCTATGCAATCGAAGGTCCGGGCGCGTCAGGTGAATTTCGCATTGCAAAACTGGTCCGGTAACGTCAACGAAGGGTTAAACAGAAACCGTAACGACCGTTACTTTTGGGAGCTTCGTCAGCGGAACGAGGCTTCCGGAGTGCACAACACGCGGCGTGTATTGATTCGTGCGCAACCGGGGACAACGAGCGCGAAGGCCTTCTCCAGATCGCCAATCCCAAGACTCAGCGCGACGGTGCCTGCGACGTGACCAAGTCATTCGTCGAACCAGTAATTCGTACTGATATCCATCCGAAGCAGAGCTGCAGGAATTGATAAATTGAACAGCCATTCCATAAAAATGCATTGGATTTGTCCGCCTCATGCCGATCGAACTTGTCGGTTCTGAACCAGAGCGGACGCGGCAGGCGTTTTCGGTACGGCCTGCTTGTGGCAACCGTGCGAAGAAACTACTTCTCTCCAGTTTTTGCTTGTCCGTTCCACATGCATCGGCGTCCTTTGATTAACAGAGACTAAGAAAAGCAACAGTCAAAGGGACACACAACTGTAGTCGTGAAACCACGATCTGGAGTAAAAATAGAGTATCAATTTGAGTTTATGTACCGCGCATTCCTGCGTTACTAGTACTTGGCTGACTTTAGTTTACCGATTTTTCCATAACCGTGATTCCGATACCCTCAACGTATTTCGCTTCACCCCACGCCGGAGGACTCGCATCCAGATCAGAGGTGTCGCATTCTGTTAGTGCACAGGTCTTGCAAGGGGTCGGGCTCAGCGGGAAGCTTCTGAGATCCGGGTTGTAAGAAATGGCACACCAGATGCTTCATCAGAGGAGTGTGCCGCTGTTGGGTGGAGGAGACGATGGCGAACGATAAAGTAACGCGGAAGGCTGAAAAGGCGACGAGCATGCAAGACGCCGGCGCAGCCATCGCTTCGATGTACGGTGCAATTGCACCGGTGGAACTCTCGAACTGGTTTACCCAGCTGTTCCCGGGTTATTCAAGCGGACAGGACTGGGAGAATTTCAAGCTGGGCTATATGACGGGATTGTGGTCTGACGCTGAAGAGCTTGCTGCACCCGTGTTCGTCGCGGACACAAATCCTGACGAGCACAGGAAAACGGATGCGGTCGGATTCATGACACTTGCGTATATTACGACGCGCAAGAGCGGTAATAAACTGGAACTGCTTGACCGGCACAACGAGCTTATGCCGGGTCAGGCCTGATTACAGTCACGTTCTCGATTACTATCAAGCCTTCTTTCAGAAGGGACCGAAGTTCTTCCGCCATTCGGTCTATTTTCTCGCTGCGGTCGACAACGGTGATCGTGACCGGGCGGTCGTCGGAAATGCCAAACAGGCGTTTTCGATGCACTCGCCCGTGCTTTCCAAATCCCATTATCCCGGTCTGAACCGTTGCTCCCGCCGCTTCCAGCGTGATCAAACGCCGCACGATCGCCTCGTAGAGCGGCAGATCTCCGTGCATGTCGGTTTCATCGACGAAGATCGTCATTCGCCTGGATTCCACGGTCATCTCTTTTTCTTTCTAAGCGCGACCAGCGAGTACATTCCCGGCAGCGCCAGCAGTGTCAGGAAGAGAGTTGAAAGAAGACCACCGACGAGCACAGTTGCAAGCGGGCGCTGTACGTCGGAGCCAATTCCCGATGCTCTGGCAGCCGGAACCATTCCGAGCAGAGCGACCAGGATCATCATCAGCACGGGACGGAGCTGTGCGAGTGAGCCCTGAACGATTGCCTGCTCCACCGGGAGGTCGGGATTATGTCGGCGAAGCCGGTTGATCTCGGCAATCACCAGCACACCGCTCATTACTGCTACGCCGAACAAACTGATAAAGCCAACTGCTGCCGACACACTGAGGTTGATTTTTCGCATATAGAGGAAAAGAATTCCACCTACGAGCGAAAATGGCACGTTCATCATTACCAGTCCGGCCCAGATTGCGTTGCCGAACATGAAGAACAGAAGAACGTAGATAATGGCGATCGTGATTGGAAGAATGACGGTCAGCCGCTTCTGCGCGCGCTTGAGGTTTTCAAACTGACCGCCCCAGTCCACGTCGTATCCGGCCGGGAGCTTGACGGCTTTGTTGAATGCAGTTTGCGCTGCTGACACGAAACTGCCCTGGTCGCGACCACGAATATTGGTTCGAACGGTGACCTGGCGGCGGTTTTCGCGACGCGCGATGATGGTCTGCCCACCGACGACTTCGAGTTGCGCAAGCTGAGACAGGGGAATTCGGGCGCCGTCGTGCGAGGTCACGAGAATATTCCCTATGCTCGTGACGTCGGTTCGAGCTTCGGGCACGTAGCGGACCGTGATGTCGAAACGGCGCTCACCTTCGAACACCGTGCCGGCCGGCTGTCCTCCGATTGCCATTTCAATAACGTCCTCGACGTCGCGAACGTTCAGTCCGTAACGAGCCACCGCCTGACGATCAATGCGGATTCGCAGTTGCGCCTGTTCCGGTTCCTGCTCAATCGCAGTGTCAGCGGCGCCTGGTACCCTTTGAACAACCTGCAGAGTCTGTCCGGCGAGCTGACGGAGTTGCTGCAAGTTCGGACCAGAGATGATGACCGCGAGATCGGCCGCCGAGCCGGTAACCGCTTCGGTGACGTTGTCTATAATCGGCTGCGTGAAACTGAAGGCCGCTCCCGGAATCTCCGCGTTCAGTCGTTTTGCCAGAACCTCAATCAGTTTCGTCTTGTTCATGCCGTCAGGCCAGGTTTCGTACGGCTTCAGCGCGAGGAAAAACTCGTTACGGTTTGGTCCATAAGGATCCGTTCCGGCGTCATTTCTGCCGGTTTGGGAACTGACGAGCTTTACTTCGGGATAGCTCTCCAGCACGGAACGTATCTGGCTGGCCACTTGTGCGGACTTCTCGAGCGAAATCCCGGCGGGAAGATTGGCGCGTACCCAGATAACACCTTCATCCAGATTGGGAAGGAATTCGGACCCAAGGAAGGTTGCAAATCCGAACGCTACGAGAACAATCACCGCTGAAATTCCCACGACCAGGGCGGGACGGCGGACGGCGAAGCCGAGAACTCGCTCGTACTTTCGGTTGATCCACCCGAGCGCCGGATTGTCCCAGGTTTTTGCACCGTTGCGGAACAGATAGGTAGCGAGCACAGGGATCAGTGTGAGGGCCAGCAGCATCGACCCCAGCAACGCGTAGCAGACGGTGAACGCCATCGGAGTGAATAGCCGTCGTTCCACGCGTTCGAGTGTGAACAGCGGGATATAAGCCGAGATGATGATCATCAGCGAGAAGAAAATCGGTCTCTCGACCTCCAGTGCGGCGTCGCGAACGGCGGTATCGATGTTTTCGCCGTGGCGTTCGTGAATAGTGTGGAGAATGTGCTCCACCATCACGAGCGTCGCGTCCACAATGATTCCAAAATCGAGCGCGCCGAGGCTGAGGAGGTTCGCCGGAATGCCGCTGAAGTGCATGCAAACGAATGCGAACAGCAGAGATAACGGAATGGTGATGGCGGTAAGGAGTGCAGCGCGCGCGCTTCCCAGGAACAGGAAGAGCACGAACACGACGATTACAAGTCCCTCCATCAGGGTGTGGATTACGGTGTGGAGCGTGTTGTCGACCAGGTCGGTTCGATCGTAGATCGGCGTGATTCGAACGCCTTCCGGCAGGCGCGTCGAGTTCAATTCCTCGACAGCTTCCTTGATGCCTTTGAGGACTTCGGAGGGGTTTTCGCCGCGACGCATCAGCACGATGCCTTCAACACCTCCGGTCGTCTGATTGACTCCGAAGATTCCGGTCTGCGGTGCTGCACCGATCCGGACATGGGCGATATCACGAACGAAGACGGGAACGCCCTTCGCTTCGGTAACCACGACATTTTCGATGTCGCTGATGTCGTCGATCCGTCCGACACCACGGATCACCATTGACTGCTGCTTGTTGTCGAGCAGTGCGCCGCCTGCGTTGCCATTGTTCGCCTTGACGGACTGCTCGATCTGGGCGATAGAGAGGTTGTACTTGTTCAGCCCCTGGGGATCGACTTCGATCTGGAACTGCCGAGTCAGTCCTCCAAAGGGCGTTACGTCAGCAACGCCGGGAACCTGAAGAAATCTGGGTTCGATTACCCAGTCCTCCAGTTCACGGAGCTTCATCGAATTGAGGCCGCCGCCGGATAAGGTATAGCGGTATAACTCGCCGATCGGCGTCGACATGGGCCCGAGAGACGGGGTGACGCCGTCGGGAAGGTCCGCGTCACGGAGTTTTTCAAGCACGACCTGACGTGCGAAGTAATCGTCAGTGCCGTACGCGAACGTGAGTTCAACGACGGAGAGTCCGAAGATCGTTCGCGAGCGCCGTGCGATCACATTGGGCGCGCTGTTCAGTGCTCGTTCAATCGGTACAGTGACTTGCTGCTCGACTTCTTCGGCAGCCCGACCGGGAAACAAGCTGATGACAACCACCTGCGTATCCGAGATATCCGGATATGCCTCGACTTTCAGTTGTCCGAACGCCCAGATGCCGGCAGCAACCAGTGACAGACCAATCAAGACGGTAATGAAGCGTTGCCGCAGGGCAAAGCGAAGTAGTTGGGCGATCATCTGATGTCAGTTACGAGCCGGAGTTGCGGACAAGAAGGACACCATCGGTGACGATGCGGTCACCCGGCGAGAGGCCGGAAAGGACGGCAATTTGGTCACCAACGCGGTTGCCGGTCTGGATGTGCGTCTGTCGAAAATGTCCGGGAGAAGTCTCGCGCATTACCCAGGATCCGTTCTCGCCCTGAACAACGGCGGAGGTTGGAACGACGGGCCTGTTTTCGAATCGGTCAGTCAGACGAATGCGGGCGAACATCTCCGGCCGGAGTTTCCCCCCCGAGTTGTCGAGCTCCGCGCGAACTTTGATGGTGCGCGTTTGAGGGTCGACGATGTCGGCAATTTGGGTCACGCGGCCCGTGAACTTCTGTCCGGGGTAAGCATCGAGCTCGATCTGGACGCGTTGCCCGCGCTCGACCAGGCGGATCGAGCTTTCCGGCACATCCGAAGTAACCCAGACTGAGCTGAGATCAGCAATGGTGAGGACCGGAGTGCTGGTGTCATTCCGATATTCGCCCGGAACCACGCTCATCTCGAGAACTTTGCCAGATACCGGTGCTTTCACTGGAATGCTTTGACCGAACTCGCCGGGCTTAGCTCCCAAAATTTCCAGGCGGCGCAACGCCTGCCTCTCCGCGGCGATTGCCTGATCGAGCGCTGCCTTGCTCTGGGTGAGAACGTTTTCGGAGTTCAGAACCTCTTTTTTCGCGACCGCGTTGTTCTCGAACAGGTCACGCGTCCGGTCCAGGTCGGCCTGCGCCTTGGCGAGTGCTGCCTTGGACTGCATCACCGCCGCTTGTGACTGAATGTAGACTGAATTTGCCGCATCGACGTCAGGGCTTTCGACGGTCAATAAGACCTGACCGCGCTGGACCTGGTCGCCGAGGCGAACGTCCACGCGCGAGATCTTTCCCGTCACAGGCAACAAGACGCGCGACGTCTTATTTGGGTTAGCCTCGACCTTACCTGGTGAAACGACTTCGTCCGCAGGTACATCCGCGGTTTGAATCGGGATGACCTTGATCTGCTTCAGTTTTTCCTCGGTGAGAACGATCTCACCGGGGTTCCTTGCCGGTGATGCCGCGTTTGCGATGCCTGCCGCCTGGGCCTGCTTAGGTTCTGCTTCCTGATCGTGCTGTTTCTCGCAGCCCGTGAAAAACAGGGCCGCCACGGAAACCGTCACCAGCACTTCGATCTTTCGCTTCACTGCATACCCCCGGCGGTTGAGCTCAAGCCAGCTAAAGATTCCAGCTGGTACAAACTTCGGGCGTATTCGGCTCGGGCTTCGTTCCATGTTTGTACTGTGTCGTTAAAGGCGCGCTGTGCGTCGAGAAATTCGACGAGCGAAGCTTCGCCGCGGCGGTATGAGTATTCGGTGATCCTGCGTACGGATCTGGCTTGTTCCAGCATGTTGGTCTCAACGGTCTGGACCAGGTTCTGAGAGCTTTGATAGCGTTGCCAGGCGTTCAGAACGTCGTTCCGAACCGATGCTTCCAATGCACGAATTCTGGCCCCTGCCTGTTCTGTCTCACGTTCTGCTCGTGCGATTTCTCCCTGATTTCGGTTGAATACCGGAAGCGGCGCACTGAAAAAGAATCCCACCGAGTTGCCTGTGCCATTTAGGCCCTGCTGACGCCGATATTCACTTCCTACGGTGTAATCGACTCTTCCCTGTGCAATCTGCAATCGGAGGTCCGCCTGGGACCGAGCCTGAGAAATTCGCAGTGCGGAAAGGTCAGGGCGGCGCTCCAGCGCGCTCGCACTCGCGGTTTCGAGCGTTTGCGGGATACGATCCCGGCGGAAATCGCCGGTCACATCAAAATCCGCAGCCGGGACAAGGCGTCCCATCAACAGCTGGAGCTGGTTCTTGGCCTGGATCAGCCTGAGTCTTGCCTGCTGTACGGCAGTCTGAAACTGCAGCGATGCCACCTGAGAACGACTGAGTTCGACCGGGGCGAGATCGCCTGCCCGGACGCGGGTCTGGTTGATGTTGACGATTCCCTCCAGAGACTTCAGGTTGTCTTCGGCGAGCTGGAGATTTTCTTTCGCGAGGAGCGTATCGAGGAAGGCGTTCTGCACATCGAGCGTGAGCGTCCGCACAGCTGCGGAGACGTTCATGCGCGCGATGTCTCGGTCCTGGGTCGCGACTGCGATCCGTGCTTCGCGCTTGCGGCCGCGTTCCAGAACGAAATCGGTTCTGCCGGCATATTCCTCGGGCCCGGCGCTGTTCTGGAGTGTGTAGCCAGTTCCGAGCCAGTCGAGGTGGTCCGCCGAGAGTGAAAGGACCGGGTTTGGCCGTAGCCGGGCAGTGATCATCCTTGCTTCGGCGACGGTCACATCGTATTTGGCGGCGAGAAGGGTCAGGTTGTGATCGATTGCTTCGCGGATAGCCTGATCGACAGTAACGATGGCAGGCCGCGGATCAGTCTGCGGAGGTGAAGCAGTCTGCCCAACTGCCGACACTACGACAGCCAGGAGCAGCATTAAAACGGTTCGCATGTAGTCTCATCTCCATTTTCGCTGTTCGCGGGAGCGAACGTAAGGGTTCGAGTTGCGCAAAAATGTTAATTAATGTTCGACAGCAAGTCGCTGCTTCGCGTCCTGATACTGGGAGCGGTTGCCGCAGGTATCGGTGCGGTCATCACGCTCACTCGCGACGAGCTGCCGAAACCGCGGCTGATTTCGATAAAACCAGTTGGGAAAAGGTCGACTATGCCGCCTTTTGTCTGGCCATCGACCGCGGGACACAGATGGAGTCTTGCCGACCAGCAGGGCAAGATTGTGTTTGTCAACTTCTGGGCGACATGGTGCGGTCCATGCCGGATGGAGACGCCCGAACTCGTTCGGGTATATGACAAATATCGTGGAAGAGGCGTCACTTTCGCGGGAATATCGATGGATCAGGACCCGCGGAAGGTTGTGCCGAACTTCACTGAGCAGTACCACATCGAGTACCCGATTCTGATTCCCGCCGACGGCTCCCCGATCACGGAAGCCGTTGAGAGCATTCCGACGTCCTTTCTCGTCGATCAGCATGGACGCGTTGCCCGGACCTGGGTTGGGGTGGTCCGCGAGCAGGAACTGACGAAAAATATTGAAGAATTGCTGGCCGAAGCGGGAGATCGGCACGGAGGCGCGTAACCCGATCTGGTCTCAGGTGCCGGCCGGCCGTACCCCGGAGAGCCTTGGGCGTCGTCGGGATACTCTGGAAGTATCCAGCGGTATGAGCGGTTC
Source organism: Bryobacteraceae bacterium (assembly GCA_963794765.1). Taxonomy (GTDB): domain Bacteria; phylum Acidobacteriota; class Terriglobia; order Bryobacterales; family Bryobacteraceae; genus JAWXCM01. The sequence continues at coordinate 237,744 of CAWCGC010000006.1, read as the reverse complement.
TGACGGACGAGCCAGCAGTGTGGAGCAGTTCTTCCAGTTTTCGCTGCTGGGTATGCTCGTAAGCGGCTACTGCGCACTGGTTGGTTCGGGTGCGCTGGATCTGCCCGCCCTGGTATTTACCGGCGGCGGATTGCTGCTGCGGTTACTACTGCTGCTGGGTCTTGTTCGGTTTCAGTTGAATCCGCGGATGGTCGCGGCGGCCACGCTGGGATATATCGGGTTTTATCCGCTGGATGTTCTGTACGTATCACGCGAGTTCGTTCCAGCAACCGTTCACCTGATTTGTTTTCTTGCTGTTGTGCGGATCTTCTCGGCACAGACCGATCGAGACTATTTCTTCGTCAAAGTCATCGCTTTTCTGGAACTGCTGGCAGCAACGATTCTTTCTGGCAGCGTCAATTTCTTTCTGTTTCTGACGCTGTTTGTGATTTTCGGCATCGCGACATTCTGCTCTTCTGAGATTCGGCGCTCGAACAAGATGCCGAACCAGGTGGTCCTGACAGCCGGCGGTCCGGTGCTGTTCGGGCGCTCCCTTGGGGCGCTCGCATTGATCGTCACAGTGGGGACGATTGGGATGACCGGCGGCTTCTTCATCCTTTTGCCCAGAACAGCGCATGCGGCACTTCGTTCCGTCGTTCCGGATCGTTATCACCTGCCGGGCTTCTCGAACGAGGTGACTCTCGGGCAAATTGGCGAACTGAAGCAGTCTACGACTCCGGTGATGCACGTTCGGCTCGCACCCCCGGACGAAAGATTGTCTCTGAAGTGGCGCGGCGCCGCGTTGACGCAGTTTGACGGCCGTCGGTGGTACAACCCTCCGGGCCGGGTGGAGCGTATCCCGCTGTCCGAATCGATGACGGCGCTGATGGCCGATGAAGATCGCCGGAATTTCAGCCGCAGCCTTAGTTACGAGGTTCGGATCGCGGCGGTCGACAGCGATGCACTTTTCTTTGCGGGCACTCCTGCTTACCTGCTGATCGATGACCTGAGATACATCTATCGCGGCATCGGGGACTCCTATCGCACGGGATTTGGAACGGCTGACGGACGCTCATACAAGGCAATTGGTCTTCAGGCTGCGCCCTTACACGCCGACAGCGCGACTGGCGTCAAACCCCTTCCGCCAACCAGCTATTACGAACTTCTGCTGCTTCCGGCTTCAACTGACAAGCGGATTATCGAGCTGGCACGTGAGACTGGACAGGGGTTCACCCCCGTGGATCGCGCGCGTTCGATCGAACATTATCTCCAAACCAGGCTGAGTTACACGACCGAACTGCCCGCCGAGAAATCTGCGGACCCGCTCGCGACTTTTTTGTTCGAACGCAGAAAAGGACACTGCGAATACTTCGCCTCGGCTATGGCCGTAATGCTTCGGGTGATTCACATTCCGTCGCGCGTGGTTACGGGATTTCAGAGCGGAACTTTCAATCCTCTGACGGGCTGGCATGTGATTCGTGCGTCCGATGCTCACAGCTGGGTCGAAGCCTGGATTCCCGGTCGAGGGTGGACAACATTCGATCCCACACCGCCGGACCTGCGTGGTTCGCGGGAGACCGCACCGCTTCTGTCGAAGCTGCTGCTCTACTACGATGCCGCGGATACGCTGTGGCAGGACTGGGTGATCAATTACAGCCTCGATCATCAGCTGGATCTCGCCGCTCGCGTTCAGCAGCGCACGCGGCTCGTGAACTCCGAATTTAATTTCGGAGACGAGATTCGGGATGCAGCTAAGCGCACGGGCAACATGCTGAAACCATGGCTCACGTACGCTGCAGGGGCTTTCCTTTTACTGCTTGCCTGTGTGTTTCTGGGGCCCTTTCTCTGGGACCATTTGAAGTGGCGGAAGCACGCAGCGACAGTCTCGCGGAGGAATGCCAGCGCGAGTGACGCCGCGATCCTCTACAACCGGATGCTCAGGACGCTTCGCAGACGGGGTCTGGACAAGCCTGCGTGGCTGACACCGGCGGAGTTTGCCAGAATCGTTCCCGAACCACGGCAGGCACAGTTGGTTCAGCAAATTACGGCCGCGTATCACGAGCTTCGATACGCGCATCGTCCTGAAGCAGGTCCGGTGCTGGTTCAGCTGCTGCAGGAGCTGGAATCGATTAAGTGATCACGTGATTAGGGGCGCGGCTTCCTGATCTTTGTACTGAAGCTGATAGAGCTTCCAGTAGATTCCTCGCAGACTCAGCAGTTCCTGATGCGTGCCAGCTTCGCGCAGGCGACCCTTATGCATTACGAAAATTCGATCGGCGCGCTGAATTGTTGACAGCCGGTGCGCAATGACGATCGACTTGTTCGATTCTCGACAAGATGGTCCAGTGCGTTACGAACGCGAAGCTCGGTATCCGTATCGACGCTGATGTCGCTTCGTCCAGGATCAGGATCCTGGGATCATGCGCGAGCGCGCGAGCGAAGCTTATCAGCTGCTTCTGACCGGTAGAGAAGCCTGCTCCGCGTTCGCGCATTGTCTGTCTCGAAGCGGTCGGGCAACGCATCGAGGTAATCCAGCAGGTTTACGCGCTCAGCAGCGCGCTCCATCTTCGCGTCGGAGATATTCGGCGTGCCGAGTCGGATATTTTCGGCGACGGTTCCGGTAAACAGGTAAGGATCCTGCAGCACAACCCCGAAATTGCGCCGCAACTCCTGCAGGTCGTATTCGCGAATGTCGACTCCACCCATGTCGAATGCGCCCCTTGCTGCACATCGTAGAACCTCAGCAGCAGACTTATCAGGGTCGTCTTGCCGGCTCCGGTATGCCCGACCACCGCAATTGTTTCGCCTTCAGCGATGCGGAAACTGACATCGCGAAGTACCCAGTCCTCGCCGTTGTACGCGAACCAGACGTGGTCGAATTCAAGGTCCTGGCGCGGGCTGGAATGGCTTCGGGCGAGCCGGCGACGTGATCTGACGGTGAGTGTCCAGAAGCTTGAAAATACGTTCGGCTGCCGCCATGGCGGCCTGCAGGATGTTGTACTTTTCGCTTAAGTCCTGGATGGGCCGGAAGAAGCGCATTCCGTACTGGAGGAACGCAACCAGTATTCCATGGTCATTGTTCCCGACGCAATGCGAAAGCCGCCGTAGGCCAGCATTGCAGCGAGCGAGAACATTGACAGGAACTCGACTACCGGATAGAACCATCCGTACGCGAAGATGGAGTCCTTGTAGGCCTCCATGTGAACGCGGTTGATATCAGTCGAATTCCTGCCTGCTCCGTGCTTCCCGATTGAAAAGCTGCAAAACACTGATCCCGTTGACATGTTCCTGGAGATAGGCGTTGATCTTCGCGACAGCGACACGAATGCGTCGATAACTGCCCGCGACCGTGCTTCGGAATTTCACCGTCACGCAAATTACAACGGGCATCACGCCCAGCAAAATGCAGCGTGAGCACGGGCTCATCCGAACATCGCGATGACGACGAAGCTGAGGACGAGCAGGTCGCCGATGATCGTGACCATTCCGGACGTGAAGAGGTCATTAAGGACATCCACATCGGTTGTCACTCGTGTGACCAGCCGGCCGACGGGATTTTTGTCGAAATACTGAAGATCGAGTTGCTGCAGACGCTGCATCAGATCGCGCCGCAGGTCGAACATGGCATTCTGCCCGGACCACTGCATCAGGTAGGTCTGGCCAAAGTCCATCACCAGGCTCACGAGGATCGCGGCGAGGTAGAGCACCGAGACCTGAGCGAGACCGCGCCAGGGATCGGAAGAAAGCCACGGGTCGAGGAAGCTGTGTTCACCGGGACTTGGAGCGAGATAACGGTCGATGGCCGTCTTCATCAGAAGGGGCCCGCAGATTTGGGCTACCGAGTTGATTCCGAGAAGGACCAGCGAGATGGCGATCCGGGTGCGGTACGGCCACATGTACGCGAACAGCCGTCGCGCCAGACCGGCGTCATAGACCTTACCGCTTATCTCCTCTTCCACAATCTGAGTTTACGGGCTGATAGTTTGTCCCGACGGTCTAGTCTTCAGGCAGGGTAACAACGGTGAGCCAAAAATCCTCGATAGATCGGACTACATTCAGGAATTCATCGAGATCCACGGGCTTGGTGACGTAGCAGTTCGCGTTCAGGTTGTAAGCCTTATAGATATCCTGTTCGGCTTTGGAAGTAGTCATCACAATCACAGGAATACGCTTGAGGTCGTCGTCGGCTTTGATCTCCTCCAGGACTTCGCGCCCGTTTTTTCGGGGAAGATTGAGATCGAGGAGAATCAGATCGGGTCGAGCCTTGGATGTGTGGAGGCCTTCCCGTTTCAGAATCTCAATCGCTTCAACTCCGTCGGAAGCTACTGTTAGGTTGACCAGCACATGCCCGTCTTTCAGGGCTTCCTGGGTAAGCCGAACGTCGGCTGGGTTATCTTCGACGAGGAGCACCTCAACCGCGCGACTTTGTTTTTTCCCCATACTCGTTCACGGACTCCCGATGCAAGATTCTGGCCAGCCTGAAAAGTTCCACCTCATGCAGGTGGCGCATATATACCGGCGACACGCCTTGCAGACCGCGTAGAAAATTTTCCGGTCACTCCAGGGCAAGTACGAGGTTTTTACCTCCTTGCCAGCGACCTGTACTCGCTCCCGAAGTAAATCAGGGGCTCCCCTTCGAACCAGTCGGCTTTTATGACTTCGGCAATCAAGATTGCGTGGTCTCCAGCCTCAATTACCTGGCTGACGCAGCATTCCATCTGAGCCAGACATCCCTCCACAAGTGGAACGCCGAAACTGCCAGATTGCCATTCCAGATCGGTGAATCTGTCCGACTCACGAAGTGCGAACCGGAGAGAAACCTCCTGCTGCGTGTCATTAAGAACATTTATGCCGAACCAGGAACTTGCCCGGAAATGTGGCAGAAGGCTGCAACGGTAATCGATGCAGATGAGAATGAGAGGCGGACAACACGAGACGGAAGTGAACGAATTGATGGTGAGGCCGTAAGGTTGACCGTCCTTTCCCGTGACCGTGGCTACAGCGATTCCTGTAGCGAACCGACCACATGCCCGCCGGAACAGATCGGGGTCAATCAGACCGCGCGCAGCAACCGCTTCCGTTTCGCTCCTTGACACCGCTGTAACCTCAATCCTATCATGGGGTTGACGTTTAGAGCGTTCCTGTAAGGGCGAGTCGGAGGCAAATTGATCAAGCTCGACATCGTGAACGAAGTCGTCTCCAGAACGGGCATCACGAAGACCAAAGCTGAAATGGCCGTGGAAACTGTCTTTGACAGCATGAAGCGAGCTCTGGCCAATGGGGAACGAATCGAACTTCGAGGGTTCGGGATCTTTAACGTCAGGCCGCGGAAGACCGGGATCGGCCGAAACCCGCGAACTGGAGCAGAGGTCGCTATCCCGCCGGGTAAGGCAGTTCGGTTCAAGCCCGGGAAGGAACTACAGCAGCTTCAGTAAACGAGATTAACCAGTGAATGCCGGTGCGCCGGAGCCGTACCTCATACCGGAACCGCATCACGCGCGCCGGAACGAACAATACTGGCTTCACATTCTCCTCTTTGTCATCGCCTTCGCGACCACAACGTGGGCGGGTGGGGCTTTCGCGTGGGGATTTCAGCACAATCAGCCAATCTCGGTTGAAGATTTCGTGCCGAACCCTCACCCGCCGTTCCCACTGTCGTCGGGCCTGCCGTATTCGCTGACCCTGATGACGATTCTGCTCGCTCACGAGTTTGGACATTACTTCGCCTGCCGCTACTACGGCGTGGACGCGACGTTACCCTACTTCATCGGTGTTCCGACAGTGATTGGAACTTTTGGTGCATTCATCAGAATTCGTTCCAGCATCCTGTCGCGAAAGCAGTTATTCGATATCGGAATCGCCGGACCACTTGCCGGATTCGCCTTTATCCTCCCCGCACTTGGGATCGGTCTGGCCTATTCGCGAATCATTCCTGGAATCGCCACTTCGGGTGAGATATCTTTTGGAACTCCGCTGCTGCTCCGAGCACTGGAAGCACTGGTTTTTCCGGGCGTGCCGGCCGCCGATATCTATCTGCACCCGATAGCTCGGGCGGCTTGGGTAGGTATCATGGCCACAGCGCTGAACCTGATGCCAGTAGGCCAGCTCGACGGAGGACACATTGTGTTCGCAGTCGCTGAGCGCGTCCACAAGCCGCTGACATGGCTCTTCATCGCATTCCTGATCCCGTGCGGAATCCTGTATTCCTGGACATGGCTGATTTGGGCGGCCCTGCTGACCTTTGTTGCGCGGCGGCATCCTCGCGTTTACGATCACAGTCCGGTCGGCCGCGGCAGATTTCAGCTGGGAATTCTGGCTCTGATTATCTTCATTTCCTGTTTCTCACTGACTCCGGTCCGGGTGTGATCCGATGAAGATCACAGCCACGATCATCACCTGGAACGAGGAGCGAAACATCGCCCGTGCGATGGAAAGTCTTCGTTGCTGTGACGAGATCGTCGTGGTCGACAGCAATTCGAACGACCGAACCCCGGAGATCGCCGAAAGCCTCGGCGCGCGTGTGATCGAAAGCCCCTGGCCGGGATACGCGCGACAAAAAAACTATGCCGCCGAATGTGCGAGCAACGACTGGATTCTGTCAATCGATGCCGACGAGGCCCTCAGCGAGGCACTGGAAGGCGAGTTGTGGCAGCTGAAGAAGCACGGACCACAGTTCGATGCGTACACGATGCCGCGGCTTGCACAATATCTCGGCCGGTGGATCCTGCACTCGGGCTGGTACCCCGACCGGAAAGTCCGGCTGTATCACCGAGCCCGGGCCAACTGGGTCGGTGAGTTTGTTCACGAATCGGTGGTGGTCGATGGCAAAGTCGGGCATCTCGAAAGCGATCTACTTCACTTCACGTGCGATTCTCTTTCCGAGCATCTGAAGACACTCGACCGATACACTACATTGGCGGCGGAACAGCTCGTTTCACAGAAACGAATGATCGGCCTTCGTCATCTTTTGTTTGATCCCGCGTGGACGTTTTGGAACACGTATGTGTTCAAATTGGGCTTTCTGGACGGTCCCGAAGGACTTGCGATCGCCTGGATGGCGGCGATCTACAATTTTGTTAAATACGCCAAAGCGAGGGACATGTCCCCACGCCGGCCGTGATTCCGGAGGCGCTCATGCAGGTGTTGCACCTCGATGCAGGGCAGGAAATGCGCGGAGGTCAGTTGCAGTGTCTGGCTCTGCTGGAGACGCTCGGCAACGGGCACACGCTCCTGACTCCCTCAGATGGTCCTCTGATGCGAGTTGCGCGGGAGCGCGGCATCAAAACGGAGCCGTTTTCCCTGATGTCACTGTCGGCCGCAAGCCGGGAGTCGGACCTCGTTCACGCGCACTGCGCACGATCACACACCTGGGCTGCGGCACTTTCGCAGACGCCGCTGGTGGTGTCCCGGCGAGTCGCGTTTCCTCCGAAGCGTTCCGTGCTCTCGCGGTGGAAGTACGGAAGGCCGCACCGCTACATCGCTGTCTCGGATTTTGTCCGGCGGACGCTGATTGAAGCCGAAGTTCCCGGTGAACGAATCTCGGTTGTTTACGACGGGGTCAGGATACCCGGGCGAACCGCCTCGGGCGATTGCATCGTGGCACCATTGAGCGATGATCCTATGAAGGGAAACGACCTGCTGGCGCAAGCGGCGGATCTTGCCGGATTTCGGGTCCGGTACTCGGATGATCTCGAGCGCGATCTGCCGACGGCCGGCCTGCTGGTCTACATTACACGATCGGAGGGTCTCGGCTCGGCTGCATTGATGGCTATGGCTTACGGTGTTCCGGTCGTGGCCAGTAACGTTGGAGGCCTGCCGGAAATCGTTCAGGACGGTGAGACCGGAATCATCACGGAAAATCAGCCGGAAGCAATCGCAGATGCCGTGATTCGGGCCCTTCGTATGCGCGAGTCTCTTGGAGCAAATGCCCGGTGTGCGGTTGAGCAGCGTTATTCTGTGGAACACATGGCACGGAACACGAAGCAGGCGTATGAGCAGGTCCTTGGCGGATGATCGAAGCCATTCTGGCGGGCTTGTCGGGCCTGCTGATTGGAAGCTTCCTTAACGTTTGTATTTACCGTCTGCCCCGCGACGAAAGCGTCGTTCACCCGCGATCACATTGTCCCCAGTGCGGAGCTTCGATTTCCTGGTATGACAACGTCCCGGTAATTTCCTGGGTACTGCTGAAGGGACACTGCCGCAATTGTCATTCCGCCATCACGTATCGCTATCCGCTGGTGGAACTCCTGACCGGCATCTGTTTTTTTATTGCAGTTTGGTTCCGTGGCCCGAGTTTGGAGGCTCTGAAGTCATGCGTATTCGCTGCGATCATGATGGACCTTATCTTCACTGATTTTGAGGAGCGAATTCTTCCGGATGAGTTCACGCTCGGCGGCACGGTGCTGGGGATTATTTTCGCGGCACTGGCGCCGGCATCGAATCCCCTGCTCGGACTGCTGCTGCCGTGGCAGTTGGGACTGACCTGGCTGGCCGTGCTGGAATCGGCGGCTACGGCAGCATTTTTGGCTGGAACTCTATGGTCCATTGGCCGAATCTACGCTTTGGTGAGAAAGCGAGAGGGACTGGGGCTGGGCGACGTCAAGATGGTCGCCTGTATCGGTGCATTTCTCGGTCTTGCCCCGGCATTGCTGGCATTGCTCGGTGGATCGCTGCTCGGCAGTATAGTGGGGCTCGCCTGGATAGTGTTAATGCGGAAGGAGGCCGCAACGTATGAACTTCCGTTCGGCAGCTTTCTGGGCATAGCGGCGGGCGTCATCGGGCTGCTGCCGCCAGTATCGTATGTGGGGTAATGAAAACCCCTGCGTTGTACGATGAAAGGATTGCGGATGCAAGACCTTTTTGAAGCGCTTACGCCGGGCGAACCAGACTGGATTCTCGCTCAGGACATTGATCCGGCGCGCCTTCCCAAACATATTGCAATCATTATGGACGGCAACGGGCGATGGGCGAACAGACGCAATCTTCCCCGAATCGCCGGGCATCAGGCGGGTATTGATCCCGTTCGAACGACTGTCGAGACGTGCGCGCGCCTCGGAATCCGGGCTCTGACGCTGTACGCGTTTTCGGTCGAGAACTGGAAGCGTCCCAGACACGAGATCGAAACGCTCTGGCGCCTGCTTCGTTTTTATCTTCGCCGCGAGATTCCAAGCATGATGCAGAACAACATCCGGCTCCACGCAATCGGGCGTTTGTCGGATCTGCCGTCGCAGGTTCGCGATGAATTGGAATCAGCAACTCGCGAGACATCTCTGAACACCGGGCTGAAAGTGAATCTCGCGATCAACTATGGCGGAAGAACGGAAATTGTCGACGCCGTTCGTGCGCTTGTTGAGCGGGCTCGCCGGGGCGAAGACGTGCTGGTCGACGAGTCAGTGATCTCCAGGCATTTGTACACGGCACACTGCCCGGATCCGGATCTGCTGATTAGGACCTCAGGCGAGATGCGCGTCAGCAACTTCCTCCTCTGGCAGATCGCTTACGCAGAGCTGTACGTCACGGACACTTTGTGGCCTGACTTCTCGCGCGGAGATTTGCTGCGTGCCGTGATCGAGTATCAAAAACGCGACCGCCGATTTGGCGGCGTTCGCACGGACATCAACGGCACGGAGCAGATCGTCGGAGCAGAGCCGCTCGTACCCGCTCAATGAAGCGCGTCGGCACGGCGGCAGCGCTTGCCGGATTCGCCGTGTGGGCCATATTCTTCTCGCCCCAGATTGCATTTACTGTGACCGCCTCGCTGATGGCGTGTCTCTGCTACAGCGAGTTTGCCGGCATAGCCCGTGCGCACGGGATCGACGGTCCTCTGCCCCTTGTTTACGCGGCCGGACTCATTGGTATGTGGCGCATCGATGCACTTCCTGTGCTGACGTTAGTTTTGCTGATTGCCGCTCTGCGCGTTGCAGAACTTCGTTCTGCCCTGTTGTTTTCCGGTGCGGCCGTTCTTGCAATCCTTTACGTGTTTCTGCCATGGAGGTGGTCGGCCGATTTAAGGGCGATGAACACCGCATGGCTGTTCTACGCACTGTCAATCAACTGGATCGGCGATGCGGCTGCCTTTTACGTGGGGCGCGCGTTTGGCCGCCGCAAACTGGCTCCGCGAGTCAGCCCCGGTAAGTCGTGGGAGGGTGCGATCGGCTCGGTGATCGCCACCATCGCCTACGGCATCGCGCTCAATTATTACTTTCGACTTGGGCTGTGGTGGCCAGTCATGGTGACGTTAACGATCGTTGCGAACTGTGCCGGTCAGTTCGGGGATCTTGTGGAGTCCGCGATGAAACGCGGCGCTGGCATGAAAGACAGCGGCCGCCTGCTTCCCGGTCACGGCGGTTTTCTGGACCGCCTCGACAGCTCGCTGTTTACGCTGCCAGTGGTTTACTTCTTCCTGGTCTGGACAACTCGATAGCCGGACAGAGGCGGGCGCCGCTTCATCACGCGACGGGGACTGCCGCCCGTGTTTGCTGTCTAGCGATTACTTGCGAGCCGGGTATTCGAAGGTCCTCGACTGGTGCGACACTGCGTTTTCGAGTTTGTCATGATCGGTCGTGAACTCAACGGCCTTTCGGCCCGAGACAGTCTCGATCGCAGCGTGGTCTGAACGGGAGAAGGACTTCCTGGAATGCGCACCCGCCGCGTCCCGGATCCGCGCCAACTCTCAAACCGAATGTTCAGATCATCGAACAGGAAGATGAAGAAGCGTGCCACTGGCGTTTTTGGCGTTACAGATTTTGCTGCCGTGGGGCTGGAATTCTTTTCTGTACGATTCCCGACTGCGTGTCGATGTCTGTCACGTACGACGGCAGGTACGAGGACGACGTCGGTTCCTGTCGCTCTTCGCGCGCTCGAGCCAGGCCAGCTGAAGGCTAGCTGTGTCGATTTGAGGATTTCAGAATCCTGAAAAGGTTGCTGTAATCATCGGTCCACACACGCAGCCGTTCACTGCCGCGTATGGGACTCGAAAGATACGCGAGCTTCTGGTCCAGCTGGTCGCTCTTCGTCACAATCACCCAGTCCGAAAAATAGATCGCCCGCTCCTGCTCGTCGGTGTTGATGATGAGTCTGGAATGGGCGTGTGCATCGGATGCCAGGAGCTTAACCACGGGAGCAAGGTCGAGATGCTTGTTGGTCACGTGTACGGCGAGTGCTCCTCCTGGCGCGATATGCCGAAAGTACAGAGCGAAGGCTTCCCGCGTAAGCAGATGAACGGGGATCGAGTCTCCGCTGAAGGCGTCGATTACCAGCAAATCGAAGTTCTCAGGCTGTTCTCTTTCGAGCGATAATCTGGCGTCACCCTGCACGACATCCACCTGACACTTCGCATTTCCTACATACGTGAACTCGGTTCGCGCGATCTGGATCACCAGCGGATTGATGTCGTAGAAGCGGAAGTAATCGCCAGGGCGGGAGTATGCTGCCATCGTGCCTGCGCCGAGTCCGATAACGCCGACCCGCACCGGCCCATTCTTTTGCAACTGCTGCAAAGCCAGTGCAACTCCTGATGCGGGACCGTAGTATGTCGTCGGGATGTACTTTTTGGGCGCAGCGAGAAACTGCAATCCATGTTTGATCGCGCCGTTGTAAAGGTGCCGGAACTTCTCGTTATACTCCGTTTCGTCGACGACCTGCAGCGTGCCGTAGAAGTTGCGGAATTTGAGCACCCGCTCGCCCTGATCGCTCTTCATCAGGATCGCCGTGACGACGCCTGCAGCAGCAACAGCTCCGATGCGAATCACGCGCTTGTCGCCGAGTCCGTAGAGGAGCCACAAAGCGAGAATGACCCAGCAGAGCATCCCGACTGGCAGTTCCAGGTACTCCTTGAAGATGTGGGGTGCGATCAGGCCAACGAAGATGCCTCCAATCGCCCCGCCGACGGAAATGGTGACGTAATACGCGGTGATCTGGCTTGCATCCGGCTTGAGGCGCGCCAATTCGCCGTGACAGAACATACAGCAGAGGAACAAGGCCACCGCATAGAGACCAACAATGGATTGAAGGCGCAGTGAGGGTTCTGACGCGATTGCGATCAAAGCGGCAGGACCGAGAGGCAGGAGCCATCGATATACGCGGGGTCGATACCATCGATCGCTGTCGAAGGTCAGCACGAAGCTGAACAGATACAACGAAAGCGGCAGAATCCAGAGGAACGGAACGGCGGCAACGTCCTGGCTCAGCTTGTTTGCCACTGCAAGCCACATCACCGACGGTACGGTAGCAAGCGCGATCCACGTAAGCATCCGGGTGACGGCGGGCAGTTCGGCGGGCGTGGCTGGCGCCGCTTCGCGACCGGTCAGAAGTGCCGCGGCGGAGCAGAGTGCAACAAATACGCCGAAGCCGATCGACCACCACACGAGTTGCTCGTGAATCGCGAGTTCTGGTTCGATGAGGACCGGGTAGCAGAGCAGGGCACACAGCGATCCGAAGTTGGAGATCGCGAACAATCGCCAGGGCAGGTCTGTTCGCACCGTCCGCGAATACCAGGACTGCAGCAGAGGGCTTGTGGTCGAGAGCAGGAAATACGGGAGACCTGCCGTAACGAAGAGCAGTCCGAGAATATGCCACACCGGGTCCGCTTCTGCGCCCGGCTTCCAACGCTCTGACGCATGAAGCGGCAAAAAGAGTAGCGCCACGAGCATCAGCCCGACGTGCGCGATCACCTGTCCTCTGATGGGCAGAACGCGAGTGATCACGTGCGCGTAGACATATCCGAGCAGCAGGACTGTCTGGAAAAACAGCATGCTGGTTGTCCAGACGCCGGCGGAGCCGCCGAACCATGGCAATATCGATTTCGCGATGACAGGCTGGACAAGCAGGAGCAGCAGAGCGCTCCAGAAGACCACGGCGGCGTACAACGCACGCCGGAAAGCGAGGCGCATTTCCCTCAGTGTCTCATCGGAGCGATGATGTCTTACTGACGTTTCTGCTGAGCGTGTGAGAACGGTCGCATCGATGTGATCAGGCCTGTGCTTTGAAAAGTGCGAAGGGCTGGTTGACTTCCTTCCGCCCGCTGTTGCTTTGCGTCGGTCCCTTAAATCCTCAGCCGGCGACGAGCGGGCTCAATCCGCAGTGAATGCCTGACCGCGTCGCGCTTATAACAGCGCGTTGCGGCAACAAAAGTGGGTGTCACGAAATCGTAACACCCACAAAGTTTGTCATCATGTAGCGGGAAGGCTAGATTTCTCCCGCGATCATCTGCTGGAACGACTCGCTTCCGGTTGTGGTTGCATGTTCCGGCCCTCATTACCAGCTGCCACAACCACAACAATGCCAGCCCGCCACGCCGCTTCTACCGCCTGACAGAGTGGATCCTTCGTCCATGACTCTGCAACTGGTCTGCCGAGTGAAAGATTCAGCACTCTAATGTTGTACGCAGCCTTCGGCTTGATCGCCTGGGTTATCGCACTGATCACATAGCTGTCATTGCCCGACCCGTTCGCATCGAGTAGGCGCAGATTGATCAGATTCGCTTTTCGGAGCGACACCCCAGAAGCTTCTTGTGTACTGCGAGCGCGTTGAACTTGCCGCATTTCCGGCCAGGATTCCGGCAACGTGGGTTCCGTGGCCGTACTGGTCGGCGGTCGCAGGCGAAGATGGAAGGAACGACTGGCTGTACACAATTCGGCTTTTATTGCTGCTGTCCTTCAGATCGGTCTGAACGGTGATGCCGCTGTCTATGACAGCGATGCCGATGCCGGCTCCCGTCCAGTTGTACGATCTGGCGATGTTCGCGCCAACTGCTGGGGTGGCAAAATCGAGCGACCCCCGCACCTGGCGGTCAGGGCTGATGTACGTAACGTCAGGATCATCTGACAGTTCGGCAAGTTTCGCGGCAGGGATCGCGTAATGAGAGCCCCTGATCACGTCACTAAGGTCGGTTTTTAGCTGCCCTCCTTTATTCCGAACCTTCTTATGGTGACTTTCCGTGGGTGTGCTGTTGAACTGAACGATTACGTCTACGAGTGCAGCAGGATCCCGCGTGTCAAGATCTGCTGAAAGTTTCTCGGGCCTTTTGGCGTAAGCGGCAGCCGGAATCAGCATCGCAGCCGCAAGAGCGCAAGGTTCCGCGAAGCGAAGAGTGGTGCAGTGAAAGAGTAGTTCATGTCGATCAGTTACCCTGCAGAATCACTGATCACCTTTGGCGGACAACATCTCAGAAAAGAGCGGCGACGCATCACTCCAGATCGAAGTGTCGCCCCAAACGATGCTGAATCCCAGACTTGTGTGATCGCCCCAAACGACGGAGTCACCCCACACGACGGAGTCGCCCCAAACCACGGAGCTACCCCAAACAACAGAGTCGCCCCAAACAACAGAGTCGCCCCAGACGACAGAGGCGCCGTTCACCATCGTTACCTTGTTGCCCTTTGTCGAATCGACCAGCACGATCGGCGACAGAGCGCTTCTGCCCGCGGCGACCACGTCTGCGTTGTTCAAAGCTGCCCAGACGTTCAGGTATCCGGCACCGACTGTGAACAGATCATACTGATTCGTAAACGTCTGACGTGTTTCAGGATCGGTATAAGTGCTGACGGCCGGAAAATTCTTCGTTGCCGTCTTCATCAGTCGAGCTTTGACGGTCTCCGGACTGGCGTTCGGGTCTTTCTGAAGGATCGCTGCAGCGCCTCCGCTTACAATCGGCGCAGCCATGCTGGTGCCGCTCAGCAGGAAATAGTCAGGTGAGTAGCCCGTGTATGTGGTGTTCATGTAATAGCTGAGCTTCACCGCATTATCGGGATACTTCTGAAGCATCGTGACGGTTGCGAGATTGATCGGAAGTACAGACACAATCTTGTTCCCCGGTGCGACCAGATCTGGCTTAACAATGTGGTCGATTGCCGTCGGGCCCTTGCTTGAATATGTGGCGATCTGATCGTCGGCCCGCGACGGCGTTCCCATATCGCGCATGGCGCCGACTGTGATCACGTAGGGATCATTACCCGGCGATCCAATAGTCGAGTACCCTTTCGTACCTTTACTATCGTCGCGTCCGCTGTTCCCTGCGGCAACCACGACAACGATTCCCGCCTTCCACGCACGCTCCACTGCCTGGCAAAGCGGATCCTGGAGATAGCTCTCCTTGATCTTTCTGCCAATCGACAGGTTCATTACGCGGATGTTGTAGGTGCTCTTCAGAGCGATGGCGCGATCAATCGCGTTGATTACCGCTGAATCGGTACCCTCGCCTTTGCTGTTCAGCACGCGCAAGTTGATGAGGGATGCACCCGGGCTGATCCCTTTCAGGTTCTTTGTGCATGTGCTGCAAACCGAGCCCGCGCCGCTTCCGCCGATGATGCCGGCTACGTGCGTTCCGTGTCCATACAAGTCGGTCGTTGTCGGCTCATTCGCAACAAAATTTTCGGAGTAGACGATTCGGCTGCCGAAATCGGTGTCGGCCGAGATGCCGCTGTCAAGGACGGCAACGCCGACGCCAGCTCCCGTGAAGCCATACTGCTGCGCAATATCGGCGGCCACGGCCGGGCGAACGTTATCGAGGCGCAAGCCGACCGTCCGGTCCGGCGTAACGAACGAGACGTTCGGATTGTTTTCGAGAGCTGCGAGAGCAGCTTGCGGGAGGCGAAACAGCCCGAGATGCGGATGGTGCATCTCTGATTTCTTGCCACCGCCTTTCGCTGTCACAGCTGCAAGTGCAGTCTTTGACGGCGGGCCAGTAAATTGGATAATAACGTCGACAGGCCCGTCTGAAGCCTTACCTTGTTTGAGTTCCGACGACAGCTTCGCACCTTGTAAGCCTGCACCAGTGGCAAGCACGACCAGGGTGGCGAGCGCAGGCATCCTGCTCATGCGCATAGATCGATATCTCCTTCCGTAGCGTGATCGTGCCAATGTTGGCGATCAATGCTGTATAACTTCTCGATCCCGCGGCGGAATGTGTGAGAAAAGATCGCGACTCAGGCGAAGAATGAATCTGAAAAGCAAACAGTTCAGGGATAATCCTGTAACGTTTGGGATTCGGACTTAGGAATATTCCCCTGCGTATGCAAACTGGCGGGATGTCGGAGGTCGCCCCGTGGCGATGGTCCTGCGCATGACGTTACCAGGTCACGTTGAAGTTGTTTCTCTGCGGCGGCTATCTCGGCGAAGATCTTATTAGTGGATGGTCCGGGTCTTGCGGTTCATGTAGTCCATCAGGAGATATTGCCCGAGATTGACGGGGGTGGTGAAGTACGCCTTCCCGCGGCAAAGCTCGGTCACTTTCTGGACAAACTGCACCAGACCGTAGTCGCTGGCGAGCATGAACGTGTTGATGAGGATGCCCTGCTTCTTGCAGCGCCCGACCTCTTCCAGAGTTCGGCTGATGACGAGAGGATCGAGACCGAAAGCGTTCCGGTAAACGCGGCCGTCCTCGAGCGTCAGGCATGAAGGCTTGCCGTCTGTAATCATGACGATCTGCTTCATGTCCTTCTTTTCCTGCTGCAGGAGCCGCTGGGCAAGAATCAGGCCGTCGCGGGTGGTCGTATAGTAAGGACCTACCTCAACCCTCGCCAGTTCGCCGAGCCGAACCTCCTCAGCCGAGTCGCAACGATTCTGTCTTGTCAAACCAGGTTGCTGCATTAGGTCAGCCGCGCCCAGATCTCGGTGGCCCGCAAAATGCGGTCTGTATAGCCAGTCTCAACGATACGCGACTTCCAACTAAACGGATAAATCGGACACGAACGGTGGCACGGCGCGCCGACTTGACATACTCCGCAGCAATAACCGACATAGTCGTTGCTATTTGAGCGGTATAACAGGCGGCTTGGGCATGCTAGCGCGTATAGCGATCATTTGTCTGTGTCAGGGACTCCACCAGTTCGCCTCAACTGATGTGTACGGTTTCGCACTTGGACATTGTGTTCTCACTTTGCCCGAAACTCTGGTGAGTGCTGTGACAGGAAGGGCGAAAAACCAGATGTTACGCTGCGTGCATGCGTGGTCTGTCGCTCCTGTGTCTCGCTCTGTGTTCTCTTGCGGCTCGCGAGGCAGCCATTCCATCTGGTGCGAGCGGCCAGCTTCAGTTCACTCTTTACAGGCCCGCAGCGTTCGGCAGCGCTGTTCTCATGGCCGATCTTGACCCGGCTGTGTTCGCAGAAATCATCTCCGGTTCGGCATTCAGTGCTATGGGAGATGCGGCTGGCTATGTCAGCATCGACAAACTGCACGTCGAGGTGCACGTCTGGTCACGCCTGAAGGGAATCGGCCGTGTAGCACGGCAGCCAATTGTGGTGGTGAACGCACGGACCCTGCCAGGACTTGCAAACGGCACGCGGGTAGTCGTCAACGCGCAGATAGCTGCGAGCGATTCGACCATCGGCACTGCTCTCAGCCCAGTCGCATTTGACACCGACGCAGTGACGGTCACGGGCATGCTGTCAATCAGCAATGTGCGCCCGGATAGTATTTCCACGATTCGCGTTCATGGCACCGGCTTCGGTAGTGGCACGTCAGTGGAGATCCAAGGGGCAGTGGTATCCGGCGTGAATGTGATCAGCGAGACCGATATCGCCGTGACACTCGGCGGAGCCGCAGAGATGGTAGGCAAGCGCGTGCGGGTGCGCAACGCAGATGGTTCGACGGTCGACTTTTATCCCTCTGCGTCCGTGGGGGCTCCGGATGCGGCGAACCGACTTCCGATTTTTCCTTTACAGCAGCTGCGTTACGCGACAGCAGATTACATTCGCCTTCTTTCCGGCACCGTGTTTCTGCACAACTCAACCGAAAGCACCGTTGACGCCCAAGTGGTGGCGACCGGTACGTTGCGCGATGTACTGCAAGTGACGTCTGTGAGCTTGCGGCCGGGGGAATCCTGGTCCGGCGTTACGACGGATCTCGGAGCGTACGCCTCGAGCAGCTATCTGTACGTGTACACGTCAGCGCCGCTTCTCATGCTGCAGCTGATGCATGTGAATTCTATTTACTCAAATCCCGGAGTCTATGACTACGCCGCACCACTCTCGCAGGTCGAGGCGCCGCTGTTGGCCTTCGATGATCCCGCCCAGAGTGTTTCCTGGATATGGCCGACCGGGACGGTGCTGCCGGAGCCGAGAACTGTACAGTTTACCGGCGCGGTGGGTCTTCCGAACTTCACTTTTCAGCTCGCAAAGAGCGGCGGCGATTGGTTCACCGCAAGCACTTCCTCAAACGTTGTCTGCTTAAAGTACGACAATTGCGCTGCTAACGAGGTTACTGTCCGCGCGGACCCGTCCGGGCTTGCTCCGGGCATATATCGCGGTACCGTGACGATTACGCCAACCGCAACCGAAATCCTGCCAGACGTATTTCCCATGGTGATTCCCGTGGCTCTGACCGTGACGGCATCGCCGTCTGCAAAGACCACAGTGGGATACATGATTTTCACGCAACCCGGAGGCATCCTGACGCAAACCGAAACTGTTCGATCCGATATCGTTCCTGGCGCGTTTACGGTTTCCGTGTTGACTGGCGGTGACGGAAACTGGCTCACAGCCACGCCTGGTTCGGGTACCAGTCCCGCTGCGGTGACAGTGACCGCCAACCCCGCCGGTCTTGCGCCAGGCACTTATAGCGGGCACGTAGTAATCCAGGGCTCGGGCAATGCACAAATCATCGAGACGCTCCTGTTCGTGTATTCCGGTCTTCGTCTCCAGACCGATGACATCTATCTGCGCTTCGGAGGGAGCGGGACTCAGGTCGTGTCGGTCAGACCGGACTGTCAGGTCTCGGGGTGCCGAGCAACGCTCCCGACGTCCGTGCCCTTCACAGCTTCACAGACTACGAACAGTATCGATAGCTGGCTCTCCGTGACTACCGGTTCCGACAGAATCATCGTTCGTACGTTTGCCGAGGGTCTGAAGCCCGGAAACTACACAGGTTCCGTGACGGTGCGATCGCCTGACTTGCCCGGTCCCATGGAAATCCCCGTCGTGCTTACCGTCCCGGATGTACGGGCGCCCGCTCTACAGGCATCGCCGGCGAGCGTACACCTGAGCGGTGTGCCTGGAGGTGTCGGTTCTGGGTCGTATGTATGCGTGAGTTCGGGATTCACTCCGACCTCCTACACAGCTCGCGCGCTCACGAAGGACGGCGGGGATTGGCTGCGCGTCGATCTTTTGAAAGCCCTAACGAACACTTGCGGGCTGACGGTGAGCGCCGACCCGTCAGAGCTCCAAACAGGTCTGTACACAGGAGAGGTTATTGTTAACGCAACGGGCCAGACTCTTTCAGTGCCTGTCGCGCTCAGGGTTGTCGAAGCGTCACCGACGTCTCCGGTCATCGGTGCCGTGGTGAATGCGGCGTCCATGCGAACCGGGAGCGTGTCGGCTGGTGAGATCGTCACAATTTTCGGTTCCGGGCTCGGCAGCAATGTACTCCTGGATGGTGTCTCGGCGCAGCTGTTGTATGTGTCCGACCAGCAAATCAACGCCGTCATACCCCCAGCCACCCAGGGTCACACGGCAATTAAGCTCAACGTGGGCTCTGCGTCGTGGACTGTGCCCGTGACCTCGGCAGCGCCGGGTGTGTTCCGTGTTCTTAACCAGGACAACACGCTGAATTCCGCGTCTAATCCAGCAGCACGCGGGTCCGTAATTCAGATTTTCGGCACCGGGTTCAACTCAGAGCACACGACCGTCACACTTGGGGGCAAACCGGCGCAGACGCTATTCGCGGGGCAGGCTCCCGGTGCCGTCGCGGGTCTGTTTCAGATCAACGTGACCTTACCTGTCCACGTAAGTTTCGGCGATGCAGTGCCGCTTTTGATACAAGCGAGCAGTGTCACCACCGAAGTATCTGTCGCAATTGCCAATTGACGACGACGCACCTTTGGTCGTTTGGCCGGGTGAATACTGAATGTGCATCCGAACCGGAACTTGCTCCACACATGATCACCAGTGGAACTGCGCATGATTGTGTGAGAGCTCCAGGGCACATATCGGACCTAACCTGTTCGCACCGCAGATGAGTTCCTCGAAGACTCCGACTTCGGCGACGGCGTGCTGTAGTCGCTCGAAATGGAACCCGGAACATTCGGGACTCAGGTGCCGAGTCCTGCTCTTGTTGAATTGTCGAGCACGGCCTGCGGCTTTCGCCGTTCTGCTCTGAAGGGCGATTACGGAACTTGAAAGGATCAGTCGAGTCTGCGTAATGTGTCCTGAGGTCAGCGCGAACCTAGCGAGTACCTGAGAAGGCCCGCCAGCTAAAAGGTCGTCAGTGGATGGTCCGGGTCTTGCGGTTCATGTAGTCCATCAGCAGATATTGCCCGAGATTGTACGGGGGTGGTGAAGTACGCCTTGCCGCGGCAAAGCTCGGTCACTTTCTGGACGAACTGCACCAGACCGTAGTCGCTGGCCAGCATGAACGTGTTGATCAGGATGCCCTGCTTCTTGCAGCGGCCCGACTTCTTCCAGAGTTCGGCTGATCACCAGCGGATCGAGACCGAAGGCATTCCGGTAAATGCGGCCGTCTTCGAGCGTCAGCGCGCGAAGGCTTGCCGTCGGTGATCATGATGATCTGCTTCATGTCCTTCTTTTCCTGCTGCAGCAGCCGCTGCGCCAGAATCAGGCCGTCGCGGGTGTTCGTGTAGTAAGGACCTACCTGCACCCGCGCCAGTTCGCCGAGCCGCACCTCCTCGGCCGAATCGTGAAACAAGACGCAGCGCAGAGATATCGCCGGGATACTGGGTACGGATCAGATGCGCCAGCGCCAGCGCCACCTTCTTGGCGGGCGTGAACCGATCCTCGCCGTACAGGATCATGCTGTGGCTGCAATCCAGCATCAGGACGGTCGCGCAGGAGCTTTGATATTCGCTCTGATGCACGTGCAGATCCTGGTACTCGAGATTCAGCGGCAGGCCTGCAGTCCTTCGCGCTTGAGGGCGGAGAACAGGGTCTCGCTGATATCGAGGTTCATGGTGTCGCCGAACTCGTACTGACTTGGACGACCCGCTCGTCTCGACGCCGGTCGCCAGCTCGCGGGTGTCGTGGGCTCCGAAGCTCGCGCGGCCAAGACCCGCAAGCAGATCCTTCAGAGTTTTGAATCCAAGGAAATCGACCGATTTGTCGGTGATGTCAAACTTGACGTCCCGCTGGCGGTCTCGCTTGCCATCTCCCTCCCCCTTCTCGTCCTGAGGCGTTGATGTAACCGTCCTGGGCCAGCTTCTGAATCAGTCGATCAACCAGCCCTTCCATCTGCTTCGGGAGACATGTTCTCCAGCTTCTGCTGCATTGCCTCCCGCATCTGCTCATCGAACATGTGGCCGTCACGAAGCGCCTGCTCGAGAGCTTCCTTCAGCCGCTCCAGCGAGTGTTTGTCCATCTCGCTGAAGCTCATGTACTGATACTCGAAACCGCTCTGCAGGAAGAAATCCGACAGAGCGCGCATGAGGTCCTCGGAACTCAGCCCGAGGTCCTCACCGGTGTAGCGCGAATAGGAAATCCACTTCATTCAGGTCGAAGCCTATTGATACTGCTGTTTGTTCCGCTGCTTGCGAGTCACTTCTTCGTCTGCCCCGCGGTCCCGCCCCTGGCGCCGCTCACCGGCGGAGAACTCATATTCTTCCGATCGAGTGATACGTCGATGGGCGTACAGTCCTTCCAGAATGAACTCCGCGGCCGAGGCACGTACGGCATCAGGCTCATTCTCGCTTAAACCCAGCTCGCGTGTGCGCTCCAGCAGACCACCGATCTGCTGGAGTTGTCCGATCATCGATGCGGAGTCAAGCGCCTCGTCCAGCCGAATGGAACCGCCCATCTCGAACCAGCGGATGATCCCATTCACGTTCACACCTTCGAAATACTGGCTGTACACTTTTCCGGTCGCGGTCCGAATCAGCTCACGAGCGATCGTGTCGCCGCCCTTGAGCTCGCCTTCGTACTCGAGCTCGAGCTTGCCCGTGATGGATGGTAACGCCGCGTAGATATCGACGATTCTGGGGACGGTGAAGTTCTCACCCGCGACGACGGCGCGCCGTTCTGCATTCGAAACGACGTTTTCGAGAACCGTAATCGGCAGACGCTGGGAGACGCCCGACCGCTTGTCGACGCGCTTGTCCTCGCGCGCCAGGAAGGCAATGTTCTCAATGACCTCGCGAATATACCGCGGTAGGTCAAGTTTGACGGGCGACTCGCGTCGACTCCAGGACTTCCTGCTCCGTGATCTCGATTCCGTGGTCGACGGAAACGGGGTAGTGGGTCCGGATCTCGCTTCCAATCCGGTCCTTAAGGGGGGTGATGATTTTTCCGCGCGCGGTGTAATCTTCCGGATTTGCCGTGAAGACCAGCAGCAGATCAAGCGGGAGGCGTACCGGGTATCCCTTGATCTGGACATCGCCTTCCTGCATGATGTTGAACAATCCGACCTGAATTTTGCCGGCGAGGTCGGGCAATTCGTTCACCGCAAAGATTCCGCGATTTGCACGGGGAAGCAGCCCGTAGTGAATGGTCAACTCATCGGAAATGTTGTGACCCCGCCGCGCCGCTTTGATCGGATCGATGTCTCCGATCATGTCGGCGATGGTTACATCCGGTGTTGCCAGCTTCTCTACATACCGTTCGTCACGGCGAAGATAGTCGATCGGGGTGTCGTCGCCCAGCTCGGCGACTCTGTCCCGGCCGAATTTGCTGATCGGCGTGTACGGATTATCACGAACCTCAGAACCTTCGATAAAAGGCAGGTATTCGTCCAAAAGCTGAACCAACATTCGGATCAGCTTTGTTTTCGCCTGGCCGCGAAGTCCAAGCAGGATGAAGTTGTGTCGTGACAACAGCGCATTCACCACCTGCGGACCGACCGTTTCTTCGTAACCGACGATCCCGGGAAAAAGCGGATCTTTTCGCTGCAAACGGCAGATGAGATTCTCCCGAATCTCATCTTTTACAGTCCGGTTGCTCAGTCGAGCATCGGAAAATCTGCTCTGGCGAAGTTCGCCGAGCGTTCGAGGAAGGGAATTCGTGGCCGGCATGATCCTGCCGTGTGCCTCCTTGCATTCGCAAACGCCTTCAGGGTAGTCGCGTTGTAAGATGACGTTCCGGAGCCCGAAGGAGTTTCCCAACCGTCGCGAAACTGACTTGACTCAGGTAGCAGGGACTGTGGGCCGTGTGATAGGTTATGCACGTACCGATGAACAAGGAACTGCCCGAGATTGATTTTCAACGCTTCTGGCGAAGGTTGCAGCAGATCGGTCTGAACGCCTATGAGGCCCGGTCCTACCTGGTACTGGTAGGACACCCGCGGTTCAAGGCGCTTGAGCTGGCAGCACGTTCCCACGTACCGCGGCAGAAAATCTACGAAGTTCTCGACAGTCTCATCGAGAAGGGGTTTGCTCAGGTCGTCCAGGAGAAAACGAAGCTTTTCTCGGCCGTTGAGCCAACGCTTGCCATCCCCGCCTACCTTGCCCGACGCGGTGAGGCCGTACAGCATGAGCTGGAGGAGCAGGCCCGGTATGCCAACGGGCTGGTTGAAGATCTGAAGCGCGCCTACTCGGAGGGGCAGGGAGGGCGAGGAACTCTCGACTACCTGCGTATCGTCGGTGAGCCGGCACAGATCGCGGCGCAATACCGGCGCATGCTTGCGGAGGTGAAAACAGAATACTTCGAGTTTTCGCGACCTCCATTTGCCGTCGATCCTCTCGACGAACAGCTCGTTCGACAGGCGCGTTCCCGGGGTGTGACCTGCCGGTTGTTGTATGAGTCCGGCGCTATGGACGAACTCCATCAGGCGAGGATGTCCGAGTTTCGAGGGGCCGGGGTGGAAGTGATGTCGAGTCTCAGTCTTCCGATGAAACTGGCAGTCTTTGACGGCCGTCAGGGCATGGTGGCACTTCTTGATCCGGTCATAACCAAACCGTCATGGACTGCACTGATGTTCGATCACCCCGGCTTCGCGGAGGCGATGCGCGGATTGTTTGAGGGCTACTGGAGCCGAGCGATCGCCCAAAGTCAGGGCGCTTAACTTACCTGCGAAAATTCCGAGGCGTGTTCGGCAGCCCAGTCGCGAAAGGTGAGCGCGGGCCTGCCGGTGATTTCCTGAATTGTTGGCGAAACCAGGGCAGACTGGCCAGCGGCCGCGGCCCAGGCAGCTATCAGCATCTCGACAACGAAGGGCGCAAACGTTGGCACCAGCTCCCGACGGGCCTCATCGGGCGAGATCTCCTGCATTACCAGCTTGCGTCCAATCGCCTCGCCGATGATGGACACCTGCTCACCTTGGGTCAGTGATTCAGGCCCTGTTAGCACATACTCTTCTCCAGCATGGCCGTCATCGCAAAGCGTCCGGGCAGCGACTGCGGCGATATCGCGTTCGTGTGTCGGAGCAGTCTCGACGGCAGCATAGGGCCAGCGGACAGTGTTTCCTCTTTGGATCTGCGGCACCCACCAGCGAATCGAATTCGTTGCAAAGATGCCGGGGCGCAAAAACGTCCATTCAAGGCCCGAATTAACGATATTCTCCTCCACGCGCTGACAAAGGATTCGCAGTGGATTCGGCTGCTGAAAGAACGGATGCGGCGTCTTGTACGGTGCAGAAAGATACACAATGCGACGGGCGTAAGCAGCAATTCGCCGGATAACCGGCTCAATTGTTTTCTCGGGCACAGTCCAGATCAGAAACACAACGTCTGTCCCGGCCAGCGCGACAGCGAGCGTATCCGGATCCGTCAGGTCACCCCGAAAAACCTCCACTTCCTCCGAAAGGCCGGCGCTTTCGGGCGCTCGTGTGAGTGCTCGAACGTGTGCGCCGTTATCACACAACTGCGACACGACGTGCCGACCTACGGTGCTGGTGGCGCCTGTGACGAGAACTCGATGCATGAGCAATCATGATAGCTCTGCGCCAGCGGAATCACCGTCAAGTTCCCGAAAACGAAACACTTACACAAATACGAGAGTCAATTGACGAAAGCCGTTGTGAATGTTTCGCATTTCTACGGTAAGAACATCACTCGGATCGTATGGGAGGAAATGGGAGAATGCCGTCAATCCAGGAAATGCTGACTGACAGCCTGCGCGACATCTTAGATGCGGAGCGCCAGGGAGTGAAGTCGCTGCCTCGACTTGCCAGAGGCAGCAACTTCGGATGAACTCAAACAAGCACTACTGCAACACGCGGAAGTTACGCGCGGACAAGTTGCCCGGCTTGAACAGATTTTCGAGATGATGGGCGAGCGCGCGCGGCCAAAACCCTGCAAGGCGATGCAGGGACTCGTCGCAGAAGCGATGGAGCACATTTCCGAGCATGAGCGCGGAAATGAGCTTGATGCTGTTTTGATCGCCTCCGGACAGAAAGTAGAACATTACGAAATCGCCGCGTACGGTACCGCACGGGCGATGGCGAAATCGGCAGGCCTGAAGGACGTTGCGAACCTTCTTCAGGAGACGCTGAAGGAGGAAGGCGACACCGACAAGCTTCTCACCAAAGTTGCTCTGAACGTTTATCGCGAGATGGTGCAGCAGGAGGGCGAAAGCGAGCAGGGCGTCAATGAAGAAGAGCAGGGGTCCGATAAGCGGTGGCCGTCGCGGCAGCCGGTCTCGCGCTGGAAGTAAAAAAAAAGCGTCAGCTCGAGGCGCTGACACGAGCGAGCGCTCATCGGCACGACGCAGCGCGGGTTCGAGCAACGGCGGCGGACGTTCCCAGTCGGGCCGAAGTGCATCGGGCGCGAAGGGAAGCAGCCGCGGTGGCGGCAAAAGCTCAGCCGGGAGTCAGGTGACGACCGATCACGACCAGATACGGCAGTGGGCGGAAGATCGCGGCGCACATCCCGCGTGTGTTCGCGGTACCGGCGGGAAGGGAGACACGGGGATGATCCGTCTCGACTTCCCGGGCTATTCCGGCGGCGACTCGCTCGAAGAGATCAGCTGGGATGACTTCTTCAGCAAGTTCGACGAGCAGGAGCTCGCGCTTCTTTATCAGGACACGACTGCGCGCGGGCAGAAGAGCAACTTCAATAAGCTGATCGCCCGTGAGACGGCGGAACTCCGAGAGGAAGGCGGTCGAGGGAGCGCTCGAGGCGGGAGCAGCCGTGGAGGCCGGAGCCGGTCGGCCGGCCGCTAGATCTCGCCGAAACTGTTCAGGCTCAAAACGCGGATGCCCCAGGCGGCAACCTGCAGAACACTAACGGAAACGGGATCGATCTGAATTCTCAGAAAATGGTCAACCGGCATTCCGAGGTAGTGCAGCAGTGCCGCCTTTATTGTGTCCTGATGACTGAACAGGGCGACGGTGCCGTCGGGATGCTCGGCGTTGATCGCCTGAATCTCCTCGGTCATCCGCAGCTGCACGTCGAGCATAAATTCGCCGCCCGGAGCTCGCGTGATGCTGCGAAGCACGTTGAACTGCTTCCACTGTGGATCGTCTTCGACCTCGGAGAGCTTCATGCCCGTCCATTTGCCGAAGTCGATTTCTATGAGTCCTCCGCGCGTCTGAACCTCAAGTCCGCGCTCCGTTGCGAGCGGCTTTGCAGTTTCAATGGTTCGTTGCAACGGACTGCTGTAGACAGCGTCAATTTTCAAACGGCTAAGTCGTTTGAGCAGGTCTTGCGCCTGTTCGCGGCCGGAATTACTCAGCCCGATCCCGGGCAGACGTCCCGCGAGCGCATTCCCGACCCAGTCGGTGTGCCCATGTCGGATCAGAAGAAAGGTCGTCATAGCGCAGTTTTCAGCGTACACACATGAAGATCGTCGTATTTGGGCTATCGATAAGCTCGTCGTGGGGCAACGGACATGCAACGCTTTGGCGAGGACTCTGCAGAGCCCTTGGTTCCCGAGGTCATGAGGTCGTCTTTTTCGAGCGTGACGTCTCATGGTACGCAGACACCCGCGATAGCACAGAATTTCCAGGCTGCGACCTTCGGCTCTATTCTGACTGGCAATCGGTGCTGTCTTCGGCTCGCGCGGAACTGCGCGAGGCTGATGCGGCATTCGTCACCTCTTATTGCCCCGATGGCGTACCCGCGTCTGAAGCGGTACTGGAATCCAGGGCTCGAATCCGTGGGTTTTACGATTTGGACACGCCGGTAACTCTGTCTCGACTGAGTGCAGGGCAGACGGTTGAGTATCTTCCCCCTGAGGGTTTGTCGGGGTTTGATATCGTCCTCAGTTATACGGGCGGCCGAGCGCTGGATCAACTTCGAACCCGTCTGCATGCGCGCAAGGTCGCGCCGCTGTATGGCAGTGTCGATCCCGAGGTCCATCGTCCTTCGCCAGCGGAAGTTGACTTTGCGGGTGACCTCTCTTACCTCGGGACCTGGGCTGCGGACCGGCAGCGCGGGGTCGAGCGCTTCCTCATCGAACCTGCCCGGCTCCGGCCGGAAATGAAGTTCATCATCGGAGGCGCGCAGTATCCAAAAGACTTCCCGTGGACTTCAAACATCTGGTTTGTCCGGCACCTTCCGCCGGGACTTCATCCGGCCTTCTATTGTTCGTCGAGACTCACGCTGAACGTGACGAGGGAAGCGATGGCCGAGATGGGTTTTTGCCCTTCCGGAAGGCTGTTCGAAGCCGCGGCCTCCGGAGTTCCGATCATCAGTGACTGGTGGCAAGGCCTCGACGCCTTTTATACTCCGGATTCCGAAATACACATATGCCGGGATTCTGACGACGTCCTCGCGGCGCTCGATCGTTCGGATGATGAGTTAAAACGAATCGCGGCGCGAGCGAGGGAGCGAACACTCGCAGAACATACGGCGGCGAAGCGAGCGCAGGAATTGGAAGCCATCCTCGAAAGCACATTCAACTCGGGCCGCAAGGAGGAGCTATGTGGGGCATAATTCCAGCAGCGGGAAAGGGAAGCCGTATTCAGCCGCTGGCATTCTCAAAGGAGTTACTGCCGGTCGGAAGCCGCATTCAGGACGGGACCGAGCGACCTTTGGCCGTAAGCGAATATCTGGTCGAACGCATGATTGCCGGTGGGGCTACGCAGATTTGCTTCGTAGTTTCCCCGGGTAAGACCGACATACTCGAATACTACGGGAGCAAGATCTATTCGGCGAGCGTTTGCTATACCGTGCAGACGCAACCGCTTGGATTATGCGACGCGTTCTTTCGGGCGCTGCCGTTCATTCGTGAAGACGAGCAAGTATTGTTCGGTTTGCCGGACACAGTCTGGTTTCCCGAAAACGGATTCACCTACCTCGAAGATGATGTCCTCTCTTTCCTGTTATTCCCGGTAGACCGCCCTGCATTTTTCGATGCCGTGGTGACTGCCGATGACGGATCGGTTCTGGAAATTCAGGTGAAGCAGCCCAACCCTGACACCCGCTGGGTTTGGGGCGCGTTCAAGATGCCTGGATCGATCTTCGCCGAGTTGTATCGTCTTTGGTGCGATCGCGGCAAGTCTGACGAATACATGGGCACTCTGGTGAATGCCTGGCTGGCAAAAGGCGGGCGCGCACTGGGAATCCATGCCGGCGAACGTTACGTCGATGTAGGCACCGTGCACGGGTACAGAGAAGCCATTCACTTGCTGGGAGCACCTGTCGCGCATGTACACGACTGAGCAGATCGAGGAACGCGTTCGGAGTCTGGGACCGTGGTTCCACAACATGTCGCTGAGAGGGGTGCAGACAGCTCCGGAACACTTCCTGGGAGACTATCCCGCCCTGAAGTGGCAGAAAGTTTCAGCACGCGATTCCGAAAGACCTTACCGGAAAGATCGGTCCTTGATATCGGCTGCAATGGCGGCTTCTATTCGATGGAGATGAAGCGCCGCGGGGCGAGCCGTGTCCTTGGCATCGACTCCGATGAGGACTACCTGGCTCAGGCGCGATTTGCTGCTGAGGTCAATGAACTCGATATCGAGTTTGCACGAATGAACGTCTACGATGTCGCCAAAGCTCACGCGAGAAGTTCGATCGTCGTTATCTTCATGGGCGTGCTCTATCACCTTCGGCATCCGCTGCTGGCGCTGGATCTGCTTCACGACCACGTCACGAAAGACTTACTCGTGTTTCAGTCGATGCAGCGCGGCAGCGATCAGCAGTGGCACGGCGAGGAGGACTATCCATTTCAGGAAACAGGCATCTTCGACCGCGATGAATATCCGAAGATGTTCTTCATCGAGGAGCGATATTCGGGGGACTGGACGAACTGGTGGATTCCGAATCGCGCCTGTGTGGAAGCTATGCTGCGCAGTTCCGGGTTCCAGATTCTGGAACAACCCGAGGCTGAAGTGTACATCTGCAGACGTCAGGAACACAGAGCCTGGAATCTCACTATGGAACTGTCTGAGGAGGATCTGCTTGGCCGTTGAAGCAGTGATGATCTGGAACGAGCCGAACAACCTGTCTCACTGGGACTTCGAAATCGACAAGGACTGGCAGATCTTCTCGACAATGGTGAATCTGCGCCGCCAATGCCATTCACGCCGAGAACCCGCGGCTGCCGCAAGTACTTGGCGGCATCTCGCCGATCGACCCGAACTTCATCACGACGCTGGCCCGCAACAAGGTCATGGAGCACCTCGACGTCGTGGCAGTGCATGGATTCCCTCTCGACTGGAATCACTGGACCATTCACGAATGGCCCGCCAAGCTCGATGAGATTCGCGCTGTGACGAAGCTGCCCGTCTGGGTTTCAGAAGTCGGTGTCTCGACCTTTGGAGCGGAAGAGGTCCAGGAGTTCGGGCTGAAGCGCACGGCCGAACTGCTGATCGGACGGGCTCCGAGGATCCACTGGTACAGCCTGTTCGATCTTCCCCGCGCGTGGCCGGCGACCACGCGGCATCGGGAGGCGGAAGGCTCGTCCTACTATCGGCACTTCTACATGGGCCTGCTGCGGGAGGACGGCACGCCGAAACTGGCAGCTCAAAGACTTTTCGCACTACGCACCGGAGATGGGCATCTGCCAGTGGTTTCATTTCGAGGATCACAGGCTCGATGAGGGCGTACGCTGGCTTCGGGATCTCGGTGTGAAATATCTTCGAACGGGAATCAGCTGGGCAGACTATTACCGGCCTGATGCGCTCAACTGGTTTGATCGTCAGATGAAGGCGCTGGAGCCATTCGATGTTACTGTCACTTACTGCTTCACTCCGGAGCACAAGGGCATCCAGCCGCACTACACGAGTCCGCCGAAGCAGGTGGAAGAGTTCGCGGAATTTTGCGCGGAGATGACGCGGCGCTACGCGACATGATGGTTTACGCGGAGCGGGAGGAACGGGTCAACTCACGCCGGTTCCTTCGAGATCTGCTTAACTCGTCCGACCCGGTCGACAGGCTAATACGGTTCGGCCAGTTCGAGGCCGGCGTTGTGGACGCTGTTTGCCCCGAAACTGACGACTGGACCCCGTTGATGAACGCGCTGCGGCGTGCGGCCGAGAGCGCTGAGTATGCATGTGCGCAGACGCTGGAACTGCCGGAGTTCATCGCAATTCGTCCACAGGAAGGCTTCGCTTATTACGCTGTTTATCCCGAGATGTATGAACGAGCGGCGCGGAGATTCCGGGATGATTGCCGTCCTCAACGCCCGTTGACGATCGGTGTCCGAAGCATTGGAACGACGTTATCCGCTGTTGTAGCGAACGTGGTGGGCGGTGACAGCTTCACCGTACGGCCACGCGGTCATCCGTACGATCGCAAGCTTAGTTTGTCTGTGTCTCTTTGGGACCGGCTTCGACAAGCCGACTGGGTCCTGATTGTCGATGAAGGTCCGGGTCTCAGCGGCTCATCATTCACGTCTGTCGCAGCCGCCGCCAGAGAGGCTGGGATTCTACCCGAGCGCATCGTGGTCTTCCCGAGTCATGACCCCGATCCCGAAACCTTCGTCTCGGAGAAAGCCAGAGATCTCTGGCCGAAGCTGCGCAAGTACATCGAACCATTTCGAGCCGAAGATTACGTTCCTCCGAACTGCAGTGATCTCTCTGGCGGGCAGTGGCGAGAGTACTGCGGCGTGGATGTTGAAGTAGTCGCTTTCCTTGAGCGTCGAAAGTATCTTGACGCCCACACGAAAACTCTGTGGAAGTTTGAGGGATTGGGCCACTACGGTCGTGACAAGCTGAAGCGTGCGGAAAAGCTGGAGGACTTTATTCCGCCGGTTTGCGGCATTCGTAACGGCTTCATGCAATCCCAATGGATCGAAGGCACCCAGGCAACAGAACCGGAATGGGATCTGCTGGATGCAGTCGCGGAATATCTCGCGCTCCTGAAGCGGGAGTGCAGCACCGGTGAAATGGCCGACACCGCTCTGCTGTCCGAAGTCATTCGTGTGAACACGAGTGAGGAGGTTCGCGATCCCCGATTCGAAACGGAGGCAGTCGCGATAGACGGCAAGATGCAGCCATACGAATGGATCAGGACAACACGGGGCTGGACGAAAACCGATGCTCTCGACCACCACAACGATCATCTCCTGCCAGGTAATCAGGACATCGCGTGGGACATCGCTGGTGCAGCAGTAGAATTCGGCGTTCCGGCCGAATGTATTGCAGACAGTTATTTACAGCGACAGTCGGACCCGACTTTACTGCTGAGACTACCCTTCTACATGCAGGCGTATCGGGCTTTTCGAAGCGGTTACCGCCAGTTGTTCGGGCTCAATCAGCCTGCTTAAACCGCAGCCCGACTCCCGAACGCAGCCCGACCAGCGATGTCTGTCAGGTAGGTCTCCAGCTGCTCTGCACGGCGAGCAGCCGTGTGTTCCGCCAGCACACGCGCACGAGCACGCTTACCCATATCAATCCGTTCCTTTTCTGTGATGTCATTCAGGTAGCTGAGAGACTCAGCGCTGGAGCGGGCGACCAGAATTTCGGAGCCGACGGTGAACAACTCGCCCAGACCATCCCAGGCGTCGCTGATGATGGGAGTCCCACACGCCGCTGCCTCAAACAACCGGACGCTCGGGCTATAACCGGCTCGCACCATATCTGCCCGCGTTACGTTGAGCGTGAAGCGCTGCGAATTGTAGAACTCGCGATGTTGGAGGGGCGGCAAGTGAGCTATACGATCGACGTTTTCAGGCCAAACCAGCGTTTCCGGGTAAAGTGACCCTGCCACCGCAAATCGAAATGCAGAATTCTGCCGTGCAGGATCCAGCATCAGGCGCTCGAGCGCGGGCTGCCTGTCATCGCTCCAGGTCCCGAGGTAACCCATGTCCCACTGGCATTCGTGAGATTCAGGATAGTACGCCGTCGGGTCAACGGAGCAGTACAGAGCCCGAGGTTCGCGCGCATGATATCGTCGCTTCAGCCTGTTCAACGTCGGCCCACCGGTAAAGGAAAGGTACAGGTCATACCGCATGACCAGCGCGCGGCTCAGATACTCGGTATCGCCGCGGTCGAGTTTACTCAGAGTAACCGGCGTGTCAATGTCGTAAAACGCGGTAACTCCCCCGGCGACGGAAGTAACGAACTCTCCGACACTTACTCCTTCGGGAACGTAGGAGCCCACAATCACCAAATCGGCGCGCCGTATATCGTCCCGGTATTTGTCTTTAAGCTCTTTAACCGAGTCGTACAGGCGTGTTCTTCCACACGGTGGATTTGGCAGATCCCGATTTTCGGCGTACCACGGTTTGTCTCGCTCCAGGAACAGAACGTCGTGCCCGCGCTCACTCAGGCCTCGAACCAGCGACCGGTAAGTGACGGCATGCCCATTACCCCAGGACGATGTGATCGACAACCCGAGTATCACGATTTGCACTTATCAGACCCTCCCCGCAGTCACCGCACTTCCGGCGAGTATCTGATCGACCTGCCGTGCGCGGTGTGCATAAGTGTGTTTATTCAGTACGCGCCCAAGTGCTGCCTGTCCGATCTGCCTGGCTCGTTCTGGTTTCAGATTCCGCAGATGGCGTGCGACCGCTTCGCCGTCACGCGCAACCAGCACTTCAGATTCGGGCTCCAGAAATAGTTCGATACCTTCCCACTCATCGGTGATGAGACATGCCCCGGCGCCCGCTGCCTCGAAAACTCGAGTCGCGGGACTATAGCCATATCGCGCCATGCTTTCGCGGCTGATGTTCAGTACTGTTGTCGAACTGCAGTTAAACGCGTTATGACTCGCCGTCCCTACATGACCAAGATATCGAACGTTGGACGGCATTGACTTATCATGCCATCCGTTACCTCCGAGCAGGAATTGACGATCCGACAACTCCGCAGCCGCGCGAAGAAAGAACTCCTCGACGCGCCCTTCACGATCAGGCAGGCGGTTTCCCAGAAATGATAAGTCAGCCGCGAACTCAGGATTCGGCTTCACCGGGTGATGGGTTTCCGGATCCAGGGCGTTGTATACGGGAATGCATTCACGCGCGCCCGCCCTGCGGTAAGCATTGACAACAGGGCTTCCGCCGCCGTAAGTAAGCACCAGATCATATTTGGGCAGCGACGAATGAAAAGGATCGCCGGGATTGGACGCGAGCCGGTCGAGCGTTGCCGGTGCATCCACATCCCAGAAGATCGTGAGCAGGCCGGAGCGCGCGGCGTGTGGAATCTCACGTTCCAGCCACTCATCGAACACACCGACACCGCTTGCTTTGACGATGCAATCTGCGTCCCGGACTGCATCGGCGAGCGCGCTGGACACCCCGGAATCATCTTCCGCCTGATAGACAGAAACGCGAGACCACTCCGGCGGGTCAATGTCGCGGTTTTGTTGTCGTCCGTAAGCATCCGGCTCATAGAATGTAATTCGATGACCCAGCGCGTGCAGGTTACGGATCATGCCGCGGTAGTAAGTAGCCGCTCCGTTCCAGTAAGCGGAAAGTAAGCTTGATCCAAAGAACGCGATCTTCACTGGATCTCCCCCGCAATACTCAGTAACTCGTCCACACGATGGGCGCAAGTATGTCGGGCGAGGATGGTTTCGAGCCCATGTTGTGCGACGCTGAAGACCAGTGAATCGTCAGTCAACAACGCTCGCATCTGGTGCCGCATCTCGTCCCCATTCGCGGCCGTGAGGAAATCCTTTCCAGGACGAAACAAACCCTCAGTGTCATCCCAGGGAGCCGAGATCAGCGGTATTCCGCAGGCCAGCGCCTCAAAGACACGAATAGTAGGTATTCCTGGCAGGGCCGTCGCATAGGGCCGTCGCGGTACGTGTACAGTCATTCGATATCGGGAGAAGATGCGAGGTGCCTCGAAGTTGGGCGTCCATCCGCCATACTCGATGCCTGACCGGCGCAATGTCTCGAGCGCCTGCTCAGGATATCGAACGCCGTAAATCCTGGCTTTCAGGTCGAGAGTGCGCACTGGCTCGAAAAGAAACTCTTCGAGTTCGGCGGAGCGCTCGTCATCGCCCCAGTTGCCGATCCAAACCAAGTCGCCGACTTTAGCAACGTGCTCATCGACCGGGTGGAAGACGCGGGTGTCGGCAGCTTCGTGCCAGACCCACACGTTTTCGAGCCCAGCCGCGCTGACGGTAAACATCAGCGATCGACGCCCCGAATACGAGCACACCATCGTAGTGCCGGAGATCGTATTGCGACATGCTCTCGGGGTCAGTCACTGACCGGTGATGAGTATCGTGAAACAACAGGCGGAATCGGTTGGTACGACTGCGTGCTTCGCCCACCGCTGCAACCAGAGCCAGATCGTTCCATTCGTGAACCAGCACCAGATCTGCGGTGCTTACGACGCGTCCGATGTCAATCGTTCGCGAGTCGTACTGTGTGGAAGACAGGGCGGGGTAAGTCGCCGCGAAAGCTTCGAGCGGAGCATCGCCGGCATCGCGCCGCAGATTTTCCAGACTCCACGCATCCCGAGGCTCGTAGACGCAAACCTGATGTTCCCGCGCAATTAGCTCAGAGCAAATGCCTCGGAGAAAGTGAGCGTTTCCGTGATTCCAGTCGGACAGCAGCGAGTGACAGAAGATCACGATTCGCATGCTGAAAACACCTCTCTGGTGTGCGTTGCGTTCAGTAACTGTCTGTACAACTCAAGGTAACAGGCAGCCATTTTCTTCGCAGTAAAACAGCGAGCCCGCTCGTATGCACGTCTGCCCATCTCCCGAACAATCCGTGGACGTGCTGCAAGTGACTCGATGGCTGACGCGATCGCGCTAACATCGCGCGGCGGCACGAACGTCGCGGCCCTGGCCCATAACTCCCGCAGACTCGGGATATCTCCGAGCACCAGCGCGCAGCCGGAAAGAGCTGCTTCCAGAATCGTCAGGCCGAATGGCTCGTAGACAGCAGGCAACGCATACACCGAGGCACGCGAATACCAATCACGAAGGTTGTGAGCTGCGACGAACCCCAAAGGCTGTGCATGCCGGAATATCACGGCATTGCCGTTCGGACTCTCCGTAGCGCCTGCGATATAAACGGGCCAGGAGATTACACCAGCCGCGGCATCGAGTGTCAGCAGATTTTTGGCTTCATCCCACGCGCGTCCGCTTCCGAGCACAAGGTCTTCTTTTGGCCCGCAAGAATACCCCTGACTTGCAACGCCGTTGTGAATCACCGTCGGGGGCGGGACGTCGTAATGACGTCCGATGCAATCGGCTACCGCGCCGGAAATGGCTACAACGAATTTCGCGGCGAGTAACCCGGCACGCACGCGTTCGCGATACTTCCTCCAGGATTCGGGCGCGTCAGTCCCCCGAACGGCTTCGAACCAGGACAATACATCCGAATGCGCTACTACGATCTGCGGAGCTCGGAACGGCAAAGCGCCGTGTGCAAACCCGTTCAAATGAACGACGTCAGGCCGCAGTTTCGATTCGAGAGAAAGTAACCATTCGCCGGCTGCATCCACATCAGCCCACGGCTGGTCCATCCACTCAAGCCGAAACGAGGATTCATGAAGTGCAACAGATGGGAGAGCCGCAACCTGTGCCCGCTGGGACGCACTTACCGGTGCACCCATTGAAGCGAGCGTAACTCGGACGCCATGATTCGCTAACTCGTGCGCAAGCTCTACTGAGTACGACCAGACACCTCCAACGGTATCGGTCGTCATCAGAACGTGCGCCGCGTTTAACATGCCCCGATTGGCTCTGCGAACTCAAGCTCCTGCAGCCGCCTGGGGCGGCTCTCCTGAATGTCGCTGAAGCTGTCGTAGACCTCGAGATAGTAGTCGGTCGCTCGCTCCCACGCACGCTCGTCGGGAGTTCCCCAGCGTCGGGTGTATTCGGGCGATCCCGGATAAGGAAACAGAGGAACGGGATCATTCGCCCAGACACCACCGGCAATCATTTGCTGCCGGAACGCCTGAACTTCTGTAATTTCGTCCTCCTCAACCTCAATAAGATTTGCCTGAACGAACGGCACGTGTTTTCGGGCGAGCAACAGCTTATTCGCGAGATCGCTGGTCGACATCCGGCACTTCTTGTCGAGATTCTCGCGACCCGTCTCGGTGATGCTTTCCACGCCTGCTTCGATCGAAACGCAGCCGGCATGTCCCATCAATTCGATGTCTTCGTCCTTCCAGAGATCAAGCCGGGTCTGCACTCCGAACTGAACTTGCCGGTCCACAAGTCCTTCGAGCAGAGGCCGGTTGGGAAGGAAGATTTCATCAATGAAGTAGATATATTCGATACCACGCTCGATGAGCCCGTCAACTTCGTCAAGAATGACAGAAACAGGACGACGGCGGTACTTGTCGCGGAAGTTGTCTTTCGCACAAAACGTACAGTGGTAAGGGCATCCACGCGAAGTTTCCATTTCAGCCCCAGGACCTTCCGGTTGCCGATCAAAACGGTGATGATGGTGCCTGTGGCGCGACAGGAAATCGCTGTCCCAGCGCAGAGCGCCAAGGGATGCCACATCCGTCGCGTGAGTTGTGCCCTGAATCCACGGCTTGCCGCCTGGTCGATAGCAAATCGATGGCACCGACGACCAGGAACCTGTCAGTTGCGGCAGGATATCTTCGCACTCGCCCATGACAACGGCATCCGCGCCAAGTTTCCGCAGCGTAGTCACAGGTGTTGTTGAACCATGCGGGCCAACGGCGATCAGGGTGCCGGCCGCGTCTCGAACAGCGCGAATAAGTTCCTGTGGAACACGAAGTTCCGGAGGTGCGCACCGCCAGAAAAGGTAGCTGGGTGCGGTGCAGACCACCGTAAAATGGGGAGCAAACGAGCGAACGGCAGCGCGGATCTCATCGAGATGCAGCCCAAACATCTGACCATCGATGAGGAGCACCTCATGGCCCGCTGCCTCGAGGAGGGCTCGTGAGTAGCCGAACTCAAGCGGCAGATGCGCCTCACGACAACCAAAATAGATACTTCCGTCAAAAGTCCAGTTCGGATTGATGAGAGCGTACTTCACGCCAGTCCTCGTTCTGACGAAGCCGTCAATGCGACGGGGCTGGACACGCCGGCCTCAGAAAGCCAGCTGTGCAGTTGTGAGATGCCGTCCCGTGCACTGTAGGCCGGCTTCCACCCTGTGGCTGAACTAAATGCGCGAATATCCGAGACGTAGTAACGCTGATCGCCAATCCGCCAGTCTTCAAACGAAACAGACGGCCGGGCGCCGTCCAGGTCCGCAATGACGTCCAGCAACTCCAGCAGGCTAATCGTGTTTCGAGGCCCTCCACCGATGTTGAACGCCTTACCTGCGAGCGTGTCCGAGTTGCGCAAAGCAATGAGCATTGCGTCAATCAGGTCTTCCACGAACAAGATATCCCGGACCTGCTTCCCGTCCCCGTAGATTGTCAGCTTTTGACCTTGCGCAGCACGAATCAGGAAGTGTGCAACCCAGCCCTGATCCTCGGTCCCAAACTGGTGAGGTCCGTAGATGCAGCTCATCCGAAAGACGACATGCGGAAGCGAATAGGTCCGTGCGTAATCGAGAACGTACTGATCCGCGGCACCTTTCGAACATCCGTACGGGCTGTGGAACGACAGTGGCCACGTTTCCGGGACTCCGTTCGCGAATATACCGGGATGCTGAGGATAGTAACGGTCCTCCGAACATCGGAGCGCCAGCTTGTCGAGGTTTCCGTAAACTTTGTTGGTCGAAGTAAACAGCAACGGGATGGCGGTCGAGCGATTTCGTAATTCCTCGAGCAAAGTCATTGTCCCGACAGCGTTCACCTGGAAATCATCACCAGGAGTTCGAACGCTGGTTGTAACTGCAGTTTGCGCAGCGAAGTGGAATGCTGCACTGGCCGCACGAACACACCGGCGGACGGTTCTGGTGTCGCGAATGTCAGCCAGTTCGAAATCGAGAAGTGACCCAAATTCCCGCCGCAACCATTCGAGATTTTTCTCCACGCCATTTCGCGACAGATCGTCGTACACAATGACACGCTGGCCGGCCGACATCAGCCGGGCGGCCATATTCGTTCCAATGAACCCAGCTCCGCCACAAATGAGTACGGGTTCGTTCATACCATCAATCCTCGTGCGGCGAGCTCATTTCGAGACTCGGCGACACGATCGTACGCAATCTGTCCTTCCAGCCAGGCAGCCAGATCCTGCAGGCCTTCTTCGAGGTCGATACGAGGAACGTATCCAAGAATGTCCCGAGCCTTGGTGATATCCGCAAAGCAGTGCCGAATATCGCCGGCGCGAAATTTGCCTGTAATCTCCGGATCAATTTCCCGCCCAAGCGCACGAGCAATACGTTTGCCCAGGTCGAGAATCGTATATTGACGTCCGCTGGCAACGTTGAATACGTGGCCGCCGGCCTCGGGAGTTTCCAGCGCAAGCCGGCAAGCACGTGCGACGTCGTAGACGCTCACAAAATCACGCTTCTGCATTCCGTCCTCATTGATCAGCGGAGCGCGATTGTTCAGGAGTCTTGCGGCAAAGATCGCCAGCACGCCTGTATAGGGGTTGGATAACGCCTGAAACGGACCGAAAATGTTGAAGAACCTGAGAGCGACGGCGGGTATGTTGTACGTCCGGCCGATCATCAGGCACATCTGCTCCTGGTCGTACTTGTTAAGGGCGTAGATTGAATTCAGTGATGGAGGCTTGGTTTCCGGGGTCGGAATAGGCGTAAGCGGATTTCCATGCGTGTCACGGACTTCCCAGTCGCCGTCACGGATTTGCTCGATGGTACGCGCGGCAGCGTCAGTAATGCGGCCTTGCGCATCTTTGTACAGGCCCTCCCCGTACAGGCTCATGCTGGACGCAACGATAAGGCGCTGAATTGGCTTCTTAATCAGTGCTTCGAGAAGTATTGCTGTGCCGAGATTATTGACGCTCGCATACTCGGCAATCTCATACATGCTCTGCCCGACTCCGACAGCGGCAACGAAGTGATAAACGGCATCAACATTTTTGAGAGCTTTTGCGACGGCCGTTGGATCTCGGACATCCCCGACTTGTAATTCGACATCGGTGTTCAGGTATCCCGGTCGCCGCCGCTCTGGCCCATGCACTTGTTCGCACAGATTGTCAAGAACCCGGACTCGATAACCGTACTCGAGTAATTCATTAGCAAGGTGAGAGCCGATAAATCCTGCACCACCGGTTATCAGTACTTGTTTCCTCATTCTGACAAAGTCTCCAGGGGTTGAGAACTTGCGGCTGAGGTCACTAACTCGTAGAAAACCCGGGCCCAACCGCCAACGTACTTTCCTAGAGACTCCATTTCGCCGGAAACCGTACGCTTAGTCACCGTGACGAGTTACATTTCCCTGGTATCCGCGGTCGGTCACGGTTAGAGTAAACTGGAATCGAAACAATAACGGTGGCGCCTGCTTCCATCGTGAGAGTGAGAGAAGAGTGATAACAGCTACAGCAGAAATGCCCAGTACGGTACATCGGTTGAGGGACGAAGTGACACCGGTCGGCGACCCTTCTGGGTTGCCCAGAACTGCTGTCACAACTCAGCTCGACAAGATTCTCACCAGTGCAACGTTCATCAGGTCGAAGCGCCTCGGGCGGTTCCTCCGGTTCACCGTCGAGCAATGTCTGGATGGACGGCAGAACTCGCTAAAGGAATACCTGGTGGGCGTCGAAGTTTTCAATAAGCTTGAGACGTTCGATCCGCGTATCGATTCCATCGTTCGCGTCGAGGCTCGGCGCCTTCGATCCAAGCTGGAGCGCTATTACCAGACCGAAGGTCGCGACGACAGCGTCATCATTCAATTCCGGAAGGGCAGCTATGTCCCAATGCTGATGACCCGGGATCAGATGCGTTCGCTCGGACTGGCCGATGATTCGGGTATCCGCACAGGTGTTAGAAGCATTGCTGTGTCGCGCTTTCAGAACCTGGGTGTTGATCCGGCGCACGCTTACTTCTGTTCCGGCCTCTCAGACGATCTCATCAGTGCGCTCACGAAGGTTCCTATGTTCCGTGTGCTGGCACGCGTCAGCAACGGTGGTCCGCAACCCGCCGAAGAGCCTAAGGCTGACTTCATTCTCGAGGGCAGTATTCGTAAGCAGGGCGACCGATTGCGCATCGCCGCTCAACTCATAGACTCGGCCAAGAGTCTCTATATCTGGTCGGAGACTTACGAACGCGATCTGAATGATGCGTTCGCCGTTCAGGATGAAATCTCGCGTGCTATCGTGAGCGCGTTGCGCAAAGAGTTCCAGGCACCCCGGCCGTAAGCGGGAAGGTCTCCCAGCTTACTAGCCGGGTCTTGCAATTTTTGCACTCCTCCAGTACCATAAGTCATCCCGGCTTACGGTATGTCATGGCGTGGCGCACCATCGCTCCCGTTTACGCGAATTGCGATCGTAGCGCACGTTCCATCAGAAAGCGGCGTGTACGGCGTCTTTCGAGGCGAACAGTGCATACTCGTTGGCAGCTCCTGGAACCTGAAAGCCCATCTCCTCGAACTGATTACCGGAATCAGCGGCACCGAGGAACTTAGCCTAAAATGCGAGCTTCTGCCCGAAGAAACGGCCGCCGACCGGTCAGCCGCCCTCAATCGTGAGCTTAAGGCTACTGACAATTCAGTGACGCCGGCCAATGGCAAAGGGCGCGTCGAGGGAATCACGTTCTGGGATACGAGTGTCCCTGGTGATACTTCCAGCGCGCACGACGCTTAGTACAAAGCAGTTATTGCAAACGGTGCCCCGGGTTCGATGAAATACCTGAAACAGGTGTCGAGCCTGACAGGGAATCCATGCGCTTGCGCCTCGTAGCTGTCCTTTTCGCAGTATTGC
The DNA here is from genome assembly GCA_963794765.1 of Bryobacteraceae bacterium. Taxonomy (GTDB): domain Bacteria; phylum Acidobacteriota; class Terriglobia; order Bryobacterales; family Bryobacteraceae; genus JAWXCM01. Next base: position 196,781 of record CAWCGC010000006.1, on the reverse strand, counting down.
TCCTGAACACCGGGTATGTTGCGGCCTTCGCGTCCCCGACCATCTTCTACATCGGTAACGTGCTCCTGCACCTTGCCTTGGGAATCGTTTTCACGGTCGTATTCTGGGTTGCCCTGCGGACAACCGCGATCGCCGGCCGTGTCTGTCTGCTTCTCGCCGCGCTGGCGGGAGCATGGCTGGCATGCTTTGGCAACACTCTGCCGCATCGACCGGTTCTATATGCTCATATCGCTTTGGGTGCTCTGTTCACCCTCTGGGGTGTACGGTGGCTGTATCGTTCGGGAGATCTCAGCGGCCAGCTTAAACCAGCACTTATAGTCTCAGCTGCGTTCGCAGTCCTGCTTCCGCTGATTACTCTCGGATGGAACAGGATCCGCCCAGACTCCGCCGACCACATAACTAATTCGGAGATTGTCCCCGTTTCGATGGAGGGAGAAGGCGGCGGGCCTCACAGTCCGTTTTGGCCATCATCTTCGAAAACAAATGTTGGCCATACGATTCCATCGGACTTCTTCATGGATTCGAAGCTGTGCGGCGAGTGCCATAAAGACATCTACAACCAGTTCAATAGTTCCACTCACCACTTCGCTTCTTTTAACAATCAGTTCTACAGAAAATCCATCGAGTACATGCAGTCCGTAGCAGGCGTGAAGGGCAGCAAATGGTGTGCCGGGTGTCATGATCACGCACTTTTCTTTAATGGGCGTTTCGAGACGCCAGTGAAAGATCAGATGGATACCGCGGAAGCGCAGAACGGACTCGGCTGCGTGTCGTGTCACTCGATCAGTCATGTCGATGGAACCACCGGAAACGGCGATTTCACGATCGAGTACCCACCGTTACACTACCTCGCCGCCAGTCGGAACCCTTTTATTCGAATGGCAGACACGTTCGTGACCTATCTGAATCCGGCGCCTCATCGGAACACGTTCATGAAGCCCTTCATGAGAACCGCCAATAACAGCGAGTTTTGTTCCGCGTGCCACAAAGTCCATCTCGACGTTCCGGTGAACAACTATCGCTGGATGCGCGGATTCAACGACTACGACAACTGGCAGGCGAGCGGTGTGTCGGGCCAGGGTGCGCGCTCCTTCTATTACCCGGCGAAATCTCAAACCTGCGGCGATTGCCACATGCCGCTGGTTGCTTCCAATGATCCCGGAAACAAGGACGGCAAGATTCATTCCCACAGATTCGCTGCTGCGAATACCGCAGTCGCTTATGCGAATCAGGATCAGAAGCAACTTGAAGCTGTCACCGCAAACCTCCAGTCGAAGTTCATTAGTGTCGATATTTTCTCCGCGTCGCCGGTGACTCAAACCGGTAGCGAGCCCCAGATGGTTCGCCGAAAGACCAGTGAGGGTCCACAGATCGCTTCGACGTTCGCGGTTGGAGAAGAGGCGGAGCAGGGTGGAAGTGCGATTATCCGCGAAATCGGCAAAGTTGCCGCCCCGCTCGATCACACAACGACAACCTTTGAGCCAGGCTCAGAGGTTCGCGTCGATGTAGTGGTCCGTACCAAACGAATCGGACACTTCTTCCCCGGAGGGACCGTGGACGCGTTCGACATCTGGCTCGAGCTGATGGGAACGGACGCTGATGGTCGCAATATCTTCTGGAGCGGGCAGGTTCAGGACAACGGCAAAGGGGCTGTTGAACCCGGCGCGCACTTCTATCGTTCGTATCAGCTGGATGGAGAAGGGAACCCAATTAACAAACGGAATGCCTGGCAGGCTAGGAGCCTTTTATATGTCCGCCTGATCCCGCCTGGGGCTGCCGACGTCGCGCATTACCGGGTGCGTATTCCGAAGAATGCTCGCGGGCCGATCTCGCTACATGCAAAGCTGAACTACCGCAAATTCTCCCACTACTACAACCAGTTCTCGTACGCCGGAGAGCCCGACGCGAATCAGCCTGCAAGCCTCGTCAGCATCTCGCACGACAGCCGCGCCTTCAGCTTCTCTCCCGCGAACATTCCCGCCAATGTTTCGGGCGCTATCCGGGACCGCATCCCCGACCTGCCGATCATCACCCTTGCGGAGGCGAAGGCAACGCTGCCGCTCAGCAATGGAGGCACGGGACCGGAGTGGAAGGCAGTCGTCCGCAAAGAAGATCGTGAGCGCTGGAACGACTGGGGCATCGGAATGCTGCTGCAGGGCGATCTTAAGGGTGCGGAATATGCATTCACAAAAGTGACGGAAGCCGAGCCCGGGTATGCGGATGGCTGGCTCAACGTCGCCAGAGCGCTGATCCAGGAGGGAGAGATTGACCGCGCCAAACCATTCATCGAGCAAGCTCTGAAAATCGACAGTTCCCTTGGGAGAATTCACTTTTTCAAGGCAAGCATTGAGAAGACCGAAGGCGATTACGACGCGGCGCTGAAATCGCTTCGCTTTGTGGAATCAAAATACCCCAGAGATCGTGTCGTGCTGAACCAGATCGGCAGAAACCTGTTTCTCAAGCGAGATTATTCTGCCGCGGTCGATGCGCTGAAGCGAGCGCTGCAGGTTGATCCGGAAGATGTACAGGCACACTACACGCTTATGCTTTGTTATCGGGGCCTGAACAAGACCGACCTGGCGGAACGCGAAGAAAAGCTGTTCCGAAGGTTCAAAGCAGATGAGGCATCGCAGTCGATCACAGGCAAGCGCAGGCTCATCAGTCCGGAAGACAACAACGAACGGCAACAAATCCACGACCATGAGTCGGCAATCAAGGCGTTTTAGATGCGATTGACCGGTGTTCGTTGGCGGTTGTCTTCCGTGCTCAGCTCGGCTGTGCTGCTGGTATTCGCTCCCGTATCAGCGCAGAAGCCATCACCCGCGGTGCGTTTTGCCGACGTAACTGCTTCGGCCGGAATTCACTTCATGCACAACAGCGGCAGAGCAGGGAAGAAGTTTCTGCCGGAAACGATGGGCTCGGGCTGTGCATTCCTTGACTTCGATGGAGACGGCTGGCCCGACATCATTCTGCTCAACAGTAAAGACTGGACCCAGCGGGGACGACGGTCTGTCCCCGCTTTGTATAAGAACAATCGAAACGGCACGTTTGCGAATGTGACAGCCGGCAGCGGGCTCGATATTGAGATGTACGCCATGGGCGTCGCTGTAGCCGATTACGATAACGACGGACGCGAAGACGTCTACATCACGGCTCTCGAAGGCGACCGGCTGTTCCACAACGAAGGCAATGGCAAGTTCCGCGACGTTACGAAGCAATCCGGAATCAATAACGCGAACTTCGCGACGAGCGCTGCGTGGTTCGACTACGACAAAGACGGGAAAGCCGACCTCTTTGTGGCGAATTACGTCCAGTGGACCGTGAAGGGCGACCTGTGGTGCTCACTCGATGGTGCGACGAAATCGTACTGCACACCTGAGTCATACAAAGGTACCTCGTCGAAGCTGTATCGCAATCTCGGGAATGGCCGGTTCGAGGACGTGACGGATCAGGCAGGATTAGGAGATCGCAACTCCAAGTCGCTCGGTGTAGCCGTGCTGGACTATAACCGCGATGGCTGGCCCGATCTCTTCGTCGCCAACGACACCCAGCCGAATAAGCTTTACCGCAACAAAGGGAACGGCACCTTCGTGGAGGAAGCCGCGCCCGCCGGCGTCGCATTTGGCGAAGATGGAGTAGCTCGCGGTGCCATGGGCGTGGATTCAGCGGATTACGACCGAAGCGGCAAGCCTCATCTCCTTGTCGGGAACTTCTCGAACCAGATGCTCGGCCTGTATCACAACGAGGGCAACGGACTTTTTGTAGACGAAGCGCCGAGGTCGCCGATCGGCCGGGCGAGTCTGCTGACGCTGGCGTTTGGCGTGTTTTTCTTCGATTACGACCTCGACGGACATCCGGATATTTTCGCTGCCAACGGCCATATCGATGAGGAAATCGGCCGCGTCCAGCCTCGCATCTCCTTCAAAGAGCCTCCCCTGCTCTTTCACAATGACGGTAAGGGCCGGTTCATCAACGCTTCGAGTTCAGCCGGACCCGATCTCGTCCGGCCGGTGGTGGCACGAGGCGCTGCTTACGCCGACTACGATGGCGATGGCGATCTCGACATTTTGGTCGAAACCAATCATGGCCCTGCCTACCTGTTTCGCAACGAAGGCGGTAATGCAAACCACTGGCTGCATCTGAAGCTGGAAGGCACGAAGAGCAACCGCAGTGCACTCGGGGCCGTCGTGAATGTGCAAAGTCCGTCCGGCAAGCAGTGGCAGACGGTTCACAGCGGTTCGAGTTACTGCTCGCAGAGCGAGCTGGCTCTGACATTCGGACTCGCAAAGGACGCGACGGCGAGCGTCGAGGTTATCTGGCCTTCAGGAACAAGGCAGACGTTCAATAATGTTCAGGCTAACCAGCGCCTGAAGATCAACGAAGGACGCGGCATCGTACCCTAGAGGTTCGATGACCCCAAAGCTTCGAATTGCCGCTATCACCGACGAGTTCTCCCCCGATCTGGAGCAAGCCCTTGCCGCCATGTCTGCCATCGGCATGACTGGGGCAGAGCTTCGTGTTATCTGGGGCAAGAACATCATGGATCTCAGCCCCGAAGAACTCAGCAAAGCGCGAGATCTGGTCCAGGCCCGAGGAATGGAAGTAATCTCCATCGCGTCGCCGCTGCTGAAGTGCGTTCTGCCCGGCAACCATGAAGTCGACACGAGATTTCAGCAGGACGTTTTTGCTTCGAAGCATACGTTTGAGGATCAGCCTCGCCTCACGGATCACGCGTTCGAAATTGCGAAGTTCATGAACGCGAAGATCGTGCGCGTCTTCTCCTACTGGCGCACGACTGCTCCCGAGCGCTGCTTCGATGACGTCGTCGGTGCGGTAATGAACCTGGCCAAAAAGGCCGAATCCGCAGACCTCGTCATTGGTCTCGAAAACGAGCATGCCTGCAACGTCGGCACCGCGGCTGAGACAGCAAACGTGCTTGAGGCCGCACGACACCCCAATCTCAAGTTGGTCTGGGATCCGGCAAATGCGATGGTCGGCGGTGAGAATCCGTTTCCTCACGGCTACTCGCTCCTGCCGAAGGACCGTATCGTCCACGTGCACACGAAGGACTGCCACATGGAAGGGCACAAGCCAATCTGGGGTCCGCTGGGAACCAGATCCGTCGACTGGAAAGGCCAGATAGCGGGGCTCCTCCACCACGGCTACAACGGTTGGCTAAGTCTCGAGACGCACTGGCCCGGTCCGGGAAACGACAAGATGCTGGCCAGTACGATTTGCGGCTGGAACCTCAGAGGCCTTGCTGCTGCCTGAATGGCGGGAGAAATCCGACAGCCCTAAGGCACGAAGCGGGCGTAGAGTGCCCAGCAGATCACGGCACCAGCCAGCGCGACCAACAATCCGGAGAGGCGCCTTTTGGCGAGCAGAAAGATCAGCACGAAACCTGACACGCTGACCAGCACCATGAGGATACCGGATACATCGATGACGGAGGCCCAGACTGCGCCGCTGTCGCGACCCTTGTGCAGATCATTCATCACGGCGACGAAGCCGTTGCGGGTTTCCGTCAGGTCATAGGCCCCGCTGCTGCGATCAATGAACGCATCGGCCGTGTATCCCGGACCCTTAAACGACACCGACAGCTGCGCGTCCTCGATTCGAAAATCGGACATCGCGCCTCGCACGCCATTCGCCGCACGCAAGTGCTCCACAACCTCGAGTTTCCGGACATCGCCTTTGAGCCACTCCGGACGCATCGATCCCTTTACCTGCGTGGTCCGCTGCTGGCCCGCGAACCATTCTGCGTGGTTCAGAGTCAGACCTGTCCCAGCGAAGAAGAACAGGATGGCAAAACTCGCCATCGAAAGGTAAATGTGCAGCCAGCGGGACCACACCGCAAACTTGCGCTTCCACGCAGGTTTGTGATGATGCACATTCGCGCGCGACGCCGGTTTATCTGGAGACTTTTCGATAATCAAGGCTGACTGACTCGACTTCTGTATTCCCTGCCAACTGCAGCTGTTTCGGTATACCCGCAAATTCCAGGTCCTGGCGCATTAGCTGGTATGTGCCATGCTCGCGTGCGGCTTCCACGCAGACGGTGTACTTGCCCGAAAGCACGGGCTTCCCCTTGTTGTCCTTACCATCCCATCGCAGTGTGTAACGTCCGGGAGGACGCGTTGCGCTGCTAACGGAATGGGAGAGTTCGGTCCCTTCGGCAAGAGCACGCAGACGGTCATCCCGATACCATGCCTTCAGGTCCGGCAACCAGCGAGGCTTCTCGTACCAAAGGGCAAGCGTGCGGACGGGAAACTTGTCTTTGTCTTCGATCCACACGGCTACATATGGACGTCGGTATCGCGGATCTTCAACCCTGGCGAGAGCCACATTCACAATCAGTTCGAACGCCGGATTCCAGTCTCCGGCCGCCACCTTCGCCGGTGAATCCTGCAACCCGGTCGGAGCGAGAACCGGCATCGCCAGGTGCCGCCAGGCGTTGCTCGCGTACACCGAGCCGTCACGCTTTACGATCAGGTAATCCACATCCCGGAACTGACCTGCGATATGTGCACTCTGCTGTGGTGTCATGACCGAGAACGCGGTAGCGAGAGCGCCTGCGGTCGCCGGATCTGATGATTCCACCGTCGCGGAGATGATCTCGTCTGCGGGTCTTGCCGTGCGCGGATCGATGATGTGGGAGTAATGCCGCCCCGCGATGTCGAAGCCACGTCGATAGCTGCCACTGGTGGCTATCGCTGCCTCATGAACCGTTAGCTGAGTCAGATTGGGATCGTTCTCAGCATCTGCGCGCGGATCGCGAATGTCCACCGTTTCGGTGATCGAGCCTCGAACGACAACATCTCCGCCCAGGTTCACAACGATGCCGTCCACAGCGTCGGAAGCGGCCATGATCGCGTCGGCTGCGCGATCGGCGATGTAGCTCTTGGTAAATGACGCGAGCGCCAGCGGAGCATCGTCGAGATGTGTCGCAGTACCGGCGCGAGTGTCAAGTACCCAGTGTCGAGCCTGCATCCGCTCGACGGTTTCCCGAAGTTCGGACGCGGCAGGCACCTGACCCTTTCTCTGGGCATCGTGCCAGAGCGCGCCCGCCGTAGCCGCTGATGCGTTCAGGACACCGCCGGTCGAGGTCTGCCAGCGGTCATACATTCGGAGAACTTCCATCAGCTCAGGTGAAATCAGCACAGCCTCGTTCCGCGTGAGCGTCCATCGGCTGAACTCGCTGGACGGATCCCAGGCGCTGAGTATCCTGGAAAGCCGATCGATTTCCGCCAGCCCTGCTGCCTGCGCACGGTCGGCCTGGGTCTCGTCGTGCGAGTGCAGCTTCATTTCGAGAGAGGTCCCGAGCACATTCTCATGATCGAAGGTGAAGAGTTGATTGCGGTCGCCGCGTGATGAAGCAACGCGGGTCGAGAGCGCCACGACGACCAGGAGAAGCCCTGCCAACCACAGAAGTCGTCCGGAAACGGCTTTCACTGCCGTTCTCCGCGAAACCGCTCGTTGCCGCGGCCTTCTCCGCCGGGTCTTCCGAAGTTGGGGCGTACCTCATCTTCAGTGATGTTCCCGTCCTGATTCGTGTCCAAAGTTTTCAGCGACGTCGCTGCAGCGCGAATCTCGGCAGCGGAGACGGTGCCGTCATGGTCCGTATCGAGGGCCTGCATTACGCGGTCCATTCGCATGCCGCGACCGCCTGGGCCACCAGGACCGCCACGACCGAACTCACCTCGACCCCGCGCCTGACCTTGTGCCGCGGATTGCTGCTGCGCGTCAGCCAGCCTCGTCAATTCATCGGAGGTGAGCACGCCGTCCTTGTTCGTGTCAGCGCGATCGAATAAACCTTGCATCCGTTCGGGGACTTCCGTGCGAGCCAGCTTGCCGTCGCCGTTCGCGTCGAAAGTCATCAAGGTTTTCACCAGGTCGGACGCCGCGGGCGGACGTGCCTCGCCGGGTGCTGCGCTACCGCCTTCAGGTCGGCGTCCGAAACCCTGAGGACGAAGCTCGTCCGGGCTGATCATGCCATCCTTGTTCGCGTCGAGCGTCGGAAGGACCTCCGGAGCTCGGCTTAGTTCGGCTGAAGAGATTACTCCGTCGTGGTCGGTATCGAGCGCGCTGAGGAGAGGGTGGATCCGGATGAAGCCTGGACGCTGAGATGCCGGGGGCGGTCCGTCCTGACTAAAGAGGGTTCCGGTGGCAAGGAATGAGAACAGAACGACGGCGGGTACGCGCATACAAATAAGAAACCTTGCAGCGTCCCGCCGTCGCGCCTTACGGTGTTAAGTTTTGTTATCTCTTGCGAATATCGAGATTCCGGATCTGGCCGGTAGCAGTGTCGACGGTGCAAGTGTAGTCAAAACGTTGCCCCCTCGAACCATCGAAGCTTCCGACAACACGATCGCGCGCACCTCTGTCATCGACGTTGCTGCTGGTGAACCGAATGTCCCGTGAGCCATATTGCCGGTCGGCGCGAACGCGAACCTCGTCCTGGCAAATCGACATGAGCTGGGCGGGGTTGTTGTTGTAAACACCTCGACCATGCGAGTTGTAGCCGCCGTGGTAATTCGGATCGTTGCGATTCGGATACTGCTGGTAATTCGGGTCGTTGCGATTCGGATACTGCTGGTTGGGATACTGCTGGTTGTTCGGATAAGGCCGGTTGTATGGACCGCTGTTGCTGTAGTTTCCGCCGCCGTTCCATTCCACATCAAACGTGTAGCCTTCACGACCATTCTGCGGGTCTTCGAGCCTGACGACGGCTGGACCACCATTGTTGGGGTTCTGGACCAAAGTTTGCCGCCCGCGGCCGTCGATTCCGTTAAAACGGAAATTGGCGGGGTTCTGAGGCATCGCCATGTTGCAATCGAAGCGGCGCCAGGTGGCCGGCTGGCCCTGGAGTGTTCGCAGGTAGGCTGTGTCGCCGCGAATTTCCACCTCCGCGGCCCCGTCCACGTCTACCTCGATCGTGCACTTGCCCGAGTCTCCTCCGCCGCCCCGGATATTTGCGCGCATCATCTGCGCTCGTTGTGCTGACGCCAGCGACGAAAATGCCGCCAAAAGTACCATAGTTGAAACTATTTTTTTCATGTCAGCTCCTCCCACAGTTAGACGCGTCTGGCGAAGACTACTGTACATCGCGGTCCAGATAAAATAAGCGGGTGCTCGTACGGACAACACGTCGCTCATTCCTGGCCGCCGCGCCCGCTCTCCTGCTCGGCGCAGGCCGGTCCACTGATATTCGAATTGAAGACGTTAATCACTCATTCGAGGACTATCTTTATCGAACTCCGATCAAGTTCGGAGGCAACGAGGTCAACAAAGTCACGCTTCTGAACGTGAACGTGGTCGTCCGGAGCGGATCGGGCAAGACGGCCAAAGGTTTCGGATCGATGTGTCTCGGGAATGTCTGGTCCTTCCCCTCGAAGACGATGTCGTACGAGCGAACGCTGGAGGCGATGAAGCAACTCAGCGATCGTATGACACAGATTACTCGGGGCTTTCAGGAGCAGGGCCATCCGGTGGATCTGAGTGTCGGCCTCGAACCGCTTTTTCTCCAGGCGGCTGCGGAGGTCTCAAACAAGCTGAAGCTGGACGCTCCGATCCCGAAACTCTGCACTCTGGTGACGGGCAGTGCGTTTGATGCCGCCATCCACGATTCTTTTGGCAAGCTGCACAACCGCAGCACGTGGCAGACGTACGGACCTGACCTGATGAGCCATGATCTGTCTCACTACATTGGCAGCGAATTTCGTGGTGAGTATCTGGACAAGTACATTCTGAAAGAACCCAAGCCGCAGATGCCTCTGTACCACCTGGTTGGCGCAGTCGATCCAGTCACCGAAGCCGACATCAAAAATCGCATCAACGACGGTCTTCCGGAGACCCTGCCCGAGTGGATTCGTTACAACGGCCTCACTCATTTCAAAATTAAGCTCAACGGCGAAGATGCCAAATGGGACACCGAACGAGTGCTCCGGGTCGACAAGGCAACCAGAGAGACCCAAAAGGAACGCGGGGTCACAGACTGGAAATACTCTCTGGATTTCAATGAGAAGTGCCCAAATGTTGCTTATCTCATAAATGTCCTGAATGCAATTAAAGAGCAGTCACCAGACGGGTTTCGCCGGATTCAGTATGTCGAGCAGCCGACAAAACGCGATCTGAAAACGGACCGCCAGAACGTGATGCAGGAAGCCTCAAAGATCCGTCCCGTCGTCATAGATGAGTCGCTGACCGGGCAGGACATGCTGATGCTTGCAAGAGAGATGGGCTATTCGGGTGCCGCGCTCAAAGCGTGTAAGGGTCAGGGCCAGGCGGTGCTGATGGCCGCGGTTGCGCAAAAATACAAGATGTTCCTGTGCGTCCAGGATCTGACCTGCCCCGGCGCCTCACTTATCCATTCCGCAGCGCTGGCGGCACACGTTCCCGGAGTCGCCGCAATCGAAGCGAATGCGCGTCAATACGTTCCTGTAGCAAACAAGGGATGGGATAAGAAGTTCCCGGGCATTTTCGTGATCAAAGACGGATTTATGAAGACGGGCACAATCACCGGACCGGGGCTCGGAGCGGTGTCCTGAAAGCGGGAGGTCACCCCGAAGTTGCCGCAGCCGAGGGAGGCTGCGTTTTCCAGCGGCGGTGAATCCAGAGCCACTGGTCGGGATACTTTCGAATAATCTGCTCCAGCCGGGCATGGATGGCGGCGGTGTCCGCGAACTCATCTCCCGTCATCTCCACCGGAGTTTCGAAGTGGAGCACGTATCGGCGCTCGTCCGAGTTCCAGACTGCATAGCCCGGGATCACGGTGGCGTCCGTTCGGTTCGCGAGTCTCGCGAAGGCAGTGCCCGCGCAGGCCGGGCGGCCGAAAAAGGGCACGAAGGTGCCTTCTCCAGGAGTGGTGTTCTGGTCCACCAGAATCCCGACGGCTTCGTTCGCCTGCAATGCCCGCAGAATCGCCCGCGCTGCATCTTTCTTCTCGATAATCCTGTTGCCCGACATTTGCCGGTATCGCTCGACGAGTGCATCGACGGCTGAGTGATCGAGAGGCCGCACGACTACGTTCATCGGTTCTGTGAGAAGAGCGTGCGCGAACGCACTGAACTCCCAGTTACCGATATGGCCCGTTGCAATCAGCACACCACGGCCCCGACGCCTGGCTTCGAGGTAATGCTCCAGGCCTTCGACCCTGATCCATCGATGGACGTTTTCTTTGTTGATATCCGGGAAACGGGCAAAGGCTAACAGCAGCCTGGCGATCGAGCGGAAGACGCCGTCGGTGATCACGTGTACATCCTCGCCGGGCATTGCGAGCCGGAGGTTATCCGTCGCCACGCGACGCAGGCGAGGAACGGCGATATCGAGCAGACGCACACCAAGCCCGGCGAAAAGCCTGGCGAGGGGCAAAGGCAATCGCCTCAGCAGAAACAGAAAGACTCGGAGCGCAAGCAGCGTCACGGCGTGGTGGACGCGATCCAGCCGCCGCCAAGAACCAGATCACCCGCATAGAATACGGCTGCCTGTCCAGGAGTGACCGCCCGCTGCGGCTCATCGAAACCTGACGTCAATGCGAACCATCTTCGGAGCACGGGAACAGCGTCGCCGGAGCGGCTGAGTGCTTATTGCGAATCTTGACTTCCGCTCTGACGGGCGCTGACGGACTGGCGATCGAGATCCAGTTGACGCGCTCAGCTCGAAGCGTCGCGCGCAGCAATTCGTTTCCCGGCCAACGACGACGCGCTGCGACGCCGGATCGGTCTGAATCACGTAGAGCGGTTCGGTGAAGCAATGCCCAGTCCGCTCCGCTGGCCTACCGTAAAATGGTGGACACCGGCGTGCTCGCCAATCGTCTTTCCGTCGGACGTTACAATTTCGCCACGCGTTCGCGAGGGTTCAATGCCCTGCTCCCGGAAATAGGCTTCTATAAACTGCGCATAGTCGCCGTTCGGAACGAAGCAGATCTCCTGGCTGTCGCTCTTTTCGGCGACCGGGATCTCCATCTCGCGAGCTAATTCCCGGACCTCGGGCTTGTGCAAGCGCCCAGCGGGAACAGCGTCCGCGCCAGCTGGTCCTGAGTCAGGCCAAACAGGAAATAAGTCTGATCCTTACCCGATCCGCTCCGCGGCGCATCTCCTATCGTCCGGTCACGTCATTGCGCGAGATCCGGGCGTAGTGGCCGGTCGCGATCTTCTGCTCCGACGCCTTCCGCCATCTCGAGAAACTGATCGAACTTGATGAAGTTATTGCAGAGCGTGCAGGGGATGGGCGTTCGGCCTGCCAGATAATCATCGACGAACGGCTTGACCACCTGCTCTCGAACTGCTCTTCGAAGTTCACGACGTAATACGGAATCCCGAGGTGCTTCGCGACCGGCGAGCATCGTAGACGTCATCGAGCGAGCAGCACCGGCCGGTCGCTCCTCGACCGCGAGTTCCGGCAGACGGCGCTGATTCCACAGCTGCATCGTCAGACCGACGTCGACCGGCCAGAACGCGCCATCAACCCCGCGACCACTGAGCTGTCGACACCACCCGACATCGCCACCGCGAGCGGACCGGCTTCACGCATGGGCAACATAGTCCGTCGACAATCGTCGAAGTCGGGCCGTCACAGCCGCCAGCGCCTCGACAAAAGCGTCGACCTCAGCTGCCGTGGTGTGACGTCCGAGTGAGACGCGGATACAGCTCTTCGCGTCCCGCTTGCTGAGGCCGATTGCTGTAAGAACATGCGACGGCTCCACTGCGCCGCTCGAACACGCCGACCCGCTGGATACACAAAATCCGCGGAGGTCCAAAGCGATCACTATAGCTTCGCCTTCGATTCCTTCCACGCAAAGACACGATGTGTTCGGTGCGCGAGGAGATTCCTTCGCAACCACCCGGACGTCAGGAATCCGGTCCTGAACCAGCGACTCCAGCCGGTCCCGGAGATCGGGCCGGAGATACTCCACCTCGTCGGCCGCAGCCGCCATTGCCGCAGCAGAAGCCACATTTTCCGTGCCCGGCCTTCTTCCCAGCTCATGTCGACCACCGAAGAGGATGGGGGCACACGATGACAGTCCCTGACGGACGTACAAGACCCCAACTCCCTTGGGAGCGTGCATCTTGTGTCCGCTAACGGAATACAGATCGACACCGAGCGTCTGCAGGTTCACCGGAATTCGGCCCGCTGCCTGTACGCCATCGCTGTGCACAGGAATCCCAAGTTCGGCACCCACAGAGGCGATCTCCTGTAAAGGCTGAAGCGTCCCAATCTCGTTGTTGACATGCATCACCGAGATGAGTGCTGTTTTCGCGTGAGCCACCGCCGCGCGGCGAACGTCTTCCGGGTCGATGACCCCGTTCGAACCAATGCGCACATAAGTGACGTCTACCCCCTCGCGCTCCAGCTGAGCCGCGGTTTGCAGGACCGCAGGATGCTCGATCTCCGTCGTAACAAGATGCGCGCCGGGACCTGCGTGACGCATAACGCCAAGCAAGGCGGCGTTATCGGCCTCAGTACCGCCACTGCAAAAAACAACTTCTTTCGGAGAAGCGGCCCCGAGTAAACGGGCCACTCGTGCCCGTGCTGATTCGAGCTCACGCCGAGCCGCCTGTCCGCGCTGGTGGATACTGGAGGCGTTACCGAAAACTTCTCGCGACACGCGTATCCATGCCTCAAGCGAAGCGATTGAGACTGGTGTCGTAGCGTTGAAATCGAGGTAAACGGGAGAAGTCACTGCAAATCGGCCGTAGAGGGAACCTCTTTCATGGTAACCCGCGGCCCACGATCAATCATGGTGAAACGTACTCTGCGACCCGCGACACGCATTATCACGCTGACCACTGATTTCGGCAGCACCGATCATTTCGCAGGTGTGATGAAGGGAGTCATCCTGGGGATCTGTCCGGCGGCGCAGATTGTCGACATCTGCCATGAGGTGCCGCCGTACGAAATCGCACAGGGCGCATTCCTGATGGCCCAGTCGTGGCGCTACTTCCCGAAAGGAACAATTCACGTCGGTGTCGTCGACCCGGGCGTCGGTACCGCGCGCAGGCCGATTCTCGTCGAAGCTGGAGGGCACTACTTCATCGGCCCGGACAACGGCTTGCTCGCAATGATTTACAGTGATCTCCCGCACAAAGCACGCGAGATTACGAACGAGAAGTTCTCCCTGCCGGAGGTCAGCCGAACCTTCCATGGCCGCGACATCTTCGCGCCGACGGCCGCACACATTGCTGCCGGTGCCCGCGCTTCCTCAGTCGGGAAGCTAATTGAAGATCACCTGAAGCTCACGACGCACAAGCCGCAGCGCGTTTCCCGTCGTCACTGGAGCGGGTCCGTGCTCTTCATCGACCGATTCGGAAATCTGATCACTAACTTCCATACGGGCGAATTCGGAGAAATACGGACGCGGCCTTTCGAGGTAACTATCGGAGCCGCGCGGATCCACCGTCTTGCCCTCACGTTCGGCGACGCCGAGCCGGGCGAACCGGTTGCGATTGTGGGCAGTTCCGGGTACGTTGAGATCGCCGTTAATCAGCAGCACGCCGCCAGGTTGCTCGGCTGTGGCGTGGGTGCTCCCGTGGATCTGGAAGTGTTCTAGTCGGAGTTCTCAACCGGCAGCGTGAACATGAACCGCGATCTGCTCAGTGATGTCGTGCTGTAGGCAAACGAAGTGCTGAAGCACGTCCGCTTATCTGAGGCGAACAGTGATCACTTCTTACAACTGCAGCGATCACGCACCAGAGAGAAGCGGATCACGCGATCGGCGAGCCTGCGCAAGCGCGGGTTTGTCAAGAAATTCGATGAAAGGCGTCATTACGCTGAGGTGTGTTGTGAGCGTCGAAAGTGCGGATTTCCCACACGCCAGGTCCGGAGATAACGTGATTTCGAGCAGCAGATCCTTCTGCTTAAGGTATTCGATTGCTGGATGGTCAGCGGGATAGCCCTTGGGCGGCCGGCTGAGCTTGTCACCTTGAAGTCCGCCGAATTTCTCGCGAACTGAACGAGAGTGCAAAATCTTCGTCAGACGCTCATGCTGCTCGGCGATATGGCTTCGAAATTTCACCATTTCTGCGGGTGGGGCATGATAAAGCCCGCCGGCAATCAGGAATTCCTCGGCCGACAAGTGGAAATAGAAACATGCGCCGCCGTTCTTGCCAAGTCGCCTGTGCCACAGCAGTGCACCAATGTGCGTTTTGTAGGGTGTCTTGTCCGGACTAAATCGCGTGTCACGGTAAATGCGATACACGGCTTTGGCAGGATCGGTGATGTAGTCGGGCGCGACTGACTCGAACTTGCGGTTGACCGCTTCGACGGCTCTCAGCATCGGTTCGCGAACGAGTTTCTCGTACTGCTCTTTCCGCGGCTGGAACCATTCCCGATCATTGTTCTCTTTCAGGTCGCGAAGAAATGCAATAGCTGCTGTATCGAACATATTCCGGTGAAATTCTGATTGTCACTCCGGTGTCGAAAGGACAGGAAGGAGCGACTGTTTACCATGCCCGGCTGGCTGCAGGCAGCTGCGTGGGGGTTGTTCGCAGGATCGGCCCTGTTGGTGGGAGCGGCCGGCGGCTTCTGGTTGAACCTGCCGCAGAGGTTGATCGCCGCGATAATGGCATTCGAAAGCGGCGTTCTTATCTCGGCACTCTCGTTTGACCTGAATGGATGAAGCCTGTCGCCGAGGTGGTTTCGACTCCAACCGCTGTCGGATTTTCGCCGGTGCAATCGTGTACACGCTCGCGAACTGGTATCTCGATCGGAAGGGCGCGAAACACCGAAAGCGTTCCGGAAATCAGCAGCCGTCCGAAGAAGAGAACACCGGCAGCGGACTCGCGATTGCGGTCGGTGCACTTCTGGACGGCATTCCTGAATCAATGGTAATCGGGCTCAGCCTGCTGGCGGGCAAGGGAGTTAGTCTCGTGGCATTTATAGCGATCTTTATTTCCAACGTCCCTGAAGGGCTCTCAAGTTCTGCGCCGGCATGAAGAAAGCAAAGCGCTCAGCCGCGTATGTATTCGGTGTATGGGCCGTCATTACAATGCTCTCAGGGTTGGCGTCGGCGGTAGGTTATCTTGCTTTCAACGGAACGTCGCCCGACATCATCGCGGGGACAACGGCAGTTGCAGCAGGCGCGATACTCGCCATGCTGTCCGACACTATGATCCCGGAAGCCTTCGAGGAGGCTCACGATTTCGCCGGTTTGATCACCGTCGGCGGGTTCCTTGCTGCATTTGCACTAACCAAAATGGGCGCGTGAAAGCCCCTTGACGTTGGTTGCGGCAGTTTGCAAACGGCAATGCCGACGTGTGATACATTGCCCGACAAATGGAAACTTCCAGACGCACGGCACTTGCGGGGATGATTGCGGCTGCTGACGTCGTCGCACAAAAGAAGGGCAACAACGCTCCGATCACCCCAAAAGAAAAGATTACGGTCACGAAGCTTGAGACCTTCCTGGTCAAGCCGCGCTGGCTGTTCCTCAAGATCCACACCGACGCCGGGATCGTCGGCCTGGGCGAGCCGATCGTCGAAGGCCGGGCGCTGACACTGCAGACGCGATCAAGGAGATCGAGCCGTACCTGGTCGGCAAGGATCCGCGGCGGGTCGCGCACCACTGGCAGGCGATTTACCGGCACGCCTTCTACCGCGGCGGTCCGATCCTCACCAGCGCTCTCAGCGGCATCGACCTGGCGCTCTGGGACATCAAGGGCAAGGCGCTGGGCGTGCCGGTCTACGAGCTGCTCGGCGGCCCGACGCGCAACCGCGTCCGCGTCTACTGCCCACGCCGGCACGCCGGACGAAGATGAAACAGGACATGGCGCTCGGGCTTCACGGCGTTCAAGACCGGCCCGGCCAAGCGCCGGCCGGCGCGCTACATCGAGACGCCGGCCGCGGTGCAGTACGCCGCCGAACGGTTCGCGGAGCTGCGCAAGGCCGTCGGCGACGACGTCGACATCGCCATCGACTTCCACGGCGCGATCAGCCCGGCGACGGCCAAGCTGCTGATCAAGGGCTTCGAGCCGTACAGCCGATGTTCATCGAGGAGCCCTGCCAGGCGCAGAATCACGACGTCATGGCCGAGATCGCCCGCGGCACGCACCTGCCGATCGCCACCGGCGAGCGGGTCTTCACGAAGTGGGGCTTCCGCGAGGTGCTGGAGAAGCGGGCCGCGACGATCCTGCAGCCCGACCTGTGCCACGCCGGCGGGATCACCGAAGTCCGCCTGATCGCCGGCATGGCCGAGGCCTACTACGCCACCATCGCGCCGCACAATCCGCTCGGCCCGATCTCGCTGGCCGCGGGCGTGCAGATCGCGGCGTCGATCCCGAACTTCCTGTGCCAGGAGCAGGTCAGCCTGGGCGATGGCTACCTCAAGAAGCCCTTCAAGGTCCGCGAAGGCTATCTCGACCTGCCGACCGCCCCGGGTCTGGGCATCGAGCTCGACGAGAATGCCATGGCCGACAAAATCGGCCATGACTGGAAGAACCAGCAGTCGTACGATGCCGATGACGGCAGCGTCGTCGACTGGTAACCTTCTTTCACGTGACTCGCGTTGCTATTTTCTTAACGTTTCTCGTCGCTGCAGCTTCGGCTGCTGAGGACGCTCGCCATGACTTCGAGATGCAGGTCCGGCCGGTTCTGGCAAAGAACTGCTGGGCCTGCCATAGGCAATCCCAAATGGGCGGCCTGCGGCTCGACTCTCGGGAAGCTATCCTGAAGGGCGGCAAATCCGGACCTGCCATCGTAGAAGGCAAGTCCGATGACAGTTTGCTGATTCAGGCGGTCACGCACACCCATGAGCGCCTGAAGATGCCGCCTTCGGGCAAATTAAGCGACAGCGATGTGGCTGCGCTCCGGAGCTGGATCGACAAAGGCGCATATTGGCCGCCAGAAGATAAAGCCGCCTCGGAGTCAGTCAGCCGAGTACAAGATCACGCCGGAACAGCGAGCGTTCTGGTCCTTCCAGCCGGTTCGAAAACCCGCCGCCGGCGAGACAATCGACAAGTTCATCCTCGACCGACTGAAATCCGAAGGTCTTCATCCCGTCGAACGCGCCGACAAGCGGACCCTGATTCGTCGCGCGAGCCTCGACCTCATCGGTCTGCCGCCGACGCCGGGGGAAGTGGATTCCTTCCTGAAGGACGAATCACCAGACGCGTTCGCGAAAGTTGTGGACCGGCTGCTTGCATCGCCGCGCTATGGCGAACGCTGGGGACGATACTGGCTCGATGTAGCACGCTACTCGGATGACAAGTTCAATTCCACGATGGAAGAGCTTCATCCAAACGCCTGGAGATACCGTAACTGGGTGATTCAGGCGTTCAACGCGGACATGCCGTATGACCGGTTTGTAAAGGCGCAAATCGCGGGCGATTCCATCGGTGAACCCGCAGGTCTTGGGTTTTATGCCCTGAGTCCGGAGATGCAGGATGATCGCGTGGACGCCACCAGCCGCGGGTTCCTTGGTCTGACCGTGGCGTGTGCGACCTGCCACGACCACAAGTTCGACCCGATTCCGACCAAGGACTTCTACTCGCTGCAGGGAGTGTTCTCCAGTACGAAACTGGACGAATTTCCGCTCGCGCCGAAGGACGTCGTCGATGCGTGGAAGGCTCGCGAGAAAGAACTGGAACATCAGCAGAAAGATGCATCGACAAGTTCTATGGGACGCAGAGGGAACTGCTGGCTGAGATTCTCGCGTCGCAGTCTTCGCAGTACCTGCTCGCGGCCGCAAAGCTGGGCACTGCCGACGGCCTTGACAAAGAGACACTGACGCGGATGGAGCACTACCTCGCGAAAGGTAAGTGGGAGCATCCATACCTGAAGCTTCCGATAACTCGCGAGTCGGCACTCGAGTTTCAGCGCAAGCTCGTCGCAGTAAACGAAGAGAAGAAGCAGGTTGATGAGCGGAACAAGGTAACGCTTGGCGTCGACCCCGACCGCAACAAAATCGCCAGCGCCTCGCTCCAGTCCCTGGAGCGGAGTAAATTTATGCTTTGGCGCGACTTCTTTGAGAAGTCTGCGAAAGATGCGGCGGGCTTCTTCAAAACCGACGACGGAGTTTTCTATTACGACAAAAAGACGCTCGATCGCTGGCTCGAAGGGCCTCCGAAGCTTTACGCGAAAGCACAGAATGAGGAGCTGGCGCGACTAAAGAAAGAACTGCCGGAGAAGTATCCGTATCTGGAGGTCGTTTCCGATAAGGAGAAGCCGGCTGATGTGAAGATTCAGATCCGCGGCGACCGGAACAATCTCGGCGAGGTCGCACCGCGACGCTTTCTGGCGATCCTGTCCCCTGAAGACCGGAAGCCCTTCCACAAGGGCAGTGGCCGACAGGAACTGGCGGATGCCATTGCGGATCCATCAAATCCGCTGACTGCGCGCGTAATCGTGAACCGCGTGTGGCAGCACCATTTCGGTCGTGGGATCGTTGCCACGGCGAGCAATTATGGGCAACTCGGTGAACGCCCCACGCATCCTGAACTGCTCGATTACCTTGCGGCCCGGTTTGTTGAAAACGGCTGGTCGTTCAAGAAACTGCATCGCGAAATCATGCTGTCCGACGTCTATGCCCGAAGCAGCGTTGATGATCCGGTGGATTCGGCAAAGGATGGTGCGAACACTTTCCTGTGGCGCTTTAGCCGCAATCGGCTTGACGTCGAGGCTCTGCGGGATTCTCTTCTTTTCGTCTCGGGCACCCTGGATACCGAGCCCGGCGAAAAGCCCTTACGGTTCGACGAGAAGAACCATAAGCGGACCGTCTACGGATTCGTCAGCCGGCGAAAGATGGACAGCACCCTCGCCCTGTTCGATTTTCCGAACCCGAATAACACCAGCGAATCGCGAATTACCACGAACGTTCCACTCCAGCGGCTCTTCTTCATGAACAGCGATTTCGTGGAAAAGCAGGCTAAGGCTTTGGCGGACCGCTTCACCAACGCAACGGATGATCAAGACCGTATCCGTCGGATGTACCGCACTTTGTTCGGCCGCGCGCCTGAGCCGGGCGAAGTCGAGACTGGCGTCCAGTACATCAAAGACACGAACGACTGGGTTAGCTACGCACGGGTGCTGCTTAGCTCGAACGAATTTTTGTTTGCAGATTGAGAGTGTGAATAATGTTGACGCGACGTGACCTGCTTTCGACCATAGGTGGCGGCTTCGGCCTTGTCGGATTACAGTCGGTTCTCGGTTCGCCTGCGGTGATCGCGCCGTCCGACCCACTCGCACCTAAACCTCCCCATTTCGCACCGAAAGCGAAACGCGTCATTTACCTGTTCCTGAATGGCGGACCGTCACAGGTCGACACCTTCGACCCCAAGCCGATGCTGGACAAGTATGCCGGTCAGCCGATGCCGACCGGAAACCTGAAAACCGAACGTAAAACCGGCAATCTGCTCAAATCGCCTTTCAAGTTCAACCGCTGCGGCAAGAGCGGCATCGAAGTCAGCGAGATCTTTCCCCGGATCGGGTCGATGATCGATGACATTTGCGTCATTCGATCCATGTATACCGAGCGTCCGAACCACGAGCCCTCGCTTCTGATGCTCAATACTGGCGACAAACTGGTTGGTCGCCCGTCAATGGGCTCATGGCTCACTTATGGGCTCGGCACCGAAAACCACAATCTTCCGGGATACATCGTTCTGTGCCCGGGCTTCCCGGTGATCGGCCCTCAGCTCTGGACGTCCAGTTTCCTGCCCGCTGTTTATCAGGGAACGTACATCTCCCTTGAGGAGAAGGATCCGCAGAAGCTGATAGGCAATATTCGCAATGAGCATGAGACGCCGGCAGCGCAGAGGAAAGAACTCGACCTGCTCAGCAGACTGAATCAAATTCACATGCAGCGGGAAGGGAAAGACCCGCAACTGGAAGCCGCGATTCAGTCCGCCGAGATCGCGTACCGGATGCAGAGCGAGGCGCCCGAAGCTTTCGACATTACGCGTGAACCAGAGAAGGTTCGGGAGCGGTACGGCAACCATGATTTCGGTCGCGGCTGTCTCATGGCGAGACGTTTGATTGAGCGGGGCGTCCGAATGGTCCAGGTTTACTTCGGAAATTTCCAGCCCTGGGACAATCATGACGACATCGAACTGCATCGGCCGCTGGCCGCCGAGGCTGATGGTCCCATCGCCTCCCTGCTTGAAGATCTCAAGGCGAGCGGTTTGTTGGACGAGACGGTTGTGCTGATTGGCGGAGAGTTCGGTCGAACGCCGGCCGTTGAGATCGGAGGCCTTGTCAAGGTTCAGAACGGCCGCGATCACAACAACCACGGGTTTTCGTACCTCGTTGCAGGCGGCGGTTTCAAAGGTGGGATCACCTATGGCGCGACGGACGACTTCGGTTTCCAGGCCGTCGAAAAGAAAGTTCACGTCCACGACTTACATGCGACCGTGCTGAATCAACTCGGGCTGGATCACACCAAGCTCACGCGTTTCTACAGTGGCCGCAATTTCCGCCTGACCGATGTTGCCGGCGAGGTCGTGAAAGACATCATCAGCTAACGTGCACCATCGTTGCTTCAGCCTTGGCCTGCTGTGGGCATTGGTGTCCTTAGAAGCGCTGTGTTTTGGTGCGAATACATACACCACGCCTGCGGGCACTCGTACGGCAAACGCGAAGCCGGAAAATACCGTGCTGCCTGGCGGCAGATTGCTTTCTCCATTTGGCACACCATTTATCACCGGTTCCGGAACCTTTGGTATTGCTGTAAACGATGACGGGACGGTCGTTGCCTCAGCCGACGGCGGCCCGAATGGCTTCTCCGTCACGATGCTGCGCAAAGCCGGCGATGGGTCGTGGACCTCGCAGCGAATCAAAGCGCGGGGCAAGAATGATCCTGAGGATGCCGATGATGACGACTGGCGCAGTGTCTTCATGGGCCTGGCGTTCGATGCGAGCGGCACTCTGTACGCCTCAGAAGGCAACTCTGGCCGTGTTCGGATCATCGGGCGCAAGAAGTCCTCCATCAGCCTGAATACAGACGGCTACAAAGACAGTTACACCGGCGACCTCATACTCGACCGGACTCGCAATCTGCTCTATGTTGCGGATCAGGCGAATTTCAGAGTTGCCATAGTTGATCTCGCTTCCCGCAAGGTGCGAACAAGCATTCGCGCCGGCCGGCTTCCATTCGCTATGGCAATGTCACCTGATGGAAGCCGCCTGTATGTCACGAACATCGGCATGTTCGAATACAAAGCGATTGATGGGCCGCCGGTGCCGTTCCCGTTATTCGGGTTTCCGTCGAGCGATGCCCGAGCAGCCCTCGGCGATCCTAACGTGCGCGAGTCCAATTCACTTGCCGTGATCGACGTCACTGCTGCTGAACCAAAGCTGATGGCGATGATTCCAACGGGTCTTCCGTTTGGGCACAAGGTCATGGGTGGGAGCAGTCCTTCCGGAGTGGTAGCAGATAACGATCGCATCTATGTTTCGAACGGCCACAACGATTCGATCACCGTCATCGATGCCCGAACCCTGCGACGAGAGCGCGATATTCCTATCCGAGTTCCGGGGCTCGAGTCCTGGCGGGGTGTCCTCCCGATCGGTCTCGCGTTACTTGGCAGCAAGTTGCTCGTTGCCGAAGCCGGTATCAACGCAGTTGGCGTTATCGAAAACGGCAAGGTCGTGGGTCACATTCCGACCGGCTGGTTTCCCACACGAGTTGCGGTTCATGGGACGACGGTTTGGGTCGCCAGCGCGAAAGGCTACGGTACCGGCCCGAACAAGGGGCTGAAGCAGAGCTTTCAGGCTGACCTCAGGCGAGGGTTGACAACCATGTTCACCATGCCCGACCAGATCGGTGAGTACAGCCGGCAAGTAGCGGCCAACAACGGCTTCACTCCGTCGTCCGGACCTTCTGCTGAACTCCCGAAAGAACTCCGAAATGTCGTCGTCATCGTCAAAGAGAACCGGACCTATGACGAGGTGTTCGGGCCGGGCGGCCGCTTCGGTCCCGCTGTGGCTCCAAACCATGCGGAGATCGCCCGTCGCTTTGCCACAAGCGCCAACTTCTACGCGGATTCCGAAGTGAGTGTCGACGGCCATCACTGGATAGTAGGATCCTACCCGGATGCATGGACCGAGAGCACGCTGATGGCTGCATATGGCGGGCAGAAAGATTTCCGGTTTCCCACCACCGCACCTGGAAGGCTGGTATTTGCCGGCAGTGATTCCTCCGTTCACCCGGAAGAGCAACTCGAAGCAGGCACCCTCTGGCATCACCTCGAACGGAACGGAATCAAATTCAGAAACTTCGGAGAAGGGTTCGAGCTTGCGGGCGTGGGTGAAGGCGAGGGACTGAAGCCGACAGGCGCACAGTTTAAGACGAATGTTCCAATGCCTGATCCGCTGTTTCGGAATACAAGCCGGACCTATCCCCAGTTCAACACCAATATTCCTGATCAGTACCGCGCCGACCAGCTATTAAAAGAGCTGAAGACCATCCATGAACTTCCGCGTTTGCTGTTTATTCACCTTCCGAACGATCACACGGCGAAGCCTCGTCCGACACGACGGCTATCCGACGTCGCTTCGTACATGGCAGACAATGACTATGCTCTGGGGCGAATTTTGGAGTACTTGTCACGTCGCCCCGAGTGGCGTCGAACGGCAGTATTCATCACTGAGGACGATGCGCAGGGCGGAGTCGATCCCGTCGATTCGCATCGGACCGTGCTGATGGTGGTCAGTCCTTTTGCGCGGCAGGGTTATGTCTCGCAGCAGAATGTAAGCTTTCCGGGGCTGCTGAAGACTGTCTTCCGGATCCTGCAAATTCCGCCGTTGAACCTCTACGATGCGACGGCTGCCGACCTGAGCGACTGCTTCACCAGCAAGGGCGATTTTGCTCCGTATGAATTGAAACCAGTTGATACGAAGATCTTCGATCCGGCGAAGGCGCGTGAGCCTCGAGACCCTTTGCCGCCGACTGCGATGGACGATCCGCGCGAACTACGTCGGCAGCACCGCTTGCAGTAATCGGAAACGAGCTACTTCAGGCAGGCTTTCATATAATCAACATAGCCATGCA
This sequence comes from Bryobacteraceae bacterium, assembly GCA_963794765.1. GTDB lineage: Bacteria > Acidobacteriota > Terriglobia > Bryobacterales > Bryobacteraceae > JAWXCM01. Next base: position 172,801 of record CAWCGC010000006.1, on the reverse strand, counting down.
ACTGTCGCGCTACCTGCTCGTTCGCCAGCATTTCCCCGATCGCAGCGTCCCGGATATTCCGGCTGAAGTAGAAAAACAACTCTCGGCATCTAACTTCGCCGGCCGAGTTCGTCCGGGGAGCAAAATTGCAATCGGCGTAGGTAGCCGAGGCATTCGGAATATCGATACGATCGTTCGCTCGGTCGTCCGGTATTGGCAGAGCAAGGGGATGAAACCCTTCCTGTTCCCGGCGATGGGCAGCCACGGCGCGGCAACGGCCGAAGGACAAGCGTCGGTTCTCGACCATTACGGCATCAATGAACAGACGATGGGCTGTCCCGTCGTCAGCCAGCTCGAAGTAGTGTCGCTGGGTTCGACGGAAGAAGGCATTGAAGCCTTCATGGACAAGGCGGCGTTAGAAAGTGACGGCGTCATGCTGATTGGCCGCGTTAAGTGGCACACGGACTTCGCCGGTCAAATCGAGAGCGGTCTCTTCAAAATGATGGCGATCGGTCTGGGGAAGTTTGCAGGCGCACAGCGTTATCACACCTACGCCTATAAGATTGGGCTGGAACGAGTGATTCGCAATGTGGGTCGGCAGGTGTTAAAGTCCGGCAAGATCCTCGGCGGACTGGCCATCCTTGAAGACGCAAACCACAATACTGGACAACTGACGGCAGTGCCCGTCGAGAACATGGAGCAGCAGGAAGAAGAACTGCTCAAACTGGTGAAGTCCTGGATGGGTCGGATTCCATTCAACCTCGACGTCCTGATGATTGACGAGATCGGCAAGAACTTTAGCGGTGCCGGCATGGACACGAAAGTCGTCAATCGCAGTGTCCACGGCGAATACAACCCGTGGGACACAGCGCCGAAGTTCGAACGCATCTACATCCGGGGTATCAGCGAGCACAGCTACCGAAATGGCGTCGGTCTCGGAATGGCCGACATGATTCACTCTCGGCTTCTCGAGGAGATCGACTGGCTGCCGACGTCCATCAATTCGCTGACGGCATCTACGCCGGCCGCAATTAGAACTCCGTTCCATCGACCGTCTGACCGTGAGTGTTTCGAAAAACTCTGGCCGACTGTCGGCAAGTTCAAATCCGAAGAGGTAACCATCGGCTGGATTCGAAACTCACTCGACATTGGACTGCTTGGCCTGACCGAGAACCTTCGTCCGGAGATTGAGCGCCGGTCGGATCTCGAGATCATCGGTTCAGCTCGAGAGTGGCCCTTCGATAATAATGGCGACTTGCCGCGACATCTCCCCGGTATGACGGCCGGTTCCGGCTCACATTGAAATGAGTACGTTGCAGGCGCGAAGGCTCGGGAATCATGGTCCCGAGGTTTTTCCGCTCGGTCTCGGGTGCATGGGCATGTCCGACTTTTACGGCCGCGCCGATGAAAACGAGAGCATTGCAACCATTCACGAAGCGATCGAGCGGGGTGTAACGCTGCTCGATACGGGCGACTTCTACGGCATGGGGCATAACGAGATGCTCATCGGCCGTGCCATAGAAGGCCGGCGCGACCGAGTGCTCCTGTCCGTGAAGTTTGGTGCACTCCGCAGTCCCGATCGCGGTTTTCTCGGAGTGGATACTCGGCCGGCCGCCATTAGGAATTTCCTGGCGTACACGCTCAGGCGGCTGCGGGTCGATCACATCGACATCTACCGCCCGGCGCGCCTCGATCCGGCCGTACCGATCGAAGATACCGTCGGAGCCATAGCGGACATGATCAAGGCCGGTTACGTTCGCTATGTGGGTTTATCAGAAGTCGGGCCCTCAGACGATTCGCCGGGCTCATGCGGTCCACCCGATAACCGACCTTCAGATTGAATACGCGATCATCAGTCGTAACCCCGAGAAGAATATCTTTCCTGTGCTCGAGGAGCTTGGGATTGCCGTTACCGCCTACGGAGTGCTCTCGCGGGGATTGCTGAGCGGCTCGAAGCCAACTGGTCCGGGAGACTTCCGTGCGCATCTGCCGCGTTTCACTGGCGAGAACCGGGAGCGGAACCAGCAGCTGGTCGATGCTCTTCATGCGATTGCGGCTGAGAAGAAGGTCACCCCCGTTCAGCTTGCAACCGCCTGGGTTCTTGCACAACGAGACTATATCGTTCCGCTCGTTGGAGCGCGAAAACGCACGCAACTGGACGACTCGCTCGCAGCCGTTAATGTCAGCCTTACACGCGAAGAACTGGGACGTATTGCGGAAGCGGTTCCGGCGTCAGAAGTTGCAGGAAGTCGCTATGACGAGCGCCAGATGAGCATGCTTGACAGCGAGCGTTAAGGCCTCAAGTCCTGTGTTTTTTCCGGCCGCTTTCGCTTTGTCAGCAGTGGGCTGTCATTGGCCGGCGATGGATGCATCGGTCGGCCTCCACCTCTCGGTGGCCAGTTATTCCTGAATCGGTCGAGTGCTTCGAGAACCGCGCGATAGTTGCTAAAGATCATCAGAGCAACACCGGCGTAGATGGCGAATATCAGCAGGAATTTCGGCCAGCTCATAATCAGTTCTCTGCTCGCGCAAACCCCATCTCCCGGGCAATCTTTGACAAAATGTCGACGGCGCGATCTAACTGCTCGGTGGTGTGGGCCGAGGTTACGATTGTGCGAACCCGAGCCTTCCCCTGAGGAACGGTCGGGAACCCGATACCAGTTGCGTATAGACCTGCTTCAAACAGGCGTCTCGAATATTCAAATGCCGCGGCCGTTTCGCCGACCATGATGGGAGTGATTGGAGTCTCACTTTCACCGGTCGACAAGCCGGCATCCCGGAGACCAGCCTGGAAGTGTCGAGTGTTACGCCACAACTGGTCGACTCGCTCCGGTTCTTTTTCAAGAATGTCGAAGGCAGCCAGGCACGCGGCGGCAACGGCGGGCGGATGAGAGGTCGAGAAGAGAAATGGCCGTGCGCGGTGGTACAGAAACTCGATCAGGTCTCGCGAGCCGCAGACATAGCCGCCCAGGACACCGACGGCTTTTGACAGCGTCCCTACCTGCACGTCCACCCGGCCATGAAGGCCGAAGTGGTCAACTGTTCCGCGGCCATTTCGACCAAGCACACCCGACGAATGCGCATCATCGATCATCATGATCGCGCCGTAGTGCTCAGCAAGCTCGACGAGCGCTGGCAACGGCCCGATGTCTCCGTCCATCGAGAACACGCCATCGGTGATCAGCAGTTTTCGCCCCGGCCGATCTGCAAGGTTCCGCAGCTTTTCTTCTGCAGCAGCCATGTCCTTGTGTGGAAAGACGTGAATCTTAGCGCGAGACAGGCGGCATCCGTCGATGATGCTCGCGTGATTCAGACTATCGGAGACGACGTGATCCTCGGGTCCGAGAATCGCGGACACCGTACCGGCGTTCGCTGCGAAACCGGACTGGAAGACCACGCACGCCTCGACGTTCTTGAAAGCAGCGATGCGCCGCTCCAGTTCGAGGTGCAGCGACATCGTTCCGGAAATGGTTCTTACTGCCCCGGAACCGGCGCCAAACTTCCGGGCCGCTTCAATCGAAGCTTCAACCAGCCTCGGATCGTTGGCCAGCCCGAGGTAGTTGTTGGAAGCGAGGTTGATCACCTCGCGACCATCGAATATCGAAATGGGCTCGCACGGAGACTGCAGTTCGCGAAGCCGGAAATAAGAGCCGGCCTGACGCCACGACTCCAACTGCTCGCTGAGATAACCGAGCGGATTGCTTCGCGCGACTGTGCTCATAGGACCGGACCAATTCTCCAGGGCACGAACTCTTTGTGCCCAAGACGCTCAGCGCACGTACGCTCACCGGAAGCGACGCGAATCACCAGGTCGAAGATCTCACGTCCGACTTCCTGAACTGTAGCTTCACCATCCGCGATCCGGCCGGCATTCACGTCCATGTTGTCGCGCATGCGGCGGTAGGTGTTGCTGTTGGTCGCGATCTTAATCACCGGCACAGTCGGGAAGCCGATCGCGCTGCCGCGGCCGGTGGTGAACGCGATAAGGTTGACGCCGCCTGCCGCGAGACCGGTTAGCGAAACAGGATCGTAGCCGGGAGTGTTCATGAACACGAAGCCGGGTGTCTCAACGCCTTCGCCGTAGTCAATCGCGTCCATCATTGGTGAGGAACCTGCCTTCGCGACAGCACCCAGAGACTTCTCCAGAATGTTTGTCAGACCACCGGCCTTGTTGCCGGGCGAAGGATTGTCATTGAATGATCCGCCAAATCGATTCAGATACTGCTTGTAAGCCTCGACGAAACCGAGATACTTCTCGGCAACGGCGCGGTTCCGGGCACGCCTGACCAGCAGATGTTCCGCTCCGAACGTCTCGGTTGTTTCAGCGAGCACCGCTGTCGCGTTGATCTCGGCCAGCATGTCCGAGCAAACGCCCAGAGCGGGATTGGCAGTGATGCCTGAAAATGAATCGGACCCGCCGCAATTGAGGCCGAGCCGGATATGCGAGGCCGGTACTTCAGTGCGCTTCTCCTCGGCAGCCTGTTCGATGAACCGGTTGATGTCGCGCCGCGCGGCCTCGACTGTGCCGCGCGTTCCACCGCTGTCCTGCAGCGTTAATCCGATCAATCGATCGGTTCGAGGGGCGTTGTCGCCCAGGTAATGCGAGATCTGATTAACCTCGCAGCCGAGGCCAACAATCAGCGCTGCCGATACGTTCGGGTGCGCAAGGACCCCGGCCAGCGTGCGGCGCAATTGATCGGTATCGGGCCCAATCGCATGCCCGCAGCCTTCACCATGAGGGAAGGCGACAACGCCATGAACATTCGCGGGCAGGGCAGCGGAATCGAAGCTCTCGGCGATCCACTCCACCGTGTGCGCAGCGCAGTTGCTCGCTGCGACAACCGCAATATAGTTCCGCGTGCCAACACGGCCGTCGCTGCGCTGGTATCCCAGGAACGTCGGAATATTTGTCGCGGTAGGGAAAGGCGATCTCGCCCGTCGGAAACTCGAAGTCGAAAACCAGTTCCTCAAAGGCCACGTTCTGAACGTGAACGTGCTGTCCCGCTTCGATGTTTGTGCTCGCACGACCGATTACCTGACCGTAGCGAACAATCGGCTGGCCCGCCGTGATGTTCCGAAGCGCGACTTTATGTCCTGCCGGAACCGAATCCTTAACTCTTATGGCGACGCCATCTATCTCCAGATTCTGCCCGGGACTCAGAGGCACGCGTGCGACCGCGATGTTGTCATCAGGATGTAAGTGGATAGCCGAGTTCTGCGCGGTTGGCAGCTTCGTGATCTCGAGAAGACTCATTGCTTTAACATAATTTTCTCACGATCATGCGCCGCTGAGTCAGCGCAACAGCGTTGTCTCGGTTGTCTGCTCTCCCAGGTGGACATGCAGGCGACCATCTTTTCCGACCGGATGAACCCATAGCCCTTCCCCTGGAGGTGCCGGGATGTCTTCAGGACCTCGGACAGTGATGTAGTGCTCTGTCTCGATTCCCTGCAGAAGCTTGCCGATGTGGATATGGGTGTGGCATTGTGTCCGGACCTTCTCGCCGTTGTACGCGAGGCCCCACTCGTCACCCCACAGTTCCTGGCCTTTCGCGATAGCGGCCTTCCACAACTCGGTCCGAATCGGTTTCGGCAGTTCGTGAAGATGGTGCAGTCCCGACCCGTGCTGGCGCGACAGAACAAGCCAGCGATTCGGTTTGCGAGGGTTGTTGTCCTTCAGGTAGAACCAGACGACGTCAGGAGGCTGCTTCTCGGCCTCTCGACAGAGACTGCACTGCCTTTCGGCCATCGTCTCCGGTTTGGCGGGATCGCAGTTGCACTCCGCTGCTCCGAATGCGGCTATTGCGCAGCCGAGCAGCACAAAAACCAGCCGCATTGCGGCCATTATACTGCCAGCCGCGTTGCGGCCCTTATACTTAGGGTTGCGGATCCCCCGTAAACTGCTGTTCGCCGCACCCCTGCTATTTCTCTTATATTTCTATGGTTTAACCAGTACGGGCCTGGGAATCGACCCGGATGAACCACGGTACGCTTCCATCGGGCGTGAGATGGCCACCTCAGGCGATTGGGTCACACCTCGCCTGTGGGGCAAGCCGTGGTTTGAAAAGCCCGCCCTCCTCTACTGGATGACGGCTGTCGGCTTCACCGTCGGGTTGGGCCCCGAGCTGGCTCCCCGACTTCCGGTAGCTATCCTGAGCGTCTGGTTCCTGATTTTCTATTTCCTCCGAATGCGTCGGGAATTTGGCGAAAAAACGGCGTGGATGGCGGCGGTGATGCTCGCGACCTCAGGCGGGTGGATGGTGTACAGCCACTTCGCTGTCACGGAAATTCCGCTGGCGACGACGTTCGCCGGGTCGATGATGCTGGCGCTGCCGTGGGTCCGTTCAGGCGGACGACGTGGATTGATGCTCGGCGGCGTTCTACTTGGCCTGGCCGTGCTCGCCAAAGGTCTGGTCCCGCTCGTCCTTGCGATACCGCTGTTCTGGTTCGGCCGACGGCGCTGGAAGGACCTCTCACTCTACCTTCTTGCGGCGCTCCTCATCGCCTTGCCGTGGTACCTGCTTTGCTACCTGCGGAACGGCTGGCCGTTCATCGAGGTCTTCTTTATCCAGCATCACTTCGGACGGTTTCTGAGCCCGGAACTCAAGCACGTTCAGCCCTGGTGGTTTTATATCCCGGTGCTGCTCGTGTTACTCTTTCCATGGATACCTGCGCTCGCAGCCGTACGGACTGACGGCTGGCGAGAGCCCAGACGGCTGCTGTTGTTGGGGTGGCTCACGTTTGGGTTCGTTTTTTTCTCCGCTTCCACGAACAAGCTCCCGGGCTATCTTATGCCCCTGTTGCCGGCGGCCACTGCGTTGATAGCATTGGGGTTAGGTCAAAATTGGCTTCGTTCTGTATTTGCGACCTCGGCCGCATTACTGACCCTGCTGCCGGTGGTCGGAGCGGTGGTGCCCGGGGCCGTTGCCAATGGATTGCGTTCCGCCCGCCTCGACGAGATTTGGTGGCCGGGTGTCGGCTTGGGGATCATTGGCGCTTTGGCAGTAATTGTCGTAGGGCGGCGGAACTCGAATTGGGCGTTCGACATCGCGGCCCTTGCCGCAGGAATTGGGTTCGTTTTTCTAAACGCCGTCACGTTGCCGCGCCTGGATCGTACGGCGTCCGCTCGACCCAGATGGCGCGAGATGGTCGAACAACATCGCGAAGCCTGCCTGGATAGCGAACGCCGCGGCTTTCGGTACGGGCTGAATTACTACGCCGGGCGCGAACTTCCCGACTGCGACAGCGGCCGCGAAATCAATCATGATATTCTCGATAGAGATAAGGGGATAGGTCGTTGAAAGCAAGTAACAGCCTCTGGAAGAGTCGTATCGGTGAGCAGATTGCGCCGCCTCTTGCCCGTGAACTCGATATTTACGAGAACGAGGTCCTCCTCAAAAAGAACGGCAAGATTGACGACAAAATCTTCGCAGAGACGCGGCTGCGGCGCGGTTCCTACGGCCAGCGCTACGACAATGGACAGCGGCACGACGGCGTCGAGACCCGGAAGCTGCAGTTCCCGACCAATAACACCAAGGGCCCCGGAACGATGTGGGATGCGCCCGGCATGCAGCGCATCAAGATCCCGTACGGCGGCCTGAATGCACGACAGATGGAAGTGCTGGCAGAGCTGGCTGAAGAATACTCTGACTGCATCGCACACATCACGACGCGGCAGGATGTTCAGCTTCATTTCGTCCACATCGAGGACGCCCCTACGATCATGCGCAGGCTGGGTGCCGTGGGCATCACGACGCGCGAAGCCTGCGGTAATACGGTCCGTAATGTGACAGCGTGCCCGATCGCTGGTGTTTGCCGGACGCAGGCATTCGACGTGACTCCTTATGCAAAGGCGCTCACGTATTTCATGCTCGGCCATCCTGATACCCAAAATTTCGGGCGTAAGTTCAAGTTTGCGTTTTCGGGTTGCCGCGACGAGGCGTGTGGTTTGGTTCGCCTGCATGACATCGGACTTGTAGCGGTGGTCAACGAGCAGGGCCAGCGCGGCTTCGAGTTCTATGTCGGCGGCGGACTCGGTACAGTTCCGCAGCAGGCGAAGCTGATGGCCGAGTTCGTTTCGGAGGAAGAACTCCTCCCGCTGTCACAGGCGATCGGCCGAGTCTTTGCGCGGCTCGGCGAAAAGAAGAATCGCAACACGGCACGACTGAAGTTCGTAGTCAGCAAGCTCGGCCTTGACGAGTTCCGCCGAATCGTAATGGAAGAGCGGGCAATCCTTGAGCCGGACCCACGCTGGACGAACTGGATCGAGGACGCGCGAAAGGCTGAGGAACAGCCGCTGCGCAAGGCTGAATTCCTGCAGATCAAGACGGGCCAGGCTGCAGACCCCGAGTTTCAGACGTGGTACGACACCAACGTTTATGGTCAGCGCCAAGCCGGATACGCGACGGTTACGGTAACGCTGCCGCTCGGAGACATCACTTCGGATCAGCTTCGCGCACTTGCAGATATCGCCCGCAAGTACACGCGAGAAACGGTTCGAACGACTGTCGAGCAGAACATCGTCCTGCGGTGGGTCAGCGAGGCAGACCTTCCCGCGCTGTATGCCGACCTGAAGAATGCGAAGCTCGCACTTCCTGGAGCCGGCACGATCACCGACGTTGTTTCCTGCCCAGGCACCGACACCTGTAAGCTCGGGATTTCGGCATCACGCGGACTCGCTGCTGAACTGCGACAGCGGCTCAGCGAGCGCTGGTATGAGCTGAACGAATCCATCCGCGGACTTCATATCAAGGTCAGTGGCTGCTTCAATTCCTGTGGCCAGCACCACATTTGCGATCTCGGCTTCTACGGCATGAGTCGAGTGAAGAATGGTTACGCTGTACCGCATTTTCAGGTGCTCCTCGGAGGGCAGTGGGAGGCGAACGCCGGCAGCTACGGCCTGGCGATCGGAGCCATTCCGTCCAAGAGAATCCCGGAAGTGGTGGATCGCTTCACGAACCGATATATCGCTGAACGGAACGCGGGCGAGACCTTCCAGCTGTTTATCAAGCGAATCGGCAAGGCGGAATGCAAAAAGATGGTCGACGATCTTACTGCTGTGCCTGCTCACGATGCCGATCCGTCGTTTTACCAGGACTGGGGCGATGCGCGGGAATATACGGTGGGCGATCTCGGAGAAGGCGAGTGCGCCGGCGAGATTGTGTCGCCAACTGAGTTTGCTCTGACCGCGTGCTGAGCGCGAAGCATTTGAGGCGCAGCTGAAACTCGAGGCAGGCCAGGTGGAAGCGGCTGCGGACCAGGCGTATGAGTCGATGATGCATGCCGCGCTTGCGCTGGTCCGATTCAGAGATCCGCTGTTCCCTGAAGAACGCGACGCGGTGAAGTCCAAGTTCAAAGAGCTGTTCGTGGACACCAAACTATTCTGGGATACCTTCACCGGTGCCAAGTTTGCTGACTATTATTTCGATGCTCATGAGGCACTCGGCCGCAAACATAACGCAGAAACAGTGCACCAGCTGATCGAAGAAGCGCAGCTCTTCATCGAAGGGAGCAACACCTGCTACGCGAACCTCCTTGAAGATGCAAAGCTGGCGACGACGGCGGTGAGGGCTTGATGGATCACTTCAACGTCAAGTTGTTCGCCGAGCCAGGAACGACGCTAAACTGGGCGGACCTGATTCCGGTGTTCCACCGCTGGATTCGGGAGAGTGCTGTTCCCGGGCAGTCTGATCGACGTCGCCGATTATGCTCACGTTCCCGAGGGTCCGGGAGTGATGTTGATTGCCGACGACGGCTTCTACAGCGTGGATAACCGTGCTGGTGAACTTGGTGTTCTTTACAACCGCCGCCGGCCGCTTTCAGGCGACGACAGGGCCAAGCTCGAACAGGCATACGACACCGCTCTCACAGCCGCGAAGCTGCTGGAGAAAGAAGTCCCTGGGTTGCGTTTTCGGGAACAGGACTTTGAAGTCTTCGTAAACGACCGAATGCTCGCGCCGAACACAGACGAAACGGATCAGGCAGTGCGCCCTGTTGTTGAGGACTTTTGCGCGAATCGCGGAATCAAGGCTGCCGTAACTCGCGACGCGTCCGACGCAAGAAGTCTGTACCGGCTTCGCGTCAGGCCTGCAGCGTAGCAGGACCTAAGCGACACTCCTAATACCCGCACAGCTACGAAACTTTGACCAGCGGTTCTGACGGGGACGCCGGAACTGGTTTGGAAGGTTCTGCTGCGAGCTTAACTTCACGCCCGACGCGATCGCAAGGCTTTGATCCATACGCCTGTGCCCATGCCCGGGCGAACTCCACACCGAGATAAAAGATCTGCGCGGAGTAGTAAACCCATACCAGTAGAACTACCAGCGACCCGGCCGCTCCGTAAACTGACGCGTAACTCGACCGTCCGAGATAGAAGCCGATAAAATACCTGCCGATGCTGAACAGGATCGTGGTTATCAAAGCGCCTGGAATGACATCGCGCCACTCCAGTCGAAGGTCCGGAAGCCACTTGTAAATCAGCGTGAATAACAGCGCGATTACAACGAAGCTGATACCGAGATCCGCGAAGCGCAGCAGGGCAGCAGTCACGGCCCAGCTATTGAAGTGTCCCGTAACCCAACTGAGCACCGTACTGAAGACGACCGAGAGCAACAGGAAAAATCCGATGCCAAGAACCGCAACAAATGCGAGCCACTTATCGCGAAGCATCGAGACGATACTCCTCAGTGCCGATTCCTCTTTCCGCGGCACGCACCAGATAATGTTCAGCGCATCTCGCAATTCAGCAATACCGGATGTTGCACCGACTGCGAGAGCGATGCTGCCGAGGATTGACGCCAGCGTGCCCGCTCCGGGATGCTGGGTCGATTTCAATAAATTCTGGACAGTCTCTGCACCCGCGTGACCGACGATGTCCTGAATCTGCCAGACGAGTTGTCCCTCTACAGCATCGCGGCCGAAGAATGCACCTGCCACGGCAACGACAATGATCACCAAAGGTGCGAGTGACAGGAGCGTGTAAAAAGCGAGTGAAGCTCCAAGCCGCGGAACGCGGTGCTCGCTCCATTGAGCGATTACCTCGTTAGCGAGGCGCGGCAGATCATGCCTGAGAATCGCTGCTGCCCGGCGAAGTTGTGTATGCAGCCGGACTTCATCGCGAATTCCCGTAGTTTCGATAGCCGGCATGGGGCCCTCAGTTCTGATTCAGGAGACGCCGCAGGTTACGCATCGTTACACGGCCAGGCGACAACATTACGAAACATTTAGAATTCAGCGGAGTCTTATCTGTCGGACTTGAACGGATTGTACACCGACAACAGGAGCATAGCGTTTGCAGGTTCAGAATCTGTTTGCGAGTTTTTTTTTAGGCGGATTCGAGTGTTCCACGCACCGACGGGAAGACGGAACACAGCTTGACCTGATTGCTTCGACGTGTCACGACAGATTTGCAAAACTCGACTATGAGCGTCTGCAGTCGGAAGGCATGCAGGCGTGCCGTGATGGCCTTCGCTGGCATTTGATCGGAAAGCACGAGGGCAGACTTGACTTCTCGTCGGCACGGCCGCAGGTCGATGCTGCGCGCCAAACCGGGATGCAGGTGATCTGGGACTTGCTCCACTATGGGTGGCCCAGCTATCTGGATGCATTTTCGCCGAGATTTATAAATCAGTTTTCGCGATTTTGTTCATCAGCGGCGCGATTTATTTCTTCGGAGACTCCGGGACCGCACTGGTTTTCCGTGGTCAATGAACCGTCGTTCCTGTGCTGGGCCGGTGGAGAAATGGGCATGTTTCCGCCGTTCGCGAAAGGGCGAGGGAACGAGTTTAAGAAACAGCTGATCCGCGCGACGATCGCCGGAATTGAAGCGGTTCGGGATGTTTTACCCGATGCTCGATTCCTGCAGGTTGATCCGATCGTCAACATCGTGACGGACCGGCACGCGTCGCGGCGAGTCCGGGACGAAGCGGACGGGTATTGCCGTGCGCAGTTTGACTGCCTGAATATTCTGACCGGAGCGCTTTTTCCTGAAGTGGGCGGGCATCCGAGGTATCTCGATGTGATTGGCTGCAATTACTACGTTCATAACCAGTGGGTCCTTCGCGGCCGGTTTATCGAGCGAACAGATCCTCGGTATACACCGCTGTATCGGCTTCTCGATCATGTGGTTAATACGTATCAACGTCCGGTCATGATTGCGGAGACCGGCATTGAAGACGAACGCCGTCCCGAATGGCTGTCGTATGTTTGCGACGAAGTAGAAACCGCAATTCGACTTGGCACACCGGTTCACGGCATCTGCCTGTACCCGATCATGAACCATGCCGGATGGGCTGACGACCGGCATTGCCACAACGGTTTGTGGGACTACTGTAACGAAGATGGCAGCCGCGAAATCTATATTCCGCTGGCTGACGAACTTCGGTTCCAGCAAGCACGATTCCACCGCCTGCTTCTTTCTTCTTCCGAGCGCGACCGGGAGACTGCCGGAGCCTTTGTGTGATCGCGCACCTGAATTCGAACTGAGGACCAGAAACATGATTGATAAACCAACGTTAACTACACTTCCGCAAGATCTTGTGTGTCTCTCGCACCTGCGCTGGAGCTTTGTGTTCCAGCGGCCGCAACACCTCCTCAGTCGATTCGCACGAACTCACCGCGTATTTTTTGTTGAAGAACCTGTTCCGACCGATGGCATACCAAGACTCGAGCGGCACGTCTGCCCCGAGACCGGTGTAATCGTGATGGTGCCTCAGATCCCATCGGGGCTGACGGCCGCTACCTGCGAGACCATTCAAAAGTTGCTGCTGAACAACATGCTGCTGGAAAATCAGATCCAGAAGTACGTTCTCTGGTATTACACTCCGATGGCGCTGTCGTTCTCATCGCACCTGCGGCCTGAGATTACGGTCTTCGATTGTATGGATGAGCTGTCCGCGTTTAAGGGAGCGCCGCAGGAGATGAAAGACCGGGAGGCAGAACTGCTCCGTCGCGCTGACCTCGTCTTCACGGGCGGGCAAAGCCTGTACGAGGCGAAGCTGGGCCGCCATTCCGATTTACATGCGTTCCCCAGCAGCATCGACTACTCCCATTTCGCACAGGCCCGAACTCTGACGGCAGAACCAGCAGATCAGGCTGGCATTCCTCAGCCGCGTGTCGGATTCGCAGGTGTGATCGACGAACGGATGGATTGTGAGCTTCTCGGGAAGGTGGCCGAACTCCGGCCCGACGTTCACTTCGTGATGATTGGACCTGTTGTCAAAATCGATCCGGCGACACTGCCGAAACGTGACAACATCCACTATCTCGGCGGAAAGAACTATAAGGAACTGCCCCCGTATATCGCCGGCTGGAATGCGGCGATGATGCCGTTCGCTCACAACGAATCGACTCGCTTCATCAGTCCCACGAAGACTCCGGAGTATCTGGCGGCCGGCAAGCCGGTTGTGTCGACCTCAATCACCGATGTTGTTCGGCCATACGGAGTCAAGCGCCTTGTGCGAATTGCTGACAGCCGCAGAAGAGTTTGCGCAGCGAGATCGACAATGCCCTCAACATTGACGCAAAGGATCCCGACTGGGCAGAGCGCCGCGACGCTTTCCTGTCCCAGAATTCGTGGGATATCACTTTCCGGAAAATGTGGGGACTTATCGAAAGCCGCATACTGACCCGCGAACTCAACGCGCTGCAAAGCGAACTTCGGCCTGCCATGCCGATGCAGTCCGCGGTTCTGGGCGACTAGGCTGGCACTAAGAGGAATTCTATGTACGACTTTCTCGTGGTAGGGGCGGGATTTGCGGGCAGTGTCATTGCAGAGCGCCTCGCCCGCAAGTTCAACAAGCGAGTTTTGATCTGTGATCGGCGGAACCACATTGGCGGCAATGCTTATGATCACTACAATGATGACGGAATCCTCGTCCACAAGTACGGACCGCACATCTTCCATACGAACTCGATGGACGTGGCAGAGTACCTGTCGCAGTTCACGGAGTGGCGACCGTACGAGCACAGGGTGCTGGCGAGTGTAACCGGCAAGCTTGTTCCTATTCCGATCAACAGAACGACTGTCAACGAGCTGTACGGCGTGAATTTGCAGACCGAAGAAGAAGTGGACAGGTTCTTTGAGCAGCGTGCCGAAAAGCGCGAGCCGGTCCGGACCTCGGAAGACGTCGTTGTGAACCGGGTTGGGCGAGACCTCTACGAGAAGATGTTCCGGGGCTATACCCGGAAACAGTGGGGGCTCGATCCCTCAGAACTGGACGCGCTGGTTACGGCGCGTATTCCGGTGAGGACGAACACTGACGATCGATACTTTACGGACACGTTCCAGAACATGCCTAAGCACGGCTACACGCGCATGTTCGAGAACATGCTGGATCACAAGAACATTACCATCGTAGTGAACACCGATTATCGCGACATTATGCGAGAGATCAAGTTCGGCGAGATGGTCTACAGCGGTCCAGTCGATGAGTTCTTCGACATGCGCTTCGGAAAGCTGCCGTATCGCTCGCTCGAGTTCGCGCACGAAACGCACAACAGGGATGTCTATCAGGAAGCTCCCGTTGTGAACTATCCGAACGAGAATGCCTACACACGGATTACGGAATTCAAATACCTCACGGGCCAGCAACACCCCAAAACCGCTGTCGTGAAAGAGTATCCCCGCGCTGAAGGGGATCCCTACTATCCGGTTCCGCGCCCCGAAAACGCGCTGCTCTACAAGCAATACCAGGCACTGGCGGATGCAACCCCCAACGTGCACTTCGTCGGGCGGCTGGCGACTTACAAGTACTACAACATGGACCAGGTTGTCGCACAGGCTCTGACGCTGGTAGCGCGCCTCCATGGAACCAACAGGCTGGACGTCACGCGCGAACTGACGCCGCCCGCACCTCAGATTATCGTTCCTGAAGCGAACAAACTCACCGTCTAGTTACTTCTGGACACGGGTTCAGCACGCGGTGACCTGCACGCACGTAAGAACGAACTGACTCGTGTAATCCGGCCGCAGCGGCTTTCTCCGCTGCGGCTTTCTGCATGCCAGCGGCACGGAAGTCCGCGACGCAGGACGCGAACATTGGTATGAATTCATCGCGGGTTCTCCGGAGTGCACTGAAATATCGCTCCTTGCTGGTGAGCGGGATGAGCGGTTTGCCCGCTGCGAGATCGCGCAACGCCCTCAAGGCGATAGGATCACCTTCACACACAAATTGCTCCGGGCGCGGATGGTAGTTCAGAGTCGCGATCGCTGCACCGACTGCCGCGGAGCGGTTCGAGTGCGCCGCTGGGCCAGGTGCTGTCATAGAGCACGGCAATTTTCTTCGTGCCAACTGAGGCCGCAGTTCGCAAGCACCTCAGCCCACGTGTTTACGTTGTCGTCAGGCACGCTGATGAGAATCATTGACTGCCGGGGACAGGTCAGCGTAGTCGGGAACCGCCACGCCGGCCCTGAGCCCACGTACGGCACGCGTCGCGGTTGCGACGGAACTGGATTTAATCCAGCGCAGACGCTCGCGCAAACCCGGCAACTGGCCGAGCGTCCCGCGGCTAACTGGCCCGGCGAATACCAGAGCTACTGGCTGCAGCTTCGCCATATAGTGAACCCGATTTGATTGCTTTCAGACGATCCCGCACTTCAGCGGCTTTCTCAAACTCGAACTTCTTTGCCAACTCGCGCATTTGAGTTTCGAGTTCGCTTATCAGCGTTTCGCGCTGTTCCTGAGTCAGTGTCTCAACAGGACTCTCCGGTTCAGACGGTATTGTTACGTAGTCAGATTCGGCAATCGCGACGAGGCTCATGTCGATGGGCTTGACGATCGACTGAGGTGTGATTCCGTTTTCCTCGTTGTAAGCCACTTGAATCACGCGGCGCCGATTCGTTTCGTCGAGAGCGCGCTTCATAGACGCCGTCATAACATCGGCATAGAGGATAGCGCGGCCATTCACGTTCCGGGCTGCACGCCCGATCGTCTGTATCAGCGATCCGCTGGAACGCAGGAAGCCTTCTTTATCAGCATCCAGAATCGCCACGAGCGAAACTTCCGGCAAATCCAGCCCTTCGCGCAGCAGGTTGACGCCGATCAATACGTCATACTCGCCCACGCCGGAGGTCGCGAATGATCTTCACGCGGTCGAGAGCGCTGACCTCCGAGTGCATCCAGGCGCAACGCACTCCCACTTCGGCGTAATATTCCGCAAGGTCTTCTGCCATGCGTTTGGTCAGCGTGGTTACGAGGACTCGCTCGTTCTGTTCGGCACGGATGCGTATTTCGTTGAGCAGATCGTCGACCTGGCCTCGAATGGGCCTGATCTCGACTTCCGGATCGGTAAGACCTGTAGGCCGAATAATCTGCTCGACCACTACGCCGGAGGATTTCGTCAACTCGTATGGCCCGGGCGTCGCGGAGACATAGATGAGCTGATTCACGCGATTCTCAAATTCCTCAAACGTGAGCGGCCGATTATCTCTTGCGCTCGGCAAACGGAATCCATACTGGACGAGAATATCTTTGCGCGACCGATCGCCATGAAACATGCCCTGCAACTGCGGGACAGTCTGGTGGCTCTCATCGATATAGATAACGGCATCATGCGGAAGGTAGTCGAGCAGTGTCGGTGGCGCCTCACCAGGTAAGCGTCCCGAGAAGTGGCGAGAGTAGTTTTCAATGCCGTGACAGTAACCAATCTGCTTGATCATTTCAAGATCGAACATTGTTCGCTGCCAGACCCGCTGCGCTTCGATCAGCTTGCCCTGTTGCTCCAGCTCGGCGTGCCACGACCGGAGTTCCTCTTCGATGCTGACCATCGCCTTTTGGCGCATTTCCCCTGACATCACATAGTGTGTCTTGGGATAAATGGGCAAACGCAGATAGGTTTGCTTTACTTGTCCCAGCAGCGGATCGATCTGAGCGAGGCTCTCAATTTCGTCGCCCCAGAACTCGATCCGGTAGGCATTGTCGTCGTATGTGGGGAAGACTTCGACGACGTCGCCGCGCACACGGAAGCTTCCGCGACGAAAGTCGTGATCGTTGCGGTCATAGAGGATTTCGACCAGTCGGGCGAGCAAATCCTTTCGCGAGAGTTTCTGCCCTTTATCGAGCATCAGCAGCATGCCGTAATACGCTTCGGGTGAACCGAGACCGTAGATGCAGCTGACACTCGCGACGATCACGCAGTCGCGCCGTTCGAACAGGGAGCGCGTTGCGGAAAGCCGCAGCTTATCGAGCTCGTCATTGATCGTCGCTTCCTTTTCGATGTATACGTCTCCGGAAGGAATGTAAGCTTCGGGCTGGTAGTAATCGTAATAGCTGACGAAATACTCGACGGCGTTGTGCGGAAAAAAACTTCTGAATTCGCCGTAAAGCTGCGCGGCAAGAAGCTTATTATGAGCGAGCACAAGGGCCGGGCGGCCCGTAGCTTCGATAGTCTTCGCCATCGTGAAGGTCTTACCCGACCCGGTGACGCCCAGCAACACCTGATGGCGCTCGCCGTCCTGCAGACCGCCCGTTAACTGCTGTATGGCTGCAGCCTGATCGCCTCTCGGACGATAGTCCACAGCCAGCTGAAAACTCATATCTCTTTTTAGTATGTCACCCGAGCAGTATGTTACCTGACTGCGCTATCCACACCGATCAGCTGGTCGCGCTGCGCGTTAAACTCGCAGCCATACAGGGCAATTACGCTTAGCAGGTACATCCAGACCAGGAGTGCGATCACAGCCCCTACGCTGCCGTAGAGGACGTTGTAATTCGCGATATTGCGGACGTACCACGCGAATGCAAGTGTTGACAGCCACCACAACCAGGTTGCGAGCAGCGCTCCGGGAACGACTGTCGCGGCGCGCCTTGGAGGGTTCGGTCCGATGGAGTACAGCAGGGTCGTCCCGAGGATGATTGAAGCGATGGAAATTGCCGTCCGGACGAGGTGAATGATAAATGACACTTCGCCTCGCAGCTCCTCAACACGCGGCAACAGGCCGAGAGAGTGAAGGATCCAGGTCTCGGCGCGCGTCCCGAACACAATGATGGTTGATGCGGCAACGACGGGAAATGCCGCGGCGAAAACGAGCAGAGCGGCGATTGCTCGCTGCCGGAGAAACGGTCTTCCGCTACGAATGTTGTAGGCATTTCGGAAGCCCTCCATCAGGCTCAACATCACTCCGGAAGCGGCCCAGACGGAAAGCATGACTGCAACGACCAGCAGGTAAACCGGCTGGCTGCCACGGTGGGTGAATATCTGCAGCACGATGTTCTCCGTTCCCGGTGGGACGACCTCGTAAACGACACGGGAAATCGAGCGCGAAACGGCGTAAGCGTTAGCCTGGACGAGGAGCGCCGTGATGGTAGTCAGGACGGGAAAGAAAGACAGCAGCGCCGAGTAGGCAGCACCTTTTGCGATTCCAAAGCAATTGTCACGATACGTCGACACTGCTGCTCTGCGCAGCAACTCAAAGAAGTAGCCCAGCTCCCGTTGTGCGGTATGCAGCGGACCCACAGTCTCTACTATGATCGAGGTACTGCCGGAGCTTGTCTGATTTCGATTGGCGGCATCTGCACGACAGCGTATGTGCCGGAAGCGATTCCGATCTTCGCTTCATCGAATCTGGCCAGGATTTCCCGGCTCATTCGATCTTTCACGCCTCTGACGCCGTGAGCTTCGACGATGAACCGAACGGTCATTTCTACCCAATTATCAGTAATGCGCCAATACACATGCGGCCGAAGATCCTCGCGCGCCATGAAGTAACGCCGCTCCATTTCGCGCAACGCCTCTTCACCGACAATCTGAATATTTGTAGTATATTTCTCGGCGGTTTCCCGAATGATGGTCTCAGCCGTCTCGCGATTGGTGTCGAAGCTGATCGGTAACGTCATCTCTTCCCAGATGAACGGGAATTCGCGACTGTAGTTATAGATGGGTTCATCGAAGATCTTGGCGTTGGTGACTGTGACGATCCGGCCGGTATACTGGCGGCTCCTCACCCACATTGATGGCGCATCACCCTGCTCACCCGGGGGCTGACCCATCTCCATGATGACCGTCTGAGTGAATCGCAAGCCGATAACATCGCCACGCACACCACCCATCGTGATCCTGTCGCCGACACTGAAGATCTGGCCACGAAGGATAACGACGTAACCGGCCACGGCAGTGACGACGCGCTGAAGCGCAAACGCGAGCCCTGCCGTTATCATGCCGACCGCAGCTGTCAGCCGCGTGGGGTCGTCAAACCAGATCGAGACCAAACCGATGAGCACCAGTACAGCGGTGAGCACCTGAATTCCCTGGCGGGTCCAGAACCGGCGACGTTCGTTCTCTCCTTTTCCGGGGACGAGTTTACCTACAATGAAACGCAGGCCAGAGGAGATGGCGTAAACAGCTATCAGGTAGCAAATCGAAATAAGGAGTTTGCCGCCATTCTCCGCGTTGACTCCGACCAGTTTGACACCAAAGAGTTGAACCGTCGCGTTGGGGCCAACGAGACTGATCCAGTCGTTCATGCCGATGGGATTCTTACGTTACCGCCACTGTTTCGTGCAGTCAGGCCTGCGTACAGTAAGGAAACAACCAGGACGAGAGTCACTAACGTAACGATCCAGCCGATTCTGCGAGACATCGGCATTGGGAAACTGAACTGAATGTCCTGGTCCCCTGGAGGTACGGCTGCGATCATGAATCCCATTTTGTCTTCACTAATGGGAACACTGCGGCCGTCCCGGGTAGTGGCTCGCCAGTTCGGGTCAAAGCTTTCGGCTACCCATACTGACTCACCTGGTTGAAGCGAAGCCTGGACGACAAACCGATCGGGGCCGCGCCACTTCAGGACAGCCGGAGAGTTCGGACCGGCTTCTACGTTGTGATGCCATGCGCGCAGCGCGTTGAGTTCGCCATTATTCGGGATTTCAGGAAGTGCATCGTGTTCTGCACGGTTGACAACTCGTGCAATTCCGGGAAACCGACGGGGAACACCGAAGATTCGGTCGCCTCGGCCGTTGTCATACAGTATCGCCAGCTCGCCGCGAAACTTGTCCGGAAAGAGATAGTCCTTGTATGTTTGCGTTGAAGTCTTATCGCTTACAATCACGGCGTCGACGCCGAGGACCTGCATCCAGAGAATCGAAAGAGTCGGATCCGGCGCCATGTAGATTTCCCATT
Source organism: Bryobacteraceae bacterium (assembly GCA_963794765.1). Taxonomy (GTDB): domain Bacteria; phylum Acidobacteriota; class Terriglobia; order Bryobacterales; family Bryobacteraceae; genus JAWXCM01. Next base: position 152,710 of record CAWCGC010000006.1, on the reverse strand, counting down.
TGGGAGGGACGACGTGTGAGTTCAGGATGCCCTGATCGGACCCACCTGTGAGCTGTGCGAGATCGTCCCAGACGTCGTACCAGAAGCGAATGGTGCCGGCAGGAATTGAACGAGAGTCGGGCATGTGTTCTGACATCCACTGGGCGATCGCGTATTCCGGTCTTTGCGCCAGGTTCTGCTCCGGCACGAAGAAGCGTCGCGAGTTTCTGACGTAACCCCACGACGGAGCCAGTGCGAGCACGACAACGAATGCTGTCGCGGCGCGCACCAGCGTTACGTTATTCCACGAATGTGACCAGACGCGACGAAGCAACTCGACTGCGAGCAGGATAATCAGCAGGTCCAATTCGGGAAAGAGCCTGGCGGGCTCTCCAATGATGCGGAAATTAAAGTAGTGATTGCCGACAGTGTTCAGCAGGAATGCGGCGGTTGCACCGCACAGGAATGTCAGATATATCTGCTCCATTCGAGGTGCGGTAAATCGCCACGCCAGAACTGCAAAGACTACGATGAATGCGGCTGCCAGCCAGATGGACCATGTGTTCCCGGGCTTCGAAACGTACTGCATATTCCGCAACGTCACCTGCAGATAGCCGGGAGAAAGCCAGGTCGCGGTTAACCCGTACGAGATCAGGATAATCAGAGCTGCGCGTCCGAATACGCGCCAATCGCGCGTTCCAGCGAAAGCTGTCCAAACCAGAATCGGATACAGTATGGCGAGTGATGTCGCTCCGTAAAAGTTATTCGCGACGATCATTGCGCAGCAAATCCCGGCCATCGCGATTGAGACAGGCCGCCAGCGCTCAACGCCGCGGATTGAAAACAGGAGCGCTAGTGGCAACCAGGCAACTGCGGTCATGTGCGGCCCCTCGCCGTAATGCAGCAAGACGTGCAGCCGATATGGCATGAGCCGCGGCGAGTCTTGTCGGATGTAATCGACGAGCAGAAAGGACGGCGAGATCAGAGCTGTCGCTATGGCGGCGAGATAGCCGGCCAGCCTCGATCCGGAGGTTCGAGCTGCCAGGAGGTATACAGCAGCGATCCCGAAGCAATAGAAGAAAGCGACGTAGATGTGATACGCCCTGACGGGGAGCAGTCGGGGGATGTAGTGGACGAGCGCCGCTGTTCCGTACCGAAGGGCCGGAGGGTAGATGTAATCGGTGCGCGTGCCGCAATACCAGTTCGGCTGCCACTCAGGATGAGGCCAGTTCTCAGCTAAAAAACGAGCGTCGGCGATGAATGTACTTTCGATGGAACTCCACAAATCGAGGTACTTTGCCCGAAACCACGGAGCAACCAGCAGAACCGCGAACGCGAATATGATCAGGAAGTCGAAAGTGGTCCAGGACCGGACACGGGCGAAAATCGGCCTCACGGCTGAGCGGGCTGATCCTGGCGGCCGGGATTGGCCTTGCTGGAGTACCTGCGGCTGAGGCTCTGAAACTGACGGCTGCGGAGCAGTCCTTTCGAGTGGAGAACGTAACGGGTGAGCAACCGCAGAATAGACAGACCGTAAATGGAGCTCTGGACGAACGATGCTGAGGACGCCTGTGGAAAGTAACGTGTCGGTACAGGGACTTCGGCGACGCGGAAGCCGAGTTCTACGAACTGAGCCATGATTTCCTGGTCGAAGATGAAATTGTCTGAATTCATCTCGAGGTTAACGGACTCGAGGACCTCGCGGCGATACGCACGATAGCCAGTGTGGTATTCGGCCAAGTGCAGGCTGAAAACCCGATTTTCGAGCCCCGTCAGAAAACGATTCGAGATGTACTTCCACCACGGCATTCCCTGATGAACCACGTTTCCGCCCAGCAAACGAGAGCCGAGGACCACGTCGGCCTTGCCTTCCTCAATGGGTGCGATGATCTGCGGCAGGAGCGTCGGATCGTACTGATAGTCCGGGTGGACCATCACCACGATGTCGGCTCCAGCTTTCAACGCCTCGCGATAACAAGTTTTCTGATTGGCTCCGTACCCGTAATTTCGGTCGTGTACAAAGAGCTCCAGACCAAGCTGTCGTGCGATCTGAACTGTTTCGTCGGAGCTTCCGTCGTCCACCAGAATTACAAGGTCGACGATGTTGTGCGGCAATTCGGCATAGGTCATGTGAAGCGTGCGCGCCGCGTTGTAGGCGGGCATCACGACCACGACTTTTGGCTTCCGGTTCATAGCGCTGTCGGCCTGGCGTGAACGACAAACTGATAAGCGAACATCTCTTTCCAGATTCGCGCCAATCCGTAGAATACACTTTCTGCGGCTAGTACGGGCGGCGAATGCTCCAACGCGGGAGGCACCATCAGACCAACAGGCACGGTTGTCGGGTCGACTTGGGAGATCTCGTAACCTGCTGCACGAAAGAGTTCTTTCCAGCCGTTCCACATGAAGAAACGAACGTGAGTTCGGTCGAACAGGCCCTTGTCGTCCTGTGGGAATCGCCCAAACAGAACATTGCCGCGAAACCAGAAATTCCCGCTATTTGGGAGTGAGGCGATGACAACTCCGCCCGGCGCAAGGACTTCCTGTATCTGGCGAAGCAGTCGTTCCGGATCATGGAGATGCTCCAGAATATCAGCGCAGATTACGTACTGAAACCGGGATTGAAGCGGGGGCAGACCGCGCTCGAGATCGGCACATACGAGCTGAACGTTTTCAGGGAACTGTGCGGGATCAAATCCGCCTTCCCGCTCGACTCCTGTCACTGTGTAACCGCGTTCGGCCAAAATGGACGCGAGATAGCCGTTGGCACAGCCAATGTCAAGCACGCTTCGCCCGCTGCCCGCGGTGGGCATTGAAGAGAGCAAACGTGTGTGGCTGCTCCACGGACTGGATTTATATGTGTAAACGGACAGGATCGAAACTCAGGATACCTGAGGTGTGGCGGTGGTGGAGTGTTCCCGGGTTCGGGTCGCCGGGTCTGAACTGCCGCCGGCGGTCGTCCCTGTGGTCGACGAACTGCTGGTCGTGATAGAGCCCGCCTTGTCGTAGACTGCGTGTGCGCGCTCGTCGAAACGGCCAAAAATCATCTTGCCGGCGGTTGTCTGGAGTACGCTTGTGACCGCAATATCGATAGTGCGCGAGATCATTCGGCGAGCGTTGTCGATGACGACCATCGTTCCGTCATCAAGGTACGCGACACCCTGATTATGCTCTTTCCCCTCCTTGAGTACGAAGACTCTCATTATCTCGCCGGGCAGAACAACGGGCCTGAGTGCGTTCGCAAGCTCGTTCACATTCAGCACGGGCACTCCATGCAACTGTGCGACTTTGTTGAGGTTGAAATCGTTGGTAACGATCTTGCAGCCATATGCCTTCCCCAGTTCCACCAGCTTCATGTCGACGTCCCGGATATTAGGGAAATCGTCTTCCATGATTCGCGTTTCGACCTGGGTGCTCTTTTGCAGTCGAGCGAGGATATCCAGCCCACGACGCCCGCGGTTCCGTTTAAGTGAATCGGCCGAATCCGCAACCAGTTGCAGTTCACGTAAGACGAACTGGGGAATCCCCATTACGCCGTCGATGAAGCCGGCTTCGGCGACGTCGGCAATGCGGCCGTCAATAATTACGCTGGTATCCAGAATAACGAACCGCGATTTTCCACTCTTCTCGCCGCCAATTAATCCGCCGAGTGCAGCCAAATTCAACATCTCCCCTTTGGTCGCACCCACGGCGAGTCCGACGTAGGTACCCAGACAGAGGACGACAACGTCGATGAACTGCGTCAGGACGAGGTTGCCCGTTGCGCGGGTCAGCACCAGGCTGATCAGGAGCGAACCGATGAGCGCGATTGTCGCGCCGATAACAGCTCCTATCAGGCGGGGAAGGCTGGCTTGTTTGAGGCGACGTTCGAGGAGGATGACTGCTGCGGCGACAGCCATCCCAACTACTCCGGACAGCCAGGCGGGGCCAGGCAGCGGGTCAAAAAAATACGCGACTGTCCCGAGTAATAACACCACGGTCGCTCGCAGCAGCAAGTTCTCGATCACGTGTCCCCCAGGGATAGTCGGAAGCAGCTGATTGCCGGCAAAGGTAGTCCGACACTCATCCTACCTCATGATGGAGATGTTGCAATACTTCTTTATCGCTGAAAAGGTTTGCACCGTGATCTATCGATAAAATCGCCGCAGAATTATCATCGATTCTGGTTTGAAATGGTTTTAATGTCCCCGGGATGGTACCCGCGACATCCGGGTACCAGTGTTAAACGACACATTTAGGCGGGAACCCGTATCTCTTGATGCAAGGCGTCCACCGCGATCTATGCCAAAACATTCGAACCGACTAGCTTCCGAGAAGAGTCCTTACCTGCTTCAGCACGCCCATAACCCAGTGGACTGGCATCCATGGGGCACCGAAGCGTTCGAGAGGGCGCATCAGGAGAATAAGCCCATATTTCTCTCCATCGGGTATTCAACGTGTCATTGGTGTCACGTAATGGAACGCGAGTCGTTCGAGAACGAATCGATCGCGGAGATTCTGAACCAGTTTTTTGTTCCTGTCAAAGTTGACCGGGAAGAACGGCCCGATGTGGATCGAATTTATATGACGTTTGTACAGGCGACGACCGGGGGCGGCGGCTGGCCGATGTCGGTGTGGCTTACGCCGGACCTGAAGCCGTTCTATGGCGGCACCTATTATCCACCCGACTCGCGATGGGGCCGACCAGGTTTTCGGCAAGTGCTTGAACAACTGGCCGCTGCCTGGCAACGGGACAGGGACAACGTTATTGCTTCGAGCGATGACGTGTTGCGCCAGTTAGAGCAGTACGTGCAGGGTGACGTCAGGGCGAGGGTGCAGGCACTCCCGGATCGAAAGGTGTTCGACTCCGGCTATGAGCAGTTCCGACGCGCTTTTGATTCGCGGCTCGGAGGATTTGGCGGTGCGCCGAAGTTTCCGAGACCTTCTGCTTTCAATTTCCTGCTTCGATACGGTGTTGCGTTCGGCGTTGAAGATGCTTCGGAGATGGTGATTCTGACGCTGCGGGAAATGGCGCGGGGAGGGATGAATGATCAACTCGGGGGCGGATTCCATCGATACTCCGTGGACGCTCGCTGGTTCGTACCGCATTTTGAGAAGATGCTGTACGATCAGGGCCAGCTTGCAGTCTCGTACCTGGAAGGTTTCCAGATCACCGGTGACCCAGCGCTTGCCGATATCGCCCGGGACATATTCGAATACGTCCTGCGGGACATGACGCATGAAGGCGGAGGCTTCTACTCGGCCGAGGACGCGGACAGCGTCATTGATCCCGCGAAGCCGAACGAAAAAGGCGAAGGCGCGTTTTATATTTGGGATGCGGACGAGATCGATCGGGTGCTCGACGAAAGAACGGCCGAATGGCTCAAGTATCGCTACGGAGTTGAGCCGAATGGGAATGTTCAGGAAGATCCGCATGGCGAGTTTACAGGCCACAATATTCTGTTTGAGCGGTTCAGCATAGCGGAGACGGCGCGACGCTTCGCCGCGACAGACGAGGAAGTCCGCAGTGCATTGGATGACGCGAAACAGAAACTACTGGTGGCTCGAGGCAGCCGGGTTCGTCCGCACCTGGATGACAAAGTACTGACTGCCTGGAATGGTCTGATGATCTCGGCATTCGCTCTCGGCGCCCGAGTGCTGGGTGAGAGCCGGTACATGGAGGCGGGCGAGCGAGCAGCTCGCTTCGTGCTTGGTCAGCTGTACATGGACAATACTCTCTTGCGGCGGTGGCGGGCCGGCGATGCTGCCGTTCCGGCGTTTCTCGACGACTACGCATTTTTCGTTCAGGGACTCATCGATCTGTATGAAGCCGGATTCGACAACAGTTATCTTACGAGTGCGATTCAGCTGACGGAACGAATGCGAGAGCTGTTTGAAGACACCGCAAACGGCGGTTTCTTCAGTGCGACCGAAGCTGACCCGAGTCTTGTTCTCAGGATCAAGGAAGATTACGATGGCGCGGAGCCGTCGGGGAACTCGATTGCAATCGCGAATTTACTTCGACTGGGTCACATGACCGGGAGGTCTGATTTCACCGACTCTGCCCAAAAAGCGCTGGCGGCCTTCTCGGGGAAGATGACTGCGGGGCCGACGTCACTGCCGCAGATGCTGGCTGCCGCTCTGCTTGCCTCGACTCCTCCACGACAAATTGTTCTCGGAGGACCGCGGGAAGCGCTTACGCCGTTTCGAGACGTGCTTCGGACTCGCTTCCTGCCGTTTCACACGTTGCTTTGGTCCGGGAGCGCAGGAATCAATTCCGAACTGCAGAATATGCAAGGCGTGAATGGATCAGCGGCAGCCTACGTTTGCGAGAATTTTACGTGCAAACTACCTGTCACTGGGGCCGCAGATTTGACGGGGCTGTTACCATAGTGGCGCTATGAATCCAACACAGGTTAAAGTCGAACGTTCCGGCGGAGTCACGTTCAAGGGCAATCCTCTTACGCTTGTTGGACCCGAACTTAAGTCCGGTGACCAGGCTCCGAACTTCGAGGTTGTCGATAAGACCATGTCACTGGTCGATCTTGGCAAAACGTCAGGACAAGTGCGGATTTTCAGTGTCGTCCCCTCGCTCGACACGCCGGTCTGCGATATGCAAACCAAGCGTTTCAACGAAGAAGCAACCAAACTGCCGGGTATCAAGATGTACACGGTCAGCATGGATCTGCCTTTCGCGCAGGCCCGCTGGTGCGGCGCGTTCGGCGTTGACAACGTCACCATGTTGTCCGATCATCGCGATGCTTCGTTCGGTGCGAACTACGGAACGCTGATAAAAGAGTGGCGGATCGAGAGCCGCGCGATTTTCGTTGTCGATCAGAACAACACGATCCAGCACGTCGAATACGTAAAGGAAGTCGCGGATCATCCAAACTATGACGCCGCGCTCGAGAAGGCCAAAGCTCTCGCCGCGAAATAGCGACGCATCCTGAAACAATCCTGCAACGCGAGGGCTCTCTCCACTGGAGATCCCTCGCGTGCTGCCATTTTTTCTGTTTGCGACCGGCATCGAGAACAGCTATCCGACTATCGATCACGGCAAAACTCGTATCGATGAACTCGAGAAGTGCGGCCATTACAAAAACTGGTCGCGTGACTTCGATTGCGTTCGGGAACTTGGCATTGAGTTCCTGCGTTATGGGCCGCCGATTCACAAAACGTGGCGAGGGGATCGCAAGTACGACTGGAGCTTCGCCGACCTGACTTTCGGCGATCTGCTGAAGCGCAACATCAATCCGATCACAGACCTCTGCCATTTTGGCGTTCCGGACTGGATAGGTAATTTCCAGAATCCTGACTTCCCCGGCTGTTTGCGGACTACGCTCGGGATTTCGCCGCGCGGTTTCCGTGGGTGCAGCTCTACACGCCGGTGAACGAGATGTTCATCTGTGCGGAGTTCTCGGCGTTGTTTGGCTGGTGGAACGAGCAACTCGCGACAGATCAGGCGTTCGTGACAGCGCTGAAGCACATCGTCCAGGCGAACGTAATGGCGATGCGATCGATTCTCGAGGTCCGGCCGGACGCGATCTTCATTCAGAGTGAATCGTCGGAATACTTTCATGCGGAGAATCCGGCAGCAATCAAACCGGCGGAGATCATGAACGCGCGGCGGTTTCTTTCGCTGGATCTCAATTACGGCAGGCGTGTCGATTCGGAGATGTATGAGTATCTACTGGATAACGGAATGACTCGGGACGAGTATCACTTCTTCCTCCATAACAATCTGAAGCACCACTGCATTATGGGAAATGATTACTACGTCACGAACGAGCATCGCGTATCGCCTGACGGCTCAACCCGCTCGTCGGGCGAGGTATTCGGGTATGACGGCATCACCTGGCAATATTATGACCGCTACCGTCTGCCGGTGATGCATACGGAGACCAATCTCGCCAAGGGCCAAACGGCGATGAGGCGGTTGACTGGTTGTGGAAGGAGTGGGCGAATGTTCTGCGGGTTCGAAATGACGGGATTCCGATCGTTGGGTTTACGTGGTACTCGCTCACTGACCAGGTCGATTGGGACAGTGCGCTTCGGAATAATGCCGGCGTTGTGGATCCTCTCGGGCTGTTTGATCTCGACCGCAACATTCGCCCGGTGGGGAAAGCTTATAAGCAGCTGATTGCGGACTGGGCTCAGGTTCTGCCGACGCAAAGTGTATGCCTGCGTGTTCCGGTGGTTCCTCCGGCAGAATTCCAGGCGGACTGGGCGCGCAAGGTCAGGGCCGATGCCCGACTCCGCAGCAAACTGTCCGCACGTCCGACAGCGCCAGATAATGCGGACGAGCGCAGCGGTTCGGCGTAATGAGGGATAGAATGTCGGGACATGTTCCGGCTTGCTGAACAGCCCATTATCGCGTTTGTGCCGACGATCGACCCGGAGCGTGCCCGAGCGTTCTACCGTGATCAGGTCGGGCTGACGCTAGTGTCCGATGAATTACCGTTCGCGCTCGTGTTTGAAGTGAATGGCGCGATGCTGAGGATCACTGCCGTCAGCGACCTCAAGCCTGCCGGATACACGATCCTTGGCTGGAAGGTCGAGGCCATCCGAGGTGCCGTTTCTGCCCTGCAGAGTCGCGGAGTCGCCTTCGAGCGCTACTCCGGGATGGACCAGGACGAGCTTGGGATCTGGACTGCTCCTGGAGGCTCTGCGAAGGTTGCGTGGTTTCGTGATCCTGACGGGAATACACTCAGCCTTTCCGAGCACGCAAGCTGATCAGGGCTTCAGAACGAGGACGCCCCAGGGGCTGTCGCCGACCCTAATGCGCTTTGTGACTGCCTGTGTATTCAGATCGATTACAACGAGTTCGTTAGACGGCCCGTCTGCGGCGAACAGAGTCTTACCATCGGGTGACACACCGATACCCCACGGCCGCTTGCCAACTTCGAACGAACCTTTGACAGAGCCGGCAATGGGATCGATCATGAAAACTTTATGGCCCCGGCCGGTGCTTACATAAAGGGTTTTCCCGTCAGGAGAGAATGTGGTTCCCATTGGCTTGATCTGACCAGCCTGACCCAGCTCGATGGTGCGAGTCACCTGATGTTTTGCAGTGTCGATTTCCGACACTGTCCCGTCGTTCTCGTTTGTGATGAAGGCGCGAGAACCGTCAGGCAGGAACGCTATACCTCGAGGCCGATGCCCGACCTTGATTTTTGCTGCAATCTTATGATCGGCGATATTGAAGACCGTGATGGTGCCAGTGCCCTCGGACGTGACGTAGACGAACTTTCCGTCAGGTGTCAGTCGAACGCCTTCCGGTTCTTCGCCGACCTGGAACGAATCGATCGTCTTGCCGGAGTCGATGTCGACGAGCGTCATCAATGCCGCATCCTCGTTCGAGACGAACAACGTCTTGCCGTCACTGCTTACCGCGAAGTCTTCAGGGTCGGAACCTGCGTGGATGGTTTTAACAAGCTTGTTTTGGGTCGCGTCAATGATGCCGACACCATCTGCGCTCTTGTCCGGAGGCGGCAGCGTGGATTCGTCAACTCCGGGAGGTGCTGACGGAGAGCCGCTGAGGGCGACGTAAACGGTCTTTCCGTCTGCGCTCGCGCGAATTCCTCGCGGCCGTTTGCCGACCTGAATTCGTCCGATCACTTCGAGCTTCACCGGGTCGACAATGGTCACGTCTCCCGAACTCTCATTGGTGACGAAGATGCGTGTGGTGGCTGGGGGTGTGGACTCAGAGGTCGCGGCGCGCTCCCCTGACCGACTACCGCCACAGCTGATTAAGCTCAGAATTGCCAGCCCTACCGCACCTGCTAACGACTGTTTGCGCATTGCTCAGCCTCCGCTGGTACCGCTGAATGTGAAAGTTACTGCTTTGCTCTCGTTCGGTCCGACGTGAAAAGTCTGCTCGCTCTCGCCGAGCGTCTCGTGCCATGCATGCAGGGTATAGTCACCGGGCGGCAGGTTGGGGATTCGGAACGAACCATCGACGCCGGAAACGGCGAAGTAAGGATGATCCACGACTCCGATCCATGCGCGCATCCAGTTGTGGATGTTGCATTTCACGCGCATCATTATTTCCTCCCGGGCGAACTTTCGCTTAACGGGCGGATCTCCAGGACCCTGGCTTTGATTCCATTCGCGATTGACCTTTGCCAGCGGGTGGACGTTGTGCGTTACGGGGTCCGAGTTGGTTACCTCAAGCTGCTGTCCCGGCTCCGTGCCCAGGACATGGGGCGTGAACTTACAGCCCTTCTGATCGAGAACGATCGGCAGTGCTGGTTTCGGAAAGTTTTTGCCTTCGAGACCTTTCGATATGTAGACAAAGGTGTTTGCGACTGCGCCGGACGGTCCGATGATCAGCGTCTCGTCATATAAACCCTCTGGGTTGGCCTTTACACATGCCGGATCTTCCGAGATATCGATCTTGCGTCTTCCGGGCCGGTGTCCGGTGAAGCGAACCGCGCCTGTGACGGTAGCGGCTGTTGCAGGGTCGACGTGAAAGATCGGAGCTTCGGGCTTTGGCTGCTGCGCCTTCTCCGGCGTCTTCTCCTGACCAGAGCGCGTACATCCGCACAGAAGGGCAGCCGCGGCGACGGCCGCGAGTCGGGTCATAATGCGCTCCGGACGAGTGCAGAAGCAGGGCCGATGTCGTGTGGCATTTCACCCGTGAGCGATTCGAGGAAGGCGATCAGGTCATCACGGTCGTGACCAGAGAGGTTCAGCTCATGAATCTCTTTGTCGAGATATGGATTCGCGCTGCCGCCGCCGATGTAAAAGTCGACGACTTCACGCAATGTCTTCTTACTGCCGTCGTGCATGTAGGGATGGCGCTGAGCTACGTTACGAAGAGTTGGCGTCTTAAAGGCTCCTTTATCGAAGTCTTTGTGTGTCTGCTCGTATCGCCCGAGGTCAGTCAGGTTGCCTTCCGAGTCGAGGCCAACGCCAAGGTTGTGGAACTTGCCGTCGGTAAATAACGCATAATCGCGTTCGATGGTATGGCAAACCACACAATTTCCGCGTTTTGGGTCCTGAAAGAGCTTGAGGCCGCGGACGGCTTCCGGGCTCAAAGCAGATTTGTCGCCGCCATACTGATAACGGTCGAAGGGCGAGTTCCCGCTGAGAACGGTTCGCTCGAAGCTCGCGAGTGCGGCCTCGACGTGACGGATCGTGATTCTGCCTTGTCCGAACGCTTGCTCGAACCGATCCTTATAAACCTTGTCGCTGTTTAATTTGCGTGTCAGCTTCGCTACCAGGTCTTCGTGCGGAATCGCCATCTCCACCGGATTGGCGATGGGGCCACCTGCCTGGTCCTCAAGGCCTGCGGCCCGGCCATCCCAGAACAGCAGCGGCAGGTACGCCGAATTCACGATGGTGGGCGTGTGGCGTTTTCCAAGCTGTCCGCCGACACCCGATGAAAACTTTCGACGGTCTGCGAACTGCGCATCGGGCTGATGACAACTGGCGCACGAAACTGTATCATTGCGCGACAAAATCGGATCGTAAAACAACGCTCGGCCGAGCGCGACAGTCTCAACGGTTGGCGGATTCTCTGGCGGTATCGGCAGAGGCGGCAGGCCGAGGGGAACCTTGATCGTGACACGCTGGCCCTGGGGCATTACGGTGGAAGCTGTTTCGTTCGAGCGGCAGCCCACGAAAGCCATGGCCGCTGCAAACAGGACCAGAATCGGGCCGAAGCGCACGGTCAAAACACCAGCGATGACTTGTGGGCGTCGATTGCTGCCGCATCGATGCCAGGTACCTTCTTCAGGTCCTCGATGTTTTTGAATGGGCCGTTGTCATTACGGTATCGAATTATCGCGCCCGCCTGAGATCGCTTCAAAGAGAGGCGGCTTTCGAGTTCAATTTGGGTCGCCTCATTGACATTCAGCGGGGCGACAGCATCGGCCGGGTAATTCCGGACGAGGTACTCGAAAACGGCATTAAAGTCCTTTTCCGAGCCCTTCGCGCCCAGAGCAATCATCTTTTTCATTGTGGCGGCCCAGCCTTCCCGGTCCTGCCTCAATGAGACTGAGCGTGCCAATTCGTGGCACCCCTTGCAGACCCGCGTGGTCTCTTCTTTCCCGGGCCCGTCGGGAAGGTTCTGTGCGGAAGCGACCGCTGTCCCGGCGATTGCTAACACAACTGCCGCAACTAAGATTCTAGTGTTCAATCGGGAATCCAAACACATACAACGTGCCATCGTGGGTAGTCGCATAGACCTGACTGGCCCCTCCTGACAGCGTAGCGCCATGTACGAAGGACGTCATTGTCTTGCCGGAGTTCCACAGTTCCTTGCCGCTGTTGCCGTCCAGAGCATATAAGACTGCGGCCGCGGACCGGTTCATGTCACGGTCTTCCCCGGTACCGAGTGCGAAGACTACGCCGTTGATGATCATGGGAGTTGCGGGCGCGCTCAGATCACGTGACTGCCACCCACGCTGAACGGACACAGAGCCACCCTGGTCCAAGACTTTAAAAGCGATGACCGTGCTTTTTTCTGCCGCGAGAATCCAGCGTGTTCCGGTCGGGTCCTGCCACGAACTAAGCGCGCTGGGGACGCCGGTGCCAGCACTCAACAAAGCCGATGAAAGTGCCACAGGAGACCCCTTCAGATTCGCGGTATCCAGTATTTCGATCTTGCCGTCCGATGTTGCCACGGCCAGCAGCGTTCTTTGACCCATCTCGAAGATGACAGGAGACGACACATACCCGCGAGTCTGTGTCTTGTAGGTGTGAATCGGCTTCAGATCCACGGGCTCGAGTGCTGCGAGCATTCCACCGCGGGTCGCCACGTAGACGGTGCCATCAGGTCCGAAAGCGGGGCCTGCGGATCCCGCAACACCGTCAACCGCCTTCCAGCTGCTCACCTTTTTGTCGAGCAGATCGACGGCCCAGACGCCGTCAGCCGCTCCGCCACAACCGCCATCAGTCGAGACATAAGCGACGGAATCCACAACCGCCAGCCCGGAGGCATTAGCGCCCGGTGGCACAAATTTGACTGGCGGCTCGAAGTCGGCCCCGTTCGCTGTGTTCAAGCTATACAAGGTGCCGTCGCCGCCAAGCGTATAGACCTGATTGCTGGCTCCAAAACCCGCAGTTCTGGCGGGTCGGGGAGGACGGTTGTTAGCACTTGCGGGTCCCGAGACCGGTCTGGCAGGTGCCGAGGCTGTGAAGTTCTGCCGCTGCGCCGGTCGCATCGCCAGCGTGACGGCACCCTGCATTGGTTCCCCTACGCCTGACTTCGCTGCCGTTCCACGACCACCGCCGCCGGAACTCATGTTCACTCCAGGGGGAGGAATGATGGAAGCAACGGTAGGACGTGCCAGTCCGCTGGTCACACCACCCGTGCACTGGCCACTGCCGGCCGGCGACGAAGGGAGCTGCTTCTGCCATTCCATACGGCCAAGATCCGAGTCAATCGTGAAGACCTTGTCAGAGCTGCCACCGATGAAGACAAGAGCGCGAAATCCCTTGTATCCGATGAGCCGGTCCAGAATGACGGCCTCTGTGAGTGCGTTCGCTCCGCGAGGCTTATTGTCGAGCTTCATTTGCCAGAGTGACTTAAACGCCCCCGGTTTGGTCATCGAAGCCGGTGAAATCTTCGCATCGGTTCGAAGCCATGATGATCGCTGTGCGTCGTAGCCGGCTGTCACCCATTCCGTGCTCCGCCCAAACTGACCCTCAATGCGAGGCAGAACAACCAGTGCTGCACCCGCAGAGCATACGATCAGCGGCAGAAATCGAGTCCAATATCGTCGCATCATTCGTGCCCTCGCATTTACTGTTTCAGCGCCTGTGTTATCGCCTGTTCGACGATTGGCGCCAGCACTGCATATCCTGCATCGCTCAACTGAAATCCATCTTTCGTGAACTCCGGCCGCAGCGCGCGGCCCTGTACGAGCGGAGTGTACAGATTGAGATAGACAGCACCGGACTGCTGTGCATAGCCCTTCAACCATTCATTGATGCCCAGAATCTTGCCAACCGGACGAATCGCGGTTTCCTTCTGTGAGCAGTCACAGACCGGAGTAAGTGAAGCCAGTACAACACGTATTCCGTGCAGCTTTGCCAGCTCCACCATTGACATAATATTTTCGGCAATCATAGGCTGGGTCGCCGGTCCGAAAAGGCCTGTAAGATCATTCGACCCCGCCTGAATCACCACAACCTTCGGTTTCAGGCTGATAACATCCTGACGAAAGCGAAGCAGCATCTGAGCCGATGTCTGTCCAGTGATGCCGCGATTGAGCCAGCTCCTGCCTGCAAAGAGCTGCTGGTTCCAGCCCTCCGTTATGTCGTCGCCAAGAAAGACGACGCGATTTTCACCTGCACGCGGCGGAGGAACCTCTGTATTTTCGCTACCGTACCGAATCAAGCCGCCGAAATCGTGCAGAAGCTTGCTTTGCACTTCTGACAACTGCTCAGGCGTCAACCGAGGCGGGTCCGGCAGAGCGGCGAAACTCAGGAGACAGCTAACAAGCAGACAAACCGACATACGATCTACTTGCCCGGAATTCCAAATGCGTAGACGTTTCCGTCGAACGTCGCGAGATAAACCTTGCCGTTCGCGAGCGAGATGCCGCTCCAGTGATTCCACGACTTGATCTGGTCACCGCTGTTCCAAAGCTCTTTACCGCTAGCGGCGTCGAGCGCATAGATAACGGCGTTCGTTGAACCCTTGATTCGAATTTCGGCCGCGTTAGCGCCAAGCCCGAGTTCCGGCGTCGCCTGATCGGTATCCTCGCCATTGCCGTACCCCCACACGACCCCGTTCGAATAGAGCGGCGGTTCACCGTGGTTCATATCGCGAGATACCCAGACCGGGTTCAGCCAGAGCTTGCCGTTCTTCTCTTCGACTCGGAAAGTCGCGACGCCGCCATATTTGGTCGTACCGTTCTCGTGCTGAAATTTGATCTTGGGGTGCTTCGGTCCCCAAAACGGCATGGCGACATAGCGGTCGCCCTTTGCGTCTTCCCACGTCGACAGCGATCCCCAGATACCTGCCGAAGCGAAGTTAACTTCTTCGTTGCAGACCAGCGGGGTTCGGTAGAGCGGAGTACGATGATCATCACCGCCGATCGATTCGGTGTCCATCAGGTAAAGCGCACACTCCTTACCCCCGTCGACCATCAGTTCCTTGCCCTTGTACGGAAAGATCACCGGGGTGACCTGCATGTCGAGGTCACGCTTCCAGAGCCACTCAGCGTTGGTGGGACCGTAGTAGTCCACGAGAACCGCAGACTTCGTTTTCGGGTCCTGCTGCACGCCGATGATTCCGTTGCCGTAAATGCCGTTCTCAGGGTCCCAGCGACCATCGCCGGTGCCGGTGTACAACGTTCCATTGGAACTGATTGCCGGACCAGAACGACCCCACATGCCTCCACCTGCGGGTCCCCACGATCCTACCTTAT
The DNA here is from genome assembly GCA_963794765.1 of Bryobacteraceae bacterium. Taxonomy (GTDB): domain Bacteria; phylum Acidobacteriota; class Terriglobia; order Bryobacterales; family Bryobacteraceae; genus JAWXCM01. The sequence continues at coordinate 137,369 of CAWCGC010000006.1, read as the reverse complement.
GAGTGGCAAGATCGTAGATATAGACCATGTTCGGATTGCCGCCACAGCCCTGTGCTGAATGGGTGTAGATCGAGTTCTTCCAGTAACTGAGCGCGTACGGCTTGCCGTTTGGAGGCATGAATTTAGCCGGAGGTGCGATCTCCTCACCGTCAGCGAGGTTCAGTTGATGCAGCATGCCATCCCACGATGCAGCGTAGACTGTGTACTTGCCCGGAGCGCCCGCAGGTGCGATGGTCGCGTTAGCAGTCATACCGCCGGGGCAGAGAACACCGCCGCCACGACCGGCCTGGGGCTCGGGACCGTTGAAGGTGAAGTGCTTCTTCCACAGCAGCTGGCCGTTCGACGCATCCATGGCGTAGAGGTTGTCGGAAACGCCTCCCACCAGCACCACTTCCTTCGACCCCGAACGCGTACCTACAGAGCCCGCGATGAGCGGCTCGAATAACGCATGCATCTGGCGAGGCTGGTTGTCGAGCTTCGTTTTCCAGAGCAGCTTCATATTTTTGACGGTCGCCGGCGAAAGAAGCTTTTCATCTTTCTGCCAGTTCGTTCGGTAAGTGTCGGCTCCGTCGGTCAGCCAGTCGGCTCCGCCAGCCAGTCCGGCGCATGCCAGGCAGACCAACGCGGTTCCGATCGCTCCAAAACGCATCCTCATCCTCTGATCCTCTTCGGCACTCTAAACAACCTCTAAAATTTTTTCAGGTATATATTGCGGAACTGAACCTTCATCGGCTCGCCAACGTGCAATTGCAGCCCGAGCAGTCCTTCAGGTGTCCTGCCCTTCTCGTCGTCGTCGAGGCAAACACTCATGACTCGCCCGTTGATGATGTGCATCACCGTGGTGCCTCGGGCGATGATATGCAACTGATTCCAGTCTTCAGATTTGATGACGTCGCGCAGAGCCATCGGGTCACCTGGTGAGCCGACAAGTTTTCGCACTCCGCCGTCGACGATACGCGTTACTCGGCCACGCTCGGCGAGAAAACCGCGACCCCGCTCTTCGTAAAGCATGCCGGTGTACATTTGTTTCGCGTCCATGTCCGCCTGGTAGCCTTTCAGGACGTAGGGCCCAACGTCCGTCAGCGCAACGCTGCGATACTGCACACCACTGTTGCCGCCGATCATTTTAAAATCGAGTTTAAGTTCGAAGTCTTTGGTTGTGCCTCCCCGCCAGATGATAAAGGTGTTGACCTTCAGCGGCTTTTCGGGGGTTGTCTGACCTGTGATCGATCCGTCCTCGACGCGCCAGAATGTCGAATCTCCGTCCCAGTTCGTGAGGGTTTTTCCATCAAAAATTTGCGACCATCCCGCAGTGTCGTCGGGTACGGGTTGACGAGGCCCAAATCCCCCGCCTGGCCGGTTAGGCTTCACCTGTCCGGCAGCAGCAGCCGCCGGGGGCGCCTGACCAAAAACCAGCGTTGAGGTGATCAGGGTAATCCCCAGGAGAACTTCAATCGAATGACGCATAGATTTCTGTCGAAAGGGGCTTGTTCGGCAAGCATATCATCACCCGCGAAGCAGATTGTTACGATTCGGAGATGACGCGACGCTCGTTTGCAACAACACTTGCCCTTATCTTGCCCCTGAAGGCCGCACCGGCAGCACCCCATATCCAGGTCTACAAAACGCCAACTTGCGGGTGCTGCGGTAAATGGGTTTCCCACATGCAGCAGCATGGCTTCGAGGTGACTGTACACGAGGTCGAAAGCACTGCGACTTACCGCGGCCAGGCGGGAGTGCCCGACAAACTCGCGTCGTGTCACACCGGAATCGTCGAAGGGTACGGAGTCGAGGGGCACGTTCCCGCCGAGGACATACAGCGGCTGTTGAAGGAGCGTCCGGCAAAAGCGAAAGGGCTCGCCGTTCCCGGAATGCCGCTCGGTTCGCCTGGTATGGAGCAGGGACCCAACCGTGCAGCCTTCGATGTGATTGTATTCACCGAATCGGGCGACACCGCTGTTTTCAAACACTACGACGCAAAGCAGGCGTAATGGCTGACATCATTAAAGCGCTGCGGATCAAACCGGGTGCAGACACGCGGCTGAAGGACATCGATCCTTCGGACAGTTTCGGGATCGACAAGGATGAAGGCCGCGAACACCTCACAAAAAACGTGGAGCGGCTTTCCGTGTTGCAGTACCAGTTATACGCGGAAGCGAAACGATCCGTGCTTGTCGTTCTCCAGGGGATCGATGCCGGCGGCAAGGACGGCACCATTCGTCATGTGATGACGGGGCTGAACCCTCAGGGCGTCAGCGTCACGGCTTTCAAAGTTCCTGAAGGCGAGGAAAAGCGTCACGATTATCTCTGGCGTGTGCACAGAGCTGTTCCGGAGTACGGCCAGATCGGAATCTTCAACCGGTCGCACTATGAGGAGGTGCTTGTCGTCCGCGTTCACGATCTCGTCCCGAAAAAGGTGTGGTCGCGACGCTACGACGAGATCAATAATTTCGAGCGGATGTTGTACGACAACGGCGTGACCATCGTGAAGTTTCTGCTTTATATCAGCAAGGACGAACAACTCAAGCGATTTCGCGAGCGCGTTGAAAACACATCCAAGAACTGGAAGTTCTCGCAGGCGGACTTGAAGGAACGCGAGTACTGGGATGCTTACGTTGACGCCTACGACGACATGATCCGAAAGTGCAGCACTGACTTTGCGCCCTGGTATGTTATTCCAGCGAATAAGAAATGGTTCCGGAATCTGGCTGTGTCGCAGATTTTGGTCGACACCATGGACGACATGAAGCTGCAGTTTCCTGAGCCCGTTGCCGACTTGAGTAAGCTCGAATTCGAGTAGAAGGACGCCAGGAGAAAGAGGCCGGGCAAGCGCCTGTACCCTTAACAGCCCGGCCGGAAGCGCTACTTTTCTTCGATTTTGAGGGAGTTGATTGTGTCGCCCTGCTGTACGGAGTCGATCACGTTCTGGCCGGAAAGCACGCGTCCGAAAACGGTGTGCTTGCCATTGAGCCAGGGGGTCTCGACGTGCGTGATGAAGAACTGGCTTCCATTTGTGTTCGGGCCGGCGTTAGCCATAGAAAGAACACCCTTTGCGTGCTTGTGCGGGTTGTCCTTCACTTCGTCTTCGAAGCGGTAGCCTGGACCGCCGCGGCCTGTGCCCGTCGGGTCGCCGCCCTGAACCATAAAATCTGCAATCACACGATGAAAACTCGTCCCGTCGTAGAAGCCCTCACGCGCAAGGAACACGAAATTGTTAACGGTCTTCGGGGCGTCTGCGGCGAACAACTCGCACACAATCGGGCCCCGTGAAGTGTCGATCGTCGCTGTATACGACTTCGAAGGATCAATGCTCATCGCGGGCGGGGCGTTGTATTGTTTTGATGCCATAGTCAGTCCTCAGTCTCTCACTTACGCAGCTGGCTTCAGGAGATTGTTCTCTTTTACAAACTTCATCGACAGGGTTGTGCGGCCGCCGTCATCGAAAAGCACCACGATATTACCGTCCTGATACCGTTCCACGACACCCCGGCCGAGTTTTACGTGCTCGACGCGGCTGCCGGGTTCGAACGGCCGGCGCGGCTTGTCTTCGCGGCCGAGACAATTGTCGCAATTCCCGCAATTTTCTGAGATTGAATGGTCGCCAAAGTAGCTTAAAACATACTCGCGCCTGCAGCCGCTCATCTCGGCATACACTTGCATCTTTTCGAGACGGAGCACTTCATGCTCCTTGCGCTTTCGCTGCTCTTCGGCTGCGGCTTTGGCTGCTTCGCTCAGGTTGGGGGAGTCCTCAGCGGGCACTACTTCGCCCGAAGGGAGAGTCTCGACCGCGCCTTGTTCTTCCAAACGGCTGATCGCTTTGACCAGCTTTCTCTCCGAGAGTCCTGTCTGCTCCCTGAGGCTGTCGATATCGACAGGGCCTTGTTCGTTGTGGATCAGCTCCGCGACATGCTGGACCTTGTCCTCTTCGAGCAGTCCTCCGCCTTTCAGGAACTTCTGGATGTTCATGTTTTCAGGCCGGTAGAAAAGGACGGCTCGGGCCGTTTCACCGTCGCGGCCCTGCCCGGCCGATCTCCTGATAGTACGAGTCGAGAGAATCACTAATCTCGGCATGAAAAACGAATCGGACGTCAGCCTTATCAACACCCATACCGAACGCGTTGGTCGAGACGATCACGTCGTACTCACCCGCCATGAACTTGTTCTGGATGTCTTCCCGATCTTTGGCGCGCATGCCTCCGTGATAGGCGACTGAATTGATGCCGCGATCGATCATAGCCGCCGTGATGTCTTCAACCGTCTTGCGGGTTGCGCAATATACGATGCCGGGCTTCGGCTCGTCACTGACAGCGTCGATCAGTGCATCTGTCTTTTCGCGGTCGCTCGGGTACGCGGTAACGCCCAGATAGATGTTCGGGCGATCGAACCCTGTGACGATGATGTTCGGCTCACGCATGTTCAGGCGCGCGACGATCTCGTCCCGGACTTCGGGCGCGGCTGTCGCCGTCATGGCCAGCACCGGTGGATGTCCCAGAGTGTCGATGACCGCGCCCAGCCTGAGGTAGTCGGGCCGGAAGTCGTGGCCCCACTCGCTGATGCAGTGTGCTTCGTCGATGACAAACAGGGATGGCTTGTTTTTGATAACCTGGGAGCGCGTTTTCTCGTTTGCGAACTGCTCCGGGGAAAGGAAAAGGAATTCCATCTCGCCCTGTCCGAGCTTTTCGAAGGTCTCTTTCAAGTCCGAAGTTTTCTGTGCGGAGTTTACAACCGCCGCTTCTGCAATGTCGAGACTGCGAATCGAGTCGACCTGATCCTTTTGCAGCGCAATCAGCGGCGAGACAATGACGGTCGGTCCGTTTATCAGCAATCCGGCTATCTGGTAAATTGCCGATTTGCCTGACCCGGTTGGCTGGATTACGAGGGTGTCCCGACCTTCCACGATCGAGATGATTGCCTCTTCCTGGCCTTCGCGTAACTGTTCGTAGCCGAACCGCTCTTTTGCAATCCTATGGATTTTGTTGGGTAGCGCAGACTTCGTCACCGGTTGTGGGACGCCGGGGTGAGTCCTTTTGCTTCGATGCAATCGTAGCGTCCTGCACGAACATTACGGTGCTCTTCGAGGCGGCCGGATGGCCACCGGACGACGATGCGGTCCACGGATTCCGCCCGTCCGAGGCCAAAGGTGAGTGGCAACTCGCTTTGCGACAGATAACTCCCGCCACTCTTGACCGTCCGCGACGTTTTATGGCCCCCGGAGTACTCAGCTCGGACCATTGCACCTATGGCGTCGCGATTTGATTGCGTGCCGACGAGACGCAGTCGAATGCTGCGGTTTCCTGTGGTGATGTCGTTGCGGTAGAGATACGCAGGTCCCGCATTGGACGTTATCAGAACATCGGTGTCGCCGTCATCATCGAAATCGCCGAACGCCGCTCCCCGACCAACACGCGGGCGAGAGAAATCCGGGCCAGCCTGCGCTGCGACATCGCGAAACTTGCCGCCGCGATTCAGGAACAGGTGTGGCGACTGCGCGTACTCCGTACCCCGAATTGTGTTATCGATGTGACCGTTTACAACCAGCAAATCGAGAGAGCCGTCCAGGTCGGCATCGAAGAAGAAGCAGCCAAACCCAAGACTGCGGCGCGTGATTCGGCCAAGCTCCGACCCAGGCGCGATGTCGCTGAAGGAGCCGCTGTTCGACGCGCGATACAGTCCCATCATCTCGTTCTGAAAATTGGTCACGACGAGAGTCGGAAACCCTGAGTCGTCGAGGTCAGCCACGTCCACACCCATGCCTGCCCGTGCTTTGCCATCGTCGCTGAAGGCGACGCCGGCGCGGACGCCAACTTCTTCGAACCGGCCGTTACGGAGGTTTCGGTACAGCTTGTTCGGTTGCGTGTCGTTGGCGACGAAAATATCGGGCCAGCCGTCGTTATCAAAATCAAGCAGCGTGACTCCGAGGGACTTCGAACTGGAATCGAAGATCCCGCTTTTTGCGGTCACGTCTTCGAACTTGCCGTTGCCGAGATTGCGGTAGAGCCAGCACGTGGTTCCGCGGTAAGCCTCAGGCGTGCAGTACGACTTCTGCTTGCCATCGGATGAGCAGAAGACGTCCGTTTCGGGCGACCACTTGACGTAATTGCAGACAAAAAGGTCGAGCAAGCCGTCTCGATCGTAGTCGAGCCACATCGCACACGTGCTGAAACCTTCGCGGATCAGTCCTGCCGGTTTGGTGACGTCAACGAACGTGCCCTTTCCTGTGTTGCGGAACAGGCGGTTCTGGCCGACTGCCGTGACGTAGATATCCGGAAAGCCGTCGTTGTTGTAATCGCCGACTGCCACGACCAAGTGCATGTGGTCCCGGGAGCTCCAGTCCCGCCTGGCGTGTCACATTCCGGAACGTGCCGTCGCGATTGTTGTGAAGCAGCGTGAGCGGTGACAGCAACAGGATGTCCTGCCACCCGTCGGCATCGTAATCCAGGAATGCGCACCCGGGGCCGAGTGTTTCCGGCAGATACTTCTTCCCCGTCGCGCCGTTGTTGTGATGGTACAGACCGAGCCCGGCAGCCGCCGTCACATCGACCAGCCGGAAACCGATGTTCTCTCCGGCAGCCAAGGCCGGAGCGGCAAGGCCGACCAGCAGGTCCCGCCTTCGGATCACGGAGGACTGACGAGCCCTTTCCTGATCGCGTACAGGACGAGTTCGGCGGTTCGGTGCACACGCATTTTATGCATCAGATTGTTGCGATGCACCGAAACGGTGTTGACGCTCAACCCCAGCAGTTGGGCGACGTCCTTATTCGAATTTCCCTGTGCGATCAGCTGAAGAATCTGCAACTCGCGGGGCGTGAGTTCGTGGTCGTCCGAGAATTCGGTGGCGTCGGTTGAAGGAAGGCCGTACTGCTCACCGGCCGCGACCTTTCGTATTGCCTGTGCAAGGTCTACGTCGATCGCGTTCTTCAGGGCGTATCCGGACGCTCCGGCTTCCATCGCATTCCGTCGATAATTTTCGTCCGCGTGCATGCTCAGCATGAGTACGGAGCTTTCTGGTGTTTGTCGGCGGATCTCGTGCGTTGCCTGGACACCGTCGAGCTCGGGCATGGCATAGTCCATGACGACCACTTTCGGTCGCAACTGACCCGTAAGTTCGACCGCCTCACGACCGTTTCCAGCTTCGCCAATTACTTTAATGTCCGGTTCGTCTTCGAGCAATCGTCGGAAGCCGCGCCGTACCAGAGCGTGGTCATCCACGAGAAGAACGGTAATCACTCTGTAGTTGGAACCTCTGTTTCTACCAATGTACCGCCTGTGGAACCAGGCCCAATCAGAGATACGGCCATGCATCAGCTCAGCGCGCTCACGCATGGCAGTCAGTCCGAGACCCTTGTCGGGTTTCGGAGAGATGCCAATGCCATTGTCCTGAATCGCGAGCCGCAGCCGATGCTCATCGAAATCGAGGCGAACTTCGACCAGCGTTGCTTTCGAGTGCTTTGCAATGTTGTTCAGTGATTCCTGCGCAATGCGGTAAACGTGGATACCACGGCCTTCAGGAAGTCGGCCGGTACCCTCCCGCTGGTAGTCGACAGGAATGCCTGTTTGCTTCTCCCAGGTCTGCAGCAGACGTTCGAGCGCGACCGCAATGCCATAGTCATCGAGGATGGTGGGGTGCAGCGCCTGGGAGAAGCTGCGCGTTTTTTCGAGCGCTTCCTGAACTACGTCTTTGACTTCGGTGATATCGCCTCGGCGGAGCATCAGGCCGACCGCTGTGAGAATCTGCCCGAAGTCGTCATGCAGTTCTCGTGCGACAGATTTGAAGACTTCCTCCTGAACGCCGATCAGCCGCTGTGCCAGCGTGCTTCGCTGCTCCGACAGCGCCGTGATTCTGTCAATGAGCCGCTGGTTGTAGTGCGCAGCCGTGAATCCGATCGCCGCGATGCTGGCCAGCATCGCCAACGCAAAGAAGTATGTGTTGCGTTCACTTTGCGTGTAGATATCCCTGACTTTCGCGGCCGCTTGCTCTTCCGCTTCGTTGTTGGCGACGAGCAGGCGAGCCACCGCGCTGCTCATGGATGCCGCCTGCGCCTGCATCGAATCGACTACGATGCGCCGCGCTCGTTGTTCCTCACCGTTGTCAGCAAGCGCAAATGCCTGGTCCGCTGTCCGCCACAGCTGTTGGAGCGATTCATCCAGAAATTGTTGTTGAGCTGCGATCCGGCCCTTGCTGAGTGCGTCGGTGAAGTCGGTCCGGACTCGCTGAAACTCTCCGCGCCATGCGGCGATTCCGTAGTGATCGCGGTCTTCGACCATGTCCCGCATCGCTAACGCAAGAGCGTTGAGATCATTCTGAATTCTGAGAAGCTGCAACGATTCGCGACGGTTTTCGTCGATGGTCTCCGTCTGCAGGCGACGAAGACCATCGAACTGGCGAAGGTAGTAGAACGTAAACAGCGCGACGACGAGCAGCGTCAGCGCGATAGCTATTCCGGCAACGCGAAAGTAAGCAGTGCGCTTCCCGACGGCATCGTCACGTACTGACGTCCGTCGATCATGTAGGTGATCGGCGCCGAGACCAGCCGGTTTCCTGTATTGAGTTTCCACAACAATTTACCGTTCCGGGCATCAAACGCCATCAGGTAACCGTCCTCATCTCCGGCGAAGATCAGATTGCCTGAGGTGGACAGTGTCCCGGCCCATGGTGCTTTATTGAGCGGGAACTCCCACTTTACTTCCATTGTGACCGGATCCATAGCCCGCAGGCGGCCTCCTTCGCGCTCGTCTGTCGATCCGCGAAAGACCGAGCCCCAGAAGGGCTTTCCTTCGATGTAGGCAGGCGGTGCTGCGTAGTACACATCGCAGCCCTCCCGAATCTGGAAGTAGAAGAGCCTGGTCTGCGGATTGTAAGAAGTCGACATCCAGTTCGTCGCGCCCGCAAGGCCCGGGCATTGCGGGTTACCTTCTGGCGAAGGTTCCGGATTGCCGGCAAGAATCGGGCGGCCGCTATCGTCGAGGCCCTTCGCCCATGTCTGTTTCCAGAATGGTTTCCCCATCAGGAACTTGCCGTTAGTGCGGTCGAGGATGTAATAGAACCCGTTTCGGTTGGGAAGCAAGAGCAGTTTGCGCGGCGAACCCTGCCATGTGAGGTCTGCGAGCATCGGCACCTCATTCGCATCCCAGTCGTGGAGGTCGTGGGGTGTGAACTGGAAGTGCCACTTTCGGGTGCCGGTGTCGGGGTCGAGGGCCAGCACCGAGCAGGTGAAGAGGTTGTCGCCCTTTCGAGATTCACCGAAGAGGTCCGGGCCGGGATTGCCTACAGCCCAGTAGAGGGTATTCAAGTCAGGATCGAATGTTCCCGTACTCCACGTTGCTCCGCCTCCGCGCTGCCAGGAGTCGGCGAGCCAGCTGTCACCTCCGAATTCGTTTCTCGACGGAATGGTCCAGAAACGCCAAACTCGCTTTCCTGTCGCGGGGTCGTAGGCATCGACGAACCCGCGAATCCCAAACTCACCGCCTGAAACTCCGGCAATGATCTTGTCTTTAACCGCCAGCGGCGCCATCGTCGCGCCATACCCCTGATGCCAGTCGCCCATCTCCACATCCCAGAGTTGTTTCCCATTCCGGGCGTCGATAGCGACCAGGTGCGCGTCCGGGGTCGTCATGAAGATGCGTCCGCCGAGCATGGCGACGCCGCGATTGATGGTGCCGCAGCAGAGCTTCTGGTCGCGAGGACGGTTGTACTTGTATTGCCAAAACTGCCGGCCCGTTCTGGGATCGAGGGCAGCCGCGATCCCGTCGCCGGCGCTGAGATACATGACACCGTCGACCACCAGCGGGACCGTCTGCATTCCGCCCTGGCCGGTCTGGTACATCCACTCGACGCGGAGATTCTTAACGTTCTCGCTATTGATCTGATTGAGATCGCGATGACGCATGGCTTTATAGTCGCCGTGGTACGTTAGCCAGCTTCCCGGCTCACTTGCAGCGTTGCGAATTCGCTCGTACGTCAGCTGTTGCGCCGATGCAACACCGATCATGACGATCGCGGTGAGTGCAAGTTTTCTCAATGGATACCTTCCGCCTTCTTTGCCTCGCCCTGACTTGCCCTCCGCCCGCAACGTCGTCAAATACGCGACCAGATCATCGAGTTCGGTCTTCGACAGCTTATACGGCGGCATGACTGAAGTCTTCGGCTCGACAACTTCCTTTACGTCTTTGCCGATCAGGAACGAGTGCAGCCGCTGGTCGGGCGTTCTGACCTGAACACTGAATGTGTCGCGATTTACTCGGACTCCCTGAACTTTTCTGCCGTCTGCTGTTGTCACGACAACCCCCTGATACTCCGGCGGAATATCGGCTGACGGTGCTGTAATCGATTCTTCAAGATAGTGCAGCGAGCGTGCACCGCCGATCCGAGTCAGCTCGGGACCATACGTACTTCCGTCAGCTCCGATCTGGTGGCAGTTTGCGCAACCGAAGCCTGGCGTACAGTTCCTTGCCGTGAGCTGGATTGCCTGTGACCTTCTCGCCAGCCGGCGCGGAACCTGCGAGGTGTTTGACGAAGGTGACCAAAGTGTCCAGATCGCCCTTATCGAGATCACCGAAAGCCGGCATCGTTGTTCCGGGCACGCCGTTCTTAACGATCCGCCGGATGTCTTCGTCCGAGCGAGGGTGGGTGACAAGGTTGGGTCCGCGGCCCCCAAGACCGGTCAGTCCGTGACAGAACGCACAATTGCTGCGATAGACCGACTGCCCCTTATTCACCTGATCCTGTGACTGAGGACTGAAGAGGAGCAGTGCCAACAAAGTCGAAGTAAGCACTTGCGGCTATTGTAATGCGGCCAGTATGGTGCCTGTCTGGCGGAGGACTTCCAGTTCAGCCCGGTCAAGGGTCGCTTGTGCGTCGTAGAAGGCGAGCCATTTCTCTGTTTCGGCCGAGCGCAGTTCCTCCACCTGACGCATCGGTGTTCGGCCTTCTTCAAATTGCGCCAGAGCTACGCTGAGCCGCTCTCTCGTGATGTCGAGGTCCATACGCGCGACGTCTCGGGCTGACTTTGCGGTCTCGACGTTCTGGTATGCGCGCCGAGCGTCAGCTGCAATTCGATCGCGAGTCGCATTCATCTCAACGCGCAATCGCGCCATTTCCAGCTCGGCTACAGAGATTTGCGCCTTGGCTGCAGCTCCGGAGAAAAGCGGCACCTGAAACGACATACCAATTTGTCCGTTGTGACGCGAGAATTTACGGAAGTAATCCTCATAATTGTTAAACTTCGCCGCGAGCGCGTATTGGGAAACCAGCTCAATTTTCGGGTACCTCGCGGCTCGACCGCTGTTGGCTTCCAACTGCCTTGCCTGGAGTGAGGCCTGGAAGCGCCGAAGAACCTTGCTGTTGTCCATAGCGTCCCGAGCAGCCTCGCCTTCGGTTTGGGGCAGATCCAGTTTCGGGAGATCCTGCTCGAGTGGACGGACGCGATCATCTGGAGGAAAGCCGAGTGCGATGGCGAGGGCGGTTTCGTTCTGCTCCTGCTCGGTCTCGAGCGCTCTCAAACGCTGCTTCGCCTGCGCGATTCGAAAGTCGGCCGCTCGAGCTTCGATCGGCAGTTCACGGCCTTCCTGCACGCGGGCGCGAACCGCTGACGCGATATTGGTAAGACTCTCGATCTGCTGTCGAACGAGGGTAACGAGTCTTGCCGATCGAGCAGCGCCGAGATGCAGATTCGCAACCTCGAAAATGGTTTGATCGCGTCGGGCGCCACTGTCGAAGCCGGCGGCCCTTGCGCTCTCGCGCGCTGCTGCAACCTGCAAACTGAGGGGACGGTTGTAGAAGGTCTGGATCGCCTGGGCCTGCACGACCGCCGGTGCCGATCCGCCGACGCTCAGCGGCATGCCACTCGAGTACGCGAGGCCACTGCCTACTACCAGCTTTGGTGAGAACGGGTCCCGCGTGGCCTGAACATTCTCTATCGCTTTGAGTTCCTCGTAACGTGCAATCTGAATATCGGGGTTGTTTCGAGTCGCTCGTTCCACTGTTTGCTTTAAGGTGAACTCATGTATTTCACCAAAAACACCGGCAGAAGAGCAGACGAGGAGTACGGCCGCAAGCCTCATACGTTTTATCGTATCGGGCTTGCTCTATCCCTCTTACCTATTTGGAGATGCCGCGTGTGCTAACGACCTCCAGCAGGGGAGCAAGAACAACACGGATCTGCTGAACGGTTGCGGTTAGGCGATTCAGGAGAAAATATTTCCACAGAAGCCGCCGCCGTCTCATCTATCCTCTGTAATAGATGTTTGCAGAGACCGAGTTCGACGCGATTGTTGTTGTGTCATTCGGTGGTCCGGAAAGTCACGATGATGTGATGCCGTTCCTCGAGAATGTGACGCGTGGACGCAACATACCGCATGAGCGACTGCTTGAGGTCGCCGAGCATTACTACCACTTCGGCGGCAGGAGTCCAATCAATGATCAAAACCGCGCTCTGATCGCTGGCCTTCGGTCATTGCTCGACGCAGGAAGGCCCCAATCTTCCCATCTACTGGGGAAATCGCAACTGGCATCCGTTTCTGTCGGACGCCGTTCGTCAGATGAAATCCGACGGGATCCGGCGGGCTGCTGCGTTTATCACATCGGCCTTCGGTTCGTATTCCGGCTGCAAGCAGTACAAGGAAGATATTGCTCGCGCGACCGCTGAGGTGGAGGGTGCGCCTGAGATAATCCCGCTTGCGCAGTTCTGGAATCACAATGCGTTTCTGTCGGCGTTTGCAGAGCGTGTTCGAGCTGCTTGCGATCAGTTCTCCACGACGCCGCATGTGGCGTTCACTGCCCACAGCGTACCTGCAGCAATGGCAAGCACCGGCCCGTATGTGGAACAACTCCATCAAGCTTGCGCAGTGGTGGCATCCCAGGCGGCAGTCGCTGAATGGAAACTGGTGTACCAGAGCCGAAGCGGACCTCCATCACAGCCGTGGCTGGAACCGGACATCCTCGATCACATTCGCTCTTTGCACCTCGAGGGTGTTCGGGAACTTGTGATCGCACCGATCGGCTTTATCAGCGATCATCTCGAGGTACTCTATGATCTCGATACGGAAGCCGCGAGTCTCTGTAATCAGCTGGGGATCAGAATGGTCCGGGCGGGGACCGTAGGTGTTCACCCGAAATTTATCCGGATGATCCGGGATCTGCTTCAGTCGGAGCGATGGTGCCCGGCCACTTGTTGCCCGACCCCTCGCTTGCGCCCAACCAGGAACAGCGACTGACCCAAGGGGAAGTTCCCGCCGGTACCAATCCAGGACGCCTCAGCCCGGAAAGGCTGAAACAGGAACGAATCCAGCCACGCCGGAACGGGTCCCACGCCGCTCGCTGGCTCAGCACGGGTCAGCGGCTCCCAGAGCCGGAATTTAGCGAGGGCGACCGGCATGAGCAGTGAGTTTGCGTACGTGCATCGTAAGACTTCGATTCCAGATTGCTCGAACGTCTGTATCAACCGGGAACGACTGAACCGTTGGCGCTCATGGGCAAACATCGAGTGCCGACTTCGAAGAACGTCCAAGGCTGAAACTCGCAGAAACAGGAATCCGCCCCTCCGGAGCACGCGAGCAAACTCCGAGGCTGCCAGGAATTCCTGACCGGGCTCGAGGTGAATCAGGACGTCCATCGACAGAAGTGCATCGAAGTGTCCGGGAGCAAACGGGAGAGATCTCACGTCACCTTGAACCAGACGGGCGAGGCCCCGAGATTTCGAGTACTTCAGTCCGTCCGGGCTAATGTCCACCGCGTGTACGCGCCAGCGGTAACGGTCCTCCAGCAGCGAAGTGAGATAGCCGGTGCCTGATCCGGCTTCGAGTACATCCAGCGATGATGCGGGAGCGTATTGATCGATAAGGCGGAACAGGATGCGATTCATCCCGCGATACCACCAGAGCTTCTCTTCCGCTCGGGCGATGTTATCGAATTCTGCCGGGTTCAAGGCGCGAGCAACTTGCGGACAACTGGTTCGAGGGCCGGCACGAATGCCAGACCATTGCCACCCCGGATATCGGAGCCTCCATCCAAATTCATGAATCGGCCGCCAGCCTCCTCGATTATGACCTTCAGAGGAGCGAGATCCCATGCGGCGGCGACGGGCTCAAACCAGAACTCAGCTTTACCGGACGCTACCATCATCGCGTCAAGACAGCCGCCCATGCTCCGCACGGCCCAGAACTGGCTCATCCACTCGAGTGCGCGGAATCCAAACGGAAGTCCGCTAACGTGATTCAGGCCGCTGACGCAAACGAGCGCCTGTGAGGGTTCCCTGATTGATGAGATCGATATTGGCTTCTCATTCAGCCATGCGCCCTGGCCGCGCACCGCCGAGTATTGCTCATTCCGGCACTGCATGTGGCAGACACCCATCTCTACGCGCCCGTCAACTTCGAGAGCGATAAGCGTTGACCACAGAGGAAGACCCCTTACGAAGTCACGCGTTCCGTCGATGGGATCGATGATCCATAACCGCCCGTTCCGGGACGGCTGGGAACTTCCCTCTTCACCGAGAATGCCATCATCAGGAAAGGTCTCGCGGATTCGACTAACGATGAGGCGTTCGCATTCTCTGTCTGCGACGGTCACGGGTGAGAGGTCCGCTTTAACTTCCGGCTCTAAGCCTCGGCTCTGAATTCCAATCGCCAGTTCGCCGGCGTGCATCGCCATCGACCTGGCAAGGTCAAGCTCTTTCCGAAACTCCACGTTGCAAGTGTAGCGGTGCGCTTAGACGAGTTCGAGCAAAGCCCAGCCTGCAAGATTCGCCGGCTGACCACGCTCAAAAATGACGCGCCGAGTCTTGGGAAACGGCATACCACTGCGGATTGCACGTTCGTAGTAAGGCAGCATTCGCAGGAGCTTCCGGTATTCTTCGTTGGCAGTGTCGAGAAAAGCAGCCTTACTCAGAAAGCCACCGCCGTAGCCCAGATTGACGATGCAAGCATCGCGGCGCTTCGACGTCTCCGCGAGCAGGTGTCCCACACTATCGATGTTTGCTTTCACGTAAGTCATTCCGGAAGCCTCGGCGTAGTGCCAGTGCATTTCCAGAAGCTTGCCGGCGTGTTCATTTGCCGCCTGGAAAAGCTTGCCGATGCGGGACGTCTGTTTCCAGGTGCCTGTAAACTGCGTTCGCGGCGGCGCCATTTCCGCAAAGATCGGCTTCGGCTTCCATGCCAGTTCGAACCGCTGGCCCCGAGCTACGAGGGTCGCGACCCTGATCAGGTACACGCGGAACGCCTGCGGCGTAATGGGAGCCGAATCGCCCAGAGAAACACCTCGCATCGAGTCGCTCGAAGCAGTTCCGAGTGTCATCGCTTCAGCGGCTTCGCCCGGCCGGCGCATCAACCGATCCCCCTGGCGAGACAGAAGTTCGCGGAGAACTCCCTCATTCCAGCGTGAGAAGGCGAGGGCGGTGCGGAGCGATCCTTTGACTGCAGAACCAGGCAAATAAGGTCCGTGTGGCCCCGCGCAAAAAGTGGGAATGAAAAGATTTTCCGCAGGCTCTTTCTCCCAGGCTGGAGTCAGTGCCGACGACTCAAATGGAATTCGACGCTCCGCGTAATTCTGCGCAAAACCACCCCACGAGCGCGAAGTCGAGCTTTTCGGCGCGGCGCAATTGTGTCAGATAGCCTTCGAGTCTTGGCCCCCGCGAGAGAAGCCGAAAGATTCGGTGCTGATCGAGAACGCTGATCTGGTCTTTCCAGACCATGTAGTCAATTGGAGAAAGTCTTTGCCCGTCGCCCACGAGCAGCGGTGTCAAAGTCGTCAGCCGGTACTTCATTGCGCAGGACCTTCCGGCGGTTCGGGCTCGCCCGGTGGCTCGGGTTCACGGACGGGAGGTTCGCCTGAAGGCGGCTCCTGAATGGGTACAGGATCGGTCTCAGTATTCGGCGGTGCTTCCGCCGGAGGCGCGCCTTCGCTGAACTGTTCGGGCTCAGGCATTGCTGACTCCACGTTCGAAGAAGAGCGCGGTGCACTGTCCAGTTCGGTCATCGGTTCAGGTTCGAGGGTGGGTTGTTCGTGAGACTCTTTCACGAGTTGCGCTGGCTCTGCGTCGGGAGCGGCGTCAACGTCTGGAGATATCGGCAGTGCTTCCGTAGCGCTGTCTCCATCCGGAACCATGTCCGATGGTGAACCCAATGCTTCGGTGTCAGGTTCGGACGGAACTGGTGTTGCGAACTCTCCCGGGTGCGGAACGGCGTCCGCTTCGGACTCTGGTTCTGCAGGAGTTTCTGCTTGCTGTGAATTCCCGGGTGCGGCGGTCGTCTCGGGTTCCAGCCACGGCAACCGGCGACTCTCCTTCCATGCAACAGGAATCGCAAGCGCAATACCGGAGCGATACACGGGGTGGTCCACGTCCCGGACGCGTAATACTCCGCGCTGCTCCGGCTAATGGACTGCCACTGAGCAGAACAGATCCTTCGGTGACCATCTGCATACCCGGCTTGATCTCGGCGGTTGAGGCCTGAGTCACCACTCTGCCGGATCGGACACAAACGCTATAGAAGCCACGCTTCCAGTCTACGGAGTCCTGCTCCGAAGGGCTGAACAGCGACAACAACCACCATGCCCGTTCCTGGTTGTCTCCTGACCCATCGGTCGAAGCCGTCCCGGTCAGCATCCGGCCCAAATCTGCTGGTGCTTCTACACGAGGCTCCTCCGAACGCCCCCATCCCCGTGACTTTCCTCCGCCAATACCGGTATCAGCCAGGAGCCGGCAGGCTCCGCGAATTCGGTTGAACCAAATGTGGCGAACCTCATCGGAGGCAAACGTGGAGGCAAACCACATCCCGGATACAGGGGCGAACTGCAGGCATGCCACGTCCTGTCCAAACTCGCTGGTACCGCTGACGCGATCGATCGGAGCCATCCGGCGATGAACGACGCGGAACGGCGGATGCAGTGGTCCGCCTTTGGTGACCGGCAGCAAACACTCGCTGACGGGATCCACGGCCCACTGGTCCTCAGGCAAACTCTCTCCGCGAATCAGCGCCGGTATCACATTCACAGGTACGAACCGGGCTGCCTTCCAGCGAACCTTGCCGGTCTGATTCAGCGGCCACAAATGCCGCGGCGGCTGGATCAACAGCAGCCGGCCAGTCCAGGGAAAACACGAACTCAGCCGAATACCTGGCTCACCACCATTGCCCTGGGCGGTGACCGCAATCCATTCATCGACAAAACCGAGATCGCGCATGGCCAGCGTCAGCGCCGAATAGAGCGCGTCGCTGTGCAGAATCCGAGCCGTACGATCTCTGGCGCCGTTGTCCGGTCCCAGCCGCCACGGCCCGGCCGGACGGAACCGGACCAAAAGAGCCGCAGGCATCGCTTAGGACAGCCGTCCGGCGAGTTCGCCTGAAGCGAGCGCCTGCAAAGCCGAAAGGTCACCTCCGGTGAGCAACTCAGCTTCGTCGCCGCCGCGTGCGTAAAACTCACGACTGCGCCACGCCAGTCGAAGGTTGGAGAGTTTCACGCGTCCGCTGCCACGCGAGCCGCCTCCACCGAGAGCGTCGTCTTCAAGCAGTCGAAGACCCTCGACTACACGCGGGACCAGCTCTTTATCGGGGTCGCACAGAATATCGACGACCATCCGAAAACGAAACCGGGCGCCCGAGGGAACGCGCTCCAGCGTGCGAGGATTTGCCTGTGACGTAATCCGGTCAACCGCGTTTTCGCTCTTGACCTCTGTTATCTCGTCATCGAGATTTTCACGCATCTGCTGTGTGATGCTGTCCATCTCGAGCGGGGCATCGTACACCGTCAGACGCGACGGCGTCGCCGATCGCGCCTCCATAGCTTCTCCCTGCACACGATCCACGCGTCCCGGATTGCGTCCGAAGAGGATGCAAATCTCATCATCCGGACGATCACTCTGATGGATCCGAACTTCCTGGCCCTTTCTGCGCGAAACGTAGACCAGCTCATTCGGTGTTGTCAGTCCGGTGGCATTTTCGAGCAGTGACCGAAGCTTTCCCCGTAACGAACTACCCGGAATGTAGGGACGCCCGAACGCGTCCTTAACTACCGGATTATCTGCCCCGCCAATCTCGAGTGAGCCTTTGCCGGCGCCGATGTGGAGACCCGTCTCGCACGTCAAATCTCCCTCGAGGATCAGCTTTCCAATCAACTTCAGTTCGGTATTCGCTGTATGCGAACTCATCGCCGTGTTCGTTCTCTCTTTCGACGCAGACTTATTCGTTATAAGCCACGATGGCTTCAAACAGATCGCGAAATCGCTCGTAGCCGCGATTATCGTTTCTGCGGGTGACCTGCAGGAGCAACTTCTCCAGAGGGTCAAGGCTGCGCAACTGATGGCGTGCAATTGTGTACGCGAGCCGTGCCCGGAGCATGACAAATTCGTGCTGCTTCTCGGTGTCAGGCGTTCGGACCGCGCGTCTCACCGCACTGTAGAATCGTCGCAGCTGACTCCGGGTGCCTGAGTCCATGTCACGCATCCGCGCAACTACGGCGTGCGCCTGATTATCAAGATACAGGCTATCTGTCATCAGCTTCTCAAGCTCGATTTCAGGAGGACCATCGAACCGGTCGCGACCCGGGCGGCCGCCGCGATCGCCTCCACCGGGACGCTGATCCCGATCACGGTCACCACCCCCACGCTGCTCGCCGCGGTCCGTGCGGGGCGGACCACCACCCGGAGGCCGCTGCTGACCTCGGTTGCCTCCGCGGTCCCCAGTTCCGCGATCGCCACGACCGCCACCGCCCCCCAGCTTAGCTTGCTGTTGCGCCGGCGCTTCATCACTACGCGGTGGTGTCTGCTCTGTGTTTTCCTGCGGCTGTTGCTGCTGTTCTTCCGTGTCTGCCATTCTTTCCCTCGCGCCTGCGGCTCAGATAGAGCCGGTCTCGAGCCGTGCCCATTCCAATGCAACCCGGCCCTGCGGACGCAGCTGGATGTTCGATGCTCTTCGACCTGTAAAATCGCCGATCAGATCCGATCTTAACCGCTGGTAATCCCTGCTCCGCCCCGATGGTG
The DNA here is from genome assembly GCA_963794765.1 of Bryobacteraceae bacterium. GTDB lineage: Bacteria > Acidobacteriota > Terriglobia > Bryobacterales > Bryobacteraceae > JAWXCM01. Next base: position 118,401 of record CAWCGC010000006.1, on the reverse strand, counting down.
CGAGCACCGCGTTAAGCCTGCGGTAAAAGCGCCATGGCTTTTCGACGCGCGTGTTGGTCCGCCGCGCGCCCGGCGTCACGATTGTATCGGAAGTACTCGCGCGATAGAACGCTCCAAGCTCTTCAAGGAAATTTCGCGGCGCGCCAAAGTCCCGAATCAGGCGGACCATCGTGGTGCGAGACTCAGCCGCGTCGGCCAACTGCTTCCAGTCGAGAGTCCGGCCAAGAACCCAGACCGAATCCCGGCCAGCAGCCTTTGCGAGTTCGAGTCGTTCCCCAGCGTCCGCGTAGACGCCGGCTACTGACTCCGATTCGTCCGGAGCAAGAGCAATCGCCATCGAGATGGTCTTGCCCTCGGTGCCGGCCAGGTCGCGGAGGTTGGAATCGACGAACATCGAAAATATCCGCTGCATTTCGCGAGCAAGTCCGATAAGGGCGTCCCATGCACCGATGACAGCAAAGGACTGGCCTGACGCGTACAGGATGCGAACGCTGCGCCAGAACTCCGGCAGAGAGCAACGCATCTGCAGTTCGCTAACCATGAACTGCTTGTACATTGTCGAAAGCTGAATATGCTCTTCTACTGAATTGGCTCGACGAAGCCGATCCGTGAAAGCGTCCACGTCGCCGCGAAGCACGCCCCAGATCCAGCGACCATCGGCTCGCGTCGCGAGTGCATCGGGCGATGCCGGTTCATTCCCTTCATCGTTCAGCGCCGCATGATCCGCGAAGGGGATGTCGTCTCCAAGCGCCCACGATTCTCGGTCTTCGAATCCGGGCAGCAGATCTGACAACTTAATTGAATTGCCGCGCTGAAGATTTTCCGTGCGCGGCTGTGGTTTGACGACTGTTGTGGATAACGAATCGGGTGTGCGTGCGAGTGGGTGTGCGCTCTGTTCGCCAAGTTCGATCAGCAGCCGCTTCCGAATGTCACTCCAGTCACCCAGATTCTCAGTGAACGAGTAGACAACGCGCATCGCACCTGACGTGTACGCAGAGACCGCTGCACCAGCCTTGTCGCAGAACAACGCTGCGCGTTCGCGGAACTCCTGTGGCAATACGACCAGAAACTGGTCACCTCCGCTTGAACCAAGCAGCATTCTGGACAGACCAAGCTCGGCCAGCAACGCTCGGGGGAGAACTTCGCTCAGCAGCGTGACCCATTGGGCCCGGGCGTCGAAGTCGTCATCCGCGTTTCGGAGGAACTCATCCGCACCGGGGATCTTGCCATATAGGAAGACCTGAAGGGACATCGAAATCCTACCGTAACATGCCTGCGATGTTCAGGCTTTCTGAATTCTGCGCACGGTGTAAACTTCAGGCCCGATCGAAGCGTGTTCCAGACGCCGCCAATCGTCGTTCACGTGTATAAGCTTCCCGCTGATATGGTTGGAGTCCTCGGATGCGAGGAATAAAGCGAGTTCGATCTGCTTTTCGGCGGGCATACCCCCGGTGAGCCGCAGCTGAACCGCTCGATCATATTCCTTTGCCGGTATTCGATCCGCAGCCGCCAATACTTCATCGGTCATGTGGGTGTACGCGCCGCCCGGCGACATGACGTTCACCTGAATATTCGACTCTCTCAGTTCTTCCGCAAGCGTTTCGGCAAGACGGACGAGTGCGGCCTTAGAACAAGCGTAGGCGGAAAAGTTCGGACGAGGATCTGCTGTCCCTCTTCCTCCGAGAAACATGATTTTTCCGGAACGACGACCCTGCATCAGCGGCAGGACGGCCCGGACCGAGTTAGCAGCGCCGAGCAGATTCGTATTCAATGTGTCAAACCAAGCTTCTTGTGAGCACTCATCGAAACGTCCGATCGGACCCTGAATCGCCGCAGAACAGATCAGGACATCGAGTCTGCCGAAATGGTTCTTGAGTCGATCGACAGCAGCTGCAAGTTGTTCGTAATCACGCACGTCAGCCCGAAGGCGGAGAGCGGATCCACCGGCGTGCTCGATTTCCAGATTGGCGAGATCCAGTTCGGGTTTACTGCGGGCGAGAAGAGCAACGCGCGCTCCGGCGGCTGCGAAACCCAGCGCCAGCCGTTTCCCGATGCCTCGTCCCGCTCCGGTTATGAGGACGACTTTTCCCTTCAAGTTGCGCAAGCGACTCGGCTCGCCTCCGCCTCTACTATACACAGCGGGCGCTCCGGATCAGCACCGCTACACTGTAGAAAAATATGCGCCGCGAGACGCTTCTCGACTTTTTCGAAAGCTTTGCGGCCCACCCGGACGAATTCCTCGTATATTTCGACGGCTATCGCACCCGAAGCCACACGTACAAAGACGTGGCGAGTGCAGCGCGGCGGTTCTGCGAGCGGCTCGCTGAGGCTGGGCTCGTCCCGGGTGACCGTGTGCTGTTCTGGGGCGAAAATCGCCCGGAGTGGATCGTCGCCCTTTGGGGCTGCCTGCTTCGGGGCGTGGTTGTCGTTCCGCTGGACTACCGTGCATCGTCCGACTTACTCGTCCGCGTGCAGGAGATTTCCAAGGCCAGGTTGCTTCTTCTGGGTGATGAGACTGCAGAGCCGCCCGGCATGGACGTCGCCCTCTGGCCGCTTTCTTCGGTTGAGTGGCGTGGTCCGGATCGTGATCCGCAGGCCTCCACTGTCAGTCGCGATTCTGTCGCGGAGATTCTGTTTACTTCCGGCGCTACTGCAGAGCCGAAGGGCGTAATCCTCCAGCATCGAAATATTCTCGCCAACATTGTTCCGGTCGAACGTGAGGTTCTGATGTATCGCCGTTACCAGAGACCTTTCGCGCCGATTCGGTTTCTCAATCTTCTTCCGCTTAGCCATATGTTTGGGCAGGCAATGGGAACATTTATCCCACCGATGTTGCCAGGGGAAGTCGAATTCATGGCTGGTTATAACCCGCGTGAGATCGTTAACCAGATCCATAGCCGCCGAATCTCGGTCCTCGTCTGCGTTCCGAAAATTCTCGAGGTCCTGAAGGATTACGTTCGCAGTGTTGTCCCGGAGGCGGATGAGGCACCGAAACCTGGGACGAAGTGGTGGCAGCGCTGGTGGCAGTACCGTCGCGTTCACAAGCTTCTCGGGTTCAAGTTCTGGAGCCTGATTGTCGGGGCGGCACCTCTCGACCCGACACTCGAAGAGTGGTGGTCACGAATGGGTTTTGTGGTGATTCAGGGCTATGGACTCACTGAGACAGCTCCGATCGTCACCCTGAACCACCCGTTTCATACACGGAAAGGAACCGTCGGAAAGCCTATCCATGGCGTTCAAGTCAAAATAGCTGCCGACGGGGAGATCCTGGTCCGGGGTGAGAACGTCACCACCGGATATCTGAATGCCGATGCGGATTCCGCGGGCGCGTTTGCGGACGGGTGGTTCCACACAGGCGACGTAGGCTCGGTCGACGAGAATGGGAACCTCTCCATCCTGGGACGTAAGAAGGAAATGATCGTTACGCCGGAAGGTCTTAACGTATTCCCCGAGGACATCGAACGCGTACTGAACGGGATCCCGGGCGTAAAAGATTCGGCAGCAGTCGGCACTGACCGTGTTCATGCTGTCCTCGTGCTTGAGCCTGGTACTGAACCGGATGCGGTGGTGCGCGCAGCGAACGCGAAACTTGAAGATCATCAGCGTATTCGTGGGACATCCATCTGGCCGGGCGGGGAATTACCTCGAACCGAGGGTACGCGCAAACTTAAGCGGCGTGAACTCCTGCGCTTTGTTGAGTCCGGGGAGCGTAAGGCCACGGGCACAGCCGGTTCCGGAGACATGATGTCCGTGTTGAGCGGATTTATAGGAAACCGCGCCATCGGTCAGAACACGACGATCGAAGAGCTGGGTCTCAGTTCTCTGGAGCGTGTCGAATTAATGCTTGCGCTCGAACGACAATTCAACGTCAGCATTGATGAAGCAGGTTTCGCAAACGCCAAGTCTGTCGCGGATCTTGAGCGTCTGGTCACCGTCAACGCCGTTGTACCAAATGCATCGGTTGGACTCCCTTCCGGCGGTGTGGTCGCTGATCCCGTAGATTTTCCGACGTGGAGTCGCAGTTGGTGGGCTCGTGGGATCCGCCGTCTGAATCTTCCGGTGTGGGTCCTGCCGCTTGCGCGCATTTTCGTGTGGGTAAAGCCTGTCGGCACTGAGCATCTCGAGGGACTCGAGCCACCTGTGATCTTCGCGCCGACTCACCAGAGTCACCTGGATGTTCCGGCACTGATGCTCGCTCTTCCAGCGAAGTGGCGATACCGCCTGACCCCGGCAATGTCCAAGGAGTTCTTCAGGGCTCACTTCTATCCACAACGGTTCAGCAAACGGGAGTGGTTCACAAACTCGCTGAATTATTATCTGGCGGCACTGATGTTCAATGCCTTTCCGTTTCCCCAACGGGAAGTGGGAGCGAAACAAACACTGCGGTACGCCGGTGAACTCATCAGTGAGGGGTGGTGCATTGTCATCTTTCCGGAAGGCAAAATCAGCGAGACCGGCGAGATCGCGCCGTTTCAGCCCGGGGTAGGGTTGCTCGCTTCACGGCTGAATGTCCCCGTAGTACCCGTCCGGCTGGTGGGCATGAATAACGTCCTGCGTCCCGGAGCGCGAATGGCAACCCCGGGACGGGTTGAAGTTCGTTTTGGCACCCCTGTCCGGCCTGAAGGCGATGATTACGCCGCGCTCGCGAAGAGACTGGAAGACGCTGTGCGAGAACTTTGATACGCTAACTCGTCAAATGGAATACTCGCGAAGGTGCTTGCTTGTATCTGCCATAGCTGCATCAGCGGGGCGACTCCCCGGCAAAGATAACTTCTGGACGAAACCGGCCGACGAATGGACGGACAAGGAACTTCATCAACTCCTCACGAAATCGCCGTGGGCGAAGGAGGTTTTCGCTCAGTTCAGCAACTCCGGTCCCGGTTCGCCGCCGATGGCGGGTGGCAGTGGTGGCGGTCGCCGCGGAGGAGCCATGGGCGGCGGCGGAGCTATGGGTGGACCCAACGGCATGGGAGGTCCCGGAGGAGAGGGATGGGAGGTCCCGGGGGCGGAGGAATGGGCGGTGCTGGTGGAATGGGAGGCGGTCGTGGCGGCGCGGGCGTCGGCGAAGGTGAGATGGCGGGGGGAGGGCAGGGCGTTAGTCGGCCGGAGGCTGCCAAAGCCACGGTGCGGTGGGAAAGCGCGTCTGTGATGCGGAAGGCTGGGAAACGAACCTGGCCGGAAGACCTGTCCGGGATGTACGTACTCAGTGTCTCCGGCCTTGACCGCGGCCGACGCGGAGGAACTGGTGGTGGTCAGGGTGCCTGGGGCAATCGCTTCCAGGCTGGGGTCGCTGGTGGTCAGCCAGACATGGCTGCGCGTCGTGAGGCGATGGCGGCCCGACTGAAAGACACCACGAGGCTTGAGATTCATGGTGGTCCGGTTCTCACTCCCGATAAGGTCGTCTTCGAGAATGGGGACGGTGGTGGGATGGTTCTGGTGTTTGGGTTTGCGAAGAGTGTCGCGATCGAGCCATCGCAAAAGGAAGCGATATTCTCCACGCAAGTGGGTCCGATGCTCGTCAGAGCCAAGTTCAATCTGAGTGAGATGCAGGTAAACGGGAAGCTGGACATTTAGAGTCTGGACGACCTGAGTGACGATGCCAGAGCGTCGCGTCGGAAAACGGCGGCTGAACCGGGCTATCCTCGTTTCATGGGCACACCGGTCATTCCTTATTCGGAATTCGTCGGCAACGAAGACCCGTTTCCCATCATTCGGTCGACGCCGGGTCACATCGCCAAACTCAGCGAACGTCTGACACCTGAGCAGTTGGAAACACCGCCGCGTCCCGGAAAATGGTCGCTTCACCAAATTGTGGCGCACCTCGCAGATTGCGAACTAATGTTTCAGGTGCGCGTTCGGATGATTTTGTTCGAAGACGAACCCCGACTTGCTCCGTTCGATCAGGACCGCTGGGCCAACGGGTGGGTGCGTGAGAAGGAGACGTGGCAACAGACCCTGGATCGTTTTCGGACGATCCGCGAATCCACTATCCGGCTGCTGGAAAATATACCGGATCAAGATCTGCGTCGAATCGGCGTTCACGCGGAGCGCGGCCCTCAAACACCTTCCGACTACATTGTCCTGATTGCCGGGCACGATGTGAACCACTTACACCAGATTGAAGCGATTCATCGGGAATATCGGGACAGCGGCTCCTGAGGAGTCGCCGGGCTGCCTGTTTCTTCCCTGTTTTAATTGGCTGCAGAGGCGGTGGTTTGTGCTGCTCGTTTCATGTGCGGCAACAGATACGGCAGCACATGCGGCAAAACGCGATCGTGGATGTCCGGCCAGAACTCGGGCAACAGGTTTCCGGTGGCGGAGCCGATTGTGACGGCCGCAATTCTGCTTCCCGTAACACCGATGCCCCGGCTGGCATCCGGGTACCACGCGTTCGAAAGGCTAACTGCTGCAGCTGTTCCAACCAAAAACGACCAGTTAACGCCGTCGGTTCCGTTGTCTTTCCGTGTCACTGCCACCCGGCTCAGCGCGTAGCCAATACGGGGAAGAATGCCATGACTCGGACCCATTCGGAAATACCGCGGGTCCTCGTGAAGGAGGGTAGGGAGCACAGCTCCGGAGATCAGGTTTTGTGAGGTCATATCACCCATCGCAGCACCGAATCGCGCGGCGAACGCTCCTTTGCCAGTGCCGTAGTCAGGAGTACCACCCCGCATTTGCGAAAGAGAGGCGCCAACGACGATATCGCCGATGACGAACGGATCTACTGTAGATTTCAGAAATAGATTGAACTTCTCTTTGGTGGAGATCGGGCTATAGGCCAGAGTTGGATCAGAAACAGTCTGGTAGTTCGGAATCACGCCCATAATGCGCTGATTGTCGGAAGCGTGAGCCGCCTCTACGTCGCCATCGCCTGCCAGGATAGGGAGCGATGCAACCAGAAGGACTGACACGATCCGGAACCCCATCCCTTTTGTACTTCTGGGTTCCGTTCTCACGTGCAACAGCTTTGCAACCGGTTTGCCAGTCATTTCAGGTTCGCGCCGACGGAACAGTCCAACTACAGCAATGACAGAAGTGACATAACTTAGGTTACCGGTCTTAACACTTCTTTACCTGGTACACTAAATACGCGCGATGAAATTGGCGATCGGGTGGGTTGAGCGTGCGTTTGCCGTTCTCCTGCTCGCCTACATCGCTTCCACATATATTCCCGGTTTAACCGCGTTGCAGTTACTGCTGAAGGCTGCGGCGGTAGTCCTTGGTAGTTGGGCTTTCGTTCGCCTGGCGCGGCGCCTCGTGCTTCGGCTGCTTTGGCGCCTTCGCAACCGGCTGATCGTCTCTTACATTTTTATTGCACTCGTACCCGTGGTCCTGATCACGCTTCTGATCGTGCTCGGCATCGATCTTGTGGGCGGTCAGCTCACAATTTACATGCTCACCTCCGGACTTGACAGACGGGCATCGACTATCCGAAACACGATCGAGCCGCTGACGAATGCCGACGTGGACCCTTCAGCCTGGGCCGGTTTCACTGCTCCACAACTAGCCGCGGTTAACCCTGGTCTTTACATTCGCGTGCAGGATGCATCAGCCACAGTATTTTCCTGGCCGCGAAATGAAGAATCGCCCGTGCTCGCCGATGGCTGGAGACCTGGCAACGGACTCGTTCTGAGTAATGGCCAGCTCTACGCATGGGCTTACGTCACAAACGGACGCAGGCGTGTCACAGCGCTGGTGCCTGTTACTCGCGAATATCTGGGGATGCTCGCACCCGACGTGTGTGAAAGTACCGTCACAGCGCTGGAGAACTATCAACCGGTTCTGCATCCCTCGTTAGCCGACGCCGGTCCGTCTCGTAACCGTCTTCCCCCGAAAGTGAACTTCGCCGATTTCGGTATTGGCTGGAGTATCCCGATCCCCGTGAATGTGCAGAACTCGCCTGATGAACAGACCCGAGTGTGGCTGCAAGTGAAAACGCGCCCATCCGCTCTGTTGCGTGAACTGTTTACGCAAGTCGTTGACATCAGCGGGGAGTTAATCGCTGTCATATTTGTAACCGTCGCAATACTTTTCCTGATTGCTGAGATAGCGGCTCTTGTGATTGGTGTTTCGTTGACACGAACAATTACTGCTGCGGTACATGACCTGTATCAGGGCACGGTTCACGTCCGAAATAGTGATTTCGGCCATCGAATACCGATCCATGGCAAGGACCAGCTGGGAGAACTCGCCGTTTCGTTCAACGAGATGACGGCGAACATGCAGCGTCTGCTGCTGGTCGAGAAGGAACGCGAGCGTCTTCACGCCGAGTTGGAAATTGCCCGCGAAGTGCAAAATCAGCTGTACCCACGAAAGCTTCCCGAGGTTCAGAGCCTGGTTCTAACGGCGGTTTGCAATCCGGCGAGGATGGTGTCGGGCGACTACTACGACTATCAGCAACTGAGCGAGCAATCGGTGGCAATCGCGATCGGTGACGTCGCGGGCAAGGGAATTTCGGCTGCTTTGCTGATGGCCACTGTTCAGTCCTCGTTTCGATCGCAGCTTCGGGCGTGTATCGACAGCAAGAATGGAGGAATGTCAACGTCGCTGCTTGTCGATCGGCTGAACAAACAACTTTTTGCCGATACCGCTCCGGAGAAGTATGCGACGTTTTACCTCGGCGTTTACGATGCCGACACCAGCACGCTGACGTACACCAATGCCGGGCATTTGCCACCCATCCTGATCCGGAACGGCACTGCAGAGCGGCTCGAAGTGAATGGAATGGTTGTCGGCGCATTTCCGTTTGCCAGCTACGCGGAAAACCAGCTCCGCCTTGAACGTGACGATCTTGTCATATTCTTTACAGACGGTATCTCCGAGCCTGAGAACCCGTATGGCGAGATGTTCGGCGAGGAACGGCTGACGGAATTAGTTCTCAGAAACGCACACCTCCCGGACAGTCAAATTGTCGACTCTGTAATGACTTCGGTCCGCGAGTGGACGGGCACGGACGAACTTCAGGACGATATGACTTTACTCGTGCTGCGGAGACGCTGAGGTGAGAATTCTCTTCCGCAGGCTCCTGCTTGTAGCAGGGGTAATCATCATTGCAGCCAGCATCGGCTCCACAGGCTACATCCTGATCGAGCACTACACGGTTCTCGAAGCTGTTTACATGTCTCTGATGACGATCACAACCGTCGGGTACAGTGAGGTTCACCCGCTCTCGCCTGCTGGACGCATCTTCAACTCATTTTTTATGCTCGTGGGCGCCAGCACGCTGTTTCTGGCTATCGGAATCATCACTCAAACGGTTTTTGAGCTCGAGTTCAACAAATATTTCGCAAACCGGCGCGCTAAACGAATGATTGACAATCTCAAGGAACCACTACATTGTTTGCGGCTATGGTCGCGTGGGGCGAAACGCTGCTCACGAATTCCATCGAGAGGGTTCAGCCGTGATCGTCCTGGAACGAAACGAAGCCAAAGTAGAGCAGGCGATGCGCTCCGGTATTCTTGGAGCTCTTGGCGATGCAACTCTCGACATCAACCTTCGACAAGTTGGTATCGACCGGGCCAAAGGCCTGATCTCCGCGCTGGCAACGGATGCCGATAATCTGTTTCTGGTGCTGTCGGCAAAGACGCTTAACCCAAAACTCCAAATCTCCGCGCGCGTGCTTGAGGAAGAAGCGGAAAGCAAGATGCGGCGTGCTGGTGCAGACACCGTCCTCGCGCCGTACGCGATCACCGGAGCACGGCTCGCCCAGGCGATTCTGCGGCCGCACGTAGTTCAGTTCCTCGATTTCGCGACCATCGGCCTGACAGATGTGGGTATCGAGCAGGTGAGAGTGAGTGACGACAGCCGCTGTGTCGCACGTACACTGGGCGAGTTGCAGATTAGACGCGACGTGGGGGTGATCGTTCTCGGTATTCGCCGGCAAGACGGTCAGATGCTGTTTAATCCAGATGCATCCGCCGTTCTAAACGGTGGCGATTACCTGATCGCTATGGGTGCTACGGAGCAACTCCGCCGTCTGGAGCAACTCGTGGAACTGGGATGCTGAGAGTTTTAACGGCCGCACAGATGCGCGAGGCGGATCGACAGACCGTCGAGCTTGGCTTTCCGGAGGCCGTTCTGATGGAAAACGCCGGCCATCGTGTTGTCGAATTTGTCACGGCCCGTTTCGCTCCATTATCGGAGCAACGCATTGTCATTTTTTGCGGCAAGGGCAACAACGGCGGCGATGGATATGTGATCGCACGACAGTTGTGGACGCGCTATCGACCCGCCTCGCTGGACGTCATTGCTGCGGGTGAGCAGCAGATTACTGCGCCGCGAAAGATGCTGGAGGCGACCGGGTGTCCCGTTAAGAATACGGTTACGCCGGAGATGCACTCGGCAACTTTGGTCATTGACGCCGTCCTGGGTACGGGTTTGACGGGGCCCGCACGAGGTGATGCCCTGAATGTCATACGGCAGATCAACTCTGGTTTCCCTTTGGCGTCTGTTGTTGCTGTCGATGTCCCCTCAGGAATGAACAGCGATTCCGGAACCAGCGACGGCGACGTTGCGCGTGCGGACGCAACCGTTACCTTTACAGGGCCGAAGCTCTGTCACGTTCTCGCGCCGAATTGCAATCACACCGGCGAACTCCTGGTCCGACGTGTCGGGACACCCGACAGCGTTCTTGACGATCTGGCGTCAGCATTTGTTCCTGAGGCGAGCGACATCGCTCCGCTATTCCGGCCTCGCAATCCCGACAGTAACAAGGGCACTTACGGTCATGTGCTGGTTGTGGGCGGAGCAGAAGGGAAATCCGGTGCTGCGGAAATGGCCGGCCTGGCGGCTTTGAAAGCAGGTGCCGGACTAGTTACCGTGGCTTCTTCAGCGAAGCGCCCTGGAACGCTGGAATTGATGACGGCGTCGTTACCTTCTTCCGCTGCCGAGTTGCAATCGCTCATGGACAAGTACTCTGTCATTGCGATCGGCCCTGGATTGGGGATTTCTGCCCAAATCACTGAGATGGTATTGGGCGCAATCGCCCACGGCCGAAAGCCACTCGTGATTGACGCCGATGGTCTGAACGTCATCGCCGGAAAATCCTGGAAAGCTTCCGGAACAGTTGTGATCACACCGCACCCCGGCGAAATGGCCCGGCTGGCGGGGAAATCGATTCCCGAGGTTCAGGCGGACCGGCTTGGCATTGCTCGCGAATTCGCCGATGAGCATGGATGCACAGTTGTGCTGAAAGGTTCCCGAACCGTGATCGCAATTCCAGGCGGTCGAACCTGGATCAACCCGACCGGCAGTCCGTCGATGTCGACAGGCGGGACGGGCGACATTCTTACGGGTTTGATCGCTGGTCTGATCGCGCAACATCATAGTGCGGCGGACGCACCCGTCGTTGCCGCCGTTTGGCTGCATGGCCGAGCAGGCGAGATCGGCGCGCGGAGCTCGACCGAGCAAAGCCTTATCGCGACTGATCTGCTCCGATATCTCCCCAGGGCTATTCGTGATTGCCAAAACGTATCTGACGACCTCTGAAGAAGAGACCATCGAGGCAGGCAGGGATTTTGCAGCCTTGATCACGCGGCCGTCCCTTGTGCTGCTCGTTGGAGATCTTGGCGCCGGTAAGACCACGTTCACGAAAGGCATTGTCGGTGCACTGGCGGGTCTGCCACCAGAGGAGATCACCAGTCCGACTTTTACTTTGGTTCACGATTACGGAGCAGCTGTTTTTCACATGGACTTGTACCGGCTCGAGAAACCGGCCGAACTGGCGACTCTCGGCGTGGAAGAGCTTCTGTATGATCACGGCGGAATTCTGCTGGTTGAGTGGGGGGAACGATTCGCTCGAGGCGCTTCCGAATGCCAGCTTCACAGTCGCACTTTCGGGCGTCGATGACAGGCGGAGGATAGTTGTCGAGCGGTCTGATCCGGCTTGAGCGGCCTGTTTACACTGCGTCTTCCTTGCCCGGATACAACTCCTGAACGAGCCCCTTATAGTTTTCGAGCACCTGCTGCCGCCTGACTTTCATGGTCGGCGTCAACTCTCCACGCTCGATGGAAAAGTCTCGTGCGAGGATTCGGAACTTCCGGATCTGCTCAAAGGGTGCGAGCTGGCTGTTTACACGACGAACAATTTGATCCACAGCGGCGACCAGAGGCTCGGCCTTGATCACCTCTTCATGATCAGCTACCCCTGAGGGCTTCCAGTCCTGCCAGCGACTCGGCGGCACCCGCGTTGACGGTCAGAAGTGCTGTCACATACGGCTGTCGATCACCCACGAGCAGTACCTGGTTCACTAGCGGCTCGACTTTGAAAAGGCTTTCGATTCGTGCAGGATAGATCTTCTTGCCGTTGGACGAAACAATCAGTTCCTTTTTCCGGCCAGTGATAAAGACGTACCCCCCTTCATCGATCTCCGCGATATCGCCAGTATGGAGCCAGCCATCACGAAGTACAGCAGCGGTTGCCTCAGGATCGTCGTAGTAGCCCGAAAAGAGGCTGGGACTCCTGATTAAAAGCTCGTTCATCTCGCCGAGTTTCAGCTCGACTCCCGGGAGGGGTTTGCCGATGCTGCCGGCCCGTGGAGCGTCGAGCGGATTGAGCGTTGCAACTCCGCCCTCGGTCAAACCATAGCCTTCGATCAGCGGGAGCGCGACAGCTTCATAGAACTGGGCCAATTCCCGACCAAGAGGCGCGGCTCCCGACGCCGCGATCCTGAGTCGGCCGCCAAGTCGGGATCGGATTTGTGAGAATGCGACTTTGTCCGCAATCCTGAGCGAGCCTGCAATCCATGCAGGAATCGCTTTCCCCTCATTCCTGTATCTCGCGGCTCGCATCCCGAGCCCGAGAGCCAGGAAGAAAATTTTCTGTGCGTAACCGGGCTTTTTGCGGACCTCAGTCGAGATACTGGCATAGATCCGCTCCCATACGCGAGGGGGTGCGAGCAGAAAGGTCGGCCGAACGTGCTTAAGCTCATTCGGCATGCGCGAGAGTCCCTCCGAGAAGTAGACAGGTGTCGCGGTACGAATCGGGAGCAACTCGATAACAACTCGCTGCGCAATGTGAGCAGAAGGCAGAAACACCAGAGTCGAATCTGAAGGACCCAGCGGAAGTACGGAGGGTCCCATGTCGAGGTTTGAGACTACCGCCTTGTGCGTGACGAGGCCCATCTTCGGTGTGCCTGTCGCACCCGACGTCATGTACAGGATTGCGTAATCGGTTTCCCTGACTTCCTCGTGAAGTTTCGCAAACAGACTCGGGTCGTTACGGAGGGCTTCCCGTCCAGTTTGGCGCAAAGTTTCAAGCGTCAGAACGTCGGTACTGGTCTCCGCGGGTCCGGACAATACGATCCACCGCATTCCAGGGACGCCAACTCCGGCCTCCCGAAGTGAGCGCATGGTCCTGACATCCTCGACCACGAGTGCCCTGGGTTCTGCCTTCGCAACTGTTGCGGTGTGATCAGAAGGAGGCAGGCTTGTGTACAACGCCGCCGCGATCGATCCATTCGCCATAATTCCGAGATCGGCGACATAAAACTCGGCTCGGGTTTCAGAATGCAGGGCGACTATGTCGCCGCGTCCGATCCCGAGTGAACGTAAGCCCGTTGCAACCTCACGTGCCGCGTCGCGATACTCGGCCCAGGTCCACATTTGATACTTCGGGGCACCTTTGCTCCCCGCGCCCGGCAACGGCTGGTACATCGCAGGGCTCGAGCCGTGAGCTGCAGCTGTAGTTTCCAGCACGGAAAAGAGCGTGCGATCGTGCATTGCGTTACGAATTTAGCATGCAGCAGGTCTGTTCAATCGCGATGCCGGAAGGCGACAACTGCGAGCGGCGGAAGTGTTACGGAGATGCTGTGCGGGCGATTATGCTGCGGCTCCGGATTCGAGGTGACGAGTCCGCTGTTTCCCATGTTCGTGCCCCCGAATGCGTCTGAATCCGAATTGAAGATCTCCTCGTAGAAACCGGGTTCCTCCACGCCGAACCGGTATCCTGTCCGCGGTACAGGAGTGAAATTGCAGCAAAACAATACGAAGTTTTTCCCGTCGGCAGGACGGCGCACGAAAGAGATGATCGAGCTTTCAGCGTCGTGGAAATCAACCCAGTCAAATCCCGAGTAGTGGTAATCGACTTCGTAGAGGGCCGGAAGCGTTTGATAGAGACGGTTCAGTTCGCGGACCATCGCCTGCAGCTTGCGGTGATAGTCATATTGGAGCAGGTCCCAGGGAACCTGCATGTCGTGGTTCCATTCCCATGGCGTTCCGATTTCCGCGCCCATAAAGAGCAGCTTCTTTCCGGGATGTCCCCACATATAGCTCAGGAAAGCTCGAGCGTTCGCAAAACGCTGCCACTCATCGCCTGGCATTTTTCCAAGCAGCGAGCCCTTGCCGTAAACGACCTCGTCGTGCGAAATCGGAAGCACGAAGTTTTCGTTGAAGGCGTAAAGCAGACTGAAAGTGATCTGACCCTGGTGGTACTTGCGGTATATCGGTTCGTTTTGGAAGTAGGCCAGCATGTCATGCATCCAGCCCATATTCCATTTCATGGTGAAACCAAGACCGTTCAGGTAAGTGGGCTTGGAAACGCCCGGGAAGGCAGTGGATTCTTCGGCAATCGTTATGGCGCCAGGTACGGTGTGTGCCAGTTCGTTGAAGCGGCGCAGAAATGATATTGCTTCCAGGTTCTCGTTCCCACCATATATGTTGGGGACCCAGTCGCCGGCCTTGCGGGAATAGTCCAGATAGAGCATGGAGGCTACTGCATCGACCCGGAGTCCGTCAATATGATACTTGCGAAGCCAGAACATGGCATTCGAGATCAGAAATGACCGAACCTCGTTCCGGCCGAAATTGAAGATCAGGGTGCCCCAGTCTCTGTGCTCACCCAGACGAGGGTCTGCATGTTCGTAAAGCGCGGTGCCATCGAAGTACGCAAGACCGTGTGCGTCCTTCGGGAAGTGAGCCGGTACCCAGTCCACGATCACGCCGATACCGCTCCGATGGCAGTGATCAATGAAATACATGAAATCCTGCGGTGTACCGAACCGCGATGTCGGAGCGTAGTACCCGATCACCTGGTAGCCCCATGAACCTGAAAAGGGATGCTCCATGATGGGCAACAGTTCGATGTGCGTGAATCCCAGTTCCCTGACGTAGTCGACCAGCGTATGCGCTAATTCCCGATACGAAAGACTCTCGCCTGTGGGCTTTCGCATCCAGGACTCGATATGCACTTCATAAATCGAAACCGGCTGCTTGAGCGCACTTTGCTCGCCGCGTCGTGTCATCCACTCGTCGTCGCCCCATTGGTACGAATCGAGATCAGTGACAATCGAGGCTGATTTCGGAGGCACCTCCATCGCAAACCCATAAGGATCGGCCTTCAGCTGACGATAGCCGTGGTATCGTGATCGCACGAAAAATTTGTACGGCGTACCTTCACCCACACCGGGCATGAAGAATTCCCAGACGCCGCCGTTGCGTAATCGCATAGGATGGCGCCGGGTGTCCCAGTGGTTGAAATCTCCGACTAAGCAAACCACCTCCGCAGAGGGTGCCCAGACAGCAAAGCTCACACCGCGAACTCCGAGGCATTCGGTTACATGCGCTCCCATCGCGTTATAAGTTTCGTAATTTGTACCTTCGCCGAACAGGTGGAGATCGAAGTCGCTCAGTACTGGCGTAAAGCGATAGGGGTCCTCGATGTCTTCGATGGTGCCGTTCCAGAGGTGGAGCCGGATCTTGTAATCACGAGGCTCAAAGGGAATGTCGGCCACGAACAGCCCGTGCGTGTGGCGTTTGTCCATCGGGAACAGAGACGATTCGATAACGAGTTCCGCAGATGCCGCCTGAGGCAGAAATGCACGAACTGCCCAGCGTTCGTCACCATTGTCGGAATCCGTCAGCCGATGAGGGCCAAGAATACGAAATGCATCACCGTGATATCCACCAACAACCGCTTCAACTTCATGCAGAGCCTCAAGCGCTTCAACAGCCATCGCCGCTATTATGGCAACTGGCGATGAGCGACTTCTATACGGAACTTTCTAAGGCTGAGCTTCATGTGCATTTGGAAGGCTCCGTTCGAACTGAGACTCTGCTGCAACTGAATCCCTCGCTCAGTGTTGACGAGGTCCGCCGAAACTACCAGCACACCGACTTTGCGGGTTTTATTCGAAGCTATGTCTGGGTCAACCGGCAATTGCAGACGCCGGAGCACTATGGGTTTATCACTCGCTGCCTGCTCGAAGAACTCGTGCGGGAAAATGTCTCCTACGCCGAAATCAATTTGTCTGTCGGTGTCATTCTCTGGAAAGAACAGCCGTTCTATCAAATCTTCGATGCGGTCTCAGCCGCCGCTGCGGAATCGCCAGTGGACGTCCGCTGGAATTTCGATGCTGTGCGCCAGTTCGGTGCCGAGCCCGCAAAGCGCGTTGCGGAACTCGCTGTTGAGTTCAGCGATCGTGGTGTCGTAGGCTTCGGTATTGGTGGCGACGAGGTTCGTGGCCCCGCAGGCTGGTTCAAAGAGCTCTTCGAGTACACAATCGATAACGGTCTCGCCGTGCTGCCGCACGCGGGAGAGACCGATGGGCCTGATTCGGTGTGGGCGTGCGTTAACATGGGCGCGCGGCGAATTGGACATGGATTTCGCGCCATAGAGGATCCTGAACTCGTCGAATATCTTCGGGAACGTCAAATCCCACTTGAGATTTGCTTGTCCAGTAACGTGCGAACGGGTGCGATTCGGAGTATGGAAGAGCATCCAGTAAGAAAGCTCTATGACGCCGGAGTGCCGATCACACTCAATACCGATGATCCCGCTCTGTTCGATACGACTCTCTCGCGGGAGTTTCAACTCGCAGCTGAGGTTTTCGGTTTCACTCAACGCGAACTGGAAGGAATCGCTGAAAACGCGTTTCGGTATTGCCTTGGTGATTAACGCTACCGCGACCGGAGCAGTACCGAGGCTACTCGCCGAACGAGCGAATCCTTCTCGATCTCCTCGATCGGCTTTGGCAGCGAAATAGACCAATTCGGATGCTTGTCGGCCATGGTCGCCGGCATGTTAGGTCGTTCTTCCACGGCCAGCGCATCGTCGATCTGTGCGGTAATTATCCGCGATGGAGCTTGCGCCAGCAGTTCGTGAACTTTCACAATCACGTCCTGAGTGGGCGCGCCATCTTTCAGCCCTGTCATCGTCGTAATCTGGGCTCTGCTCGCACGGGTCTCCGCTTCGTTTGGCTTTAATCCGAGCTTACGCTGCAGTTCCAGATCCGAACCGGACCACATGCCGGCGATTGTCGGCAAATCGTGCGTTGAAATCGACGCGAGTGCCATCTCAGGATACGTAGCAGGCGGTTCCTTCTCAAACCAGAACACGCGGTATGACAGGATTCCGTTTCGCTGCAATTTCTCGCTGACGCCGGGTTCAACGGTACCGAGATCCTCGCCAGCGACGAACGCCTGCGCCCGGTGGCTCTCGAGCGCGATAATCGCCAGCATTTCATCAGCGTTATATCGAACGTACGCTCCCTTTGCCGGCCCAAGTCCCTGCGGGACCCAAAACAGGCGGAAGAGGCCCAGCACGTGATCCACTCGCAGACCGCCGGCATGACGCAGAGTCGCTCGAATGGTTTGAATGAATGGCTCGTAGCCCGCCGCCCTAAGCTTCCACGGAACGAATGGCGGAAGTCCCCAGTCTTGTCCCTGCGTGTTGAATTTGTCCGGGGGAGCACCCACGGAAACACCTTTCGCGAAGATGTCCTGGTACATCCAGGCATCTGCACCTCCCGGATCCACGCCGATCGGCAGATCCTGCATCAGGGCCAGCGCGTAAGATGCTTTTGCGAGCTGAAGGTCAAGCAGCCACTGAAGCCAGCAATGGAAACGAACGCGATCGATATTCTCCGCAAGAAAGTGTCGAACCGGTTCGGAACCCGGATTGTGGTACTTCCCGGGCCAACCCTGCCAACCGCCCCCAAACTTCTCGGCAAGCGCGCAGTACGTTGCAAACCGCTCGAGATCGCGACCCTCGCGCTGCAAATACTCGTCGAATGCTTCTCCTCTGCAAGCTCCCGCTTTCCATGCCTGCTCGAGCGCAGCCATTTTCGCCACGAACACGGCATCGCGATCGATCAGCCGTCGTGTTCGCGGGACGGAAACCTCGCCGGCACCCTCCACTTCATCGACGGCGATGTACAGGGGATTTCGATAACGTCTGCTACTCGGAAAATAAGGGCTTGCCTGCTGAGGCACGGTTGGCGCAGCGGCGTGAAGCGGATTAATCATCAGCACGCCCGCACCAAGTTCCTCCGCAGACCACTTTGCAAAACGACGAAGGTCCGCCAGGTCACCGATGCCCTGACTGCGTCGTGAGTGCATTGCGTACAACTGCAGAGACCAGCCCCACACGTGCAGGGCTTCCGGCAAATAGCAACGCTCCGGACTCACAATGATGCGGAGCGGAACTCCGCTGTCAGCCTCCCGAAGAATGTGATACCCGAATGGTAGATTCGATGGCAGCGTCCCCTTGACGTCCATCTCCTCACCGCTTTCCAGCAGGAGCGTTCCGGCGCCGATCAGACACGCAGGCCGGCCGGGACGCAGAAACAGAACCGGAGCCTCCCCATCTGGCGCCGGAGCGTCCGGTTCGGCCTCCATTGCCGCCATCACTGCCATGCGCGTTTCTTCTGGTATCTGTTTCCAGTCGCCGTACGCGTCCTGGTAGTAACGGTCGATGCCCCAGGCGTCGGTCTGTCTTGGGTCCGGTGGTGTTTCGCTCATGTTCGGCTACAGACAGCAAATCCGAACGGTCCGAGATGTACGTGACCATTGCAGATCTGTGTCTCGCCTGTAGACGCAAGCAGCGCCGACTTTACATCGGATGGAATTCGCCTCGGTACCTCGGAAAAGTTAGCGACTGTAACCAGATCATTCCGGATGATGGTCATCCAGCGCTCACCTTCATCGAAATGGATGCGGTTCAGAGCCATATCACCACCAACGAGTTCGGGATGTTCGCCTCGCAGCCTGATTAATGATCTATACCACTCGAGCATGCTCTTGTGCGGCTCCGAATCGATCTCGCTCCATCGCAGTTTTGAGCGACGAAACGTCTCGAAGTCTTGCGGATCGGGAACCTCTTCGGGACGCCATCCGAAATCAACGAATTCCGATCGCCGACCTTCGGAAACCAAACGTCCGAGTTCCTCTTCGTGGTCAGTGAAGTACTGGAAAGGCGTTGATGCTGCCCACTCTTCGCCCTGAAACAGCATCGGCAAAAACGGCGCGGTCAGGACGAGTCCGGCCGCCAGGCGTGCCCTGCACTGGTCGGCCAGGTGACACAGACGCTCTCCTGCCGCTCTGTTTCCGACCTGGTCGTGAGTCTGCGTATAGGCGAGAAACCGCTCTGCCGGAAGATGCTCTACCTGCTTTCCGTGAACGCGTTTCCGCGCAGGCGAGTGAATCCCGTTGTAGACGAAGACGTCGTTATACGTCTTTGCAAGATATGCAACCTGCCCGAAATCCGCGTAGTACCCGTTGTCCTCACCTGTTAATACGGTGTGCAGAGCGTGATGAAAATCATCGCTCCACTGTGCGTTCATGCCGAATCCGCCCTGATTACGGCACTGGACGACACGAGGATCGTTCAGATCGCTCTCGGCCATAAGCACCAGTTCCCGCTCAAGTTCGTTACCAAGCGCCTCCACTTCCTCACTCAGCTGAGCGAGAAAGTGCTTCGGACTGTCATCTGCAAGCGCGTGGACAGCATCCAGCCGGAGCCCATCGAAGTGATAATCGCGAAGCCACATCAGAGCGTTGTCGATAAAGAACCGCCGCACCTGATCACTGCAGGCATCGTCCAGATTGACTGCTTCTCCCCAGGGTGTCCGGTGCTTCGAAGTAAAATACGGCCCAAATCGGTTCAAATAGTTGCCCGCAGGACCCAAATGGTTATAGACAACATCCAGAACCATCGCAAAATCCTGCGAATGCGCCGCGTCGATCAGTCTTTTGAGGCCTGCCGGACCACCGTAGCAGTGGTGTGGCGCATATAAGTCGACCCCATCATAGCCCCAGCCCCGATCCCCGGAAAATTCGTTGACTGGCATCAGCTGGATGTGAGTAATACCCAGCCTCTTCAAATACGGCAGTTTTCGAATAACTCCCTCAAAAGTACCTTCCGGTGAAAACGTGCCAACGTGCAATTCATAGATAATTCCATTTCGCAGTGACGGACTCTTCCAGTCGTGATCCGTCCACGGGAACGATCGGTGGTCGACTACTTCGGACAAACCGTGTACGCCGTCCGGTTGAGAAGGCGAGCGAGGGTCCGGCAGCGGTGAGCTCCCGTCGAGACGAAAGCCGTATCGTGAACCGCCGCTCGCAGATAGTCCTATTGAAAAAAACCCGTCTTTGTCTCGAGTCATTACGTGCTCAGCGCCATCGAGGACGAGCGAGACGGAACTGGATTTCGGTGCCCAAACTGAGAACATGCTTTTAAACCAGAGGACTCTCGCTAGTAACCTGCGTTACTCGCCTCGAAGGCGATCACGGTTACTGTTACCTACAAGGGTTCCTTCCATGAGTCAATAACGCGGATACTTCTTATTAAAGAACTTTTGGGAGAATCATGAAGCGTACAGTCCTGCCCGGTAAGCCGTATCCCCAGGGTGCATCCTGGGACGGAATCGGGACAAACTTTTCAATTTATTCCGAATATGCGGAAGGAGTTCAGCTTTGTCTTTTCGATACGAAAGACGCTGAAGAAGCGACCGAAACCTATCAGCTTACGGAGGTTGTGGGCGGTGTCTGGCATATTTACGTGGTTGGAATCAAGCCCGGACAGCTGTATGGATATCGTGTTTTTGGTCGTTTTGATCCAGAAGCAGGATTGCGATTCAACTCCACGAAATTGCTGATCGATCCCTACGCCAAGGCCATCGCGGGGCAGGTTAACTGGGATGATTCCGTCTTCGGCTACAAATTAGGTGACCCTGCTGAAGATTTGTCGTTTAACGATCTGGACAGTTCGAAGGCGATGCCGAAGTGCGTCGTCACGGGGCCGCACTTTGAATGGGAGAACGATCGTCCTCCCCTGATTCGCCTGGACGAGTCAATCATCTACGAGGTTCATGTCAAAGGGTTCACGCAGAAAATGCCCGATGTCCCGGAAGAATTGCGTGGAACCTATGCGGGTCTCGCATCCCCTGCGGCACTCGCGTATCTTAAAAAGCTGGGAATCACGGCCGTCGAGCTGCTCCCGATTCACCACTTTCTCCAGGACAAGATTCTCCTCGACAAGGGCCTGCGTAATTACTGGGGTTACAACACGACGAATTTCTTTTCGCCGTACTCCGCGTACTCCAGCTCGGGGGATACCGGTGAGCAGGTCGCCGAGTTTAAGGCCATGGTCAAGGCGCTTCATGCGGCAGGTATCGAGGTCATTCTCGATGTGGTTTACAACCATACGTCGGAAGGAAATCACCTCGGGCCGACTCTATCCTTTAAGGGCGTTGACAACCTCACGTATTACCGAACGGTTCCGGGGCAGCCGCGATACTACATGGATTACACCGGCACCGGCAACACCCTGAACGTCAGGCATCCACAGGTCCTCAAGCTGCTCATGGACAGCCTCCGTTACTGGGTGCTCGAGATGCACGTCGACGGGTTTCGATTCGACCTGGCTGCCGCGCTCGCACGCGAGCTTCACGATGTGGACCGGCTGTCTTCGTTCTTTGACGTCATAAACCAGGATCCGATCATCTCGCAGGTCAAACTCATCGCAGAACCGTGGGACGTTGGTGAAGGCGGATATCAGGTCGGCAATTTTCCTCCGTTGTGGGCAGAGTGGAACGGGAAGTATCGCGATGCTGCGAGGCGTTACTGGAAAGGAGACGACGGCGTTCTCAGCGAACTCGGTTATCGACTGACTGGGTCAAGTGATCTGTACAAGCGGGACGGCCGCCGACCTTCTGCAAGTATCAATTTCATTACGGCTCATGACGGCTTCACGCTGAATGATCTTGCCAGTTACAACGACAAACACAATGAGGCAAATGGCGAGAATAACGCCGATGGAGCAAACGACAATAACTCGTGGAATCACGGTGCTGAGGGTCCGACAGACGACCTCGCGATTAACGAGCTTCGGGAACGTCAGAAGCGGAACATGATGGCAACGCTGCTGCTGTCTCATGGTGTGCCGATGATTTGTGGCGGCGATGAGATCGGGCGCACGCAAGGAGGCAATAACAATGCGTATTGCCAGGACAACGAGATCTCCTGGTATGACTGGTCTCTTGGCCACCGCGAAAAGCAGCTGCTTGCGTTTACGCAATTCCTGATCGAACTGCGTAAAGAACATCCGAATCTTCGTCGTCAGAAGTTCTTCCAGGGACGCAAGATTGAACCCCATAGCGCCGCGGGTGAGGAGTTTGACGGTCGGCACGTCCAGGACATCACCTGGGTTCGCCCCGACGGCGAGGAGATGACCGCAGAAGAATGGAGTCAGGGATGGGTACGCTGCCTTGGTCTGCAGCTAAGCGGACGCATGCTCGATCATGTGGACGCGCTTGGAAATCGTCTGGTCGATGAAACATACCTCATCTGTCTTAATCCGCACTGGGAATCCATTCGGTTCTACATGCCGAAAGGACAAGGCGAGAAAGCGTGGCGATTGGTCCTCGACACACGAACTGCAGGTCCGTGGCAGCCAGTTGAGATTCCTGCGGGCGACTTCTACGACATCGAGCAGCGGTCGCTCGCGGTGTTCCAGGAGGTCGAGCAAGAGCTCAGCGCCGGGTAATTCAAGAATTGTCGCGATGGTGAGGGCGCTGCGTCTTGTGGCTCGCAGCGCTCACCCGAACGATGATTAAACCCGTGACTTCGCCAACTGCGGCGTCTCTGCGTCAGATTCAATTTCGGCCGCAGGCTCGACGTTAAGATAGTACTTTGTCAGACCGTCCTGAAGCAGCTGTAACGCGGAACGAGGATCATTCGCTTCCTGAAAAAGGTTGAGGTCTTCAGCGCTGATCGTTCCAAAATTGACGAGAGCTTCAAAATTAATCACTTTCCGCCAGTATTCTGTTCCGTACAGAATCAGAACGACTTTGCTCTCGATCTTCCGTGTCTGCATGAGGGTCAGCATCTCGAATAGCTCATCCATCGTCCCGAATCCGCCCGGGAACACCACCAGAGCCCTGGCCGGATACGCGAACCAGAACTTCCGCATGAAGAAGTAATGAAACTCGAATGATAGTTCGGGTGTGATGTATGGATTCGGGAATTGCTCGAATGGAAGTCCAATATTCAGACCGACGCTCTTGCCGCCTGCATCCGCGGCACCGCGATTTGCTGCCTCCATAATCCCGGGACCACCGCCGGTTGAGATGACAAACCGACGACTGGAATGTGGAAGTGCATCCGACCACTCTGTAAACAGCCGTGCGAGCTCTCGTGCATCCCGATAGTAACGGCCGAGGGGACCCGTCTCGGCGATCCGGGCAGATCCGAAGAAGACGACTGTATCCTGAATCTTTTCATCCCGAAAATGTGATAGCGGATGAAGATATTCCGATAAGATACGAAGTGCCCGACCGTCCGCACTCTCGAGAAACGCAAGGTTCTTATAGGCTACGGGCTTGCGGCGGTCTGGGCCGTTGGAGCTGTTATCGCTCATCACTTCCTTCAGACGCGCTGGATTCGAGTTGGTGAACGCGCTTTTCGAGCTGGCGAAGCGAACGCTGCATTTCTGCGAGTTTCGGGAACGCACTCACCGCACGCAGCCACTCGCGGCTGTCGAAAGCAGGGCTACCTGAAATTCGCGCACCGGCGGGAACATCGCCGCCAACCCCGCTCTGTGCGTAGACGATTGCATTCTCGTGAATCGTAAGGTGGCCAGAAACTCCCACCTGTCCCGCAAGCAAAACATTTTTCTCGAGTACTGTACTTCCCGCGAGTCCCGTCTGAGCGCAAATAATATTGTCTTCTCCCACGACGCAGGCGTGGCCGATCTGCACCAGACTGTCGATGCGAGCGCCTCGCCTGACGCGCGTTTCTCCCATCGTGGCGCGATCCACGGATGTGAGTGACTGGATTTCGACGTCATCTTCGATCACTGTCACACCCGACTGGACGATCTTTTCGTGACTTCCATCAGCCCGCCTGGCAAACCCGAATCCATCGCCCCCGACCACAACCCCGTTTTGTAGAGTGACCCTGTCACCAATCCGACAAAACTCGCGAACGGATGCATGCGAGTGTGCCAGAAAGTCGTCGCCGATATGGGCGCCTTCATAAATGACTACATGTGGATGTAAAACCGCATTTTTCCCGACGCATGAGCGTGGTCCGATGACCGCAAATGGGCCGATCGAGGCATTGTCGCCGACGGTTGCAGAAGGATGAATGAACGCCAGTTCGTGAATGCCCGGCTGTGGACGCGGCGGCTGGTAAAACACGGCCAGCGCACGCGCAAAATCCAGATATGGGTTCGCTGACACGAGTGATGTGAGATCGCCATCGACCGGTGTTGCCGTCAGAATCGCTCCGGCACGGCAATCCTTCACTTTGTGTGCGTATTTCGGATTGGCGAGAAAAGTTACGTGCTGCGGCCCGGCTTGTTCCATCCCTGAGACACCCGTGACGGTGCGCTCCCCATCGCCATGGACCTCGCATCCAAGCTGTCGGGCGAGCTCGCTAACTGTCATGCAACCAGTGTAGGCACCGTACGTCTGGTGCGCAGGATGGAATGAAGTGGCTTGCAACGTCTGCTAAAATTTGCTTATGGTTGGAATTCCTCCCGTTCGTAACTGATGCTGCCACCCAGAAATTTTCCTCCGCGCCGTCCCCGTATCCGGGAAAACGTAAATGAAGCAATCCGTGCCAGAGAAGTCAGGGCTGTGTTCCCGGACGGAACCGTCGAGGTTATGCCGACGCTCGCGGCCATTCGCAGAGCGCAGGAACTTGGTCTGGATCTGATTCTTATTGCGCCTACAGCTGAGCCGCCGGTCGCCAAGGCCATGGATTATGGCCAGTGGCAATACGAGAATAAGAAGAAGCAGCACGACGCCAAGAAGAAGCAGCACGTAATTCAGGTAAAGGAACTGAAATTCCGCCCGAATACCGACGATCACGACTATGAATTCAAGAGCAATCACGCAATTCGCTTCCTGGGAGAAGGGAATCGCGTCAAAGCCGTCGTTCAGTTCCGCGGCCGCGAAATCGCGCACGTCGATCTCGGGAAGAAGCTCCTGATACGCTTCGCGCAGGATCTTTCCCAGCACGGTACCGTCGAAGGCCAGCCGCGTCTGGAAGGACGCAATGCCCACGTCATCATCAGCCCGGTGAAAAAAGAAGTGAAACAGGCGAAAGAAGCCAAAGCGCCGAAACAGGGTGATGACGGCAGTACGCCTCCGGCACCTTCAACTCCCCCCGCTGAGAGCTAAAGACCAGCCCGAAACCGAACAACCGTCGGTTCTAATAAAACAAATACTTGCGCCACTGATCGTCGCTCTTGCCGAGAAGACGCATCAGATGACGGCTCGTGTGGAGACTAAAAGGGCGCGGCGCCCGCGCAAGCTTCATCCCCGATTCGTCCGGAGTCCGATTGCCTTTTTTGTTATTGCACTGATGGCAGCAGGCGACGAGATTCTCCCACGTACTCTCGCCGTGTCGTGAGCGTGGAATGACGTGATCGAGCGTAAGCTCCACTGCAGGTGGCGACTTCAGACAGTACTGGCATGTATACCGATCCCGCATGAGGATGTTCTTGCGAGAAAGGGCTCGCGTCTGCTGGGGAATGCGTCGGTATTCAAGAAGGCGGATGACGGACGGCAGCTTCAGACTGTGCCGGGCAGAATGAATCGCCAGAGGTGCGTGTTCCTCGGCTGTGGCGACTCCCTTCAGGACGAGCACGAGCGCGCGTTTTGCCGCGCACACGTTAATAGGTTCGTAACTTGCGTTAAGAACGAGTACTGGTTTCTGCAAGCGGTCCAGGCCGTTCATCCGGGGAGTTCCCTCCTGATCGTCTCTGCTGATCCGGCTCGCTTGCTCACCTGTCATCAGGCAACTAAGCGGCCGGCAAACCCTCTCCTTCGGTCTGCCCTCGCCAGGGTCAGAACCGAGACCTCCCTGGCGCCAGCTCTTCGGAGCACAGCAGCGCAGGTGCCCGCCGTGGCCCCGGTTGTCAGCACGTCATCAACCAGGAGCACACGGCGGCCGTCTATAAGATGTCGTCGTTTCACCTCGAACGCGCCCGCCACATTCGTTCGACGCTGAGCGCCAGTCAGTCCGGCCTGCGAAGGCGTTGATTTACGGCGGCGTATCGCGTTCGTAACCAACGGCACGCCGGTACGTGCACTCAAAACACGGGCGAGTCGTTCCGACTGATTGAATCCACGCTTCCACTGGCGGGACCAGTGGAGCGGCATCGGAACGATCACATCAAAGTGGCTGTTCCTCGGCAGAGCATTGGAAAGTAAGGCACCGAGCGGATTTGCGAGAGGCTCGACTCTGCCGTATTTGAACAGGTGAATCAGCTTCCGGAGTGTCCCGTCGTACTCGCCATAGGCCCATGCGTTGTCGAACCCACCCAGACCGTCCCGGCACAACCTGCAACGGCCGGATTCATCGAGCGGGTTTGCGTTTAGGAATGGAGCATGGCACTGGACGCAGAAGTATTCGGCAACCAGCGGCGCAGGAGCGCTCAGGCAAGACGAGCAGACTGGAATACGGGAGACTTCGGTAAGGGGGGCGCCGCACACGCGGCAGTCTTCCGGGAAGACGAGGTTAAACGGCACTGCGATGAGGGATCGCAGCACGGAAAGGTCGATCTTAGGCTTAACGTACCCTGACCATCGACTCGGGAAGACTCACCTCCGCCACCAAACAACAGTTTAGCACGAGTGTGATTTATCCACAGCGGGTATTCTTAACGGATGGTTTTGTCGTCGAGACCCCTGAAGTCGACACCTTCGTTCATAACGCCGATCGTGACGATCGCGAACGTGAAAACGGCCGTTCCCGGCTCCAGATGTCCGCCGAATGCCTTGTCAGGCGTTGCTAGTGTCATGTGCGCATGGATCTTTCCATCCATGATGTAGCCGTTCATGCCGATAAGATCTGCCGGTGCGACAGGATCCTTTTCGTACATGTTTTTCGACGGGAAGTCACGATTGCTGACCTGGTGAAGGTGATATCCACGGACCGAACCGGCCGCTGAGAGGATGACGGCGTTGCGAATCTTCTCGGACTTGACCATTTTTTCGAGGCCGGCCAGAAGATCGGTGTCAAACTTGAAACGAAGAACCAGGACGCGATCGAATTTGCCCGAAACAGAATACACGTCCGGGACTTTATCGCTGTTTGGCTTCGCGTCTCCCGCGGGAGTGGGCGCGGCATTCACCATCTCGCGCCGGGTCTCGGCGGCACACAGCGACAGGCTGATCGACAACAGCGCAGCGACTGACTTCATGTTCCCTCTATTGTGCAGCAGGAAGTCCTGGCTGAATTGTTGCCTGCAGCGTTGGGAGACGGAAACACAGGTGGCTGAGAGAGGCCGCGCGAGATTCGCTACAGCAACTCAGCCGTAAGCAGAGCTCCGCCCATCGACGCCATCACTGACGAGATCTTCACCGGCATACGGGAGTCCTTGGCAACCCACACTGTAGACCTGTCGGAACCGCCATCACCAGAGGTCACTTCCACCTTCCAGACCTCGAACGTGCCCCCCGGAACAGTGACCTGCTCCGAACCTGCCACTTTCAACTGCATCAGCCGGACTTTCTGTTTCTGCAGATCGAGATTCCGAAAGGTGGCGGAATATCCCTCGGCAAGCGGCAGTGCAGCGATCACATGGTTTGATCCCGCGGCATCGGCGAACAGAGGACCGCCAAGATCTACTGACAGGGGCTTGTCCGAACCGTTCATCGACATCGTCCCGGTAGCCTTGTTTGCCGCATCGACTCCCAGCTGGATCGTCATCGGCCCCTGCCTGACTTCTCGTTTCCGGAGCACCAGTGTGTCTTTGTCGAGCACAGCCGTATCAGTGACAGCCCCCATCGGGGACTCCATTGTGTCGATCGCTGTCCACCCACCGTTGTCTTCGCGAATCTCGGTTGAGAGCTTCAACGGAATTTCCTGGGCTCCCGCCCGAATCTTCGCAGAATAGTTATACTTTCCGGGGACCAGCGCGGCGGCCGGTTTAGGTGTCCCGACCTGGTTCGCATCGAGCTTTCTCGACAGCACGACTGTCTTCGGATCGACTGTGATCTCGGCAAGCCGCTTTGTTGCTTCAGGCGTGCCGCCCTCCTGATAGCGTCCGTCCAGATACTTTGCGAAGAACTTCTCGACGGCCATGAACATCGCCATGTTGTTTACGGGTCGTGCGAACCCGTGGCCTTCGTCATCGGCGAGCAGGTATTCCACCGGGAAGCCCCGGTCACGCAGAGCGATCACGATCTGCTCCGCCTCAGCGCGGTTTACGCGCGGATCGTTGGCACCCTGAACAACCATCAGCGGTGTCTTGATCTTCGCAGCCTGATGCAGCGGCGAGCGTTCCTGTAGCCAGCTCTTCCCTTCGGGCGTTCCGAGATCCGCCATGCGCGCATACATGATCTTGCGTCCAGCTTCCCAATAAGGCGGAATTGCCTCGAGGAGCGTGATCAGGTTAGACGGTCCGACGATATCGACTGCAGCGCGGTAGACATCCGGAGTAAATGCCACGCCAGCAAGTGTTGCGTAACCGCCATATGAGCCGCCCATGATGGCCACGCGCTTCGGATCCGCGGTCCCCTGGTCGACAAGATACCGGGCCCCCCACGTGATGTCGTCCTGCATCTTCTTGCCCCACTCGCCATTTCCAGCGTTGAGGAATTTCTTGCCGAATCCCGTGGATGAGCGGAAGTTGGGTGAGAGCACGGCGTAACCGCGGTTTGCAAGGAACTGGTGGATCGGATTATAGCCCCAGTGGTCGCGAGCCCAGGGGCCGCCGTGCGGTAAGACGACCACTGGCAGATTCTTCTCGGGCAAGCCTCTCGGAAGCGTCAGGTACGCTGGAATCTCGAGTCCGTCTGAAGACTTGTATCGAATTGTGCGCATCTGCGATAGTGCCTCGCGCGGCACTTTGGCACGGACCTTGTACTGGAAGTCAAGCTTCCGACCCTTGCGGTTAAAAAGATAGACTTCTCCTGGTTCGACGTCGCTCGATGCGGTGATAAGCAAGATCTGGTCGTCATCGCTTCGGGACCCGATACTAATCTCGCGGCCCGGAAACTTGCTTTCAAGCCAGCGGTAGTCGGCTTCCAGTGCTTTGTCGCGGAAGTAGCGCCGGGGTTTATCATCCACGTACCGCGTTGCCAGGAGCTCGCCGCTCGTCTCCGAGAACATCGCTCCCTCGAGATCGACACGTTTGAGCGGATCTGACTCTACCGGTTCAACCTTCTTTGTTTGGGGATCGAACAGTACCAATGAGATTAGATCGGCATCACCTTTGTTGGTGATCATGTAGACGCGCTTGTCGTCGTTGTGGAATCGCTCCGGTCCGCAACTCTCAAAGACCCCGCAGGAATAGACGGTCGTGAACTTATCCTGATCGACACGGAGGATCTCGGTGTCTCCGCTGTCCGTGGTCCGCATCGCCAGCCGAAGCTGACCTTTTTCGTCAAAGATCCACGCGGCGATCTTCTCTGTGTTCTTACGCACGAGTGTCCGCTCGCCAGTCGAAAGCTGAACCCTGTAAAGGTCGTGCCATGATTTGTCGCGATCATTCAGGCCGATGTAAATGATGTCCGGATCACCCTTGGGAACACTGTAGATCTGTACGCGGGATCCTTTAACGCCAGTCAGATCGCGCGACGACGGAGCGTCTGCGCCGGCCGGCACTGATGCCGCCGGACTGACGGTGTAAACGTTGGAGTTCTCATCGCCGTCATTGTCCTTGATATACAGGATCTGCTTGCTGTCACGGCTGAAAAAGAACTCGCTTACCGGACGCTTCTTTTCCGTGGTCAGCAGGTGCGCCGACTCGAACGGTTCGGATGTTTTCTTTGCCCAGATATTCAGGGTCCCGTTCCATGGCTTAACAAAACCCATGTACTGCCCATCCGGTGACAGCTGAACTGCCGCGATTTCGGGATTACCAAAGAATAGTTCCCGATCGACAAGCGGCGGAAGACTGCTCGAGTTTGCAGTCTGACTCATACTTGCGCCAGAAAACAGCAGAATTGTGCCGAGTGCAGCGAGGGCAATACGGGGCGTACTAACGTACTTCCTTGAGAGAGGCGGTAGATCGTACGATACAAAGTATTACGCATATACAAGCCCAGAGTTCCGCTATTTCTTCTCAACCGTCGGATATTTGATTCCCAGCTGCTGGAGATAGTTGTCGTATTTTGAGGGATCGAAATAAAGTTGCCGCTGACGGTCTCGGTACTCCGACATGATCTTTTGATTGAGCCAGACAGGAGGCTTGTCTTCCGGACGCATCAGAGGCTTGTAGTGGATTTCTTTGGTTTGCACGTTTCGGAAGTACTCCCACGCTTGTGAAACCAGTTCGGGCCGAGTATAGATGTCGAGCATCGTGAGCGCCAAAGCCTTGGCGCCTGCAATGGCACCCTTGTGTGCAATCGGAGTTGCCATCGCGATTGCGTTGGCCCAATTGTGACCCGGCAAGTCGGGGATATTTGACGGATACCGTAAAGTCACCGTCGGTACTGTCCACATGATGTCGCCGATGTCATCCGAACCTCCGCCGGTTCGCTGTTCGGGTTTGACGGGTTCCTTCATGTCGTCAACCTTAGTTTTGAGGCCCGCGGTTTCCGGGTTGCCAAGCATCTTCTGAACCGCGACCGCGAGGGCCTGGTCATCCTTCGACCACTCCGGCATTCCAGCAGCCTGGATGTTTTTGTACATGGCCTCAGCGATCGGCTTGTTACCGTGGTTCGGCCAGGCCGAGCCAAGCACCCGGGAGGTCCAGGTTGTTTTCGTCATCAGCGAGGCGCCCTGAGCCATGTCGTCGCCGGCTTTCCACAAATCGAGGATGTGGGGATAATCCAGCTCGCGGAAGTAGTACCAGACGGAAGCGTTGCGGGGAACGACGTTCGGCTGGTCCCCGCCATTGGTAATCACGTAATGCGACCGCTGCTGTAGTCGCAGATGCTCACGCCTGAAGTTCCATCCGACATCCATCAGCTCCACCGCATCAAGCGCACTTCGGCCGCGCCACGGAGCGCCGGCGCTATGAGCGCTCTCGCCGTCGAACATGTACTCCACCGAGACCAGTCCGCTGTTGTTCGCGAGATCGCCCCAGTCCACACCGAAGTTTGCCGCCACATGACTGAAGATCGCGATATCGACATCCTTGAAGTAGCCGGCCCGAACATAATGAGCCTTCGACCCCAGCTGCTCCTCAGCAACGCCCGGCCAGATGCGAATGGTACCCGGCATCTTCTCTCGCTCGAGCACGCGCTTCACTGCAAGTGCAGCAGTGATGGTGAGAGGTAGTCCTGAGTTATGTCCCTCTCCGTGACCCGGAGCACCTGAAATCAAAGGGTCAAAATAAGCCACGCCCGGCTTCTGGGAAGCCTGAGGAATACAGTCAATATCTGAACCAAGAGAAATGACGGGTTTACCTGATCCCCATGAAGCCATCCAGGCAGTCGGGATCCCCGCGATTCCCCGTTCGACCCGGAAACCTTCCTTCTCGAGGATCGCGGTCAGGTAACGCGACGTCTCGACCTCCTGAAACCCCAGCTCGGCAAAGCTGAATACGGAGTCGATCATGACTTGTGTCTGTTTTCTGCTTCGCTCGACATCGCCAGTGAGGTCGGCCCGCAACGCTGCGATTCGATCAGGCGAAGGCTGACCATCGACCAGAAGAACAGAACAAAGGAATGCAAAAAGCAGCTGCCGCATGAATGTGCTTATGTCATAGCACACGCTGCGACTGTGGATCACTCGGAAATGCTGAACGTTGGCCCCTTACTCCCCGCACCGGATTGCAGCTTGTTCGCAACCTCGCGGGCAATCGCGTAGAACCCGGCGGCTCTGGGATCATCCTGGCCGAGCAGAGCAACGGGCCGTCCAGTATCGCCGCCAACTCGAATGCCCGGCTCGAGTACGAGTTCACCCAGAAACGGCACACTCATAGCTGCCGCTGTACGACGGCCACCACCCTGGCCGAACACATCGATTCTCTGGTCGGTTCCTGGCACGAGCATGTAACTCATGTTTTCGACAATTCCGAGTATCTCCACGCGCACCTGACGAAACATCTGAATTGCTTTGCGAGCGTCCTCGAGGGAAACCTCCGAAGGCGTGGTGACAACGATTGCGCCAGTTACCGGAGCCGTTTGAATCAAGGACAGCTGCACGTCGCCGGTCCCAGGCGGCAGATCGATTACAAGGCAGTCCAGCTGACCCCAGTCGACCCCGCGCAGAAACTGCTGGATGACGCTGTTGAGCATTGGTCCACGCCAGATCAGGGGCTTGTCTCCGGGGTTCAAAAAGCCCATCGACATCAGGCGGACACCATACTGTTCGAGCGGTTGAATTCGATCTCCGATGGCCGCGGGCACATCGCGGATGCCCATCATCAGCGGCACGTTCGGACCGTATACGTCCGCATCGAGCAATCCAACCTTATGGCCAAGCTGAGCCAGCGCAATCGCCAGATTCACGGAGACGGTTGTCTTGCCGACGCCACCTTTGCCGGAACCGACCGCAACGAGACTGCGAACGCCATCGATTGGCAGCTTCGGCTGCTCGGCACCGCCCATTTGAGGACCCATAACCTGATGGTAACCGCCACGCGATGCACGACGGATGATTAAGCCAATGGCAGTGTCGCCTTAGCAGCCAGCTCTAAATTAGCAACATCGCCTCGCGCAAGCTTCGGAAACGCTGCCGCGGCTATCATCGCCGCATTGTCAGTCGACAGCCCGGGACTGGGGAACACCACGCGCGCGCCAACACGGTGAGGCAATACCGCTGCTCGGAGCCCATGATTACACGCTACTCCACCTGACACGATGACCGTTGCCGCGTTAACCTCTTCGACACAACTCTCGATGCGCGTCGTCAGCTCTTCCACAACTGTGTTCTGAAATGAGGCAAGCAAGTCAAGGGTTCGTTGTGGTGTTACGGAGAGCCATTCATCGACCGATGGCCGGGGCGTCCGCCTAACCAACTCACGACGGGCGCTCATCTCATCGGTCATGTCCTGAGACTCGAACCAATGCAGAACGGCGGTTTTTAGCCCGCTAAAGCTGAAATCTGTTGCGTTTCCCTTCATTTTGGGGGACGTGAAGCGAACAGCCCGGGGGGTACCATGAGCGGCGAGCGCGTCCACGACTGGTCCCCCTGGATAGCCGAAGCCCAGCAACTTCGCGACTTTATCGAAGGCTTCACCTGCTGCATCGTCCCGGGTCTTTCCCAGCAGGCGGTACGTTGAGTCCGCCGGAACTTCGAAAAGATGCGTATGCCCGCCGCTGACAACGAGCGCGAGAGCGGGATATTCGACAGGCTCGCCCGATTGCAGCGCTTCCATGATCACTGCGTGTATGTGTCCTTCAATATGGTTAACGGCAATCAGAGGCAAACCCGAGACAACGCACAATCCTTTGGCGTAGGTAATCCCTACAAGCAGTGATCCGACCAGTCCCGGGCCTTGCGTAACCGCCACTCCATCGAGGTCCGTCAACTGCACGCCCGCCTCATCCAAAGCCTCGCGCACGACCGGCACAATCGCTCGGAGGTGTTCCCGTGACGCAAGTTCGGGGACGACACCGCCGTACTTACCGTGAGTGTCGAGTTGAGATGCAACGACGGAGGACAGGACATCGCGACCGTCCTGAACGACAGCCGCCGCTGTCTCATCACACGAACTTTCAATCCCTAAAATGCGCATCCCCGCTGCTATTCTAGCTTCGGTGCTCGTTTCCGACTTTGACTACAACTTGCCGGAAGAGCTCATCGCCCAACAGCCAGCGGCCGATCGATCCGGTTCACGGATGCTCGTCCTGAATCGGGCCCGACAAGAGATGACCGACCGGCACTTCCGCGATGTTGCCGAATACTTCGGTCCAGGCGACTGCCTCGTCGTCAATAACTCTAAAGTCTTCCCCTCCAGGCTGTTTGGCGTTCGGGCGAGCGGGACCGCGCGTGTTGAAGTTTTTCTGATTCGCCCACTTTCGACTGATCACCAAACATGGCAGGCACTCGTCCGGCCCGGTCGCAAACTGCCCGTCGGTGAGCGGATCGCCTTTTCCGAGACGCTTTCGGCGGAAGTGCTTGAGCGAAGCGAGCATGGCGAGCGCACGGTACGCTTTGATGCAGGGCCTGCAGACATCTACACGGAACTGGACCGCTACGGCCACATGCCGTTGCCTCCGTATATCCATCGAACCGACTCCCGGACGGACCGCACACGATACAACACCGTCTACGCAGCTGTCACTGGATCCGTAGCCGCTCCGACTGCAGGCCTGCATTTCACGCCCGAGATCCTCGAAGCGGTCCGGGCGGCAGGCGCATCGGTCGCCTCAGTTACGCTCCACGTGGGCCTCGGGACATTCGCTCCGGTTCACGCGGAAACGACAGAAGAAGTCCGCCTCCATTGCGAGCGTTACGAGGTGTCGGCTTCAGACATCGAAACGATCCGTGGGGCCCGACGTCGGATCGCGGTAGGGACAACTACAGTCAGGACGCTCGAGACAATCTATCGACGAGGGGAGCTGTCCGGGGAAACGGACCTTTTTGTCTCACCGGGTTTCCGGTTCCAGGCCGTGGATGCGATGTTGACAAATTTTCACCTTCCGAGGTCAAGCCTGATAATGCTGGTCAGCGCCTTTGCTGGCCGGGAATTCACACTCGATGCTTACAGCCACGCCGTTGAGCGTCGGTATCGCTTCTTCTCATATGGCGATTGCATGCTCATAATCTAATGGACTGGTATAACATCGGGGATCCGTTCGATCCCCAACTGGACGAACTTGCGAAACGGTATCACCTTCACCCTCTTCACATCGAAGACTGCCGCTCGCGAGGACAGCAGAACGCGAAGGTCGACTTTCAGGGCGACTATATCTTCGCCGTACTCAAACCGGTCGAGATCAGTGATGATGAACTGCGCGCAACCGAGCTGAACGTCTTTACCGGACCCGATTACGTCATCGCGGTCCAGGAGCAGCCGATCTGCAAGCGCGCGGTGGAACTGCTGAACGCGGTCGAATCCCAAAAAAGCAGATTCAGTCCGGCTGAGGCATTCCATCACATATTCGACGGGGTTGTTGATATCTATCTTCCCGTTGCCGATCAGCTAACCGAAAAGATCGACGGACTCGAAGAGGAAGCTCTCGAGCGTCCTCAGCGAGCCACGATTGAAAGCTTGTTCGACGTTCGGCGCAACCTGATCGACTTACGGCGAATTCTTGCTAACTCGCGTGACGTAGTCAGCCATCTGCTCCGAACCGAGCACGCTCTTCTTCCGAAAGACCTGTTACCGTTCTGGCGCGACGTATACGATCACGTAGCGAGAGCGCTTGATTCGGTCGAAGTTCAGCGCGACATGGTTAACGGAGCGACGGAGCTGTACCTGTCATCGATTTCAAACCAAACGAACCAGGTGATGAAGGTCCTGACACTCTTTGGTGCAATTACCACTCCGGCGGTCGTCATTACCGGTGTTTACGGAATGAATGTGAAGCACATCCCGCTTGCGGAGAGCCCTCACTCTTTCGGCATTGTGATCGCAATCGTCGTGGCGTTTTCGTTCTTAATGTTGCTGTGGTTTCGACGCCTGCACTGGTTTTGATCCGTAGACCTGCGCTACGTCACGAATGCTCCCGATAACCGCCAGATCTTCTTCGAGCAAGTTGTCGCACAACGCGCACCTCCTCCGATGATCTTCGACAAAGTCAAACAGCCGCTGATCAGCTTTACCCCGGGCGTAAATCTCAATCTGCTCTGTAGTAAGGTGTGCGGTCTTCATGCCCGTAGTAAGGGCACGCGGTAGGCCGCGCTAAGCTGCTGATTCTGCGTTGCTCCGGGCCAATGATGTTCCGTTTTGGATCCCACCCCGGAACAGTAACCGGTTCATTTCCAAACCGAATCACCGAGCAGAGTCATCCCGAGTCGTCCAGTGCGCATCAGACGGCGCTGTAGCCGCCCCCCTGAACTCTTCCCCGAGGCGGGGTTGACGATGAGCAAACATAGACATCTCGGAGCGGAGTTCGACACAAGCCGCGTGTTGGCCGAACGGGAATGTGTCAGGCCCTGCTCGCCGCCGTTGCTGTCACCGCCCTGAAGGTTCCCCTTTTGTCTCTGCAGACCCGCCGGGCGCAACATACTGCGGGCAAGGAGACGCGAGTGGAACCCGGGCGCGTATCGCTCAATCTATTTCTCGATTAACTGGAGACGTGTTCCGCCGATCCGTTCGGAACGTGGCAGTCTGCCCAGGCCGTTTCATCGCGTGCGGGGTGCGTGACGGATCGAATATAGACGGGTGAACGAGCAGCAGAAAACGACCTGCAGCAATCTCACCCCGAAATGGGACACGTTCTGCTTCGGCGATTTCACCGCGCTTCGCTCCCCGATGCAGTCTTGCAGCTTTAATGCACTCCAGCGCTATCCATGGAATTGCCCGTGCGATGGCCCGGTCACCTTGAAGAGGTGGTCAGCTCAGAGGATCGCATCCCAACACGTATGCAGACCTGCCGTGAGTTCGGCCCACGCGCGTTATTTCGGCTCTGTCAGCCAGCCTTGCTGTTCGAGTATTCTGCGGAATTCCGGAGTGTGCAATGACACAGCCGGAAAGTACGCACCAACAAGGTTACGCGTCCACCATGCCCCGGTGCGCTTGTGTTCGTCAGGATTAGCGAAGTGGTACTCGTATAATTGGGCGCGCACAAACTGCGGCGGCTTTTGGGGAAAGGGATTTGAAAGCAGCAGACTCAGCGTTGCCCGGTCCCCTTCAAGTAGTTTGCCTACGAAGTGCACAAACCATGGATGCTCATAATACTGAGACATCGCGGCAAACCACATCAGCCAGTCCAGGCGCAGATGATACGGAGCAATCTGAGGAGGCATGCGGGTCGGGTCGTTCGGTTTACCTCGAAACTCGTACTCGCGCCATCTGGTCGACTGCGCCACGACCGCTTCATCCGTGCCTTCAACGACCACTTCGTACCGCGTGCGGGTGATTCCCCCGAACGCACCGTACGTTCCCACAAGATGAAACGGATTGTAGCTGGTATTCATCACCTGCCGCGGGGAAATCATATTGAGGACCGGCTTAACACTGAGCCAAACAACAAGCACTGCGAATCCTGTTAGCACGGCCTTATGAAATGCGGCCGGTGGCTGGAGCTCTGGGGTTCGGACCCGAAGCACTGCATGGAGCACTCGGTCATCAAGTGCCGGAATCGCCAGGACGATGGTCAGGACGTTCAGCCAGGAAAGATTTCCGCTCGCGAAGATCAGACCTTGAAAGATGATTGTCACTATTCCGGCAACTGACGCCAGCGGCTGAGGAAGGATATAACCAAACGGAGCGACCAGTTCGGCGAAATGGTTGAACCAGACACCCGCACGATGAGTCCACACCGGGCCCCAGTGAAAATACCAGCTCAGCGGATTTGGCATGGGTTGCGTTTCGTAGTGGTAGTCCAGACACGTCATGTCGTGCCAGCACGGGTCACCTCGAAGCTTAATCAGCCCGGCCCCGAACATCACACGAAAGCACAGCCACCGGATGAGGAGTATCCCGATCATTTGTGGTGCGGTTCGACTGCTGCCCAGAAACATCGAATAGAAACCCGCCTCGAGGAGAATGGATTCCCAACCAAATCCGTAGAATGTCTGCCCGACGTTGACGAACGAAATGTAAAGCAGCCATATCGATCCCCACGCGGCAGCGGAAACCACGGATGAGTAGCGCTCCGTGATTCCCGTGACTGCCGCACAGGAGAGCGCCACGCCCAGCCATGCCGCTGCCGTAAATGCTGCGTCCCGGGGCGCAAAATAAAACAGACTCGGCGAATCACGAAATGGAACCGCCCGAACCCACGAGGTCACCGGCAGCAGCCCTCGTTCACCAAGCAGGGGTTTAAATTCGTTTACCGCGTTGAGAAACGCTATGAGGTAGATGACCGCCAGGCTCCTCTGAAACAAAGCCCGAGTTAGCCAGTAATCGTCCGAGGTCCAGCTCAGCGTCACGCGATACTCCCGTGCACTTGATTACCGGAAGACTGTTCCTGTTGCACCTCACCAAAGCGGCAGCCGCCTCTTACACTGTTAGTCTCGTGATCCAGCCAGCTGTCCCGGCAAATCGCGGACGGAGGCACGGAAGTAATCTGAGTCCCTCTCGCCGAACGACTCATCTAGGCTTCCAGCGCGGGGCGGCGGAGCGCCCGCCGGTTTGCTGAAGGAGATAGCGTTGAGTTCTTCCAGAGCATTCTGTTGGCCACTTGCGACGTTGGCCGTCGTCGCCAGCCTGAGTATCGGCGCGGCACTCGCGCAGATGATGCCCAAGGCGCAGGTCGGAAACCTGATCATGAAGGTGGAAAACGGGGTGGACGAATTTCGTGACTACCTCAAACGTCGCGGTGAAAACGCTAAGGACAACGCTTCCGCTGCGTCCTCGAACGAGCAAACCCAAACCCGCCGTGGCAAACGAGGGACCGCGAATGAGTCTCAGAAGGCGAACGCTCAGGCCAGAAAAGACGAACTGGATGACGCCCTCGGCGATCTCAACCAGTCGACAAACCGCCTCCGTCGAAAGTTCGATGCCACGGACAAGTGGATCGAGACGAAGGTTCAGGTCGAGCGGGTACTGGATGACGCGAGGAAGGTGAACCAGGCCGTCGCGCGCGGCAATTACGGTTCTCAGGCGGCTCGGCTCTGGGCGACATTGCGAACCGGCGTAAATGACCTCGCACGCGCGTATGGTCTTCAGCCGTTAGCGATCTGATTCTGCCTGACCGGTCACACTCGAACAGTCCAGCCTGTCAAAGTGTGCCCAGTGCGCCGACGAAGCTACAGTGGAAAACTCTACATCCGCCCGCTCACATTTGCATCTCTGAGAAGCCATTGACTTGACCATGAAGCCGGCTCCCCAAACGCGCGTTTCGTTCGTTCTTACCCGCCGTTGGCTGAACCGGGGCAGGTGTAGCTCTGGCAACGTTCGCAGTGATCAGGCTACGGATTGTGGGGCAATTGCGAGTAAGGGGTCAAGCAGACAACCCTTACGTCGGAATCATAACTCTGCTCGCAACATAACCCTGAAATTCCAAGGACGTTGGGCATCGCCGAGAGAATCTCGAACGTGCAAATCTAATGATTCGCGTACGATACCAGACCACGTGAGAGTGAGGACAAGAATGAAACGTATCTGCATAGTTTCTGTTTCCGCGCTGTTCCTGCTTGCCGGTTCAGCGCTAGCCGCAGCCGATCCGGGTGCGGGCCTATACAAATCGAAATGCGCCGGATGTCACGGTGCGGGCGGCGAAGGCAAGCCGGCTATGAAGGCGCCTGCCCTTAAAGGAACTTCACAGGATGCCGGCCAGATAACGGACCGCGTTTTGAAGGGCGGAGGCACCAAAGCACCTCACACCAAAGGGATGGCCGGGATAAAGGAAGATCAGGCCAAAGCAATCGCAGCGTACGTGAAAACGCTTTAGCGTCAAAAAGGTGGCAGAGGCCGAGCTAACTATGTTCACCTGTTAAGGATGCACATGGTAAAGGACTCGCGCTCAAGTTTCACATTCGTTTTGGCGCCTTGAGTGTAATCGGTGCCGGAGGAAGTAGTGCGCTGGCTTCTCCGCGTGGGCGCGGCTTCAGTTGCTGTAGCTCAAACGATTTCGGCTTATGCCAATGCTGAATTACGAGTAAAGGTCTCTGCTTGAACGGCTGAAACACCATTGCCGGAATTACGTGGGTATCAATGAGCACATGGCTGGCTCGGCGTAAGATTTCAGCTCCAGCCTCAATCGGAACCGAGCCAGTACTCGTTGACATCAACTTCGCGGCCAAGCGAAATGCAACCCTCACGAAGTGTTCGATGCGGCGGCGGAACGCCTGGCAGTAGGTATACCGACTCGCGACGTGCCGGACGGAATTGTCGCTCTCTACTTCGCTACGGCCACGAGCCAGTTGTTCAGCTTGTAACGTACCTGCGAGCCGCCGGTCGGATGATTCCTTTATCGAGTTTTAGCACCGGAGAACTTCCCGGTAATCCTGACGAACACTCCAGATCTGTTAAGGGAAACAAGAACCCGCTACCATCCGATCATGCGT
This sequence comes from Bryobacteraceae bacterium, assembly GCA_963794765.1. Classification (GTDB taxonomy): domain Bacteria; phylum Acidobacteriota; class Terriglobia; order Bryobacterales; family Bryobacteraceae; genus JAWXCM01. Next base: position 78,152 of record CAWCGC010000006.1, on the reverse strand, counting down.
GCTTTGTTCGCCGCGCTTGCGATCGCAACGGTGCTTTTCGCGCAGAGCTCGGTCGTACTTAGCGAGCAGGATGAACTCTCCATAGGTCGCCTCGCCGCTGCTGAGGTGGACAAGGAATATCCCATCCTGAACGATCCTGCGGTCACTGACTACATCACCGAACTGGGTAATCGCCTGGTCGCGACATCGGCACGGCCGGGAATTACTTATACGTTTCGAGTAGTGGACAGCGAGAAGGTCAATGCTTTCGCGCTACCAGGCGGATACATTTACATAAATCGGGGGCTGATCGAGAACGCTGCTTCTGAGGACGAGCTTGCGGGCGTACTTGCTCATGAGATTGCGCACGTCGTGCTCCGACACGGCGCCGAGCAGGCAGCCCGCGCCAATCTCGCCCAGAAAGGAATGGGCATTATCGGGCAGATCATGGGACACGGTTCGGGCTCATCGGTCGGCGAGTCTGCCGCGCAGATGGTTGCCAACGGAGTCTTCATGAAGTTTAGTCAGAACGCCGAACGTCGTGCGGATGAGGTCGGCGCACACATGCTGGCCGATGCCGGATATCAGCCTCGCGCGATGGTCACTTTTTTTGAGAAGCTTGCGCATCTGGAGCAAACACGTCCAACCGTGGTACAGCAGTTCTTCTCCTCACATCCAACACCGGAGGAACGGTCTCGAAACGTGGCAATGCTGTTGCCCGGTGTTGCTGAAGCTTCGAAGTCTGCAGTTATCACGAGTGCTCCGTCATCCGCGTTTACACAGATCCAACAAAGGCTGCAGCAGTTGCCGAGAGCTGATGTAGAGAAGGCGCGCGCCGCTGTCGCGATTGAAGCGGATGCACAAGCTCCGGCAGTTCCGGCGCCAGAGGTGCGGGACCGAAACCTGTCTAAAGATCGCGAGATCGCTATTAGGTTTGCTCCGGTCTTTCGGCAGGCGCTGGGTCCTGTTCCGCGGCTCGACTTCATTACAAACTTTGATTTCGACGGAGACTTTCAAGGCGACAACAACTGGGCAGACGCGGAGAATCCATCTTTTCAGCTGAAAGGGTACGTCTACTTCGCGCTTTTTGAGACGCGAACCCACTATTTCATTCAATACTCCGCGTTCCATCCGCGTGACTATAAGGGGGGTGACCGTCGGGGTGCGGTGCTCAGCGAAGCTATACGACTAGGAGTTCAGCTTGGCGGCCGGTATGATCCCACCGGTCGTGCCAACGAGGCCGTGCTCGCGCACGAGAATGATATGGAAGGCTGCATGGTCGTGGTGGACAAGGCCGCGAATAAGGTTGTCATTGTGGAGACGCTGTCGCACAATGCGTTCCTGAAATACGGATCTCAGGCTGGCGCGATAACGCTCGACGGCGTCACGCACCCGGTAATTTACGTTGAACCTATGGGGCACGGCCAGGAAGGTTGGCGCGGCGATGATGCCCAGAGTGCCTCGGCCCGCAATGGTTTTCTTGTGTATCGATGTAAGGGCAAATCTGAGAACCCGGAAACGTCCAAAAGCGATGAGGTCGGTTATGACCTGTTGCCGTTTCTGAGCACATTGTGGCCGCGTGCGTTCGGCGGCAAAAACGAAACGTACGGCGAGGAGAACAACTACGGAATTCTGTCGCTGCACGTTGCCGGTGTCACTGCCAAAGACGCTGAGACCGAGCATCATGTTCGTCTGGGAGTGCTCGGTTCGGCATTTAAAGGGGTTGTGGGGGCGGCCAATATGGCGCGACCTCCCTGGGGTTGGTTTGACGCCGAGCAGCCTAATCGTCCTCTCGGAGAGTGGTTCCTGCAGCCGGCAGAAACAATTCGCCGGAGCTGGAATCTGCCTGCAGAATCATTCTCGACTACATACGTCTACCATCCTTTTGCGGGCGTGTTTCGCGCGAAATAGCATGAGATCGAACGCGCGCTTCGGAAGCGAGCATGCATAGACGCGACTTCCTGAAACTCACCGCTGCGGCTTCCAGCCACGTGGCAGGAGCGGCCGCCTCTCACACGCAAGTCTCGATACGAGGCGATCAGTTCTTCATCAACGGCAAGGTCACGTACCCAGGACGCTGGTATAAGGATCTCCGGATCGAGGGATTGCTCCTGAACGTACGTGCGGTTCAGGCAATTTTTGACGATCTGAACCCGAGAACACGAGGACGTTGGGCGTATCCCGACACCGCGAAGTGGGATCCGGAACGTAACACACGTGAATTTAAAGCTGCGCTCCCGGACTGGCGCAGCCATGGAGTGCTCGCGTTTACGGTCAATTTGCAGGGTGGCAGCCCCGAAGGGTACTCGAAAGAACAACCGTGGGAGAACACGGCAATCGAACCCGACGGTAGTTTGCGACCTGCATATATGGATCGCTTAAGCACTGTGCTCGCCCGCGCTGATGAACTCGGAATGGTAGTCATTGTCGGCTACTTCTATTTCGGACAGGATCAGCGCGTCACGGATGAGGCAGCCGTTCGCCGAGGTGTAACAAATGCAACGAATTGGCTGCTTGACAGCGGCCGCCGGAACGTTCTCGTGGAAATCGATAACGAATGCAGCGTCAAGGCATACGATCACGACATTCTCAAGCCGGGTCGGGTGCATGAGCTAATCGAGCAGGCGAAGGGGCTGTCACGGAACGGTCGGCGTCTGCTGGTCGGAACCAGCTACGGCGGAGGCACGCCTGCCGACACAAACGTCGTAAAAGCATCCGACTTCCTGCTCCTCCATGGTAACGGTCCTGACGACCCGGAGCGTATCAGGAAGATGATCCGGACATCGCGCAGCGTGCCGACGTGGCGCGCGATGCCCGTGCTGATCAACGAAGATGATCATTTCCGGTTCAGCGACCGGAATAACCATATGATGACGGCGCTCTCCGAGTACGTCTCGTGGGGTTATTTCGATCCAGGTAAGAACGACTATGTGGACGGCTATCAGTGCCCGCCAGTCAACTGGAAAATCAACACCGAACGGAAGCGACAGTTCTTTTTGGCGCTGAAGGAAGTCACTGGGGTCTGAACTGCCCTGGGAGTTGGCGCTGGTCCAAACTTCGAAAGGTGTCGAACATTGTCTGAATTTCACCGGGACTGGACGACTGCATCAACGCAAGACGCATTAGAATTTGAGCTTTCGGAGGGTTCAATTCCTGAGAAGCGCCGAAATTAAAATTTATCCTCGTTGACTTCGACGTTTCGACCGAGCATACCGGTATTCGTCGGGTTGCTCCCATTCGCTGCGCGCGCTCGTACAGTTGTATAGCCTGCAGCCGTCAATTCCCGGGCCGTTATGACAGTTGGTGCATTGAGAACCACTACCGCGAAACTCATTAAGCCCTTGCTGGTCCAGAGCCGTCAGTGTATCCGTGTCACCAGCCAGGACCTGATCAACTCGGGAATCTTCTGCGACGAGCGTGGACTCATACGCCTGAATCGCGAGTCCCCAGATCAGACGGAGGTTGTTCTCTGGAAGCGTGTAGCCGTCGAAAAGGTCCGCCGAAGCGACATACTTCCTCGAAACGCAGCCGCAATTAGCCCACTTTACGAATACTGTCGTCCCGGTTTATCAAAATGAAGTTGAATAATGAAGTCTGTCTCACACCGTACGGAGCGGGCCATGAGCGGATTCGGCAGGAGTAAACTAAGTTTCTAATGAGAATCGTACTGTTTCTGTTATGTACGCAGTTGTTTGCTGCTCAGGCGGGGAAAACGTCTGCAGATGACCCGGCTGTCCGCGAAATCGTAAAGCAATATGCAGACGCACGCGATGTGAGTAACCCAAAGGCGATCGGCGCGTTGTTCTCGGACGATGCGGACCAACTCGTTTCCACCGGTGAGTGGCGCAAGGGCAAGGATGCGCTCATTCGCGGTATGTTAGCCAGTTCCGCCCGTGAGACGGGGAAGCGCACGCTTGCCGTTGAGACAGTGCGGTTTATCGGCTCTGACGTCGCGATCGCTGATGCTCGCTATGAGATCGGTGACCGAAAGATGTGGTCGACGTTCATCATGAAGCGAGCTTCGGGCGGTTGGCGCATTGCAGCGATTCGGAACATGTTGCCCACGGGTCAAAACACCGGGAACCGATAATTACGAAGCCGAGCCTCAGACCAAGCGCTGCGGGTCGTCCGGTATCATGAACTACCTCCATCACTGATTCGCCCACAGATGTCTGCTCCAATCGCCCATCAAACAGGCAAGGAAAGTGATGGGCCCCGGGAACAACGCCATTGCGGGTGCCTATGCGCATAAGCCGCATGGAGCATAAAACCAGCCTCAACGATCTCTGAGTTTGGTCTCGTTAATTCTGAGTACGGTGTCTCACACAAGCGGTACGATGGCTTGAGTTGAGCGGGCAGCCCTGATAAGGAGTACGGATATGAGCAGAATTGATCTTACGGTGAACGGCCGTTCGCACACTGTGGAAGTTGAGCCTTCGACGCCCCTGCTTTATGTGCTGCGCAATGACCTCAGCCTGCAAGGCCCCAGGTTTGGTTGCGGACTGGCGCAGTGCGGCGCATGTAAGGTGATCATCAACGGCACCGCTGTTCCGTCCTGCATCATGCCCGTGTCGGCTGTCCGGAGTGAGATTACGACGCTCGAAGGACTTTCGTCGGATGGTAAATTGCACCCGCTCCAGCAAGCGTGGATCGATGAACAGGTACCGCAGTGCGGATTCTGCCAAAACGGTCAGATCATGACGGCGAAGGCCATGCTGGATAAGAATCCTCATCCGACCGATGCGCAGATTCGGCAAGCGATGAACGACACCTTATGCCGCTGCATGACGTATTACCGGGTTCAGGCTGCCATCAAGCGCGCCGCTAAGGCTATGGCCAAGACTTCTCCGGCTTCCGAGAACGAGGTGGTTGCATGAGTACGTCAGCCGGAATCCCGGAACAAATCGAGAAAGTCCTGCTGACGCATCGCCGCGACTTTCTCCGAAGCGCAGGAATGCTCGCCGTTAGCTTCGGTGTTTACGCCGGAGGTCTCGCGACTCAGGGCGACGCGCAGAATACGACTACAGCCCAGGAACAAGGGCCTTATCAGGTTCCTGATTTCCGGAAAATCGATTCATGGATCGTTATTCACGAAAACAACACGGCCACGTTTTATGTCAATAAGACGGATCCTGGTCAGGGCACCGGCACGAATTTCCGGCAGTTAATGTCGGATGAGCTCGACATTCCTTTCGACCGAACGACGTGCATTATGGGAAGCACCGATATCACCGTCGACGGAATCGGGTCGGGTGGGTCAACGGCGATCGAGAGAGATTCATGGCCGATGCGGCGCGTTGCGGCTGAAGCGCGCCGTGTGCTGCTGCAGATGGCATCGGATCGCTTCGAAGTGCCGGTCGATCAACTGATGGTTCGGGATGCCGTGATCACACCGAAAGCAGATCCCTCGAAGCGCGTTACCTATGGCGAACTGATCGGGGGTAAGAAGTTTAACGTCACGCTCAAAGGGAAAGACGTTTTCTCTGTCACTGGTGACGCAAAAACTAAGCTGATACCCGAGCTGAAATATACCGGTCAGTCATTACAGCGCGACGATATTCCGGCGAAAGTCGACGGATCTCTGAAATGGGCTGTCGACGTGAAGCCGACGGGCATGGTTCATGCGCGAAACGTTAAGCCTCCTTTCGCCTGCGCCAAACTCACGGCAATCGATGAATCGTCGGTGAAGAACCTGCCGGGATTTATCAAGGTAGTGAGCAAGGGGAATTACGTCGCCGTTGTGTGTGAACGCGAGGAACAGGCGATTCGCGCCGCTCGCCAGCTCAAGACGACCTGGGAGAAGCCGGCCACGGCCCCGTTTCCCGCATCTGAAGATCTCTTCAATTACATGCGAGCCACCGCGCCTGTTGCGCCCCCGGCCCGCAGTGCGGCTGGTGACTCTGAAGTACGCAACCCCGGGTCCACACCTGTCGTGGTGGGAAATCCGGATGCGGCATTCTCGGGCGCGGCAAAGACGTTTGAAGCAGAATACGAAATCCCTTTCCAGGGTCACACTGCATTCTCCGGCGCGCATGCCACCGCCGATCCTTCAAATGGTCAGATGACCATCTACTCGAATGATATGAAGTCTTACGGCATGCGGCGATGTGTCGCTGCGTTTCTGGGGATGCGGGCGGACCGGGTGCGGGTAGTCTGGATGCAAGGTCCGCAAGGATACGGTCGCACCGCAGCGGAAGATGCCGGCTGCGAAGCGGCGTGGATCGCACGAGAAATTGGCCGACCCGTTCGCGTGCAGTGGATGAGGGACGAGGAAACGGCGTGGGATACGAAGAGTCCTGCATTCCTCGTGAAAATGCGCGGTGCCCTGGACGCAGAAGGGCGCCTGGTTGCGTATGACTACGACGCGCGTTCGTGCGATTACAATCACCTCGGATACAATGAGCCGGATACCGTACTGATTGCACAGCTGATGGGGATCAGGAAGGGAAGACCTGCCAACGGTACTGCCTCTCTGCCTTCCGACATGTACGAGATTCCGCATCGCAAGATGTTCGGACAGGTTATCGGATTGCCCACGATCTGGGAAACTCCGCTGCGGACCGGCAACCTTCGTGATCCGAATGGTCCTCAGGCGACATTCGCTGCAGAATCGTTCATCGACGAAGCAGCGGCGGCGGCCAAAGCAGATCCCCTCGAGTTTCGATTGAATCTGCTGCATGACGGCAAGGGTGATGATGCCGGCTTTCGACGCGCTCGGTCGATCGCTGTGCTTAAGGCCGCTGCGGATGCCTATGGATGGGATCGCCGGACTTCACCGAAGTCTCGCGGCACAGGTGATGTTCTGACGGGCCGTGGCATCGCGTATTCGTTTCGGGGCCAGACTGTCGTCGCGCAGATCGCCGAAGTAGAAGTAAATCGCAGGACGGGTCATGTATGGGCGAAGCGACTGGTGTGCGCACATGATTGCGGTCTGGTTGTGAATCCTGAAAGTCTTCGCCGTACGCTGGAATGCGGTACGCTTCATGGGCTCAGCCGCGCACTTCACGAAGAGGTCCGTTTCAACACCGAGAAGGTGACGAGCGTCGACTGGCTGACGCATCCGACGCTCCGCCATGCAGACGTTCCAGAGCGCATCGATATCGTGCTGGTGAACGGCGATCCGAATCCGCACCGTCCTGACTTGCCGCCCTATGGTGCCGGTGAGGCCACACTCAAACCGATGCTTGCCGCGATTGGGAACGCGATTTATGACGCCACCGGAGTTCGTATCCGCCGGGTTCCGTTCCGTGACGAACGCGTGCTTGCTGCGTTGAAGGCTGCCGGCTTATAAGTGCAGTCAGCGGCGCGCCCGACAGGCGCTTGCCGCAAGCTAAACTCCACGAGCTGACCTTGTAGGGATTAGATACGGAAAGGGCTCTTCCAGGCATCTCCGACCGAACTTGAGTGTTCGAACCATTCGGCTGATCGTTGCCGAACTCAACTGATCTCTGCACGCGTCCTCGTACAGCTTTCGCTTTGCTGTGGGAACCACCTGTAAGTACGTCTCCCGCAGGGTCGTGATCAGAGCCTCTTCACTCTGCTGATGGCGCTCGAATTAGCGCACCCGGCGTAGCCAGCGTTCGGTGGCCGTCTGAGAATGTTAGCCGAACTGCACTGAACTGCGCTCACCCGGCTCTGCTTGTACCCTTTCCTGAATCAGGCTCTTCAGCAGATCTCGTCCGCTTCCAGGCCGTTTGCTGGTATGCTGCGGCAATGCCTGAGGCACAGCAGGGAAGAGCCGCAGCGGCCCGCGCGCGACTGCATAACTCGACGACGGTTTTCCTGGTTGGAAACATAGAGCCAACGATGGAGTGGTACAAGCAACTCGGGTTTGAGTCCGAATATTATCCGCCCGGTTTCGCAATTCTCCGGCGGAATGATGTTGAAATATTCCTGCAGCAGCAGCCCGGTTATGTCGCGCCCGATGATCCTGGGCGACGCGAACGCGACGCCTGGAATGTATACATCATCACGAATGATGTGCAAGCGCTGTACGACGAGTATTCGGCACTGCCTGGGATCCAGATAACGCGTCCACTCTCACCTCAGGACTACGGGATGATGGAGTTCGACATAAAGGATCTGAACGGACACCGGCTGGTGTTCGCTGAGCCGCTACCCGCAATGGTATTTCGTACTGAGGGGAGCTGATTCCTCACTCACCGCAGAGATGTCTGCCTAAGTTTGGCCGAAGGTTCGCCCAGGCTGTGACCGCGAATGACCCTGCCTGGGACAGCATTCTCGAGCGTTCCGTCTGAGACGTATACACGTTGATGTCCTCAGGCATTCTGTGAACGGAATAGTGCGCCATCAACCTTGAGTTACTGTTTCAGGTATCTCGTGGCTATACAGATTGGAATTTAAGACGGAGTGTGTAGCTGTTTGAGTATTATGACCGTGATCTACCCGGGTCCTGGTGCCGTGTTGGCGGGGAACAGAACCCGGCGAGGCGAGTCTATGGTTCATGGCCGAACCTTTGTGTTCCGATGACAGCTCGTCTAGCCTGGACTTGACACGACGCGAATGTCTGGTCCTTGTAGCCTCAGGCGCTGCGGTGCTTGCTTCGGGACAGACAGCGACGGCATCGCCAACCGATGCAGCCGGGCAAACCGTCGCAACCCAGTTTCGAATTAACAGTCAGGAACACCGGTTCGAACTTGACCCCAGGGTGACGCTGCTCGATTTGCTACGTGAGCGCCTTGCACTTACCGGAACAAAGAAGGGTTGTGATCATGGGCAGTGTGGGGCGTGTACGGTGCTCTTAAACGGGCGCCGCATCAACAGTTGCCTCACTCTTGCTGTTTCCCATGATGGCGACGAGATTACGACCGTTGAAGGTTTGAGCCATGATGGCAACCTGCACCCTGTGCAGGCGGCTTTCATTGAGCACGATGGGTTTCAGTGCGGTTACTGTACACCTGGTCAGATCTGTTCCGCGGTTGCGCTCATCAATGAAGTTCGAAACGGCGATGCAAGTCAGGTGACCCCAAACTTGCGGCAGACCGGCACGATCGAGCTTACTGATGACGAGATACGCGAGCGCATGAGCGGGAACATTTGCCGTTGCGGCGCGTATCCGGGAATCGTGCAGGCTGTTCGTGCGGTAGCTCGGGCGTCAGCGCAGAACGGGAGGCACGCATGAATCCGTTCGAGTTCGAGCGGGCAACGGATGCGAGCCGTGCGGTGCGGGCCCTCGGTGATTCCGGAAAGTTCCTGGCGGGCGGAACTAATCTCATCGATCTGGTGAAGAATGGCGTCGAGCGGCCGTCCCGTCTGATAGACATCAATCGCGTCGCGCTTGCCTCGATTGACCCAATGCCGGACGGCGGCGTTCGACTTGGGGCGCTTGCACGAAACAGCGATACCGCGAATCATCCGCTGGTCAGACAGAAATATCCGTTGTTATCGGAGGCGATTCTTTCCGGGGCATCGCCGCAACTCCGGAACCTTGCGACGAATGGCGGTAATCTCCTGCAGCGGACGCGCTGCCCTTATTTCATGCACACTGAGTTTGCACGATGCAACAAGCGTGCTCCGGGCTCCGGCTGCGATGCGCTGCAGGGCTTTCAGCGGATGCACGCGATCTTCGGTGCGAGCGACCACTGCATCGCGGTTCATCCGTCGGATATGTGCATTGCGCTCGCCGCTCTGGATGCCATCGTTCGAGTGCAGTCGGCTGGTGGTTCGCGAGCAATTCCATTTGCTGAGTTTCATCGCCTGCCGGGAGATACTCCGCATATCGATACGAACCTGCATAAAGATGAGCTCATTACATCGATCGATCTGCCGCCGTCCCCGTATGCGGCACATTGCCGCTATCTGAAAATTCGCGATCGCTCGAGTTATGAATTCGCTTTAGTATCGGTGGCGGCGGCGCTTGAGCTGGATGCCGGCGTGATACGAAGCGCGCGAGTTGTGCTTGGGGGTGTCGGCACATAAGCCGTGGCGAGCGGTTTCGGCGGAGCAGGCCGTGGTTGGCAAGCCGGCTGCGGATGACGTGTTTGAGGCTGCCGCGCGTAGTGCCCTGGAGGGGGTGCGGACCTTTCCGGGGAATGCATTCAAGGAACCGCTGGCGAGGCGCGCGATTGTTCGAGGCTTGCGAGCTGCGTCCAATGGAGGTCTGGCATGAGTACTCCGGGTACGATCTCGATCGGCGATCCTTTGCTTCGCGTCGATGGACCTGCGAAGGTGACGGGAACGGCGAGATACAGCGCCGAGTACGCGGTTCCGGGTTGCTATACGCAAAGCTGGTGATGAGCACCAGCCCGAGCGGCCGGGTTCGCATCGATGCCGAGGAAGCAGAACGACAACCCGGTGTGGTGGCTGTGATCACTCCTGCGAACGCAATCCGGTTGCCTCAACCGGAACGGCGGCTGACGTTGCTTCAGGACCATCAGGTCTTCTACAACAATCAGCCGGTAGCGGTTGTGGTAGCGCAGAGCCCCGAGCAGGCGCATTATGCGGCGCGGCTTGTCAGGCAGCGGTATGAGCCGGCCCCGGCAAAGCTTGATTTCCATGCAGGGTTCCCCAATTCATATCCCGGTGAGCATAACGGAGAGCCCGGCGATCAAAGCTGGGGAGATGTGGACAGTGGACTGGCTAAAGCGGAGGTGAAAGTCGATCAGGTCTACACGACGCCGGTTCACCATCACAATGCAATGGAACCTCACGCGACGCTTGCGGAGTGGGATGGCGACCGGCTCGCGGTTCACGATGCCACTCAGCACATCAGCGGTGTCAGGGAAAAGCTGGCGAAGATCTTCGGCATTCCGAAAGACAACGTCAGCGTGACGTGTTTGTTTACGGGCGGCGGGTTTGGGTCCAAGGGGCAGGTCTGGTCACATGTGGTGCTCGCCGCGCTTGCCGCACGGCAGTTGAAGAAGCCGGTGAAGCTGGTACTGGAACGGCCGGAGATGTTCGGTCCTGTGGGTGCCCGACCGTGTACGCATCAGCAGGTGACGCTGGGGGCTGATCGACAGGGGAAGCTGACTGCGATTCGACATGTGGTCCACTCGCATACGTCGATGCTTGAGGATTATCTGGAGTCGGCTGCGTTTCCAACCCGCGTGATGTACTCGTGTCCAAACATTGCGACTGTTTCGCGTCTGGTGCAGCTGAATGTGGGGACCCCGACGTATACACGCGCGCCGGGCGTAGCTACGGGGACATTCGCGATCGAAGTAGCGATGGATGAGCTGGCTTACGCCCTGAAGATGGATCCGTTAGCGCTGCGCCTTGCGAACTATGCCGAGGTCGATCCGCATAGTGGGAAGCCGTTTACGGAGAAGAATCTGCGCGAGTGCTACCGGCGCGGCGCAGAGCAGTTCGGCTGGGCCAAGCGGAATCATGAGCCGCGGTCGATGCGCGATGGCGGGCAGTTGATTGGCTGGGGTATGGCCACCGAGACTTATCCGGGTAAAAACCTTCCGGCCTCAGCGCTGGTGCGCTTTCTTCCGAATGGCCGTGTGCTGGTGGCTTCAGGAACGCAGGAGATAGGAACCGGAAACTACACGCTGATGACCGAGGTGGCGGCTTCGGTGCTTCTTGTTAGTCCGTCGATTGTTGATGCGCGGCTGGGTGAGACTCGTTTGCCGGAAGCGCCGATTTCGGCTGGGTCGATGTCAACTGCCAGTGTGATGCCGGCCGTTAAGGCCGCGGCCGAAAACGCTGTGCAGGAGCTGATTGCTCAGGCTGTTGCTGACAGTGCGTCGCCGCTGCACGGGGTTCGTCCGGACGATGTCGAGTTTCGGGATGGGCGGCTGTCGCTGCGGAGTTCTCCGGAAAAGGGTGAACCGTTCGCTGCTGTGGTGGAGAGGTATGGGCAGCCGGTCGAGGCGATCGCGCATACGAAGCCTCAACTCGATCCGAAGTCGGCGCCGTGCCACTCATTTGGCGCCGTCTTCGCGGAGGTCGCGGTGGATCCGGACTTTGGGATGACGCGCGTTCGGAGGGTTGTCGCCGTTTACGATGTTGGCCGAATTGTGAATCGTAAGACCGCGGAGAGCCAGTTTATCGGCGGCATTGTGTGGGCTGTCGGGCTCGCGCTGGAGGAGGTGACGCACTTCGACTGGCGTTATGGGCGGCCGGTGAATGCGAACCTCGCCGATTACCATGTGCCGGTAAATCTCGATATCGGTTCGATCGAAGTGTCGGCGATCGATGTGCCCGATTTCAAGCTGGATTCAATCGGAGCGCGAGGTGTTGGCGAGATTGGAATTACTGGTACGTCTGCCGCGATTGCCAATGCTGTCTTTCACGCTACGGGTAAGCGTGTGCGGGACATGCCGATTACTCCCGATAAGCTTGTGAGCTCGTAGTCTCTTGGACTTCAGTTGCCGTAGTAAGCGAGTGGCGTCGCCAGAGGTCATAGAACGGGACGCCAGCTGCTGCTATGGCAAAGGTTATGAGCGATGGCACGGGTTGCGTGATGGCGGCGTCGATCATGAACCAGGCGGAGACCGCAAGGAAGAGATACACGGTCGCCGGATAACCCCACATCCGGTACGGTCGAGGGGTGTCCGGGTGTGTGCGGCGAAGCACGAGTACGGCGGCTACGGCGAGGGAATAGAAGAGCCACGCTGAGAGCATGCTGTACTCCGAAAGTGTCTCGTATGATCCGGCCGCTATAACGATTGCCGTCCAGATTGCCTGGACCGCGATGGCGAATCCGGGCGTGTGGAATTTCGGGTGAATTCGGCCGAACTGGGCGAAGAAGAGGCCGTCGTGTGCTTGTGCGAATGGCAGCCGGGCTCCCGTGAGTATGCAGCCATTGATTGCGCCGATGACCGACAGGAGTACGACTGCTGAGAGGATGTTGGCTCCTGCGGGGCCGATCACGCGGAGTGCGAGAGCGGCACCGACCCGTTCGGCTGACGCGATCTCGGATAACGACATCACGTTGAAGTAAGCAAGGTTGGCGGAGAGATACAGAGCCATGACTGCTCCCATGCCGAGGGCCAGTGCTCTGGGGATGGTTCGGCCCGGGTTAGTTACTTCTCCGGCGACATAGCAGACATAGCTCCAGCCGTTGTACGCCATCAGGCATGCGGCCATGACGAAGCCGATGCCGGTGTAGGAGTACGGCGGTGTTGCCGGGGTGAATGCCGGCGTCGAGGAGTGTCCGGTGTACAACAGGGCTGCTGCGATGATCAGAAGAAGTCCGCCGATCTTCGCCGCTGTGAAGATTCGTTGTATCCATGCTCCTTCTCTTACTCCGATGTAGTTAATGGCGGAAAGTATTGTCACCAGCGCTATGGAGGTGCCGGTTCGCGCGACGGGAGTGAGTGGGGTGAAGTGGGCAAGGTATAGCGAGAAGCCGACCGAAAGGAATGCGATTCCGCCCGGTATTACGGCCAACATAAAGACCCATCCGGAGAGGAACGCGCATCCGGGTCCCCAGGCTTCGCGGAGGTAGATGTACTGGCCTCCGGTCCGCGGCATCATGGCTCCCAGTTCGGCGAATGCGAGGGCTCCGAATAAGGAAAGGATGCCTGCGATAACCCAAATAGCCATGATGAGCGGGGCGGAAGGAAGATGGCGCGCGATGAGGTTGGGGAGCAGAAAGATGCCGGAGCCGATAACTATACCTATGACTATGACAGCGGCGTCGATCAGGGTCAGTTTTCTGGGGAGGTCGCGCGTTCGCTCCGGCACTGTTGGAGGTTATTACATCACGTGGTCCCACGACAGGTGCTCCTGCATACGCTCTTCGCGTCCAGCGGGTGCGGACCGGCGGCGGCCGCGAGACGCCTGGCGGCAGGTTCTGATTGGTTCCTGCTGTCCGACGCAGATCAATTTTGTGCCCCGGGCGTCCGAGCCGTCGATGAGGGTTGCTCGGGCTCGACTCTCTTCTCTGTTGTCGAGTGCGCAAGCTATCGTGGCGATGATGGGATGGCGGCTCGCAGCCGCGTCGCGCAGTCAGCAAACTGCAAGGGGAATCCTGCCGGATTGCTGGTAGGTCAGTCGGGGCTGGACAGGGTGATGAGCCGGTCAAACATTGTCGCTTAAGATGGTGCTGATTCGTCGCTCACGGAGATCGACCGTTATGCGTTCCCTTTTTGTTCTTCTTTGCTTCGCGATGGCGCTGCCCGGACGGGTAATCGTGCGTGGAGAGATCGTTGAGCGCAGCGGCCTCGCTCGGCGAGGCACGCTGCTGGAGCAGGGAATACCGGTTCATGGGCTTACGAACGACGAGGCAAAATCTCTCGGGATTCTGGGGCCAGATGGGAAAGCTCTGCCCGGGTCAGTTGTCGTTGAGGCTCGGGATGAGAAACAAAACCCTTCATGGCTTCGCGTTGCGGCGGTGATTTCCATCGGAGCTAAAGCTCGCGTGCCGGTGACTATCGCCACGGGAGAGTCGGGAACTGCGGCTGGCTCGCCACGATTTTCCTTCAACAAAACTGCCACTGGCGTTGCTGTGGAGACTGCGTTCTACAAGCTTGTGCTGACTGAACCCGGGCACATCGAATTGTCAACGACCACGGGACCTTTGCTTTCGGGCGAGTGGGATACGGACATCGTTGGCGACGCGCGCGGGATCTTGTGGGGCACACAGTTCAAGAGGACCATACCGACTGGGATCGAGGTGCTCGAGTCATCGCCGGGGCATGCGGTAGTTGTGATGAAGGGATATCTTGCGACCGGTGAGCGCAAAGCACCGGGTGTCGTCGATAAAACCAGGCGCATCGATCTCGACCTTAGATTAACGCTGAACGCATCGAGTCCGCGCATCGGTTTTGCGTGGCGGCTGACCAACCAGTTTGGTCATAAGATCTGGCTTCAGAGATACGCACTGAAACTACCGCCTTGCCGAAACTGCGACCGCGGCGCGTTCGCACAGCCAAAGCGCGGAACTTCTGCAGCTTGGCGGACGCCGGCTGGCCGTCACTGCCGATTTCATCGATGATCTGGGCAAGGGCGCGGGAATGCTGCTTTCCAAAGAGGGCAAATCGCTTCTGGTCGGAGGGATCGATATGCCACCTGATGGCGGCTACTACGTCGGCGCCGTTCCTGATATTCACCGGCTTTTCCATGACGGTATGTCGCGTACATTTTCAGGCAGTGTGCTTGTGGGCGGCGGTGCAGCCGAGGCAGCAGAAGCTCTTACACCTGTTGATTTAGTGCTGCCGGCGCAATACTACTCGGACACCAGAGCTCTGCCGGAAGCCGGCGATCCCGTTACGTTTGGCGAATATGAGACGGCCGTCAAGCGCGGAGCGGAGTTTCTCGTATCGCATCAGTGGCGCGGAACACTGTGGTGGGGCGAGTGGTATCGGGAGTGGGATGACACCCGGAATATGGCGGTCGAAGAGGCCAGCAATGGTCATAGCCCGCTGGCGCCGTTGTATCACTATTGGCGAACGGGTGATGCGCGATTTCTGCAGTGCGCGAAACGCTCGGCGCAGTACGTTTCAGATGTTCAGATCTATCGAGGATCGAAGTGGATCGGGTGGATGTTCCATACTCGCCGACATTTGTTCGATGAGCTTGACTGGATCCATCCGCGGTATCAGCGGGTGACGGGCAGCCTGATTTCCAGTCACGTCTTTCTTGACTCGCAGACCCGGGCAGACGCGATCAGGACGATTCGCAACTTCCATGAGAAAATCTTCGATGCTGACGGCGTTCCGCATGACTGGGACAAGATTGCGAACAGGCAGAGCAAGGAAGAAGATGGCGTCGATACGTCCAACTTCATGGAGGCGCTGATTTATTGCTACCGCGAGACGGGCAACGATTATTTTCTCCGTTCCGCGACGAAAATGAGCCGGTGGACGGGCGCTCGGTGGAAAATGCGCGGCAATCGGAAGGATGACGACTGGAACTGGAATCTCGCGAATTACGCTTTGCGAGGTCTATACACGCTTTGGTCCACGAGTCAGGATCCGTTTGTATATGACCTTATGACGGATATCGTTCGCAAGATCATGGCGAATGCCGATGCCGGCAGCTACGACCTGAAGGACGGGATCGGCGCGGGCGCGGAGGCGCATTTCGCCTTTTATAATGCCTGGATTTCGAGCCGAATTGCCCGGCTTTGCCCGGACCGGCAACAGCTGATAAAAACGCTGGTGCGCGTGGTGAACCGGGAGGTTGGGCGTGTGCGACCCGACGGGCTGGTCCCGCTGGATCATGGGATGGAGGGAGGTCTGCCCACTGTCTGGACCAGCTATTACGACGCGAAAGCGCTGGTTGGCTATGTTCCGGTGCTTAGCGCTTATCTGAAATCTCCAGACGCCGTGCGACGTTCGCGATAAGCTGGCTTTAACGGAGTCGCGGCTGATCTTGACAGTCGATATCGAGCCTCGATGGTGTCATGTCATTCAACGTGATCCGTCTGATGCGCGAGATCGGCATCCGTCTGGCGATCTGCGTCGGCCACGGGACATGATGTGGATGGTCCTGCGGTCCACGCCCGTGCTGACCACCTCGGGCGTGGCGCTTGCGGCCCGCTCGTCTTGCACGCGAAGCGTTACATCGAAGGTCAGCTCTTCGGTTTTGGTCCTGCTTGCCTTTAGAGCCTGGCGTGCTGCCCGTCTCGATCCCGTGAACTCGCTCTTACACGAAAAGTCAGGCATCCGTTACGATGTTCTCCAGCGTCATTCCGGTGGTCCGAGGCGCAAAAAGACCAATATCCACAATCACGACAACCATGGCGGCGGCGATAATCGCGAACATCACTCCTGCCCCGTAAACATTCAGCACCGGTATGAGTACGAAGGGCATGGCCGCGCTGGATAACCTGCTAAGCCCATATGCAGACCCGGCCGCGCGTGCTCTGATGGCGGTCGGGAATATTTCACCCTGCAGTATGTGAAAGGCGTTCGAGAAGATGTTACTCACCAGCGTGTACAGTATGCCGAGCGTCCCAATCACGACTGGCGAGGCGGCGAAGCCCAACCCCAATCCGAAGACTGCCATTGCAAGCGCCGAAATCATAATCAGCAGGCGCCGGTCGATCCTCTCGACCAAAAACACGGAAAGGGCGGAGCCGATGGGATATCCGAGAAAAGCGATTGTCGTGTAACTAAGGGATTGCAGGACCGAGAATCCCTTGTTGGCGAGAACCAGCGGAACCATTGTTCCAAAGCCGTAGTAGCCGATCGTCTGAAACACCTGGAACACGTACAGCATAAGCGCGCGCCGGCGATTACCGGGTGCAAACAGCGCGGCGTATGACGCGCCCGGCTGCCGTTCATTACTCTCAGCAGCCGGGTGTGTTGGAATCGAATCCAGAGGAGTCCCGGTCAGGAAGGCCGCTGCTTCGCGTGCGTCTGCAACTCTCCCGGCCGACTCCAGCCATCGTGGGGATTCCACCAAATAGCGCTGTAGTGCCCAGATCACGATTCCACCAAGAGAGCCGGCGACGAACAGCCAGCGCCATCCTTCGAGGCCCAGGATATGCAATGGCACAAGGAATCTTGCGCTCAGTCCAATAGCCGGAATCCCGCAAAAGCCGATCGTATAAGCCAGGGAAATCAGCTTTCCGCGGACTCGTGCTGGCAGCAGCTCACTGAGGTACGCATCCGACAGAGGCATTTGAGCTCCGATGCCGATACCGGCAAGGAAGCGAGTGACGATGAGTGTGACCGCATTCGGGCTGACGGCACCCGCCAGAGTGAAAACGGAATATACACCCAGATTCATCAGAAATGCGGTCCGGCGGCCGAAGCGGTCGGCGAACACTCCCATGAACGTCGCCCCGAAAAACATACCCAGGAAGCCCGACCCAAGTACCATCGGCAGTGTCGTCTGACTGAGGCCGAATGACTTCGTCAGGACGGTGCCAAGCACGCCCGCAAGGAAAACGTCGAAGATGTCGAAAAACAGCCCGAGGCCGATGATCAGCGTCATGCACCAATGTCGGCGGTTGACGACTGCCTGATCGAGGAGTTCAGCAATCGATGACATAGATGCAGTCAGAGGATTCACTCGGCATAGAACTCACTTTCCCTGCGGCGCAGTTCGCCAAGCCCGACGATCGCGTTAAACTCCTCGAATTCCATCGTTTCGGCCAGACCTGCAGTTGTACGGGCATTCTGCAAATGCGTCAGCGCACGCTGCATCGATCGCGCCATCGCATAGGTGAGCATGGTTGGATACGCTGCAAACGCGAACCCAAGATCCTGGAGTTCCTGCGCTGTCAGAATTGGAGTCTTGCCTCCTGCCACGACATTGGCCATGT
This sequence comes from Bryobacteraceae bacterium, assembly GCA_963794765.1. Classification (GTDB taxonomy): domain Bacteria; phylum Acidobacteriota; class Terriglobia; order Bryobacterales; family Bryobacteraceae; genus JAWXCM01. The sequence goes on along the minus strand of CAWCGC010000006.1, from coordinate 59,989 downwards.
TAGGCGCAGAAATCTCACGTGTGATCCTCTGCATTTGCTCGACCGAGGTCGGGGCCTCCACAAACGACAAGTCGGCACCGGCCTCGAGGTACCGATGCATCCGCTCAATCGCATCGTCGATTCCGTTAATGCCAAGGGAATCCGTGCGCGCCATGATCAGCAAATCCCGATCGATCCGGGCATCGACTGCGGCTCTGATTCTGGCGACCATCTCGCCAGCGGGAATCACCTGCTTGCCGGACATATGCCCGCATCGTTTGGGAGAGACCTGGTCCTCGAAAAAGATCGCCGCGATACCGGCGCGTTCGAATTGCCTCATCGTACGCACTACGTTGTTGACATTGCCGTGCCCATTGTCACCGTCGGCGAATAATGGAATCCTGACCGCGTCGGCGATCCTGCGCGCACACTCCGCCATCTCCGTCATCGTGAGCAGCCCCACGTCAGGAGCACCTAAGAGTGAAGCGCTTGCCGCGTATCCGCTCAGAAAAACTGCCTTGAAACCCGCCTGTTCGGCGAGCCGCGCCCCGAGAGCATCCGGAACGCCCGGAATCATTAAGAGTTCAGGCGCCTCGATGTACGTTCGCAACAGTGTTGAAGTCTTCATGAGTTCGTTCCAGTAATTGGCCAGATCACAGGGAAGCAGCCTGATAGCGGTCGTGACGTCCACCACTCGGAGTCATGTGCGTCTGCCCTTGCCTTCAACAACGGTGATGATCTGATTTCCCTGCAGAGCTTCCATTTTGTCCATCACGCCGCTGGGCCACTGGACCTCAATGGTCGCCGTGGTTGCAATGCCCAGGCCGAAGTGGACACGCAGATCATTCTGGGACAGATAAGAACCGCCGCTGCGGACCTCATCGATTTGCTGCCGACCATCCGGAGTCGTGCAGACGACGCGTGCGCCAATCCCGGAACGGTTCGATTTCACACCGACAGTTCTGATTTTTATCCAGTTGGATTTCAGGTCGGTCCGGCAGCGGAGCAACTGTGGAACATCGTTTACGCAATTGACGAGCACGTCGATATGACCGTCGTTGTCGAAGTCTCCGAACGCACATCCACGGCCCGCAACTCTTTCGAGAATACCGGGTCCGGTTTCGGCCGAGATGTCTGAGAACTTGCCGTTGCCGAGGTTGCGATAAACCACCTTGCGCTGGCGGTACCCAAACTCCGTTGCGGACTCACCGACCTCGGGGTACACATGCCCGTTGCAAAGAAAGATATCGGTCAGACCGTCGTTGTCGATGTCAATCGCTCCAGCGCCCCAGCCCAGGAATCGCGTGTTTCTGCCGAGTCCCGCGCTGAAGGTCTGGTCCTCGAAGAAGAAATTCCCTTTGTTCTGGTACAGACTTGAGGTGTCGCCCGCAAAATTCGTCTTCAGGATGTCGAGCAGCCCATTTCCGTCATAGTCGAACGCTGCGACGCCCATCCCGGCCTGTGGTTTGCCGTCGGCGCTGTATGCTGCTCCTGCCTCGATGCCTATGTCCGTGAAGGTGCCATCGTGGTTATTTCTGTAGAGTGCGGATGATGTTGAGTCGTTCGCCACATAGATGTCGGGCCAGCCGTCGTTGTTGAAGTCGGCAACCAGCACGCCGAGCCCGTACGTTCCAGGAGTGTCGAGAATTTTTGAAGCCTTCGACACATCGCTGAACGTGCCGTCCCCGTTGTTGTGGAAAAGGATATTCTTTCCACCCTGCAGACCCGGTGGTCCGCACGCAACCATCGTTCCCTTGTACAAACAGGGACCCGATTCCGGAAGCGGCGCAGTCTTAGGGTCAAAGTCGATGTAATTAGCGACGAAAAGGTCGAGATGGCCGTCGCGATCGTAATCGACGAAGGCACAGCCTGTGTTCCATCGTTTCAGGCCTGTTGTTGTCCGGGTCGTGACACCGGCCTTCTCGGAGACGTCAGTGAACGTGCCGTCGCCATTGTTGCGAAACAGCGAACAGTCGCCCCAATATGTGACGAAGAGGTCCTCGTGTCCGTCGTTGTTGTAGTCGCCTGCGCACACTCCCTGACCCCAGCCGGTGCGGGCCAGACCGGATCGCGCGGTTACATCCGTGAACGTTCCGTCGCGGTTGTTCTTGTAGAGGCGACAGGTCGGAGCTCGACCGGCAGGATAGGTCGCTTCGAACCGCGTGCCGTTGACGAGGAAAATATCGAGCCAACCGTCGTTATCGAAGTCGAAAAACGCCGCGCCGCAACCCGTGGTCTCCAGAAGATATTTGTTCTTCTTCTCCCCACCGAAGATCGTTTTCTGATTCAGTCCTGCCTTGCTGGCGACATCAATGAACTCGATTCCAGGTGGCAGGCCCTCGAGAATCTGTGCGCAGGTGAAGACTCCTGCAGTCCGGGCGATCGAGCGGATCAGGGATCGTCGCGTTCTCACTATTCTTTCCACGGTCGGGCGAGTTTCTCCTCGAGTCCACGTTTGACCTCCGGCCACTCCTCGGCAATCACACTGAAGTATACGGTGTCACGTACGAAACCATCGTCGTTGATGATATGGCGGCGAAGTGTGCCTTCCTCTTTCGCGCCGAGTCGTGCCATTGCAGTGCGCGACTTGCCATTAAGAGACCCGGTCTTCAGCTCGACACGATTCACTCCCCAGGCTTCGAACGCGTGCCGAAACATCAGGTATTTCGCTTCCGTATTCACGGGCGTGCGCTGCCGGGCGGGAGTCACGAAAGTCGAGCCGATCTCAACACGTTTGTGCTTTGGCTCGATTGACATGAAACGCGTGCTGCCGATCACTTCGCCGGTTTGTGAGTCGCATGTTGCGAAGGCAAGCGCCGACCCAGCCGCCATGTCCCGGAGCGCCGACGCGATGTAGGTTTCCATCTCTTCGAGCGATGCCGGTTTCACAGTGGTAAACGTCCAGAGGTTCCGGTCCGATCCGGCGACCCACAGCGCCTGACCGTGTTCTGGCGTTAATGGAACGAGTTGAACGTAGCGTCCCTGCAAAACGACTGGTTTTATGTCCATGGACGGTCTTGTGTGATAGCGTAACGCTGATGTCCTCCTCTGCAATCAAGTCCTCTCAATCGACCGCGCGGGAAGCTCTCGCCGCTGGAGAAGGCCTCGTCCGACTCGCGCCCTGCTGGGTGCCGCGATCGTTTCTGATGCCGGGCGGCCGACTGAAACTCGACACTCGCGACCTGTACGCCTACGGTGCCCACCGAGGCGGTATCGATGAACGATGGTTCTCATCGACAACGAAGGCCGACAACGGGCCGGGCACTCGCGAAGATGAGGGCCTCAGCTATATCGATTACAAGGGTCAGCGGACCCTGTTGAAGGAGGCGATCGACGTTGCCGGCGATGACTTCCTCGGCTCCGACGTCATGCGCAAGTATGGTGGATTCAATCTGTTGTGCAAGTTCTTCGACAATCTGGGACCCATTCCGCACCACATGCATCAGAGCGACGAGTTCGCGAAAAAGGTCGGCCGGAATGGCAAACCAGAAGCGTATTACTTTCCGCCTCAGCTGAACTTCAAAGGCAACAATTTTCCGTACACGTTCATGGGTCTTGAACCCGGCACAACCAGGGATCAGATTCGTCAGTGTCTGGAGCGCTGGAACGAGGGCGATAACGGCATTCTCGATCTCTCGAAGGCCTATCGACTGAAGCCCGGTACCGGCTGGCAAATTGATGCCGGAATCCTGCATGCACCTGGTTCGCTGGTCACCTACGAACCACAAGTCAACTCAGACGTCTTCGGTATGTTCCAGTCGATGGTGGAAGGCCGAGCCGTGCCATGGGACCTGCTCGTCAAGGATGTTCCTCCGGAGAATCACCAGGATCTCGATTTCATCATCTCTATGCTCGACTGGGATAAGAATGTCGATCCCGAGTTCGGCAAGAACAATATGCGGTTCCCGGTGCCGGTACGCGATGCTGCCGAGATGGCAGACGCCGGATATCAGGAAAACTGGGTCGTCTACTCTCGTGTCCACTACTCGGCGAAGGAGTTGACAGTGATGCCGGGCCGATCGGCCGTGATTAAAGACTCAGCGGCCCACGGACTGATCGTTGTCGAAGGTGTTGGTTCGATTGGCAAGATGGATGTCGAAACGCCGACCCTGATTCGCTTCGGCCAGATGACGAAGGATGAACTCTTCGTCTCGGCGGCCGCCGCGAAGGAAGGCGTCAAGGTCACTAATACAAGTGACGTCCAGCCGCTGGTTATCCTCAAGCACTTCGGACCTGGGAATCCGGACTCTGCGCATCTGGTTCGTCAATGAAGTTCGGAATCAACACGCTGTTGTGGACGGCCGGGTTCGACCGTTCACACCTCGACCTGCTTCCTAAGTTCCGCGAATGGGGGTTCGATGCTGCTGAGATTGCCAGGTTCGAGTTCAGTACATTTCCCGCAGCAGATGTGCGCCGCGGGATTGAAGCAGCAGGACTCGAAGCTGCCTTTTGCTCGGCCCTTACCGGTGACTTGAGTCTGGTATCGGGTGACCCGGCCGTTCGCGCACGTGCGATCGCATTCCTGAGGCAGGGAATAGAAACGGCCGCAGCGATTGGGGCAAAGACGTTCGTCGGACCCTTTTGCGCGCCGGTAGGCTATCTGCCTGGCCGGCGTCGCACGGACGAGGAATGGAAGTACGCGGTTGAGGGGCTCCAGAAGCTTGGACCGACCCTCGATGAGTACAGCGTCCAGCTCGCCGTCGAACCGCTCAATCGATTTGAGACGTACTTTCTGAACACTGTGAATGACGCCGTTCGCCTCTGTGAAGAAGTGGGTCATCCTCGCGTTGGCATCCTGTTCGACACGTTCCACGCGAACATCGAGGAGAAGTCAATCGCACAGGCGCTCCGGGCTTGTGGCCGGCATCTGAAGCATGTTCACACCTGTGAGAACGATCGCGGCATTCCGGGCAGCGGTCACGTGGACTGGGGCAACGTTCTCAGTGCTCTGACTGAATCTGCTTATTCGGAAGTTGCTGCCATCGAGAGCTTCGGGTCGACGATTCCGGAAATCGCCGCGGCGGCATGTATCTGGCGCGATCTGGCGCCCTCATCCGACCACATCGCTGCAGAGGGCGTCCGGTTTTTGAAGAATCAGATGGCTCAGGCAGCAGGAGTACGCGGCTAGTCCGATAAAAGGAGAAGGGGAATCACCGAAATGATCCCCCTTCGCCGCGTCGATCAGGTTTGACCCTGGAATTGTGACTATATGGTCCCCTTCTTATCGGGGCATTCTCAATCTAGCACATTCACGGCAACGCTCACCCGAACAGCGCCCAGCAAAGAATAGGGCCGACGATCGTCATCGAAAGCCCCCAAAACAGAAGCTTCCGAAACAGCCGGTCGGCACGTTCATCGACTGGAGCGGCCGCGAGACAAAGGGCGCCGATGGTGGATAACGGCGAGACATCCACCAGATGGCCGCCAACATTTACGGCACTCGCGAGCGCGAAAGCACTAACATTGCCGAGCCGCGCGACCAGGCCGGGAACGGCGGGCAGGAACGCTGGCAGGATCACGCCCGATGTGCTGCTGTAAACCGAAAGCAGTCCCGTAACGAATGCGACACACGGAACGGCGGTCTTTTCTGAAGCGAATTTCGCAAGCGCGCTGCTAAACAGCGCGATCCCATTTGTCTTCTCGAGCACCGCAATCAGGAGGGTGACTCCACAAACCATCAGGATCACGCTCCATGGCATCCTGCGAATCGCTTCGGCGTGATCTGCTGCCCGAATGGCGGCGAGGATCACAGCTGCAGCGAACGCTGCCATCCCGACATTCCATCGGAAGAGGAGAACGCCCGAAATGACGGCTGCAATCGCCGCCAAAGTCAGCCAGTGTTTTGAACTAAATGGCTCAGTTATATGCGCCGTCTCGACGACAGGACCGCCTCCAGCCGATACGGCGAATGCTCGCTCCTGCTGATTCCGAATGGAGAACAAGCGCCATCCGCCCAGAACCAGGTATCCTGCAAATGCGACGATCGCATGTGCGAGTGCGTTGTTGAACCAGGTCACCCACTCGTGTCCGCCGAGCCCGATTCTGTTCATCAGCGCTGTCGCGATTACGCCTGTAGGCGCAAACGGAGATAACGCGCCGGCATTCGCGCCATTGCCCACCATAATGGCCATCAGGAACGCCGGGATATTATTCCTTGACGCGATCGCCATCGCGACCGGCGCGAGCAGTGCGGCGGTCGCAATATTCCCCGGCCCCGCGGTTGCAAGGGCGAGCCCGAGCAGAAAGAAAACCACGGGAATCATTCCGGCATTACCCCGGCAGAGTGCTACCGAACGGATTGCGATCTGTTTGAGCGTTCCATTCGACTCCGCCTGGGTGAACAGCAGCGTTACGCCAGTCAGAGTGAGAAACAACGATGCCGGAAAACCTGCAAGCAGTTCTTCCACCTTCATGCCGCCAACAAGCACCCCAACAATCCACGCCAGTGCAATCGACAGAACGCCGATGTGAAGTCGTGTAAAGCAGCTCAGAATCAGGGCAAGTATCAGTGCGGCTACAGCCAGCAGCGCCAGCATCAACGGGCCTCCAGCAGAGACTGGAGGAGCACAAGAGGATGAACAGCCTGCGTGGAAGCCAGATCATGCATCTGGTGACGACAGGATGTGCCAGTTGCAACGATGATGTCTTCATCCGACTTCGCGCGGATCTGTGGCAGCAACTTGCGTTCAGCGATCGCTACGGAGACATCGAAATGAGCTTTGGAATACCCGAAAGAACCTGCCATCCCGCAACAACCCGCATCCAGGTCTGTCACCTTCGCACCCGGAATGCTTTCGAGAAGCGCTTTTGTGGAAGCGAAGCAGACCCATTGATTTCTGATGACAATGGCCATGCAGCAGTATTCGGCCGGTGGGCGTACGAAGTCGCAGTGCGTTCACGTTGATGTATTGCTCCACCGTGCAGGCAGGCTTCCGCAACGCGCAACGCGGCTTTCTGCTCCTCACCCCGCAGCAGTGCCGGAGCGTCCTCTTTGACGGCCGAAAGACAGCTCGGCTCACAAAACAGGAGCTTGTGCCCACTCGCAACCGATTGCTTTAGCACCTGAGTATTGAGCCGAGCCTGATCCCGGGCTTGTTTCAGCAGACCCTTGGAAATCAGAGGTCTTCCACAGCAAACATTCGGCGCTAATCCAGGCCGGACGCCCGAGGCTTTCAGTAACTTCCAGGCAGCAACGCCAATCTCCGGCTCGTAGTAGTTAGTGAAGGTATCTCGAAAGATCAGCACGTCAGGGTTCGCGTGTGCTTCACGCCTGACGCTCTGCTCGAACGTCTTCGACGCCCATCGTGGAATCGTTCGCCGAGGGTCGATACCGGCTAAATGCTCGTTGAGTGCGCGGGCAACTCCGGTTGAGGTGATCCAGTTCGCGAGGCCCGGCGCAAGACTTCCGGCACGAGCCAGCCCGTGTGCGTTAGCGAGCATTCGAACACCGACGGGTGTGCCATTTTTCTGCCAGTAAGAGGCGAGAAACTCACTCTTGAAGCGTGCGACATCAACTCCCACGGGGCACTCCGCCTTGCACGCCCGGCATTCGAGGCACAAGTCGAGAGTTTCGTAAATCTGCCGGTCAGGCGCTTCGCCAAGTTGCCCGGCCATTGCCAGCCGCAGTACGTTTGCGCGTCCCGCGAGTCGTGTGCTGTTCCTCACGGGTGGCCATGTACGACGGACACATAGTGCCGTCCAGCTTCTTACGGCAAACGCCAAGACCGCTGCACATCTCAACGGCGCCGCTCATGCCGTTGTAGTCGCTGTAGTCGAACCAGGTTGCCGGGTTGGAAGTCTTGTACGCAGTGCCGTAGCGCAGATTCGACGTCAGCGGCGGCGGATCGACAATCTTCCCCGGGTTGAAGATTCCATCGGGATCGAAGGTTCGCTTGATGGTCCGGAACGCCTCGTAAATAGTTGGCCCAAACATCTTGCGAAGGAACGGGCTTCGAACAAGTCCGTCGCCGTGCTCGCCCGACAATGCTCCTCCGAACTCGAGCACAAGATCAGACACATCGGTTGCCAGTGCCTCGAACTTGCGAATGCCGTCTTCGTTCTTGAGGTTGACCACAGGCCGAACATGCAGACAACCAACCGAGGCGTGCGCGTACACTCCCGCTGACGTCTCATGCTTTCGGATGAGCTGCCGGAAACGGTCGATATAGTCTCGCAGACGCTCCGGTGAGACGGCAGTGTCCTCCACGAAGGAAATGGACTTTGCCTCCTCTTTCATGGCCATCGAAAGGCCGAGCGCCGCTTCTCGCAGGCTCCAGATTTTCGCCTGTATTGCGGGCTCGATTGCGTGGAAATACCTGTAACCCAGCGATCGTGCGCGGAGATCCTGTTCGAGCGCCTTCATTCGCGCGGCCAGCGCAGGAGTCGCTTCGTCGTAGAACTCGACGCATAGCAGGGCGCCCGGCTCGCCTTCAATAAGGATTTCGCGTATCCGTTCCAGTGCGGCACTCTGCTTTGTGTGGTCGAGGATGAAACTGTCCATGACCTCAACCGCTGATGGCTTGTGACCGAGGATCACCGGTGTTGCCTCGAGTGCCTCCAGGAGGTCACTGAATTGTATGGCCAGCACCGACTTCGCGGTCGGGAGCGGGACGAGATTCAGCTTCGCCTCGAGCACAACTCCGAGCGTTCCCTCCGAACCCACCATCATCCTGGTCAGGTCGAACGGACGACTTGTGTTCACGAACTCGTCCAGGTTGTAGCCCTGCACGCGCCGCATGACTTTCGGGTATCGTCGGCGAATCTCCTCCGCGTGCTCTTGAGCGAGCGTTCGCACCACTCGATAACACTCGCCTTCGAGTGTCTTCTGTGCCGAGATTTCCTCGAACTCACCAGCCGACAGTGGTCTGAGGTGGACGACACTGCCGTCACTGAGGACGACATGCTGCTCCAGCACATGATCGATCGTCTTGCCGTACAACACCGAACGCGCTCCGCTGGAGTTGTTGGCCATCATGCCGCCGACCGTCGCCCGGCTGGCTGTGGAAATGTCGGGCGCGAAACGGAGATTGTGCGGCCGCAGCGCCGCGTTTAGCTCATCGAGGACGATGCCCGGCTCGACGCGGACCCATCGCTCGGCGGCGTTCACTTCAAGGATGCGGTTCACATACTTGGACGCGTCCACCTGCAGGCCGCCGCCTATCGCTTGCCCGGCCTGCGAGGTTCCTCCACCACGCATTGTCATCGGGCAACGAAAATCCCGGCAGATTCGCACGATACGAATCAGGTCTTCTCTGTGAGCGCGGAACCACTACTCCGAGCGGCCTGATCTGGTAGACACTCGCGTCAGTAGAGTACAGCGCACGCGAAACTTCGTCGAACCTCACCTCGCCTTCGATCTGCTGCTCGAGTGCTTTGCGGAGTTCTTCGACGTCAACGAGTGCCGGATCTGCCTGTCGTAACGGCGGCGTTGCCGAGACTGTGACCAGATTCATAGCTGAAGCAGACCAGCGCGCAAGCGCTCGAGCCCTTCCTTTAAGGCCGAGCCGCCTGAGGCGAAAGAGACCCTTAGCGTACCTTCGCCGCCAGCGCCGTAAGCCGCTCCGTGCATGACTGCGACGCCGTGATCTCGGAGCAGCCGAACGCGAAGGTCGTTAGAAGGAACGCCTGTAGCTCGTACATCAACCATCGCGAAAAAGCCGCCTTCGGGCTCGAGTACTTCCACTCCTCTGATCCCGCTAAGAGACTCGATCACCTGAGTGCGGCGACGCGAATACTCAGCCCTCATTGCCGCGACGCAATCCTGAGAACCGTCCAGCGCAGCGGCGGCCGCATCCTGGACGAAGGTAGCTGGCCCGCGGCTGGCCTGCTGCAGGACGAGCAGCATACTCCGGATCAATGGTGCGGGCGCGGCACAGTATCCGACGCGCCATCCTGTCATGGCATACGTCTTGGACAGGCTATTTACCAATATCGTTCGGTCACGAATAAGCAGCGCCGGCGAGACGTGCTCATTGTCGCCGTAAGTGATGCGTTCGTAGATCTCATCACTGATCATCAGCAACCCGTGTTCCTGAACAAATTCGGCAATGCCAGTTAGTTCGTGACGCCGGAAGACGGTTCCCGCAGGGTTCCATGGGGTGTTCAGCAGCAGCAGTCGGCAACCAGATGTCCACGACTGTCGCAGAGCGTCCAGCGTCAGAGTAAATCGGCCTTGATCCAGCCTCGCCTGTACCGGTCGAATGACACCGCCGGCCAGCCGAATCGGCGCCCGATACGCATCGTAAACCGGGTCTGGAAGAAGGACTTCGTCGTCGTCGTTCAGTGTCGCAAGCAGCGTCGTCAGGATACCGAGCGTAGCGCCGTCCGTGACCAGAATCTCCGTGTCAGGGTCGTACGAAAGGTGATTCTCGCGCAGCAGTTTTGCCGCGATCGCTCGCCTGAGCCCCACCTCACCACGGTTATCCGGATAAGTGGTCCTTCCTGCCTGCATGGCCCGAGTTGCAGCTTCAACGATATGACCGGGCGTTGGGAAGTCAGGCTCTCCCCGCATCAGCGACACGATTTGCCTGCCTTCTGCCTGCAACGCGCGCATCTCGGCGAGGACAGTGTTTACGGCTGTCGGCTTCAGCAGGGACGCCCGCCCGGCCTCGGAAACAGTTCCGGCGGACATAGATGCGGCTATCTTATCGTGTGTGTGTGACTGAGACTGACGAAGGCATCCGTTCCATCACCGGCCACGTGTCCACAATCTGATCACCTTCACAGATATAGATGAAGTCGTAGAGATTTACCGTGGGATCACAGTGCGGCGGAATCAAACGGACACGATCGCCGACGCGAAGCTTCACTTCGTTACCGTCTCCGAACAAATAGCCGAATTCGTCCCCGGCCCACGCATAACGTAAACCGCCGTCACCGTGCAATTCGGGACCAAACGGACGGTCAGTGGAAAACGCTTTGAAGCCTGCATCCACCGTGACGCGATCCGAATGATTCCCGCTGATCACGGTCGCGAGCACCAGCGCAGCGTTTGCAAAGGGAACGCCTCCAAGCCGCCGGTAGGCCAGATCCATGAAGACATAAGATCCTGCCTGTAGCTCATCGAGTGCTGTCGTGTCGGAGTCAACCAGCGCTGTTGCGGTGCTCCCGCCGCTCGTCAGCGGCACAGGTATTCCCGCTGCGTCCAGTAGTGCCCTGGTCTCCTCCACGGCACTCAGCGATTCGGCGGACACCTGCGCACGATTTTCGAGTTCGGTGTGCGAAGCACGAACCGAATAGCCCTGAAATCCGGCGAATCGCAGGTGTCGCGACTCGGAAATCATTTGCGCGAGATGGAGAGCCTGCTTCCCGGGCTGAATTCCCGTTCGGTGATCGCCGACATCCAGGTCGACCATGACGTTCAGGGTGGTTGTCGCGGCTGACTTGTACATTTTGACCTGATCGGCGTGATCGACAACGACGGTCAAGCCGGGATCGTCCTGCGCCAGCGCGGCCAGTCTGCGGGCCTTCAGGCCATCTGCAATCGGCGAAGTCAGCAGCACATTGCGGATCCCTCCGCGTACAAGCACCTGAGCTTCACGCTCTGTCGCCGCACAGATCCCCGCTGCGCCGGCCTCGACCTGCCTGCGAGCAACCTCGAGACACTTGTGCGCCTTGAAGTGAGGCCGGAGTCTCTTCTTATGAGCTCGCGCCTCCCTCGTCATCCGCGAGATGTTCTCCTGGAACAGGCCTGAGTCAACAAGCAGAGCAGGCGTGCCGATTTCATTGATATTCATCGGTGCAAATCCGCGGGCCGCGGCAGAAGATGTTTCTGAACCTTGCCGAGAGCCGTCCGCGGTAGTGCCTCGACACGGACGAATGCGCGCGGAACCTTGAATGATGCGAGGACGGCGCGACAGCGGTCAGCCAGTTGGCTAACGTCGAACTCGGGATCGCAACAGACATACGCGACCGGGATTTCTCCGCGCACGTGGTCTGGCACTCCGCAGACCGCGGCCTCGTGCACTTCCGGCTGGTCCAGCAACAGCTCTTCCACTTCGCGAGGGTAAATGTTGAAACCTCCGGAGATGATGAGGTCGCTGCGCCGGCCCTGCAGAGTGTAGTAGCCGTCTGGAGATCGTGTTGCGATATCGCCAGTTCGGAAGTAGCCGTCTCGAAACGCTGCGGCTGTAGCTTCCGGTTTTCGCCAGTAACCGGCAAACACGTTTGGACCTTTGATGTAGAGCTCACCGGTATCGCCGTCCTGAACCGGCTCGTCAGATTCACTAAAGATTCGAACCGAGATCGATGGCAGCGGAAATCCAACAGTGCCTGGCCGCCGTTCGGCTGCATACGGGTTACTGATGTTCATGAGAGTTTCCGTCATGCCATAGCGTTCCAGTATGATGTGTCCGAACAGCCCGCGAAAATCCTCAAGAACCTGCGCGGGTAAAGGTGCTGATCCGGACACGAACAATCGCATCTCCGTGCCCATCCGATTCGCTTTATCCGGCGCACAATTCAACAGTCGGACATACATGGTCGGCACGCCGAAGAACAGCGTTGGCCCAAAGGAGAGAAACTCGCCTTCGATCGTTGCGTGTTCGAATCGACGGAGGAGGCGCATGCGCAACCCGGAAATCAGCCAGCAGGGGATTGCGTTGCCCAGACCATGGACATGAAACAGCGGTAACGGCATCAGCAGCCGATCCTCGGCGGTAATCGACCAGCAAGTCAGCAGGTTGACAGCGTTTGCTGCAAAGTTGGAATGCGTCAGGATTGCGCCTTTGGACGCGCCGGTCGTCCCTGACGTGTACACGATGGCGGCTGGTGTATCACCACCGAAGACCGGCCGGAGCACCTTAGAAGCGCAAAGGGCACGATCCCGCGTCGCCGTGCAGGCGTCCGCCTCGGCTGCCAGCTCGTCGATATCCCAGACAGTGGCTTCGACCGGAAATTCCCCCGAGCAGACCACCGCTCGGGGATCTGCATCCGGGATGATGTGACCGAGTTCCCGCTCTTTGTACAGAATGTTTACCGGAACGAAGATGACGCCCAGCTTGAGACAGGCCAGAAACAAGTCGATGAACTCGAGCCGGTTCGCCACGTACACGCAGAGCCTGTCTCCGAATTGCGCTCCACGTTGAGTGAGAACGGCAGCCATGCGATCACTGCGACGATCAATTTCGCCGAACGTGAACTCCTGGCCATCAAACTCAAGCCCAACCTTACCGCTGCGGAGGTTCAGGGTGGACTCAAACAGCTGAATCAGGTTCATTAGGAAAACGCGCCTGCGCTGCGCCTATGACGCGCGGCGGCCTCTCAGAATCAGGCGTGCTCGCCAATCATCTGCAGTGCGGCCTGAATATAACCGAATGCAAATGCGAATGCCTGGCGGCCGCCGTTATCGCCCGGGATGCGGGGAACGTGGTCGGGCATAAGCATTCCGTCGTAACCCACTTCTTTATAGGTGCGGATCGCTCGCAGCATGTCGATATCGCCATCGTCCGGGAACGTCTCCTGGAAATTCAGGAACTTTCCACGGATATTGCGGAAATGCACATTGAATATCTTCTTGCGTGATCCGAAATAACGGATCACATCATGGATCTGGTCTTTCGGGTTCTCGAGCATCTCGGAAACCGTTCCCTGACAGAAGTTCAGGCCATGGTACGGGCTCTCTCGAATCGAGATGAACTTCTTCAGGCCGTCAAACGACCCAAGCACGGTATTAATGCCCCGATAGCCCTCTTTACGCGGCATTCCGGGATCCTGAGGATGGCACGCTATCCGGACTTTGGTCTCGTTCGCGACCGGAACAACGCGATCGAGGAAGTACGTGATTCGCTCCCAGTAGAGATCGTCCGGAATACGGCCGGCAGCCGTCAGCGGAGGATCCTGCTTTGCTTTGTCATACACAAAGGTGCTGTACATCGCCGCACCGCGTCCTTTAGTGGACTCGGTACGCACCACCCCAATGAACGTCAGGTTGTATTTGATCGACGGGATCCCCGCCTCTGCGCAGTTGCGGAGCATTTTGCAGATCTGGTCGATATTCTTTTCCCGCTCCGGGCTCTTCGCGAGCATAATGTCCGGCATCTCAACCTTGTCGATTGCGAGCGAACTCAGCGGGATCGGAACCATGTCGAGCGTAACCCCGTGAGATTCAACGCGCTCCCGAAGGCGCTTCAGCGACTCGACTGACCACTTTTCATCGAAGGATTTCGAGATCACTGTGCTGCAGATGTTTCGGACACCGAAAGAGGAGATGACGTCCAGCGTTGCATCGTCGTCGGCGTGCTGTGTGCCAATGACCATCCGCCGCGGCTTGGAAGGTGCGTTCTTCGGCGCAGGAGCGGCGCCCGCAGCGCTCGCTAACGCCGCAGAGCTGGCAAGGAATTCCCGTCTTTGCATACGGGATACTCTATCAGTCCCCGCAGGGCCGCGGCGAGTTGCCGTGTGTACTCGTGGGTTGAGTCCGTCAGCAGCCGCGAGCCCTCGATGACCTCGACCAGCTCTCCGGACCGGAGCACTGCGACTCTGTCGCACAAGGACGACAAGGCAAGCAGGTCATGAGAGATGAAGACGATAGCGATTCCACGCTCTTTCCTCAGCCTGCGAAACAGCGACAGCATCTCCCCTTGATTGATCAGGTCCAGAGCACTTGTGGGTTCGTCGGCGACCAACAACTCAGGTTCGTGCAGTAATGCAAGCGCCACCAGGATTCGCTGAGCAAGACCCACGCTGAGTTGGCGGGGATACCTGCTCAGAAACTCGTCCGTTGTCGGGACTCCGAGAAGCTGCAGATTCGGGAGCGCTGCGGTGCGCCAGTCGCCGTCTCTTCGGTGAGCGCGCCATACCTCCTGAAACTGGGTGCGGAGTCGGAGTGCAGGATTCAGTGCGGAAACCGCACTTTGCGAAACGAAAGCGATCTTGCGTCCACGAATCGCACGCCATTCCCTCTCGCTTAGAGCCGTGAGTTCGCGGCCATCGAATCGAATGGATCCTCTTAAGTCCGCGCCTCGAAGCTTATGCAATCCGAGCAGGGCAGTCGCGATGGTGCTTTTGCCTGATCCGCTCTCGCCGGCCACGCCGAGGATCTCGCCGCGCCCAACCGAAAACGCAATGTCGCGAACACCTGCGCCGTTCTTACGGTACGTGACGCTGATATTGCACCCAATCAACGGTGTCATTGAACTACCTGAAGCTGATCGACATTCCAGAGGAGTTGCGGAAGCAGCACAGCTGGCTTCACGCCTTTAACCTTCGGCGAAACGGCGGCGAGCGCGTTCGGGTGTACGAGGTAAATTATGGGCTGTTGTTCGCGAACAATGTGTTGTAGTCGATCGAAAGAAGCTTTGCGTTGCTTCTCTGAAAGTGCTACCGATTGTTGCTGCATCAGCGTGTCAATCTCGGCTTCCCACGATGTTTCAGGTTTCGGCTGACTGGGGTTCCATTGATGGTGCGGGCCGGAGCTGAGCCAAAAATCCATCTCATTTCCCGGATCAGCGGTTCCAATCAGACCGAACAAACACGCTTCATAATCGTGCGTTTTCCCAAGCCGCTCCAGCAGGGCAGGGAAGTCCAGCGTGACGATGTTCATGGTAATGCCGATCGCTTTCAGGTCGCGCTGAATCATCGCTGCCATACCCGTGCGCGCGCGGTTGCTCGAGTTCGTCATCAGGCTGAACGTCACGGGGTTGCCATGGGCGTCTTTCAGCGTCCCACCGTCAAGCCGGAACCCCGCCTGCGCCAAAACTTGCTTTGCCCGATTCGGATCATACTCGATCGGTTTCAGACCGCTGTTACCGAACGTCCGGTTCGCCGGGCTGTACGGCCCCGCTGCTGGGATTGCATGTCCTTTGTACACGACCCGGCAGAGGTCCGGCCGGTTGATCGCCATGGAAACAGCTTTTCGGAATTCGGGGTTTCGGAACCATTCCCCGTGAGCATCCTTGACCGGTGCTGACCGCGCTTGGTTAAACCAAAGGAACTCCTGATTTAACGATGGGCCGACATCTAACGCCTCTCCAGGCAGTGCTGCCGAGAGGTCGTCGTATGTCCTGGAATCGATGTTGCTGATCAGATCGATTTCTCCGCGGCGAAGTGCCAGAGCCTCAAGTTCACGATTTGGCTGAATGCGGATCTGGATTTTTCGTATGGCGGGTTTGCCGGGTTTCCAGTAATTCGGATTTCGATCGAGTGTCAGTGACGATCCCTGTTTATGTTCGGCAACGATGAACGGTCCGAGACTTGCGGTCGCCTTAGTTCGCGAGGATTGAATCGCCAGCTGATCGAGTAGCCGCACCACGGTAGCATTCGGGCTGGAAAAGGAAATCGTCACTTGATACGGCCCGTTCGCCCGCACCAGAGGCGCGTTCCCGCCGACTCGGAACGAGTCTGTCAGCGAACTGTGGAGTTCCGGAGCAAACAGAAGCTTAAAGGTGTGCACGACATCGGCGGAATCGAAGGGATTTCCGTCGGAGAACCGGACGTTCTTGCGAAGTTCGAGGGTGATTTCGCGGGCATCTTTTGAGAGGTGCCATCCCGTGGCGAGGTCGGGTTCGGGCTGTTGCGTGCCACGGTTCATTCGAATGAGCATGCCGCCCGTCAGATATCGAATCAGGTCAGAATACTCGTCTTCCACCTTGAGCGGATCGAGCGTAGCGGGTTCCGACCTGAGACAGAAGCGCAGTTCCTGCCCGGCCGCGACGCTGAGCAACAGTACTAAAAAGACAGCGAGCCGTCTCATTCATTCACCTCTCCGGCAGAACTCAGCAACCACATCCCCGCTACGAGCGCGGTAAGCAGAACCGCGGGCGCAGCAAGCCAGGGCTTCGCAGTCACCGCCGAATAGCTTTCAAGATCTTTCAACTGGCGCCCCAGAGAGGCGTATGGTTCAGGAACACCGAGACCCAGTAGTCCGAGGTTGGCCTCCGTAAGAATAAAAATCGGTATTTGAACCCAGAACTGTGCCACCGCGACTGGCCAGACATTAGGGAACAATGACCGGCTGAAAAAGCGCCAACCACCGATCCCAAGTGCCCGACTTTGGATTACGAAATCTTCGTTGCGCAGACCGGCAGCGAGATTTCGGATAACGCGGGCAGGACCAGCCCACCCCAGCAACGCGAGAAGACCAAAAGTGATGGCGGTCGTCGTCATCGGAGGCGAGTCGAGCGGAAGCGCCGCTCGGAGAGCAATCAGGAGCAACAGCCACGGTAATGATCCGGTCAGGTCAGCGGAAGCCTCGAAGACACGCGTTGACCAGGAACCGCCTAAACCTGCAGCGAGGCCGATCAATGCCGCCACAGTCACGCTCGTGAGAGCCGCCGCCGGCGCCAGCAGCAGAGACGTTCTCGTCCCGTGAAGCAATCGCGCAAGCCGATTTCTGCCGAGTTCATCGGTGCCAAGCGGGTATCGAATGCTGGGAGCCAGATCCGTGTCGTTCCGGAACTGCTCATCGGAAGCATCGGCCACCACAAGCGTGGGAAACATACATGCCAGAACGACAAGAGCGAGGATTACGGCCGCTGTGATCCGGACCAGCTTCACTGGGCGGTCGTCCTCCCGCTTGCGTTTCGGCCCGCGGCAGTCAGGATGGTCACTGCACGGGCAAAAATCACCATGCACATTGTCACTGCGACCAGCACTGGCAAGTCGCGCTGCTGAACGCTGTCCCATGCAAGCTTGCCGAGGCCAGGCTGCCCGGTCAGAACTTCAGCGGGGATTGTTGCAGCCAGCCCGCTCACGACGGCAAAGCCGGCAAGCGCAGCGAACTCGGGCTGCAGGACAGGCAAAACATGAAACAGTGCGATCCGCAATCGACTGATTCCGGCTGCAGTCGCATTCAGGACGTAGATCGAGGCCTGCTCGCGGCTGAGCAGCCGCAATGCGTAGAAGTAGATCCGCGGTGCGACGGCGGCGCCGACCGCAACCTGAACCGGAACTCTCCCGAAGATCGCTAACAAGACCATCAGGCCAGCCGGAATCGAGAGCAGGAAAAGAAATCCTGTGGACGTGACCACCGACAGACCTCTGCGAAACCAAAACGTGCCAAGAGCCGCGCTTATAACCCCCAGCAACAGCCCGAGACATGCACCTGCAGCGACCGTAAAGGCGGTTGGCTTCACGCGCTCCTGAAGCAGGCCAGCCACGGGCGCACCTGTGATCAGCGAATTGCCGAAATCGCCTCGCAGAACATCACCGAAGTACCGCAAACTGCTGCCGGTGAACGATAAATTCCTGGCGCGCTCGGATCGCAGCGCTTCAATTGTGCCCGCGGACATCCCCGGTGTCAGCTCCCTGCTGTCCATATCGGCGCCAGGTGCCCAGCGGATGAGCCAGTTCGATGCAAAAGAGCCGACGAGCAACAGAAGCAATGTATCGAGGCAAAATCGCAGGAGAACATGCGAAAATCGCCAATGCTTCTCCGCCTTGGTCAGGCTATTTTCAGGGCCGGGGGTCGCCATTGTTCATGATTGGAGGTGGAATCACCCCATACGGCGCTGTCTCCCCACACCGCGCTGTCGCCCCAGATAATGTTGTCGCCCCAAATAATATTGTCGCCCCAGATGATGTTATCGCCCCAGATAATGTTGTCTCCCCAGATAATGTTGTCCCCCCAAATGATGTTGTCGCCCCAGATAATGTTCTGGTCCTGCACCATCACGGGTTTTCCATTTACCAGTTGCGCTGTGGGCGAAGCGGCGGATTTTCCCGCAGGTACGATGTCAGTCAGCCGGAGAGCAGCAGCGACATCCAGGTAGCCTGCGCCGACCGTCAAAACGTCGTAATTGCTGCTATAAATTACCCCCGTTTGCGGGTCCCGCGTCTCGCTGCTTCCGATCGAAAACACAAATTTGCTGGCGGACTTCATCAGTCGCGCCTTGATTGTGTCCGGTGATAAATCCTCGCCATTTCGCTGTGCATTTGCCGCGACCAGAGCCGCCGCACCGCTGACCAGCGCAGCCGACATGCTGGTCCCGCTCAGACGGAAGTAGTCGTTGCGTGAATGCGGTGCTGTCCGTATTTTCAAGCTCGGTTCGAAGCACTTTGCTGCTGTCAGCCGAAATGCTCCACAGATAGCTGTCCGGAAATGCACTTGCGATAATTGCGTTTCCGGGCGCGACCAGATCTGGTTTCACGACATGGTCGTACGCGGACGGCCCTTTCGAACTGTAGCTGGCGATACGGTCGTCAATTCGGTCCCCATTGTTGGACATGTCCTTCATTGCGCCTACAGTCAGGACGTAGGGATCATTGGCCGGCGACATGATCATTCCGTAACCGTGCGTGTTTGCAAGGTTATTGCGACCTTCATTTCCTGCTGCCACAACCACAAGGATTCCGGCTTTCCACGCGCGCTCAACCGCCTGACACAATGGGTCGAGTTTGTAGCTTTCGAGCACCGGGTGGCCGAGAGACAGGTTGATCACGCGGATATTGAACTCATTTTTAAGCGCAATCGCCGTATAAATTCCTCGAATAACTGAGCTTTCGGACCCTTGCCCCTGATCGTCGAGCACCTTCAGGCTAATGATATTTACTCCCGGTGCTATACCGGCCATGGTCCGGAGAGACTTGTTTCCGCTGGAAAGTTCACCGGTCCCTCCGATGATGCTCGCGACATGCGTTCCGTGCCCGAAGTGATCGCTCGGATCGTTTCCGCCGGTCAGATCCGCCGCATAAACAACCCGGTCCTGGCTCCGCAAATCGGCGCTGGTCTGGATGCCGCTGTCAAGGACAGCAACACCAACTCCTTTACCGTCAAGAGTTCCGATATTCTTGAAATCCGCATTTACTGAGGCAACCGCGTGGTCGAGAAGTCCGGTAACGGGGCGATCCGGGCTGATATACGTCACCGAAGAATCAGCCGCAAGTTTGGAAATGATTGACTGATCCTGCTTTTGAGACCTCGTAGACGCCCATTCTCAAATTCGGCAGATACTGCTTTAATGAGGCTCCCATACCCCTGAACCGCGCGTGTACCTGATCGTCAGCATCACTCGTAAATTGAACAATCACCGTGGAGCTTCGGTTGGAATCGAGCGCAATCTTTCTGTTTTGAGCAGAACCAGAGAGCGCGGTTGTTACCAAAATCGAAATAACGAGGAGCGTTGTTCTCACGTGAAGTGTTCCTTTCCGGGGGTAAAATGTAAAAAGCGAGCATGGCTGAATGCTTGCGAACCCATCGTATCACCAAAAAATAAACAGTGATAAGAAAAAACCGAGTATTTAAACCTTAATTCGGATATAAAGTACCCGTACAGGCACTAAGGTTCTCTAGGGATTTTCCAGGGTATTTCTACCCGCAAAAGAGTCATTGAACACGCGAGTATAAGATCTAAAAGGTCTGAGCGTTTCTGCCGATACGGAATCGAGGAATATAGTGAGGCGGTACCAACTATGAGCGCGGCGACGCGAAGCTACATCGGCTTCGTTATTCTGCTCGGTGCAACTGCGCTCGTGCTCGCTGCCGCCGGATGGCACTCCGAAAACCTGTTTCGGTTTTCAACCTATATGGTTCTGGCGTGTCTAAGCGCCGGGCTGAAGGTCAAACTGCCCGGTGTGCAGGCCACGCTATCGGGCGCGTTCCTGGTTGTCGTGCTCTCCATCGCAGCTCTCAGCACTCCTGAGACGGTGGTGGTCGCACTTACCTCAGCGCTCGTGCAATATGCCTGGCATTCCGGCAGCCGACTGCGGCTCGTCCAAGCTGGCTTTAATGTAAGCAACGTCGCAGTCGCGGCGTATATCGCGAGCCTGGTACTTCACTCGGAGACACTCCGTCACCTGGGGTTTCAGCATTCACTAAGCCTGGCGCTGGCTTCCGTTGTGTATTTCGCGGGTAATTGTCTGATTGTGTCGGTTGTGATTGTCATGACCGACCCGGAACGACGAACTCTCCGGCAGGTAATCACCGAGTATTATCTGTGGTCCTTACCGTTTTACTTGTTCGGAGCCGCTCTTGCCGAAGTAGTTCGCCTGCTGGAAGGGTATGCAGGCTGGCAAACGGCTTTGCTGGTTGTACCCGCGATATATGCGCTGTATCAGGTCTGGACGGTGTATGGGGATCGCGTCGAAGGTGAGCGTGCGCGTCAGGAACAAGCTCGAATACATGCCGAGCAGATGTCGGCGTTGCACGTTCGTACGATTCACGCCCTTGCGATGGCAATCGAAGCCCGCGACCGCACCACACATGACCACCTGAGACGTGTTCAGATCTACGCCGTAGAACTCGGTCGTCTGATGGGACTGGACGAGGCGGAACTCGAGGCTCTCCGTACTGGCGCTGTTCTGCACGACATCGGAAAGCTTGCAGTACCTGAACACATCATCAGCAAGCCCGGACGTCTGACGCCTGAGGAGTTTCAAAAAGTCCAGGCGCACCCTGTGGTTGGAGCCGAAATTCTCGAGCGAGTCGATTTCCCGTACGGCGTGGTTCCGATCGTTCGCTGTCACCACGAGCGCTGGGATGGCTCCGGATACCCGAGCGGCCTTAAGCGGGAAGAGATTCCGATTGGTGCGCGAATTCTTTCTGTTGTGGACTGCTTCGATGCACTTGCCAGCGATCGGCAGTACCGAAAGGCGATGAGCACCGACGAAGCAATTCAGGTGGTAATTCGCTCAGCGGGCAAAGACTTCGATCCGCAGGTGGTATCTCTCCTTGCCTCGAAGTACCGGGAGCTCGAGGAAATGGTTCGCAATACGGCGTCCATGGAGCCTCCGATGATGACGCGACACGACATCAAGGCGGCCGTCCCGCTCGCCGGTCTGCAGAAGTCGATCGCGGTCGGGAAGCGAAGCTATGACGTCGGAGTGGTCATCCGCGCGACAGGCGCAGTGATGAACAGGCAGACGACCGGTTTGACTTTCGGAGCGTCGTTGCTTGCTGGCGATTGCCAGCTACAGGCAGCGATGGGTTATGACTATCTCGCCGTGTACGTCCGCGATGGACATTCGATCGAACTCGAATACCTGACGGCGACAACGATCCAGGACCAGCATTGCCATGGGAGCGTTGGACAGGGCTTGTCGGGATGGGTGATTGAGGAGGGCCGTCCGATTCTCAACGGCAACGGCCGTCTTGACAGTATGGTGGCTGCGAACACAGGCAACAAGGAACTCGTGAGCGCGGCGTCCGTTCCAATCCTCATCGGTGAACGAACCGCAGGCGCGCTGACCGTTTACTCGCGAACCAATGATGCGTTCGGCTCCGCGGATCTTCAGGTTCTTTGGGCCGTCTCTGCCGAAATCGGCGCCTGGCTGCTCGAACGGCTCGTCTGCAATAACTCAACCGCTGAGCTAGCTGCAGCGCTGGGAGCTTCTACGGCTCCGACAACCTCAGTTGTCACGGCCGCTTGAAGAAGTCGCGATAAATCTCGACAGGGTCTTCCATCCGATAACCCTGGTCGCCCGTTTCGGAGATCCATTTATCTACCATGCCCCGCATCGTTGTAAGCCGGGAGCTTTGGGCGGCTTCCGACGCAAGATTACGAATCTCGTGCGGATCGGTCTGTAGATCGTATAACTCTTCCACAGGCTTGCTTTCGCCGGCGAAACGCGCCTGCACAGAGTTCAGCTTGCCTTCGCGGTAAAGCTGTTTAACCAGATTCCAGGTCGGATATTCTTTCTCTTTGTACGGATTCGCCTGCATATAAGGAATCGCCGGCAGGAAATTGCGGATGTATTTGTAGCGCGTATCGCGGACACAGCGCATTCGCTCGGTGGCAATATCGCACCTGTCTCGTGCCGCAAATATGTGATCGCGTCGGGGTGCATTTCCGAGGAAGTCGCGGCCGTGAAGACTCGACGGCGGTTCAACCCCTGCGGCTGCCAGAGTCGCGGCGACCAGATCCACGCTGCTGATCAAATCCTGTCGGACGGTCCCATGGGAAATGCGACCCGGCCAGCGAACCAGGAGCGGAACACGAATCCCGCCTTCATACAGAAACTGTTTGCCCCGGAAGGTGCAGCTTCCGTTATCACCCATGAAGATCACCAGAGTGTTGTCGGCGATGCCCTCCTTCTGTAAACGTTCGAAGAGCATTCCCACATGCTTATCAACAAGCTCGATAGCCTCGAGGTAGTTTGCGTACTCGTCATACGCAACAGGATGGTCCGGATAGTACGGAGGCAGCTTGAGCTTGGACTCATCAATCCGCGCCATTGTTTTCCTTGCCTCAGGCCAGCCCGGACCCTTGTGGCTCTGGAAAAATGTAAGCTGCGCGAAGAACGGCTTTCCCCCTGGACGCGAACTCCAGTCACTGCCATCGAACGGCTCGGGAGCGATAAAGTTGTAGTCCGTCTTGGGCGTTGCCAGCGGCTGTTTGGCCAGCACTGTGTAGTAACCTGCCTCGCGAAGACGATCGGTAAGCAGCCGCGTGCCTTCTGGCAGTGGCTTCTTGTTGAACGTGCGATGGTTGTGCGCGCCGATGGTCGTCTGGAATACCCCGGTCGCGAGCGCGGATCTGCTGGCCGAGCAGACGGGCGCCGTTGTGAAGGCGTACTCGAATCGAGCACCTTCGGACGCCATGCGATCGAGATTCGGCGTCTGAATCAGCGGTTCCCCGTAGCACCCAAGCTGAGGACTCATATCCTCGCCGAGGACCCAAATGATGTTAGGCTTTGAAGCGTTCCCGCGCGGCCCTGGTGCCTGAGAGGCGGCGAGAGATGTCAACAGATAGTCACGACGAGTCAGATCCGACATCAAAGGGCATCATAATCCCAGCCCGACTCGATCGTTAAATGTGGCTATGTCTCCAGCGAGCCGAGGTACTTCAATGCTGTCAGACTCGGCAGGAAGCAGTAGGCACCCGCGCGAGTCGTGATGAACGTCGGCATGCTCCGGAGGTTGGTGACGGGTTTGCCTTGATTCGGGATTCGGAATCTGCCACCCCCTTGGGGCTGGTTGCCGAGAATAGGATCGCGATCGGCGCCGAGGCCAAGGAAATCGCCGTCATTAATCCAGTCCTTCATCAGGAATTCGAACTGATCGTGCAGATTCGCGCAGACGAAGAGACCCAGCAGACCTCGTTCGATTCCGTCATCCGGATGCGCGGGGTCGAACGGCGGACCATAAGGCAGACCGCGGCGCATAATCCGATGTTTGTCGCCTCCGTCCCCGGCGACAGATGTCGCGCGAGGATTGTTTCGGCGGACGTGAGCACCTAAGGGACACTTTCTCCCTGCGGGGTCGTCGGAATAGTCAAACTGATTCCAGTTCTCCATCGGCACGCTGGCCGGTGACGGATCGCTCGACAACGCAAGTGGAATACCCGTGCGCCAGCGGCCGCAAAGTTTTGCGGCGATAAGCTCTTTGTCGAGACCGGTCGCCGTTGCGCATGACTCGAGGTAATCTTCAAACCCGGCGCAGTCCTGCTTCAGAATCCGGAGTGCAGCGAAGCTCCCGTTTTTCCCGAGAGCATCGGGCGAAGGCATGGGATAGGTCAGCCCGGGATGCTGACTCGGAAGGCCGAGCACAAACGCCCCGGGTGGCACCAGAGCCATCGGGTCGCCAAAATCAGGAATACCGGAACCATCGGGCTTTTGTTTGGGAACCCCGGCCACGCGAGGCTGTGAAATCCCGTCCACATAACCGAAATGCGCTCGATGGTCCGGGGGCAGTATGCCGTCAGGTAATGCAAACGAAGACGCCGCTCCATCAATGGCGTTGCGGATCTGCTGTGTAATATCTTCCAGAACGTCAGAGGTTTGCGCCGAGATCAGCAGAATGATATGGACCTGACTTGAGTTAAACGGACTCGATCCAGTTGGCGGGAGCGTTCGGTCCGGTGTCTCCCACCTCGGCTGCTCGCGCAATTGCACCGGAGACAAACTCTTCGGGAAACGACGCCAGCACTGCGTCAGGAACGCGGAGAGCGCGAAGCCCATCCGCGGTGATCCCGACATTCAGACAGTACTGCGGCTTTGTGTCCCAGACTTCGGCATTCTGGACACGCAGAGACTGCAGAGCACCGTCACCCAGAGCTCTCAAAAATGCCCGTGTTCTGGTCCCGTCGGTTACGGAAAGAACAAGAGCTCGAAGGAAACGCCATCCTGTAGCTGCGCAGGACGACTCCCTGAATATCCGCCAGGTTGAGTTGTGCCTCAGGCGGAACAGGAAGAGCAACGGTGCCCGCAGTCGACATAATTACTCCGCAGCCGCAGCGTTAGCCAGAATCGTCTTCACACCCAGAGTCGGGTACGCACTATAGAACGTTCCGAAGCAGGTGAGATCATTCTTGCGAACGTAATCGAGGAATGCCTTGCGGTTTTGCTGTACCGGAAGCGCCGGCGCATCGCTCATATGCGCGAGAAGAGCGTTGAAGATGTCGCCAATGACATTCACGAAATCATTGATGTAGTCCTCGAAGCTGTCGTCGTAGCTCGTGATTACAGCGAGCTTCGTATTGTTGTCCAGGAACACGAACCGGGCGAAATGCACTTTCGCAAGCTTATCCAGGGCGGCATTGATCGGGTTCTGCGCCGGGGGCAGAGAATCGAATCTAGTCAACAGCGCCTGCAGAGCCTTGGCATCATCCGGTGACTTGATCGTCATCACCAGAGTTAGCGGGTTCTGTTTCATAGCCGGAGCCGCCGGTGTTTGTGCCGGAGCAGGAGCGGCGGAGGATGTGGATGGTGAGTTCGGGGTCATAGCAGATGTTCCTTTTGTCTTGTCGGTCGTGGTGGATGCAGCAGAACTGCCGGCAGCAGCCGTTTTGACAGCTTCCGCCGGTACTGCGTTAAATGCAACCGCAAATCTGACAGCGAACGGTCCCTCATATCCGACCTTGCCGGCGTCACCGGCTGCAGGTCGGAGGCCTTCCAGAGCAAAGACAGCTTTGACGATCTCCACGATTTGCACCTGGGAAATGTACTTGCCCAGGCACTCATGCATGCCCCAGCCGAAGATCATGTAGTGATGGTTGGGCCGGTCGAGCCGAATCTCGCGAGGGTTGTCCAGCTCGGTGTCGTCCATCATCGCCGAGCCATTGGCAGCGAAGATAATTTTGTGCGCCGGAATGAGTGTCTCGCGTGTCGTTCCCTTCGCTATCTTCGTATCGGCAAGACTCATCCGAACCATTAGAGGCGCGGGTGGGTGGAATCGCAGTGCCTCCTGTACATACCGAAGCAGCGTTGCGTCATCATTCGCCCTCGCTGCGCCGATCGCCCGTTTAAGATCTTCAGGCCGGGAAAGCAGCACATTTACGGCGTTGACGACCGCTGTGCAGGTGTTATCCAGCACTCCCGTGATACAGCCGATGAGGTTATCGCGCAGTCGAGAATCGGTAAAGCTCGCCTTCGGAGCGCGCTGCATGGTGATCAGGCGTCCCAGCACGTCGTCCTTTTCCGGTTCACCCGCAGAACGCTCGGCTTTTGTCTTTTCGATCAGATCGTCAACATACGCCCGGAACTGCCGACCGGCTTCCGCTCCACGCGCCGAGATCCCTGGGTCTTGAGTGAAGTTCAGAAAAATATCTGTGAACACTGCCCGCGTCCAGGTGAGCAGCTGCTGCTCGGTCGGACCAGGCACACCGAAGTAGCGGCCGACGAATCGAGCGGCGATCAGTCGGGAGAATCCGTTTGTCAAATCGAGCGTGCCCGACGGAAGCGCCTCTCTCACCAGCGCCCGCGTTTCTTCCGCCACGATTTCACGGATGGTGGCCAGGTCTTCGCGCTTCACAGCCAGCTTGAGAATCGAGAGATCATGGTCGAACTCAGCACCCCGGTCCATCCCCAGGATAAAATTCGGGCCGCCGTTATTGCGCATCATTGCTTGCCCGTAGGGGGCGACACTGAAGGTCTCGTCCAGATCAATCACCTCAGCCACGTCTTTATATCGCGTGACTACGACTGGTCCGGGCGTGACAAAAATCGGTCGGCTCGCGCGAAGCTCTGAGAACAATTCATCCGGGCGCTGGACCACCCATTCCTGCAGCAGCGCTATTTGCTTTCGGGCGGCTTCCTGGGGCGCTGTGCCGGAAGAGGCAAGGCCATCGTACTCGTTGAGAAACGACATCTTAGTTCCTTTCTTAGGCGTGCCCGGGTAGTATATGTCAGCCATTTACCAGGAACAAGCGGTATTTTTAACCGCGACATCTCAAATCCGAACACCGCCGGACTTCAATTTACGCGTGATTCTAGGAATGGATCGGACACCAAACAACGAATTTTTCACGGTCAAGCCAGTCTCGTATCGCTTGCATCCGGCGTCTCGCGTTCAGAACGTGGGGAGTGCCAAAACAGAACGGAGCGCTACAATCTTCACGGAAATGTAACAGGGGTTTGGGAGCAAGCTCGTTCCTCAACGCCAGCGTGAGCAGGAGGCTCACCTGCCACATGCACTGGCAAAAGAAATACAGTACAAGAGGGTTAAAAACATGATTCATGCGAAGGGCTGGAAGCTCACGCTTCTCCTCTCCGCCGCATGTCTGTTCACTGCGCACGGCCAGGAATTCCGGGCTACGCTGAACGGGCGCGTGACCGATCCGACCGGCGCGGGAGTTGCCGGCGCGAAGGTCACGGCGACAAATGCAAGTACAAATGAAACAGCCTCAGCAGACACTTCTGGCACGGGTGACTACAACATCCCCCTTCTCAAGCCGGGCAATTACAGCGTCCGCGTTGAGGCGAGCGGATTCAAGTCAGCAGTTCGTGACAATATCGAGTTGTTTGTCGGGGATAAGAAGACTGCCGATATTTCGTTGGAAGTCGGCGCTATGCAGGAGACACTCACGATCACTGCGGCACCTCCGATGCTCGAGGAGACCACAGCGACCCGTGGCGCCGTCATCGAAAATCTCCGAGTGGAAGAACTGCCGATCAGCGGGCGCAATCCGTTTAACCTGGCTAACCTGAGTCCGGGCGTGACGTTCGCCGGCAATCCACAGTTCACGCGTCCGTTCGACAACGGTGACAACGCCCGTTTTGCAATCAACGGCGGCGTCCGGCAAAGCAACGAGTTCATTATCGACGGCACACCGGACAACGCGGCCACCGACACGCAGGGCAATCGTACACGCTCCGACCAGAACATCGCCTACGTTCCTACTGTCGATTCAACCCAGGAATTTCGGATTGTGACCAACTTCTATGACGCGCAGTACGGTCGCACAGGCGGCGGTATCATCAGCGTCTCCACCAAGTCGGGAACAAACGATTTTCACGGAACGCTGTACGAGTTTATGCGTCGTTATCAGTGGGACGCCAACAACATCGCCGCGAATGCAGCTGGACGTCCCATCTATGCAGTAGATCCGGTAACCGGACAAAACCTTGGCGGTAACAAGCTGGACCAATACGGCACGTGGCTCGGCGGACCTCTCTGGATTCCGAAGGTCTACAACGGCAAGGACAAGACCTTCTGGTCTTTCGCATACGAGAATTACCGCCAGTCGACACCCAGTCCTGGTCTTGGCTCGGTTCCGACCGCGCTCGAGCGGCAGGGCAACTTCTCGCAGTCGGGGATTACGATTTATGACCCTCTGACAACGCGGATCAATCCCAGCTACAACGCATCGCTGCCCGTAGGTCCAAATAATCCGCAGTACATCCGCGATCCTATCCCTGGCAACATCATCCCCACAAACCGCCTCAACACGGTTGGCTTGAACCTCGCGAACGCGTACCCTCTACCCAATAACGGTAGTGGCCGGTTTAATAATTTCCTTTCCAGCCCGAATCTGTCGCTTGATAAATTCCGCAACTGGCTTGGCCGGGTAGATCACAGTATCGGCCAGCGCGAGCGACTGTTTGTCCGGTATGCGTACAACAAGCGGCAGCAGTACGATCAGGGCATCGTCGCATTTCCTGGCATCGGGTTCGACGCACAAGACCCCCTGGTTCGCGAAAATCACAACGCCGTCGTTGATTCCATTACCGTCCTCAGCCCCAACATGCTGCTCGATCTGAGAGCGGGTCTGACCCGTTACACGGAAATCGCTCTGCGCCAGCACGTTTACGGCTTTGACGCGACGAGCGTGGGCTTTCCGGCATCTTTCTCGAACGCACGGCCTGACCCGATTCCGCCACGCCTGACGCTGGAGCAGTATAGTCCCGATTTCGGCACCCGCAATCAGCGCTATAACGTCAGCAACATCATTTCCGCCCAACCGATGCTGTCCTGGAGCTTCGGAAAGCATAACTTCCGCTTTGGCGGAGATCTTCGGGACATCCGCGTGAATACCGCGAGCGGTTCGTTTGTGTACGGCGGAGGTCAGTTTAGCTTCAGTCGTGACTTCACCACCCGCTATCCCGGAATCCAGCAGAGTGATGCCGGGTCCGCGGTCGCCTCACTTCTTTTGGGCGCGCCGTCCAGCGGCATCATTCAGTACACTCCGGCTCTCGCGTATCGCTGGGGCTACTACGGCTGGTTCGTCCAGGACGATTACCGGATTACCGATCGCCTGACGGTCAACCTCGGCCTCCGCTGGGACGTCGAAGGTTCCGCGACGGAGCGCTACAACCGGATGAACCGCGGCTTTGCACTAAACGGTCCAGCCGACCCGACCCTCGCGAATGCTGCCAAAACTGCCAATTCCGCCGATTGCCCGGCCTGCGCGAACCTGCAGGGCGGTCTCCTGTTCGCCGGCGTCAACGGACAGCCTCGTCAAGGTTTCGGCACCGATTATGATCACTTCCAGCCTCGTATCGGTGCGGCCTATCGTCTCGGCAAAAACACCGTCCTCCGCGGCGGATGGGGCATGTACTATCTGCCTCAGGCGTTCTACGGCGGCGTGGCCGGTTTCGCAGCGGACACGCCGTTCGTCTCGACTCTCGGCGGTGGTGCGAGTCAGTATATCCCGGCAAACACTTTGTCAAATCCGTTCCCGAATGGGGTGAACACACCCACGGGCGCCAACCTCGGCCTCGCAACATTCACCGGGACAGACGTGACCTTCGTTAACCCGAACCGCAAAATTCCCCATGCAAATCAGTGGTCGATCGGCCTTCAACACCAGTTGCCCTGGTCGGTGCGGATCGATGCTTCCTACGTCGGATCGCGTACCTACGACATCAACACCGGTGATAACCAGACCGGCGGTGCGCGCAACATCAACGTGAATACCGCGGCGCAGATTGCGGCCGCAGGCCAAAATCCAGCGCTGTTCACGGCATCGGTGCCAAATCCGTTCGCGAGTTTGCTGCCGGGCACGAGCCTCAATGGAGCTACTGTTCCACGATCACAGCTGCTGAAGCCATACCCGCAATTCAACAGTGTGACCATAGTCGGCGAATCTGTCGGTAAGATCTGGTACGACGCACTGCAGATTGCCGTCGAGAAGCGCTACACGAAAGGCCTGGTACTGGTGGCGGCCTACACCTGGTCAAAGAACCTTGAGTCGGTTGCGTTCCTCAACAACCAGGACCCAACGACGACCAGGACGGTCACCTCGAACGATCGCCCGCAGCGCCTGGTTCTGAGTGGCGTCTGGGAGCTTCCTTTCGGCCGGGGCAAGGCGTTTGCCCATGATGTCAGCCGGCCGGTTAACATGCTGATCGCCGGCTGGGAGTACAACTTTATCGGTACGATTCAGTCCGGAACTCCTGTCGATCTGCCCGGAAACGTCAATATCATCGGAGACCCGAGTGTTAGCAACCAGAACTTCGCAAATTGGTTCAACGGGTGCGTAGCTCCTATCTCCGGAACGGCACCTTGTTCCAATCCAGCATGGCAGCTCCGCAACACCACGTACACCCTCAGGACGATACCGTTCCGCGCGGACTGGCTGCGCGCACCGATCCGGCCTCAGTGGGATATGTCACTGAACAAGCGTGTGTACATCAACGAGCGCTTCAGCGTGCAGGCTCGTCTCGAGGCGTTCAATGTGTTCAATACTCCGATTCGGTCTGGCCCCAATACGGACCCAACCCGTTCGGACTTTGGCACCGTCCCGCTGGGACAAGTGAACCTTCCCCGCCAGGTTCAGCTTGGCTTTAAGCTGAACTTTTGAAAATCGCGTGACGACTCAGGGCCGGAACCCACTGGTGGGCGCCGGCCCTGTTATCTTACACTCCACCAAATCAGCCATAATTCAGAAGATGGCCGCACAATATGGGTTCACCCTGTTCGACACCGCAATAGGTCTGTGCGGGCTGGTCTGGGACGAGGACGGCATCGCTGGTGTTCAGTTACCCGAAGGCAGCCAGGCGGCGACGCGGTCCCGCCTGCTCTTACGCTTCCCAAAAGCCGAATTTCTGGGACCACCTCCTGAACTCGAGCTCGCAATTTCCGGCATCCGGGCTGTCATCGAAGGGGAACCCACCGATCTCTCGGAAGTACCGCTGAATCTTGCCGGCCTTACTGCCTTCGACCGAAAAGTCTACGAAGCCGCGAAATCGATTCCCTTCGGCTCGACCGCGACCTACGGCGACATCGCAGCTCGAATTGGCGACCCCGGAGCCGCGCGTGCTGTCGGTCGGGCCCTGGGCCGAAATCCTTACCCCATCATCATTCCGTGCCACCGCGTGCTGGCGGCCGGAACGAAACTCGGAGGGTTCTCCGCTCCGGGCGGCGTTGAAACCAAGCAAAAGCTTCTGCGAGCCGAGGGCATCATCGCCGGTGAGCAACCCTCATTGTTTTAGATTTCCACAGGAATTCTGAAGGGAATTCCTGCTGCACGGTACAATGGAAGTGTTTGATTTCAGTAAATAACGTTTCCATGCGGTACGGTGGACGGATTCTCTTCGAGGACGTCGCCACTACTTTCCAGACAGGCAGAAGATATGCGATTACCGGGCCGAACGGCGCCGGTAAATCGACTTTGATGAAGATTCTGACCGGTGAGCTTGAGCCGACCAAAGGCTCGGTCACCCGGCCCCCAAAGCTTGGAATCCTGCGGCAGGACCAGTTCGCGTTTGACGAGTTTCGCGTGATCGACACCGTCATCATGGGCAACGCTCCGCTCTGGAGTGCTTTGCAGGAACGCGACGAACTCTACTCCAAAGATCCGTCGGAACTCACAGACGATGATGGCATGCGCCTGGGCGAACTTGAGGGCATTGTCGGTGACGAGGGCGGATACACTGCCGAAAGTGATGCGGCTGTTCTCCTCGATGGACTCGATATCCCGGAAGAGTTGCATGAGCGAACCATGCGCGAACTGCAGGGTGGCCAGAAGGTTCGCGTGCTCCTGGCACAGGCGTTGTTCGGCAATCCCGTCGCACTACTGCTCGACGAACCTACGAACCACCTCGACCTGGATTCAGTCCACTGGCTTCAGGACTACCTGGTCCGCTACAACGGCTGCCTGATCGTTATCTCGCACGACCGCCACTTTCTCAACGAAGTCTGCACTCACGTGGCGGATATCGACTATCAGTCCGTAATCACGTACACGGGCGGCTACGACGACATGGTTCTCGCAAAGACGCAGATCCGTTCGCGCGTCGAAGCCGAAAATGCGCAGCGCGAGAAGAAGATTGCGCAGTTGCAGGAGTTTATTGCGAGATTCGCCGCCGGGACCCGCTCGTCCCAGGTAACGTCGCGTAAGAAGGAAGTAGAGCGCCTTCAAACCTCCGACCTCGCGAAATCGAACATTCAACGTCCCTTCATCCGGTTCCAGATGAACCGGCAGTCAGGACGTCATCCGCTTGAAATAAAGAATCTCTCGAAGAGCTACGGCGACCTGAAGGTTATCAGGGACTTCACGGCCAGCATCAGCCGTGGCGAAAAGATTGCCCTTACCGGCAGAAACGGGGCGGGGAAAACGACGATGCTGCGGTCGCTTGTTCGCAACGCAACAGGGTTCGTAGATTCGTCCGAACAGGCATTCCAGATCGACGATGGGCTGGTGACGTGGGGACACGAAGTCTCGGTCGGCTATTTCTCGCAGGACCACAAAGAGTCGATTCGGAAGGGCGTACCGCTCCTGAACTGGTTGCATGAGTTTGATCCGAAAGCGTCACAGGAAGAACTTCGCGGTGTCCTGGGGCAGATGCTGTTCCCAGGTGAAGACGCGCTCAAGATGACCGATGCGCTTTCGGGTGGCGAAGCGGCACGTATCACGTTCTGTCGCCTGATGCTTCAGAAACCGAACGTTCTTGTGCTGGACGAACCGACAAACCACCTGGATCTCGAGTCAATCAACGCGCTAAATATCGCCCTGCAAAAGTACGATGGCACGGTCTTGCTGGTCACACATGACCACGACGTGATCGACGAAGTGGCTACGCGAATCTGGCACTTCGACCACGGGGCGATTGAGGATTACAAGGGTTCGTACGCTGATTACCAGATGCAGACCGCAGCGGTCTAAACGACCGCCGCGGACTCTGCGGCTGCAATGTTATCCGGCGGCAACGGAAGCACCGTCACTCGTGATCCACCCATCCGCGATCTGGACGACGCGGGAGCCATAACTGGCATTCACTTCTGAGTGAGTCACCTGAATGATGGTGATTCCGTCTTCGCGGTTCAGCTTTCGGAACAGCTCCATGATTTCTTTTGCCTGAGAGGAGTGGAGATTTCCCGTCGGTTCGTCCGCAAGTATGATTTTTGGATTCGCCACCAGGGCGCGCGCGACACCGACAAGCTGTTGCTGACCACCGGATAGCTGATTCGGATACAGATCTTTCTTCCCGACCATGTTGAAGCGGTCAAGGACATCGCAAACAATACTGTCTCGTTCCGATTTCCGGATATTCCTGTAGCTCAGAGGAATTTCCAGGTTCTCGTAGACCGTCAGTGAGTCCAGCAGGTGATAGCTCTGGAAAACAAAGCCAATCAGCCGTTTTTGTATTTCCGCCCGCTCCTTACGCCCCATCTTGTGGACAGGGCACCCGTCAAGAACATATTCCCCGGACCACGCGGCGTCATGCATTCCGAGCACATGGAGAAGGGTCGATTTCCCGGCGCCAGACGGACCCATGATGGATACGAACTCGCCTTCACGGATGTCCATGTTTACCCGGCGCAAAACCCATGTCTTGACCGGACCGTGTTCGTAGACCTTCTCGACGTTACGGAGCGAAATCATAAACACACTTAGTGAGCTGCCTGCTGCACGGATTCAGGTGTCTCTTCTTCCACAATGCGTCCGTCGAACAGGTGAATCGAACGCTCGGCGAATCTTGCATATCGGGGATCGTGGGTAACGATGCAGATGGTCGCGCCCTGACGGTGCAGATCTCGAAGCAGGTCCATAACGGCCTCGCCATTCGCTGAATCAAGGTTTCCGGTGGGCTCGTCCGCCAGCAGGATCGAAGGTGACCCGCCGAGAGCGCGCGCCACTGCGACGCGCTGTTGCTGACCGCCGGACAACTGTGACGGATAGTGCTTCACGCGGTGAGACATCCCGACACGCTCAAGCGCTTCGTGTACGCGCTTTTTCCGTTCCGCTCCGGACATGCCGCGATAAGTGAGAGGAAGCTCGACATTTTCGTAGACATTCAGGTCGCCGATCAAATTGAATGCCTGGAAAATAAACCCGATCTCGCGGTTGCGGATTCGCGCGCGCTCGCTCATCTTCAGACCCTGAACCGGACGATTATTCAGTGTGAATGTTCCATCGGTAGGCGTGTCCAGCAGGCCCAGGATCGCCAGCAGCGTCGATTTGCCGCAGCCCGAGGGACCGGCGATCGAGACGTACTCACCGCGGCGAATGTCCATGTGAATGCCGCCCAGAGCGTGCGTCTCGACTTCATCGGTCACGAACACCTTGGTAACGCCTTCCAGCCGGATCAGAGCTTCGCGTTCATCCATGTTTGGCAGTTCCTTCCTTTTTCTGTACGACCAAAGATTCGAATTAGTTCAGCCGGATTCTGTCGTTCTTGTCGTAAGCGCTCATGTCCGACAGAATCACCCTGTCCCCAACATGCAAACCATCGACGATCTCGATTGTGTTCACCGAAGTTCGCCCAAGCCGTACTGGAATTCGGTTCGCTTCCTTCCCGTCGGCATCGAGGCGGAACAACGTAATCGTGCTGTTCGGCTGCCCGAAAACCGGACGGCCAACGTACACGACCTCCTTCAGTCGTTCCAGCTCGATCGTTCCATCAACGCTCAGGTCCGGTCTTGCTCCGGATGGCAGGGCTCCTTCAAGGCTCACGTCCACGGTCACGGTCCCGTTCTGCGCAGCAGGGTCTATACGGGATACTCGACCAGGTATCGTTCCGTTACGGGTATCGATCTCAGCAATTTGTCCAGGGAGGATATCCTTCGCCTGAGTCTCGGCAACCTTCAGCTCAGCTTTCAGCTTGGATGGCTGCGCGATCTTGGCGAGGATAGTGCCTGCAATGACCTTCTGACCCTCTTCGACAGGTGTTGTCGAAACTGCGCCGAGCTGCTGCAGAACGCCATGAACTCCCGCCCGAATGTGCAGCTGATCGACCTGCTTCTTCTTCAGGTCGTATTCTGCGCGGAGCTTTTCAATCTGGACCCGTTGGGCGTTCAGCTGCGCTTCAATCGACTCCACAAGGCTTCCGACTTTATCCTGTTCAATCTGCGCCCGGCTACGCAGTTCGTCCGCAATCGCCTTTGTAGTTTTCACTTTCACGTCAGAGGAGAGACCCTGCTCGCCCAGCTTTGTCTCGACTTCCGCATTCAGCAGTGCTGTCTGGTATTCGGATGCCACGCGAGCCGCGGTCGCCTGCTGGTCGAGCTTCTGGTTCTTCAGTCGTGCCGCCAGATCTTTGTAGTTTGCTTCGGCAGTCTTGATCTGCCATTCGGCGTTCATTGCATCCAGGTCCAGTTGCGGATTGCTCAGGTCCATGACGATGGTGTCCGGGGTTACCGTCGCGCCCGGGCGCAACCGAATCTTCTCGATCCGGCCATCAGTCACCGCCGGCAACCAGAGGATTGCTTCAGGAACCAGAGTCCCCATCCCGCGTACATTGCGGACCATCTCGCCGCGCTTGACTGTATCGATCCACGGAGCCGTGTCTACCGTCGGCGCCGCCGGCTTCATCCGGCGCAAGGCCCACGTTGTCAGAGGTATGCAGATGACCGCGAGGACGACATAGATCGATCTGCGAATCATCCGTGCCCGTGCAGCGCCTTTTCTTGGAACGTCCATAGGTAGCGACAGCTACAAGGGCACGGGCGATTCCATGGCTTTCGGGAACTTTCTCTCACACAGATTCAAATACTTACGGGTGAGTGTCCCTGGAGACAGGTTGAGCGGCGTGTTCGTTTCTGGGACAGTTATGGCCGGAACCGCTATCATTGCGCCATGACGGAGGACGAGAAGGAGGCCCTCCTGCGGGCTCTTGATGAGTCGGCAGGACTGCTGGAACGATCCGTAGCCGGCGTTCCGGAACTGCACTGGATGCTTTCTCCCGGTGAGGGGCAATGGTGTCCCGCAGAGATTCTGGAGCATGTGATTCTGACGGAAGAGTCCGTCAGCCGCAATGTAGTTAGCGGACTCCCGAATGGCACCGCTGCCGTGCGGGAACTTGAGAGCGCTCGCAGATTTGACAGCGTTATTCTTGCTCGCGTTCCGGACCGTACGCCCGGACGGCCTCGCATTCCAGCTCCGGAGTTTCTTCGTCCGCGTGGGCGCTGTGCCGATCGGCACGAGGCAATGTGCGAATTTCGCCAGCAACGTGAATCGCTAAAGGGTTTCATTGACAAAGCTCCGTCACAACTCCGCGAAAGAGTTGCCCGTCACCCCGCGCTTGGGGACATTGACGGCTATCAGTGGCTCCTGTTCCTCGCGGCCCATTGCACACGGCACGCGAAACAACTGGAGGAAGCAGGTGCCGTGTCAAAGACCTCTCACGCGAAGCCATAAAACGCGCAAAATCCTCCGTCTTTACTCACAGTAGTTTGCAATCCTGAAACTCAATTTCGTGATAAGTTAAACGCACTATGTCGCACAGAGTGCAGCTTGCTGTTGTATTTCTTGCAACTGCGACGCTCTGGGGTCAAGCGAACACGGCCAGCATCCGTGGCATTGTCAACGATCCTAGCGGCGCTGTCGTACCTGATTCAACCGTAACTCTCGTAAACACCGGAACGGGTGTTCAAACCACGACCAAAACGAACCCATCCGGCGAGTATCTGTTTGAGTTTCTTCCGCCCGGTTCATACCGGGTGGAGGTTCGTGCCACAGGCTTCAAAACCTTCACGCGGGAAAATATCGTGCTGGAGCTTGCTCGCCAGCTGCGAATCGATATTCCTCTTGAGACAGGTCTGGTAACGGAAACTGTCAATGTCGCCGCACAGGTCCCCCTCGTCGAAACCGAGAATGGCGCGCTCGGAACTACAGTACAAAACCAAATGGTCACCGGGCTGCCGCTGCTCAGCCGTAATCCTCAGAACCTGGTCTTGCTCGGCGCAGGCGTCGTGCAGACGACGGACGGAAATATCACGAACGGTGGGCTGGTGCGCATCGACCCGTATTACATCGATGGCGCCGACAGCAGCAATCACGTTTGGAGCGGCACGCCCGTAAATCCAAATCCTGATGTCATCAACGAATTCAGGGCGCTTACCAACGCTTATTCGGCAGAATACGGCGAATCGAGCGGTGTAACAATGATCGCCACGACTAAATCAGGAACAAATCAGTACCATGGCACAGCATTCGAGTTCCTGCAAAATGACGCGCTCAACGCCGGCAATTACTTCACTCACTCGGTCCCGGTCTTGCGGTACAACCAGTTCGGTGGAACATTCGGCGGCCCGATCAAGAAAGACAAGCTGTTCTTTTTCATTGACACCCAGATCACTCGACAAACCAATCCTGTAGCGATCACCAACATCACGGTGCCGACCGCCGCTATGCGTGCAGGAGACTTTTCGAGCTTACTCGGCGGCCCCGTGGGGACAGACGCTCTCGGCAACACGCTTTTGAAATACCAGAT
Organism: Bryobacteraceae bacterium; assembly: GCA_963794765.1. Lineage (GTDB taxonomy): Bacteria > Acidobacteriota > Terriglobia > Bryobacterales > Bryobacteraceae > JAWXCM01. Next base: position 22,264 of record CAWCGC010000006.1, on the reverse strand, counting down.
CTTCAATCCGTTTTCGCAACGCCAGGTGACAACCCCGAGCGGTGCCACAGTCTGGATCCGCGACCCGTTTCCGGGCAATAAGATACCCGCTGATCTGATCAGTCCGGCGGCAAAGCTGATTCAGGCGCTGTATCCAGCCCCGCTCGTGGATCAAAGTTTCAATAACTTCAGTGTGAATGGCGCGGCAACAGCCGCGAATAACGAATGGGACGCGAAGGTCGATTACGCAATTAATGATCTGGACCGCCTGACGGTGCGTTACTCCGAGAAGCGCAGATTTACGCAGCAAGCTTCGGCGTTTGGATACGGCGCCGGCGGTGGACCCATTCCCGGAACTCTCGGACCGGGCAACACAGTCGCCAGCCCGGGTCGTCAGGCCGTCGTCAACTATGTCCACGTGTTCAGTCCGACTGCGACCAATGATCTGAACGTTGCCTGGCAGAACCAATTTCCAAGACGTGTGATTCCGGGATATGGACAAATCAGCAATCTCGATCTCGGTATCAAAGGGATGCCGAACGCCGGTCAGAAACTGGGCACGCCGTATTTTAACTTCACCAACTTTGAAGCGCTTGGGGCAACCACCGACACGACTTTCCAGGAGTGGCAAACGCAGGAAACGCTTACCGATACGTTCTCCTGGAACCGAGGCCGCCACAACCTCCGGATGGGCGGCTGGATTCGGAAACTGCTTACGAACAACTTACAGCCAGGTGCTCTTAACACCGCCTGGACGTTCAATAACGTGTTCACCAACCAGCCCGGAAACAACAATACCGGATTTGATTACGCGAGTTTTCTCCTCGGGCTGCCGTCTGCGATGACTTACAGTATTTTTCCCGATTACTTCCGGACGAGGGCAAACCTGTATGCGGCTTTTGTCCAGGACGATTTCCATGTCAGCCGGAATCTCACTTTGAATGTCGGTGTCCGGTGGGATGCTCCTAACTTTTACCATGAGGCTCAGAACCGAAGCGGTGTTTTCGATCTGAATCAGGGGCAATACGTTCAGTTCGGCGCTAACGGTTTTCGAACAACACCCTGGAATAACGACTGGCACAATGTGAATCCGCGTTTCGGGTTTGCCTATAACGCGCTGGGCGGCAAAGCCGTTCATTCGCGGAGGTTATGGCATTTTCCTGGCAGGCGTCAGCAGCGCTGGTGCTTCCGGATACATGCTGTCATCACCGATCTTCGCCGACTCCGACCAGGGCCGCTATACGACGACGGACCAGATCCACTGGCTGACCACGCTGGACAACATTCCCTATCAGCCAACCGATCCAACCGGCCGAAGTTCGAAAAGCGTAAACGTTTTCCAGTCCGACAACCCGCTTGCCTACATTCAGCAGTACAACTTCAACATCCAAACGCAGTGGAAGACGATCTTGTTCCAGGCTGGCTACGTTGGTACGCGGGGCTCGCATCTAACGTACGGGTCGTACAACAACAATGCGATTCCGGTTGCTCTGGCGCCCGTGGCAAAGGGCCAGTTCGTTGCGCCATACGTGCCGTACCCTCAGTATCCGCTCGGCGTGACGATCAACTCCTGGATTGGATCTTCCGATTACAACGCGCTTCAGTTGAAGGCGGAGAAACGCTTCTCCCACGGACTGGCATTCGTCGTCAACTATACCCATTCGAAATTCATCGACGTCGGCAATGCAGGGTACCGCGATCCGGTGGGAAATCGAAATCTCGATCGGGGGTTGTCACCCTACAATGTGCCGAACCGCATCGTAGCCGGGTACAACTATCAAATTCCGTTCGGTCCGGGGCGTCAATGGCTGAATCACGGAGTTCTCGCCCATGCCATTGGCGGCTGGGAGTTCAACGGCATAACGACCTTCCAGAGTGGACCCTCACTATCGCCAAGTCTCGCGACGAACACCTGCGTTTGCGGAAATAGTCGCTCAGCTCCAAACGTAAGCGGGAACCCGATGACTGGGCCGCAATCGCTCGGTAACTGGTTCGATACTTCGGTATTCTCCTTCCCGGCGCAATACACGATTGGCAATGCAGGCCGCGGCCTGATCAGCGGTCCGCATTTGTTCAGCACGGACATGAATGTGGCCAAACGCTTTGCGCTGCCATGGCGTGAAGGTATGAATCTCGAGTTTCGAGCGGAGTTCTTCAACGTCTTCAATCATCCGAATTTCGCAGCGCCTGACGTGACGTTGGGCGACGCGAATTTCGGGAAGGTGACGAGCTACTCCTCCCTCGTAAACCCGCGCAAAGGCCAGCTCGCTCTGAAATTCAACTTTTGAGAGCTGGTTTGGTTCAAGCTTGGCATCTGCTGCTCTCAGCCGGGCTGGTCATTACGATCTTGACCCGCCCGGCTGAGGCCAGTGAACCTGCGGCTGGGTACGTCGGCTCGGCACAATGCGGCACGTGTCATAAGCCGGAACATCAGAAGCAGTCGAACAGTCATCACGCTCAGGCATTGACACCAATCCTGCAGAGTTCCGTTGCGGCGAAACTCATCGGACGAACGGTGCGGGAAAAGAGTGGAGTTGCGTTCGAGTACAGTGAAGTGCCGAATGGGATCGCAGTAACGGCGAAGCTTGGTGACGCGCACTCCTCAGCCGTTCTGCGATGGGCATTCGGCGCGGGCGTTCGCGGGATCACCCCTGTCGGCCTGCTTGACGGTAAGTATTTCGAACATCGAGTTTCCTGGTACTCCGAACAGGATCGCGCTGGTCTGACGATGGGACACTCGACTGCGCCCACGTCGGCTCACGCAGCGCTCGGGCTACCCCAATCGCAGGATGTTATCTATCGCTGCTTCAACTGTCACGCAACGGCAGTAAAAGCTGGCCCGGACCTGTCGGATATGCGTCCGGGAATAGAGTGCGAGCGATGCCACGGCGCTGGCCTTGCACACGTCAAACAACCTTCGGTTAAGACGATCAGCAATCCGGGTAGGCTTTCTCCACGCGCTTTGGCCGAGAACTGTGGACAGTGCCATCGCGCTCCGTCTTCAACCAATTCAGTTACTCGCTCAGAGACAGACGATCCGCAGTCGGTGCGGTTCGCCCCGATCGGATTGATGGCCAGTCAGTGCTTCCGACGGAGCGGAACGCTTTCCTGCTTAACCTGTCACAATCCGCACGAGAACGTAGCGCAGAACGCTTCACATTACGTCGAGAAATGCGTGGCGTGCCACGGAGCGCCGCTCGAGCAGACCAATGCGGCGTGCAGGCGCGGCACTCGCGAAAACTGCTTGCCCTGCCATATGCCCAAAGCCCAGATTGCACCCTTTCTGGCCTTCACGGACCACCGAATTCGGGTCATTTCGGTCTCGCAGGACTCTGCGTGGGAACGGGTCGAAAGGGCGCTGGCTGCCAGCGACTATGAAGGCGCCCAAAAGCTGCTCCAGAGCTTGCCTTCAGGAAGTGCAAAATGGCATCTGCTTGCGTCCCGCGCTTACGACGGATTGAAGGATCCGGCCAGAGCCGTATCGGAGGCACAGCAGGCGATCTCGATGGATCCGGCCAATCTTTCTGCGTTCTTACAGCTCGGACAGGTGTTTCTCGAACACAATACACCCGTCGCGGCGGCAGAAATCTTCGGCAAAGCGCTGGAGATTAAGCCCAATTCGCTTCTCGCCCATCTCGGTCGGGGCCTCGCGCTCAAAGGAATCCAGCAGTTCGATGCAGCGGAGAAGGAGTTGTCGTGGTGCCTCGAGCGCGATCCACGATCCGCCGTCGCATTCGATTCACTTGCTACCCTGTACCTCGAAGCACAGGATTACGAGAAAGTCGCGACGGCCGCTCGAAAATACATCGGCTCGAATCCTTCCGATTACCGGGGCTATTACTATCTTGCAACGTCCAAGGAACACGATAATACGGATCTGCACAGCGCCGAAGATCTGTTGAGGACCGCTCTCCGGCTGAATGCTGCTTTCGCGGCTTCGCACGCCCTTCTGGGAAAAGTGCTTGTCTCACTGGGACGTGCTGAGGAAGCGATCGGTCCGTTGCAACGTGCTGCTCAGCTGCGGCCCGATTACATCCCGGCCCACCTGTCCCTTGTGAACGCGTACACGAAGCTCGGGCGCAAATCAGATGCCAGGCGCGAACTCCAGACCATCCGTGAGCTGAACGATAAGCAAACATCGCAGCCTGGGTTGCTCTACCATCGCGGAACCGAAGCGTCCAAATAGCTTTCGGTGCAGAAGTACTGCTTCACGAACATTATCGGGAGTTAACGTGAATTCGGCTTCACGTCCACAACCCGGGCGCAGGAGGCGACGTTTATACGTGCGAAGGGCCTCAGCAGTAAATGAGGTCTTCCACGAAAGAGAGAACGCGATGGAACACACAAAGATTCTGCTCCGCGCTGCAGTCGCTTTAGGAATCGCCGTTTCTGGCGCCGCAACGGTATCAGCGCAGGATTGGCGCTGGCGTGAGGCCAACGAGGACCGCCGGGACCTCCGTCAGGATTACAACGATGTCAGTCGCGACCGTTCACGGATTGCTCATCTCCAGGGGGAAATCGCGCGCGACCACTCGGAAATCGATAATGATGTCCGGATGGGCCGTCGGCGAGCAGCATCCGAGGACACACGCGATCTCGCACGCCATCAGCGCGAACTCGATGCATTGCAGCACAACATGTATCGTGATCAGCGGGAAGTTAGGCAGGACAGGCGCGATCTCGCACTCGGTTACTACGGCACTGACCGTCGGTGGTAACCGCAAACCCGGGAAGCGGGCTGTCGGGCGGCCCGCTTCCCCTCAAGCCTTGCCCGCGGCGACCGCAGAAGCTGCCTCGGCGACAACGCTTTCCACCTCGCGACGGTACTCATTGAGCAGTTCGTCATTCGGAGCTTCAAAGCGCATCACCAGCACCGGCTGCGTATTGGAAGATCTGACGAGACCCCAGCCCTGCGGGAACAGAATGCGCGCGCCATCAACGTCAACGATCTCGCGAGATCTGCGGAAGTGGTGGGCGACATACTCGACGATTCGGAACTTGATCTCATCCTGCGTGTCAATCCGAATCTCAGGCGTGTTCACCATTCGCGGGAGTCCTTCGATCTGTGCTGAAAGCGGCCGCCCGGACGCTGCCACAATCTCAAGCAGCCGGCAGGCGGCGTAAAGAGCGTCGTCGAAGCCGTAGTAGCGGTCTTTGAAGAACATGTGACCGCTCATCTCACCGGCAAGTTCGGCATGCTCCTGCTTCATCTTGGCCTTGATCAGTGAGTGGCCCGTCTTGTACATGATGGCGTTGGCGCCGAGCTTCGCCAACTCGTCGTACATCACCTGCGAACACTTCACCTCGCCGATAAAAGTGGCGCCCGGCTTGCGCGACAAAATTTCGCGTGCATAGATCAGGAGGAGGTAGTCGCCCCAGACGACATTACCTTTCTCGTCCACTGCGCCGATGCGATCCGCATCTCCGTCAAAGGCGATCCCCAGTTCGGCTCCGGTCTCGGCCACTTTAGCCTTTAAATGATCGAGATTCTTTTCGACGGTGGGGTCGGGATGGTGATGGGGAAAATTCCCGTCCATTTCGAAGAAAAGCTCTGTCGCCTCGACATTCAGGCGCTGGAGAATCCTGTGCATTGCCGGCCCGGCGGCACCGTTCCCGGCGTCGATAACGACCTTTACGCGGCGATTGTACTGAAATTGCGAACTGATTTCATCGACGTACGGAGTTTCAACATCCAGAATCCGAACGGAACCCTCGCCGGATTCAAGATCGCCCGACTCGATCAGCCGTCGTAATTCCTGGATCTGCTCGCCATAAATCGTCCCCCCGCCGGCGACGATTTTGAACCCGTTAAAATCTGCCGGATTGTGGCTCCCTGTGATCATCACTCCGCCGTCGGCGTGGAGATGCTCAACCGAATAGTAGAGAACCGGCGTCGGTACCCGGCCGACATCCGTCACCTCGCAACCGGATGCAATCAACCCGGTTACGAGTGCGTTCCGCAGGCGCTCGCCGCTAAGCCGTACGTCACGACCGACATTCACCTTGCGGCCGTGCCGCCGTTGCATCCAGGTGCCAATCGCTCGGCCGAGTACTTCGATGTCGGGGTCGAGCAGCTCCTCATCGGCTATTCCACGAATGTCGTATTCGCGGAAGATCGTAGCTTTGAGCATCTTTAAACTGTAACAAAGCCAACCTTCAAACAACGAGCCTGCTAATGACGCTGTGAGATATTGACGAAAGATGCATATGTCCCGGCAGCGATTCGAGGCCCCTTTACGGATCGTTGCTATTGGAGGCGGAACCGGCCTCTCCACTCTCCTTCACGGACTTAAGCAATACATGCGCGGCGAGACAGGAGGCCAGGAGTACCCGCTCGATCTAACAGCAGTGGTGACCGTGGCAGATGACGGCGGCAGTTCCGGACGGCTCCGTCGCGACTTCGACATTCTCCCTCCCGGTGACATCAGGAACTGTCTGGTGGCGATGTCGGAGGATGAAGCGCTCCTTGCAAAGCTGTTTCAATACCGATTCAGCGGTGGCAAGGGGCTTAAGGGTCACAGCCTCGGCAATCTGTTCCTGACGGCAATGACGGATCTGGCTGGCGGGGACTTCCCGCGCGCTGTTCAACACGCATCCGAAGTTCTGGCAACCTGCGGACGAATTTATCCCGCAACGGCAGCTAATGTCGCGCTGGAAGCGCAACTGGTCGATGGAACCCGGATTCTCGGCGAGAGCAAAATCAGCAAATCCAAAGCGAGAATTCGCCGGATTCGCCTGTTACCGGCTCATCCTCGTCCACTTCGGGAGACGCTCGACGCGATAGCTCGCGCAGATGTGATTACACTCGGTCCGGGCTCGCTGTTCACCAGCATCATTCCAAATCTCCTCGTCCGCGGAATCCCTGACGCGATTGCCGGGAGCGATGCGCTGAAGATCAACTTCATCAACCTCATGTCGCAACCCGGAGAAACGCTCCAGTTCAGTGGATCGGACCACGTGCAGGCCATACACGAGCACGCGCGGAGAAAGCTGGTGGAGGTTGCCGTATGCAATTCGGCTCCGATCCCCAGTCCCGTGCGGAAGCGCTACGCTCGGCAGCATGCCCAGCCGATCGAAATCGATGTGTCCGGGCTGGCCGGTATGGGTGTCCGGGTAATAGAACGTCCGCTGGCTGCGCCCGGGCCCGTCGTAAGACACGACTCAGCAGCGGTCGCCAGCATCACCGTCGAGCTTGCGGCCGCCGCACGCCGACGCCGTCTTCGCCTGCGCAGTGCATAGCTTTCTGATCCAGATACTCCTGCAATGAACCAACCCGTTACTGTCGTGATCCTCGCTGCCGGACTCGGTACGCGCATGAAGTCCCGCAAAGCGAAAGTCCTGCATGAGGCCGGTGGTCGTGCCCTCATTGAACATGTTGTACGCGCTGCAGCGGCAATCGCTCCACCTGACCGGACCGTCGTTGTTACCGGTCATCAGGCCGAAGCTGTCGAGGGCCTGCTCGCAGGCCGCGGATTGCGTTTCGCCCGGCAGACAGAGCAAAAAGGTACCGGACATGCCCTCGAAGTTTGTCGGGATACCGTGCCTGATCACGAGGGTCTGCTCGTCGTGCTCTATGGCGATTGCCCTCTGTTATCGCCCGACACGCTCCGTACTCTCATAACGCATCATGAGACTGCAGATGCGGCTGGGACGGTAATTGCTGTTGCGATACCAAATCCTACCGGCTACGGCCGCTGCATCCTCGACGCGCGGAATTGCGTGCAATTCATCGTTGAAGAAAAGGTCGCAACGCCCGAACAGCGGGCCGTAGATATTATAAATTCCGGGATTTACTGCTTTAACGCACCTCGATTATGGGAATTGCTTGCCAGGATTACACCTAACCCCATCTCGCGCGAGTATTACCTGACCGATATCGTTGAAATTCTGAATCAGTCCGGGGAGCGTGTCAGTGCTCTGCTTCACGATGATGCAAGCGAATTGCTTGGCATCAACACACGCGTTGAACTGGCCGGAGTAGAGGCGATACTTCGCACTCGCAAGAATACCGCGATGATGCTGACAGGGGTCACTATGCTGCGCCCGGAGACGGTCAGTATCGATGACGATGTCACAATCGGAATGGATACCGTCATCGAACCTTTCGTTCAGGTCACTGGGTCGAGCGAAATCGGTGAGAACTGCCGAATTGGTACGGGAGCAATTATCCGGGACAGCAGACTCGGCAGCGACGTTGAGATCGCACCTTACACGATCATCAATAGTTCAGTCATAGGTGAAGGCGCCTCGATTGGCCCGTTCGCACGGCTGCGTCTGGAAAACGAGATTGGTCCTGGCGCGCATATCGGGAACTTTGTTGAGCTGAAGAAGACTCGATTCGGCCGCGGAGCGAAGGCGGGTCACCTGGCCTACCTCGGCGATTCTGAGATTGGCAACGATGTGAACATCGGTGCGGGCACGATCACATGCAATTACGACGGGAAGAAAAAACATAAAACCAGCATTGGAGAGCGTGCCTTCGTCGGCAGCAACTCGACGCTGGTAGCGCCGGTAGAGGTCGGGCCCAATTCCTACGTTGCTGCGGGTTCGGTGATTACGCAACGCGTTCCCGAGAAAGCCCTGGCCATCGGACGGGGCCGCCAGGCGAACCTCGACGGTTGGGTGGATCGCCGTAACGAGAATGGCTGACAGAGGTGTTGGTTGTCGCTGAGCACAAACTTCCAGATCGGCGGATTATCTGCGGGCCGCCGCGACAAGATCACGAAGGCCCTTCAGGCGCGCTTCGCGGAGCAAACAGGAAAGTGGCGAGTTCAGTTCATCGCGCCAACCCCTGACGATCTCTGGGAGGTTCGCGTCAGCGGTCCTGTCGTAGAAACCAGTGGATACATCGATGGTGGCGAAGCCCAGCAGGATCCCGAGCGTGTTGCTGAACTCGTCTTCGCGATAGCATCCTGACCGGAGGGCGCTGTGCGGCGGACGAGGTTGAGCATCATCGCAGGTCTGATGACGGCTGTCGCGCTCGCCCTCGTCTGGTCCAGCATCGGTAGCACTCTCGTTGAGAACGACCTCTATCGATTCGGCCCCGTGGGTGCGAGCATTCTCCTTGTATTGGGCGTTTCCGCCTGGCACGCCATTCATCCTGAAGTCTACGGCGCAACTGTCGCGATAGCGTTGGTTGCAGTCGGAACTTTTCTTGTAAGCATCTGGGGTGGCGGAAATCTGGCTGGGCTCGTTGTGTTTCTGTTTTCGGCAGCTGGCGCCGTGCTTGGTGGAGTTGCGGCTTTCGGCGGCCGTCTGCTTCGTGCGCGCACTCTGCCCCAATGGTTAGCGCCGAGTGCCGTGACCGCAGCAATCTTGCTCATGGTAGGCATCGCGGCTTTCGGTGCGTGGGTTCGATCACAGCAGGACGTCTCAATCATAGATCGCATCCAGGATATTCGGCAGGCCGAGCTTGCGTACGCAGCGCACCGGCCGGATCACGCGTTCACATGTGACGGCTCCCGTCTTCCAGGTCTCAGTGGCCTCGACTGGCGGTCGAGTTCTCAACTGGCGACAACGGAGAAGAATGAGGCTCGTATTGAAGGCCACCAGGTCTACCTCCGGTGCGAGCCGTCCGCCAAACCTCAGTACGTCGACATCCAGGTTGTCTCTCGTTTCGGGCTCAACAGCAACGTGCACGTGGGTCGTTAAGCGTCGAGGATCCGGTCGAAGTCCAAATACGCACGAGCCTCAACTTTCGATACGAAACCCGGTCATCCTTTCCGGTGCGGCCTCCTGTTCGTCGACGGCGCGAACGTCCGACATTCGCGGGCCTTTCCAGAGCGATCCGCTCAACTCGTTCAGTTGCCCGGGAGTACCCGAGGCATAAACCTCCACACGCCCATCATCCAGGTTTCGGGTATATCCCGTGATCCCAAGATCATTCGCGACCTGCTGCACGAAGTATCGGAAACCGACACCCTGAACTCGGCCACGAATGAAATAACGCTTCGAGCTCAACACTCCGCTTTTGCCCACGCCCTGATTTTACGGCCCTGTTAACATGGTGCTTTCATGTCCAGAACCGTTGTCGCCTTTGGCGAGATCATGCTGCGCCTTGCGCCTCCCGGCTTCGAGCGTTTTCTGCAAACCCCTAACTTCGTTGCCACATTCGGGGGAGGCGAGGCGAATGTTGCCGTAGCGGTAGCATCATACGGACTCCCGTCGCGATACGTAACCGTACTTCCTCCGGAGAACCCGTTTGCAGATGCTTGTATTGCCGAACTGCGCCGCTTCGGCGTAGACACTTCGTACATCGTGCGAGGCAAGGGTCGGCTTGGGATTTACTTCCTCGAGACCGGCGCAAACCAGCGTCCTTCGAGAGTCGTGTATGACCGGGAGAACAGCGCGATCGCGAAGGCGAAACGGGGCGACATCGATTTCAGCAAGGCGTTCGCGGGCGCCGGTTGGTTTCACGTTACCGGCATCACTCCCGCGATCAGCGAAGGGGCAGCGGAGCTTGCGATTGAAGCCTGCGCTACTGCCCGGGATATGGGCCTGAGTGTTTCGTGCGATTTAAATTTCCGCAAGAATCTGTGGAAGTGGGGCAAGACCGCGCACGAGGTTATGCCCGAACTGATGAAATACACCGACGTCTGCATCGCGAACGAAGAAGATTGCCAGATGGCTCTCGGAATCAGGTGCGAGGCTGACGTGCATTCCGGTGAACTCGACCGCGAGGCGTATCGGCGGCTTACCGAGACGGTGCTCGAGACATACCCGAATCTGAAATCAGTGGCAGTGACCCTGCGCGAATCGAGAAGCGCTTCTCATAACGGATGGGCCGCTTGCATGAATGACCGAGTGGGCTTTGTGGTCAGCAGGAAATACGAGATCACGCATATTGTTGATCGAGTCGGCGGAGGCGATTCCTTCGCTGGCGGCCTGATCTTCGGGCTGATGACAATGGATAGCTCGCAGGATGTCATCGAGTTTGCCGTCGCCGCTTCCTGCCTGAAGCATTCGATTCCAGGCGACTTCAATCGCTTTACCTTCGACGAGGTGATGGCGCTTGTGAAGGGCGGCGGTTCAGGCCGAGTGCAAAGGTAGGGGAGTCACTCCTCAGCTGCCCACTGTTTTTCAAGCAGCCGGGAGTACTCGGCCGAAGCATATAACTCGAAGGTGAATATCGCAGGCGCAATCGGGGTGTAGTCTTCGAGGCTCCGCCACGCGGAATACAACTGGTCCGAATAATAGTGATAGGACCGGATAAATTCGTCCGACACGTTGTCGCGGCTCGGGACGACTCCGAACACGGAGTTCAGTCCGATTGCCCGGCTGAAAATAGACTTGTAATCCTGAACGCCCCAGAGCTTGAGTTTTTCTGTCACGTCAGGCGGAGTCTGCTCGACAAGGAACTCAGCGAAGCTTCGTGCCGTGTAGCATGGCGCCGTTACGGGCGCTTCAGCCATCGATACTTCAACACACTGATCGATCCAGCGCAGCAGGTCCTTACCGACGTAGTAAAGCATGCGGATTTCACAGACTTTACCTTCGACCAGAAGTTCCTGTAACTGCGATAGTGAGAACTCGTCGTTGGGAAGCAAGCCCTGGAGCATCAGGCTTGCGCGCGAACCCTGCATAAGTTTCCCAGGACTTGCAGAATCCGCAAACGGGTGCAGAATCAACGGCGGCAGCGTTTGCGGTCTCGGAGGTGACTTTGTATCGGCCATCACTTGCCTTATCGACCTTCGACCAGCTCAGTATGAGCGTTTATTTGCCTGTGGAGCAAGAGTTTCCGATGTTTCCGGGGCTCAGAAACCTTGGCCGTTCGGACGCTTCCGCGAGCGAAGTGATCACGGTAGCCACCAGATCCGTAATCAGCGCAGTGCTGCGGCCGTCAATCTTATCGACGGTATCGCCTGGCCGGTGATAGTCAGCGTGTAAACCGGTGAAGAAAAACAGCGTGGGGATGCTGTGTGAGGTGAACGCAGTGTGATCGCTCGAACCGTAGACCGCGTCGCCGCCGGTTTGCAGGTCGAACGGAAACTGGCGTGCCGCCGTATCGATCAGATCACGCAAGCCTGTTCCGCTATTGACTCCCCCGATGGTCAGCTTGTGTTCCCGCATCCGACCGATCATGTCCATATTGATCATCGCGATCGCTCGCGACAGCGGGAACGGTGGTTCGGTTGTGAACTCGGTCGAACCGAGAAGACCGATTTCTTCGCCGGCAAAAGCAACGAAGACAACGCCCCGATGCAGCTGAGGTTGCGCTCCGAACCATCGTGCCAGTTCGATGACTGCTGCCGTACCTGACGCGTTGTCGTCGGCACCTGGGTGCAAAGTGCCGATCTTGTCAGGCGCCAGAGAGAATTGCTCGCCTTTGCCAAGATGATCGTAGTGAGCACCGACGACGACATACTCGGGTGTGGCACCCGGCAAATAGCCTGCAACGTTGTTTATCTGCTCGGCGCGAGCCGTAACGTCAGAGTCCATTTCGATGGTGAAGTTCGGAAACGCGAACGAGTGCGGCTGAAGTGTCCGATCGACCTCGGACTGCATTTCGGCGAAATTTTTGCCCGCTTCCGTGAACCACGGCTCCACGACTGCCGCTTTGACCTCGAAAAACGGAATTCCGGCTCCTCCTGGCGAGGGCAGGGCAGTCACATGGTCCAGATTATCCGGACCGGAATGGTTGCCGGTGTCATTCACAAGCAGCACGCCCTTTGCCCCATGCGCTCTGGCGTTCAGCAATTTTTTGAAGATTTGCGAATGTTCAGTATAGATTCGGCCTTCAAAGGGACTGGATGCTTCGTACTCCTGGGGCTCGTGACGGAGAATCAGAACCACCTTGCCGCGAACATCGATATTGGCGTAGTCGTCGTACCCGTATTCGCATGCAGTGATTCCGTATCCCGCAAATACCAGCGGAGCCGTTACTCGCTGGCGCGAACTGAACGGCTGCGGCTCGAAGTCCTGGCCGGCTTTCAGGGCCTGACTGGTTTTCCCGGATTTCTGGCTGCCACTAGCGGACCACCGCAGGACGCTTCCAGACCCCGCCTTGGCGCCAATCGTGAGCGGCACGGCTTGAAAGTAGGAGGAGCCCAGTGCAGGTTTCAGACCGGACTTTGCAAACTCTGCGGCAATAAATTCCGAAGATTTTCGCAGTCCGTCCGAGCCACTCTCACGCCCGCCCAACGCGGGTGAGGTCAGGAAGCGTATGTCGGCCAGGATTGACTCCGGGCTGATACGCGACCGAACCCGTGCGTGGACGAGCGCAACTGCGGCTGTAAGCAGCAGGATACTGCCGGTATACGCCAGAAGCCGTCGCAAGTGTCGCAACACGATTGCCTGCGGCTACTGTTTTGCGCCCGGCAATGGAAGCTTGACCTCGCAACACGCTTCGCCTCCGCCATGTGACTTCGCGTAAGCGACCTCGTGTTGAATGATCTGTCTCAACTGAGGCCACGGGGCCTGACCCACAAGCTTCCGTCCGTTTACGAAGATGGTGGGTGTCGAATTGATCCCGAGCGACCTGCCCTCCGCCATCGAACGCTCAACTTCGGCCGCAGTGGCCCTGGTCTCGAGACACGAACTGAACTGAATCGGCTCCAGTCCGGCTGATTTCGCCCAGTCGGAAACTTTTTCTTTCAGATTCTCTTTGTTGATCTCTGCCTGATGTTCAAATGCCCAGTCGTGGAAGTTCCAGAACGCGGCTGGTTTCTGGCGGAAAACGCACCGGCCTGCGATGGCGGCATCTTTGGCCCATGGATGGATGGCTTCCAGCGGAAAATCCTTGAAGTAGACCCGGACCTCGTCCTTGAATGCGGCCGGAACATCCTTGCGGATCGTCTGCGCTTCCTGCTTGCAGAAGGAGCATTCGAAATCGCTGTACATCACGATCACGACCGGTGCTCCAGGTGTCCCGAAACTCGGCTGCAGATCAGTCTTGATCCTGCTGAGGTCTGCTTCGAACGGGCTTTTCGTCAGGTCGTAAACGGTCCCCTGAACAATGTGCTTGCCATCCGGAGCGACATAGAACAGAATCTCCTGATTTGCCTGGCCAGAGGTAGCGACGGCGCGAACTTCCTGGAATCCCGGGAGTGCTTGCGAGGGAACCGGATCCTGAACTATCAGCGAGACTTCGGCAGGCACTGCAAACAAATGCCGGAGATATTGCTCGATGGCAGCCTTGTCCAGCGTCGGCTTCGATGAGCCCTGCGCCAAGGCAAAAAAGATCGAGCAGGTGGCTGCAAGCAGCACCGCGAGCCGTTTCATACACCTTTAGTCTACCGTGCTGTCGCGATTTGAAACGTGACAATTACCGGCTGGGTTGCGTGCTGTATGCGCCGGCGGCCGGAGCCTCGACATTTTCAACTGCGCGCTTATACCCCATAACAGCACTGACCAGATTGGCGAGGCTTGCTACGGAAGGAATGACGTGCTGGACGGCGACCGCAACCATATAAGTCTTCCCATCCGTAGTCGAAGAGATCACCTCACCCAGGACGAGTCCGCCTTCGACGTCGATTCTAAGGGCCGTTCCAGCGGCAACTCCCTGAGGGGCATCGATCTTCATTGTCTTGCTGTCGCTGCGGAGCATTCGACCGGAAAACCGTTCTGGAGACTTGCCGCCGAGAATCGTTACCGTTACTGCGGCCGGGGTGGTAAGGATGCCGTGTGTTTGCATAACACTCACCGTTTCGGCGATCAGTTTACCAGTCTTAGAAATTATTTTTGGAGCCGCGACGGCAGGAAGCGGAATGCCAGCAGAAAGCCTCCCCAAGCCCGGTCGCAAAATAGCAGCAACCATACATCCTCAGATTCATCCGTAGACAGTAGAAGGTACAGTCTGCGACACGAGAGGCTCTCGGTCTGCCCCCTTAGTGTAAGCCCCTAATATCCGGCGCGCAGTGTACTTCCAGCTATTTAGGAGAAAATTGAATGCTTGGAGTTGGAGAGAAGTTCCCTGAGTTTCGTACCAAAGCGACCGTATCGCTTGACAAGGGTAAGGAATTCACGGAGATCACAAACGATACGTACCCCGGGAAGTGGAAAGTATATTTCTTCTGGCCTAAGGACTTCACGTTCGTTTGTCCGACGGAGATCGCCGCATTCGGTAAGCTGAACCGCGAATTTCAGGACCGCGATGCTCAAGTGATCGGCGGCAGCACGGATTCTGAATTTGTACACCTCGCATGGCGTAAGGACCATCCGGACTTGAGACAATTGCCCTTCCCGATGATCGCGGACGTTAAGCGGGAACTCGCGGAAGAGCTGGGGATCCTTGATCCCAACGAGGGCGTCTGTCAGAGGGCTACTTTCATCGTCGACCCTGACGACGTGATCCGCTTCGTTTCAGTCACTGACCTGTCTGTCGGTCGTAACGTTGACGACGTGATCCGGGTGCTCGACGCCCTGCAGACGGATGAACTTTGTCCCTGCAACTGGAAGAAGGGTGAGGAGACCCTGACAGTCTAGCTTCTTCATCCGCAGCGTGATGATTCGGGCGTGCACGCGGTTCTCAGGCGCCGTGCACGCCCTTTGTTTTTGGTTCAGGAGATTATGTCTTTCGAACAATTCACTGATTCTCTCCCAAGCTTTGCGCGCGACATACGAATCAATCTTGGGAGCGTTTTGAAACAGCCGGAATTGACGGCAGAACAACTGTGGGGGACCGCCGTCGCTTCCGCACTGACGACCCGCAATCAGCCCGCGATTCGTGCGATTGAAGACGAAGCCGCGAAGTTCGTCAGCGCCCAAACCATTGAAGCGGCGCGCACTGCCGCCGCCGTAATGGCGATGAATAACGTCTATTACCGGTTTCTCCATCTGGTGGAGTCACCCGAGCGCTACGGCAATATTCCAGCGAGGTTGCGTATGCAGACTTTGCGAACACACGGAGCCGATCAGACTGACTTTGAACTGTGGTGCACCGCAGTTTCCGCCATCAACAATTGCCCGGCATGTGTCGCTTCGCACGAAAGAGTTGTCCGCGAAAAGGGTCTCACAGAGGAGCAGGTAGCAGCTGCTGTTCGGATTGCCGCGGTCATTCAAGCCGCCGCCACGGCAATGGATCAACAAGTCACGCAATCCTGACCGGTCACCTGATCCTGACGTGGTCATCGGCGGCAGAAATGGGGAAATTTCTGTGCCTGATACGCATGAAGACAGCGTTTCGAAATTGCGCGAGCTGATCAAAGACGTAAAGGTGGCGATGCTGTGCACCGTCGAACCTGACGGAAGTGTTCACAGCCGTCCCATGATGACCCAAAAGACGGAATTTGACGGGCGCCTGTGGTTCTTCACCGGACTCGATTCACTGAAAGTTATGGAGGTCGGGCGTGAACACCACGTTTGCGTGGCGTACGCGAATCCCGATGATCAGATCTATGTCTCAGTCAGTGGCACGGCGCAAATTTCACGCGACCGCCAGAAGATCGAAGAACTGTGGAATCCCGCGTATAAGGCGTGGTTTCCGAAGGGTCTCGAAGACCCGAATGTCGCGCTCCTGTTTGTGGATCCGGATAAAGCCGAGTACTGGGACGCCCCGAACGGGAGGCTGGTCCAGCTCGCCGGATTTGTGAAGGCGCTCGCCACCGGGAAACCGTACGCGGGAGAAGGGTCGGATCACCAGAAGCTGAACATGTGAGACGCTCTCCGGTCGGCCAGGACAATTAACGGTTGCTGTGAAATCGCTTACCGTATTAAATTGAGGAAAGCGGCCTTGGTGACCGTTTGGGGGCAGATAGATGACGGGCAACATAGTCCTCTGGATCGTCTTTGCCGTAATCGCGATGGTTGCGGTACGAGAGATCGTCCTGTTTAATCGGTGGAACAACAATCTCAGGCGTAAACGCGCCCAATGTGCGACCTTGCTTCGGCAGCAGCGGTATCCCGTCAATCTGACTGACAAATCAGGATCCTAGAGACGTCCGGCTGAAAGGCAGGGACGACTGCTGCCGGACCCGAAAGAAGTGGTGAATGGCCCGAAACGAAGGCCAGGCTCCGAGCAGCGGGGCGCTTCCGGGCGGGTCGTCACGACACGAAAGAAGAGCACGGCCGACTCGCGCCGAGCCTTAGGCGCGGTTGGCCGGTTTCCAATCACCGACTGGACCTGACCCATCTGGCCGACACGCAGCTGCCGTTTCGCCCGACATCCCCGGAATCGGCTGGTCCGGTCATCGGCGACCTGTAATCCGGCATACGCATCAAATCAAGCGTGTGCCAAGCTGAAGTCGTGGACGCGGTGCGAACGCACGCCCGACCGTTGACAGGCACCAAGTCGGACTTCGACGAAAACATCGAGCTTGGCCGAAGCGCCTTCCTTTGTTCTGATCGGCGAAGCATCTCACGGAACCGAAGAGGTTTATCAAACGAGGGCCGAACTGAGCCGACGTTTCGTCGACCGCCTCGGGTTCAACGCGGTCGTCATCGAGGGTGACTGGCCCAAGGCAACTCGAGTCAATCGGTACGTCCTCGCGGATCCGGAGGATAGTTCCGCAGAGGAGGCGCTTTCGGACTTCGACGTCTTCCCGGAATGGATGTGGCGGAATACCGCCGTTCGCAACTTCGTTGAGTGGCTGCGCGAGCACAACGCGGCTCGACCATCCGGTACCATCGCTACCGAATTCTACGGAATGGATCTGTACAGCCCGATCGAATCGGCATCCGCCGTAATTGAGTTTCTGTCGAACGTGGACAGTGCCGAGGCCGCCCGGGCCGCAGCGTGCTACGCACCGCTGCTCCACCTCGACGATCCGCAGGAATATGGTGCTGCCGTGACGTATGGACGAATGAATTCTCTGGCCTCAGCAGTTCGGGAACAGTTCCAGGCCGTTCAGCGGATCGCCGAGCGGTCCACGGACGACTCTCAGGCCGTTGGCGCGGCTGCGGCCTTCGAAGCGGCACAGAACGCGCGCCCCGTGATGAACGCCGAGGAATGCTATCGCGGCATGTACACGTGGTCGACGAACTCATCGAATATTCGCGACCGGCACATGGCGGATTCTCTGGACGCGATTGCTGCGTTCCTGCGGGCACGAGATGGGTACGCGCGAATTCTGGTTGGGCTCACAACTCCCACGTCGGGGATGCGCGAGCGACAGACTCAGCGCTGCGCGGCGAATGGAACGTCGGGCAGCTTATGCGCGAAAGGCATCCGGGTGAGATCTTTGTGGTCGGCTTCAGCACCAGCAACGGGACAGTCTACGCCGCCGATGACTGGGGTTCATCTGGAATGGTGAAGCAGGTTCGCTCAGGCGCAGGGGAGGAACATCACCTTCGTGTCCGGCACGGAAGTCCCGTCTACATCGCTGACGGACCCCGTACACCCGAATCCGGCGGGGTATCAGATGATGGCGGAGGCATGGTACACGGCGCTGACCGGCGGCGCCGTCATCAATGTCCCTGCCGATCAGCCCACCATCGGCTCCTGCCCCGGCCGCCGCTCAGAACGGCGACACGATTGTCGTCGCCGACGGCACCTACGACGAACAGGGGCTGGACGTGGGCGGCAAGGCCGTGACGCTGGAAGTTGGCCAACGGCCCCGTCCACTGCGTCATTAACGGCCAGTCTCCAGCCCGTTTTCCAGATCGGGAGCGGCGGGGGTTCGACGATAGACGGCTTCACCATCACCAACGGCGTCGCCGGGGCCGGGACGGGTGGCTGCGGGCTGGCGGAACAGAGCGGCTGACCTGACCGTGGCCGATGCGTCTTCACCAACGACGTGGCGGCCTTTCCCGGCGGCGCCGTCTCCGTGGGCGGCGCGGCGACCGTGACCAACTGCGTCTTCACGCAGGACAGCGCCGTGGACGCCGGGGGCGCCCTGGATTGGGACCGGGACGCCCTGACCGTCACGAACTGCACCTTCACTCAGAACGGCGTAACGGACAGCGGCAGCGGCGCTTACGGGGGCGGGGCGGTCTCCCTGCGGGGCACGGGCGGGGCCTCCCTCACGAACTGCATCCTCTGGAACGACACCGGGAACGGGGCAACTCTCCAGCCCCGATTCCCTGGTCCCCCCCGACCGTGACGATTTGCGACATCGCCGACGACAGTTACGCCGGGGACAACGGCTGCTTCAACGCGGACCCGCTGTTTGCCGCCGCCCCCGGTGACCCCACCCTGGGCCTCCTTTCCCCGTGCGCCGGCGCCGGCCTCGCCGCGGCGGCCCCGTCCGCCGATATTGCCGGGCGGGCGCGGCCCGCCCTGCCCGCCGTCGGCGCCTATGAAGGCGTCGCCGGGGAGGGACAGCCGATCAGCGCGAACTCCGGGCAGATCTTCTTCGGGACGCTCGCCGCGTTCAGCGACGGCTGCCGGTCACCGCACTTCACTGTCAGTATAGACTGGGGCGACGGCACCGGCCCCGACACCCAGACGGGCGTCGTCGGCGGCAACCTCTCCCGACTACTACATCCAGGGCCAGCACACCTACGCGCAGCCAGGCCCCTTTCCCGTCAGCGTGACCCTGCAGGATAATCACGGCGGGACCGTCGTTTACGGCGCCACGGCGACGGTCGTCGTCGTCTTGCCGCCCACGGATCCGACGGCGACCGAGAACACCTATTCCCAGGTCCTCCTGAGTTGGACCGCGCCGACCGACGCCCCCGGCGTCACCTACACCCTCTACCGTGGGACGGCATCCGGGGCCGAGACGAACCTGGCGTCCGGGGTCAAGACGACAATTCTCTACGGACGTCGCCCCCCTTTACGGCCAGACGGACTACTATTACGTCCGGGCCGTCCTCAACGGCTACACTAGCCTCCCCTTCCAGCGAGGCGTCCGTCGACGTCACCCTGGTTGTGCCGGCCGCGCCGCCGCTGACCGCGCGGGCGAGCGGCGGCGCGATCTCCCTCTATTGGAGCGCGCCGCACGGGCCGGTCACCGGCTACTTCATCTTCCGGGACGGCATCGGGGGCCGAGACTCTGTGGCCGGCCCCGTCACCGGCGTCACCTTCACGGATACCGGCGTCACCCCCGGCACGGCCTACTTCTACCAGGTCGCCGCCGCGAACGGCGCGGGCCAGGGCGCGGCCTCCAGCGAAGCGGCGGCCACCGTGGTGCCGCCGCCGCTGCCGCCGGCCGTCACCGCCACGGCGGGCAACGCGCTGGTGACGCTCTCCTGGCCGTCGTCGGGGGCAGGCGTGACCTATACCGTGCGGCGCGGCACGTCTCCCGGCGGCGAGGTGGCCTACTCCAGCGCGCTGACCGGGTTAGCCTTCAAGGACTCCAAAGCTGCCAACGGGACGACCTACTACTACACCGTCACCGCCACCAGCGCCGGCGGCGCCGCCACGTCGCCGGAGGTCTCAGCGACGCCGCTGGTGGCCGCGCCGACGCTGACGACCGCCAAAGCCGTCGCGGGCAGCGTCAGCCTGGCCTGGGCCGCGCCGCCGGGGACGGTGACGGGCTACAATGTCTACCGGGGGACGGCTACCGGCGGCGAGGCCCTGCTGACTTCGGGCGCCACCAGCACTCTCTACATAGACACGACGGCCACGCCCGGCGCGACCTACTTCTACCGCGTCACGGCGGTGAACGGCGCGGAGGGCGCCCCGTCCAACGAACTGAGCGCCACGCCGCTGGTCCCTCCGGCGGCCCCGCTGGTGACGGCCATCGCGGGCAACGCGCTGGTGACGCCCACCTGGCCCTCGTCGGGGGCAGGCGTCACCTATACCGTCCGGCGCGGCACGTCGTCCGGGGCCGAGATGGCCTACTCCGGCGCGCTGACGGGCTGACGTTCAAGGACACGAAGGCGACGAACGGTGACGCCCTACTACTACGAGGTCGTCGCCACGAGCGCCGGCGGCACGGCGACCTCCACCGAGGTCTCGGCGACGCCGCTGGTCGCCCCGCCGGCGCTGAACGACGGCCAAGGCGCGTGTCGGGGGGCATCAGCCTGGCCTGGACCGCCCCGGCAGGGACGGTGACGGGCTACAGCGTCTACCGGGGGACGGCCAGCGGCGGCGAGACCCTGCTGGCTTCGGGTCCGGCCCGCAGCACGTCTCTACATGGACACCTCCGCCACGCCGGGCGTGACCTACTACTACACCGTCACCGCCCTCAACGGGGCAGCCGAGAGCGCCCCGTCCAACGAGACTGAGCGCCAAGCGCTGGTCCCTCCGGCGGCCCCGCTGGTGACGGCCATCGCGGGCAACGCGCTGGTGACGCTCACCTGGCCGTTGTCGGGGCCTGACCTATACCGTGCGGCGCGGCACGTCTCCCGGCGGCGAGGTGGCCTACTCCAGCGCGCTGACCGGGTTAGCCTTCAAGGACTCCAATGCCAACGGGACGACCTACTACTACACCGTCACCGCCACCAGCGCCGGCGGCGCCGCCACGTCGTCTGAGGTCTCAGCGACGCCCGCCGTCGCCGCGCCCGCCCTGAACTCGGCCAAGTCGGTTGTCGGGGGCATCAATCTTGGGTGGACGGCCCCGGCGGGGACGGTGACGGGCTATAGCGTCTACCGGGGGACGTTGCTGGGGACTGAGACGCTGTTGGCTCCGGGGATGACCAGCGTCACCTTCACGGACACGACGGCCACGCCCGGCGCGACCTACTTCTACCGCGTCACGGCGGTGAACGGCGCGGAGGGCGCCCCGTCCAACGAACTGAGCGCCACGCCGCTGGTCCCTCCGGCGGCCCCGCTCCGCCGGCCGTCACCGCCACGGCGGGCAACGCGCTGGTGACGCTCTCCTGGCCGTCGTCGGGGGCGGGCGTGACCTATACCGTGCGGCGCGGCACATCTCCCGGCGGCGAGGTGGCCTACTCCAGCGCGCTGACCGGGCTGGCCTTCAAGGACTCCAAAGCTGCCAACGGTGCCACTTACTACTACACCGTCACCGCCACCAGCGCCGGCGGCGCCGCCACGTCGCCTGAGGTCTCGGCGTCGCCGTCGGTGGCGTCGCCGGCGCTGACGACGGCCAAGGCGGCGACGGGAGGGATCAAGCTGGGGTGGAGCGTCCCGGCAGGGACGGTGACGGGCTACAGCGTCTACCGGGGGACGGCTACCGGCGGCGAGGCCCTGCTGACTTCGGGCGCCACCAGCACCCTCTACATAGACACGACGGCCACGCCCGGCGCGACCTACTACTACACCGTCACCGCCCTCAACGGGACAGCCGAGAGCGCCCCGTCCAACGAGCGGAGCGCCGTGCGCTAGGGCGAGCTGAGCGCCCGGCTTTAGGACGAAGGGAGTTCCCAGCGCGGACGGCTGCGACCCGGCAAGGCGGGCAGCGGCAAGGTCACGCTCGTGTGGAGGGCCTCGGCCCGCGCCACCGCCTACACGCTCACCCGGAGCATCAACTCCGACGGCTCCGGGGCGGTGACGCTCTACGCC
>CAWCGC010000005.1:0-45966 GCA_963794765.1 Bryobacteraceae bacterium | reverse complement strand
ACAAAGAATATGCGCAGTCACAAAGCCACGCTGTCTTCAGTGACGGTCACTTGCCATGGCGCTGTTGGCACCGAATTGCCAAATAAAATTTTGCAGTTGTTAGATCAGAATAAAATCACGGTGGATAAATTTTTGGTTTCACCGTTGTCGTTCTCAGTCTGCGTGCCTCCCGCTCAGCGAGAGGCCGCGATGAAAACTTTACACAATCTGGTCGAGTCTTAACTACTTCAATAGATCCGCAACGGCGGCGTTGACGGCTTTCTTGTAACCATCAAGACCATTCATAAGATCGTCAGGAGTGAGGTCATACTTCACGTCGGGAGTCACACCGAGATTTTCAATCGGTTTGTTGCCAATGCGCCAAGCGATCGAGCCTGTCACACTGAACTCTTCCATACCCAAACGACTCGGCACCTGATTCATAATCCGACCGCCGCACCAGAAGTGCGAGTTCCAAAGATCGTCGCGCGCTTGTTGTCTTGCAACATCGACAGGGAAGAAATCACCGCCTGAGAAGCACAACGAATTCACGAGCACCAAAATCGGTTTGGTGTAAGCACCATCATGATCTTGATTGATACGATCGACGCCCCACAAGTACATGGGCTTCGTCAGTGTGTGGCCCGCATTCCACTCTGCCAAAATATTACGGAAGTAAGTCACAGAGAACTGCGCAAACTCATAATTGATCGGATAGCCATCGATATCAGCCTGACCTGTTGAAATTATTTTTTGCGCGTCTTTGTCATTCTTAATAGTCGACAAAAGCTTGAGCGAATCCGACGCTTCCTGAATGTCCGCGGGACTCAAAGCAATTTGGTGCGGAGGAGCAAATGAAGTGTTGGGCTCTAACAATGATTGCAGAGCATAAACATAGAAAATGCTACCACCGGGATTGTTCACTTCATCGATCACCAAAGCGTCCGTGCTCGCTTGGAATTTTTTGATCAGAGCTTTGAACTCTGTAAATTCAGGAGTACTTACTTTCGTAATGAGGAATGCGAACATAGCCGATGATTTTGCCATCAGGCGAACGGTAGATGTACGCATTGAATTTGGCAGTTGCCTCCGATTCCCACATCTTGGGACCCAACGCCGGAACCCAGCTCACACGCTGAGCAATACCGAAAGGATTCGGCGCAGGAGCCGGTGTTGCGGAATCATCATCGTCACTCTTCTTGAGCATTTTCCAACCGGGCCAAGCCATTTCCTTGCGCCATTTGCTATTCACAGCTTTCGCATCGGTGTCGGCGAACGAATTGAATTTCCATGAAATGTCTTCAGGTGTGTATTCCCAAGTCAATTGAGACACCATTGTTGTAATCACTTCGGTCGTGGGATCTTTGTGATTCACTTTGATTTCGATGGGACCTTGTAGAATTCATCGCCGGAAGTCGCCGAGCGACGTGTGAGGTGATACTGAGCAAGAGCTTCATCCGTCTCGTCGACACTCCACGCGAGTTCTTGTTTTACTTCGGCAACGGCATCAGCCACTTTCTTGCCACCAAACTCGAGAATTTCGTCGCCGACAGCAAACGGAAACTGCGTTTCTGATAATTTCGTACGGTCGATGTACATGATGAAGTAACGACCTTGAGCGCCCACAACGGCGAAAGGCAGTGTCGCTTTTTCCGTCGTATGGAAATACACACTCACATGATAATCATGAGTGCTGCGCAAAAAGTTTGTCGCAATCTTGCGATAGTCATTCATCGTGAGATCAGATTTTTGTGCGGAACAGCGCTCTCGGCCGCTTGAAATTCAGTGTCCAAATTCCAATTGAACTGTTGCTTCTTCCACTCCCTCGGAGCGTAATTGAAAGAAAAAACTTCTCTAATCTCTGCCAACTCTTGATTGGCTACATCTTGAAATTCAGAAGCAACACTCGCGAACGAAAATGCTGCGAACAAGCCCAACAGAAAAAGACGCATAACTTCCCCCCATTTTTAGATGAGGACTTTGTAAGTGAGTTCATGTTAAATGGGAAGGGTTTGGAAGCCTTTGCAGCAGCGCCGCAGAAGGAATTTACCAGTGAAAATCGTCCCCGCCTTGCCTGAACATATCGACCAAATGGCGTATATCGAAGAAGACAACTACCACCCCGATTTGGTTACCACCACCGACGGCTACAAACAGATCTTGGCGGCCCCCGCCGAATTGGGTGAAGTTTTCGTTATTCTCAATGACGCGGATGAAGTTCGCCGGCCTCGGTCACTTCCGCATGTCAGGTGGGATTTGCACCATCTTCAACCTCGTGGTGGACAAACTCGTGCAACGCCAAGGTTACGGCAAAACGATGTTGCGTGAGATTTTAGAACGCGCCCGCAAAGCCGACATGAGCCGCGTGCAGCTTTATGTTGAACAGTCCAATACGGCGGCACTCGCCTTGTATGAGCGTCACGATTTCCGTAAAGACTCGGTTTTGATGGAGTATTACCCCAACAAGGAAGACGGTTGGCTGATGGACTTGCGGCTGAAATAGCCCTTCGACTGGTCTCTCAATTGCAATCTTCCCTCATTTGAAACTTAAACTGCTCTATATGAGAGGTAATATCTATGATTCGCCAATTTATGACAATCGCGCTCGTCCTCACACCCATTTTTGGCCATGCAGACGCATGCTTAGACGCGTATTCCAAAGTGGCCACCAACTATGGAACCGCTGAAAAACCCCTTTATTACACAGGATCGGCGATGACGGCCGGAGGTACAACGGCAGGTATGGCTGACCTCGCATCGGGTGGAATTCTTACGGTCGCAATTTTGGGCGGTACAACAGTCGCCCATGTCGGAAGTACTTTGGATGTCGACGCCGCATTTGCAGCCAATGTTTTGCAATCGATGAATGAGGCAAATGCTCAAGTGGTTGGTCCTTACACGGTTCAATTGGCTGCAGACTTAAACGATGCCATTTACAACGAAGGCCGTTTTGCCGTTCAGAAAGGAACATCAACTATTAATATTACCTACAGCTCCAACGACAATCCGCTCTCTGCTGAAGACCAGAACGATCTCTCCGCTGCGCTTGGCGAAAAACGAATTTCTGCGGAGCAATTGCAAGCCGCAACAGTTTTGCTTTTGAAAACGGGCGGACTTTGCAGTCCGGGGTCGCAGAACACTTGGTCAAGAAGACTGGTCACGACTCGTAGTGAACTATGTCTCGCAAAACGCTAAGTAAGATTTTATTTTTTCTGGGAGTGAGCGCCGCGGTTTGCGGCGCACACTCAAGCCATGAACGCGAGCGTCGAGATTATTCGCGCGCGCGACTCACGATATATTCAATTGCTAAAATCCAATTGGATCAACAACGGTGGCCTCGAGCTCATCACAGGCGGCCCGAGTTCTGCCAAAACTCAAAGTCGTTGGGGCCACACTTCGCTGCGCTTCGTGGGAAGTGGCCGCGCTCCATCGAAGACATTGTGGTCGAAGCGATGGCATTCACTCCACTCACGGACAGCTCCAACAAAGTGATTTGGGGCAGACCGGCGATTATCCGACGGTCTTGATGTTTGATTCACTCGGCGCTTTGATCCGCAGCTACTACTTCAACGAGACACGCGGCTACTCGCGTACGATTGTACCGACAACTTCTGCATTGCGCGCGGCTTTGATACAAACTTTGGATGGCGTGAACGGCGTTCGCACCGGAACCGATCGCTATTATTTTTTGGCGAACAACTGCACTACATATATTGCTTGGATTTTGGCTTCCTCAGGCCTGGCTCAACTCCCGAATCCCTTTATTCCGACTCAAGCAGCATTGCATTTACGCCGTTCGTTTTTAACAGCGTGG
The DNA here is from genome assembly GCA_963794765.1 of Bryobacteraceae bacterium. GTDB lineage: Bacteria > Acidobacteriota > Terriglobia > Bryobacterales > Bryobacteraceae > JAWXCM01. The sequence continues at coordinate 42,173 of CAWCGC010000005.1, read as the reverse complement.
CCCGAAATTCAGGCGCTCTCACCTACCGATCTCAAACGCTTTTCTGTAGGTACAGATTCATTGAGTTCAGTTTCGACAATGGATCTGCAACGCATGATTGTTTTGCCCGCGCTGAAATGGCTCACAAAACGTCTGCGATTGTCACCGAACTGCAAACGCGAAAAGATTTGAGCACCTCAGTACAAGTGTATGGAATAACTCCCTTGCCTGCACCGTTCTATCAACAAGATTTTGTCGGAGAAATTTCTGCGGCGCAGGTGCGCGAGAACTTTTCTACAGACGAGTTGAACGATGCCGCTCTTTACAATCGCGCCGCTTGGATGAGCACCTACACTTCTAGCTTTTGCAAAACAGCCTTGAGCCAATGCGACTCTTTCAATATGAGTCGGCAGTTGATCGAAACTTCTATCTCCAACTGACAAAAGAGCACTTGCGAGTGGCCTTTTTCTAGAACTCTACACCGCCGGTTTTAAGTCCGACCTTGGTCTTGTGAATACGTTGGAGCACCAAGGCTTTCCAAAAAACTAAGCTAAGCAGGACACCGGCATACTCATACTCCTCAATCGATGTGTTCGGGGTCGACCTGAACGTCTCGCCCTCACATCGAAAGGGTCGCAGCGAGATCGAAATTGGACATGGATTGACGAGAAAACTGTAAGGACATCAAAAATGTCCACAATCGTGTTTCTGCGGCCCTTTAGAGCAGGACCGTCAACGCAGGCGCAATGACCGCGCCGTACGCAAAGACGGGCTTGCATCTGAGCCTTGGAACCAGTAGGCAAACTCATCAAGGAACTCGCGGCTGAACGCGATGACTTGCGGCTGACGAAGACGCAACTCAAACGCGCCGCCGCGATCGAGCTGGTCCGCACTCAGCAACAGATCGGGCGGCCAGAGTTGTTGTACGCTGCCCGTCCGTTTCTCTTATGCGGTCTGCCTCTACGTCGACCTCCGAAGGACCAACTGACGCACTCGCGAAGGAACGGCCGGTTCTTCCTGCAGGTATTCGGACATCCTGATTTCGGGCTTCCATTCGGACAAGATCGTCTTGTGCCGATCTGGGTGGCGACGCAGGCGATTCGCCTTCGCAGCCGGGAGTTCTCCTTCGACTCCGGCCACCAGATCCTGACTGAACTGGGCCTCGCGCGCAACGGGAAGAACTATCGCCGGCTAATGGACGGCTTCAAGCGGGTGTTCATGAGTTCCATCGTCTTCGGCACTGACGAACTGACCGCCAACGCGCCGACCTTCGAGTACCAGAAGGTGTCGTTCTTCGACCGCGTGAAGTTGTGGGTGCCGCAATCCGCCGGCACCGCGCTTTTCTGCGCATGAGAATGCCATCAGACTAACCGAGGCGTTCTGGGCGGAGATCTCAGCGCACCCCATTCCCGTCGACGCTGAGGTGGTGCGGGCTCTGGCCAACTCGCCCGGGGCGCTTGATTTTTACATGTGGCTGCGCTGGCGATCCTTTGGCTGCAAGATGGAGATCCACATCCCGTTAACCGGACGAGGAGGGCTGGCAGAGCAACTGGGTGCAGAGCAATACGAACGCGCCCGTGACTTCCGACGTACCGTCCGTCGCTCGCGGCGCGGGTCATCCGACGGCCGAAGTCGCCGGCTCCCAAGTTGTTCCCGGAGAACCCGGTTCTCCTCACACAGGTAGTCGATTGCCTGTTCCTGCTAGTGATTCATCCAGCCAGCAATAGAAATGAGCAGGAACCGGAACGGATCGAGAACGCCACGCACGCTCGACCGTATCATGCACGGAAGTAGGTCTTCGACGGCAGCGTTGGTTTTCAAGCGAGTTTCGGTTATTGGACACTACGCGATCGATTTCTTTTACCGTGCCGATGGTCACTTTCAAAGTTTTGTTTGTGTTCGTTGGTCGGTGGGCTTTCAGCCGCTATCGACGAATCGCCGCTTCATCGCGCCTGCGCTCATTTGGCGAAGGACAATTACTGTTGTGACGACCGTGCTCGGTGGCGATTGGACACACGGGAGCATATGCTCTGGAGAGGTGAGTGCGGAATGGCTCGGGAACGAAGACTCTATGAACGGACTTCACAACCCGATTGTGAAAGTCCGGTTCGGTATTCGCGTCCGGGCAATGGAAATCTATGACGGGGCAATCCGCCGTGAGGAGCGCTTCGTACTCAGAACCGGATTTCGATCCAGCCGCGCAGTTGTTACTATAAGCCCGAAGAGCAGTTCCTTGCCTGTGCCTATGTCGATGAACGGCGAACTCGATTGATTGCGGATAGTACAACCTACGCGGCAGGAACTCGAAACCCGACGCGGCCCGCTTCCTCATCGTAAAGATAGTCAGCACCGGCCAGGACGTTTCTTCCTGTGTTGATTCCATGACCAACGCGCCATTGTACGTGTGCAGGTGCCATCCCCTGACTTGTATCGCCAGTAACGAATGAGTATTGCAACGCTGGCTCGGCCACTCCATCCGCAGGTGGCGTAGAGATGCTTGCGGTGATGCCGGTGCGGAACGCACGATGCCTGGGTAGGTTCAGCGGGGCGTGATCGGCGCTTGTCCAGAGGATCATATCGGTAACCCCGGTATCCATCAAAATCGGTAAGTCGATACTAAAATCGTGAGCGCTGAAACTCGCACTGAGCTTAATGGTTCCGAAAGGTTGCTTCCAATCCCTGTCCGAAGCGTCGCGATCGAGCGCGATAAACTCGAAGCCCTCGGTGTTAAACGGAGTCAGGCCGATCTCGATCCCCTGTTTACTGACAATGTGGCCGGGGCTCAGAGACCGGCCCCTGTAGATGATATGAAGTAGCGGGTTTCGGGCTGCGCCCCCGTCAGCCGATCCTCCAATGGCAAAGCCGATTCCGAACACGCCTCCACTAAAGTCGGCTGGCTGGTCAACTGCAAAAACCTCTACGTGAGTCGCTGGGTAATCGCCCGTTCCGTCCCACGCCGCTGGTATTCCGAGAGTAACGGGGACTTCGACCCATTGGCCGTGATACATTTTTCCGCTGCTTACAAATCCAAACGTGATGTCCTGAGCGGGATCGAAATCCTGGTATTCAGGCCCAAGCGTTTGCCTCGCCACAAGGATGCCAACGGATCCCGTGTCAACTAAGAAAACGTGTGGCGGTCCCCCGCCAAGCGCGGCTCTCACGTGGAGGCCATTGGCCAGACTTGAATTCGACGTGAAACGTATATGGCAACTTGTCCTGCCTGTGTGCTGCATTGATTCCCCCTTTGCCGAAACATAGCCGTAGATTCAGCTAAAGAACTCGCCTGTGGATCTTCCGGGAGTATCTTCGCTACTTCGACTGAAATCTGCATTGATTGCCCGTTGCGTTTGGATGCACGAATGCCACGCAAACGATGTGGCTAAGAACTCGATGCCCTATGTTGGGGCATTACTCAGTCTAGTTAGTTAGGGTCCGGAAGCAATCGCTGACACCACATCGCTCGTAAAATCGCTACGATGGCCAATTAGCCGTCGAGTTACGAACACTGTCGAGATCACACGAGCGACTCCTCGCTACGTGCCCGAGACTGGTTTGCCGAGTTTCTTTGCTGCTGGTGCAAGTGGCTTTGTGGCTTTCTGCCCGCCTTTCGTATCCGCAACTCCGCCAGGATTCGCGTTGCCCGGCGCTCCCTGGCCAGGAGGTGTATTGCTTGTGCCGCTTTGACCCGCTTTGGAGGCGGGTTGCTCCGGTTTTGAAGGGCTGGCAGGCGGCGTCAGCAGATTCTTGTCCAAGTCCGTCATTCCCGAGCGTTCTGATTTTCTCGTGTCGGAAGTTCGTTTCTCCCGCGCCGCACGCGCCGCGTTTTCCTCCGCGTCCGGATTGAGCGTGTTCACTTTGATCCGATCCACCTGTCCTTTGCCGGCCATGCGGTCCAATGGCAGGTAGTCTGTTTTGAAATAAAGTTCCACCGAGGAATTCAAATCGACGTCGGTGTTCATCTCCTCGGTGGTCTGATTCTTTTGCGTGGAAACGTAACCGATCGTGTTGGTCATTTTCGCTTCCATTCCCCACGGGCCAAAGCCGAACTTCCCGCTGGCGTCTATCTTGTTCTGAAAATCGAAACGACTGGCATCCTCGGAGTTGGCGGCACTACGCGTGTCTATGTGAAAACGCATGGATGCGTTAAGCCTTCCGCTCTCGATGACGATGCGCTGCATCCCAAGCATCACCATCGTCGCCAGCATCTGCTGCCGTTGTCTGGCGAGCGCGCGGCGCGCGAACGGAACCAACGTGGTCTCGGGATCGCCGCTGGGCACGGACTCGCCCGGCTCCAGCCCCAGGGCTGTCCGCATCCCCTCCTCCGAAGGCTTCGGTGCGCCCTGCTTCCATTGCAGTTTGGCGTCCTGCTGCTCCTCGGCGATATCGCGTGGATCGGTGTCTTCATCTGGTCCGCCACTCATTTCGAGCGAGCCGGGGAAAGCGTCCATTAACCACTGCCGGGCGCGCGCCGGGGCGAGGTTCACGTCGCCGAAACCCTCGGTGGATGCGGCCACGTTCCTGATCAACTCGACATACGATTGCATCTGCTGTTGGTTCGAGTCGATCAGGGCTTTAAAGACGCCGTTGATCAGTTCGGTGACGAACCGCGGAAACGACACGGCATTTAGCACGGCACGTGTTGTTCCGGCGAGCTTGTCGGTAGCCACTCCGCTGAACTGCGTACCCGCGCCCTGCGCGCTCGCCACCGGCTGCCGTGGCCCTCTGGCCGGCTCCACTTGTTCCTGCGCCAACGACACCGCGGTGTGGCACACTTTCACCATCGCTTGCGCCATCTCGCGCTTTTCTTCCTCATCGAGCGCATGATACGCCTCGGAAGACAGCAGCAGATCCCGAACGGCGTGACGCACCTCGGGGGCCGGAGACGTCACAACGTATCCGTTGCGCCAGCAGTTGCCGCTTCGCGAATCGCGAGGCTGGACTGAAGCCATTCCTCTGCGGCAGCGATAACGGGGTGGCCCAGCGTGACGATTGGCACGGAAGAGTTGCTCAGATTAAGCAACGAGTCCGCCGCCCAACTCAAAACAGTCAGGCCCGACTTTCCTCGAGTGACGTAGTTTTGAATATCCACCTTTGCGTGTTTGTACCGCTCTTCCGCTGCGCGCACCACATCCCACAATGTATTCGCCCCGAACGCATGTTTTACCGGCGGCTGTTGCAGAATCCGGATCGCCTCCTGAATCGTCCCCAGAATCTCCTTCGCCGCAAATGGCGTCATACCGCTGCCCTTGTGAACAAGATCATCGGCCAGGGTTCGCAGCGCCTGGCGCGTTTTGGCCTGTGCCTCGGTGCTGCCGTAGTTCTGATCGGGACCGTTTTCATCCAGCTTGTAAAGCGCCTCGCATAAAACGATCATCAGATTCTCGAAGGTAGAGTCAAGCTCAGTGTGGTGGCCCGTGGCGCCATCTTCGTCCGAGCCGAACAGACGTGCAAAGAAGGTCTGCCGCTCATTCCGGTGAAAGCGCTCGTTCCGGCGTTGCCAGAAGTGTGACATCAATTGCGAGGCGCTTCCCAGATCAACTTGCAACCCACCGCTTACAGCTAGTCCGCAAAGCGTCTCCACGGCTTCGATGAGCCCGGCCGCTTCCAGTTGCGCGGCCAAATAGAGCGTGGCCGCGGACCGGACCATTGCCTGATCGTCCGCGCTGGTCGGGGCCGCGTCGGGCAGATCGATGTCGCCTATCGCGTCCAGAGCGAGGGCAATAGTCCTCACCTCGGCTTGCGCCACCAGAGTGAAGGCCATTCCGACCGCCTGCAACAGGTCTAGTTCTCCGTTGCGGCGCTTCAGCGGATGTAACAGATTGGGGGCGGCCGCCATCCGATTTCTTCCTTATGTTCCGCTGATGGCCTTTTCAGGTGGTTTGGAATTCCCCTGAATGGCCGCGATCATCTGCGGACTCGCCATCTTCTCCATCGGAAAATAGTCGCTCTTGAAGTTGACGCGCACTTCGCCTGTCAACTTGGCCTTCACCTCCGCCTTCGATTCCGATTGATCGTCCACCGACGATTGGACGGTCGCTATGTGTTCCGACGAGCTTTCGGAAGTCGCGCTGGCATTGATGGGAGACATCCATCCACCGTAGCTGGCGGTGACTGAACTACTCGATGCGTCTTTCTTGTTATCCGTCATTGACGCCCGTGCCTGCCGCGCCGCGGTGTCGGACGCACGCATATCGAAGATCACCTTGGCCTGGATCAACCCATCGGTCACGACGATCCTATTGATCCCCATCATCACCATCGATGCGAGTAGTTGCTGCCGCCCGCGGGCCATCTGCAGCCGTGCTCCCGTCACCAGCCGCGCTTCGTCCTCTTCATTGGAAAGATCGGTCACGGGTTTTTCGACGCCAGAAGCCTTCGAGATCGCCGCTAATCGTTCCTCTGACACTCCCTCTTTGACCTGCAACTTCGCCGTGGGTTGGGGCGGCGCAGCATCGGCGCCTTCAGCCATACCGGAACTGCCGCTATCGACTTTTACCTCAAGCGCGTCCGGATACTTGCCCGCCAGCCAGTCTCTCGAGTTGTTCTCAGAGATGTTGTCATTGGCAAATTCGTCCACTGTTTTAGCGACGTTGGCAACCAATTCTCCGTACGCGCGCATCTGCTGGATCGAACTCTCGACGATGGCCTGAAAAACATTCTGGATCAGCCCGCCGACGAACTTCGGAAAGTCCACCTTCTGCACCAGTGCGCCAAACTGCTCTACGCCTTCTGTAACCGCTCCAGCTTCAAAGCCTTTCCCTACTTGTCCGGGCGCTTTCGAGAGGCGGGTTTGCGTAGCCGTCACCGGATCGTCGGCTTGCGCCGCGGCAATGGGTCGGGCCGGAGCCTGCGTCACCGCGCCTTCGGGATTGGCGAGATAAGAAGCTACCTTGACCGTCGCCCTGGCGATCTCTTGTTGTTCCTGGGCAGACAACTGACGAAAAGCGGGCACACCCAGCAACATGTCCTTGACGGCGGGTCGAACCACCTCCAAAGTGCGTGGATCCGTTGTGGGTTTCATGCTCGTTTATTACTGGCCTGGCGTGGTAGCGGGCGCAGGCGCCGGCGCGGCGGGTTGTTGGCCCGTCGGTGGTGCAGGCGCTCCCGGCTTGGCCGCGGCCCGCGGCTGCGTCGACACAGGCTTCGACGCGTTCTGAATCTGGCCGATTTGGAAGCTGTCTGCCATCTTCTCGAGCGGGAAGTAGTCGCTCTTGAAATTCACGTCTACAATCCCGGCTAGTGAGGCTTTCGTCTGCAGCGAGGATTCAGACTGTTCCGACGCCGTGCTCATTGCTGTCATGATCGGTTTTTCGGTGTTCTTGTACGTGCCCTTGGAGTAATAGTTCGCGTCCCTGCGGTCGTCCGACTCGGATTCTTTATCCTTGCTGTAGGTCCGTGTGGCACCTTCCGATTTTCGATCGTACTCGCCCTCCCGAGCTTGCGTTGACTGAACATTCCCTTCCCTGTCCCTGGCATAATCGAACGCGGCCGCGCTCCGTTGCCGCTTTGAGTTGTCGCGGGCCTGGAAATCGTAGAGGATCTTCGCCTGAATCTTGCCGTCAGTTACTACGATCCGATTGATTCCCATCAGCACCATGGTGGCGAGCAACTGCTGGCGGCTGGTGGCGAGTTGCGTCCGCGCCCCTTGCACTAACTTGCTCTCGGTATCGGGATCTTCCAGGTCCAGGTTCTCGAGCGGCCCGCTGTCCATAGGTATGCTGGCATTCACGCGGCTCAGGGCGCGGTCGGGATCCACCCCCTCTTTGAGTTTGACGCGAGCCCCGCCACCCCCGCCATCACCGAACGGGCTGTCCTCCGCGGCGCCGATCTCGAACATATCGGGGAATTTCTCAACCAGATGATCGCGTCCCTGATTTTCACTCACGCTGTCGTCACGAAACTGGTTCAGTGACTTTGACACGCTTGCCACCAGATTCCCGTACGCCTCCATTTGTTCGATGGTCGAGTGGACTATTGCGTGAAACACTCCCTCGATCAGACTCGCGACGAATACGGGAAAGCTGACCGCCTTCATGAGGGCGCCGGCCACTTCAGCACCTTCTCGCGCCGCCACGGCCTTGAATCCTTCGCCAACTTTATTTACCTGCTTTACGTCGCGCGCATACGTGCTTGCGCTCGGATCGGTTGGCGGCGCATCGTCGAGAGCGCGAGCTCCGGCCATGCTGGCTGCGCTCGGTAACTGATTCGCTGGTATGCCCTCAGGGTAAGCAAGGTAGTCGGCCACTTGCGCCATGTGATACGCAATCTCTTTTTGCTTTTCGGGAGCGAGCTTCGCGTACGACGGGCTCTTCACCAACAGATCGCGAACCGCGTGACGCACCTCGGGCTGCGGAAGGGGCGGCGCCGCCGCGCCGGCCCTCTTAGAGGCAGAACTCATAGCGACCGTCATCATTTCCCTCCCTGGACTTCCTGTACGCAAACATCAACTGGCCGCAGTCATCTGACGGCTGACCTCGAACTCCACCGGGCGCAGGTACAGGCTTACGCGTGGCGCCGAAGAACCAGGCGAAACCCGCACGCTGAGCACTGAGAAGTTGCCGGGCCAGTCTCCGCTCTCGGGCGTGAACGCATTCAGCCAGCGGAGCATAGCATCGAGTTCCCGCGGCCGCTCCGTCAATCCCATCGCGAGGAGGTCGAGGAAGTTTGGCGGAACATCGGGTATGGTGCCCAGCAGCGCGTATACCTCTACTTCGGGCCCCTCGTCGGTCTGGCCCACGGCGATCAGGACGCTCTGCGCGGGCAACTCGAAGCGCCCACCGAGGGTGAGGCCGAAGATCTGCATTACTCCTGCCAGTTGTTGTTCCAGTCCGAGGGCCGAGAACAGCGGACCAAGGTCGGCCAGCCGCAGAGGCCTTTCATGCAGGAACGTCACACGCTCTCCGCCGCTTTCCCGACGGCAGGCAATGGTTGTGAACACCGGCCTCAGGTGCGGCAGCATACGCACGGCCGTCAACACCACAGCCAACAACGGCGATGGCAGGGCTTTGATATGGTGCGGCAACGTTTCGTAATAGACCTTCGAGCTATATAAGCCGTCCTGATCGTACGAATTGCCGAAGAAAGCTCCGTAATGAAGGTTGGCGCCCGTACCGCTGGCTCGCCACTCCTCACTCCGCTCATCGAACCAGCGCACCGCGTCGCTGCCAAACAATTTCACCAGCCGGCGCATTTCTCTGGTCGCCTCGTCACGCCGGTCGAGACCTGATGCGCCTGGCTCGAGGGGTTCCACGGTGAAGCGCAGAACCCGGGGTTCGACCTCAGAGAACGAGGGCTCGAGCGGCGCCGCGCCCGGAGTAAGCGCATTCCCGCCATACCTGGCGTCGCCCTCCGGCAAGGAGAAAGTGCGGTCCAGCAATGGCTTGATAAGCCCCGACGGATCCGCTGTGCCAAGTTTGTGAGCCGCAACGCGCAGCCGACGTGCCACGGCGATGGACAATGGTTGTGCAGTCATGTGTCATCTTCTTCCCGGCTAGCGCCTGTTGTAGCCGTTTCCGAGACTCATGGCCGGCACCCCCGCCGAGTCCAGCAAGTCGCGTGCGATTGATGGGATTTGGATCGGCCGCGAAGTTGTCATTGGCGACTCCTTATGCTGCGCGTAATCCTCCACCGTGTCTTCCTGAGTACCCGTGACCGCAAGCCACTGCTCGCATGCGTTCAGAAGGTCGGAGTCGTTCGGCGCTGTAGTTGGTTTGGCCCCATTGAGACGCGGGCTCGGATTGCGGATTTCATCGATATCGAGAATCGCTCCAAACGAATTGTTCGACAGTTCACGGGCGTGATTGGCGAGCCAGGCCATGATGATGGCTCCGGAAGCCGCCATGGTGCGGTAACGCAGGCTGTTCCTGGCGCCGCCCAGTTCGAGCGCTGCCACCTGATCGATGACCTGCCACATGTCCCGCGCGCCATAAGATTGACGGATGTCCGGATCGGAAAGGAGCTTGATGACGTCCTTCACCTGCTTCTGCAATTCCGTGGCCATGAAGTACGCCATGCCATATCCATGCAGAGAAAGGTTGTTGGCCAGATCGCGAGCCGACTTGCGGACCTGCTGCTGGCTGATTGCGCCGGCGATCCTGGTTCGCAGCAAGTCGTCGACATTGTTCTGCCGCACAAACGAAGAAACCGAAGACACAAAGCGCAACAGAAGATCGTTGAATTCGCGGTTCGGCATTCCGCCGTCATCGCCGCCTGCCACTCCTAACGTACGAGCGTAGAAGCTGCGGCGTTCGGCTTCCGAGACGCGAATGGCAGTTTCCTTCCAATACTTGAACAGTCCGTTGCCGGCCTCGCCGCGTCCCACGGGCAGCACGCCATTCTGGAACAGTTCCACCAGCTTGTCTACAACGGCAAAGGCTTTCAGTTCCTCGAACATGGCCGCGAAGTAGGCGGGCTGAAGAGCACGGATGTTATCGGCCTGGATCTGGAAGTCGTCGGTCGCGTCCAGATCGGGAAGATCGATGGGAATCGATGACGTTGGAGCATCCGCCCCCACATTCTGAATGATGTCGAGTGCTTCGTCGACACGGCGCTCCATCTGCACTTCATCGAACGCGATGCCTCTCTGTATGAGTGCGCGGACCACCCGCGCCCATTCACTGGCGTCCACGACGTCGATCGGAGTACCGGCACCGAGCCTGATCAGGAACGGCAGAACGGCCTCGAAGAGTTTCAGATTCGTCCTGTACTCGCCCTGAGCACTGAAGAGTGCCTTCCCAAAGACCTGGCGCGTTCGTTCGGCGTCCGGGTCGTACTGAACGACTACGGACCGGGAATGGTCGGCGGGTGGGTCGACGCGGTCGGCCTCGAGACAGCCATAGACCGCCGCCAGCAATTTCTCATCGGGTGATAATCCAAAACTTGGCGTCCTTACACCTTTCGTGATAAAGAGGTTTAGCAAGTCCACCAACTTCTCAGCTCCAGCCAACTGTCCACTGGATACGGCCGTCGCCAATTCGCCGCCGAATGCCTCGGCTCCCTTGAGGGTTTCGGTCTGTATTTTTCGGATCAGGGCTGCTAGCTTATCGAGATCCTTCTGCACGGGACCGGCATTCCCAAAACCCAAAACAGCTGTGTCAAATGCACTTGAGAGAGTCGTCAGCAGTTTGACGAAGCCAGCGGGGTTCGTCGCGGGCAGGGGTACTAGAGCTTTCAGACTATTGGCCAGTGCCTGGTTAGCGTCGTACACCCCGAGTCCGGCGAGAGCGACGAGTTCCGCGATTGACGTGGACAGGTCCGAGGGATTTTGCGAAGACGCCGCCGCAGACACTTCCTGCAGCCATTGCTGGCTCGGCAGCAGCCCCTCGTCATGATCGCCAACGGTTGGGGCGATCTGGCTCCTGACGGCCAGGAAGAGCGGATCCACCACGTCGTCGGTGGCAAGCTTTTGGACGATTTCGGTCAGTTCGGCATCTTCCTCCGGTGTGCGCGGACGCTTAGTGGGCAGTGTCTCGAGCAGCAGCCGGCGGCCCTGCAGGCGTTTTCTCTCGCTAAGCTCCCGGTCGCGCAGGTCGCTGAATGCAACCGGATTAGGCGGGGTAAAAGTGGTATTCCGTACAGCCATCCTGATTCTCCTTTTCTATTCACTCTTCCGACACATCGGGAGCACCGGGTTCCCCATCCGTTGCCGGAGAGCCGTCAATTTCCCGATCCAAAGCCTTCAACGCGGCCACGGCATTCAGAACGCCGCTCCCGTAGCCCTTCGTATCCTTATCTGGCCACGGTGCAGCGGAATCGATGAGTAACTGGCGCACTCGAGTGGGGTTCACCGCGTAGGACCGCCGCTCCGCCCTGCTGATCAGCAGCGCCGCCGCAGCGCTTACGAAGGGTGCGGCGAAACTGGTGCCAGTGGCAAGCTGGTATCCCTCTAGAGCGCAGGTCGCGACCTTTTCCCCCACCGCGCAGAGAGCAAGATGCTCACCATGCGTCGTGAAGCTGGAAGCTTTTCCCTCCAAACTCACCGAGCCCACGGCGATAACGCCTTCATGCCGCGCGGGCCAGTAGATCTCTTCATGGCCAGAATTGCCGCTGGCCGCCACCAGCACACAGCCGCGCAGCAGCGCGTACCTCACGACATCGGCGTGCGGCTTCGGGTCCATCGGATTGAGCGTGTTATCGGCAGTGCCGAAGCTCATATTGATCACCCTGGCTCCCAATTCGACTGCCATCTTCATTCCCATGTCGATGTCGCAGATCGAACCCAGACCAACCGCATTCTGTTTGCCCGGCAACTTCGCCGCTCCCAGCACGCGAATCGGCAACATGCGACACTCGCCCGCAAGGCCCGGAGGTATAGCGTGTCCAAGCGCTCCAATAATGCCTGCGCACGCCATTCCGTGGCCTACGAATGCATCGATCGGCTTCGTATCGATGGTCTTAACGTCTCCAAGCAGCGTGATTCCGTTGGCAAAGTCTCCCTGGCCCAATTGCACGGTGTCAAATCCGGAACGGAACCGGCGGTGAGTCTCAGGGTGATGCGGAACAACGCCGCTATCAACCAAAGCGACTAATATGCTCGGGTCACCAGGCTCATGGACCAACGCTTCGCGGGCGAACATCTCGTCGCGAACGGCCCACGATTGCTTCGCTTCCAGAGCTGGCGTTGCGGCAGCCGATGCGAACGGAATACCGCACAAGTAGTCTGGCGTGGCGAACTCAACTACCGCCACCTCGTTTAACGTTCGCGTCAGATGCTCAATCGGACTGTTTCTCGCCATCTGGACGCGAAAAGTCCTCGACAGCCCGCAGACCACTTCCTGGTCGTTGTATCCGATGTGCTGCTCACCACGATTGCCAAGCGACGCTGCAGCCGCATGCACCCTGCTGATGTGCACCCCATCGGTGTATTGCCGGATGACGCGGTCGATCACGCCGCCATCGAGTCTCGCCGCCGGTGCTGCGTACCGCTTCGACACATCCACTCTGGCGGGAACGTGATCCGGCGCCTCGCCCAGCTTCAGCTTCAGCAACATTACGCCAGGGATGCTGTATGCGCCACAGCCAGGAGCCCACGGCGTAGAAAGTTGGCGGGCGATCATTCCTCGCCGCCAGCTTCGGGTTTTGCGCCGTTGAACGGCTGAGGCAAATGAGGAGTCAGGTCGAATGCCACTTCCGCCCTGCTGTCCGGGCCCGTCTCGAGCGACAGCACGCCGGCGAACTGATGACCGAGCGGCGCCAGCACGATCTCCTGATTCGTCGCCTTGAGAATACTTACGGGTTGGCCCCCGATAGAGACTCGCGGCGAGCCGTTGCGGATGAGGTTCTTGCCCTGAATCCGGAGCAAAGGGGCGCTCTGGACGCCGAGCCCCTGGCTGTGTCCGAAAGGCTCGATCCGTTCAACCTGCGGCTGCGAAGCCCGCGACAAGGCTTGACGAAGGCGCTCTACAGGCAAGTTGGACACGCGCTCCACGTCCGATGAGCCCGCTTCGGTCACCTTCCGAAGTTGGCCGACTGTGTGAATGCCAGCCCACTCCAGGCGGTTCTGTTCCTCCTCGGACAGATCGGCGTCTTTCAGGGTCTGTTCCTCAGGATCGATCTTCAGCGCTTTCGCATTTTCACGAATCATCGGTTTGGTGATCGTGGTCAGGCTTAAGTGCAACGTGCTGGCCTCGGTGTCGCCGGGGGCCGCTGGACGGATGCGCACGACACTCTTGACCACTTCCACATGAGTTCGCAGATCGAGCGAAAGATCCTTCACCGCAAATGTGAGCGGCAGATCGAGATTTTCCGCTTTTAGAGCCATCGCGTTCTGCGCCCGGTCTAGTTGGGTCGTCAAAGCCTGGATGAATTGCTCGATCGGAACTCCGCCTTTGGCGTCACTCATTTCGTCATCTCTTCCCAACGGATGCGAAGTCGGCTGGGGTTCTGATCGAAGACCGTGCGCCAACGCCACACGGGTAAGTCCGCAATGAAGGTCAGTTCTCCGCCTTCTTCTTCGAGCGAAACCTCGACAGGCAGCGTCATCTCAACGCTGCTGGCACGAAGAGCCGATTCAAAGCTTCGCGCTACGTCCACTGTCGTGGAAATGTCTGTCAGCATTTCCCCCAACGGTCGATGCCAATGCATACATCTCCTCTATTTCGGGCCGGCCTGGGCCGGTGGAACCGGCGCGGCTGCAGGTTCCGCGGCGGGTGCGGGTTTGGGGGGAGCCGCTGGCGGAAGCACAGGCCCCGGCTTTGCCCTGCGCTCAAGCAGTGTCCGTTTCGCCTCGTCGACAAAGCGGTCCAGTGGCAAGGTCTCGCTGGCGAAATTGATTTTCACTTCACCGAACAACTCCGCGGCCAAATCCGAGTTCGACTGGACGTTTACGCCTACGGTGGACACTTTCGTGGCGGGCAGGTTATAACTGGTACTCCCGCGTTGACCCCAACTTCCGCCCGCCCCGCCCGGGTCGTCTGAAACGGCGTAGTCTACTTTGGTATGGTCCGCTGCGGTGGCACGGAATCGCAGACGCGCCGAAATACTGCCGTCTTTCACGACCACTCGGTTCAGGCCCATCAGCACCATCGCTGCGAGCGTCTGCTGGCGGCTCACGCCCACCCGTTTGCGTGCGAGCGGCACGAGGGTATCTTCCACCAGGTCGGGAGTCAGTTCCTCGCCTTCGAATCCATACTCTTTGAGCCAGCCAGGCGAGCGCGCCTGATCGCCTTCTTCTCCCTCAGCGGGTCTCGGCACTACTTTTGGAGTAGTTGTCAAATCAAGCCGCAGGTCCTGTGGATACTGCTCAACCAGCCAGTCGCGCGCCTGATTTAGGGTGACGTTGTCGGACGTGAATTGATCGGACGACTTGGCTACGGCGCTGACCAGGTTGCCGTAAGCTTCCATCTGGCGGATCGAGGCATCCACGATTGCGTCGAATGTTCCATGGACCAGGCTGGCGACGAAATCGGGGAAGTCGATCTCGTCGCTCAGCGCACCAGCTCGCTGTGCGATGGTCTCCGTGGCAGCCTTGCGCGGTCCTTGTGGCGGGCAGTGTCGGAAGCGGGCTGAGTCTGATCATTGGCCGGCTGCGTCTGCCCGTTTTCAGACGTGGATCCACCCAAGCCCGGCCGCGTCGGAAGTCGGCGGGCGTGCCGAGGCTTTGCGCTGCACGCGACACGCCGCGCCCGACAGGCGCTGGAGGAGGAGGGATTCGAACCGCCCAATTCGGCTTAGAGTCGTCTCTCATAGCCGCCTCTTACTGCGTCTGGTAAGGAATTTCGCGTGTTCGCCGTTGCCGAACAGATGCACGTCGACAAAGGCTATTTCATCGTCGCGGCCATCAAAAGCACCGGTGAAGGCTGAACTGGAAACTGAAGCGCATTTCACGACGGCCACTCCGGAGTTCACGATCTCGTCATCGATGATCTCGGACTCGACCATGAGGTCGATATTTGCGATCGGGTGGCCTCAGTATTGTGGTCCTGATATCGCCCGACCGACGTCACCGGTAAACCTCCAATCGATCTGAACACCGCATACGTACGTTCACCTCCACGCCGTAAGCTCATTCGTCGCATATGGCCACTTCGCCGACCAGGATGGACTCAGCGGGCCGCGACTATACACGGGAACTTTATTGTTAGGGTGCTTCAGGCCGTTCATCGAGCTTCCTGAAAGGTAGATGGTAGCCTTTTTCGTGCCGATAACTTTACTGGCTTGCGTCTTTCGCCGAGCTTGGCGGCCTTGGTCGCACACCACTGGCCCCATCATTGCGCGGGCCCGGGGTGGGGGTGGCGGCGGGATAACCCATTTCCGCTTGCCGGGATTCCGTGAGGAGGCGCGTGCCACTGCCGTCCCGTTCGTCGCCCCGTCTTTTTGACCGTCAGCGGCATGGCATCGCAGCCGATACTGCCAGGTGCGTGCCCATCGACTTCCATCGAGTGCATCAACTGAATGTCCGCATTGATTGCGTTGGGCGCCATCGTTAAACCGCGTGGATCGTATTGGCCGGCGAACTCGCGATAGGTGATTGTGTACTCGCTCCCCAGCTTCGCCGACAACCTTGCTGTCCGGCATGTGGACTACCGGCCACGCGCGGCCAGGGGTCTCGAATACAGACCATCGTCCCGTCGGGGGTGCCGTCGCCGCACATCCCAATAATGACGAATGCGTGTGCATCGTTGGCCGGCCTCGCCGCTATCCATAGCGGACCATAGCGTACCAGCATGTTGTACAACTCCGCTGCTTCGTAAGAGGCGGCCGGTTCCAGCGTCAGATTCCAAGCGCTGGCCAGGCGAGTTCCGGTCGGCTGGGTTGGTCGCCGTTTCTCCACTGTTGCCGGATCGATCGAGACTTTGTCATGCCACCCTGCGACCATCGCCATAGCTGATGCCCAGCAGGACGCCGTTCCCATATCCGGGACCAGTTCCACTTCGTCCCACTTGATGTCTTCAACAGAAGCGGCCATCGACTTTGCGCGGCGCCTTAGGGTAAGGGCGACGATGGCGGTCCAGTTTTTGAGCCGGATATTGGGCCGTGCTGGCCGCCATCGCATAGCCCTCCGCCCCGCTTCGTCTTGGCTCCCGACCTCCGCTGTTGGCGGCGTGCAGAATTTGCGCGTTGACGGTCCCGTCCGATGCGGTGCTCGCACGAGCCTCGTATTCCTTTGTGAAATCCGCCCAGCTCAGGATGTACCGGCTGCCGGAGTTATGTGTGTTCAGGTAAGCTCCGGCCGCTCCCGGCGTACCAACTACCCGGTCCCAGGGATCGCTGATACGAATGAACGTATCCGAACCGTCTGGCGCCCCTTCGGTGTACATTCCGGTCACCACGATGGCGTGTCCGCTGCCTGGTAGTTGCACGCTGATCCAAAGCGGTCCAAATTGCTCCAGTCGGTCGCGGAAGCCATCGATTGTGTAGGAACTCGGCTCCTCGATATCGAGCCCGATCTCGCCAGCAAACTGGCGGCGTTCGCTCGGCATCAGGCCGGTCACGGTGCTGCGATTGCAGATTTCGGCGATGCTTTCCGGCGTCAATGAGACCTGATCCCGCCATCCGATGACCATCGCCGCGGACGCTGCCCAGCACGTGGCTGACGTAGGCTGGCGGTATCAACTGCAAATCATCCCAGTTCAGGCTGTAGCTCGCGTTGTCGAGTGCCTTCGGATAGGCCATTGCGCGACTCGGCTTCCTTGTTTGCCGAAACGATCATGGCCGCGAGGGCTTCGGCGCTTGACCCTTGTGGCGAGAGAATGATTTTCACGACGGACCACTTGAAACGCTGGCAGAATCGCGCCACGATCGCGGCCGTGCCGCCATTGCTGTTCACAAAAGCGGCCACCTTGGTCTGGAAGCTCTTCCAGATCGAGTCCCCTCCGGCGAATGTAAGAAAGTCGCCTATCGTCTCCAGAAACGCGGTGGAGCGGTCCGCGGCTCGAGTGTAAATTATCGTGTTCCCATCAGCCGTCGTTGATATAGCCAAAATCACGGTGGCCGCTGACCGGGTGGTCTCCCGTGTCTCGAGGTATGTACGGTCGTGAACCGCCAGCGCCGGCTCTCGGCCAGGCTGGTGACAACAGCGGCGTCGTCCGGCCCGGCCAGGTCGATTTTGAATACAGTCCCAGCTGGAGAACTGGAAGTCCAGGAGGTGTCGTCTGTTCCGGCGAGGTACGGAAGGAAGTTTCCCAAGTCGGTATCGACGAAGTCGTCGATGTGAAGCCGGATGTAGTTGAGCAACCCGGCGGAATCCAGCGCCGTGCCATTCACCGTCGGCAGCTTCGTCACGCGTACCGGGTATAAATCAAGGTTCAGGTCGCCTATTGCGTCTTCGAGTTTCTGGATATTCATGCCGCGGGCGGTAACGCCTGATTCAACCGACTGCGGTGCCTTATAGTTGACCAGGTCCGCCCATTTCGGAGCATATTTTTGGGCCGCCGCAACGTCGTCGGCATCGAAAATAAGCGCGCTTGCGGCCGCTTGCATCTGAGTGCCGAAGAGTGCAATAACGTCGTCAGTATCTGGTGCGACACCACTGTCCTGTTCCTCGAGCGCCTTCGGAGCCACTGGCCACTTGTCCTTCGGCCTGGGTTTCGGCTGTTCTGGTATTGGACCGAAACCGTCGTTGTAATCAAGTGCGGCCGCGTGAGCCGCGGGGCGATCGGTGGGCTTGGCGAACGGCTGCCGGCGCGGGAGCCAATGGGCTGCGATCCGGGCGCCGCTGCGTCCCCCGCCCATTCCATTTCACTTCCACCCGATGTCTGATAGCTACTCATCATCCGCTGCCTGCTCGGCACCATCCGCACACGACGAAGGCTCCTGCCGCTTAAGCCCTGCAAGTTGATATATGGGCTGCCTGGCGTTGGCACTTTGACGATCTCGGCCGAACCCTTGCCGTTGGAAAAGGTGGCGAGCGCGAAGTACAATTTCTCCTGGCCCGCGAACCTCGCCAGAATCTCGGGCGGGAGCACATAGACCGCCGCACCTTGCTCGATTGGCTGGAATCCGGCCCCACGGCTGGAAAAAAAGGTGCCCTTGGTGCGCTTCTCCCTGAATTCCGGCTGGAAGAGCATCGGGTCCGAAGCGACCGCGACTTCATAGCGCTTGTTTGGCTCGTCGGTCCTGATGTTGAAGCTCACCATCGGAAAACGGTCGCTCGCCACCATGCGCGTGGGGCTGATCTGACTCGCCATTACGCTTGCCTCGCTTTCGTTTTGTCGGTCCTGGTTGCGTTCGGTGTCGCCTGCTTGCGGTCAAAGCCGCGGATCGATTGCTTGACCAGCTCCAGCGGATCCAGGTCATCGGCTGCTTCTTCAATCACGCCATGTTCACTTTCGAATTGCTCTACGGCCTGCGACAGCAGGCGCGCCAGTAGCTTGGCGAATACAGGTCCGGTCACCATCCGCGTTTGCATCTGCACGGATTCGCCTTGCGGTTGATACTGGCCGAAGTCGACGATGAACTCGTAGGCGTTGTGACCAACCTCAAAGTAGTTGGCATATCGAGCTTCGAGCGATTCTGGCGACTTCCCTGCCGGTCGGTGGCTGCTGGGAAAATCCATGTTCGCCGTATTAAAGGGCAATCCTCGCGCCAGTCTCTGTACGAGTGCTTAGCTGGATGAAAACAATGACTCAGAACCGCATTTCGCCATACTGGTACACGGGCTCAGTGCACGGTCGGTTGTTACAGATTCGGCCCCGCGGTGTGAACAGGGACTGTAACAGCAGCTCTGAATGTGACAGTCCGTCACGGTTCGGGTTCTTCTGACAACTCTCCCGCGAGCCGGTATTTCGACAACTTGCGATATAGCGTCATACGAGACCAATTCATTTCACGTGCCGCCTGTTGCTTATTCCAGTTCGTCTTGCGGAGAATCGATATCAATCGGTCCCGCTCCGGCAGGGTCTGCTCGCGATATTGACTGAAAATTCGGAAGAAATAGTCGGGAAGGTTGTCGAGCGATATACATCCGTCCGGTGGATCGATGAATACGGCCTCCACCACATTCCGCAGTTCTCTCACGTTCCCCGGCCACTCGTAAGCGAGGAGGCATTTAAGCAACTCACTGGTCGCGCCTGTCACATTGCATTTGTATCTTCGGTTGAATTGGACGACAAAATGCGCGAATAACTCCGCAATGTCTTCTTTGCGGTCCTTCAGGCGCGGCAGATGCAGGCGAGCGACATTTAGCCGGTAGAACAAATCCTCACGGAACTTCCGTTCGGCGACGAGGGGCTCTAACTCCTGATTCGTTGCTGCAATAAAGCGCACGTCCACGGTGGTCATTCGGCGTCCACCAAGCGGATACACTTCCCGTGTTTCGAGAACTCGAAGAATCTTGGCCTGCGCCGGCAGACTCATTTCACTGATTTCATCGAGAAACACCGTTCCTCCGGCCGCCAGCCGCAGTTTCCCCTGGTAGCCATCCTGAGCTCCCGTAAACGCTCCCTGTTCATATCCGAACAACTCGCTTTCAAACAGGGCATCGGGGATCGCTGCGCAGTTGATACACAAGAAGGGCTCATTGTGGCGGGCACTGCACTCGTGAATGGCGGCGGCAACGCGCTCCTTGCCCGTTCCTGTATCTCCTGTGATCAGCGTGTGAGCGTCAGACCGGGCGACCTTGCGGATGTAATTCCGCAAGGTCGTCATCGATTCGCTTGATCCAATCAGGAGTTCCGGCACAGCGATTATGCGATCCCGAGGTGCCACCACCTCAGAGAGATTTGTAGGACGAATAACGTGAACATAGAACGTGGATCTCCATTCTGCCGTGCGCCGTTTTGCACGATTGCGGCCAATCTCACCGCTGTTAAATCGACTACTCTGGCGTTGAGTGCGGACTGGGTTGTGAGGGACTAGATTTCCAGCAATGGCGATATATGGTCTAATGACCTCAGACGGTCGGGTTTTTGGAACCCTGTGCTCTGTGCGAAAGTCTGTTCTCTCTCGCGCAGGTCCCGGCGGAAATGCTTCTCTGGTGTACGCTGTCCAAATTCTGGCGTCGGTGGAGAACCGCTCTGTTAGTCGTGCAGCCGGATACGGTCGTGCGATGGTAACGCGAGCGCTTCCGGAGGTTGTGGGCTCAACTCTCCCAGCGCAAGACAACCGGTCGCGGCAGACCTGCGGTCGCAGCCGAAACACGTCGCCTGATACTCGACATAGCGAACGCAAATCCACTTTGGGGCGCACCACGCATCCATGGGGAGCTGAAGATGCTTGGAATCGTCGTCTCCGAGCGAACCGTCTCGCGGATTGTTCGAGCGTTCCGCGCCCGCCATCCCAAAACTGGAAGACGTTCCTGAAGAACCACGGAACTGAAATCATGGCGATCGATTTCTTTACCGTGCCGACGTTTACATTCAAAGTGTTGTTTGTCTTCGTTGTTCTCGCTCGACCGGAGACGGGAAGTTATAGGAGGCCGTGGCGAGTCTGGACAGAGCGATGGGCCTGCCTAGTCTGCCGTCGGGAACTGCGGAACCCAAACGACCGTTGCGAGTGGACGAGACCTATTGTCGTGCAGGCAAGTGGAATTTAGGTATTTTCGGTGTAATGATGCGTTCATGGGTGTGGCTTCTTTGGACCGCCTCGAAGTCGCCGATATGCTCCCGCATATCGAACTGCCGATTGCCGCTAAGAGGAGTGCGACCGCTCTGAGGTCAATTCACGGCGAAACCACGGTGATCTATTGGATGCACTCTTTCGAGTGCGTCGAATGCGATCAGTATTTGCAGGGTCTCACCTCACTCGTAGACGAGTTTCGGGTCTGGGACGCGCGTCTGCTGGTGTGCATTTCCCCTGAAATGGCGGCTGCACCGTCGCCCTTGCCCTTCGGTACGCTGCTTATCAATGATCAGCTTCCACTGGAAGGTACGGGATTGATTGTCGCCGACCGCTACGGTCAGGTGTTCTATGTCGTGCGGGCACACGACGGCCATACTTTGCCGTCAGCGCAGGAATTGACCGAATGGCTTAAGCATCTCGGCACGTTATGCCCGGAATGAGATGTTCCGGATGAACCCGGTCCGGGGGACTGGGCAACCGAGTAACTTAGTGAGGCTGAAGAGTATCCAGCACTTGTCAACTCGCAGTTGTCGCATCAGCTGACAACTGCCGACCTGCAACTGTGTTTATCGCCGGAGACACGCAATATCCAATCTGCTTCCCACGTAATTCGGAGTAACGGGTGAACCGTGAGGTTGCCCTGCCGAACTGGGAGGGTTATCGCTGCGAAAGCGTCCAAAGAATGTCCTCAACCTGCATGCGGCGTACGCACAGATCGATGCCGGCTTCGGAATACCCCGAGCAGGAATAACGACACTGATCACGCAAAAGCCTGACGTACTCTGCGAGAGCGGTTCGTATAATTTCAAGCTGTTCCGCAGTTGCGACCATTTCAACGCTCCCCTGTTACGGCAACCGAGCAAGGCAGATACCAAAGCTGGCGTTGACGGATGGCTGATTCTATTACGCTTCTGCGCGCATTGTGTTCGCGAGACCGTGTCATCCTTGATAGTTGCAGTCAAATACGTGCACCTGAGAACAATTTTCAATCTGGTCTTACTGTTCGGCCCTGCAGCACTGACGGGTCGATACAGCGATAGCCATCGATTTGAGATCTGGCGCACAGTGAGAACCATACGTAATCGGCGCTTTTTGTCGCGGTCCGGGTTCGAACGCAACTGATAGCCTGCTCATCAATGTAGGCAAGTGTCGACCGGATAATCTGTTCACTTGCCAAAGGTTCAATCTTAAGAGCAGCAATCGCACACTCCACGCTTTTACACAAGCCGCTTGAAAGGTCTTGACATAAACAAGTAATCAACTATAATTAGGACTCCTAACATAGTTAGGGTTTGTGACAACAACCCAGGATAAGGAGCGTTCATGTCAACAGCTGTTTTTTATCATGCAGGATGCCCGGTCTGCGTTTCCGCAGAAGAAGAAGTGATTAACATGCTGGATCGCAACAAAGTGCAGCTCGAAGTCGTCCATTTTGGGCAGGCGAAGAACCGTATCACCGAAGCAGAGCAAGCGGGTGTCAAATCCGTTCCAGCCCTTGTGATGGATGGCAAGGTATTCCACATCAATTACGGCGCCAGTATGGACGACGTTAAGAAGATCTGATTGCCTGACAGGACACGTCCGCAGCAAAATGAGCGAGTATTGTGCCTGAGGACACGTGTCCTCAGGCACACTTACCGCTGTCGGGCCATGTGTTATACCGTTGATCTATGGCGCGACCGCTGCGGACACTGCGCGCTTATCTGATGGCTGGATCCAGCTACGGTTTTAGACTTCGGCGGCATATCTCTGCAGATGCACCCGCGCCCGAACGCCTGCACACCTCCGTATCATGATCGATGAAAATATCTTTTCGGCACTTGACCGCATTCATACAGCGAGCAGGTCTGCCCTTCAGCAGACGGTCCACGCGCATGGTCTCTCCGTGCTTCAGGCGCAAATCATGACGTTCATTCATCGGCGCAGTGAAGCAACAGTCACGCAGCTTGCGCAGCAACTGAGTGTGTCAAAACCCACCATCAGTGACGCTGTAGCAACGCTGGTAGAAAAGAAGCTACTAAAGAGAGCAATAACTGCAAAGGATGCACGTGGATATACAGTGTCTTTGACTCGCAAAGGCCAAATGGAAACGGTTGAGCTGGAAAATTACGCAACCCCGTTTGTCAACTCAGTACATATGCTTTCAGCGCCTCAAAAGAATGCTTTATGGGAGACACTATTACAGCTGTTGCGCACGATGGAATCACGGGGTCTGATCCCTCATCAGCGGATGTGTGTCAGTTGCAGGCACTTTGCCGAAGATGTAAACGGTTCTGACTATTATTGCCGGTTGATGGACGTTCCCCTGCCAGTTGCGAACCTCCGGCTGGACTGTTCTGAACATGAGCGAGCAGGGTAACATTACTGCTCAGTAGCGCCGGCGGGTGTTGCTGGTTGCAACCTTTCCCGAATCTCCGAGCCTCGTTGCCGTCATGTTGCACGACAGGATCGGCAGAGATCGTTCTTTTACGTTTCTTCAGCGCGCTGCCAGTTGAGTCTGCTCACATCCGATCATGTAGTCGAGGACTCGCCCCAGCAGCGGCCACAGCGCCCGAGACGCGTACGGAGCGTGCGACACGATCGCATGGGGTTGCTGTTGAAATCGTCGCCCTCCCCGAATCTCATGCGCTGCATTCTCGACCAGCGCTGACACGCTGCGTGGTGTCGCTTCAAGGTGGAACTGCAGTCCTATCGCGCGACCTGACTGGAATGCCTGATTCGGGCACACTTCGGTTTCGGCCAGCCGGATGGCTCCGGCAGGCAGGTCGAAGGTCTCTCCATGCCAGTGCAGCGGAGTGAAGGTCTCCGGCAGAAGCGCACCTGCTCCTTCCGTTGTCACGCGCTGAACGGGAAACCAGCCGATCTCCTTTTCCGGCCCTTTGTACACTGGCGATCCCATTGCACTCGCGATCATTTGTGCGCCGAGGCAGATGCCGAGTACTGCGCGGCCGGAATGCAAAGTCTCCCGGACCAGCTCCTTTTCCGGCCGCAGCCATTGATATTGATCTTCGTCATTTACGCTCATGGGCCCCCCCATAATGACGAGCAGGTCGAAGTCGGCAGAATCGGGCAGGCTGTCACCGCGGTACAGAAGGGAGCCCGTTACAGTGTGGTTGACTTCTCTCGCCCAATCCTGAATCGCTGCCGGTCCTTCGAAATCCACGTGCTGGAGATAATGAATGCGCATAGTTGTGTTCCTTTCTGACTGTTCGGTCTGGTTCTCGCTCGCCAACGGAAGACAATGTCAAACGTTGAATTCAAACCACAGTGACTAACTCGGCCTGCGGCTCAGCCACAGCCTCGGGCAAACGCTCCGCAATGCACAGCTCGTAGAGTGGCGGGTAGACAAGCAACTCGAGCAGGAAAGAGGAGAATATCCCGCCAACCATGGGTGTCGCGATGCGTTGCATCACATCAGCACCTGTGCCTGACGACCACAGGACAGGCACAAGGCCAACAAACATTGTGGCTGCCGTCATAAACTTCGGCCGGATTCTTTTTACGGCTCCGTGGAGGATGGCCTCGCGCAAATCGGCTCTGCTGGCAACACGCCCGTCTCGCTTCCACTCATTGACAGACAAGTCGATATACAGCAGCATGAACATGCCTGTTTCAGCATCCACGCCCATCAAAGCGATTAGTCCAACCCACACCCCGACGCTCATGTTGTAGCCGAGCACCCATATAAGCCAGAAGGCGCCTACACACGACAGAGGCACGGCCAGCATGACAAGCAACGTCCGCGCAGCCGATTTCGTATTCGCATACAGAAGTGCAAAGACCAGTCCGAGAGTGAGTGGCACAACAATCATAAGACGATCCCGAACCCGCTGCATTGCTTCGAACTGACCGCTCCAGACGATCGAGTATCCGGCCGGAAGCTTGACCCGATCACTGACCAGCCTGGAAGCCTCTTCCACGTAGCTGCCTGTATCCCGGTCTGCCAGGTCTATAAACAAATAGCCGTCAAGCATCCCATTTTCTTCGCGGATCATCGAAGGGCCTTCCGTAAGTCGGATGTCCGCGATTTGTGAGAGTGGTACCTGTTCTCCACCCGCTGCTGTCACAACTACCCGGCCCAGAGCTTCCGGATCGCTGCGAAAATCACTCTGATAGCGGATGTTGATCGGGTAACGTTCGCGCCCGTCAATCAGGGTGGAAACGTTTTCGCCGCCAATCGCGCCCGTGACGACCAGTTGAGCATCTTCAATACTCAGCCCGTAGCGCGCAAGTTCGCCGCGCCTGAACCGTATGTCAAGGTAGTAACCGGTTCCGGTTCGTTCCGAAAACACCGAATGCGTTCCGCGAACGTCGGCGAGAATCCTTTGTATTTCATTGCCGATCTGCTCAATCCGCTTCAGATCAGAGCCGTAAATCTTCAAACCCAGAGAGCTGCGAATCCCGGTACTCTGCATGTCTATTCGAGCCTTAACGGGCATGGTCCACGCGTTGGACATTCCGGGCAGCCGGAGTGCCGCGTCCATCTGACGTATGAGTTCTTCCTTCGAAATGTGGTCAGACTGAATGCGACGGCATAGTGGCTTCAGCCAGCCGGGCCAGCCGTCATACCACGTTGGCGCGGCTCTCCACTCACTACGCGGCCTGAGCACGATTACGGTCTCGAACATTGAGAGTGGCGCCGGGTCCGTCGACGTCTCGGCGCGCCCAGCTTTGCCAAGAACGCTCCTGACCTCCGGGAAACTGCTGAGCACACGATCCTGGTTTTGCAGGAGCCGCCGCGCATCGCCAACAGGGATTCCGGGGACAGTGGTGGGCATGAACAGCAACGAACCCTCATCCAGCGGAGGCATGAACTCCGAACCAATCTGCTGATAAACCGGCACGGTGGCCAGAACACAGACCGTGACACAAGCTATGACATGCCAGGGATGTCGTACGGCCCACCGCGCTGCCGGCTCGTAGCACCTGATCAGGAAGCGGCTGATCGGGTGGTGCTCTTCAGAATGAATTCTTCCCACCAGCAGGCTGTTCACGGCCGCCGACAGAAGCGCTGGCCGCAAGCGAACCGGCTTCACTCTGGTGAACAGCACACGCAGTGCCGGATCGAGTGTGATGGCCAAGAGTGCAGCGGCAATCATTGCCGCACTCTTGCACCAGGCCAGGGGCCTGAACAATTTTCCTTCCTCGGCCTCAAGAGCCAGCACAGGCAGAAATGACACACTCAGGATCAGCAGGGCATAGAAACTCGGTCCGCCTACCTGCTTTACAGCCTGGATAACGACATTCGCGACTGGCTCACGCTGCCCGTTCTGCTGCCATTCCTCCAGCTTCTTATGGGTTTGCTCGACCACCACGATGGCTGCGTCCACCATGGCGCCGACTGCTATAGCTATGCCGCCGAGAGACATGATATTTGCCGAAACGCCAAGCAAACGCATAGGGACAAAAGAGATCACGACGCCACACGTGATCGTTACAATCGGGATCACGGCACTGGGAAAGTGCCACAGCAAGAGCACAATTACCAGAGAGACAGCAATCAGCTCTTCTATAAGTGTAGTTTTCAGGGTATTTACCGCGCCAAGAATCACGTCCGACCGGTCGTAAACCGGGACAATGCGAACGCCGTCGGGTAATCCAGGCCCGAGATCCTTCAGCTTCTTCCTGACGCGCTCGATCACCGCCAGCGCATTCTCTTTCTGGCGCATCACGATGATGCCGGAGACGACTTCGCCGGTTCCATTCAGATCGGCGAGGCCACGGCGAGTCTCAGGCCCGGTTGTCACCTGTCCCACGTCGCGAACTCTGACTGGAATGCCATCAGGCGTGGCTGCGAGAACGATGTTTTCGAGATCGGCAATGTTCTTTGAATAGCCTCTGCCGCGAACCATATACTCGCGGCCGCGTATCTCGACCAGCCCTCCGCCTCCGTCGTTATTGCCTGCCCGTACGGCCCCCGTTACGTCCCGGATACCGACACCGTATTCACGCAGCCGCTTCGGATCGAGATTGATCTGATACTGGAGCACGAATCCGCCGAGGGAGGCTACCTCGGCTACCCCCGGAACGGTTTCGAGCTGAAATCTCAGGTACCAGTCCTGAATGGAACGCAATTGGGCGAGATTATGCCTGCCGCTGTCGTCAACGAGAGCATATTGATAGATCCAGCCGAGCCCTGTCGCATCCGGCCCGATAGTCGTCTTAGCTTCCGGAGGCAGTCGCGATGAGATCTTTTGCAGTGATTCGATGGTCCTGGAGCGAGCCCAGTAAGTATCCGTGCCGTCCTCGAAGATGACGTACACGCAGGAATAGCCGAAATCAGAGAAGCCGCGGACATCCTTCACCTTCGGCGTTCCCAGCATCGCTGTAACCAGCGGATATGTAAGTTGGTCGTCTATGATATCGGGACTGCGGTCCCAGTGCGAGTAGAGGATCACCTGCGTGTCGCCCAGATCGGGAAGCACATCGAGCGGCATATGGTGCATCGACCACCACCCGCCACAGAAGGCGACCGCAACGAGGACAAAGATCAGCCCGCGATTACGCGCAGAAAACTCAATGAGCCAGTTGATCATAGGTTGGACGGCTTTCAGAATCAATCAGGAAATGGCCGGTGGACACAACGCGGTCACCGGCGTTTAGACCTTTGACAATTTCGATCTGTTCTTCCGTTCGTTGCCCTGTGACGACCTGTGTCGGCTCGAGATGTCCCGCGCCGCGATCTACAAAAACAATCTGGTGGAAGCCGCGATCCAGAACGGCTCCTGCCGGCACAATCAGGGCCCGGCGGGACGGACCATGCAGTTCCACATCGCCATACATGCCGGGCAGAAGTGCCCTTCCGGTGTTATCAATTCGCACGCGAACTTTTCGTGTGTGCGTCACCTTGTCAATTACGGGCACGATGCTGTCCACCACACCGCGGAAGCTTCGGCCCTGCAGAACGGGGACACTCAGGGTTGCTGTTTGCCCAGAGGTTACGGAGACCGCATCCGAAGGGAACAGGTCCGCAGTCGCCCACACCGTCGACAGATCGGCGATTGTGTAAAGCGAGTCCGGAGCAACGCGCTGCCTGGGTATAGCAGCTACGTCGATAACGACTCCGTCGATCGGAGAGACAATCGGCAGTTTCGCCATCGGCTGCATCGCAGTCAATATCGTCTTTAACTGGACCTCGGTGAATCCCATAAGCTCGAGACGGGACTGTGCTGCAGCAAGCAGGACTCTGGCCTTAGCCGCTTGTTCGGAGGAGTCTTCCTTTGCGTCGGCCTGCGTTACGCTCTCCAGTGCATCCAGGTACTCCTTCTGCGCGGCAACTGACTGCGGATGGTAGACGGTGAGGAGTGTCTCGCCTTTGCGTACCTGGGTGCCGACGGTCTTCACCACAATCTCATCAACAAAACAATCCAGCCTGGTTTGCACCTGAAAGATTCTGGTCTCGTCGAGACCAAGGCGGGCAACCGCACGAGTGGTTTCCCCGAGCATGGCCCACTGTGCGACCGCATGCTTTACGCCGATCAGAGCTTCCTGCTGAGGGCTGATCACAATTGTGTGGTCGTTAGCGGCGCGCTTTTCCGACTGAGCTTCTACAAGGGCCATATTGCACTGCGGGCAGTTGCCACGGTGATCCGAACGGACCGATGGATGCATGGGACACGTGTACCGGAGGGACGCCTGTGGCATCGCGGTTGCGCCGAGTCCGCCCTGATAGCAGAGCCAGGACCCTGCCAGGCTCATTCCTATAATCAAAATCCAGAGTTGTCTCATTCTCATAACCGCACCATAGGGAATACCCGCCTTCTTCAGTCAGCAGGACGTCGTTCTTCACGAGTTCCACAGGACTGGACGAGCGTCTGCCGCAATCACACCTGTTTTGCACCGGGCGTAACCAGTGCAGCTCTGGACACTGGAAAACCTGTCACTTCCTTCAAGAAGCCGGTCGCGAGGTCGATGAGGTAGATTGAGTCCGGTAATCGATATTCGAGGTTGCATAAGGCCACCAGTTGCCCCGCGGGCGTCACGATGAGGCTTTGAATACCGTGGTACCAGGGTACTTTACCGGCCATACCATCGAAAGTAGTCAGCGGCATCAGAAATGTCGCTGTTTTGTGTGTTAAGTCGAGCTTCCACAGTTCTGTCGTGGCATTTGCCCGAAAGACGCTCGAGTAAATCGTTCCGTCAGGAGCCTCGGCCAGGCAACTGAACCGCCGATCCGCTGGAAGGCTGACCGGATTCGTAAAGGTGACAACACCGGTTGCAGGATCCACCTCGACAATATGTGCGGGGCCAGTACCGTCCTTCTTCGTCACCATCCCAATGAGTGTGCCTTTCTTCAGCAAGAGCACACTGTCAACAGCGGCGTCGATGCTCAGGCCCGATGCCGGCACAATTCGAACAGTGTTGTTTATGAATACGAACTGTGGTGGCGCACCTCCATTCGCGCCTCCGCTGTCCGGCGTAATGACGACGAACAGGGTGCCGTCGGCCAGATACGTCACCCCTGAGATGCGGTCGCTGGGTGAAAGTAGCGGTACGTTCACAACGCTGCTCGCAGTTTGCAACGATCGCAGATTCACATACTTGACTGCGAGTGCCTGAAAGGCGCTGGCGTGAGTCGTACTGCCCGGCAGCGTGCTGTAGTCCTCAATCGCGGCAGAGATCGGATTGCTGTTACCTCCTGTGTTGCGAATGATGTCGCCGTGTTCAACTCCAACTACAATCGTGTCGCGTGGCTGCGCAGACACATGGCGCAGGCTTGCGAATGCACCGCTAAGTACAGATCCACTAAATTGCCGACGTGTCAGTTTCATCGTTTACTCCTCGTCTCCCTCATACTGTTTTGCTCCGGCCGTCAGTTTCACCCACGATGCAACTGACGGAATGTTCCTGTTGTCAGTGACGGTCAGCATGTACCATCCCGGCGGCGCCAGATTTCGGTTGGACGTAACGGAAACCGTAAGGGTGGAGCCGGTAGCCGACTGGATTGGCAGATCAACGAGACGCTGTTCGGTGTCGCAGCTGTGAGTCACCGCACTGGGCTTCGTCAGATTGACCCACTTGATATCCTTTGCATGACTCGTCCGGATATTGACTATGCCGCCGTAAGCGATAGTGGCTGGGCTCTCCTTAATCTCCGGCCGGGGTTGCGACATATAGGAAGGACGGTAGATCTGCATGCGTAGCTCGTTACATGCACCAGCAGGTGTTCCGCCGCCGGTAGCTATACTGCCGTCCGGCAGCAGTATCGCCATCGAGTGATAGACGTGAGGTACTCCCTGCGGCTCAACCACCGTCCACGTATTCGTTGCAGGGTTGAAGATCTCGGCTCGAAGCAACGCCTGGCTTGTGTCTTCTCCGACAATGCTGCCGTTGCACACAAACACGGTTCGATTCGGCAGGATGATCGCATTCACGTGCATCCTGGGATTACTCAGCGATTGCACCTGCTTATACGACGGGTTTGGTCCCTTCAGATTGGCCACATACACGGTCTCGGTAGTGTTGCCGCCATAGGTGTACTTTGAGCCACCGCCGATGATCATGACTCTCTGATCCTGCGCGGGCGGCAGCAGAACGCTGGTTGCGTGGTTCCGCTGATCGGCAGGATTTTCGGGGTCAAGATGGCCGGGGTTTGCGTGCAACCCGGGCACTTCCACCTCTCGGATCTTTTCTGTAAACGTGCTGGGCAGAATCAGAATGCGGGGTGTAATAACATCGTTCTCGTTAAAGGATGCGCCCGAATAGAACAACGTACCGTTGCTCAGCAGGAAAAGCTGAGCATACGTCGGAAACTTACTGGTTGCCTTAGTAAACGATGTCCAGCCCGATCTCGAGAAGATCTCCGGGTTGAAGTCGACATCGTTGCCCTGGTTGTTGACACCGGTCATGCAAAAGACCCGGCCACTGCCCATGGTCACGAAGGTTGGGTACCAGCGCCCACTGTTCATGGAAGCTACTTTGGTCCAGCGCTCTGTTATCGGATCGAAGACAACTGTGGAACTCAACCCACGATCAGGCGCATAGCCGGACGTGCCGCCGGCTGCCAGCAATCTCCCGTCCGGCAGAAACGAGTGACCAACGCAGAAAAGGTCGAGGACTTTGCCTGAGTTGTCCAGCGGGACAGCCGGCCGGGAGAATGTATTGTGTACCGGATCCCAAACGGCACAGGAATTCGTAAGCCCCCACGGAGGACACACTGTCGTGTCGTTGGGATCGGCAGGGCAGCTGTTGATCTGAGTTACACCAGGATTTGGGCACGTTTGCTCGAAAACTCTGAGGTCGGTGGTCGATCCTGCGATGAAAAGAACCTTCCCCGTCCTCATTAATGCGGCGTGCGTTGTTATGATCGGACCAACAAACGGCGTTTGCCAGCCCGACACGGGTGACGCGCCAGACACGTCGGCGGGGGACAGGCGCGCTTCTTCCATTTCGCGCGCCATCTTATCGGTCAAGGCTTTCCGCAGCTTTGGCGGTAAGGTAACCATGTCTCTTATCTCCTAACAGAATTTGGAACTGCCAACGGGTTCGAAAGTGGATGACAGGTGCACGCTTAAGGCACACGTGTACCGTCATCCATTAAGCATCGGAATGCCGGGGCAGATCCGATGCCTTATAACTCTATGTTTAGGCCCGATAACGGGCCGGTTAGAACCGTTGCGGTGCCACCGAGTGCAGGAATGGATCCGCAAAGATCTCGCGCAGATTCATTCCGGCGAGGAACAGCTTCTTCCTGAGGCTGTTAATGATTGTTGGGTTGCCGCAAATAAAGCCCCGCCATCGGCTGAGCTTCGGAAAGTGTTCGAACACTACTTTGTCGATGGATCCGGCCGTCATACCCGGCAGAGGATCGTCCATTACGACCGGGGTGTACGTGAACTGCGGATGAGCATCTGCCAGGGACGACAGTTCGCTGTGCAGATACAGACCGCCCGGGCGCCGGGCGCCGTGAAACAGGTGGATCGATCCCTCATGTCGATGAGCCAGCGCATCCTTCAGAATCCCGTAAAGCGGCGCGAGGCCAGTGCCCGTGCCGACCAGCAATAGCGGTTGCTCCGGGCGCCCCGGCGCGTAGAAGCATTCGCCAGCGGGGCCCGTGATCTCCAGAGAGTCACCCACACGTGCTTCCGTCGCGATCCAGTTGCTCATCCTTCCGTTCGGCACCCAGCGAATGTGATGTTCCAGCATCGACTGGTCACCCGGCAGGTTGGCGATAGAGTAGCTCCTTGCCACGCCGTCAGACCGCCGCAATGTGACATACTGACCCGCCCGGAAGTCCAGCGGTGTCTGACAGAGAAGCCGCAGGCGAATAACCTCCCCACTCAGCCACTCCAGTGTGTCGATGTGCGCTGTGATCCGCACATCTGCACCTGGTAACTCCAGACGGAGGTCAGTCTCAGGACGGCACATGCAGGCCAGCAGATATCCCCTTCTCTTCCATGACTCCCTCAGGCCCTGCTGTGCGTTTGCCGGAACCGCCCCTTCGACTGAGCGCATCAGACAGGACCCACACGCACCGGCCTTGCATGCGTGCGAGATTGAAATTCCATTTCGAAGGAAGGCGTCCAGTACGCTTTCAGAACGATCGCGCAGCTGGCACGTATGATCCCCGAAATGAATGCTGGGGCACCGGGCCGCCTCAGTTGGGTGACTATACGGTGCCGAAGTCGGAGTCGGGCAAACAGTCGTCAACATCAGGAAACTCCATGGTTTTCTTTTGATCAGGAATTCTCGTACGCTGAGAATCAGCTAACTTTACTCGTCATCAGATCAGGTCAAGAGTGCTGAAGGCTTCCCGCGCTTCGTCGGACTCAAAAACTCCGACCTCGTTGAACAGATCGATGGAATGTCGGGCCGCCAGTCGGATCGACTCACTTACTTCCGATTCCACATAGGACTCGCCAACGATTCGCTCAACCTGCTGTGGGCTGAATCCTTCTTCCTGCAGAAAGGAGGTAAGCCACTGAATATCAGGCTCCAGAAACCACCTGACGAAGCGCGGCAGAAGCGGACCAAGTACGTTCTGATAAGCCTTCGACAGCCGCGGCCACCCGTAGGCAAGAACATCACTGAAAAAGATGTGATGCCGCCCTTCATCCCGGGCATGCTCGCGAACGAACCCTCTGACGGAAGGTGCGACCAGCGGATCGTTCGGAATAAAGTCCAGGATCGAGGAGATCAGTGTTTCGGAAACCGTACTGAAGCCGATCAGCGCTACCTTCTGCGTCGTCGTATCCATACCGGAACACAGCGACTCGAGCATTTTCATGAACCGGGGCCGGTGCAGATGCCTGGGTTCTATCTTCGTGCTTCGGGCGATGGCCGCAATGATCTCATCTGACTCTTGTGCGTGAAAGGCTTCGTCAGTGTAGATACGGCCTGCTCCCAGGTAGACGTGAGCAGGGAGGCTGCACCAGAACTCCTTTCGTGCAAGCCTCCCCGCCACGACATTGATGGCGTCGCGTTCCAGCACCGACGTGAAGTCGGCGTAGGTGTAGAAGCGGTTGGCCAGGAGTCGTTCTGCAAAATCAGAGCCCCTTTCAACGACAAGCGGGTGACGAATCGCGGGTACGAGCGACGGCGAAAACAACACGGGCCTGTTACTTGTATCCGGAACGTCGTAGGCAATCTGGTCGTTACGAACCCATGAAACGTCGTACCACTCGTTCATTGGATCCCGAATCGCGAACTCCTCGACAGCAGCAGAGGAAGAATAATTGTTGGTGTCTAACATAGGTAGCCAACTTTCAGCGAGCAGCCCTCATGGCTGTTTTCTCTGGATAATGCGGAATATTTCATTTGAATAGGACAGCAATGTGGCACTTTATTTTCCAAACGCAATTTAAGTAAGACATGATCGTTGCAAAGCACTCCGCAATTTGCCAGGCGGTAGTCAATAGTTGTATCCATATGCCGAATGTCAGAGCCTCGATCCATGGACTATGCAATATCCCTGCCAACTGCCGACATATCGAGGAGACTTACAACATTCAGCGACTTACGGCATGGTGCGGCCTCTTTGCGGATTGAAGACTATTGTTTGCGTTAATCGTCTATCGCAGTTGATAGTCCCGGTTCCGGGACATGAGGTGGAGGCAGCCCCCGGAATTTCTTGAACATCACCGCAGAACGAGCGAACTACGCACACTGGATCGGCGACATCGCTTTACACTCGGGTGGTTATGATGTGCCATCGTTCCGTGCGGTGGACAGCCGACTCTAAGAACGTGACCGGAACTGAACCTTCACAGGTACGTATATCGCGGAGGCGGGTTTGTGGAAGAAGTTGTGTATACGAACGGCGACCGAAACTCGGTTCGGCTTCCCGGAGTCAACAACTTCGATCTCGCTCCTGAAAAAACGCGTGAACATAACTGAACGAAGTCCGTTCGAGTTCCGCGCAGAAGCGTATAACGCGTTCAACAGACCGCGGTATGTAGCTGCGTTATCAAGCGTGGCGAACTTTCGGCCACGTACG
Organism: Bryobacteraceae bacterium; assembly: GCA_963794765.1. Classification (GTDB taxonomy): domain Bacteria; phylum Acidobacteriota; class Terriglobia; order Bryobacterales; family Bryobacteraceae; genus JAWXCM01. The sequence continues at coordinate 7,762 of CAWCGC010000005.1, read as the reverse complement.
ACCAGTGAAGTCGACGCATAAACGCAGGGTGGGAACTCAGTCCTGAACCAGCGGGACCTGTCGTTCCAGTCGAATGCCCGCAGGATATAACTGGTTGCCCGAGTAACGTTCTGAGACGGGACCGTCACCCGATCGCCGCATCGGCGCTATTTTTCTCCTGCTCAAGTCCAGTAAAAGTCCGAGTCAACACGGCAGCTTTGCTCCGAAGCGAGCAGGCGGAGTTGCTTTTGCGGAGTACACTACAAAGTTATCAATCCTTTGCATTGGACTGCAATCTACAGGAGACAATCAATGAATTGTGAGCAATCTGTTTTGATATCTGATCCAGCCAAAATGATCGTCCACCACACCGAAGCCATCGACACGCGATGGACTGGGGACCGTCCGCAGTGTCTGGAATCTTCTTCAACTTAGGTGAGCGGTCCATACTGAGTTTGTTGCCGCCCTGCTTTGGGGTAAGCATTGCGTTGCATTACCGAAAGGAAGCGAGTACTATCCGTCACGTTGCCGTCGAAAGCAGTCAAGCAATGCAGTCTCATCCAGACGGTCTGGACAGTCAGCGCTTCCTGCTCATCGAGCAGCCTCTACGTTAGGGAGTCTGACATTCGGCATATGGATACAACTACTGACTAAGGGCCGGGCGCGAGCGCAAGCGATCGTCTGTTCCGGCATACGTCGCTTGTTGACGCTGTCCAGGAAAATTTTAAACGAGGCCACTCCTGGCTTGCGCACCGGGCGAACGAATCGCGTCTGGACCGGCTGATCGTACAACTCGGATCGCAGGGATGAGCGAGAACTGGCACGCAAGCGCGCGAGCTTGCCCTGATCGGCGAGAACTTTCCAAAGGTCAGACTTAAAGACAGCACTCGCATACTCCGCGCTTTTACACAAGCCGCCAGACCGGTCTTGACATTAAAGCTTAAACGACTATAATTAGGAATCCTAACTTTGTTAGGCCGAGTGACGACACCCGATACGAAAGCCTTCGTGTCAACAGCTGTTTTTTTTTATGCCGGCTCAACGGCCTGCGCAATTCCAGACCGCTTTGCCACAGTCATGTCTTACTTAAAACGCGTTGTAAAAAATAAATTCCTAAATGGCTGTCCTATGGAAATGAAATGTTTCGCATTATCCAGAAAAGACAGCGATGACCGCTGCCTTATGGAAGTTGGCAACCTATGTCAGACACCAGCAGTTATCCGCCTGGAGCAACGCGCTTCACGGAGAATGCCCTATGTGTGAGCCTCAACAACTTACCAATACACCCGCAGGAGGTGTATTCATGACCGCAGAACTGACCGTCGTAGAAGGACCCTGGACTGGAAGGCAGTTCACACTGTCACAGGGCGAGATAGGTATAGGTCGGAATCCTGAGAACGGAGTTTGCGTTGTCGATGCTTCTGTGTCCAGGTACCATTGCGTGCTCCACAAGCGCAATGGGCAGTATTTCTTATCTGATTTGCAGAGTAACAATGGGACACTGATCAACGGTAATCGCGTCCTGAATGCGATCCTCCTTCACTCCGGGGATCGTATCTCAATCGGCAAAACCACGCTACGCTTTGATGGATCCGGTCCTGAGTCTACCGACGAATTGGAGGTTGAAGCGGCCAAAGAGGATTCGATCGGTCCCGAAACAGTCGTACTCGATATAGATCAGGCACACCGTATGAGTGCCGACTTTTTGGCCACCATTTCGCCGAACGAACTGGCGATTAAGCGGCTTGAAGCCGTGCTGGAAATCGGCAGGATGCTAAACAGCGAGGGGGTTGCTTCTGTACAGGAGCGGTTGCTCAGCCTCATTGGTGAAATTGTTCCCGCAGAATCAGCCGCTATAGTCATCGCGGCCGACTCAGGCGAAATCAGAATACTGTGTCGATGGCAGAGATACATGAGTATCGGGTGTGAAGTCCACTTCAGCCGGACGATTGTGAATCGCGTTCTGGCCGGGGCTGGAGCGATTTTGAGCAATGACACATCCGTCGACAGCCAACTGCGCTCGTCGGAAACGTTCGTAACTCGGCGGATCACGTCTGCACTCTGTGTGGCGCTGGCCGTTGGCGACCAGTGCCGGGGTGCTGTTTATCTCGAAAGTACCGATCCAGGCGTCCGCTTTGAGCAGGATCACCTGAAGTTTCTCACGGCCATTTCTGGTTATGCAGCGCTTGTGCTTGAAAACGCTCGTAAAGTCGAAACTCTTAAAAATGAAAACAGTCGACTGCTTGATGCCATACAGTTGAAGCATGATATTGTCGGGCGCAGCAAAGCGATACAGGATCTCGAGTTCGCCATTCGAAAGTTGGCGTGCGCCGATGCGACAGTTCTGATCATCGGTGAATCGGGCACTGGCAAGGAGCTGACAGCCAAGGCTCTGCACATGAATAGCGCCCGGAGCTCGAAACCTTTTGAGGCGATCAATTGCGCATTGCTGCGCGGGGAGCTCCTTGAAGCGGAGCTGTTCGGTCATGAAAAAGGTGCATTTACAGGGGCTTGCGTTAAGAAGGTTGGCAAACTGGAAGCGGCAAACGGCGGGACTGTTTTTCTTGACGAAGTTGCTGAACTCCCGCTGTCAACGCAGGCCATGCTGCTGCGCGTTCTGCAGGAGCGGGAATTCACACGCGTTGGTGGGACCGACCACGTTAAGGTCGATATACGCATACTTACGGCGACGAACAAAGACCTCGAAGACGCCGTCAGAGATCGCACTTTCCGCCAGGATCTCTTTTTCAGGCTCAACGTTGTGCGCTTACGCACGCCGCCGTTGCGTGCACGATCTGATGACATTCCGCTTCTCGCCGAGCACTTCGCCCGACGTTCCGCCCAGCGCAACAAGAAGCTGTTCTCGGGTATATCGGCACGCGCGCTTGAGGCGTTAATCGGGTATTCGTGGCCAGGGAATGTACGAGAGCTGGAAAATGCGATCGAGCACGCTGTGATCTTTGGTTCATCGGGCGAAATCCTTCGAGAGGATCTTCCGGAAAAGATTTTGTTCAGCGTTGCAAGCGACTCGGAGGCTCCAAACAACTATCATGAAGCTGTCCGTGTCGCAAAGGAACACATAATCCTCGGCGCGCTGGCTAAAACAGGCAAGAATTATGGCGCTGCCGCGGGATTGCTGGGTATCCATGTCAATAACCTGCACCGTCTGATTCGCGATTTCAACCTGAAGGTACGCATTCTCGGCTCCGAAGCTGGCCACGCTGTAAACGGCCGCAACTGAATGGCCGCCGTGTCGGCCCGATGAATTGCGAAAATGACACGATAGTGGCCATTCGCCAACGGAGAAACGCATGGTGTGCGAATGTGGGAGCGTCATACCCGAAACCTCTCCGGAATGCCCGAGTTGTGGCGTAAGGATGCACCGTGGGGTCAGATACCGATATACACGCACGCTGGCCGGCAGGTGGATCATCCGCGCAATGCTTCCAGTACTCTCCGTAACGTCGCGATTTCTACTCCGGCGCCGATTCGCAGTCGCTCGCCCTTCACCACTCCATTCGTTATATAGACAATGCCCTCTGAACGCCGTGCGGCGTGAGCTACCCGCCGAGAGTCACGATCCTGCGCAGAGCCATCTCGGGCGTGACTGTCTGCATACGCCATTGCAGACAAACGGCTCCCGCTCCAACTGCATCAGTCTCGTTGCGCTGAGTTCGGCGCGAGCGATCCTTCCATCCTTCCCGCGCAGGTGACGTTAGATTCCTTTCTGCTGATGCCAGTGGTACGCAGAGACACCGCCAGTTTTGATTATCTTGGAGGCACAAACGACCTGGAGCTGAAGCTCGGCATTCGGGTATCGCTTCGTACTGTCGGCAAGTACCTTCGTATCCGCCGACCCATGCTGACGGCGAATCCGAAGCAACGCTGGCTGACGTTTGTCCGCAAACCAAGCTCAGGTAATCGTGGCATGCGACTTCTTTGTCGTGGTCACCGCCACCTCCCGCACGCTGTACGTATTAGTCATTCGCACCAGCGCTCCCTACGCCGGATCCGATTCCGACCAGCCCATCGAGTGGCCCAGACGATACCGCATCAGCTTCCGCGAAACCAGCCTCCGCAGCGTCCACTTCGTCAAGTGCGACCTCCGCACCGTCGACTTCGTTGGCGCCGACCTCCGCCGCCGTCATGCATTCTGTCGACCTCCACTGGGCCAACCTCGAAGGCGCCGACCTTCGCGAAGCCGAACTGACCGGCGCAAATCTCAGCTACACCAACGTGTCCAATGACGACCTTCGCCGCGCCGATCTCACCGGCGCCGACCTGACGCTGGTCGATCTTAAGAGCGCTAATCTGCTCGCCGCCAACCTGCGCGACATCAAATTCCAATCGCTCGAAAAACGCGGCCGAGTTCCGCACCCCGCACAGTCTCCTGCTGGCCTACGTCTCCCGATCTCGCCGCCGAGCTCCACTTCCCCGAGAAACACAACGACAACGTCGGTACCCTTGATTCCCGTTCCTATAACCTGGAGCGCGCCAATCTCGAATCCGCCGACTTCCGCGGCGCGTCGTTTGAGAACACCCGCTGCGCCCGCGCCCGATTTCACGGGGCGCTTCTCACCGCCGCCAACCTCCGCCGCACGACCTCCGCAACCCCGACCTCGGCCGCGCCGACCTGTTTGGCGCCGACCTCTCCGGCGCCAATCTGGAGGGTGCGATCCTCGAGGGCGCCAATCTGCAACGAGCCGATCTCGAGGAGTGCAACGGCCTGCCTCGATCAACTCAACAAAGCCGCCAATCACGTCCTCGCCTGGCTCGACCCTCAGAGGCTTCCACCACCGGAACGAAAAGTCGGCCGTATCTCGCGCAACTTCCAAATGCAGACCCGTTGCTGTATCAGATCTGTATCAGAACTCCTTGGTATTGAGCCGCAATGACTTGTCCGCTGAGCGAAAGCAGACGCCCCAAGTTGTTGAAAAGACAAGAAACAGATGGAGTGATTGGAGGAGGGGCGGATTTCTTACAAGCAGGAAGTCTGGGGTTCGAGTCCCTAACCGCCCACCATTTTCTTTCAACGACTTACGTCTTGAACTTGTGCTCTGAGAACGCCGACTGTATCAGAATGGGAACCTGCTTTTGCCCTTCTTTTCCGTCGACTGTATCACAATTCGGCTACGCGACCGTCGAGCCGCCTTCGTTGCTGCCGATTCGAACCAACGCTGACCGCATCGCTTGTCGCACTAATCCCGCGTTGCTTGTCGAAAGCGAGCTAATCCGTCGATGATGGCGTCTACAGCGCGCCCGACCGTCTTCCGAGGGAAAACGTGTGCGAGTTTCCCGGCCTGTGCCAATCAGCGGAAGATCTGCGCCTGTGCGTGTACGCTTAAGAAACGAGCCAGCCCGGTGTACGAGACGGCTCCGTACTGAGACGCCGCGTACAACGTGAGTAGGAAGTACCCTTCTGTTAATCCAATCCCGGTGAGCGACCTGCGAAATATCGCCCTCATAGACGATCTGAGGCAGCGCCCGGCCGAGACGGCGTGGCTTGGGTTTAAAGTGAACAACGCCGAGCCCGCAATGATTGGCCGGGCCATCTCAGCGCTCGCAAACGGCGCAGGACTTGCTGAGCAGCGCTATGCGCGTACCTGGTATGGGGTATTCGCGATAGAGACCATGCGGTTGTAGTTACCACCTTTGACACCTTTGACCCGTCGGAAGAGAAGTCACAGAAGCAGCCACCTGAATTCTGGCTCGCCCAGCGGCTATAGCCGAGCGTCGTGTTTACGTTTCGGGCCGTCGATCATCCGAACGGGAATGTGCTTCTCCTAGAAATTCCCGCAGCAACAGTCGCTCGTTCCCGTGAGCACTTGCATGAGAAAGTGTCAGGACTCAGGCACGGCCGGGTGATGTTCAGGGCGCTCGCTACTCTGAGGTGGCCGACGTCGCTCATGATCTGCCCTCATTGCCAATCTCCCGAACTCGGGAAGCTAAATCAGCACAACCGATCTCGGCTACTGCTGAATTCCGCTGTGGTGGGTGTCGGCGAAAGTCCAATGAGCGAACCGGCACCCCATTCAATTACCTCGAGTTTCCAACCGACATCGTCTTCGAGATCGTGCTCTGCCGGTTGCGATACAAGCTCAGCCTGCGGAATCTGGCGGAGATGTTTCTGCTGCGCGGATTCGAGTTCACCCATGAAGCCGTACGGGACTGGGAGGAGCGTTTCGCTCCGCTGCTGGCCGAGCACATCCGCCGCAAACGGAAGGGGAAAGCGGGCCGGCGCTGGTATGTCGACGAGACCTACTTAAAGGTTAAGGGAAAGTGGTGTTATCTGTATCGCGCCATTCGACCGGAACGGCAATCTCGTGGACTCGATGCTCAGCGCCACTCGGGATATGGCTGCAGCCCAGCTCTTCTTCCGCAGTGCTCAGTCGATGGTGAACTCAGCGCCGACACAGGTCACCACCGACGGCCACGATTCCTATCCACGCGCGATCCGGGAAACGCTCGGCCCCAAAGTGAAGCATCGCTGCAGCGCGTACCTGAACCGGCGGATCGAGCGGGATCACCGCGGCGTCAAACAGCGATATTATCCGATGCTGGGCTTTGGAGAGTTTCCATCAGCCCAGCGCTTCTGTCGAGCCTTCGAGGAAGTTCGACAGTACTTTCGACCCCGCCGGAAACAGAACCAATCCATCTCACTCTCCAAAGCCAGACGACAGTTTCTCTTCAGAGCACTCGCACTGGAATCGCTGTTCCTGGAAGCGTAATCGGCCGAGGTACCAAGCTCGCCAATCGTTGCTCCGCGACTTCCGGACGCCAGTTCTGACACTTTCCCTCTGATGCCCTGCTGGGCCCACCCTTTGGGCCCAGTTTCCGTTAATCGTCGAGTTGTCAGAACGCACATTTGTTGGCGATGAGCCGTTGCTGTATCAGATCTGTATCAGAACTCCTTGGGATTAGCCGCAACGACTTGTCCACTGAGCGAAAGCAGACGCCCCAAGTTGTTGAAAAGACAAGAAACAGATGGAGTGATTGGAGGAGGGGCGGATTTCTTACAAGCAGGAAGGCTGGGGTTCGAGTCCCTAACCGCCCACCACTCCGCACCGTTCGTTCTCTCAATTGATTCCCGATCCTGGCTCTACGCCAAAGATGGGGGCAGCCGTGCTCCCAAGTTGGCTTCAGGAACACATTACAACAACCCTCAAGCGATAGTTTCTGAAGTTTCGAAATCCGTAAGCGTGTCGCTGTAGATCCTCCATTTTGGTGTGGAATCCTTCTGTGATGCCGTTGCTTCGGCGAAAGCGCCACATTCTGCGGATTTCGGCTCGCCATTGATGGAGTGTCTCACCGAGCGACTGGAGTGGGCGGCGAATGGGCACTGACGCAAGCTTTCGATGTGGCCGAGCAAGTGGCGTGCAAGAGGCCGGCTCGCTCGGGCGTTGCGGTCTTTGAGCAGCAGGAGCTGACAGAGGCGCTCCCGCATTCGTACAAACTGCCGGCTGCGGGCTGTTGCTCGAAATACTGTGCGAGGCGCTGGGTCTGTTCCGGGCTGAGGTGTTTGGCATGCCACCGCAGCAGCGAGACCAGGCCGCGGGTTCTTCAGACCTGCCGGATCGAGCAACCGCCAGACAGCGAAGAACTGCTGCTGGATCAGGCGAATCACGTGGAATCGATCGGCGACGATCAGAGCATTGGGGAAAAACGTTCGAACCAGCGCCCGACAAGTCGATCAGGTCCATGCAAACGATGCGGACCCTGTGCCTGCCTTTGAGTTTGCTGAGATAGTTTTCGAGCGCCAGCTGGCTGCGCCCAAGTACCACAT
>CAWCGC010000004.1:0-11260 GCA_963794765.1 Bryobacteraceae bacterium | reverse complement strand
GACCCTCGCGCTGGATCCCGGGGCTTCCCGGGAGTTCGGCGCGGGGGTTGCGATCGAAGTGGCAGATCAGGGGCTTCGATGTGTTCGCGACCGCGCGAACGATCGCTGCGACGGACCTGCCTCCGTCTATTGAGCGCATCCCTGCGATCATTCGATCGACAGCGACACAGAGCGGCTATTCCAGCACATTGCAGATCGGTGCGACGGCCTCGACGTCCCGGTTAACTCCGCCTGAGGTGGCTACGAGCAGATGGTCGAAGATGGCCAGTTCACCTGGAATCTTCCGTTTTGGCAGCAGCCGATTCGCCGGTGGAAGCATTGTGATGGATGGCGGCGTTCGTGCGGCCTGTCGTGAACATCAGCTTCTCGGGGGCACAGAAGTATGTCCGAAACTCTATTGACGGCATTGCGAAAGCCATGCACACGCGAGCCCGGAATCTAACGGGAGAGTTATCGCTGCGTTCTCTTGTGAGTCGAAGTTACTGGAGCGTTCCGGTGAAGCGATCGTCACCGCAAAACTCGCCCGCGAGATGGGTGTCGCCAATATCGTGGCAGCCAATACCGTTAACGGTCCCGTCTGTTTGAAACGGGTTGACACGCGCTGTTTGTCGTGATTCGTTCCGTTCGTGTAAGATCGAGCGCTTGTTCTAAAATCGTCGCCGCCTTATCGAGTCCGTTCACTCGTTCTATTTCTGTTTGCCAGCGGCCGCACGCAGTCCGATATCTTTCATCGCTGAGCACCTGAGTTACAGCCTGCCGTAATCGTCGGACGGTCAATCTGGTGACCGATAAAAACTCGCCCGCACCGATATGGCGAATCCTCGCTGCGGTTCCGGGCTGGTCGTTTCCGACCGGTATCGCGACCATAGGAACTCCGGCAGTCAGGGTTTCGAGCACAGTATTCAGGCCCGCATGATTAATGACAAGCTGCGCTCGCCGAAGAAGTTCAAGCTGCGGAGCATAGCCCACCACCAGGGGATTTCCGGCAGCGGGCCGAGATCCTCCGGCTGACGACCACCGCCGAGTGAAACGACGAGTTGCGCATCGACGCCCCGGCAGGCCTCGGCGATCATTTGGAAGACCCTCGTGTTCTGATTCTGCAGACTTCCCATCGAGGCGTAGATCAGTGGCCGTGACGAGTCCAGCTGATCCCACGGGAAAGGCACGTCTGGCCTGGTACGCAGGTCGTGAAATGGACCGGTGTAGTGAAAGCACTCCGGAATCCTTTTTCGAGGGAAATCAAAGAATGCAGGCTGCTGCGCGATCTGCGCCCGCGTTGAGGTAGATTCGAGCAAGCTGTCATACAACGGAAGGTTCCACTTGCGACGGATATCGTTGATGACCCCCTCGCAATGACGCGCGAGAAATGCCCACGTCAGATAACACGGAATATGCGCAAGCCTTCGGACAGGTTTTCCTGTGTAACGCAGCGTTGTAAAGAAAGGAGGTGTGTCACTCTCCGCATACAGATCGAGGCCGACAGCAACGGTTGCGAATGGCACGTCGAGCATGCGGGCGATCGACTCGCCTCCCGCTACTGTCTGATCTACGAGAAGCGCGTCGAGGCCCGCTTCCCTAAAGCTGTCGAGGCCTTCGAGCATCACTGCGGATGTGTAGTTCAGGAGGAAGTTGCTCGTAAACCGCAGCAGCGGGAGACCGGACAACTCTCCCATTCGCCGGTAAGTCTTCGCGACCGTCCCGCTGGGAAACGACTTCTCCGCAACCGGTCGGAACTCGATCCCGTGGGACAGAACTGCAGTCGCCATCTCGGGTACCTGAAATACAGTTACTCGATGGCCCCGGCTCTGCAATCGATGGCCGAGACTTGAAAAAGGATTGATGTGGCCAGTCGCGGGCGGACAAGTAATGCCGATATGGCTCATACGATTCCTTACAGGCTATAGGAGGGTACCACGGTCGAGAGTTTCCGTTTGGACTTTCAGAGGCCGATCGAGAGCGGGAAGCTGTCGTAGTCACGACGTCTATGCGGCTCTGAGCTGCGTTTTGAACGAGAGTTCTGGAGACAGCACTCCAGACTGCCGAAACTGCGATTGTCACCGCCGATACGTGAAGCCACCCGGAGGAAAAACCTTGTGCAGCAGCGAACATTCCGCCGAGCAACAAGGCCGCTCCGTCCTGAAGATGATGCCCAAAGCTGGTTGTCTTGCGCGCGATTACGATCGTGCTTACTGCAAGAGACCCAAGGCCGGGACGATAACGTGCTGACTACGTAAAGTCACGGCACTCATCGCGGGTAGCAGCATCCACACATCGCGTGCGCCACCTGCCTGCCGGCCCCAGAATGTCCACTCTCTTGAAAAAATGACCAGCGAGGGAGATGTCTATGGTGCGGCCCTGACCTGCTGTTCGAGACAAGACAGTACTTCGCGGTAGAACTCAGGGTGCGACTGCCAAGTCTGTGCTGTCACAATCCGGCCGTCGCGCACCGACTGTTCGCCGACCCAGGTCGCGCCTGCGAACTCTGTCTCCGCTCGAACGTGCTCGTAGCAGGTGACCCTTTTTCCTGCTACCAGTCCGGCAGTAACAAGGATCTGCACACCGTGGCAGATTGCGAAGATCCATTTGCCTGCGCCGTCGAATTCTTTCACTAGTTGAACGAGCCGAGCGTTGTTCCGGAGATATTCAGGTGCTCGTCCGCCGAGGAGCAACACGGCATCGAATGCTGTTGGGTCAACATCATTGATCGCCACGTCGGCTGCGAGTCCGTAGCCCTGGCGCTCGATGTAGGTGTCCCACCCGGGTTCGAAATCGTGCATCACCAAATGCAGACGCCGTGCTGATGGCGCCGCCACAACCGGCTGGCAACCAGCCTCGCGGAGGCGGTGGACTGCGTACAGGGCCTCGTATGCTTCGCCGCCGTCACCAGTGACCACAAGGATTTTTAACATATCTGAGCTCTTACTCAGTGAAATCTCGCCGAATAGTAACAGGTGTGTGATCTCGCGCGGGCCTGACGTCCGCGTTGTTTAATCGAGGGAGAAATGCGAGTGATCGGAAGCCTGATTACCTTTTGTTTGCTGGTGTTAGCTATGCATTGGGCACTCTTTGCGCTTAACCCCGGCATCGCTGAGGTGCACACTTCCGCCGTTCATATGTCTCCACGGGCACAGGCCGGCGAAACTGCATCCCAATAAAACAGCCAAATTTCTCCCAGAATCTGCTTGACAGCGAGATGCGTCGATGCGAGAATTCCAGCAGGTTGCTGCTTTTCCAGCATGGCGCAAGCAAAGAATTCCACTACGATAGCCACACTGAGCCGACGCGAGCGTCAGGTGATGGATATACTTTACGCTCGCGGCGAAGCGACCGCGGTCGAGATCCATTCGGCGATTGCGGACCCGCCGAGTTTTTCGGCGACTCGCGCCCTCATCCGAACGCTGGAAGAGAAGGGGCATATCAGGCATGCCGAACAGGGCCTTCGATACGTCTACTTTCCCAGTGTTCCTGCGGATAAGGTGAAGTCATCCGCATTGAAGCATCTGCTGACAACTTTCTTTAAAGGTTCTCCGACTGAACTGATGGCGGCGATGCTCGATGACTCAGCGACGAAGATCAGCGATGCAGAACTCGAAGCTCTGGAATCGCTCATCAGGAAGGCCAGGAGCTCAGAGAAGTGACGCATCTGTGGCTGATGCTGGCGATCAAGAGTACCGTGGTGCTTCTCACTGGGTTATTTGCCGGGCTTCTGTTCAGAAACCGATCGGCAGAGGCACGCCATCTCGTTTGGTATTGCACTCTATGCGGTCTTCTGATTCTGCCGTTTGGACTGCTGATACCGGAGTATTCTCCGTCGAATCCGCTTACTGTCCGAACGTGGTCAGTTGCGAAAGCCGGATCTGCTATGCCTGCGGGCTCAAAGCTTGCGTGGATAACAGCGCTTTGGGGCGTCGGATGTGCCGTCCTCTGTGCGAGAACAGGTCGTGCGCTGCTGGGTGCCAACAGGTTATTGCGTGGTGCGCGCACAATCAGCGTGGTCAGCGGTCATCGGATTTGTATTGCCGACTGCATACCGGGCCCTGTTGCGTGGAGTTTCGATTCGGGAGCCATTATTTTGCCGCGCGAAGCCGAGCACTGGGATGCGGAGGGACGCGAATCTGTCATTCGACACGAACAGGCCCACCTACTACGAGGCGATTCGCAGGCGCTGCTGCTGTCGGAAATCGCGTGCGCTTTGTACTGGTTTCATCCGCTGGTTTGGTATGTGAGATCCAGACTGCGTATCGAGCAGGAGCATGCGGCTGACGATTACGTTCTGGCTTCAGGATGTGATCCTGCTACCTATGCCTCGGATCTGATAAGGCATGTGCGAGCACAGAGACGGCAGCTGCTGTTTGCAGGTGCGGGACTGCGCTCCACGCTGCGAGAGAGAGTGGAAGCAGTTCTGGATACACGAAGGAGAAGGTCCATGTTGAATCGCAAGATCAGGCTGGTCAGTTTAGTCTGCGCGCTGGCATTTGTAATGCCTGTGGCGGGATTGCAAAGCGATCGCAAGGTTTACAAAATCGGCGACGGTGTGACGGCTCCGCAGGTAGTCGCGAAAGACGAGCCGGAATACACGCAGCAAGCTAAAGATGCACACATTGAGGGAACGGTGGTTCTGTCGGTCGTCATCGAAGCTGACGGTCACGCTTCAGATGTTGCGGTGGCGCGCAGCCTTGACGACGGGCTCGACGCAAACGCGGTGGGCGCTGTCCAGCGTTGGGTGTTCAGACCTGCCGAGAAGGATGGATCGCCCGTCGCGGTCAGCGCCCGCATTGAGGTGAATTACCGGCTGAAGTAGACGTCCTTAGCTGGTATCGACGCTGGGCGGCCGCCCGCAGAGAAGCAGAACGGCCGCTCTTTTCATTTCTATCGAGCCTTGAGTAGACGCCACTCGCGGCATCACTGCGTGCCTACAATGAGGCGATGTCGAATGCCTGGCTCGACGTACCGCTGGACGATTATGAAGGCCACATGGCCTCGGCTGAAGTGCGACAGCTGACTGGTCTGTCAGAACTCTTTAAGTGCGCTCTGGATTATTGCCGTCCGGAGAGTGTTGCCGTGCTGGGGATTGCAGGCGGGAACGGACTGGAACAAATCGAGCCGTCGGTCACGAAGAGGATCGCAGGACTCGATATCAACCAGCAGTATCTCGACGAGGTCCAGCGGCGGTTTGGAATGCTGCCTGGTCTGGCATTGCACCGTCGCGACCTTACCAAACCGCTATTCGATCTGCCTCCTGTGGTGATGGTGCATGCGGCGCTGATTTTCGAGCACGCCGGACTGGATGTCGCTCTGGAGAACTCGCTGGCGCTCGTCGCGCCGGGAGGCAATTTGTCGATAGTACTGCAGTTGCCGAGCGCGGAAGAACAGGACGTCACTCCAACGCGCTATACGTCTATGCAGACTTTGAAGAGGGATTTCGAGCTGATCGACAGAGATGAACTTGAACGTGTTCTGAGATCCAAGGGATTCGAACTGGTTGAGCAGAAGGATCGATCGTTGCCTCGGGGTAAAGCACTCTGGCTTGGCGTTTTCGCCAGGATCTGATCAACCGTTGTCAGTTCGACCCCACTAACCTCCGGCAATGGCACCAATCACAAGCAGAGGCTCCGAGCCATCTGCGACCTCGGGGGGCAGAAGCGCATCGAGGGGGTCGAACGAGATATCGTTCGCGCAGGCAAAGAATCTCAGATAGGCGCGCCGTCGACCCGTCTCGTACTCCCGAATTGTGCCGCGAAGCATCGGGTATCGAACCTCCAGAGCATCCAGCACGGACGCGATCGTCGGCTCGCCCTCGACTTCCACCGAAACTTCAGAACCTGCGATGCCGGCCAGCGTCCTGAGATGGAACGGCAGCTCGACACGAATCACGGACGTGCCTGGGCCTCCGCTTCGGACTGCACCGGCGGGCGGCTGACTGACTGAAGATCGGGCAGGAAGCGTCTGCACTTCAACGGACAACACAGCCGGAAGGTCCCGCACGATCGGGCGCCATGAATCACCACCATCAGGCGACATGTACACCTGACCGCCGGTAGTCCCGAAGTAAATACCGCAGGAGTCAAGTGAATCCACTGCCATCGCATCCCGCAGGACGTTCACGTAGCAGTTCTCCTGCGGCAATCCGTTCGTCAGCGGTTCCCACTCGTTCCCGCCACTGCGGCTTCGGTATACGCGAAGCTTGCCATCAGGCGGAAAATGGTGCGAGTCGCTGGTGATCGGCACCACATAAATCGTGTCGGGCTCGTGCGCGTGCACGTCGATCGGGAACCCGAAATCAGTTGGCAGGTTTCCGCTCACTTCAACCCACAGATCCCCGCCATTATCGCTGCGCATAACATCCCAGTGCTTCTGCATGAAGAGCACGTCAGGCCGCGAGGGATGCATCGCAATTCGATGCACGCAGTGCCCGAACTCAGCCTCGGGATCCGGGATATAGTTCGACTTCAGACCGCGATTGATCGGTCGCCAGGTCTTACCGCCATCGTCCGTTCGAAATGCACCAACAGCTGAGATCGCTATAAACATCCGGCCCGGATTCGAAGCATCCAGCAGGATCGTGTGCAAACACATCCCACCGGCACCTGGGTGCCACTGCGGACTGGTTCCGTGTGTGCGGAGACCCGGCAACTCCTGCCACGTCTTGCCGGCATCGGTCGAGCGAAAAATGGCAGCATCCTCAACTCCGGCGTAGACGGTGTCGGGATCACGCAGACACGGCTCGAAGTGCCAGACTCGCTTGAACTCCCAGGGATGCGGAGTTCCGTCGTACCACGCATGCGTGCCCGGAGTTCCGTCGTAGGTGAACTGATTCCCGACGACTTCCCATGTTTTTCCGCCGTCGTCGGAGCGCTGCACCGTCTGACCAAACCAGCTGCTCGACTGAGATGCATAGATTCGGTTCGGATCCACTGGCGATCCTTTAAGGTGATAGATCTCCCAGCCAGCGAAGTGCGGACCCGAAACCTTCCACTCCTTCCGCGCCCCATCCGACTCGAGTATGAATGCACCCTTCTTAGTGCCGACCAACACGCGAACGCTGCTCATGGTGTGTTCGCTATGATCGCACCAGGCAGTCGCACTTTTCAACGTCCCGGTGAGTTCGATTCAGCCGTCATAATCGGGCGGAGATAGTCGAGATTACGCCGTGTATCTGCGACAACGTCTCCTGACGGGGAGGTCGTCTCGAGCATCGCGTAACCGGTAAATCTGATGTCAGCGATCGCCTTCACCGCGGCCGGTACATCGACCTTGCCTTCGCCGAGATAGCCTTTATCTTTGATGTGAAAAGCGCAGATACGCTCGCGTCCAAGCGCACGAATCTCGGCCGGGACATCGTACCCGTTATAAGTCGAGTTACCGATGTCATACCAGACCTTAAAAGCCTTTGACGCAACCTTGTCGACGGCATAGAGGTTGTCCGCACCGGAACTCGTATTTTCAAAGCCGAGAATTACTCCCGCCTTATCGGCTTCGGGTGCAAGCTCCCTGCAGAGACCGACAACACGTTCCAGCTCCGGACGCTGCAGCACCTGACACTTGCCAAAGAACACCAGCATCAGCACCGGAGCGCCGAGCTGCTTAGTAATATCGATGCCCTTGCGAACCCACATGGGAGCATTCGGATTATCTTTGAGACAATCCACGTGAAGCATGTCGATGTAAGTGGAAGTAAGAGGAATACTGAATTTACGGGATGCAGCACGCCATGCGCTCTGGAGTGACGGGTCTTCCAGAGGCAGCGTCCTGCCGTCTACTGAGCGACCAAGTGTGACCTGCACGGAAGCGAGACCAAGCTTCCTGGCAAGCTCGACCGCTTCCGGCTTGCCCTGCATCCGGAACACACCATCCATGGTGCCGATCTGAAATCCGGGAGACGACGGCCCGGCAAGAACGGAACCGGCCGCGGATGCAAGAAAAACTCTGCGGCGCAGCAGCATAGCTGCTTCAGAGTCTATAACAAAGCTGTCAATCAATAAAGACTAACGGCCGGACCTTCCCGGCTTGCGGCCCGCCCAGTATCTGCGCATTCGCTCCGATACTTGTTTGCGTTCAGCAGGAGACATGCTCTTGCGCCCGCGCTTACGAGGCTTGCCACCCGTAAGCTCTTCGAGCGAAGAAATCATCTTCGATAAGCGTTCCCGCTCATCGTTGAGGTCCTCCAGAGCTTTCCAGAAATCCATGGGTAACGCCAGCTTATCCTATTGGCCTGCTCGCGTAAATGGGGTTGAAATTAAAATCTCATTAGCCAGCGAGGTGGGATATGCAGCCCGAATTTCCACACTCCGATGGCAATACCCACCGCGATCAGCGCCAGAAGAATGCCGACCCAGGTAAGCACCACACGCCAGGGGAAGCGTCGTTTCTCACGCCGCAGCACCAGCAGATAGCTGGCGAAGACACCGATGAAGTACAGAAGTACCATCGGGGCGGAGAAGAGCATCAGGTTGAATACATCAGGTGTTGGCGTAACCAGCGCGGCAATAATGACGATGATCAGGATCGCGTATCGCGAGTGATTCAGCAGGAAGGCTGGAGTCGTGATCCGGAGAAGCGTCAGCATGAAGATCAGCACCGGCATCTCGAAGACGAGGCCGCAACCGAGAATGACATTGACGAATATGTCGAAATAGTCGGTAATTGTGATCATCGGGCGGATGTTTACACCCTGTCCGATGCCCAGCAGAAAGGCTAATCCATAACGGAACGCTATGAAATAAGCGAACGTGCCGCCAAGGATGAAAAGACCCGCTGTGCTTAACACGAAAGGCGCGGCGAGACGGCGTTCTTTCTTATATAAGCCGGGCGCAATAAATGCCCAGGCCTGATACAAAATCCAGGGCGACGCCATGAACACGGAGACGAGCAGCGGCAGCTTGAACCACGTGATCAGGAACGCGTCCATCGGCGACGTAAAGATGAGGTATGGCGGATATCCCAGACTCGTCAACGCGGCAGCCGCAGGCTGCTGCACGATGTTCCACAACGGCTGTGCGAAGGTCATCGCGAGGAAGAAGGCAATGGCGACACCCGCCAACCCGCGAATCAGCCGCGCCCGAAGTTCCTCGAGGTGCTCGAGGAACGACATCCGAAGCATCCCGTGATCTTCCTCGTCATCGTCGTCGTCACTGCTGCCGGAGGAAGAGGAAGGAGGCGGCGGAGGCGGAGGCTCAGCAGCCTTCACCACCGGAAGATTTTCGGCAACCGTGCTTGTGTTGTATGAGGGCTCGGGAGCACCATACCTGCTGGCGTATTCATCCGGCCGGTCCTCGACCGTATACGAGACTGGTTCGCCCGCAGTGACGCCGTCAGGAGCAGAAGCGCCGGGCTCCTGACCATATTTGGTGTCCGTGTTCGGAGTCGTTGGTTTATTTGGTTCTTCTGCCATTCAATCGCAGTCGCAAAACAGGTGCGCGCCGGACCACCCGCCGGGAAGCCATCAATCCGGGCGGGTGAAACGGTAACGTCATTCGGCAGGAGCCGAAAGCTCAGGACCGGGCGGGTTCCGATGAAGGCGGGTGAGCAGACGGCGACGGCGTCACAGGAGGATGGTGTTCCCCGTTGTTCGCCACGTTGTTCGCCGCAGTCTCGACAACATGCTGATCATTGGTGTGGTCAGCAACGCCCTCATGAGAAGTCGACGCCGTCACCTCAGAACCCGAATGACCATAGTCGGAACCATAGTCATAGTGGTGAGTGTCCGGCGAACCGCCATGTTCCGTAAGAGCGCCCTGAGTTGCGGAAGCGCCTGTGGTGGAAGTGTCGTGGGCGGAATAGTCGTACGACTCGTGGCCATATGCGCCACTGTCGTAATAAGAATCGTAGTTGTAAGTCTCGTGGTTGAACGCCTGCGTGACTTCTTTCAATTCAGTTTCCCGCTCAATCGCGTGCATTTCGCGGTCGAACGTTGCTCTAAGCTCGCTCGAGGCGCGACGAAACTCCGTCATCGCCTTGCCAAGGGTGCGGCCCAGCTCAGGGAGCTTTTTCGGGCCAAAGATCAGCAGCGCGAGGACGAAAATGAAGATTGTTTCCTGAACTCCTAACGTACCCAATCTTCTCGCCTCCCCATACAGAATCGGACACTCCCATCATAGCAAGGCAGGCTACGGCTAAACGATGCCTTCGGTCTCCAGATCTCCCTTAAGATCAGCCCCGGCATTTCGTGGATACCCGAAATCCCACCATGGATTTCCTTCCAGGCTCTCCCAAATCCGCTGGTCCGTTCCTGTGAGAAGCGCTTTTACCCGGTCGTCCGCCGCCCGGATCGCGGGATCGTCGCCGGCGCCGATCAGGTCCAAAATTCCACGTACGTCGAGGTCATTCCTGTAGTCCTTGATCCCGAACGGATACCCTCGCTCGATCTCATCGGCGAACTCCTGCACCTTCGGACGAGCCCGGCGCGTCCGCCCCGAACGATGTGATCCGGGTAGCCGTTGTCAGCCAGGTAGGCCTGGATTTCCTGGTCGGTCATCGCTCTGCCTGCCTCCGAAAATAGCTCTCGCCTGCGGCTGGAATAAAGAAGGTACGAATGGTGCCATCGTGGTTGTAAGCTCCGAAATATCCCCTGGCCTTATTGAATCGCGAAACCGTGCCATCGCTGCGCCGGATCTCGAGAATCGGACCCCCGACCGGAGTGTCCCGAAGCTGCTGTGCAAGGTGAAGGTACTCGGCCTTGCTGATATGCCCGAATTCCGAGCCGTGCTTCGCGTAGTGCTCGCCGAACTGCCGTTCCGTTCGAAACCCGGCTCCGGCACCGCAGACGACGAGCCCGCCAGCCGCAATCAGAAGGATAAATACGCAGCGAAGCACGAAGCTAGGCGCACCACGACATTGTCGCCTGGTCAGGTTCGCTGGCAGGATGCCGCTCAACGCCGAGTCGACGAGGGGCATAAGGCCGCACGAAGCGCAAGGCGTGAATCGTGTCAGTTTGATCGGGTTAATGTCCGGAGTGCCGCGCTCATCAATGCCATGGGCAACCCGCGCGTCGGTACCCTGCACGGCTCCGATATCGGCGGACTCCTCGCCTCAGGATTGTGCCTCGAATCGGATTAGCTCTACTGATCAGCCGACTCTTCTTCCGAGGCGAGTGACAGACCGAGGACTCAACGCACTATTCAGGCACTGCCAGGCGAGACAATGAGACGATGGAGTTGGCCCCGAAAGGCGCTGAAATATCTAATCGTGTCGTGTCAGAAGGACGCTTTGTGCGACATCCCTGGCGCTTTTGCGACGAGTACAAGAAAAGGAACGAGAGTCA
>CAWCGC010000003.1:0-16472 GCA_963794765.1 Bryobacteraceae bacterium | reverse complement strand
GCCTCCGTCCAGCGGCTTTCTTTACTTCCGCCGTATCCGCGAAACAGATGTAAGGCGGAAACGCGGCCTGGTGTATCTACGGCATTGCGAAAGCCAGGGCTCACAAACTTTGACGCGCCCGGCGCTGGCTGTCGTGTCCCCTGCAACCCCGGCCATCGGTAAAGTTATCACCGCGTTATCTCGCGACCCGAAGCTGCTGGAGCGTTCCGGTCGACCTGTTCGTGGCCGCAGAACCTGCCCGCGAGACGGGTATCGCCCTGACATCGACGGGCGGCAGCCAATTCCGTTGACGCTCGCGTCTGCCTGAAACGGATTCGGTAGCGCGGTGACTTTTTCCGCGACTGGAACTGGGACCTGCAGTTACTAGAGACTCGGCGAAGCGCTCTGGCTGGCGTATATTCAGATATGGTCAGACGGGGAATCGGAGTAAGAATGATCACCGCAACCACGCAGCCAGGACCAGCACACAACATGAAGTTGTTCCATCTTCCCGACGGTCTTAGTGTCTGGAACAATCCCGAATCCGGCAGCGATAATGATTATCTCTCTACGGCGAGATCTTCGAGCGGCGTTGTTACGAGAAGAACGGTATCGTCGTGAACGACGGCGATGTCATATTCGATGTCGGCGCAAATATCGGGATGTTTAGTTTGTCGCTGATGAAGCGATTCAGCGATCTGCGGATTTACTCATTCGAGCCGGTGCCTGGCACCTATGCCTGCCTGGCTCGCAACGTTGCCGAATCACCGATGGCGAGCAGACACGTGATTAAGACTCTGAACGTTGGGCTTGGAGCTAATGACCGCCAGACAACGATCGAGTTCTTCCCACGCGTTCCGAGTAACTCAACGCTGTATTCGGCTGACAAGCATCGCGACTTCGGCAGAGTCGTGGAGGGGGTACGGTGGGTCGACGAGTGGCAGAAGAACAGGTTCAAGGCGCTGCTGTTAGCGCCGTTGTTCCCGTTTTTTAAGCGGTCGCTGGGCAGAACGCTCGACCGCAAGATAGCCCAAAGTGTGTCATTGCCATGTCAGATTCGGACAGTGAGCGGGATTATTCACGAGCATCGGGTGCAAGGTATCGACCTGCTTAAAATCGATGTCGAGGGCGCTGAGATGGATGTGTTCGCGGGCATTGAGGAGTCCCACTGGCCGCTGATACGGCAAGTCTGCATGGAGGTCGAACCTGCGAACAAGCGTCACGTACCGGAGCTGCTGGAACGGTTTCGTTCGCGTGGATTTACCAGACTTGCCGTCGAAAGCCTGCTGGGCGGTGCCTGCCGGCTTGAAGATGCGGTCGCCTGCACCGTTTTCGCTGTGCGAAGCTAAGCGGTCGGTCGCGGCTCTGTAACCGGCGCGCTCCGGCGCCGGCCAGAATGTCGACAGCGGGATTTTGGAAAGTGACCACTGTTTGCTACGATACCCGTCCACCGGGATCTGAATCATTGGCCAGCCTGGCTGAGCCCTGCGTTATCCTGGGCCGCAGACGCAGGTGTCCTTTCGGAGGGATTATAAGACCAAGCCCACTTCCTTGCCAATATCGTGGCCGCCTTTTCCAGAACCGTTTACTCGTTGGATTTCTGTCTTTGCCAGCGGCTACAGGCGCTCCGGTATTTTTCATCACTACAGCACCCAAGTCACCGCAAGTCATAGTATTCGTTCCGATTTAATCTGTAGACCAACACAAACTCACCCACACGATGTAGCGAATCCTCGCTGCTGTTCCGGGCTCGTCATTTCCAACCGGAATCGCGACCATGGGAACGCCGGGCGGTCAGGGTTTCCAGGGCAGTATTCAGGCCCGCGTGAGTAATCACAAGATTGCGCGCGCCGGAAGAAGTTCCAGTTGCGGAGCATCGCCAGGACAACCAGGGGAGTTACTAGGCAGGATCCAAGTTCGTCCCGATGACAGCCACCGCCGAGTGAGAGAACGAGCTGAGCTTCGAGGGCCTTGGCAGGCCTCAGCAATCATTCGAAAAAGTCCAAGTGTAATGATTCTGCAGACTTCCCCATCGAGGCGTAGGATCAGCGGCCGTGACAAGTCTAGACTGGTCCCACGGAAGCGGGACGGCTGGACGCATCCACAGGTCATGAAACGGTCCCGTGCAATGGAAGTACGCCGGCACGGTCTTTTTCGAGGGAAATAGAAGAACGCAGGCTGCTGCATGATGTGCGCCCGCGTCGAGGTGAGTTCCCCTTTCGAGGAATACGCGGGAAGGTTCCCCACTTGCGACGAATCTCTTTAATCAGCAAGGACGTCCACAGGACGGGCAGAGACTCCCCCAAACAATGTAGAGCATAATGAAAACCAGGCCGGCGTATGGGTTGCCTGTGTATGACAGACTTGAGAAGAAAGGCGGAATGTCAGCTTCGGCGTACGGATCGAGGCCCACAGCGACTGTGGCGGAAGATGGCACGTCGAGCGTTCGGGCGATCGACTCGCCTCCCGCGAGAGTCTGATGGGCGAGAAGCGCATCGATACGGGCCTCCCTAAACGACTCGAGGCCCGGGAGCTCAGTTCCGCGGTTGTGTACTTCACGAAGTAGTCGCGGGTGAAACGCAACAGGGCAAAGCACGACAACGTTCCCCAAGGTTTCGTACATCTCAGCAAGTGTCCCACTCGGGAAGGATTTCTCCACAACATGAAGAATTCGATGCCGTGGGACGGAACGGCAGCCTCCATCTCAGGGGTCTGAAACGCCGTGACACGATGTCCCCTGTTATCCGCACACGACGACGGAGGGCCGCGGAAGGCATTGAGGTGGCTTTTCTCGGATGGACGCGGCATGCCGATGTGACTCATCCTTCCCTTCAGGATATCGGAGGTCACTAAGGCGGAGACACTCTGGTCGACCTGACGGCGCCCGGACAGGCGCGGTTTTGTTGTTCGTGCTGTCCTCGTTGCGGCGCAGCGCCTCGGTGCTTTGGTGGACAAGATGTCGACCGTCTTGAATCACGCCGGTTCTGACCGGGTATTCTGCGTCCGCACGTACGGTGACGCCCATTTTGCGAAGGAAGAGATCAATATCAGTTGGATCGCCCGTATTCGGATTGAATAAACACAATTCCCCCGTAGATGGTGTGCGTCACTGACAATGTACCGTTCCTGGCTGGTCGCCAGTGCGAATCACACGGTATCCTGCCGGCGTTCGATCATAAAAAAAAGGACCTCGTCTATATAAGCGATCCGCGTGGACGGACTAGCATTGAGTGCCAGCAGCCAGGGCAAGGTACCGAAGCTGTAGCACGTCGGTTCTTTGTGTTCGTACTCCCGCGGGCCTTCAGAGACTCTGCTACGCGTTCCAGCTCCACCCAGTCGGGCCTGCCCGCCTTCAGTTCCAGCCAGAGCCGTTTCTCGAGGTCGGGAGAAGCGCCCTGTTTTCAGCGACGGGCCCGAAAGACGCGGTGCGCTTCATGTCTGTGAGAGGGTGTGGTTCCGCGGCCATTGCAAGGAAGCCGCTCAGGACTACCCACCCCAATAGAGACTGACCAGGCAACGAACGCCGGCGAGCCAGACAACTGTCCCCGCCAGAAGGATTCCGGGTGCAATGTGATACAGAAATCCATGCTGGAGGATATTGGCTTGCAGCAACCATCCCAGGTTGAGGTGCACGAGAAAAGCGCTTCGTCTTTTTTAGGCGGCGTGTCGCGCTGGTCTGTCCTATGGTCAATGTCGCAGTGAGCAGGACTGCCGAAAGTAAAGATAGGCACCGCCATCACATGAACCCGACCCCCAGGAAAGACTAGGTACCGACAGGAAGGCGTGCGTGCGATCAATGAGAGTTTCCCAGGTACTCCGGATGGTAGTCTTCGCGCCCAGGTTACGGCGTCGAGGAACCACGCCGCTTGCCGGAGTCCGTCGCCGGCGCCATCCCTGGGGCGGCGGCGGATCTCCTCCGAGCAACAAGAGGCCGCTCCGTCCTGCATGATGATGCCCAAAGCTCGTTGTTTTGCGCGCGCGACTATGATCGTACTTTTACTGCGGGAAAACATCGCCAAGGCCAGAACGATAACGAAAGGCTTGATCCAGATCGCAATGCCCCAGAGCAGCCCCTCGACCGTTGCGCGCAACGCGAGCCGGCCCAGTGCTTCGCATCGAGTACGCATTGCCCGTAACTGCTGACTACGCAGAGTCACCGCGCCCATCGCGGGGAGCAGCATCCACACGTCCCGCTGGCAGTGGCAGGATTCCGGCGTTGTCAGGTAGAACGCGATCAGACAGACTGCTGCCCAAAGACGGCCGGATGCCGTTACTCCCACGCTCCTCATCCACAGCACAATCAGGCCAATCGTCAGGGAGAGGCACAGGAAATCAGCTACGCGGAGCGTTTCTGACCTCCAGCCGTACAAGTAGCGGATCGCCACGTGCAGCCAGACCATACCCGGCAAATTGTGGTCGAAAACATCGCGGTAGTGAACACCGCCTAAAAGCAGATTTCGTGCCGCGACGTCATAGAAACTGGCGTCGTTATACAGCGGCATGCAGACGAACAGTGGCAGCCCCACACCCAGCAGAATGAGCAATGCCGCCCATCCGAGCGAGTCGGAAAGCGAGCTTAACGTGGGGGTGGATCGAGGAGCATGGATCGGCGGGCGAATGGTTGGTCCGATGACGTTCGCCTGCACGTCATCGGGCACGCTTGCGGCGGCGCCAGCCGAAGTCAAACAACGCGAGGACTGCAAGGCTGATCATAATTACTTGAGAGGTGGATGGCTCGGGAACGAATCCCAAGCGGACGTCATCCAAGCCGATGCGATCGCTGCTGCCGATCCCTGCCCGGCCGGCGAGAGGTGGTGGCGACAATACAACCGTAGTCACCGATTCTCCAGTAAATCCAACGAATAATGCGCCGCCGTCCGGTGATATCGGTATCGTTATCGGCGCGAGCGCTCCCGCTATCGTGGTGATATTAAGCTGAAGCGAGTCGGGCTGTGCTCCCGTAACGTAAGCCCCAAAAGAGCGCAACTGCTGTTGAGAGGTGATGACCAACTGCTTAGCACTCTGCGAGTCGACGAAGCGTGAACCTCCGGCGGTGGTGTTATAGCCCAACGTGACGCTTCCGGGACCCCCGGATGTTTGGCAGAACGAGGAGCAATTCAGCGTCACTCCTTGGGCTATCGTAAGCGGCAAAGCCGGCCCGATGGGGAAACTCTCGAAATCGACAACTGGCAGAATATCGCCAACCGCGTTGGCGAAGGCAGCGGCCGCCGCGTCGGCATTTGGGTGCGGCTGACCGGGACCAGCTCCGGGGTCAAGTCCGGTGAAGAGAATCAGGTCTGCACTGACCGGAGCCACACCGACTGTTAGCGCAGCAAGCAAGAACAGGAGTCGCGGCCAAATCGTTGAGTGAATCCGCATACTGCCCTTCCGTTCGTCGCCGGTTGGCCGACGGACTATGTCCAACTCTACACGAAAGGTGACTACCCGCGGATGGCCTGCGGTGCGGCCCTGACCTGCTGTCCGAGACAACACAGCACTTCTCGATAGAACTCGGGGTGCGATTGCCAAGTCTGCGCGGTCACGATCCGGCCGTCGCGCACAACCTGTTCAGCGACCCAGGTTGCGCCTGCGAGCTCTGTCTCGGCCCGAACGTGTTCATAGCACGTGCACCCTTTTCCCAGCGATGAGCCCGGCCGTGACAAGGATCTGTACACCGTGGCAGATCGCAAAAATCCACTTGCTCTGCGCGGTCGAATTCCTGCACGAGTTGAACCAGCCGAGGGTTGTTCCTGAGATATTCGGGTGCTCGTCCGCCGAGGAGCAACACGGCCTCGAACGCTGTTGGGTCAACATCATTGATTGCCACGTCGGACGCAAGTCCGTAGCCCTGACGTTCGATGTAGGTGTCCCACCCCGGCTCGAAATCATGCATCACCAGATGCAGCCGCCGGACGGATGGCGCAGCCACAACCGGATGGCAACCAGCCTCGCGGAGGCGGTGGACTGCGTACAGGGCCTCGTATGCTTCGCCGCCGTCACCAGTGACCACAAGGATTTTTAACATATCGGACCTCTTATTCAGTGAAATCTCGCCGAATAGTAACAGGTGTGTGATCTCGCGCGGGCCTGTCGTCCGCGTTCTTAATCGAGGGTGAAACATGCGAGTGATCGGAAGCCTGATTACCTTTTGTTTGCTGGTGTTAGTTATGCATTGGGCACTCTTTGCGCTGAACCCAGGCATCGCTGAGGTGCACACTTCCGCCGTTCACATGCCTCCACAGGCACAGGCCGCGCGAAACTGCATCCCAATAAGACAGCCAAGTTTCTCGCAGAATCTGCTTGACAGCGCCACGCGTCGATGCGAGAATTCCAGCAGGTTGCTGCTTTTCCAGCATGACGCAAGCAAAGAATTCCCACTACGATAGCCACACTGAGCCGACGCGAGCGTCAGGTGATGGATATACTTTACGCTCGCGGCGAAGCGACCGCGGTCGAGATCCATTCGGCGATTGCGGACCCGCCGAGTTTTTCGGCGACTCGCGCCCTCATCCGAACGCTGGAAGAGAAGGGCCATATCAGGCATGCCGAACAGGGCCTTCGATATGTCTACTTTCCACAGTGTTCCTGCGGATAAGGTGAAGTCATCCGCATTGAAGCATCTGCTGACAACTTTCTTTAAAGGATCTCCCACTGAACTGATGGCGGCGATGCTCGATGACTCAGCTACGAGGATCAGCGATGCAGAACTCGAAGCTCTGGAATCGCTCATCAGGAAGGCCAGGAGCTCAGAGAAGTGACGCATCTGTGGCTGATGCTGGCGATCAAGAGTACCGTGGTGCTTCTCACCGGGTTATTTGCCGGGCTTCTGTTCAGAAACCGATCGGCGGAGGCACGCCATCTCGTTTGGTATTGCACTCTGTGCGGTCTTCTGATTCTGCCGTTTGGACTGCTGATACCGGAGTATTCTCCGTCGAATCCGCTTACTGTCCAAACGTGGTCAGTTGCGAAAGCCGGATCTGCGATGCCTGCGGGCTCAAAGCTTGCGTGGATGACAGCGCTTTGGGGCGTCGGATGTGCCGTCCTCTGTGCGAGAACAGGTCGTGCGCTGCTGGGTGCCAACAGGTTATTGCGTGGTGCGCGCACAATCAGCGTGGTCAGCGGTCATCGGATTTGTATTGCCGACTGCATTCCGGGCCCTGTTGCGTGGAGTTTCGATTCGGGAGCCATTATTTTGCCGCGGGAAGCCGAGCACTGGGATGCGGAGGGACGCGAATCTGTCATTCGACACGAACAGGCCCACCTACTACGAGGCGATTCGCAGGCGCTGCTGCTGTCGGAAATCGCGTGCGCTTTGTACTGGTTTCATCCGCTGGTTTGGTATGTGAGATCCAGACTGCGTATCGAGCAGGAGCATGCGGCTGACGATTACGTTCTGGCTTCAGGATGTGATCCTGCTACCTATGCCTCGGATCTGATAAGGCATGTGCGAGCACAGAGACGGCAGCTGCTGTTTGCAGGTGCGGGACTGCGCTCCACGCTGAGAGAGAGAGTGGAAGCAGTTTTGGATAAAGGAAGGCGAAGGTCTATGTTGAATCGCAGATCAGGCTGGTCAGTTTAGTCTGCGCGCTGGCATTTGTAATGCCTGTGGCGGGATTGCAAAGCGATCGCAAGGTTTACAAAATCGGCGACGGTGTGACGGCTCCGCAGGTAGTTGCGAAAGAGGAGCCGGAATACACGCAGCAAGCTAAAGATGCACACATTGAGGGAACGGTGGTTCTGTCGGTCGTCATCGAAGCTGACGGTCACGCCTCAGATGTTGCTGTGGCGCGCAGCCTTGACGACGGGCTCGACGCAAACGCGGTGAGCGCTGTCCAGCGCTGGGTGTTCAGACCTGCCGAGAAGGATCGATCGCCCGTCGCGGTCAGTGCCCGCATTGAGGTGAATTACCGGCTGAAGTAGACGTCCTTAGCTGGTACCGTCGCTGAGGCCGCCCGCAGAGAAGCGGAACGGCCGCTCTTTTCATTTTTATCGAGCGTTGAGTACACACCACTCGCGGCATCACTGCGTGCCTACAATGAGGCGATGTCAAATGCCTGGCTCGACGTACCGCTGGAGGATTATGAAGGTCATATGGCCTCCGCCGAAGTGCGACAGCTGACTGGTCTGTCAGAACTCTTCAAGTGCGCTCTGGATTATTGCCGTCCGGAGAGTGTTGCCGTGCTGGGGATTGCAGGCGGCAACGGACTGGAACAAATCGATCCCTCCGTCACAAGAAGGACCGCAGGAGTGGATATTAACCAGCAGTACCTGGATGAGGTCCACCGTCGGTTTGAAATGCCGCCCGGCCTGGAACTGCACCGTCGCGATCTTACTAAACCGCAATTCGATCTGCCTCCTGTGGCGATGGTATATGCGGCCCTGATTTTTGAGCACATCGGAATGGATGTCGCTCTGGAGAACGCTCTGGCATTAGTGCTGCCGGGAGGCAAGTTGTCGATCGTGCTCCAACTGGCGAGCGAGGAAGAACAGGGCGTCACTCCAACGCGCTATACGCCGATACAGACTCTGAAAAAAGATTTCGAGCTGATTGACAGAGATGAACTTCAACTTGTTCTGAGATCGAAGGCATTCAAACTGTGGCGCAGAAGAACCGATCGTTGCCTCGGGGTAAAGCACTCTGGCTTGGCGTTTTCGGCAGGATCTGATGAACGGTGGCAGTTCGAGATCCTAACCGCCGGCGATAGCGCCGATCACAAGCAAAGGCTCCGCACCGTTTGCGACCTCGGGGGGCAGAAGCGCATCGAGGGGGTCGAACGAGATATCGTTCGCGCAGGCAAAGAATCTCGGATAAGCGCGCCGTCGCCCGTCTCGTACTCGCGAATCGTGCCGCGAAGCATCGGGTATCGAGCCTCGAGTGCATCCAGAACGGACGCGACCGTCGGGTCGCCCTCGACTTCCACCGAAACTTCAGAACCCGCGACGCCAGCCAGCGCCCGCAGATGGAACGGCAGCTGGACACGAATCACGGGCGTGCCTGGGCATCCGCTTCGGACTGCACCGGCCGGTTGCTGACTACCGAAGATCTGGCCGGGAGCGTCTGAACCTCAACCGACAACACAGCCGGAAGGTCCCGCACGATTGGGCGCCATGAGTCACCACCGTCAGGCGACATGTACACCTGACCACCGGTGGTCCCGAAGTAAATACCGCAGGAGTCAAGTGAATCCACTGCCATCGCATCCCGCAGGACGTTCACGTAGCAGTTCTCCTGCGGCAATCCGTTCGTCAGCGGTTCCCACTCGTTCCCGCCACTGCGGCTTCGGTATACGCGAAGCTTGCCATCAGGCGGAAAATGGTGCGAGTCGCTGGTGATCGGCACCACATAAATCGTGTCGGGCTCGTGCGCGTGCACGTCGATCGGGAACCCGAAATCAGTTGGCAGGTTTCCGCTCACTTCATCCCACAGATCCCCGCCATTATCGCTGCGCATAACATCCCAGTGCTTCTGCATGAAGAGCACGTCAGGCCGCGAGGGATGCATCGCAATTCGATGCACGCAGTGCCCGAACTCAGCCTCGGGATCCGGGATATAGTTCGACTTCAGACCGCGATTGATCGGTCGCCAGGTCTTACCGCCATCGTCCGTTCGAAATGCACCAACAGCTGAGATCGCTATAAACATCCGGCCCGGATTCGACTCATCCAGCAGGATCGTGTGCAAGCACATCCCACCGGCACCTGGGTGCCACTGCGGACTGGTTCCGTGTGTGCGGAGACCCGGCAACTCCTGCCACGTCTTGCCGGCATCGGTGGAGCGAAAAATGGCAGCGTCCTCAACCCCGGCGTAGACGGTGTCGGGATCACGCAGACACGGCTCGAAGTGCCAGACTCGCTTGAACTCCCAGGGATGCGGAGTTCCGTCGTACCACGGATGCGTGCCGGGAGTTCCGTCGTAGGTGAACTGATTCCCGACGACTTCCCATGTTTTTCCGCCGTCGTCGGAGCGCTGCACCGTTTGACCAAACCAGCTGCTCGACTGAGATGCATAGATTCGGTTCGGATCCACTGGCGATCCTTTAAGGTGATAGATCTCCCAGCCAGCGAAGTGCGGACCCGAAACCTTCCACTCCTTCCGCGCCCCATCCGACTCGAGTATGAATGCACCCTTCTTAGTGCCGACCAACACGCGAACGCTGCTCATGGTGTGTTCGCTATGATCGCACCAGGCAGTCGCACTTTTCAACGTCCCGGTGAGTTCGATTCAGCCGTCATAATCCGGCGGAGATAGTCGAGATTACGCCGTGTATCCGCGACAACGTCTCCTGACGGGGAGGTCGTCTCGAGCATCGCGTAACCGGTGAATCCGATGTCAGCGATCGCCTTCACCGCGGCCGGTACATCGACCTTGCCTTCGCCGAGATAGCCTTTATCTTTGATGTGAAAAGCGCAGATACGCTCGCGTCCAAGTGCCCGAATCTCGGCCGGCACATCGTACCCGTTATAAGTCGAGTTACCGATGTCATACCAGACCCTGAATGCTTTCGACGCAACCTTATCGACTGCATAGAGGTTGTCCGCACCGGAACTAGTATTTTCAAAGCCGAGAGTTACTCCCGCCTTATCGGCTTCGGGTGCAAGTTCCCTGCACAGGCCGATAACACGTTCCAGCTCCGGACGCTGCAGCACCTGACACTTGCCAAAGAACACCAGCATCAGCACGGAGCGCCGAGCTGCTTAGTGATATCGATGCCCTTGCGAACCCACATGGGAGCATTCGGATTATCTTTGAGACAATCCACGTGAAGCATGTCGATGTAAGTGGAAGTCAGGGGAATACTGAATTTACGTGATGCAGCACGCCATGCACTCTGGATTGACGGGTCCTCCAGAGGCAGCGTCCTGCCGTCTACAGAGCGACCAAGTGTGACCTGCACGGAAGCGAGCCCAAGCTTCTTGGCAAGCTCAACCGATTCCGGCTTGCCCTGCATCCGGAACACACCATCCATGGTGCCTATCTGAAATCCGGGAGACGACGGCCCGGCAAGAACGGAACCGGCCGCGGATGCAAGAAAAACTCTGCGGCGCAGCAGCATAGCTGCTTCAGAGTCTATAACAAAGCTGTCAATCAATAAAGACTAACGGCCGGACCTTCCCGGCTTGCGGCCCGCCCAGTATTTCCGCATTCGTTCCGAAACTTGTTTGCGTTCCGCAGGAGACATGCTCTTGCGCCCGCGCTTACGAGGCTTGCCACCCGTAAGCTCTTCGAGCGAAGAAATCATCTTCGATAGGCGTTCCCGCTCATCGTTGAGGTCCTCCAGAGCTTTCCAGAAATCCATGGATAACGCCAGCTTATCCTATTGGCCTGTCGCGTAAATGGGGTTGTAATTAAAATCTCATTAGCCAGCGAGGTGGGATATGCAGCCCGAATTTCCACACTCCGATGGCAATACCCACCGCGATCAGTGCCAGAAGAATGCCGACCCAGGTAAGCACCACGCCCCAGGGGAAGCGTCGTTTCTCACGCCGCAGCACCAGCAGATAGCTGGCGAAGACACCGATGAAGTACAGAAGCACCATCGGGGCGGAGAACAGCATGAGGTTGAATACATCAGGTGTTGGCGTAACCAGCGCGGCAATAATGACGATGATCAGGATCGCGTATCGTGAGTGATTCAGCAGGAAGGCTGGAGTCGTGATCCGGAGAAGCGTCAGCATGAAGATCAGCACCGGCATCTCGAAGACGAGGCCGCAACCGAGAATGACATTGACGAATATGTCGAAATAGTCGGTAATTGTGATCATCGGGCGGATATTTACACCCTGTCCGATGCCCAGCAGAAACGCTAATCCATAACGGAATGCTATGAAATAAGCGAACGTGCCGCCAAGGATGAAAAGACCGGCGGTGCTTAACACGAAAGGCGCGGCCAGACGGCGTTCTTTCTTATATAAGCCGGGAGCAATAAATGCCCAGGCCTGATACAAAATCCAGGGCGAAGACATGAACACTGAGACGAGCAGCGGCAGCTTGAACCACGTGATCAGGAACGCGTCCATGGGCGACGTAAAGATCAGGTATGGCGGATATCCCAGACTCGTCAATGCGGCAGCCGCAGGCTGCTGCACGATGTTCCACAACGGCTGTGCGAAGGTCATCGCGAGGAAGAAGGCAATGGCGACACCCGCCAACCCGCGGATCAGCCGCGCCCGAAGTTCCTCGAGGTGCTCGAGGAACGACATCCGAAGCATCCCGTGATCTTCCTGTCATCGTCGTCGTCGCTGCTACCGGAGGAAGAGGAAGGTGGCGGCGGGGGCGGAGGCTCAGCAGCCTTCACCACCGGAAGATTTTCGGCAACCGTGCTTGTGTTGTACGAAGGCTCGGGAGCACCATACCTGCTGGCGTATTCATCCGGCCGGTCTTCGACCGTATACGAGACTGGTTCGCCCGCAGTGACGCCGTCAGGAGCAGAAGCGCCGGGCTCCTGACCATATTTGGTGTCCGTATTCGGAGTCGTTGGTTTATTTGGTTCTTCTGCCATTCAATCGCAGTCGCAAAACAGGCGCACGCCGGACCACCCGCCGGGAAGCCATCGATCCGGGCGGGTGAGACGGTTACGTCATTCGGCAGGAGCCGAAAGCTCAGGACCGGGCGGGTTCCGACGAAGACGGGTGAGCAGACGGCGAAGGCGTTACAGGAGGATGGTGTTCCCCGTTGTTCGCCACGTTGTTCGCCGCAGTCTCGACAACATGCTGATCATTGGTGTGGTCAGCACCGCCCTCATGAGAACTCGCCGGCGTCACCTCAGAACCCGAATGACTATTGTCGGAACCATAGTCATAGTGGTGAGTGTCCGGCGAACCGCCATGTTCCGTAGCAGCGCCCTGAGTTGCGGAAGCGCCTGTGGTGGAAGTGTCGTGGGCGGAATAATCGTACGACTCGTGGCCGTAGGCGCCATTGTCGTAATAAGAATCGTAGTTGTAAGTCTCGTGGTTGAAGGCCTGCGTGACTTCTTTCAATTCGGTTTCCCGCTCAATCGCGTGCATTTCGCGGTCGAACGTTGCTCTAAGCTCGCTCGAGGCGCGACGAAACTCCGTCATCGCCTTGCCAAGGGTGCGGCCCAGCTCAGGGAGCTTTTTCGGGCCAAAGATCAGCAGCGCGAGGACGAAAATGAAGATTGTTTCCTGAACTCCTAACGTACCCAATCTTCTCGCCTCCCCATACAGAATCGGACACTCCCATCATAGCAAGGCAGCCTAGGGCTAAAGGATGCCTTCGGCCTCGAGATCTCCCTTAAGATCCGCCCCGGCATTTCGTGGATACCCGAAATCCCACCACGGATTTCCATCGAGGCTCTCCCAAACGCGCTGGTCCGTTCCCGTCAGGAGCGCCTGTAGGCGTTCGTCGCCGCCCGGATTGCCGGGTCGTCACCGGCCCCGATCAGGTCCAGTATTCCGCGGACGTCGAGGTCATTCCGGTAATCCTCGATCCCGAACGGATAGCCTCGCTCCACTTCATCAGCGAACTCCTGCCACCTCCGGACGAGCCCGGCGCGTCCGCCGCGAACGATGTGATCCGGATAGCCGTTGTCAGCCAGATACTCCTGAATTTCCTGATCCGTCATCGCTTTCCCTGCCTCCGAAAGTAGCTCTCGCCGGCTGCTGGAATGAAGAAGGTACGAATTGTGCCATCGCGGTTGTACGCTCCGAAATACCCGTTGTGCCTTGTCGAATCGGGAAACAGTCCCATCGCTGCGCCGGATCTCGAGGACGGGACCGCCGACCGGAGAATCCCGGAGCTGCTGTGCCCGATGAAGGTATTCAGCCTTGCTGATGTGCCCGAATTCCGAGCCGTGCTTCGAGTAGTGTTCGTCGAACTGCCGCTCGGACCGAAATCCCGGCCCAGCACCGGATACGACAAGCGCTGTTGCCGCAAAGGACAGGACCAGCAATAACCGAACCAAATCTGCCACTCTCACGAGCACATTGTCGCCTGGCCGCCACTGCTTGTTGGTTTGCAAGACGCTCAAAACGGAGCGCGACCCGCAACCGCCACGATCGTGTTCCTGTCTTGCACGGCGGCGCGGGATCGTGTCCTTTGCGCTCGTGTGGAACACGCGCAAAACGGAGCCCGACCCGCGACCGCCACGATCGTGCTGCCTGTCCTGTACGGCGGGGGATGATCTCCTTTTGGTGTTGGACGCGCGCAAAACGGAGCACGACCCGCGACCGCCACGATCGTGCTCCTGTCCTGTGCGGCGGCGCGGGATCGTCTCCTTTGCGCTCTTGGGGAATTCGTGGCCGGGGGAAAATGCATCGACGTCGAAAGCGCCAACATCATCGCTCTCTCACCGGAGGAGGAACGAATTTTGACTAAAAATCACTCAATAAGAGCGTTCGTGCTCACAATTTTTGCCAGTTGGTGTGGCTTTTGCCCAAACGACTGTGCCGCCTGTTACATACGCCTATAGCGGGCCGCCGATCAACGTTTCGTATATGACCGGAAATGTCGCGACATTTATACCATTCCTGTGTCGAGCGTGGTCACAACAACGAAGGTCACGGTTACGGTCAATATCAATTATCCGCGAGTCTCGGACCTCAATCTGTATCTTTTCGGGCCGGACGGTACGCGCACAAGGCTTCTGGAACGAAACTGCTCGGCACTTCCAATGCCACGTTGCTCAACATGACTTTCGACGATAGTGCCGCGTCCACCTACAACTCTTTTTGCCCGGCAGAGGCCGGTCGGGGCCATTCAAGGCCAATGAACCACTGGCAAACTTTAATGGCAAGCCTGCCGCGGGTAAATGGACGCTTGCAGTGCAGAACAACACTACAGCGGGCAATACGGGGGTAGTGAATGCTGCGAGCATCGCGATATCAGGCACGACAACAACAACGCCGACGATTTCCGCTAACACGATTTATAACGCCGTGACAATGCAGACCGGGCCAATCGCACCTGGAGAGATTCTGGCCATTGGCGGAAGCAATCTTGGTCCTGCCACTGCGGTTGCGGCACCATCAGGTAATCTGCCGACCACGCTTGGCGGTGTGCAGGTTACCATCAACAGTTCGTTAGCCGCACCAATCCTGTATGCGTCGTCGACGCTCATTGTGGCGATTCTTCCATATAACGCGGCGGGCAGTGGCGCAGCTATCGGCGGGACCGTCACACTCAGGGTGACGAACAACAGTGTACCTTCAAATACCGTAACTACAGGAGTCGCTTACTCCTCTCCAGGTTTGTTCACGGTATCCATGGCGGATACCGGCAAGATCGGTGTGAAAGCAATCAATCCCGACGGCACGCTTAACTCGGCGGATAATCCGGTTGCGCCGGGCGAACGTAACCCTTTATGCAACCGGACTCGGACCAGTGACTCCAACGTTCACCGCGGGACAGGTTGCTCCCACCGACACGTTGTACCTTACCGGAACGCAAACCTTCGTCAACGTCGCTGGCCAGTTTGCGACTGTACTTTTCTCCGGACTTGCGCCAGGAACTCTGGGCACATATCAGGTAAATATCCAGATTCCGGCGAGCGTCCCGTCCGGAGCGCAACCGATCCTGCTCTGGAACCAGGGCGGCACATCGCAGAACGGTTTGCAAATTTTCATCAAGTAGTCGAGTTCCAGGAGCCCTCTTCCAAGCCGCAGGCTTAGTAGCCAAAAAAAGGACGGGAGCCAGTTTTGCACGAACACTGAAACCCGACTCCCGTCCAGATTGCTGCGCCGCCAACAAGGTTGCCCTTCACACTGCGACTCTTCGGTTTCCTGTAATGGCGTATGTCAGTCAGTCTGGGATTTCAAATCCCGTTTGCTGTGATTCAATGAGGCCGGCAACGAGTTGGGGCAGTTCGCTGATGCCAGCTACAGCGACCCGCGCGGTTCGCCGAATGGACGCTTTCTTGCAACGGCGTCCGATGACGCCAGCGATGGCAAATTCTTCATTCGAGTGCACGACCTCCGGCGTGTAGTTTCCTACCGCCTGACTGAGGACGATCATGACGAGTCTCCGGTCTGGTCATGGGCCAGCGATAAGATCGCATACGACGCATTTGACGGCAAAAATCATACGGTAAATGTCGTTCCGATCGACGCTTCACTCCACCACAGGTTTTGTTGAAACGGTCTGGCGTCTTACGCCATCTGACTGGTCTGCTGACGGGCACCTCTTGTTCAGCGATTTCTAAATGGTCTGACTGTAGTGAGGATGCACTCCGGATCTCCGGAGACCGCGGCAAGATTTCGGTCGGTAGTGGTGGAGAAGCCGAATTTCATCCGACGGAAAATGGATTGCGTACGTATCCCAAGTAAGTACGCTTCAAGTACTCGTCCAAACTCGGATTGTTGGTCCACGGTTGTCGCTACTCAGTACGACGTATCTGCCGATGGTGTTTCCTTATTAAACTGGGTTCCGGTAAACACGCCCTCTCCGCTTGCTCTAATCAGCGGCTGGAACGCAAATCTGAAACATTAGAATGTCCGGCACTTGAAGAGCCGCGTACATGAAAAAAGGACGAGAGCCA
>CAWCGC010000002.1:0-187890 GCA_963794765.1 Bryobacteraceae bacterium | reverse complement strand
TGCGCCAGGGTGCGAAGCTACGATTACTTTGCCTTCCTGATCAGGCTCGCGTGAATGACAATGGAGTAGTGAAGCGGTCTGGATACGCAGATCTTCCCTTACACGGCGGCCGTGTGCCGGCCTGGCTGGCCGATCGCATGACCCAGCTGGGCACGGCGATCGTTGAAAGCATTCTGCTTCACTACGGCCATTCCGAGTTTCTGTCGCGCCTCAGCGATCCGTTCTGGTTTCAGGCGCTCGGTAGCGTGATGGGGATGGACTGGCATTCGTCCGGGATCACGACTTCCGTCATCGGCGCATTGAAACGCGGTCTGAATCCGCGCGCGCACGAGCTTGGGCTCTATGTTTGCGGCGGCCGCGGAAGCACTCGCGCAACACGCCGGCCGAGTTGCGGCGCTATCGCCGAGCACCGGGGCTTGGATGGCGAAGCACTGGTCCGCACCAGCCGGCTGACCGCGAAGATCGACAACAACTGCATCGCCGACGGATTCCAGATCTACCTGCATTCGTTTGTCGTCGCGGCGAATGGCGAGTGGGCGGTGGTGCAGCAGGGCATGAACGAAGTCGAGCGGCATGGCGCGGCGCTATCACTGGCATTCCGCGAATGTGCGCGATTTCGTCTCCGAGCCGCACACGGGGATTGCCGGCGAACCTCAGGGCGTGATTCTGAACCTTCGATGGCCAGGCCGAACCTGCGCGAGATGCGATGCTGCAAATGACTCGCGAACGTCCGGATGTGACGTTGCGTGAAGCTCGCTGCATGGCGATGCCCTCGCATCATGACGTGCGGCCCGAGGATGTGGATCTGAAGCGTCTGGGTGCGGTGCTGGCGGTTGCCTATGAACGCGAACTGAAGAGCTTTCGCCGATCTGCTGCTGCTGGAGAACCTCGGCCCAAGGACGCTGCAGACGCTGGCGCTGGTCGCAGAAGTCGTTCACGGCACGCCGGGACGGTTTAACGACCCGGCACGATTCTCTTTCGCGCTGGGCGGCAAGGACCGGCATCCATTCCCGGTGCCGCTGAAGACCTATGACGAATCGATCGGCGTACTCCGGGCGTCGCTGGACGCCGCTCGCGTTGACGGCGGTCTCAAGTCGGACGGCATGCGGCGGCTTCATCGGTTCGTGCAGAATGTCGAAAGCACGATGCAGCCCCAGGCTGACCTCGCTGCTGTTGTGCGGCACGAATTCGCGATCTCACCTTCTCTCGACGGCAGGAGTGTGTTCGATGACAAGCCGGTTTCGAAACCGAAACGCGCAGCGAAAGGACAACTGAGCCTGTTTTGAATACGTTCCTCGGGGTGGACCTGGGCTGGGCGGGAAAGCCGACAGGATTGTGTGCTGCGTCGATCGTTGAAGACAAGCTGGTCCTTCATGACGTCACTCGCCTCGCCGGATTGCACCAGATCCTCGACTGGATTTCGGCGCGTTCAGGACCGGACTGCATTTGCGCAGTAGATGCTCCTCTGGTCATTCCAAACAAGCACGGCATTCGGCAGGGCGAACGGGAGCACAACGAGAAGTTCCAGCGATTTCACGCAGGTTGTCACCCGGCAAATCTCGGGCGGCCGTTCGCTGCATACGTGACTGCCTTCAGTCGTGAGCTCGAGAGTGCCGGATTCCGACACGGGCCCGATGCTTCTGCTGCTCGCCCCAGAGGTCGCTGGCAGATTGAGGTGCATCCTCATGCCGCGGCTGTCAGTCTGTTCGGTCTCGATCGGATCGTGAAGTACAAGAAGGGCCTGCGTGCCGACCGTGCCCGCGAACTCGAGCGTCTTCGGACACTGGTTACGACCGCTCTGCCCATCGCTGGTGCAGAACTGGTGCCGGCTGTCCCGAGTACCGGACTGCTGAAGCCTGCAGAAGATCAGATTGATGCCGTCCTGTGTGCGTTCGTGGCCGCCTACTGGTGGGCCTGGGGCCGCGAACGCAACCATGTGTTCGGTTCGGTCGAAGCAGGATACATCGTGGTGCCAGAGCGTTGCGACAGGAACATTCGACCCGCCGTCATCCGGCACGACGGGTCTTTTGCGGAGCTGCAAGCATGAGTGTTGAGGAGCTTAGCGCTGCTCGTCAGGCGCTTCGTGGAGCGAACTAAAATCGCTGTTCTGACGGGTGCCGGCATTTCGGCCGAGTCGGGTATTCCTACGTTTCGTTCGGCGGGGAGGTTTCTGGCAGGGCAATCGCGCTGAGGATCTTGCGACACCTGAGGGCTTCGCACGCGATCCGAAGATGGTCTGGGAGTGGTACGACTGGCGGCGCGCGACGATTGCCAAGCGCTGAGCCGAATGCCGGGCATCACGCCCTGGCAGCGCTGCAGCGCCGTTCGACTCACTTTACATTGATCACGCAGAACGTGGATGGCCTTCACGAACGCGCCGGGTCGACTGACGTTCTGCGACTCCATGGCAGCATCTGGACGATTCGCTGCCTCCAGTGTGCACGCGAGGTGGAGGACTTCCGCCCAAGCCTCCCGGAGCTGCCGCCGCGTTGTGAAGTCTGCGGCGGAATGATGAGGCCCGGCGTAGTCTGGTTTGGCGAGTCGCTGCCGGAAGGCGTTTTCGAGCGTGCGTGCTCGGCCGCGATGGATTCGGATCTGTTTCTCGTAGTCGGGACCTCAGCAATTGTCTATCCCGCGGCTTCACTCGTGCCACTGG
The DNA here is from genome assembly GCA_963794765.1 of Bryobacteraceae bacterium. Classification (GTDB taxonomy): domain Bacteria; phylum Acidobacteriota; class Terriglobia; order Bryobacterales; family Bryobacteraceae; genus JAWXCM01. The sequence goes on along the minus strand of CAWCGC010000002.1, from coordinate 185,234 downwards.
CGCAGCGGTCGGGCGCGACTGTGATCGAAGTAAACCCGGAAGCGACCGATGTTTCAGGAGTCGTTGACCATATACTTCGAGGTCCTTCGGGCGAGATTCTGCCGCAGCTGCTATCGTCCTGAGCCCGCTGCCAGCAAGCGGCGGAGCCGGAGGCTCCAGCTGCGAATCCGGATTCGCTTCAGGTCGCTGCTGAATTCCTGTGCGGTGCGGTAGCGAGTATCGGGATCTTTTATCAGCGCCCGCCGTATCACTGGTCCGAGCGGACCACGAACTGGCGAAGGTTCCCGCTCAACAATTGCGATCAGGATCTCGGCGGTTGTTTCGCCTCGGAATGGAACGACGCCGGTTAGCATCTGGTGCAGGATGACGCCCAGGCTCCACAAATCCGTGCGAGCATCGACCGGCAAACCGCGCGCCTGCTCGGGCGAGATGTAATGAACACTGCCGAGAACAGTCCCGGGCCGGGTCGATATTCAGAGTTGCCTGCCGATCGCACTCGCGTGCCAGTCCGAAATCCAGCAGTTTCACGGAGCCTGACCGGTCGATCATGATATTGTCCGGCTTCAGGTCACGGTGGATGACGCCGGCGTGATGAGCGGCGCCGAGACCTTCGAGACATGCCAGCGCGATGTCAATCGTCAGCAGTACAGGTAAAGGCTTCCCGAGCTGATGGCGCAGGCTCTCGCCGCCAATATACTCCGTTACAAGATATGGCCTGCCGTTCCACTCGCCTGTCGCGTAACACGCGAGAATGTTGGGGTGCCGCAACGAGGTTTCGGTTCGTGCCTCACGCGCGAGTCGCTGACGCTCGGCGGTATCACCGGCGACTTCGGACGAAGCAGTTTGATCGCGACATCCGTTCCTGCCTAAGGTCGCGGGCGTGATAAACCTCTGCGATCCCGCCGCAACCTGCGGGCCCGATGACCTCGTATGGGCCGATCCGGTCTCCTGCCGCGAAAGCCACAGACTTGCAATTGTACGTCCGTTGCTGACCACTCTGGGATAATGTGAAGGTCAACGACGCGATCCAGGCGTCCCGATCCCATGCGAATTTGTTATTTCGATGCGTTCTCCGGAATCAGTGGCGACATGACTGTCGGCGCTCTGCTCGACGCCGGAGCCGGCTTTGACCGGCTAATGAAGCGTTAACTTCTCTCGGCACTGGGGCGACGTTCCGCGCCGAGAAGACAAAGCGTCGCGGCATGGCGGCGACAAAGTTCCATGTCGATTCCACGGAGCAGAAAGCACACCGTCATCTGCATCACATCGACAAAATTATTGATAACTCCTCTGCTGCTTCCGGACCGGGTGAAGGCAAATGCCAAAGCGGTGTTTCTGCGGCTGGGCGAGAGCTGAGGCCCGCATGCACGCTACGACCATCGCAGAAGGTCCACTTCCATGAAGTCGGCGCGGTCGATTCCATCTGCGACATCGTCGGCGCCTGCTTCTGCTTTATGAGCTCGGTGTGGAGCAGATCTTCGCCGGGCCGTGAACACCGGGTCAGCGGAACGGTCAATACCGAGCATGGCATGCTGCCGGTGCCCGCTCCGGCGACTGCGGATTTGCTGACGGGCATCCCGTGTATGCACGCGGACCGGCAATGGAACTCACCACGCCAACGGGCGCCGCGCTGGTGTCGACGCTGGCGACCAGTTTCGGACCGTGCCTGCCGATGCGCATCAGCGCTCGCAGGTTACGGCGCGGGCGATCGCGATTTCCCGAGCATGCGAATGTCCTGCGCGTGTCTGGTCGGCGAGGGCACGCGGTGCCAGTGAAGCGACACGCGTTGTCAGTTGTCGAAGCGAATATCGACGACACCACGCCGGAGATTCTCGGCTACGCCATGGATCGGCTGCTGGAATCGGGCGCGCTCGACGTGACGCTTACACCGGTACAGATGAAGAAGAACCGGCCGGGAACGGTGCTGCGGTGATCGCGAAACCCGAGGATCGGGAGAAGCTTGCCGGGATTATTTTCGCCGAGACGACGACGCTGGGTCTGCGCTATCTACACGCCGAACGCCGCGTGCTCCGCGCGGGAAATTATCGAGGTGGATACGGCGCATGGGCGTGTTCGCGTGAAGTTATCCGATGACGGCGCTTTCGCGCCGGAGTACGACGACTGCCGGCGCCTTGCGCTGGAACAGAACGTTCCGCTGAAACAGATCATGATCGCGGCGACGACCGCAGCGCTTGCCAGCAGAGTCGAAATGAGCAAGTACTACCTCACCACGCCGATTTACTACGTGAACGCCGCGCCGCACATCGGCCACGCTTACACGACCATCGCCGCCGATGCGATCGCGCGGCTGAAGCGCATGCAGGGCTTCGACGCGTATCTCACCACGGGCACCGACGAGCACGGCCAAAGATCGAGCGCGCCGCCGCGGCCAGCAGCAAGACGCCTCGAGGATTTTACCGACACGATCTCGGCCGAATTCCGGAAGCAGTGGGAGCAGCTCGAACCTGCACGATCGACCGCTTCCAGCGCACCACCAGCCCGCAGCACGCTCGAGTTGTGCAGGACCTGTTCCAGACGCTGCCTGGCAAACGGCTACGTCTATAAGGGCTCGTACACCGGCCAGTATTGCGTCTACGACGAGCTTTACGTCAACGATGCCAAGCCCGGCGATCCCTGCCCGGATTGCGGCCGTCCGACCGAAACGTCACCGAAGAAAACTACTTCTTCAAGCTGTCCGCGTTCACGGACAAGCTGCTCGAGCTCTACGAAGACGCAGCCGGATTTCATTCAGCCCGAGACCCGCCGCAATGAAGTGATTGCGTTCGTCAAGCAGGGCCTGAACGATCTCTCCATCAGCCGGACCACCATCAAGTGGGGCATCCCGTTCCGGTCGAAGGCAACCACGTCTTCTATGTCTGGTTCGACGCGCTGATCGACGTATATGAGCGCGGTTGAGGGCGAAGGATCTGTGGCCGGCCGATCTGCACCTGATCGGCAAGGAGATCGTGCGCTTCCACGCCATCTACTGGCCGGCGTTCCTGATGGCCGCGGACCTGCCGCTGCCGAAGCGCATTTTCGCGCACGGCTGGCTGCTGTTCGAGAACGACAAGATGAGCAAGTCGCGCGGCAACATCGTGCGCGCCGACGCCGATCGCCAGCGTGATGGGCATCGATGCTCTGCGCTACTTCCTGCTGCGCGAAATCGTGTTCGGGCAGGACGGCAGCTTCAGCTACGACGCGCTGGTCGACGCGCTACAACTCCGATCTGGCGAACGGACTGGGCAATCTGGCCAGCCGCACGCTCAGCATGATCCACCAGTACCGCAAAGGCGTAATTCCCGGCGGCGGCTTGTCGAGATCCCGGCTGATGACGTCGTCTCCCAGACGCGCGAAGTTCTACGACGCTTTCGAATTCTCGCGAGGCGCTGGAAACGATCTGGTCACTGATCGCGCGGCTCGACGGTTACATCGTTGCCGAGCAGCCGTGGAAGCTGAATAAGCAACAGGACGAAGAGTCGCAAAAGCGACTCGACCGCGTGCTGTATACGGCAGCCGACTGCCTGCGCATCATCACGGCGCTGGTCTATCCCGGTACTTCCGGAGAGCGCTGAAAAGATCTGGGGTCTGCTTGGGATGCAGAAGCCGCTCGGCCGAGGTTCGGTTCGAAGACCTTGGATGCGGTCAGTTGCCTGCAGGGACAGAAGCGTGCAGGAGGTCGTTCCGCTTTATCCGCGTCTGGACGCAGCGAACGCAATAGAAAAAATGAAAGAACTCGAAACTGCGGAAACCGCCCGACAGAACGCATTGCTGGGCAAAACGCCGGAGCCTGCAGCTTCCGAGCAAGCGGCGGCAGCGCATTGCGCCGATAGCTGAGTCCGATCACGATCGACGATTTCGGTAAGGTCGATCTGCGTGTCGGCCAGGTTAAGTCGGCCGAAGCCGTGAAGGGTGCTGACAAGCTGCTTCATCTGAAGGTCGATATCGGCGAGGCTGAGCCGCGAACGATCGTTGCCGGGATTGCGAAAGCATATACGCCGGAGCAACTGGTCGGCCGCAAAGTTGTGATCGTCGCGAACCTTGAGCCGCGGAAACTTCGCGGCATAACGTCACAGGGCATGATCGTGGCCGCATCGCTGCCCGACGGGCCGCCCGTTCTCGCCGGCTTTCTCGAAGATATTCAGCCGGGTGCTCGGCTGAAGTGAACTGCTGGTCGACTCGCATTGCCACCTCGATGCTCAGCAGTTCGACGACGATCGCGAGGCGGTGATTCAGCGCGCCCTGGACGCCGGCGTATCGCGGCTGCTTTCGATCGGAACGGGCGAAGGTCCGCCGGATCTGGAATCGGCACTGCGGCTGGCCGACAGATACGAGGCGGTGCATGCGACCGTCGGCATTCATCCGGAGTATGCGCCAAAGGTCAGCGACGCCGACTATAAACACCTCGCGGAACTGGTGCGGCATCCAAAGTGTGTGGCAGTCGGCGAGATCGGCCTTGATTATTACTGGAAGCCGTTCGATCCGAAGTTGCAGGCGGCTGTTTTTATTGAACAGATGCGCATCGCAGCCGAAGCGCGAAAGCCTGTCTCGATTCATACTCGGGATGCGTGGGGCGACACGATCGGATTGCTTCGTAAGCACTGGGCTCCGACCGGTCTGCCGTGCGTGATGCATTGTTTTACTGGCAGTCCGGAGCAGGCGCATGAGGCTCTTGACCTCGGCTTTTATCTGAGCTTCTCCGGTGTCGTGACTTACCCTAAGGCGGTAAACGTTCATCAGTCCGCGACAGAAGCACCGCTGGATCGAATTCTGGTTGAAACGGATGCCCGTACCTTGCTCCGGTGCCGTACCGAGGTAAGCGGAATGAGCCGTCTTACGTTGTGTACACCGCTGCAAAAGCTGGCGGAATTGCGCAATGAATCCCTCGAAACCATCGCCCGCGAAACCTCGGCCAACTTCGAGCGAGTTTTCCTCAATCGGTTACACTGAGGGATTCAAGCCGATGAACTTCAGCAAGGGCGGCGAGGCTCTCGCCGCCCGCGAAATCATGGAACTCGTGCAGGAAGATCTGCTCCGCGTAGAGCGGGAGATCGACCTGGAGTCCATGGCGTCGGTCAATGCCGTTACGACGATCAGCCAGTATCTGCAGTCGGAACGGCGGCAAGCGCCTTCGACCGATTCTGCTGCTGCTTTCGGCGCGAACCGTTGGCGACGTCGACCCCGGGAGCTATTCATCTTGGCGCTGTCGTCGAGATGATTCACACGGCGACGCTGGTGCATGACGACATCATCGATGTCGCCGAAACCCGCCGCGGCCAACCTTCCACCAACGTTCTTTTGGGCAATCACACCTCCGTTCTCGCGGGCGACTGGCTGTACATGCAGGCGTTCCAGATCGCGCTTCGCGAACGGAACTTCCATGTGCTCGACATCCTGATCGCGCTGACGCAGATGATGGTCGAAGGCGAGCTGATTCAGCTCGAGCGGATCGGCAGGATCGACGTCACCGAAGCCGATTACATGGAATTGGTCGATCGCAAAACGGCCAGCCTGTTTTCGGCTTGTGCGCGGCTTGGCGCTGTGATCGGCGGCGGTTCGGAAGAGAACGAATCCCGGCTGGCTGACTTCGCCTGGAATCTGGGAATGGCGTTCCAGCTGATCGACGACGTTCTCGACTTCACAGCCGAAGAATCGATTCTCGGCAAGCCGGTGGGCAACGATTTGCGCGAAGGCAAGGTCACGCTGCCGCTGATTTATGCTCTGCAGGATTGCTCTCCAGCTGAGCGAGCCATGGTGGAGACTGTGCTTCAGGACCGGTCGTACGGTACAGTTCCGTTCCGCACCGTACTCGACATGATCTGCCGCCGTAAGGGCATCACCAGGGCTCGCGACCGCGCGCACTCGTTTGCTGAGAGATCACGCGCCCTGCTTTCTGAGTTCCCGGACAGTCCGTATCAGCGAGCATTGCTCGCGGTTACCGACCTGGTTACGGAACGATCATTCTAGATTTGCTGCAGCAGGATTGCTGGCGCGAGCAGTCCAATTTTGTACTTGGCTCACGGAAGGACACCTAGTCGCCGGCGTCAGCGGTGTACGGTTTGCGTAAAATTTCGCTGGCGTCGGCCAAACGCATTTCGTCGAGCGACACACGCCACGACTGAGTGACTGTCGGGACTACGGTAATTTCACCATCGGCATGTTCTGCCGCAGCCACTGGATCAGATAGTTTTTCCAACCAATATCGACCTTCTCCCATGAGCCCATGCCATGAGCGCCGCCCTGCACGGTAAAGAGATCACAAGTCACACCGGCCGACTTCAGCTTCTTCTGCATGCTGACTGACTGATCGTACGGAACCTGTGTGTCCGCCGTCCCGTGAATCAGGAGAAACGCTGGCAAGCCTTTCTGGACACGGTAGTACGGAGAAGCGTTCCGTAAAGCCTCCCTGCTTGGTCGTTCAATTCAGGGCCAATGTCCGAGAAGCTTTTGCACGTTTTCGCTGATGCCCGATTTTTCCGCTCGTCCGAGCAGGTCATTAGGGGCGTAGAACGGCACCACGACTGCGAGCGTCGCTTCCGGCTGCGTGACTCCGATCCACGAGACGAGATGTCCTCCTGCGGACTCGCCGATTAACGCGATCCTGGTCGAATCTACTTTGTATTCTTTCGAGTGCAGCTTCACCCACTGGATCGCTTCGGAGACGTCCTGCACCTGATCCGGGAAGCGATGTGCGGGTGCGAGCCGGTAGTTGATCGAAAACCACGCGTACCCGGCATCGCTCAGCACCGGAAACAGTGGCGTGACATAGCTGCGCTTGGTCCCGTTCACCCAGCCTCCTCCGTGAACGATGATCGCGGTTGGAAATGGTCCGGAACCATCGGGCACGGACGCATCGAGTGTGAGATTGCCATCAGGCCGCTCGGCAAAGACTACATCGTTGAATGTCGCCGCGTTGCCGAGTGCGGCCGCGAGAAGGAAAGCGAGCGTGAGAGTTTTCATGCCTTGCTCCCACTCATCATACGTGCGGAAGGCTCTGATTACTTCTCTACTCATCGTTGTTATGCTGCCGAACACGGTGAATGCTGCGGCCAAGCCGGCCGCGGTCGCAAATGCAGGAAGGACCGACTCACAGATCGAGAGTGACTTCCGAATGCGATTAGGCAGATCGAAGCTTGCCAGCGACGGAATTCAGATTCGTGTGAAAGCCGGAGTGGCAACCCTGACGGGAAAGACTTCCGTGGTGCAACACAAAGGCTCGGCCACGCGTATGGCTAAATCGGCTGGCGCACACCAGGTGGCCAACCAAATCGAGATCTCCGCAGCCGCGCGCGAGGCCGCCGCCGCAAAGATGGCTGCGAATTTGCACCGTGTCGGAAGCGCTTCTTCCGCTGCAGCTGCCCCCGGCCGTCCAAAGCCCGAAGGTAGTGTAGCCCCTGCTCCCGTCAGCGCCGTGACGACCAGTAGCCCGGCCCCGCCGCCCGTTCGACGCGCACAGATCAAGCACTAACTTACTAAGGGGCCGGCTGGTGGTTCCGAACTTTTCTCCCTCCCTTTCGTACTGTCTCAATGGAGGGCAAAGTGTACTGCACAAAATGCGGTGTTTTACTCGATGATGGTGTCGCGTACTGTTCGCGGTGTGGAGCGGCAACAGGCGTCAGAAGCGCGGTGTTCAGCCCGGCTCCGAATCAGCGGCTCACGCTTTCGATTTATGACAAAAAGATTGCGGGCGTGTGCGGCGGAATGGCGCAGTATCTCTCAGTGGATTCCACGCTTGTCCGCCTCATCTGGCTGGTTTGCGCAATCTGCTTCCCGCCACTAGTATTGGGGTACATAGCGGCCTGGATCATCGTTCCGCGCGAGGCACCTCGCCTGGTCGCACACATCAGTACGGGCGCACCTCAAGCCCAGCCGCAGTAAGAACCCTTGCCGAAGACGTGCCGCGGGGGCAGGACTTCCGCGGCATAGCTGCCACAAGCCGCCAAAAACTATCGGGGCGATCACTCCGAATGAGTGGGCACGGTTCGTCTCAAGGCGGCTTAATCAATGGCTCGCTGCCCCGATTCGGGTCGCGGATTTTCGAGCTAAGTCCTTTTAGCTCAAGGCGTGAACGCCGAGTAACAGGCCTCCGAACGCCAGGACAGAAACCGCAGCATAAGCGATGTATTTGAGCATTCGCTCCTTGCTGGTGCTCTGGGCGTTTTCGTCACGCTTCATGGTATCGTCGAGGCTCTCGAACATAGATTTAATCCTCCAACGCGGGATCAACCCGAGAAAATTCTAAGTCTGTTCGAGCAAAATTGAAAGAGAAATCTTTACTTTTTGTCCGGCGAATTACTGTCATGCAGGCCCATGCGTTCGAGCTTGCGGTACAGCGTCTTTCGCTCAATGCCAAGAATTCGCGCTGCGCGGCTCTTGTTTCCGTTTCGCGGCGGCCAGAACTCTGCGGATTTGTTCGGTTTCTGCATCCGCCAGACGTTTCCCCGCCCCCGCCGGGCTCTCCGTCCTTTGGCACGGTGTTCATCGCCGACCGAACGGCCGCTTCGTCGATCCTGCCGGCGGGTGCAAGAATGCACAGCCGTTCGATGAGGTGCTGCATTTGCCGGACATTGCCAGGCCAGGTATGCTCCGACAGCGCACGAACCCCAGACTCGGTCAGCTTCCCTTCAGTTCCGAAACGCACTTTCGAACGGTCGGCGAAATACTGCGCGAGCAGCGGGATATCGCCGTGCCGGTCGCGCAGCGGCAGGTACCTCAATCGGCACCGTGTTGAGGCGATACCAAAGATCTTCCCGGAACTTGCCTTCCGCAACCAGCTTCGAGAGATCCTTGTTCGTGGCCGCAATCACGCGTACATCGATCGCCCGCGGCCGTGGTAGAACCGACGGGTCGAATCTCGTGCTCCTGGAGAAATCGAAGAAGCTTCAGCTGAAAAGCCATGTCGATCTCGCCGATTTCGTCGAGGAACACGGTGCCGTGGTTCGCCGCCTCCAGGTAGCCGATGCGGTCGCGGTCTGCTCCTGTATAGGCGCCTCGAAGCGCTCCGAAAAGCTCGCTTTCTACCAGCGTGGGTGCGATCGCGCCACAGTCAACCGCAACAAACGGCCGCTCGGCCCGCGGACTGTACCGGTGGATCATCCGCGCAATCAGCTCTTTGCCAGTGCCGGTTTCGCCCTGGATCAGCACGGTAACGTCCAGCGGCGCGATCCGCGAGATCGTTTTGTAGATCTCCACCATGACCGCCGAGCTGGCGATCATTTCTGTTTCGGGGAGGTCGTCGATTTCGACTTCCTCATCCGGATTCTCTTCGTCGCTCGGCTTCAGGCTCTCCTGGGCACGGTGAATCGTATCGAGCAACTTGTCGAGTTCGAATGGTTTGGCGATGTAGTCGAAAGCACCGCCAGCCGTGGCGCGCATGACAGTCTCCATCGTGCCGCGGCCGGTCATCAGGATCACCTGGCAGTCTGGATTCGCGGACTTCGCGGACTCAAGGACATCGAGTCCGGTGCGCTCATCCAGGTAAATGTCCGAGAGTACGATGTCATATCGCTCTTTCTGGAGTCTGCTGAGGGCTTCACGCGTGGAGGCGACGGAGTCCACGTTGAAGTTCTCCAGTTCGAGGAACGTAACGACGGTGTTACGAACGGAATTATCGTCTTCTACAACTAACAAACGTGTCAAGCAGTTAACCAGAAACGAACGGCAACACCATCGTAAAACACGAGCCTGCACCCGGCTTGCTCTGAACTTCCATGCGCCCATGGTGGTGTGCAACGATCTGCTGAACGAGTGAGAGGCCGATTCCCGTTCCTGCTTCCCCTGATGCTTCGGCCTTGCGAGTGCGGTAGAATTTGCGGCCGATATTTCGCAGCTCTTTCTCGTCCATTCCCATTCCCTGGTCCTGCACGATGACGCGGATCTCAGAGCCATTGGCCTGGACGGAGGTCGTGACGAGAGTCTCGGCCGGCGAGTACTTTACCGCGTTTGTGAGCAGATTGTAGACCGCGTATTCCATAAGCTCCCGGTCACCGCGCAGATTGCGGGGATGCTGCACGGAATCGAACTCAATTCGAATGTTCTTCCGCTCGGCGAGAGTCCGAGCTCGGTCGACACAACTTTCGAGTACCTCACGAAGATCGAAGGATTCTTGCTTGATCTCCATCTGCCCATCTGTGAGGCGCTCAATATCCAGGAATGTCTGAATCATTTTGGCGAGGCGCTTCGATTCGTTATTGATCATCTGCGCCATCTGTTTCCGCTTCTCCTCGGTGAGCGCATAGCGACCCATCAATTCGCTTGAGCCCTGGATTGCCGTCAGTGGCGACCGCATCTCGTGTGTCACGAAGTGAATCGCCTGCTGATACCGCTGCTTGTCCGACTCTGTTCTAATCAATTGCCGGCGAATGACGAAATACTGCCACGCGGCGGCACCGACAGTCGAGAGCCACGCCGCAAACAAGGTCGCGAGGTAAGGCAGAATAATACCGTTCCGGAACGCTATATAGGGCAGAGCGTGCGCACCCGCGAGGATCACCGCGGCGCTGGCATATGCGCTCCAGCCCGTCAGAGCCGAGAAGACCGTGCCAGAAATTGTTACGAACATCAGGCAGACTACAACTACCAGCGTCAGCGATGCCGGCGTAAGGAAGTCGCGCCCAAGGATCGTCTCGAAAGCCTGAGCGTGGATCTCGACCCCGCTCATCATTCGATCGAGCGGAGTTACCAGCCGGTCGCGGGCGACTGTCTGCGCCGTTGCTCCAATGAACACGGCCTTGCCCCTGAGTCGCTCAGCGACGCTGGCGTCCTTGAGAATATCCGCCATCGAGACCAGCGGAACACCCTCGCGGTAGCGAATATACATTAGCCTGGAATCCTGGCGCCTCGCGGGTATGACCGTGCCCCCTACGTCGATGTCGCGCGGCGATTCCGTTATCTGAACCTGCAGCTTCAGACGTACGGCTTCGAGGGCCATCGCCCAGCGACGATCATGTCCGCTGACCAGTTCCAGCGGTAATACCCTGCTGACTGGATTTGGCGCCGCGTGCACGTGTCCAACTGCTTTCGCCGCGTCCCGGAACGCAGGCAGTGGATTTTCCCATGCTCCTGAATCGGGTACAAGATCACTTGCGAGAATCACGTTCGGAACCTTGTGAAGAGCGTCGGCCAGTCGCTGATCCTCATCGTGATCACCCGGTTCAGACAGGATGATATCAATCGCCACCACGGCCGGGTTGGCCGCTGCAATGGAGTGAAGCGCCGAGGCAAGCGTCGTTCGAATATTCCGCATGCCTCCGGTTTGGGTTATTGTGCGCTCATCAATTGCCACTACCACGCATTGAGCAGTTCGGGGCGGCGGAGGCTCGGAGCGCGTCATCGCGTCGTAGGCCTCGCGATCCATGCGAGTCGCCAGAGGCAGCCAGCCGGCAGCGACGGAGATTACGAATGCAGCAGCAAGGACCGCGATATAGCCGGGAGTAAGTCGGCTCTGCCGTTTCAATGCCACTTATTTCGATTGCTTTGCGCGCGGCCGACATAAACTTCTCGATTTCGGAAGGTTCCCGCGGCAGTTCTGCGCTGAGAAGCTTTCCGCCATCTTTTGTGACAAGAACCATGTCTTCGATCCGGATTCCGATGTTTTCTTCAGGAATGTAAATTCCAGGCTCGAGCGTGATGATCATTCCCGGCTCCAGCGGGAGACTCGGGTCGTATGCATCATGCACATCGAGACCGACATGATGACCGAGACCGTGGATGAAGTACTTTCCAAGCGAATCGCCGTGCAGGTCTTTGCCATGTGAGTCGATGTAGTCGTAAGCGATCTTTTGAAGCCCGGCTACGTTCCTGCGGCTGCCGAGCATGACACCGGGCTTAACGGCGGCCAGTGCGGCCTTCTGCGCTCCAAGGACTACGTTGTACAGCTCACGCTGACGGTCAGTGAACTTGCCGTTCACCGGCACGGTTCGGGTGATGTCGGTAGCGTACATTGCGCACTCGGCGCCGACATCCATCAGCACCAGTTCGCCGCTGTCGAGCCGGCGGCGGTTCTTTGAATAGTGCAGGATTGCAGCATTCGGGCCGGAACCCACGATCGGTGAATAGGCGTTACGTTCGCAGCCATTGCGGAAGTAAACGCTCGTCATCACGGAGGCGATCTCATATTCGGGTTTCCCGGCGCCGATCGCTCGCCAGGCGGCCCGATGCGCGTCCATCGTTATGTCGGTCGAGAACTGAATTGCCGCGATTTCGGCCGGTGACTTGACCATACGCAACCGTGCGATGGGCATGTCCGCGCTCCTGATTTCCCGGAGCGGGGCCACCCGCTTCAACTCATCCGTGCTCCGCGGAAGGGTGTAGACTACGCGAGCCTGCTCCAGCCATTCCGGCAGCTTCGCTTCGAACGCTTCCGACGGAAGTACGGTCTCAAAGCCAGTGACTTCGGTGATGTTCGTTGTCGCCCGGAGCGGCCTTTGGTCCTGTCCAGCGTTCCTGCACCGGATCCCGGCGCGGGATCAGAAGAGCTTCGGTTCTGGGTGTTATCACGAGAATCGCGCCGGGTTCGCGCCATCCGGTCAGATAATAGAAGTCCTCGTCCTGGAAGAAGCCGTTTCGCAGTTCGCCGCCTTCTGACTCCACGGCACCGAACAAAATCGTGACGCCGTCGCCAATTGCATTCCTGAGGGCCTGCCGCCGCGTCTTGTATTCGGAGAGGGGTATCGACGGAGGTGCCGCCGCAGCGCAGATGATCGGCGCACAAACGCACAGTGCCGCGATTACGCGGTTAAAAGGCCCCATAGTGGAAGTATGCCTCATACGGAAGAAACTGTTGCCGTCCGGTCCCCGTGGGACGGCAGTGAAGTCGGCCGCGTTCCGGTGGCTACGCCGGATGACGTGGATCGGGCGGTCGCGAAGGCTCGGGATGGCGCTCGAGCGATGGCTGTGCTTACCAACGCAGAGCGTGCGGACCTGCTCTGGCGTATTCACGCCGTCTGTAAAACGTGATGTGCCCGAGTTCGCGCGAATCATCGCGTCGGAAGCCGGCAAGCCGATCCGGGATGCCCGGGGCGAGGCGGAACGTTGCTTACAGACACTCATAGCCTCGGCTGAAGAGGCGCGAAAGCTTCAGGGCGAGGTTGTCCCGATGGACGCGGCTCCGGGCGGTAAGGGCCGAATGGCTATGACGGTGCGCGAACCACTGGGTGTCATCGCCGCGATTACGCCGTTCAATTTCCCGCTGAATCTGACGATGCACAAGCTGGGTCCGGCATTGGCGGGCGGGAACGCGGTGGTACATAAGCCGGCATCGGCGACACCACTCACGGCGTTGCGGCTGCAGGAAGCGGTTGCAGAAGCAGGTGCTCCTGAGGGCGCCTACAACGTGGTAACCGGCAGCGGCGGCGCGATCGGTTCGCATCTGGCTCAGCACCCGGACATCGCGATGATCACCTTCACAGGCAGTGTGCCTGTTGGAATGAAGCTTCGCGATCAGGCCGGTCTGAAGCGACTGACGCTGGAACTCGGCAGTAACTCGGCTGTGATCGTGGAGCCCGGCTGCGACCTCGAATTTGCCGTTAAGCGGTGTACATTTGGCGCATTTGCTTATGCCGGACAGGTTTGCATCTCGGTCCAGCGAATCTATGCACACGAAGCAATCGCGGATGAGTTTACTCACCGAATGTGCGAAGCGACCCGCAAGCTCCGGATCGGACCTCCGCTCGACGAGAGCACTGACCTTTCCGCAATGATCACGGAACAGGAAGCAGAGCGGGTCGAGCAGTGGATCCAGGATGCCGTTGACCGCGGCGCGAGGCTGGTCACTGGCGGAAAACGTAAGGGTGCTGTCGTCGAGCCCACGATACTGGCTGACGTCAGCTCCGAAGCCGAGGTATCGTGCCGTGAGGCGTTCGGTCCGGTTGTCATCGTAAATCGCTATAAGTCGCTGGATGAGGCCGTCGCCCTGGTGAATGACAGCGATTACGGTCTGCAGGCGGGCATCTTCACCAACAACCTTACTGATGGCTTCACTGCGGCTCGCCGGATCGAAGCCGGTGGAGTCCTGATCAACGACGTTCCGACATTCCGCGCCGACCATATGCCCTATGGCGGCGTCAAGCACAGCGGTGTCGGGCGGGAAGGTCCACGATACGCGATTCAGGAAATGACAGAGCTGAAGCTCATCTGCTGGCATCTCATCTGACAGGGACGCATTTGCCTTCGATTCTCTCGGTTCGTAACGTGGTCAAGGACTATACGTCCGAAGGTGTGCCGGTACGCGCACTGGACGGGGTGTCGCTCGAAGTCGGAGTCGGGAGAACTGGTTGCGTTGGTCGGCCGAAGCGGCTGCGGGAAGTCGACCCTGCTAAACATGGCCGGCGCGATGGACTTTCCAACTTCGGGGGAGGTGTCGATAGAGGGTGTTATTACGTCGACTCTCGACGATTCCGGACTCACGCGGCTCAGGCGGACGCGAATCGGTTTTGTCTTTCAGTCATTTCAGCTCATGCCTACGCTGACCGTTGCCGAGAACGTAGAACTCCCGTTGATGCTCGCCGGCCAGTCCGCGGGTGTCAGGCAACGGGCGCTCGCGAGTCTGCGCGATGCCGGCGTCGAGGAGTTTGCGTCACGAATGCCGTATCAACTTTCGGGCGGGCAGATGCAGCGCGTAGCAATCGCCCGAGCGCTGGTCCACAAGCCGTTGTTGCTGCTGGCAGATGAGCCTACAGGAAATCTCGACAGCGCTACCGGCGACCGCATCCTCGAGCTCCTGCGGCGGCTCTGCAACGAGAGACGTACGGCCATTCTGATCGCAACGCACTCCGCGGAAGCAGCCAGTATTGCGGACGTGATCGTCAAGATGCGTGACGGCCGCGTGGAGAGTGAATGTCGTACTTCACCATCTTTAGCCGGCTGATTGTTCGACCGCTTCGTAAAGATCCGATTCGAACCTCATTGACGCTGCTCGCTGTCGCGCTGGGCGTCGCGGTCGTGCTTGCGATCGAGCTTGCCGGCGACGCCGCCGCAGGTTCGTTTCAATCTTCTGTAGAAACACTCACCGGACACGCCGATTTTGAAGTCACCGCGGACGGCGGTATCGGGCCCGCTGTGCTGACCAGACTTGCAATCTTGCCGTATCCGCTTAAGCTGCGGCCTCGGATCGAGGACTATGCAACGGTTGTTAGCCCCGGAAAAACAGTGCCATTTATCGGCGTCGACGTGCTTGCTGACACGAATATCCCGGACCAGACCTCTGGGCCGGCGAAGCAGCAAGACGTAAAACTGCCTTCGCATGACTCAGTTTGGGCCGGACAGACCCTCGGTTGGCGTGTGGGCGACCATGTCCGGCTGCTGTTGAACGACACCGAGGCAGAGTTTACGGTTGGGGGTCTGCTGCCCGATTCAGCGGGCGACGTGATTGCGATGGACCTCGGCGGAGCAACCGCGGCCTTGCATCGCACTTCGGGCTCACTCGATCGAATCCTGGTTGAGATGGCTCCGGGCCTCAACGCGCGTGAGGTCGAGCGTGCCGTCCAGGATGCAGCCGGCAGTCAGGCCGTCGTAAGTCCGTTTGGCTCCCGAACTGAGGAGAACCGCCGCATGCTTGCGGCGTTCCGCTGGAATCTCCGCGTTCTTAGCTACATCGCCCTGGTCGTCGGAGCATTTCTGATTTACAACACCATCTCGGTGTCCGTTGTGCGTCGGCGGACCGAGATCGGGATCTTGCGCGCGCTCGGGGCAACTCGTGCCGGTGTCCTTACGGCATTTCTCGGAGAGGCACTTTGTTTCGGAGTGCTCGGTGGCGTGGTCGGCATCATTCTGGGTCGCGTGCTTGCGGCCAGCGCTGTTCGCCTCATCGCAACCACTGTCGATGCGCTTTATGTGAGCAGCCGTCCCGGTGAGGTTGCGCTGACACCGATGCTTGCCTTGTTCGCTATCGCAATGGGTGCGGGCGTGTCTGTGTTTTCGGCTTTCGGTCCCGCATGGTCGGCCGCCCTGATTCCTCCTGCTGAAGCTATGGGGCGTGGTCGAGTTGAGCATGAGGCGCGCATCCACGTGGGCAGGAATTTGCTGATTGCAGCCGTGCTGCTCGTGACGGCCGCGCTCGCTTCACGTCAGCCGGCGGTCGCTGGAAAGCCTGTCTACGGCTACGTTGCGGCTGTGTGTTTGATCGGCGCGCTCGCGGCTGGGATCTCTCCGCTGGTTGCAATGTTCTCCCGGCTAACATCGTCCGCCATGAGAAGTCTGTTCGGTGTCGAAGGCTTGCTTGCGAGCCGCAGTATCGTCGGGTCGCTTCGACGGACCTCCGTGCTCGCCGGGGCTTTGGCTACGGCGATCGCGATGACAGCGGCGGTCGGAATCATGGTCGGCAGTTTCCGGCAGACCGTCCTGTTGTGGATGGACGAACGGCTGAACGCGGACCTGTTTGTCAGGCCGGCGGGTCCGGCCAGTGCGGACCGTCATCCGACGATGGCGGCGGACTCGGCCGACCGTCTGCGCGGGCTGCCTGACATCGAGGCGGTCGATCTCGTTCGCGCTTACCCGATTACCTATGAAGGCCAGCCCGCAACACTGGCAGCCGGCGATTCGCGGGTGCAATCGCGGTTCGGAAACCGCGCATTCGCATCAGGACGGGATGCCTTCCGTGAGCTTGTTTCCGAAGCCAGATACCGCAATTGTCAGCGAGCCATTCGCGAACAAACACAACGTCCACGCGGGCGATGTTCTGACGCTCAGGCTTGGCGGCCATCACGCACGACTACGAGTACTCGATATTTACGCCGACTATGCCAGTGAACGCGGGTACGTCCTCGTAGACCGGCGCACGCTGCTGAAGTATCTGCCCGATCCGGCGCCTTCCAATATGGCTGTTTACCTTCGACCCGGCATATCGATCGACGAAGGTAAGCGCGCGGTGGAACAGGCCCTTTCCGGACGCCGCGTCCTGGTGCTGACCAACCGCACGCTAAGGCAGGAAGCGATAAAGACCTTCGACCGCACCTTCGCAATTACCTATGCGCTCGAGGGCGTTGCTGTTGTCGTCGCGATTATGGGCGTCGCAGGAGCATTGCTGGCACTTGTTATCGACCGTCGACGGGAGTTCGGTTTGCTGCGGTTCCTGGGCGGCGCGACCGGTCAGATCCGCGGACTCATATTGTTCGAGGCCGGCCTGCTTGGATTGCTGGCCAACATCGCCGGATTCGGACTTGGAATCCTTCTCTCGCTGTTGTTGATCTTCGTCATCAACAAGCAGTCATTCGGCTGGACAATTCAGTTCCACTGGCCTGTCGCTGTCCTGATCGGGGCGTTGTCGGTTGTATTCGGTGCGACCGTACTCAGTGCGCTCTATCCGGCCAGGGTGGCGACCCGGCTAAATCCCGATCGAGGTAGTGCATGAGGAATAGATTTCTTCCTCTTTGCGCGTTGCTCGTCCTCGGACCTGTCGCTGCTGGTGGGGCTTTCCGGCTTGCGCTGCCCGGTTATCAGTATCAGTTCCCGCGCGATCACTTCAGTCATCCCGAATTTCGTACGGAATGGTGGTATTACACGGGTAATCTACGTTCGGCTGACGGGCGCAAGTTCGGCTTCGAACTGACATTCTTCCGGCATGCGCTTGAGCCAGAGCTTCCGGCGGGAGCAAACGTGTGGGATATCCGGGACGTCTGGATGGCGCACCTTGCACTCAGCGACATCGATCGCGGGAAGTTCGTCAGCACAGAGCGCATAATCGAAGCGGCGCAGGTCTCGCCGGGGTCGATGCGACTCGGCGAGTTGTATGGAACGGGAACTGGAGTGTCAAATGGACCAACGATACGGACCAGCATCTGGTTGCCATCGGGGACAATTTCTCATACGACGTGATGCTGCATTCCGCTAAACCGCCCGTGATCCATGGCCAGAACGGGATCAGTCAGAAGTCGGTGGGAGCCGGACGAGCCTCTCACTATATTTCCCTGACGCGCCTTCAGACGCGCGGCACCCTCAAACTCGGGAGTGAGACGTTCTCCGTCGAAGGGCTCTCCTGGATGGATCATGAGTTTTTCTCTCACTCTATGGAATCCGATATGGCGGGATGGGACTGGTTCAGTTTGCAGTTCGATGACGGATCGGAGCTAATGCTTTACCGGCTCCGTCGCAAAAATGGCAGCGTCGAGCCGACATCGTCCGGAACGTACATCGATGCGTCCGGGAAGAGTCAGTATCTTCCTCTTCGCAGCTTCCAGCTGGTTCCGTTGAAGACGTGGACGAGCCCCGCTACGAAAGCGCAGTATCCGATTGAGTGGAGCGTCCGTCTTCCGTCGCTGGCGATTGACTGTCTTGTGAGCACTCGTCTGGCTTCGCAGGAACTCGTCGGTAGGACCGGGACATCGCCCCAATACTGGGAAGGGGCCGTCGAGACCAGCGGATCGAGAACCGGACGCGGTTATCTCGAGATGACAGGTTACGCCGGTGCGCTTCGGATGGAGTGATTCGATACAATGCGTGCGCAACCATGTTTCGTCGAGACTTCCTGAAGTCACTCGCGGTCGCTGCCGCTGCTCCCCTGGCGATCGAGGCCTCACTGCCGAAGGCAAAGATCACGCGCGTCCGCATCTAGCAGCCGCCTGACCTGAACCAGCTCTTCAACCAGAGCAACATGGTCGTCACGGTCGAGACCGACATCGGGATCACCGGCATCGGCGAAGGCGGCGCCCGAATGACACGCTCGAGCAGTGCGCAGGCACTCTGATCGGCAAGAACCCCTTCCAGATCGAAGCGATTTGGCAGGAGATGTACATTGCCTGGTTCTATCCGCCCGGGCGCGAGAAGGTGCACGCGCTCGGCGCTCTCGATCTGGCGCTGTGGGACATCAAGGGCAAGGCGCTCGGCTTGCCGGTGCACGAGCTGCTCGGCGGCAGCCGTTCGCAACTACCTGCGAGTGCTACGCCACGGCCGGATATGCCCGGCGCACGGCTGGCGAAGGCGAATGCCGCTCCGGGATCGTGCCCGGGCGACGATGGAAGCCGGTTACCGGGCGTTTCGCATGGGCGCAGGCGGATACCGCAGTCGGCGGCGACTTCAACACACACGAGCGCGTTGCGCAAGGTCGCGCAGGATTGCAAGGACGCTGCGCGAAGGCGTCGGACCGAACGGCGACTGGTGCATCGATTTCCACCAGCGATTCGACTTATTCAGACGCCATGCGCGCGTGCCGGCTGATCGAGGAATATCGAACCCTATTTCGTCGAAGACCCGGTTCGCGACGAGAACGCACGGCAGGACATCCCGAAGCTGCGTCAGATGACGACGGTGCCCTTGACGCACGGCGAGGAGTGGGGCCAGCGCTGGGACTTTAACCGCCTGGTCGAGAATCACGATATCGACTTACATCCGCGCGACCTACCAAACGTCGGTGGCATCACCGAGATGATGAAGATCGCCGCGCTCTGCGAGACACACGCAGTCGGAATCATTCCCGCATTTCACCGGTCCGATTTCCACTGCCGCGCTGGTCAACTGCCTGTCCACATTCCCCGGGCCCGTGATCATGGAGTACAACTACGGCGGCAGAACGATTCGACTACCTGCCGGAATGCCTCGACTTTGCGAAAGGCAGAGCCTTGTATAACGAACGTCCTGGTCTCGGCGTGACGCTCGAGCCGAAGCTGCTGAAGAAGCTTAGTGAGGTGACAGTGCCGGGTCGCCGAGATGTGTTTGTTCGTCCTGATGGATCTCTGACGCACTGGTAGTCGTTCGGCCGTCAGCTTTGATCCACTGCCGCAGGACTTTTTCAAGCGCGTCCACACTCACCGGTTTTGGGATGTAGTCATCCATTCCCACGGTCAGACACTTTTCGCGGTCGCCTTCGAGAGCATTCGCGGTAAGGGCAACGATTGTCACCCGGCGTCCAGATTGTGCCTCTGCGGCGCGGATGGCGGTCGTCGCCTCGTAACCGTCGAGCTCCGGCATCTGGCAATCCATCAGAACGAGATCGTAGTGACTGGATGCGGCCGCGTTCACCGCATCACGTCCGTTCCCAACGGACTCGACTCGGCAACCAAGGCGCTCGAGCATAAGTCGAGCCACTCTCTGATTCGTGCGATTGTCTTCAGCGACGAGAACCCGGCAATTGAACACCCCCTTACGAGTCGAATTGCCCGAAGTCGTTTTCGACTGCTGTAGTTCAATTGACGACGCGATAGCGTGGATTAGCTGCCTTTGTTTTACGGGCCTGCTGACGCAAACAGCGGAGCCGAGAGCCTCCGCATCCTGCCTTGTCTGATGATCCACCGTGGAAGTGATCAGTACGAGAGGAAGCAGCGACAGCGAGGGGTCCTTTCGAACCGCCTCCGCCAGAGTCGTCTCATATGATCCTGACAAATCGGCATCAACGATGGCCGAGTCGAATTCGGAGCCATCATTGGCTTTCAGCATCCGAAGTGCTTCATCACCGGAGTGCGCGACGCTGAGTGCGACACCTGCCGACCTGAGTTGCTCCGCCATGGCGCAGCAGCTGGATGCGTCCGCGTCGGCGATGAGGACGTGCGCGCCTGCGAGTGACGGTATATCGAGATTATGTGTGTCGGCGGATCCGGCGCGCTCCAGCCGGGCGGTGAACCAGAACGTACTTCCGACACCGTCCTCGCTGTCGAACCCTGCCTCGCCGTCCATCAGCGTCGCGAATCTCTTGCAGATCGCGAGTCCTAAGCCGGTGCCCCCATATCGACGAGTCGTCGAGCTGTCAGCCTGAGTAAACGGAGAGAACAACCTCGCCTGGTATTCGTCCGGAATTCCAATTCCGGTATCAGTGACCGAAAACCGTATGAGCCCGGAATCACCCTCCGAGAACACTCGAAGGTGTATGCTGCCGGCCTCGGTGAACTTCACCGCATTCGACAAATAGTTCAGGAGGACCTGACGAACCCGTCCGGGGTCACCGGTTACGCGGGCAGGAACGCTCGCGTCGATATCAGCGTGCAGTTCCAGATTCTTCCGATGAATACTTTCTGCATTCAGATCCAGAGCCTCTCGCACCACCGAACGCAGATCGAAGTCGATCTTTTCCAGCTCAAAGCGTCCGGCTTCGATCTTGGAGAAGTCCAGAATGTCATTGATGATCGCTCAGTAGTGCGTCGCCACTGCCCCGGATCGTCGAAACATACTCGCACTGATCGTCGTTCAGGTCTGTTTCCAGCAGCAGAGATGTCATTCCAAGGACGCCATTCAGCGGAGTGCGAATCTCATGGCTCATCATCGCCAGAAATTCGCTCTTGGTGCGTGTCGCTGATTCGGCTGCTTCCTTCGCGAGGCGCAGCCGTTCCTCGAACTCGCGCCGTTCTGTAATATCGATGTGCGTGCCGACCATTCGAAGCGGCGCACCGTCAACGACTTGTTCAACGAGTTGTCCCTGGGACAGTATCCAGCGCCATGAGCCGTCGGCATGTCTCAGGCGGAACTCTACACGGTAATCCGGCCGCCGACGGTCGATGTAATCCATCGCCTGCTGCCTGACGTAGTCTCTGTCCTCAGGGTGCATCAGGTCAAAGATTCCTTCGAGCCCGGACGGCAGGTCCTCGCGTTTGTACCCGAGCATAGCCGCGTATCGTTCGTTGACGTAGGCGACTCCGTCCGTCAGGTTCATATCCCAGAGGCCCTGGTCGGCTGCCTCCAGTGCGAGTGACTGTCGTTGTTCACTTTCCCGGAGCGCTTGCTCGGCTCGCTTGCGATCGGTAATATCGAGCGCAACGCCGCCGATGAGAGTCTTTCCAGATTCATCCGCGAACGGAAACTTGCAGGTGAGAAGCTGCCTGGTAGTTCCATCGGGGAGCAGTATCTGCTCAACCACCTCGATCGAGCGACCCGCCTTCAGTACCGCGAGATCTGCCTGACGATACCTTTCCGCGTACTCGACCGGAAACAGGTCCTCATACCTTTTACCGATCCAGTGCTCGGGTCCTCGCTCCCAGAGTTGGAGCAATCCACCATTGATATACAACAGGCGGCTGTGCTGATCCCTGATGAAGGTCAGTGCCGGTGTATGAGATACGAATGCGTTGAACCTCGCTTCACTGGCCCGAAGCGCTTCTTCGGTCTGCTTTCTGCACGTGATGTTTGCAAGAGTCCCCACCAGACGTGTCGGGGCCCCCTTCTCATCGAAGTGGGCCTTCCCCCGATCAAGAATCCACAGCCAGCTCCCGTCTTTGTGCCGAATTCTGTATTCGGCTTCGTAATAGTCGGTTTCTCCCTGAAGGTGTGTCTCAAACCGCTTTAAAGCTGTGACGGCGTCGTCAGGATGCAGCAGACTCTTCCAGCTGTTTATTGTCGGTCCGACCTCGGACTCGGCGTAACCGAGCATCTTGCTCCAGCCGTTCGACCGGAAAACTTCGCCGGTTGTCAGATCCGCGTCATAGAGCGCATCAGGGTTGGCCGCGACCGCAAGAGCCCACCTCTCCTGCTCGGCCCGCAGTTGCCGGGACAGCAGTTTTTCCCGGCGGGTCCAGCGCCACCGCACGCCAAAAAATATAGTGATCGCAAGCAGAGTAACGACGACGACGAGGAACCGGCCGCGGCTATATTCCGCAACATCAGGCGCGAGATATAGGATTTCGGTGAGGAACACCGGCGAACGGCTGTCGATTGCTCTCGCCCGTCGTCCATAGAACGCAAGCCGGCGAACATCAAGTTTCGCCGGTTCACATTCCGGAAACCATCCGAGAGAGGCCTCAGCCGTACAGGGATCGCCGACTGGCGGCCCGGTGTAAGGTCTTCCGGGGAACCAGCCGTAGCTCCCCCAGCCCAGCGTACCGATAACGACAGCCAGGAGCCCGGGCTTTCGCCAGAGATTGCGCCGCGCGGAATCCGTGCCTGTACCAGCCACAGTGCGCAAGGACATCGTGTGCTACGCGGTCTTGCGACCGCGTGTTTGTCCTATCGTCAATCTCAGGGAAATGCATTAGACCGACTAAGAACTTTCCAGGTACTACGCCTTGGGCTTCCAGGCAATGCAGTCAATCTCCACCTTCATCCGCTCAGCCGGAAGGACTACCTGAACGGTCGTTCGAGCCGGTTTCGCGTCTCCAAAGAATTCGGCGTAAACTTGGTTCATCGCCTGAAAGTCGTTCCGATCCTCAAGGAAGACCCGGCACTGGACAACATCGGCGAGCGAAGCTCCGCAACCCTCGAGAATCCGCTTTATGTTGTTGAGAACAAGTCTGGTTTCGTGCTGGATGTCGCCAAATGAGAACTCGTTGCTTGCAGGATCGATGGGTCCCATGCCGGACACGAAAATAAAGTCCCCCGCTCGCACCGCGTGTGAGTAAGGCCCGCGAGGTGCGGGCGCTCCTGGCATCAGATGTCTTTCGATCATATCGACGGCTCCGAGTTTATGTCGTTGGCGGTTTTTTCCGCGTAGTTCGCTTTTTCGTCGTTGCTCTCGGGGCAGTATTGCCGACATTGTCGCCGCTCGTGGTCCGCTTCCGGGTTGCCCGGGGCCGCTTTGCCGGCTTAGGTTCCGGCGCTGGAGGCGGCGTAGGCTCGAAAATACTCGGCTGGCCAGGCACGATTGGCTGCTTCTCGTCATACTCGCTCATGATTGGCTCTTCTTCACGAGATGGAGGTGCCGGTGGGTAGAACTCGGCTCCAAGGAAGACAGTCAAACGATCTTCGTGGGTTCGACGCGAACTACGGTTTTGTCCTGCGCAAAGTTGAGGAACTCCGCGAACTGCTGGAATCCATACCTTGCCGGGTCGAATTCGGGGTTTTCTGCCTTCATCCATTCCAGCATCATGTCGGAGTTGACCCCCTCCTCCATCTCGAGCCGGTGGAGTTCGAGCACGTCACGGAGCAATGGAATCGCTTCTTCGGGCTCCGGCGTTTCGATCGCAGTTGTTGCCTTGCGCTCGATAATGTAGCGTCCACCGGTTCCACTGACATTGATGTAGTCAGCCTTCTTCAGCCGCTCGACAAACTCGGAGAATGAGCCGCATCCGTAAGCGCGCTCGCTGAAGGCTGGATCAAGCTGCAGCATCGTGGACTTGAGCAGTCCCAGTTGGGGCTGAACGGCACGCCGCTCCAGAACCTGAAGTGCACGCTCGACCAGTGGCATAGCTTGCGCCAGATCCAGTGCAGGAGTGCGGTGGCGAGGTCCCCGGTCGCGATCTTCCCGACGATCTACACCCGCGGCAGCAGCTGCTGCGGCCGGCTGAGAAGCGGCGCCCGCGCCACTTTCAGCTGTGAGCGTCATCTGATCCCGATCGCGTCGTTGACGATCTTCCCCTCTTCGTCCGCGACGGCTGTCTAACAGTGACTCGTAGCTGACGAATTCGTGGCAATTCTGCTGGAGAATCGTGCTGGTGAAGGCCTTCCCACCCACGACGTAAACGGTCTTGCCGTATTCTTTCAACTTGTTGACGAGCGGGATAAAATCGCTGTCCCCGCTGACAATCGCGAACGCATTCACGTGGTCGTGGGTAAACGCCATCTCCAGCGCATCCAGCGCAAGATTGATATCAGCGCCGTTCTTGTCGCCGCGCGGGGAGGGAACCCGTTGCACCATCTGGATTGCGTTCTCTGCCATTTGCCGCGTGGCAAGTTCCTGCCGGCTCCAGTTGGCGTAAGCGAACTTCGCGACGATATCGCCACGTTCCTTCAACGCATCGAGTGCGACGGCAACGTCGAACTCCCGGTGGAGCGTAGATTTCACGCCGATCTCGATGTTGTCATAATCGACAAACACCGCAATATTCTGTTTTTCTTGCATTCGGCTCCTTTATGAACCGCGTTTCATATTAAGTTTCCACTCTCGCGTCCGGACTTGCCACGTGGTCGCGGATGAACTGCACGATACTTTCCAGTGGCCGGTGTCTGGAGGGACCGCAACGACTTCCATCTTCATGCTGCCGCTGACATCCGCGTGGGAGACTGTCTCTGCAACGACCACACTATCCGTACCTCTGTCGTGGACGAGATGTGTCAAACGAGGGACGATGGCGGTCCGGGCGCCAGCAACGGTGGACAAACGGATCACTCTTACGTCCTCCTGAAGCGCAGCAATCGTGATCGTCTCAAGCATCTGCCGGAGGACTTTGTCCATGACCTCCGTGCCGGAGTCATGTCGCGCCTGGGCAATCACTTTCGTGCCCCGGTCACGTCCGTCAGGGCCGGGTTTTGGGACGAGTACTCGAATTCTGGCTTCCATACATGCAAACTGAAGCGCGGTGACGCTTACAGAATGCTGGTCTCCCGATATTCGCCAAAGACATCGCGCAGCGCCCGCAAATCTCACCGAGCGTTGCCCGGGGCGCGCACTGCATCCAGTATATAAGGCATGGAGTTGACGTGCGTGTTCCGGCAGCGACGTCCGTCAGGTGATCCCAAACTTTTCGGAGCCGTCCTGATGGCGCTCTCCGGGATGAGATCTCCGCGGAACGAACTCTTTCCCGGCCGCCGAAGACAGTGGTCAGAAAAAATGCCGGGCCAGCGGGCACCCGGCTCACACACGCATTGGAGGTTGAAGGACGGCAGGTTGTCATCTGACATCTGCATCACAGCAACGACACGCTGAGTATATAGCTGGTGTGAATCCTGGTGCAATTACTTTTCGCAAAGCTCACGGCGACTTACTTCTGTTACGCTTGTCGGTGATGACGGTCGAAGCTGCGGGGCCGATTTCTGAAGCGATTACTGAGGGCATCCGCGTTGAAGTTCTGTCACGGTATGCGCCGGAAAATGCGCGGCCAGGTGACGAAAACTGGCTGTTCGAGTACACGGTCCGAATCACCAATGAGGGGACCGGGACTGTACAGCTTCTGAGCCGTCACTGGTATATAACGGACGCTCTCGACCACACGCGTGAGGTCGAAGGAGCCGGTGTCGTGGGTAAACAGCCAACACTTGCTCCGGGAGAGTCATTCAAATATTCGTCGTGGTGCCCGCTCAAGACCCCGACCGGCACCATGCGCGGGACTTACACGATGGTACGTTCGACCGGTGAGCGTTTTGATGTGGAAATTGCACCGTTCGCGTTGCGCGCGCGGTATATGGTTCATTAGCTTTCGGTCATCCGAAGTGCCCCTGACTTTCGTATATAGAGTCGGTTCGTTATGTCCCGCCTGCTGACTGTTTTCTTTGGTCTGGCCGTTGCTGCACTTGCCCACCCTATGGGTAATTTCAGCATCAACCATTACGCTCGCATCGAGGTTGGTGCCGAGCGTACTCGGCTTACTTATATCCTCGATTTCGCGGAATTGCCGACTCTCGAATTACTGCAGGAATGGGACCTGGCTGATGGGAACGCGCGTGCACTCGAAACAAAAGCACGCCAGTACGCTCCGAGGTGGATTGCGAACCTCTCTTTTGTCCAGGATGGGCGACATCTCGTGCCGAAAGCGATGATTATCGAAACCGAAGTGACGGAAGGCGCCGGTGGTATGCCGGTACTTCGCGTCGGCATTCAGGCCGATGTTCGCGGAACTAAACCCGGCGCACTGCGCTACAAAGACGGGAACTACTCCGGACGAGCGGGCTGGAAGGAAATCGTGATCAAGCCGATCGATGGAGCCTCAATTTCCGAATCCTCCAGCGGATCTTATGACCTCAGCCGTCAGTTGACAGTTTATCCGCTGGATCCCGGCATCGTTCCTCCAGAGAACACCGAAGCTTTTGTCCGATGGACCGCGACAGTTACTCCGCCTCGTACCGAGGTGACCAAGCCCGAATCAAATGTCTCCCCAGAGCCGGACACGCGCGCTTCAAGGAAAATTGCCCCCGCCCCTAAAGCGTCGTTCGCCGCAGGCAGCGAGAGTGCGAATTCCACTCCCGGCAATCTTCAGGCCGGCGACTACCTTTCCCAATTGCTGAAGCGTACGGACCTGAGCGCTTCACTCATACTCATTGGACTCGCCGCGGCATTCGGGCTCGGAGCAATGCACGCTTTGTCGCCTGGGCACGGCAAGACAATCGTTGCAGCATATCTCGTAGGTAATCGCGGAACGATAAAGCACGCGATACTACTTGGTTCGACGGTGACCTTTACGCACACAATCAGCGTTTTTGCGCTTGGTGTCGGCGTACTGTTCTTTCAGCGATATGTCATGCCCGAGAAAATAATCCCTGTGCTTGGGGCAATTTCCGGACTGTCAATTGTGGTTATCGGCGCCTGGCTGCTGTATCGCCGCGGGATGGCACTCGCCGTCGGAGCCGATACGCATGCGCACTCCCACGCTGATGTCGAGCACATGGAGATGGCCTGGGCGGGCGCTGACTCCCAGGATGGCATGCAGTTCCTTTCAAAGGCAGCTCGCGTTCGCTCAAGCTTCGTTCAAACCCACACGCATGACGGCATCACCCACTCTCATGCGATTCCCGGAAATCCTCAGGAAGCAATTACTCCCGGCGGGCTGATCGCGCTCGGCGCCAGCGGGGGGTTGGTCCCCTGTCCTTCGGCACTAATCCTGATGCTGAGTTCTGTTGCCCTTGGTCATACTTTGCTCGGGCTCGGATTGCTGGTGAGCTTCAGCGCCGGACTCGCCATCGTGCTGGTTGGGATTGGCGTCCTTGTGCTGTATGCACGTCAACTCCTGCCATCTGAGTTCGAAGTTGGCGCGCACCCTGCGTTTCGGCTGATACCGGTATTCTCTGCCGTGATCGTTATTGTCGCGGGTGTGCTGATGACGCTTACGTCCCTTGGTTTTGTTCAGCCGCTTCGGATGTTCAACCTGTAGCACTGGCGAGCAGGCGCTTCGTCTCCGGTGCGTACCGAAAATCGAAGATCGGATTCAAGTCGAGCGCTCGCCTGAGCCGTCGAGAAGCGATATCACTCTGTCCGGCAGCAAGCGCGATGGCTCCTGCGTGATACCAGAACGCAGGCTCGGGAGTATTCAGCTTCAGAGCTTTCTCACTCGCCTGTTGCGCTTCCGCGAGCTTGCCGTTTTTATACAACGACCAACCAAGGGCATCGAATGAGTAAACGTCGTTGCGCACTTCAAACTCCGCTTTCGCGAGTTCCAGAGCTTCGGGAAGGTTTCGACCTTCAGTAGCGTAAATAATCGCGACGACGCGGTTCGCCTTTTCTCCCCCGGAGCGCGCGATTTTCACCATCGCATCGACGCGCTTACTTTGCCGCTCGGCTTCGGCGCCATTACCTGTCCGACGATACAAGTCGGCCAGTGCCGCCGCGTATTCGGGATACGGAACTGTGTTCTGCGCCTCGGTGAGGAGGCGGACCGCTTCCGTAGTATTTCCCACAGCGGCACTGGCCATTCCAAGAGCAGCACGCGCGCGATAGTATTTCGGGAATGCCTTCGAAGACTGCAAATAGGATGCCATTGCCTGTTCTGTCTTACCTGTCTTGAATAACATGTCTCCGTATTCGACAAGACACCAGGCCAGGTGCTCGGGCTCACCCCCGGCGCCCGCGGCGACCGCCTGTGACATCCAATGGATTGCCTCTCCGGGCTTTCCCGTAACGAATCGGTGATAACCCAGACGGTTGTAGCTGAACAGGTTGGGACCGAGATCGAACATGCGACTATATGCTGCACCGGCTTCGTCGTATCTACCTTGTTCCATCAACGCATCGCCGAGTAACCCGAACACCCCTGCATCACTCGGGTTCCGCGCAGTCAGATCCGCGGCATACTCGATCACACGGGGAAAACGGTGATGACTCATCGCGACCTCGATGCGCAGCCGAAGCGCCTCATAGTTTTCGGCTGATTTGGTCAGAACGCGGTCGATCAGTGATGTGGCACGCTCGAGCCAGGAACCATCGTTCGTCTCTCGCGTCTTTTGCAGGTACGCCCGCGCGAGGTTCAGCATCGCTTCCAGGTCGGGATCGGTACCTTTGATCCGTTCGCTCCAGTAAGCAAGGCGCGCGTCGGTCGATAGTCCGGCAGGCTCTCGCCGCGTGTAGCGACTCACCTGAGCGAAGGCCGAGCCTGCAGTAGCGAAGAGGAATAATCGACGGGTCTTTCTCACGT
Organism: Bryobacteraceae bacterium; assembly: GCA_963794765.1. Lineage (GTDB taxonomy): Bacteria > Acidobacteriota > Terriglobia > Bryobacterales > Bryobacteraceae > JAWXCM01. Next base: position 156,330 of record CAWCGC010000002.1, on the reverse strand, counting down.
CAGGTTAGCCCGCTTCAACAGTTCTGCGTTCGCCAGAATCGGGCCGATCGGCCCTTCAGCCACAACGTGTCCTCGGTCCAGAACAACGCACTCGTCGGCCATTCGTGAGGCGAACTCGAGATCATGAGTGGCGACGATCATCGCACGATCCGCCGTGTGCCATCGCTCGAGCAAACTCGCGATCCGCAGTTGCGTTCGGGGATCCAGTGCGGCGGTTGGTTCGTCGAGCAGCAACACCGCCGGATCCATCACCAGAACGCTGGCGAGTGCGACCTGCTTTTTCTCTCCGCCAGAAAGCTGATGGGGTGAGCGGTGACGAAGATGTTCAATCCCGAACACATCAAGAGCTCTCGCAACGGCGTCCAGCACCTCCTGCCGTGTCAGCCCAAGTTGAAGGGGACCGAATGCGATCTCATCAAAAACCGAAGGGCAGAACAACTGAACGTCAGGGTCCTGGAACACTAACCCGACGTTCTTGCGGAATGCGTGAGCAAAGTCATCGTGAAGAAAATCCTGCTCCGTCATCTCGCGTCCTCGGAACCGCAGCGTGCCCGCAGCAGGAAAGTATAATCCCGCGAGTACCCGCAGGAGTGTTGATTTTCCGCTTCCGTTCGCTCCCAGCAGTGCAACGCGCGTACCGAAATCAATCCGAATCGAAAGGCCGCTCAGCGCTGTGTGGCTTCGATACCGGTACATGATCTCCGTCGCTTCGAATGCAGGACCGCTGGTCACGACAGTGAGGCGCCCTTAATCAGAATGACCTCGAAACAAACAAGCACCGCAAGAGCTGTCCAGTCCCGCGCAGACATCGAATAGTCATCCAGCAACAGGACTTCACCCCGGTACCCTCGTGCCTGCATCGCAAGATGCACTTCGTTGCCAAGACTAAACGCTCGTTCCAGCAGCACTCCGACACTGGACAATGCCAGTCGCCGCCGCTCCGCAAGCCGCATCCTGCCGACGGTCCTGCTCTTCCGCGCGTTCGTAAGCTCAATCGCAGTCTGCACAAACAGAACGATGTACCGGTAGCTCATGCCGATGAGCATTACTGCCACGGTCGGAAACCCAAAACGTCGGAGCGCCTTCAGAACTGCCTGCCACTGCGTGCTCAGCACGAGCACGGCAGCTGTCGTACTGCTTGCTAAGGCGCGCAACAGCAGCCGTCCTGCAACCAGCAAACCGGTATTTGTAATGCTCCAGCCCAGTCCAGGAACACGAAAAACGGTTCGGGGACCAGGGGTCAGAAATAGTGCCGGTACCGCGAGAAGCGCAGCCAGGACTCCTACGGTAAGCCACAGCCGAAACACTGGTCGAAGCTCCAGCCGGCTGGCAGCAGCAACAATAAGAACGGCCGCCACGATCATGGCCACTGTCGGCAGATCTGTGGTCCCAGCCGCATGGATGATCAGCACAGCAGCAGCACCTAACTTGACCCTCGGATCGAGTCTCTGCAGTATGCCATCGTGCGCCGAAGAAGCGTCAGTCGACCATGAGCGGTCCAGGATCAATTCCAGGTCTGCAAGGGTTCGTTCGACAAAGCCACGCCGACGGCTGAGCCAGTGGTGAAGCGGAATATCAGACATTCCGCCGGGCGACGATCGAACTCAGTCCGAGGTACGCAAGCACGATCAGTCCGGATCCTGCCATCGCAGACAACATGTATCCGAAAGAGGTGCTCTTTAAAATCGGAGGTGCGTAATCGGGAATGGGTGCGGTCCATACTGACGATAACCGTTCGAGACCCGCCGGCACACCCTCCGGCAGCTGCGTTCCCTCGGACACCGCAGCGATCTGCGCGCGTTTGCTGCCGCTTCGAAGCTCCTGCGGTGACCATTCGCCCCACGCCGTACCGACAGCGAGGAGACCAAGTGGTGTAAGCAACATCAACATCGCGAGCGCAGCCCACAACCGTCGTGGCGACGGAGGCTTGTCGGCCAGCGGGGTCGGCGCGGCACCACGCAGCAGGCCTGGATCGCTGCGCTGGAGCCATGAAACAACACCGGCCGAAATAAAGAACTCAGCAAACCCTGCAAAGGTGAGGTGCCCAAGCATCATCGCCGGAATCGCAACCTGCAAAGGGTACGGCGCATACAGCGGAGCACCTGCCACATCGTGAAATAGCTGAGGCTGAATTCCGAACTGTATCGCTGTGAGCAGCGCCGCAATATTTATCCCGGCGTAACCGGCCACTCCCGCCGCAACCACGCGCCGCGTTGATGTCGCCGCCGAGTGCCCGGAGATCAGGCGATTAACGGCCGCGGCAACGAGACAACCGACAATCGCAATGTTGAAGCAGTTCGCACCGAGCGTGAGCACACCGCCGTCGCCAAAGAAAACCGCCTGAATCAGCAGCGCGATGGAGATCGCAAGCATGCCGGCCCACGGTCCCAGAACAACAGCGGCAATGCCTACGCCAGTAGCATGACCCGTCGTTCCTCCGGGAAGCGGAAGGTTGAACATCATGATCACGAAGGAAAATGCCGAAAACACGGAAATCAGCGGAAGAAAGCGCGTATGGAGCTGGTTCCGGACCTTCCGCAGCGCCGTGTACCAAAACGGAGACGATGCGGCATAAAGGGTCGCGCAGGTTGACGGGCTCAGATAACCGTCAGGAATATGCATACGGGCAGCTTCGAACGCTTGTAATGAGTATACGGTGTGGCTGGGGTGGCGGATTGAAGCCCGCAGATGACGCGACCTTCGGCAGTGTCGCAGCGGGATCTGGACGGGAGAGAACAGGTTCGAGATGAGGCAGAAGAAGCTGAAGGTTCTGCAGGAGGCGAAAAAGGGGCTCGATCACAGAAGTGGGCCAGCGAGCAGGTTCGCCGGGTGCTGAAGAAGCTTCTAAGAGGGTGATCGTGGGGTGGTTCATGGTCTCAGGAGTTGGCCATCGAACCGCACGATTGCGCCGATCTGTTTCGCCCCGAATAGGACACTTCTACTTCGCTGCGACACCGCGAGATCGGCAGTTACGCAGGAACCGACTTTCTGATCTGTTAACCACGCGATCACCTGGAGGAGTTTGTGGAAAACGATCAGCCTTGCGCCTTTCACATCTACGACGTGAAGAAACGGCGGGTGGCGAATAGCGTCGCCGCCTGACTGCTCCCGGTTATTACTGCAGATAAAACGAGAACAGCGCGTCACCTGCAGCTACGAGCACGTGCTGGTGCCCGTCGAGCATGTAGGTTTGTGGTGCATTGGACACCTGACCGATTCTTGCGTGCCACAAAATCTTGCCGTTGCCGGCGTCATACGCAATGAGATTTCCGCTCTGATCTCCCGCGAACACAAGCTTGCCCGCCGTGGTCAGAATGCCATTGCTGGCACCAAACCCTCCGGGTCCAGGATACCGGTGCTGCCAGGAGACTTTCCCCGTCTTGTAATCAATAGCTGTCAGGTAGTTGCCCATTGAAGCGAGTTGCTGCTCATCTTTACCGCCGAGACCCATAGCGCCGCGAGGATCTGTCTCGGTCAGGTAGTACATGGCATACGTGTCACTGGTGGGGACGTAGAACAATCCCGTGTCGGGCGAATATGCCGCCGGCATCCAGTTCGTTGCTCCGCCGTTATTCGGTGACACAAGCGAGCCAGGCACTGTCGAATCCTTTGCAGGATCGCGTACTGGCTGGCCTTTCGCGTTCACCGCTTTTGCCCAATTTGCCGTCACCGAAAATTTGCTCGTCAACAGGTGCTCACCCGTCGATGCGATCGAGTACGTAAAAGTAGCCATTTCGATCAGCATGCAGAACCATCTTCCGCTGCTTGCCCTTAAACTCGCCGTCGATGAGTGACGGGCTCTCGGTGGAATCCCAGTCATGCGTATCGTGCGGATTGAACTGGTAATACCAGGCCATCTTGCCCGTTTCGACGTTGATCGCCACCATAGAACAGGTGTACAGGTTATCGCCTGCGCGGCTCGCCGGATTAGTGTAGGCCGGGGACGGATTGCCAGTTCCCACAATGTAGAGGCGGGTTTCCGGATCGTAGGCGCCTGGTATCCAGACGTTACCCGCACCGTGGCGAGCACCATCAAGGCTGCCCCAGGTCTCAAGCCCGGGATCGCCTTTTTTCATGGGGACGGTACTAAACGTCCACTGCACATCACCCGTTTCGGGATCTCGCGCCTGAATATATCCGGGTTCGTCCAGATCATTTCCCGTTCCGATGAGTATGTGATTGCCAATCACGATCGGCGCCATTGTGGAAAAATACTGCAGGTTGAAATCGGCGATTTGTTTGTGCCAGCGCTCCTTTCCGGTTTTTGCGTCGAGGCACACCAGGTAATCGTCCGGGGTCTCCATATACAGCCAGTTGCCCCACATACCGAGCCCGCGATTTCCAATGTGCGTTCCGCCCTTTGTCTTCCAGAAGTAGTGCCACAGCACGTGGCCGTCGCGGGCGTCCGCCGCCCACGCATTATCGGGCGTTGCGACATAGAGCACGCCGTCAACCATGAGAATCGATGCGCGAATATTCGCAGCGCTGCCCGTAGTGCCGGCCATCACGGCTTCCGATCCTTCGCCGCCGACGATAGTCGGCGGTCCGACGGGACCGAAACCCCCGAAGCCGCCCCGGCCACCGGTCGCGCCCGGAGGTCCGGCGCTGACTCTGGTAGTCCAGGCCAGCGACAGTGCTTTCACGTTCGACTGATTGATCTGAGTAAGACGGCTGTAACGCTGGCCGGAGTAGTCTCCCGAATACGTAGGCCAACTATCCGCCAGTGGTTTCAGCAGCAGCGCGGGATCAAGGGTCTGCGCATTTGCGGCAATTGCACACGAGAGGAGAAGAAATGTACGGACAGGAGTGCTCATTTGATGGTCACCAGGTAAGCGGTCACATCGTGAATATTCTTGTCTGTGTAGTTGCTCAGGAGATCCTTATGCGGCTGCAGCGGATCATGGATGTCAACCTTTGGTACATCGCCGTCGCGAGTAAAGGTGCGCTGATGGCCTTCATTGTCCGTGAGAGTGACGATGAAGTCGTCGATTCGCGTCAACCTTCCCGTCACCTTCGCGCCATCGTTCATGATGACGGAGACGGTGGTCGGCGGAACGCGAGCAGCTCCACCCGCCTGTCCCTGGGCAGCAAAGCCGCGAGAAGAACCCGGAATCAACCAGTTCTGCTGTAATTGTTTCTCGTCGCCAAAGCGAGTGGCAACAGCCTTGAGGTCGCCTGTCACTGAGTGGCAGCCCGAGCAGGTCTTCTGGAAGTAAGCCTGTCCCGCTTTCGCGTCGCCGACTACGATGCTGGGAGGCGTCATGCGCGAGATGTCATACCCACCTACCTTGAAGCTGTGAATGAAGGTTGCAATGTCGCCGATTTGCGTAGGGTTGAGATCAAACTTCGGCATACCCTCGCGACCGTTCCGAACGACAGGGGCAATCAGTTCGCCGTTCCTGTCGTTCAGCACCAATTCAGAACGCAGGAGATTGGGACCACCTTCACCGCCTCGCGCGTCCGAGCCATGACAAAAGTTGCAATGAACGCCGTAGAGCGCCTTGCCGCGGTTAACGACGGCGGGATCTGCAGGGGGACGCTCGGGATAAGCGGCGGGACGTATGCGCCGAGCCGGCTGAGAAGCAGGCGGTTTCGCCGCCTGCGGAGCCGACTGGGCCTGCGGAGCCGACTGGGAACGTGCAATCCCGGCCACCGCAACGGCGACCACCGTACCTGCAGAGATCAATCTGAGCTTATGGATTGGAGACCTCATGTTTGGGGGGGAAACTGAGAAGGCGAGGACTTCAGGCCGAGGGTTACGTGGATATCATTGCAGAGCCGGACAGGTCCTTGCGAACCTGTCCAGCCAGAGAGAACTTCCGTTAGAACTGAATCCGAATCAGCGTCTGCAGCACGCGAGACGAGCCAGGCAATCCGAGCGCTGGCACCGTAACCGAACCGAAGCCTGTGACGTTCACCAGCTGACCGGCCGCGTTATACGGTGTCGCATTGTTGGCGAGCGTCGCATTCGGATACCCGGTGAAGTTCAACGTCGTATTCAGGCCGGTGAAGTTGGGGTGGTTGAAAACGTTGAATGCATCGAGTCGGAGCTGGAAGCGCAGTCGTTCCTTGACTGAGAACTGCTTTTGCACTGACATGTCGAAGTTGATGAAGCCGGGATTGTAAAGCCAGTTAATCCCTGACTCCAGACCCAGGCTGCCCGGTTGCGGAGCAAAGAAACAGGCCGCATTCAGCCGATTGAACGGATCGCTGGAATGCGTGTAGGGATCGCAACCTTTGACGTATCCGATGCGAGCGCCTTCCTGCGTTGCATTCGCCACAACGTTGCCCGTGATGTTCTGGCTGCCCACGCCCGAGATGCTGAAGCCCGGAGTGAACGGAGAGCCCGTTGACAGCAGAGTCACGCCCGAGATCTGCCAGCCGCCTGTCGCCGCGCGGCCGACGCGGCTGGAAGACAACAGGGTCGGCACTGTGTAGACGTAGTTGGCGGCGAAGACCTGACGCCGATCGAAATTGGCCGGACCGTAATCTGCAACGTGGGTAAGATTGTCGGCACGAACGAACGTCGTGTCGGAAGATGCGGTCGTGAGCACCTTGCTCCACGTGTAGGCAATACCGAACGTGAAGTTATTGCCGAATCGGCGAGTCAGGTTAAGCTGCAGTGCGTTGTAGTTCGAGGTGGAGTTGCTCTCATATAAGTTGATCTGACCATACCCGCGATACGGGCGAAGGAAGTCAGCAGGAAGAGCATTGTTTCCGAGCAGCACGTTCGGCGTTGTCGCCACCTTCGTGCGGATCCTGGTTTTGCGGCAGGAACATCGCGCCATACGGGACCGGGTTCAGGTTGCGATTGTCCTGCAGGTGCCGGGCAAGGGAACCGACATATGCCGTGTCGAGCATCATGCTCCACGGCAGCCGAGTCTGGACCCCGAACTGGATAGTTGTACGTGGTCGGAATCTTGGCAGATGGATCGGCTGCGTAGACCGTCGAGGGCCCCAGCAGAACGTTGTTGGGATTGATGTCCTGTGCAAACCCATACGTCAAATTCGGCTGCACGTTCTCCGGAGGATTGCGGACGAAGTCGAATACCCGGTTTCCCTGGAAGCGGTCGTAGTAGATTCCGCCGCCGGTACGGATGACAATGCTCTGGTTGCCCGGTTACGTCCCATGCCACGCCGAAACGCGGCCCCCACTGCGGTCCACGGTTGTCCTGCAGGTACTTGTTGATGCCCTTGCCGGCCTGGAGGATGCCGTTGAACGGATCGCCGGTGCCGGGAACCTCAAGACCGATCGCGTACGCGCCAAGCGTTTGTCCGGTGACCGGGTCGACAGCCATACGCGCGCCGTTGATATTAGCGGGCTGGTAGAGGCGAGGAGCCTTGGCCGGATCCCAGGCGCTCGGGGACGAATGTAGACGCCTGCAGCGAGGAATCGTACTGAGGCTGATACCAGGAAAGACGGAGACCGTAATCGAGTGTCAGGCGAGGTGTAATCTTCCACGTGTCCTGGATAAAGCCTTCGATGTTCCAGTATCGATACATGCCGTTGATGTAGGCGCTGGCCTGGTCCATGGTCTGGTACACGCCGAGGAGTGCGTTCGAGTAGCCGTAACCCGTATCGAACGGGTTGCTGCGGGTGTCACCGAAGTTGTAACGGCCGTTGTTGTCGCTGAATGAAGTCTGATCCTTGCGGCTGCGCTGCAGGTAGATACCGGTCTTGATGCGTGTGCGAACCGCGGATCGTCGTGAGGTTGTCGCTGAGATCGATGCTGGTGTTGTAGTTCTGGAATGGCGCGTCGTTGGTGACGAACACGGGCTGTTCGCCAAGTGCGAGCCGGTGAACGTGGCTCGGGAATGTAGTCGTCCTGAACGGCGTTGGGATAGAGCAGTGGAAGGTTGATGCCGGAGGTCTTGCGACGAAGCTTGTCGCCCTGCTCGAAGATGTCGATCTTGTTCTTGGTGAACCCCCAGTTGATTTCGTTCGTCATGGTCGGGCTGATGACCCATGTTGCGCCTGCAGCGAGGCTGTGACCGGGACGAGTATCGATGATCGTTCGTGATCGGGACGGTTGGGGCCGAGCACGAACGAACCGTACGGCAACTCCTGCGGGAATACGTTGCTGATCCAGTGCCCGAAGAACCGGATCTTGTCGCTGGCGTTGTAGTCGAGGCGGAGAAGGTCTTCGCGGCGGGGCAGACGGCTGGAGAGCTGTGAACGTGTAGTTGTATCCGGTGCCCTGAGTATTTGGGAGTGGATAGAGGTTGAGCAGCGCCGACGCCGGGCGTGTAAAGGCGGTTCGGCGGAATAACATTGTCCGGGAAAGGGCTGCCGGCGTATCGGGTCGAGGATCGATGAGCGGCTTGTCCGTTGTTGTCGACGCTCTGCGAGAAGTCGCCCTTGCGCTCGAGCGCGGTCGGAACTGTCGTTGTTCTGGCGCGTTCGGCTGTAACTGCCTCTGGCACTCCTCGCTCCAGAAGAAGAACAGCTTGTTCCGCTGTGGCATGAGCTTCGGAATATAAACCGGTCCGCCGATTGTGTATCCAGGATCGTTGAACCGGAACAGATTGCGCGGCAAGCCCCGGACGTTGTTGATCCATGTGTTGGCGTTCAGATCGTCGTGGCGGTGATACCAGTAGCCGCTGCCGTGGAAATCACTGGTGCCGCTCTTGGTCACCATCGAGATCTGCGCGCCGGCGTTGCGGCCGTACTCGGCCTGATACATGCCGGTCAGGATCTTGAACTCAGCCATGGAATCCAGGCTGATGGTGACGTTCTGGCTGCCATTGGCGCCGGTATCGATATCGCCGATACCGTTGATCGTGAGCTGATTTTCAGTGCCCCGGCTGCCGTTGACCTGAAGCCCGCTCAGTCCGCCCACGCCGCCGACCGAGAAGTTGGCGGTATCGACGACACCTGGAATCAGTTTCGCGAGATCCAGCGGATTGCGGCCGTTGACCTCGATGTTTTCCATCTGCTTCGTCGTGATCGTGGCCGAACGCTCGACGCTCTCCGTCTGAAGCAGTGCTGCCTGGCGGATACTTCGACGGATTCGGTGACAGCTCCGACCTGCAGAACCATGTCGCCGAGCGCAAGTTTGTCATTTGCATCGAGCGGAATATTGGGTCGCTGTAGCTTCTTAAAGCCCTGGGCCTCGACCGAGATCGTGTAATTCCCCGGCTGGAGACCCGGGAAAACGAACTCGCCCGAATCGTTGGTCTTCGTATTTGCAGTCAGGTTTTTTGTTGGATCGTTTGCGGTCACATTGGCATTCGGAATCACTGCGCCCTGAGCATCGATTACGTGCCCCGAAATGGAACCGCTGATGTTTTGCGCATACCCGGAAAGTCCGAGAAGGCAGAAATGGAGAGTCGCCGCAAGAACGTGGCGTCGCATGTCCAAAACCCCCAAACATGTTGTCTCACCGCCGTAGTAACCGTCTGGCGATGTTTGGGAAAACTATATCACCGTTTCGGTGGTTTTTTCGGGGATCCGTTACTCCAGGCCGAGTTTGGTCAGCAGCCGTTGTGCGAGGCCGCGAATATCGGGCTGATCGGATTGCGCGGCCTGCTTCAGATGCGTAAGTGCCTGTTCTTTCTGACCCGAATCGGCCAGAACCGCTCCGAGATCGAGTTGTGCCCGGGCGTTTGTTGGATCGAGGCGGACGGCTTCGCCGTATTCGCGAGCAGCTTCTTTCACATTCTTTTTACGCTCGAGAACGTTGCCCCGAACGTGGTGTGCTTCCGGAGAATCCGGCTTGATGTTTACTGCGGCATTCGCGTGTTGCAGCGCGGCGTCATTCGCACCCTGAGTGTAAAGAACGGTTGCGTATGTAATTCGGGTGGCGACGTCGTTCGGCTGAACGCGAACTGCGTTTTCAAGTTGCCACGCAGCTTCGTCGAGTTTACCTTTTATGGCGAGCAGTCGCGCGAGATTGTGGCGGGCTTCCCCAAAGTTGGGATCGATTCGGATGGCTTCCCGGAACTGCACTTCCGCTTCCACCGGAATTCCGGTACGGGCGAGCAGGATGCCCAGCGATGTTGTGAGGTGCGGCCGCATCCGGGTCGAGAGCGATAGCTTTATTGAGTGCTGCAGCAGCGTCACTCAGTTCGGTTCCGTTTGCCTTGTTTCTGCCGAGTTCACTCCAGATCCTCGAGTCTCCGGGGGCGAGCGCCGACGCTTTCTGCAAGGCCGCCGAGGCCTCAATTTGCTGGCCGGCGTCACTAAGCACCGTCCCTAACGCAAGCAGTGCTTCGAGGAATCCGGGGTCGTGGCTGACGGCTTGGCGATACCAGCTGATCGCCTGAATGAGATTGCCTGAGCGACGAAACGCCTCTGCGAGCTCAAGAAACGCGTCCGCGTGAGTCGGAGCCTCAGCTCGCAGGAGCTGAGCGGCGTCGCGCACAAGCGACGGAGCCGGATGCGGGTCGTCGCGAAGCCGGACAATTGCGAGCGCGATCCGATCATCTGCCGTCGTCCCGAGCTTCGCCGGGTAATAAGGACCCACAGTCGTCCTCTTGTCTTCCGTTTCGTGTCGTTCTGCAATATCCGCCAGCAGGTTGCCTGCAGGTTTGCGCCGCTGGATGTAGTGGTCGGTCATGACCACGTGCACGACGTCCTGCGTCCGTCGCTTCGGCATGTGGCAGCTGACGCAATTGGGGTCGGAGGTGTGCTGCTTCAGCTCGCGCGGCCGATGACATTTCGCGCAAACATCGTTGTAGCTGATCTCAGAACGCCCGCCATGACGCACATCGTGGGGATTGTGGCACGTAGTGCACTTCAGTTTTCCGGCGCTCTTCAGAAAGCACGCGGACTGTCGAAGGCGCCATGCCGCACCGGCAATCTGAAACCGATCAGACATCGATCCCTGATCAGCGTCGTCGAAGAACAGCATGAAATTGCTTGAAAGGCTCACGAGCGTCGTAGTCGAACCAACCTCGGCCATACCGCTTGAAACCCTGAGTGGGATGGAAGCTGTTCGGCTCGAGGTGGCATTGCATGCACACCTCGAGTTCGCGCTCAGGTGAAAGGCGCGCCGGGTTCAGGATGGACTGGCGGATCTGGGCCAGCTTAACTCCCGGCCGCCTGGCATTCGCAACGTGCTGCTGGCCCGGACCATGGCAGCGTTCACAATCGATGCCCTCCGGAATAGCTCCCGTGAACCGGGGTACGGTCGCAAACCGGTCGTTCGCACCTGGCGTCTGAGGATACGCATTGTGGCGCAGAACATACAGTCATACCCGATCACGCGGTGATTGTCTGGATGATTCGGCGAGTCGTAACCAGAGCTCATCGCCCAAAACCCTCCCCGCTCGGAATACCAGGCAAGAGGTAGTTGCATCAATGTGCCGCGCGCGGTCAGGTGCAGATAAGTTCGGGCGTGATTGCCGGAGCCTATGACGAATTCAATCTTCTTCTCGTCTATGTTGGTTGGCTGATGATCGGGACCAAGCTGGTACCGCCGCTGAAAATACATGCCCTTACGACGGAGCATCTCGTAATACGTGTCTGAAGCGGTGTGGTAGTAGCGGTTCTTACCGGTGAAGTCTTCGATTGTAGTGTCTGGTGTCAGACGGAAAAATGAACGACCCATGCCAGTCTGGCTACAGGTTTTCGCGATCGCAGGATGACACGGGGCGCAAATCCTGGGACCAGCGTACAAACTCCCTGCATTTAAGACTGAGACACCAGCGGCAGCAAAGCAATTGGCCAGACCCGGGCAATTCTCCAGTTCCGGGGCACTCTTTTGCACTATACAAGGTCCCAGTACACCTACCATGCGGTGGTGCGGTCGGTTTCCAACCATGGTCGCTGAGGGGTTGCTACCCCGGCGCCTGATCAAAAGGCGCAGGTCTTATTGATCGGATCTTTGTCTTTGTGCGCTTCGTTAACCGAGTTGGTTAACGATCTGAGAGCAAATCTACCGTGTCGGGCACGCGTGAACCCAGCCAAATCGAATGTTTATTGCGGGAATGTTAACGGTGGATTATAATAACACAATCGCTTTGAGAGTTAGCCAGCGGTGACGCAGCTCAGGGGCAGCGTTGGAACTGCGGCATTTCTGCACGCCTGACAAGCCTTGCCTGACTCGGGAAACATCTCTGCGGCGATATGTAGTGCGCGGTAATTTTTTAAGGATGCCTAACAGATGAATCCCAGACGATTATCAGTTTCCATCCTGCTGTTCGTATGCCTGGCTGTTTCGACGGCTCTCGCGCAAACGACCACAGGAGCTCTAACCGGGACTGTGACGGACGCAAACGGCGCTCTCGTGCCTGCCGCTACCGTACAAGCGACCGACGTCGCAACGGGCCGGGTGTTTAAAACAGAAACGACAGATGCGGGCATATATCTATTGCCAACGCTGCCGGTCGGTAAGTATTCTCTCTCCGTAGAAAAGCAGGGATTTAAAAATAACGTACTGACGGGAATCGAGGTTTTCGTCGCATTGACGCAGACGCTCGACGTTCGGCTCGATGTCGGCGACGTGCAGCAAAAGATCGAGGTACAGGCGCAGGTCGAGTTACTTGAGACGACGACTGCGCAGCGCGGTCAAAATCTGAACCCTCAGTTCCTGCTCGAACTTGCCCCTCTACAATGGCGGTCTGCGCAGCGCGGAAGCCTTTCTCGGCTACATGCCGGGCGTCAACAGCGCCGGTGAATTGAGTATCAACGGCTCCATCGGCCGTGCTCGCGAGGTGCTGATCGACGGCGCCAGCCTCACGATTCCTGAGTCCGGCGGGACCGTGTTCAACTTCCCGGGCATCGAAGCATTCAACGAAATGCGCCTGATCACTTCCACCTACAACGCCGAGTACGGACGTATTGGCGGGGGCGTGGAAACGATGGTCAGCAAGTCCGGCACAAATGCAATCCACGGCTCCGCGTTCCTCAATATCAAGCGCGACATCTTTGAGGCTGCAGGCTGGACAGTCAATCAAAACCGTGCGAATGCTCCAGGCTACCGGCCCAAGGTCCGTTTTAATGAGGAAGGCGGAGCGATCGGCGGCCCGGTCTGGTTACCGAAGATTTACAACGGTAAGAACAAGACGTTCTTTTACTTCACTTATGCCAAGGTGGTTCAGCCCGCCGCGATTGCGGTGAACGCAGCCGAGACCGTGCCCACAGCGCTTATGAAGCAGGGCAACTTCTCCGAAGTGGCGCCAATCTTTGACCCCTTGACGACTACGACGGTGAACGGCGTCACCACGCGCCAGCAATTCCCGGGCAATATCATCCCCAAAGATCGGTTCAGCAAGATCTGCAACGAACCTGCTTCCGTTTATCCCGGCCGCGACGTCGCCGGGAACCACAACCAACTACAACTACATTCAGACAACGAACACCGACGACTACGTCTGGTCGCTGAAGGTGGACCACTCCATCACACAAAACCAGCGCGTCTCGTACTTTATGACCCGGGAGAATCAGGCGGTCACAAGTGACCAGTATTGGCCCGGCCCGCTCAGCAACGGACTGATTCAGTACCAGAAGCCGGACAACTATCGCGGCAATCACGACTGGGTTATCAATCCCACCCTGCTGCTGCACTCCACATTCGGGTTCACTCGTCAGCAGCAGCAATGGGATAATCCTTTGCAGAAGGGCTTTGCTTCCAAGCTGGGTCTTCCGCTGAGCGGCGATTCGGACGCAACACCGATCATTGCCTTTCTGAGCGACCTGCCTTCGGCGGGCGGTATCGGGAACTGGACCACATGGGGAATGAACCAGGGCAAGGTTGCCAACGGTGGGCAGTGGAACTGGACGACTCAATTCAGCCAGAGTCTGGACTGGATTCGGGGCAAGCACAACTTCAAGATGGGCTGGGACATTCGGCGCCTTCGCACGTTCGGGAATGACCTGGCAGGTACGAACGGTTCCTACTACTTCAACCGAAACCAGACTGCCGACCCAGCGCGGCTGACTTCAACCGGCAACGCATTCGCCAGCATGTTGCTGGGAGCGGTGGATAACGCGAGTTCGACGGCTCTGCCTTACACTCCATACGCAATTCGGTACGGGTATCAGGGCGGGTACTTCCAGGATACCTGGAGACTGACTTCGCGTCTAACGCTGGACCTCGGTATTCGGTATGAGGTTCCGATCGGCTGGCATGAGGTCACTGGTTCGTATTCGGCGGTCGATCTCAACAAGCCGAATCCCGCTGCGAACAATCTTCCGGGCGCCCTGGTGTTTGCAGGGATCGGCGCAGGCCGGACCGGACAGAAGCGCATCTACCCAACGGATTACAGCAACATCGGGCCGCGGGCCGGCTTTGCGTTCCGCGCAACTAACAAGACCGTACTCCGCGGCGGCTTCGGTATTTACTACGAGACGCTCGGCAATGGCGGCTGCGGCTGCACGGATGGATTTAATGGATCGTTCACGCAGGTTTCGGACGGTTTAAACCAGGCCTTCAACTGGGATCAGGGCGGCGTGAAGCCGCCGGCGGGATACAAGCCGCCACCGTTCCTCGACCCGAGCTTCGACAATTTCAACGCCGTAGTGCGCATGGGTCCGAACTACGGAAAGGCCCCTCGCATCTACAACTGGAGCTTCACGGCGGAACATGAAATCAAGAAATTCCTCCTTGAGGCCGCGTACGTCGGCAACCGCGGGCATGGCCTTAATTCAACCATTGAGATGAACCAGCTTCCGACAAGCTATCTGACGCTCGGCAGCCTGCTCGGCAAGAACATCCTGGATCCGGCCGTTGTCGCGGCAGGTTATAAGGAACCGTTCCCGGGCTTCGCAAAAGGCTGGGGCGGCGGAGCGACACTGGCACAGGCTTTACGGCCCTATCCGCAGTACGGCAACATCTCCGATCTCAACGCCGGAGCGGGCCGTACCTGGTACGACGCTCTGCAGACGAAAGTGGAACGCCGTTTCGGCTCTTATATCCTGCTCGCTTCGTATGTGTATTCCAAGAGCCTTGGGCAGTTGACATACCGGCAGATCTTCACACAAAGCACCAACGTTCAGACGCAGGATGCTTACAATCTCAACGACGCGAAGAGCTTCCTGCCGATGGATCTGCCGCATGTCTTCAATTTGCTGCAGAGCTACTCGCTGCCTTTCGGCCGGGGCAAGAAGTGGCTCAGCGGGTCAAACCGTTGGACAAATCTCGCCGTTGGTGGGTGGACCATCGCCAGCGCACATCAGTATCGGAGCTCGAGTCTGATTCAGGTACAGACCCCCGGCAATCCGCTCGGACCTGGCGAGTTGTTCAGCCGCATTACCAAGGCGAACGTGACAGGGAGCCCGATCCTTTCAGGTATCAGTCGGGGGGACCTGGACCCGAACAACCCGAACACCAGATGGTTCAACTACCCGAATGTTCCGTTTACCGCGGCTGCGCCGTACACATTGGGGAACGCCTCCATTTACTACAGCGACTTCCGCAACCCGCCATACCTCAGCGAGAACATTTCCGTGGTCAAGGATTTCATGTTCACGGAAAGCATTCGGTTGCAGTATCGAGCCGACGCGTTTAACGCGTTCAATCGGACGGACTTCGGCGGAATCAACGGCACCGTCGGAAATCCGAACTTCGGCCGGCCCGGCGGAGTTCAGATCGGTCCACGTAACATCACCATGGGTCTTCGGCTGATGTTCTGATAACAGCGCCTCTGTCAATTCCCTTGAGGGGCTGACAATAAGTAGTTAAGTTCGGCCGGTTGCACCGAAAGGATCGCAACCGGCCGTTTTCGTTTTAGCAGGCGACAATCTCGATGTTTTTCGGGGCGGTGTTCGGTTCGCGCAAATTTGCGATCAGACTGGCGATTTAATTGCCGAAAGTACCGCATTTTTTTGGAAGAACTGCGGTGTCCTCCCCGCTTTAGAACAGCACAGCGTGAGTCGGATGGTGAAGGTCCTGAATGCGACGAACCGCCTGGACGTCACCAACATTGCCGGAACTTTCTCCGGCCTCGGATCGAAACTGCCCAACATCGTCTCTGTGATTACAGACGACATTTTGAGTCTGCTACCCTCGTGCGTGGAGGAATGGGTGAGTGGTTGAAACCGGCGGTCTTGAAAACCGTTTGCGGGGAAACTCGCACGGGGGTTCGAATCCCTCTTCCTCCGCCAGAATCAATGACTTAGGGCAGCCTGCCTGACGCACTGCCCCCTATGAATCTCTGCATTGCTCACCACACAGGGAGACAGCACTCACCTGCTGGTTTGTGTCCGTTTGTCTGCGGCCAGCCGCTTCCTTGCACATACAGGCGGACGCGTGATCTCTAATACTGCAGATCGTCGCAGGTGACGCAACTCAGCGGGCGATATTTTGACGGTCGATAGTTGCTGTGGTGTTGGCAGTTGGGCCAGGATCATCAACGTTCATGCGTGCCCGTACCTGTGGTGGTGTTCGCATTAAGTGTATGAGCAGTGAAAGCAAGGACCGAAGCCTGGACTACGATATGAGGGAACGATTCGCTGAAAAATGGGCGTTCACCGATGCCATCGCTTGCAACATAAATTTCTGCCATTTCGCTGATTTCTCGTTCGACACTAGATGATTTTTCGAAACATAACCCTGATTTCCGCTGAATTCTGCGCCTGAAACGAACCTTCAATGAGCCTTGAGCCCTCCGAAAACCTGGTTTTCCGCCGATAAGCGGCGAGAACCGGTCTGACCTGGACGGCATTTAACCGTCAAAAATAAACGTTCTTGTTTGGTTAACGGGCTTTCATATTGACAGGTCACACATTCGGGATCACTATTGATTTCAGGAACGGTAGTATTGATCTACCACAACTCCTCCTCTCCAAACCTCCGATGGAGAGGGTCCGTATGCGGAGGCTGACTACCCTCACACCCGGAGGCGGCTTCCGGCAACGAAGTTTGTTCAGGTCTCGTACAGGCGCCAGAACGGCAGGAGCAGGCCGCAGGCGCTGCTGTCAGAACGAAATGCGAGGCTGAAGACAGACAGACTGCTGGTGGCCGCCTCAGCCTCCCTTTGTCCCGATCCGATTGACACTGTTCCCCATCGTTTCTTACCCTTCGAAGTAGTGTCCCTTTCCGCGATCGACTTCCGGCGTGTATCCAAGAGCTATCCCGTGTATGCTTCGCCGAAGGACCGTCTGCGTGAACTGCTGACTTTTAATAAAGTCTCGTTTCACGACGACTTCTGGGCACTGCGCGAGGTAACCTTCCAGGTCGGGCGCGGGGAGACGTTCTGCGTCATCGGCGAGAACGGATCCGGTAAGAGCACGCTGCTCCAGATCATTGCGGGAATTCTCCGACCGACGTCGGGCGACGTAATCGTGAACGGCCGAGTGGCCGCATTGCTCGAACTCGGGTCGGGATTCAACCCTGAGTTTTCGGGTCGCGATAATGTATATCTGAACGGGTCCATCCTTGGCCTGAGTTCCAAAGAAATCGATCGCCGCTACGAATCGATAACAGCCTTCGCCGAAATCGGGCGGTTCATTGACCAGCCTGTCAAGACGTACTCGAGCGGTATGGTCGTCCGGCTTGCATTTGCGGTCGCCATCCACGTGGACCCCGAGATTCTCCTGGTGGATGAAGCACTTGCTGTCGGCGACATCTACTTCCGCCAGCGCTGTATGCGCAAGGTGCATGAACTTCGGTCAAAGGGAGTCACCATCGTGTTCGTCTCGCATTCTATGGGCGATGTCAAAGCGATCGGTGACACCTGTCTGTGGCTCGAAAACGGTTCCGTACGCGATTACGGGCCGACCGACGCTGTCGTCACAAAGTATCTGGCGGCCATGATCGCGAAAGACTCGTCGTACCTGGATCACACGTCGGCGTCGCTGGTTTGCGATACCTCGACCAACGCAATTCGCGAGGGTCCACCGGAGTTTCTCGAACGCATACCCAATGTGGATCACAGATTTGGTGATGGTCGCGCGCAAGTCACCGGGATCGGCGTTTTTGACGAATTTGGCCGCGAGCTTCAGTTGCTCGAGCCGGGCATGCGAGCGACTATCCGAATCTCAGGGGTCGCTCGGGAGCATTTGCGGCTGCCAAATGTCGGGTTCATGATCCGCAATCATCTGGGCATGGATTTTGCCGGAACGAACACAATCCGCGAAGGTCATCAGCTGGCGCCGATGTCCGCCGGGGATCGCGTCACTGTCGATTTTCACCTCGATGTACCGGAGCTGTATCCATCGGAGTTCTCTTTTTCACCCGCGATCGCGGACGGACCGCTCGAAGGCTACACCATTTGTGACTGGGTCGAGAACGCGTTGATGATGCAGATGGGTCATAGTGACGGCCCGGTCTATGGATATATGCATCTGCCCTGCCGTATCGAAGTCAACGCACGGCTCGGCGCCGCGCGTCCCGAGTCACGCCAGGAGGAAGCTCGTTTCGCATGACCGCCGAGTTTACGGGAGAGCGCGTTATTCCCGGCGAGGTAGACATCGATCTGTGGAACGAACACGTTGCAAGATATGCGTTCGCCTGTCAAAACGCCCCAGGTCGACGTGTGCTGGACATGGGCTGTGGCGCGGGCTATGGTTCCGCGATGCTGCTCAACAGCGGTGCAAGCTCGGTTACTTCGCTTGACATCTCGCCCGCAGCCCTGAGACTTACAACGCAAGCTCGTTGCGAGTCCAGGCCTCAGCATCAGTGTTGCCTTTTCGCGGTGAAGTTTTCGATTTGGTGGTCGCACTTGAAGTGATCGAGCATTTGCAGGACTGGCGGGAGCTTTTAACAGAAGCCGGAAGAGTCCTGTCGCGTTCTGGTCTGCTTGTCGTATCGACACCGAATAAGAGCTTCTACGCCGAGACGCGGGCGGAGACCGGACCCAATCCATTTCACGAACATGAATTCGAATTCGAGGAGTTTGCTTCTGCGTTGCGGGCTGTTTTCTCGCACACATTGATGTATCGTCAGGATCGTTCGGAAGCAATGATCTTCCGAACGGTTACCGCTGAAGCGCCGTCGGCGATGCGTCTCGAGCAACCCCAAGATGACGTTTCCACGGCGAGCTTCTTCGTTGCAGTCTGTTCTTTTTCCGAACTGGTCCCATTACCGGAACTTGTGTATATTCCGGGCGCCGCGAACGCGATTCGAGAAAAGCTGCGGCACATCGAGCGATTGAAGGGCGAGATCGAAACGAAAGACAACTGGCTAGCCGAGGCTCAGGCTGAGCACTCGGAACTTCTTGCCAAACACCGGGATCTGACAGTCGAATTGAAACGAAGCAACGACTGGGCGGCTTCTCTCGATCAAAAGCTGGCCGCTGCTGGATCGAGAATCATTACTTTGCAGGAAGAGCTTAGTGAGGAACAGCGTGCGGCACGTGCTGTCGTCGACCGGTATGAAAGCGAGTTGGCCGCGGTTCACAGCGAGCTGGAGCAGCGAACGAACTGGGTGATTCAGACCACCGCGGACCTCAACGGCCGCATCGAGGAGCTCGGCCGATGCGTCGAGATACTACATCAGACCGAAGCCGATCTCGAAGCCAGAACTCGTTGGGGGATGGAGCTTGATGCGCGGCGGGAGCAACTCGAGCGAGAACTCGCTGAAGCCAGGGCGAAGCTTAGCGCTGTGCAGGCTTCGCGATGGGTTAGGCTGGGCCGCGCTGTCGGTTTGGGTCCGGAGTTGGCCAAAGCCTGATGAACGGCTTTCTTCGGTTTTTAGCAGCGCTGCCGGTGCTGCTGATCTCACCGGTCCTCGTGTGTGTACCTCTCCTGGTGTTCGCGGTCACTGATGCGTGCTGGCTTTTATTCGGCCGCCGCAAACCTCCCGTCGACACACGCCCGAATACGACGTCCGCTTCGGTTGTAATTCCGAACTGGAACGGTCGGGATCTGCTCGAAAAATACCTGCCTTCAGTTATCTCCGGCAATCAAGCGCCATCCCGGCAGCGAAATAATCGTCGTCGATAACGGCTCGATCCGATGGCAGTGCGGATTTCGTTCGCAGCAGTTCCCGCGACGTCCGAGTGCTGGCTCTGCCACGAAATCTTGGCTTCGGCGGTGGATCAAATGCCGGGTTTCAGCGCGGCGAAGAACGACATCGTCGTGCTGCTGAACAGCGACATGCGGGTGGACCCCGGATTTCCTGCAGCCACTGCTGGATGGCTTCACCGATGAGAAGGTTTTCGCGGTCTCCTGCCAGATCTTCTTCAGCGATCCGCGAAGCTGCGTGAAGAAACCGGACTCACGCAGGCCTGGTGGTCTGGCGGAGCACTGCGCGTCCGACATCGGATCGACGACGGCATCACGGATGCATATCCATGCTTCTATGGCGGCGGCGGTTCCAGCGCGTTCGACCGCCGGAAGTTTCTCGAGCTTGGCGGATTCGATCACTTGCTTCGTCCGTTCTATCTGGAAGACACGGACCTCGGAATCTGGCGTGGAAACGCGGCTGGAAGGTGCTCTATCAGCCGCAGAGCATCGTGTTATCACGAGCATCGCGGCACCATCGGCAAGAAGCTTTCCCCGCGCGCTACATTCAGGGAGTTTTAAAGAAGAACTTCGCACTGTTCGCGTGGAAAAACATTCATGAGTGGCGCCGGCTGTTGCAGCATTTCGCCGGTTCATGGGCTGATGCGTCGCTGAGCCTCTTCGCAGGCGATTCGCCTGAGCGTACCAACTTTCGGCGGCTGTTCGGAGCATGCCGTCAGTTACCGCGGCGCAGTGGCTTCCCGCTGGAGAGCCCGCGTCCATGGCGGTCGTAAACGACACCGAGGCGTTTCGCAGACCGCTCGGCGGCTATTTTCGCGATCGCTTTCTCCAGTGCCTCGCACCGCCCGACCAGCTCAACGTTTTATTCGTTTCTCCTTATCCGATCTGTCCTCCGATCCACGGCGGCGGCGTCTTCATGTACCAGACCGCGCGCGAGTTGGTTCGTCAGTGCCGACTGCATCTGATCGTATTGCTGGATCGCGAATCGGAACGTGCTGCTCATCAGGAGCTTGTTCGCGATTGCGCATCGGCCGAATTCATCGTTCGAATGACGGGAGCGCCCCATGGCGGCTTCGGTTCAGTGCTGCCGCATGCCGTTCGTGAATTTTCCAACGGCGACTTGCAGTGGCTGATCCATCGCCAGATTCTCCTGCAGAACATTGACGTCGTGCAACTCGAGTATCTGCCTCTGGGTCAATATGCCGGAGCATTTCGGCGGATCGCGTGCATTCTCTTTGAGCACGATGTCTATTTCCAGTCGATATCGCGTCAGCTTCCGGGCATGAATGCTTTCAAGCGTATCTCAGCGACCTTCGAGTATCTGCGCGCTCTGCGTTATGAACTGCGGCTGCTTCCTGAGTTAGACCGCGTGCAGGTGTGTAGTTCGGACAATGCGCAATACTTACTCCGGTTCGTGCCGAAGCTTCGGGGCAGACTTGATGATAATTTTCGGGCTGGCATAGACACCCGAGGCTACCCTTTTCAGCTCGACGGGCGCACTCCGAACACGATGTTGTTTCTCGGCAGCTTTCGTCACCTCCCCAACCAGGAAGCTCTGCAATGGTTCCTTCGGCAGGTATTGCCCCACGTGCTTGAGGGACATCCCGAAGCGAAGCTGATCGTCGTTGGTTCCGACCCTCCCCCGCGGCATGCGTTGCCTCCGGTCGGGGACGCAGTCGAACTCCGTGGATTCGTACCGGACGTACGCGAGCCGCTTGCGAGTTGTTCGCTCTTTATCTGCCCGATTCTGAGCGGCTCAGGCATGCGGGTCAAGTTGCTGGAGGCAATGGCTGCGGGTATTCCGATTGTCTCAACACGAATTGGCGCTGAAGGGCTCGCTGAAAACGACGGTGAGTATGCCGCGCTTGCTGATGATCCGCGCGAGTTCGCTGCGAAAGTGGTGGAACTACTGCGCGACCCCGCAAGAGCTCGCAATATGGCTGAGCGAGCGCATGAATACCTGATGCAGACTCGCGATATGCGCGCGATAACCACGAATCTCGTGAAGTGCTATCACGCTGAAGTGGATCACAAGCGCAAGATTGCATCAACGATGGCCTAACGGCGCATTCAAGCTACGACGATGGCGGCGAGAGCGGTGCCCCGACGCAGCGGGGACTCGTTGGGTCTAGTAATTCCGATGAAACGCCATTGCCACTCAAAGGGCACCAGTCCCCTGGCAATGCCATTCGCAGATAAGTGCTGGGTTCGGTCAGGAGCGCGATACGTATCGGAACGTGCTCGCGTCCGGGAGCCGTCAGTCGATATGGGCATAGGCCGCCGTCGTCAGGAACTCCTGAAAATCAGTTCGCGTCATCATGTCCGCGAAGATCTCTGCGGCAACTTGTTTATTCGGAGATCCAGCCTTCGCTGCGAGTTCATCTTTGATCGCCTGCTGCACGGTCGCCGGTGTCACTCGCGTACCGTCGTTCAGCGATACGCCGTGCCTGACCCATTGCCATACCTGCGATCTTGAGATCTCGGCCGTAGCAGCATCTTCCATCAGGTTGTAGATCGGAACGCAGCCGTTCCCGTTCAGCCACGCTTCGAGGTACTGAATGCCGATATCGACATTCGCCCGTAAGCCGTTCATCGTGATCTCGCCGGTATGAGGCCGCAGCAGATCCTCGCGCGTCACGTGGACATCTTGACGCTTCACATTGATCTGATTCGGTGTCGGCATGTATTCATCGAAGATTTGCTTCGCGATACCCACAAGGCCTGGGTGCGCAACCCATGTTCCATCATGTCCAGCTTTAACTTCACGCAACTTGTCCTGGCGAACCTTATCAAGAGCGCGCTCATTCGCTTCCTGATCGTTCTTGATTGGTATCTGAGCTGCCATGCCACCCATTGCGTGTATCTCGCGCTTATGACAAGTCTGAATCAGCAGATCGACATAAGCTTTCAGGAATGCTTTGTCCATCGTCACTTGAGCTCGATCAGGGAGAACGAACTCCGGTCTGTGGCCAAGCTTCTTGATGTAGGAGAAGATGTAATCCCAGCGACCGCAGTTCAGGCCTGCTGAGTGGTCCTTGAGCTCGAAAAGAATCTCGTCCATCTCGAAGGCCCCGAGTATCGTCTCGATAAGGACGGTCGCACGAACTGAACCTTGGGGAACACCCACGTAATCCTGCGCGAACACGAAAACGTCGTTCCACAAACGTGCCTCGAGATGGCTTTCCATCTTCGGAAGATAGAGCCAGGGGCCCCAGCCGCGCTTCAGCAGCGCCGCCGCGTTATGAAAGAAATACAGCCCGAAGTCGAACAGTGATCCTGAGATCTGCTGTTCGTCAATGAGAACATGCTTCTCCGGAAGATGCCAGCCGCGGGGCCGTACCAGCAAAACTGCCGGACGCTCATTCACCTTGTACTGCTTTCCTTCGGGTGACGCGAAGGAGATCGTTCCTGCCACGGCGTCCCGCAGATTGATTTGACCCTGAATATTGTTGTCCCAGGTTGGAGCGTTCGAGTCCTCCAGGTCAGCCATGAACATCGTCGCTCCGGAATTCAGGGCATTGATGATCATTTTCCGATCGACTGGCCCTGTAATCTCCACGCGACGGTCGAGCAGGCCAGCCGGGATCGGAGCCACCGTCCAGGCCGACTCGCGGATCTCGCGACTTTCAGGAAGAAAATCCGGAAGCTTGCCGCTGCGGAGCTCTTCCCAGCGCTCTGCTCGCTTGTGAAGCAACTCCTGACGGCGAGGCTCGAACCGGCGGCTCAGTTCCGCCACGAACGAGACTGCTTCAGAGGTAAGAATTTCGGAATACTCCGGCGAAACAGTTCGAGTGATTTGTACGCCGCTCGCAGGCTTAACGGAGGTCATCAGGAGCACGCTATAACTCCCGCCCCCTGAAAGTCAACAATCAAGGACAATATTCATTGCCCGGGTAACCTGGCCGCCGGCAGACGCAATCCTTTCTTTGATACTATTTGCTAACTTGAAGCCCTCGTTGTTTTATATTTTCGTGGCCGTCACGGCCGCATTCGGAAGTTCAGCCGAGCAGGCAGTAATCGGCAAATACTGTCTTGGCTGCCACAATCAGAAGCTCAAAAGCTCCGGGCTTGCCCTCGATGGTCTGAGCATCGATGACGCGGGTGTACACGCTGCCGAGTGGGAGCGAGTAGTGCGTAAATTGCGGGGCAGATATATGCCTCCAGCGGGTTTACCGCGGCCGGATGAGAAGACCTACTCGGCCGTGGTGGCAAAGCTGGAAACCTCTCTCGACCGCGCAGCAGAGCTGAAGCCCAACCCGGGACGGACCGATACGTTTCGGCGGATGAATCGGACAGAGTATCAGAACGCGATCCGGGACCTGCTGGACGTTCAGGTTGACGTGTCCTCCCTCCTGCCAAGCGATCAGGCAAGTCATGGATTCGACAATGTCACGGTTGCGGATTTGTCGCCAACGTTGCTGGAGCGCTACTTGTCTGCCGCGCAGAAGATCAGCCGGCTTGCGGTCGGGCTCGCAGGCCGGTCGCCCGGCGGTGACACGGTCGTGCTGCCCCCCGATTTGACGCAGGAAGAGAACCTGGATGACCTCCCGATCGGAACCCGAGGCGGTCTGGCGGTCCCGTACACGTTCCCGGTCGATGCTGAATACGAATTTCAGGTCCGGCTTACTCGCGACCGTAACGAGCACGTGGAAGGTTTGAGCGAGCCGACGCAGATCGAAATCATGGTCGACCGCGTTCGCGTCGGCCTGTTCACCGTTGTACCGGCTTCCACCCCGAAAGACCACCAGTTCGCTGACAATCACCTGCACGTTCGAGTTCCTGTGAAGGCTGGTCCACACGTTGTTGCCGCTTCGTTCCCAAAACTTCCATCCTTCCTGCTGGAGACAGAGCGTCAGCCATATCAGGCGCATTTCAACAACGACCGCCACCCCAGAATCACTCCTGCGGTTTACTCACTGTCAGTGAATGGCCCGTACAACCCGCAGGGCTCGGGTGATAGTCCCAGCCGTCGTCGTTTGTTCGTATGCAACACACAGGACGACGCGTGTGCGCACAAGATCCTTGCGACGCTCATGAGACGTGCGTGGCGGCGTCCAGTGTCAGATGCGGATGTTAGTCGAATTCAGCAGTTTTATGACGAGGGTCGGCGGGACGGTGGCGACTTCGACCATGGAGTGGAACTGGCGGTAAGAGCCGTGCTGGTCAGTCCGGAATTTATTTTCCGAGTCGAGCAGGACCCTGCGGGCCTGGCACCCGGCACTGCATATCAGCTGAGCGATCTCGAACTTGCATCCCGCCTTTCGTTCTTCCTCTGGAGCAGCATCCCGGATGACGAACTGCTTGAGTGTGCATCTAAGGGACACCTGCATCAACCCGAGATGCTGGAGAAACAAGTTCGAAGAATGCTTTCGGACCAGCGATCGCAAGCGCTCGTGGATAACTTCGCCGAGCAGTGGTTGTACCTGCGCAACCTGGCGTCCGCAACGCCGGATATGCGTCTGTTTCCCGCCTTTGATGACAACCTTCGCCGCGCGATGCGAAAAGAGACGGAACTGTTCTTCGAGAACATCGTCCGCGAAGATCGCCCTATCGTCGAACTGCTCAGCGCAAATTACACTTTCCTGAACGAGAGGCTCGCAAAGCATTACGGTATTCCAGACGTCTATGGAAGCCGATTTCGCAAAGTGACCTTCGACGACGCGAGTCCATTCGCTCGCGGAGGCCTTCTTCGTCAGGGGAGCATTCTGACAGTGACGTCGTATGCGACACGAACTTCTCCCGTGATCCGCGGAAAGTGGATTCTCGACAACATCCTCGGTGTACCACCTCCGCCTCCGCCCGCTTCGGTCCCTGCACTCAAGGAGGCTATGGGAACCGCAAAGCCTTTGCCGATCCGTGAGCGTATGGCGCAGCACCGCAGCAACCCGGCATGCTCAGGTTGTCATCAGCTAATGGACCCTGTCGGGTTCTCGCTCGAGAACTACGATGCGGTTGGCAGATGGAGAGGTCAGGACGACGGTCGTCCGATCGATGCTTCCGGCGGCTTGCCCGACGGTACAAAATTCGACGGGGTCGCTGGACTACAAAAAGCCCTGCTTAGCCGTCCTCAGGTGTTTGCAACGAGGTTTACGGAGAAGCTTCTGACTTTCGCGATCGGCAGGGGCGCCGAATCTTACGATGGCCCCGCGATCCGCAAAGTGGTGCGTAACGCGGAATCGCAGAATTATCGGTTCTCAGCGTTCATTGTTGGGCTGGTAAACAGCGTGCCGTTCGAGATGAGGAGAACACAATGATTATCACCAAAAGAGCTCTGCCACGGAGGACAATGCTCCGCGGGATCGGTGCGGCATTGTCGTTGCCTCTGTTGGACGCCATGGTGCCGGCGATGACCGCATTTGGTGCGACTCCGGCGAGTCCAGTGCGACGTCTTGGATTCGTATATATCCCGATGGGTGCGCACATGAAGGAATTTACTCCTCCGAGCGCGGCCGGTGATCGCCTCGGCGAATTGTCTCCCATCTTGAAGTCGCTCGCGCCGGTCGTGGACCACATCACGGTTCTCACGAACATGGAGCTGAAGAACGCGTATCCCGGGACGCATGCAACATCGAATGCCGCGTTCCTGAGCGCCGCCCGGGCCAAGTGGACCGAGAGCAGTGATTACGAACTCGGCACCACAGTGGATCAGGTAGCGGCAAAGCAGCTCGGGAAGGATACCCCGCTGCCTTCACTCGAGCTCGCGATGGATTTGTTGACCGTAATCGGGCAGTGTGACAACGGCTACGCATGTGTGTACCAGAACAATCTGTCCTGGTCCTCACCGACTACGCCGCTGCCCGCAGAGGCGCACCCACGGATTGCTTTTGAGCGCTTGTTCGGTGACGGCGGCAGTTCCGCGGAGCGTCGGGCAGAGTTGCACCGGAATGCCAGTTTGCTCGATTGGGTCCGCTCGGATATTGCACGACTGCAAAAGAACATCGGGCCATCGGACCGCAATCGTGTATCGCAATACCTGGACACGGTCCGCGAGGTGGAGCGGCGCATTCAGAAGGCCGAAGCTGCTGCGGCGGATTCGAAGCTGCCGGACCTGGATCGCCCAGTCGGTGTGCCGGCATCGTATCGCGGAGCACGCGCGCCTGATGTTCGATTTACAGGTCCTTGCTCTGCAGGGCGACGTCACACGCGTAATCACGTTCCAGCTGGCCCGTGAGACAAGTAATCGGACCTATCCGGAAATCGGCATCTCCGAGCCGCATCATCCTCTGACGCACAATGGCGGCAATCCTGAGAAGCTTTCCAAAGTCGCGGAGATCAATGCCTTTCACCTCTCGCTGTTTGCGGAGTTTGTCGAAAAGTTGAAGAACACGCCGGAAGGCGATGGAACGCTGCTGGATCACTCGCTGTATCTGTATGGAAGCGGTATGGGTAACCCAGACCTGCATGATCACGTGAATCTGCCCATAATCGTCGCCGGCGGCGCTGCCGGACGCCAGAAAGGCGGGCGTCACCTTCGGTACACCGAGCCTATGCCCCTGGCCAACGTGCACCTGACGCTTCTCGACAAAGTTGGCGTGCGGCTGGATTCTTTCGCAGACAGCACAGGGAAAATATCGGGGCTGGCGTCGTTGTGATCGCTCGTGCGTTCTTTCTGATTGTCGGCTGTTGTGCGCTGTTTATATGCCGTGCCGGAACTGTAGTGGACGCGGACGGTACAACCCCGCTTCACTGGTCCGTGTACAACGATGATGTCGCGGGCGCGCGGCGCCTTCTCCAGCAGGGAGCCGATGTCAAATCTGCGAATCGGTATGGGTTTACTCCGCTCTCGCTGGCGTGCACAAATGGCAGCGTAGAGATGGTTCGTCTGCTCCTGAAGGCAGGCGCCGACGCAAATAGCTCTCTGCCCGGCGGCGAGACGCCACTGATGACGGCTTCACGTTCCGGTAATGCCGAGGTCGTGAAGCTGCTCCTCACGCACGGTGCGAAGGTCGATGCTCGTGAAGACCGGCATCAGCAGACGGCGATCATGTGGGCTGCTGCTGAAGGTCATGTTGAAGTGGTGAAGACCCTGATCGCGGCGGGCGCCGACATTCGATACCGGCTCGCTTCCGGGTTCACACCGTTGCTGTTTGCTGTTCGTGAGGGTAAGCCAGACGTCGTCAAAGTCCTGCTCAAAGCAGGTCTCGATGTCAACGAACCGGTACCGGCGGCCCCTAAGGGCACGAGGCGGACGCGTGGCTCTCCCGCCGTCGGATCGACCGCCTTGCATCTTGCTGTCGGGAATGCTCACTACGAACTCGCTGCGATGCTGCTCGACCTCGGTGCGGACCCCAATGCCATGGGCCCGGGCTATGCGCCACTGCACATGCTTCCTTCTCTTCGCAAATCCGGTGGCGGCGATAATGATCCTTCTCCTGAAGGCTCGGGCACGATGGGTAGCCTCGAGTTTTTGAAAGTCATGGTGGCCAAAGGTGCCAACCTGAATGCTCGGATGACAAAGAAGGTCAACTTCGGTCTCACGAGTCTGAACACCAATGGTGCGACCCCATTGTTGCTCGCAGCCCGAACCGCCGATGCCGAACTGATTCGAGCTATGGCCGCGTTGGGCGCGGACCCGAACATTCCGAACGTTGATGGAGCAAACTCGATGATCGCGGCTGCTGGCCTCGGTACGCGGTCTCCGGGTGAGGACGCCGGTACTGAGCCGGAGGTCGTCGAAGCACTGCAAGTATTGCTCGACCTCGGGGTCGATAAAAACGCCGTTGACAAGAACGGTGAGACTGCGATGCACGGCGCAGCTTACAAAAACCTGCCGGGTGCAGTCGAGTTCCTTGCATCCCACGGCGCAAACATCGATATCTGGAACAAGCGTAATAAGTTCGGCTGGACTCCGCTGATCATCGCGGAGGGATATCGATTCGGCAACTACAAGCCATCCCCGCCAACGGTCGAGGCCTTGCGGAAGATCATGGTCACGGCCGGTGTGTGGGACAAGCGCGAGACGCACGCCCAAAACATCAGCGAATACAAATAGATCCTTTCGCATTTTCGCCACCCTGAGCGCTTCTCGGATATAGTAATCCTGTTCTGTCAGAAGTCCTCAGGAGGTCAGTAAGTGGGTCGTCTTGTCCTTATCGCGATGGCGCTGCTGCCATCAGCACTTGCGCAATTTGATCTGGCATCCGTTGTAGGCACTGTCAGGGATCCCAGTGGTTCCGCGATTCCCGGTGCAACGGTTGAGATCCGTAGCCTTGCCACCAACGTTGCGCGGAACACGACAACTTCCGCGAGCGGCGATTATGATTTCGTTGCACTGCAGCCAGGTCACTACTCCGTAACCGCACGGCAGCAGGGCTTCAAAAACGTGACCAGGACTTTCGAAGTAGCAGTCGGTCAGCGATTGCAGCTCGACGTCGCACTGGAGATAGGAACGTCAGCGGAAAGCGTCACTGTCGATGCGAGTGCCGTGATAGTTGATTCGGTCTCGTCCGACCTGAGCAATGTGCGGACGAGTCAGCAGGTTGTCGACCTGCCCCTGAATAGTCGCAACTTCACGCAATTGGTTCAACTGGCCCCGGGCGTTACGAACAAAGGCAATTCAACCAACGTTACCAACGGCGGGTACACGGCCGGTCGCGGCACCAGCGGAGCAACCATCAACGGGAACTCCTCCGACGTCGGCGTCTATATGTTCGATGGCATTCAGAGCGTCGACGCCGACGCGAACGTACTGATTCTCTATCCGCCTGTCGACGCCATTCAGGAGTTCAAGGTACAAACCAGCGCGGCTCCCGCTTCTTACGGTGGCGGTCCGACGGTAATCAATGTGATCTTTCGCTCCGGAAGCAACGACTTTCATGGTGCTGCTTACGAATTTCTTCGAAACTCGGCATTTGACGCAAAGAACTTCTTCGATTCGCCAACAGCTCCGATACCGCCGTTCCGAATGAATGAGTTCGGAGCCAATCTGGGAGGTCCAGTCTGGATACCACGAGTATTCAACGGCAGGAATCGACTGTTCTTCTTTGCAGACTTTCAGGGCAAACGTGTCAGCCAGTCGCAGACTTATATCTCCACTGTTCCGACGGAACTGATGCGAAAGGGCGATTTCTCTGAGCTCCTGCCGAAGACGATAATCCGTGCGCCGGGAACCAACGTTCCACTTCCGAATAACCAGGTGCCTCTGATTGACCCGGCCGCGGCAAAGATCGTCAACCTCTATCCGCTGCCCAATATTGCCGGAGGCGGCACCGTCAACAACTATCTTTATAACGGGCCGCTACTGAACAACATCAATCAGGGCGATCTTCGAATTGATTATCGAACCACAAATTCGTCGGTCTTTGGACGATTCAGCCATGAAGATCCAAGCACAACAAACCCGGGCTTTCTTCCCGCTCCAGCGGTCGGCGGAGGGCCAGGTTACCCGGGTCTGACCCTTGCTCCGGGGACTCAGGTAGTGCTTGGTTATGGTCGGTCTATCGGACCAACAAAGTATTATGAGTTCCGCGCCGGCTTCTCACGCCTCGTTGAAAACATCATCGTAGAGGACACGAAGTATGGCAGCATCGCAGACCAGCTGGGAATCAAGAACGCGAATCTCGGCGGACCCGGGATGTCGACAATCAGCATCTCAGGAATGGCGGCATTCGGCGACGGAAACGGCAGCCTTGCGAAGGTCAATAACATCTGGGAGATGGCCCACGCGCTGAGCTGGATCGTGGGAAAACATGAGCTGAAGTTTGGGTTCAACTGGATGTTCCCGAGCTTCGCTTTCTTCACGCCCCCAAAGCCCGTCGGAGCATTCACTTTCAACGGATCTTATACGGGTTTCGGTCTCGCGGATTTCCTTTACGGTCGGCCGATCAGTTCCCAGATCGATATCACGAAGTACTTCACTCTGACTCGGCACAGGCCCGTGTTCTATGTGCAGGACAACTGGCGAGTTACTTCAAAACTAACCCTGAACCTGGGCCTGAGAAACGAAATGGTCACGGCCTGGAAGGAACGACACAACCGGATGGGCGTCTTCGATCCGAGCAATGGAGGAAATCTCGTCCCCCTCGGCACGCCGGGCTTTCCCGATGACTCAGTAACCGACGGCCACTGGAATCTTCTTGGGCCACGCGTCGGATTCGCATACAACGTAACGCCAGCGACGGTGATTCGGGCCGGATTCGGTATCTTCTACGGTTATCAGACCTACAACTCGAATCCGATGGCAAAGAACGCTCCATATAACGGATCTCTCATCGTCAGTAATGCTGCCGGTGAGGCGGGATACGCTGCGGCTCAGCCAATCTCAGCAGGCTTCCCGGCTGCTCGTCCGGATCTATTTCCTGCAGCGGGGACAGCATTCAACGTCTTCCAGCGTTCGTATCCGCAGCCCTCTGCGAATGAGTGGAACTTCAACGTTCAGCGGCAGCTTTCAGGCAGGTCGACTTTGTCGGTCGCTTATGTCGGCCAGAATGGCGTTCACATTCTGATCAACCCGAACATAAATTTTCCGGTGCCAGGGCCCGGAGCGG
Source organism: Bryobacteraceae bacterium (assembly GCA_963794765.1). Classification (GTDB taxonomy): domain Bacteria; phylum Acidobacteriota; class Terriglobia; order Bryobacterales; family Bryobacteraceae; genus JAWXCM01. The sequence continues at coordinate 124,995 of CAWCGC010000002.1, read as the reverse complement.
TTGCGAGCCGTCGTCCGTATCCTAACCTCGCTGACGGAACCCTGAATTGCACCTGCGCGAATTCGTCCTACAACTCCGCTGCAGGTCACGTTTCTGAGCCGTCACTTCGCCGGCCTCGATCTTCAGACGGCTTATACCTGGGCGCACAGTATCGACAATTCCAGCGGCAACTCGAACGGCGTTGGTGTTCAGAACCCGTACAACCTCCGCCTGTATCGAGGCAACTCCGATTTCGACATCCGTCACACCCTTGTCCTGAGTTGGTCGTATGAATTTCCATTCGGACGCAGCAAGAAATTCCTCAGCGGCGCTCACGGCTTCACTCAGGCGGCCGTTGGAGGATGGCAGCTCAATAGCATCGATACTTTTGCTACCGGCGCGCCCTTTACGCCGATCATGGTCAGCAGCCAGCTTAATTCCGGCAGCGCTGCACAGTGGCCGAATCGAATTGGTTCAGGCGAGATATCTGATCAAACTATTCAGCGATGGTTCAATCCTGCCGACTTTGTCTCTCCCGGACTTTACACGTTCGGGAACTCCGGCCGAAACATACTCTTTGGGCCAGGTACGAAGCAATTCGACCTGTCGCTGTTCAAAGAGTTCTATTTCACGGAGAACACGGCAAGGCACCTTCAGTTCCGTGCGGAAGCATTCAACGTGCTCAATACACCGCAGTTCAACAACCCGAATGCGCAGATCGGGAATCCGGCTGCAGGAACCATCACCTCCGCCGGTGCACCCCTGCTTTTCCAGCGAACATCACGACAGATTCAGCTGGCGCTGAAGTTGTATTGGTGAAAGGATGAAATGCAGACGTCATTTTGGACTGGTTGTTGCGGCCGGTCCGACGGCGCTCACGTTTGCCGTGACTTGGCTAAGGCAAGCTTCGGATCAATCGGGCGCGCACAGTCGAGGTGAGAAATGTTGCGACAGGTAATCTGGCCCTCATGTGCTCCCCATCACAAGCTGCTGGATTCACGCGATCACGTCTGACTCAACTCTTCACGTAACCTTGCACACGCAGTGCGCAGCACCAAACAGCGGGTATCTCGAATATATGCACGACCCCGGCTTGTGGAGTGCTGAAGGATTCCAGGCCGGTTTCGTTGAGCCATATCCAGTCGACAAGAACGGATATGCGCACGCCCCAACAAAACCGGGTCTCGGCATTCACTGGGACCGAAGCTTCTTCCGAAAGTACGATCTGCAGTTCTCGTAAACTTGCGAATGTGCGTAACTGGTGCACGCACCAGGTCAACGTTTATATACTGTCCGGAGAAACTCGAGATCTCAGGAGGTCGATTGGCCCGCTTAAAGTGGCTCTGTGCATTTGCCGTTTGCATCGGGCAGACAGGCTTCTCCGCTGATCCGTCGCCGCTGGTCTTTCATTACGGCGCCGTCTACTTCCGAAAGTCGAATCCTCCCGAGGAGGATTGGCAGCGCGATCACCAGACCGCAGCGCAGAACGGGATGAACATGTTCCGCCACTGGGTAATGTGGTCGGCTGTAGAGGTGGCGCCCGGCAAGTACGACTGGCGCGATTACGACCGTATGCTCGACCTCGAAGGACAGAACGGCATCAAGGCGGTACTCGCTGAAATGATTACGGCTGCTCCCGAATGGGCATTCCGTATGTTTCCGCAGGCCCGCTTCGAGGCGCAGGATGGCTACAAGGGTGTGCCCGAATACTCAGGTTCGAGTGCAACGGGCGGATTCCCTGGCCTTTGCCTCGATAACCCCGAGGTTCGCGAGCGCGCCGGCGCATTCCTGAAGGCAATGGCAACACGTTACAAAGATCATCCTGCGATGTACGGATACGATCTTTGGAACGAAGGCAACACAAACGGCGGCGCAGGTGTTTACTTTCAGACCGCGTCCAGTGCCTACATTCCGAACGAGCATCGCGGAACCGGGGTCGGACGGATGTACTGCTATTGTCCGGCATCGATCGCGGAGTTTCGGAAGTGGCTGATGAACAAGTATGGCTCGCTCGAGGCAGTTGCCAAAGCCTGGCGTCGTTACAGTTTTTCCGACTGGAAGGATGTCGAGCCCTCCCGCACCGGTGGCCCGTACCCCGACTGGCTCGACTGGGTTGAGTTTCGTGAAGATCGGGCGCACGAACTGCTGCGCTGGCGTAAGGAAGTCATTCGCTCGGTCGACGCGAAGAGCAAGATCACAATGCACGGTCTGGCATATTCAATCGAACTCCTGCCCACGGCGTCAGCCAATGACTGGCGTGCCGCTGCGGAGGTCGACTCGTATGGCTTTACCTGGGTAAACGCGCGGAAGGGCAACGAGCCATGGAAGCAATACCATGCCGTGGACATGATTCGCGCCGCGTCGCGAGGTAAGCCGTTCTGGCACTCCGAAATGCAGGGTGGTCCGCTCTGGATGCAGTCCGAAGTCCTGAACCGCCCGATCGAAGATGCGCGCAAGCCAGATGAGAAAGATCTCCGCGTCTGGAATATGGTGTCTATGAGCGGCGGTGTGAGTGGCGTTCTGTACCTTCGATATCGTCCGCTGCTTGACGGACCTTTATTTGGCGCTTTCGGTCCTTTCGCGATGGATGGTTCGAGCACGCCGCGTTCCGACATGGCGGGCAAGATTGCGAAATGGGCGAATGCCAATCCGCAGTTGTGGAACTCACACCCGGTCAAAGGCGATGTCGCTATCGTTTTCGTTCCGGAATCGGAGCGTTTCAATTTCGCCCAGCAGGGAAACACCAGCAACTATGCAAGCTCGGCCCGGGGCGCGTACGAGGCGTTTTTCGATTCCGGCATTCAGCCGGACTGGGTGCACATCGACAACATCGAAGAGTACCCGACTATATATCTTCCGTATCCCGTCATGCTGTCGGCGAAGACTGTCAGCAAGCTCTGCGAATTCGTCCGCAAGGGTGGAACGCTCATCAGTGAAGGTCTGCCGGCGTACTTCGGCGACGGCGCGCACGCGAGTGCGAAGCAGCCACGACCCGAGTTACAGGAGCTGTTTGGAGCGAAAGAAACCGATGTCGACTTCACACCGGATTTGCTCGAGAATCTCACGTTCCGCATGGGCGAACATTCCATCGGGGGACGTTACTTCAAACAAGTGTTTCAGCCAACTTCGGGCAAGGCGATCGGCTGGTATGGAGACAAGAGCGTCGCCGCCGTCGAGAGCAAGCTCGGTAAAGGTCGCACTGTTCTCATTGGCACTTTCCCGGGAGCGGCGTACTTCAGGAAGCCGAACACGGAAGCAAAAGCCGTGTTCGCAAGTCTCCTGCCGTCACGACCGCATTTAACGATCTCCGATACAACCGTCATCGCACGCTTGCACGAAGGCCCGGGCGGGATGAATCTCTGGCTCGTCAACCCGCAGCGAAGTCCCAAAACTGTAACGATCAGGCTGAATGCTGGACCTGTGCGAACGGCAAAGGATGTCTGGGGAGGGAACAGCGCGGCTGTTGACGGTAACAAGATTCAGATTACGATCCCCGACCGCGATGCGGCCGTCCTGAAGCTGGAGAAGTGATATGAGAAGCTCTGTTCACCGTATTTCTGTTGCACTGATGCTGGAGCTGTTGACGTTGACGTGCATCCGCGCACAAGTCTCAACGGGCACCATCGCGGGAATCGTTGAAGATGCAAGCGGTGCAGTGGTGCCCAACGCTGACGTGGTGGTTAAGCAAATCGCAACTGGAGACGCTCGGCCGACGCGCAGCAACTCAAGTGGCGAATTCCGTATGCCGTTCCTGCCGCCGGGCGACTACACGGTCAGTGTCACCGCAGGTGGCTTCAAAACGAAGTCGCTGACCGACCTCACTCTTCGTATCGACCAGACTCTGAACTTGCGTGTGGGCCTTGAGGTGGGCGCTTCCACCGAAACGGTCAACGTCACCGGGGCAGCGCCGCTGGTCGATTCAGCCACATCCTCGCTCGGTCAGGTAATCGGAAATCAGCAAATCATCGACCTGCCGCTGAATGGACGCAATCCCTTCGCACTTGGGCTGCTCTCGGGAAACACGACGCCCATGTTCGGCATGGGCTCGAACCTGCCTTTCATCGCGGGCGGCGGACGCTTCTCGGCCAATGAAGTCACGCTCGATGGCGTCGACAACAACACGGTTTCGAATGCCGGCGCAATCGGACGAAACGGGATCGCCGTCGTGCCTTCCGTCGATGCGGTGCAGGAATTCAAGGTAAAGACCAGCACCTTTTCGGCGGAGTTCGGACATGCCGCTGGCGCCGTAGTCAACGCAACGATCAAGAGCGGCACAAACCAGTTTCACGGGACTTTGTTCGAGTTTCTGCGCAACAACGTTCTCGACGCGAACAACTTCTTCACCAACGCGGCCGGCCAGCCGCGAGCGCCGTTCCATCAGAATCAGTTCGGGTTCGCGGTGGGCGGACCGGTCTTGATCCCCAAGGTCTACAACGGCCACAACCGGACGTTCTTCTTCGCCGATTACCAGGGCACGCGCCAAAACACCTCCGCCGGGAATTCGATCACCGACGTTCCTCCCGCGGCTCTGCGCGCCGGCGATTTCTCCAGCGTCAAGACGCCGATCTTCGATCCTGCAACGCGTCGCATCGGACCGACCGGGCTGGTGATCGCCGATCCGTTTCCCGGCAACATCATTCCGTCGAACCGGCTGAATGCGACGTCCGTCGCTATCGCCGGGCTGGTTCCGCTGCCGAACTTCGGCGCGCCCGGCGCCCTGGCGCGCAACTTCTTCTATCAGCCGGCGCCAGTTTTCCAACACCGATCAGGGCGACATCCGCGTGGACCAGACGATCTCGTCGAAGAACAATCTCTATGGCCGTTTCTCCATCAGCGCGAACTCGCAGACCGGCGGTCGGCAGTTTCCCGGGATTCATCGGCGGCGGAACATCTCGATCGACAACGCCGCACAGGCGGCACTCTCCGATGTCCACATCTTCTCGCCGTCGCTGGTCAATGAGTTCCGCTTCGGCTATGTGCGCCACAACGGCAGCATTTTCGGCACCGGACAGGACGGCGTCGGCTTCGCGCAGGAGCACAACGTGGCTCTGTTTCCCGCGCCCGTTGCTTGGCTTTCCGAGCATCGCGTTCAACTACTCGGGACAGCTTTCCGGCACGGCGGAATTCTCCGGCTGGGGCGGCGGCGATCCGAATCTGAACGTCGAGAACCGCTTTCAATGGGCCGACAACGTGAGCTGGACTCACGGCAACACACGCATCGAAGTTCGGAGCCGACATCCGCCGCGCAGCGCTTCGACACGGTGAAGGGAACGCCGTTCTTCGGACAGGAAATCTACGGCGCGACGTTCACCTCCAGTTCCAATTCGCCCGGCTCCGGCTTGCCTTTCGCCGATTTTCTGCTCGGCTATCCCAGCTTCATCCAGGGAACGCCGATGCTCGACTGGGGACGTCAGCGCAGCATCTACTTCGGCGGCTTCGTGCAGGACGATTGGAAGATCACGCAGAAGCCTGACACTGAATCTCGGACTGCGCTACGAGCTCTTCACGCAGCCGGTGGACGCCCGCGACCTGGGCAGCCTGTTCAATATCGAGAACGGACAATACGCGCTGCCCGGACAAGAACGGCTACACGCCGCGCCATCGTGGATGGCGATCACAATAACTTCGGACCCCGCGCCGGTTTCGCCTGGCAGGTGACGTCGCAAGCTGGTGCTCCGCGGCGGCTATGGACTGTTCTTCGGCGAGCGCGATCAGAATCAGCAGGTGACGCAGTTCTCCGGCAACCTGCCGAACGTTCCGGTAGTTTCGCTGCCCAGCATCTCGGCGACGCAGACGGTCGCGCCTCCGTACACCATCAACACGCCGATCAAGGTGCTGCCCGCCGACCCGTCGCTGGCGTCCTTCACGGCGGCCAATCCGTTCGTCGGAACCATCCGCTCGGCGGGTTTCCACGATTCGCGCGATCCCGATGCTGCACCAGTTCAATTTCGATATTCAGTATCAGTTGACGTCTTCGATTCTGCTGGAAGCCTCCTACAGCGGCGCGCTGGGCCGCGATCTCTCGTCGCTGTTCATCAACGAGAACCAGATTCCGTTCGCGCAGGCGCTTGACGGGCAATAACAAGCAGGCCAACCGGCCCTTCCCGTACATCAACGGCACTGTGATTCCGACCTTCTCGACCGCGATCGAACAACTACAATTCGGCCAACTTCCGCCTGGAGAAGCGCTATTCGAAAGGGCTTGCTTTGCTGGTGAACTACACGATTCAGAAGAATCTGGAATCGGGCGGCGCAGGTCCGGACGCCTATACGCAAAATGGCGGCACCAGTGTCGCGATGGACACTTACAATCATCGCCCGCGAGCGTTCCTATGCGCCCATCGACGTGCCGCAGATCTTCTCCGGAAGCGCCGCGTACGAACTGCCGTTCGGACCGGGAAAGCCTGGCTTTCGCACGGCGGGTCGCGGGCAAGATCATCGGCGGATGGCAGTTGAACGCGATCGTGACTCTGCGCGGCGGTTTCCCGACCGACATCCGCACCAACGTTCTTGCCGCCGATCTTCAACACCTTCAATGTTGCGGACCGGGTTTCCGGGCAGTCGATGGTGCTGCGCAACGCGAGCGTCGACGGCTACTTCAATCCCGCGGCGTTCACGGTTCCGGGCACCGTCCGAGCACCACCGGCGCGCCGATTCAGCTGTTCGGCAACGCGGCGCGGCGCGTCGCCCGCGGTCCGGGGTCGAGGAACGCCGACGTCTCGGTCTTCAAGAACATCAGACTTCGGCGAACGGTCGATGCTGCAGTTCCGTGCGGAGTTCTTCAACTTCACCAATACGCCGACGTTCTTCCTGCCCGCGGCCAACAGCCCGACGCTGACTTGTATCGGCGCGCCGGGCAGCGCCTGCAACTCCAACAATCCATCTTTCGGCAAACTGTCGAGCGGCACGGCGACCGGCCGGCAGATTCAATTCGGACTGAAGCTTTACTTTTGAGGACGGATGGAACATGCGAATCACTTGTCTGTCTCATGCTCGCGGTCTGCTGCGCTTGGCGACGCGCATGCGCCTGCAGGCCGCAGATCAGCCTGCCGGTTTTTCCCTACGGCGCCGTTTACTTCCGGAAATCGAATCCGCCGGAACAGGACTGGGCGCGCGATCACCAGACCGCGGCGCGCATCGGCATGAACACCTTCCGCCACTGGTTCATGTGGTCGGCAATCGAAGTCGCGCCGGGCAAATACGACTGGCGCGATTACGACCGCATGATGGATCTCGCCGCGCAGAACGGCATCAAAGTCGTGATCGCGGAATTCATCACCGCCGCGCCGGAGTGGATGTTTCGCAAATATCCGCACGCGCGCTATCGTCGCGAGCGACGGCAGCTGTGGTCAACAGCAGCATCGGCGGCAGCAGCGCCACCGGAGGCTTTCCCGGACTCTGCCTCGACAACCCGGAAGTCCGAGCCGCGGCGGAGAAGTTTCTGGTCGCGCTGGTCGAGCATTATCGCAACCATCCGGCGCTGCTCGGCTACGACCTGTGGAACGAGAATACGTACGGCGGCGGCAATCCCGCGCAAGATGTACTGCTATTGCGACGCCACCAAGCGCAAGCTGCGCGAGTGGCTGCGCAGGCGCATATCGGAACCGTCGAAGAAGCCGCGCAAGCCTGGAACCGCTACAGCTACTGCGTCCTGGGACGATGTCGAGCCGCCATACGATTTCGGCGGCTATCCGGAGAGCCTCGACTGGCTGCAGTTCCGCATCGACGACGCCTTCGATCTGCTGCACTGGCGCATCGAGCTGTTTCCGCAAGCTCGATCCCAAACACCTGATCAGCGCGCACGGCGTCGCGGGCACGCTGGAATCGCTGCCGTCGAGCGCACACGACGAATGGCGATCCGCGGCCGAGGTCGACCTTTGGGGCTTCACCTTCGTCGCGTCGCGCAAAGGCGATGAGCCCTGGAAGCAGTTTCAGGCCGTCGACCTGGTGCGCGGCGGCTCGCGCGGCAAACCGTTCTGGCATGCGGAAGCGGAAGCCGGTCCGCTGTGGATGCAGCCGCAGGTGATCAACCGCCCGCGCGAGGACGGCCGCATTCCGGACGAGAACGATGTCCGGCTCTGGAACCTGGTTTCGCTGCGCGGGCGGCGCGACGGGCATTCTGTATCCGCGCTGGCGTCCGCTGCTCGATGGCCCGCTGTTTGGCGCGTTCGGCGCGTTCGGCATGGATGGTTCGGTAACGCCGCGCGCGGAGATGGCGGGCAAGTTCGCGCACTGGGCCAACGCCCATCCGGACATCTGGAAGTCGCATCCGGTCCAGGGCGACATCGGCCTGGTCTTCGTCACCGGAATCGGAGCTGTTCAATTACGTGCAGCAGGGCGATACGAACTTCTACGCGCAGTCGATCCGCGGCGCCTACCAGGCGTTCTTCGATTCCAACATTCAGGCGGACTTCGTTTCGCTCGACGACATCGCGCAGATACAAGATCGTCTATCTGCCGTATCCGGTGATGCTGAAGCAGGAGACCGTCGACGAAGCTGCGAGCGTATGTGGAGCAAGGCGGAACGCTGATCAGCGAAGGACTGCCGGCATACTTCGGCGATCACGGACACGCCGGCGCAGACGCAGCCGAACTACGGGCTCGATCAGCTCTTCGGCGCTCGCGAAAGCTACGTCGAATTCACGCCCGACCTGCTGGAGAAACTGACGCTGGAAGTAGACGGTCAGAAGATCTACGGCCGCTATTTCCTGCAGGAGTACGAGCCGACGGACGGCAAGGCGGTCGGCCGTTACACGAACGGACACGTCGCGGCTGTTGCGAATCAGCATGGTCGCGGTCGGACGCTGCTGATCGGCACCTTTCCCGGAGCCGGCTACTATCTGCACCACTCACCGGAGTCGAAAGCATTCTTCGCGAACTTGCTGGACATGGCAAACGCAAAGCCGCAGTTGCGGACGGATAGCGCAGTAATCCAGGCACGACTGCACAGCGGTGCAGGCGGAAATTATGTCTGGGTGACCAATCCGTCGCGCACGACCGCGCGTGCGAAAGTCACAATTGCAAACGGGCAGAAATTTACGTCAGTAAAAGAGCTCTGGGGAGACGCCCGCGCATCGAGTCAGGGACCTGATATTACGGTCGAGATCCCTGCCCGGGATGCGGCCGTGATCCGGCTCGATCCTAACTGAGAATCTCGTTCACAACACGTCCGTGGACGTCGGTGAGCCGGTAATGCCGTCCCTGAAACTTGTATGTAAGGCGGGTATGGTCGATGCCAAGGCAGCGCAGAATCGTTGCGTGCAGGTCGTGCACGTGCACAGGATTCTCGGTGATGTTGTAGCTGAAATCGTCAGTTGTCCCATACGTCATCCCGGGCTTCACGCCGCCGCCGGCCATCCAGATCGTGAAGCAGCGCGGATGATGATCGCGGCCATAATCCGTTTCGGTAAGCTTGCCCTGGCAATACACAGTCCGCCCGAACTCGCCTCCCCAGACAACGAGAGTGTCGTCCAGCAGTCCTCGATCACTCAGGTCCTGAATCAATGCCGCCGACGCCTGATCCGTTGCTGAGCACTGAACCTTGATCTGCGACGGAAGTTCGGCATGCTGATCCCACCCTCGATGGAACAACTGGATAAATCGGACACCACGCTCCGCGAGACGTCGCGCAAGCAGGCAATTGCCGGCATACGTTCCGGGTTTGCGGGCGTCTTCACCATACAGGTCGAACGTCCGCTGCGGCTCGGTGGAGAGATTAGTCAGGTCCGGAACGGACGCTTGCATTCGGAACGCCATCTCGTATTGAGAGATGCGAGTGCTCACTTCGGGATCGCCGCTCTCCGCCAGTTTCTCTTCGTTGAATGCCTTAAGGTCATCGAGGAACCGGCGCCTTGCAGCCGAATCAAACCCCGGCGGGTTAGTCAGAAACAGGACCGGATCCGCCCCGGAACGAAACTTGACACCCTGATATCTGGTCGGCAGGAAGCCACTTCCCCACTGTCGATCCGCCAGTGGCTGATCGCCCAGCTTGCCGCCCTTTGAAGTCATCACGATGAACGCTGGCAGGTCCTTGTTCTCACTGCCCAGCCCATAGGCAAGCCATGCACCGATGCTGGGGCGTCCTGCGAGTTGAAAGCCAGTTTGAAAGAACGTAATCCCGGGATCGTGATTGATCTGTTCGGTGTACATCGACCTGACCACGCAAAGTTTATCGGCCACCTTCGATGTGTGAGGCAGAAGATCGCTGATCCAGGTTCCGCTGGCACCTCGCTGTTGAAATCCAAAGATTGATTGCGCCACCGGAAATTTCGACTGACCGGCAGTCATGGCGGTCAACCGCTGACCCATCCGGATCGAGGCTGGCAGATCGGTTCCCTGCAGTTTTGAAAGCGCGGGTTTCGGATCGAAGAGGTCTATCTGCGAAGGCCCTCCGTATTGGAACAGATAAATAACTCGCTTTGCCTTAGGCGCAAAGTGCGGCAGACCTGGGAGCGGTTCGTCGGCATGCAGCAGAGACGCGAGAGCCGCTGCCCCGAGTCCGGCTGTTGTCTGCGTGAGGAACTTTCTCCGGTCCATAACTACTCCTTCGTAATCGCCTCGTCCAGATTAAAGAGCAGACTTCCAACAGCCGTGTAAGCGGCTATCTCCGGGGCGCTCATGTTCTTCAGTCGCGGAGCATCACCGACGCTGGCAAGCTTCTCTGCTTCACCCGGTTCACTTTGGTACCGATCTGAATAGTACGCGAGTGAATGCTTGAGGCGTTCCAACTCGGCAGGTTTGGGACTTCGTGACAAAACGTGCCGGAACTCGAATGCCAGTCTTGCTTCCGGCTCGCGGCTTGACGCAATCGCGTTCTGCGCAAGAACGCGGGCAGCCTCCACGAAAGTCACGTCATTCATCAGATTCAGTGCCTGCAGTGGAGTGTTGGTACGTGATTCGCGAACCACACAGCTTTCCCGAAGCGCTGAATCGAAGGTGCTCATAAACGGAGGCGCAGCGGTTCGCTTCCAGTACGTATACAGACTGCGTCGATACAGATTCTCGCCATGGTCTCGCTCGTAATCCTTGTCGCCCAGCTCAGCCCAGAGGCCAGCAGGCTGGTATGGCTTCACTGAGGGACCACCAATCTTGTCGACCAGCAGGCCAGACGCGGTCAAAGCCTGGTCGCGAACCATCTCAGCCGGCAGCCTCAGTCTCGGACCGCGGGCGAGTAGTCGATTTTCAGGATCTCGCGCAAGCAGATCGGCCGATACGCGTGACGACTGCCGGTACGTCGAGCTCATGACGATCAGCTTCTGCAGCGCCTTCATGTCCCACCCACTACGCACAAAATTCGCAGCGAGCCAGTCCAGCAGTTCTGGATTGACGGGCCACTCGCCCTGCGAGCCGAAGTCCTCTGTGGTCTTGACTATTCCCGTACCGAAGTACATTTGCCAAAAGCGGTTGACTGCCACGCGCGCGGTAAGCGGATTCGCCGGATCGATAATCCACATCGCGAGCCCGAGTCGATTGTCAGGCGCTTGTGCAGGAAGGGCGTGAAGAGCAGCGGGCACGCCACGTGTGACCTTGTCTTTCGGTCGGTCATAAACACCGCGGTCGAGCACAAACGTTTCCTTGCGGACCGGAGACTCGGCCATAACCATTACGGTCGGTACGGTTCGCAGATATGTCTCGGCTGCCAGACGAGCTCTTCGGAGCGATGTCCAGACACCTCGAAGCTCGGCATCCGCGCCCGTTTCGAGGAATGCCCGGCGAATCTTAGCCGACTCGCCCGGGGTTCGACTACCTTCAGGTATCCGGGCGATCTCATGAAGCGTCCGCTGCGCTGCTTCCATGCTGATCTCTTCAGGCGTGAGGACCTCGCGGTACAACCGAACCTTGCCGATACTTCCGGAGAAACTCGCTGTGCTCTCTGCGTGCCCTCCGATACGGAGTGGCTGTTTCGTGCGGAAGTCCTGATTGATCGCGTCGAGAATGATCCGGCCAGGTTCCGGGTTTTCCGTCGACGTAAATCTTCACGCCAACGGCCATCCGCGAACCGTCGTAACTGAAGGCGATGTGATGCGGCTGTGTTTAGCGTTATCGGTTTCTCCGTTTCCACGCGGATGGAATCGTCAAGCTTCCGCTTGATGAGATTCACCTGGACTTTGCCTTGTTCGAGGATGATGCTCCACCCCTCGCCGTCATCTTTCTCTTCGGAGCGAGATATCAGTGCGCCGTCGGCGGACTCCGGCTTAACCGACAGCTTCGACCGTAAATCGATCGAGATAGCCAAAGTCCCCGTGATCGCCGAGTTCCTTGCCGTCCTTTTGAGCGACCCGATGGTCCTCGGGAATAGCGCTGTCCACTTCATCGCTGATGTGCCAGTCGGCACTATCCAGCCAGTGATCGCTCCCATGCCGTTTGCCCATCGGCAATGTTTCGGGCGCGAGCGTCAAAGTGCTTCTCCGCATCCTTAACTCCGGCTTCCAGTTGCGAAATTCGAAGCTGCTGCTGCCGGGTAGGTGCACTGACGACAGGGGGCGTGTTGCCATACTTCAGATAACGGCCCAGCTCAGGAACATTGTTGAAGTACGCAAGCATCTGATAGAACTCTCGCTGGGTAAACGGATCGTACTTATGGTTGTGGCATCGGGCACAGCCAAGCGTTACACCGAGGAAGACGGTAGATGTCGTTTCGACGCGGTCGACGGCGTACTCCACCAGATACTCTTCCGGAACGATCCCGCCCTCTGAGTTGCCGCGGTGATTGCGATTGAAACCGGTCGCGATCTTTTGATCGAGAGTCGCGCCCGGCAGAAGATCACCGGCAATCTGCTCGAGGGCAAACTTGTCAAATGGCTTGTTCGTATTGAAGGCGTCAATAACCCAGTCGCGCCAGCGCCACATCACGCGCTCAGCGTCTGTCTGATAACCGTTCGTGTCCGCATAGCGTGCCGCATCCAGCCACCGCGCAGCCATTCGCTCACCATATCGGGAAGAAGCCAGCAGTCGGTCGACTACTTTCTCATAGGCAGTCGGTGACGCGTCGTGCACAAACGCGTCGACCTCGTAAGGTGTCGGAGGAAGTCCGGTAAGGTCGAAGCTTACGCGGCGGATCAGGGTGACTCGATCCGCTTCTGGCGACGGTTTTAATCCTTCCCGGTCGAGGCGGGCCTGCACGAAATAGTCGATCGGGTTGCTCCCCGCGGGCGGGTCCGGCACATGAGGCGGAACAAAAGCCCAGTGCTTCTGCCATTTCGCCCCTTGTTCTACCCAGCTCCTCAGTGTCTCGATCTCCGAAGGCGAGAGCTTGAGCCCGGAATACGCGGGCGGCATCCGAACCGCGGCGCTCGTCGCGGTGATCCTTTTCACCAACTCGCTCTGTTCCGGATGTCCTTCGACCAAGGCTCGCCGACCGTCCCCCAGGACGGCCTTCGCAGAATCTTCACGGTCCAGCCGTAAGGGTATTTTCCGTGACGTAGCATCCGTTCCATGACAAAGTAGGCATTTGTCCGACAGAATCGGCCTGACGTCGCGATTGAATTCGATCTCTGCTGACCAAAGCGGAATGACGGCCAGCAGAGCGCCGGACAAAAGAACAGAACACCGCATCTTGCTTTCATCACTTTAATCCACTTGGGCACCGTCCGGCGGATGGGATCACCTGCAGACGCCTGAACGTGAGAAAGAATTGTAAAAACGTTGTTGTTTGAAGCCGTTACCCCCACCGCCTGAACTATAGTGATTCCAATGAAGACCCTAGTCGGTGTGTTGTTCCTGTCGACAACCACTATCCTCTCAGCCGCAACCGGCTATTACGTTCATAATCTGGTCTCTGATCAACAGGGTGTCGCCGACTTCACCGATCCCCTTCTCGTCAACTCCTGGGGGCTTGCCACATCCGCAGCAAGTCCGTTCTGGACATGCAATGCAGGTACAGGTACCTCGACGGTGTATGCAGCGAGCAATACTCCGGGTGCTGCACTGGGAACTCCGAACGCTGCGCTAAAGCCGACCGTTCCCGGAGCAGGCGGCAAGGCAGGAGGCTCTTGCACCGGTATCGTCGCGAATAGCGTGACAACGGCATTTACGGTCGTAGGTCCAACCGATCCGACCCCGCGCTCAGCCAGTTTCATCTTTGCCACGGAAGACGGAACGATTGCAGGATGGGCCAACGCCGCCGACCCTGCGCACGCGATCCTGGCAATTGACAACTCGTCCAACTCCGTTTACAAGGGACTCGCAATCGTCACGGCACCAACTCCAATGCTCTATGCTGCCAACTTCCGCAGCGGATCGATCGACGTGTTTGATGCCTCATGGAAGCCGGTTGCGCTTGCTGCTGGCTCCTTCGCAGACCCGAGTGTACCTTCCGGCTTTGCGCCGTTCAACGTCTGGAATCTCGGTGGCAAGCTTTACGTGACATACGCGAAGCAGGATGCCAACAAGGAGGACGACGTCCCTGCGGCCGGCAATGGCTACGTGGCTGTTTTCGACACTCAGGGCAAGCTGTTGCAGCACCTGATTAGTGGCGGCAATTTGAACTCTCCGTGGGGCGTTGCCATTGCACCTGCAACCTTTGGGAAGTACGCCAATGCTCTGCTGGTCGGGAACTTCGGAGACGGTCTCATCAACGCTTACAACGTCGACACTGGCGCTTATCTTGGAACACTTCAGGACGCGAACGGAAAGAACATCGTTATCCCCGGGCTTTGGGCTTTGCTGCTCGGAAACGGCGGGAACGGCGGCGACAAAGACTCCATCTTCTTCACGGCCGGACCGAGTGGTGAACAGCATGGACTGCTCGGCAGCATCCAGGCGAACCCTGCAATCACTGGAGCGAATGTTACAAACGCAGCACAGGCAACAGGTGCAATCGCGGGGAATACATTCATAACGATCAAGGGAACGAATCTTGCTGCTACCAAGCGTAGTTGGGGAACTGCTGATTTCACGGGTAACAAGCTGCCGAATTCCATTGACGGCGTGATGGTGACTGTCGGTGGCAAAACAGCCTATATCGCCTACCTCAGCCCTGTCCAGATCAACGTCCTCACGCCTCCGGATGTTCCGACTACCGGGAACGTTGATGTCGTCGTTTCGAACAACAACCTGACGAGCAACACCGCATCAGTTCAGCTTCAGATGGTTGCCCCGTCGCTGTTCCTCATCAACAGCGATAAATACGTCGCAGCGACTCATTCCGACAATCGGGTCATCGGACCTCCGACTCTCATCACGAACGTCACAACCCCGGCCAAACCCGGCGAGACTGTCGTTTTGTATGCCAATGGTTTGGGTCAGACGACACCCGCAGTTACAGCAGGACAGGTTGTGAGTTCATCCATGCCGCTGGCGAGCACACCTACTGTTTTGTTCAATAACGTTGCGGGTCGGGTGACGTTCGCCGGACTTTCGGCGACCGGTTTGTATCAGATCAATGTTGTGTTGCCGGATACGCTTCCGGACGGTGACATTCCTGTTGTTGTTCAGGCGAATGGAGCAAGCTCTCCCTCGGGAGCGCTGATTACCATCGCCCACTGATCCTGCAATCCAGGGCGTGAGGCTCTGCCCGTTAAGACGGCCGAGCCTCACGCCATCCAGCGCGTAGCCGCTCTCGAAGTTCAGACTCTATCTGAGCGTGTTTCCGATTACCCGCGAGATTGTTGTTTTCACGCGGGTCCTGCTGCTCATCGTAGAGTTCATAGCCCTGCTTCCCGCCGTCCCATTCGGTGTAGCGGTAACGCTCCGTCCGAATTGTCTTGCCGGTAAACTCGATCACCTTCGCGGCTTCAGTTCGGTCTTTGTCCCTGCCCTGCATCGTAAATGCTGCTTTTTTCCACCCTCGCGCGGGTTCGTCGAGCAGCGGCCGAATGCTAATCCCTTCGAGATCCGACGGCGGCGTCAGGCCGCAGACCTCAGCAAGTGTCGGATACATGTCAACAAGTTCGACGAGGCGTGTCGAGTGGCGCCCGGCAGCCTTCATCCCGGGTACGTGCACGACGAGAGGTACCGATGCCGCAGGCTCAAATAGCGAGTTCTTGTGCCACATGCCGCCGTGCTCGCCCAAAAGGTAGCCATGGTCGGCATGAAAGATGACTGCAGTCGTGTCCCAGAGGTTCAGGCGGTCCATCGCATCAAGCACGAGTCCAAGCTGCGCGTCCACAAAGCTGACGGAAGCATAGTACGCCCGCAAGTGCTGCCGAACCTCCGTGTCGGTCAGAGGCTTGTCAGGCGGAAGGTGATTCACTGCCGCCGGCAGTACGCGTTTAAAGTCTTCCGGTGTTGTATTCGGCAAGGGCATACGCTCGGCTGAGAACAGGTCGTAGTATTTCGCGGGCGCGGCGTAGGGAGCATGGGGCCGACGGAAGCCGCAACCGAGGAAAAATGGAGTGCGCTCCCGGGCAACCTTGTCCAGAGTCTCAACTGTGGTTCGCGCGTACACACCGTCGGGCATCTCGCTGTCTGGCGTCTTCAGGATGTCCCACTCGAAAGTGTGCCCCTTAGGCCCATGATCATTGCTTGCCTGAAGAACTTGATCCTTCGGTGGCGTCTTGCCATAATCGCGAAGTTCTTTATCCCAGGATCGACGATCCTCGTACTTCTCGCCCGTGTGGAAGATCTTGCCCGCATGCGCTGTGAAGTAACCGTGCTTACGGAACAGTTCTGGAAGTAAGACCGAGTCGCCGATGAACTCCCGTGTGGGGGTCTCGAGCGTCCATACCCTCGTGGTTTCGGGACGCTTTCCGCTCAGGAACGATGTGCGCGATGGCTGACACAAGGGGTATTGGCAGTACGCATTGTCGAAAGTGACACCGCGGCGAGCAAGGCGTTCGATGTTCGGTGTACGCGCGACGGAATTCTTGTAAACGCTAAGCGCATGGTTCAGGTCGTCTACACAGATATATAAGACATTAACCGGTGTACCGCTCCTCTGTGCGTTCGCGGAACGCAGGGAAGACACTACGCCGAACGCCGACGCCATGCCAGACATCACTTCGCGGCGAGTGGGAGCATTCTGATAAGAGGACATCACCTCACCTCCTGAAATTGCAATGCAAACAGCCGAGTCCCGCGCATTCGAAACACCAGGCTGACCGTCTTACCGGCGAGCGAGGAAACATCGGTTCCATGATGGAGCCACTCGACCGGGGTTCGGATGAAATCGCCGTTGATGTATACGCAGTCGTCGACCGAGAAACCAGGCACAGGATTGCCATGTTCGTCTAAGAATCCGACCTGCGCGAAACCGACAGCGTTGGTATTGATGTTTAGCTGAAGCTGATTGCCCTTGAACGTGAACGGGCGGGTCACTAATTCCCCACCGCGATAGTCTGCTTCTGCAGCGACAAATCCGTCGAGTCGCTGCACGTACCGGAACAGCGGAGCGGGCCTGTCCTTCACGTACGGCGAATGATATCCCGTCCCACTGCCGCCGTGACCGCCTACGAATTGCCAGATCTCGTCACCGCGCCGAACAAGCCCGTGTGTCACAAACAGCATGTGTACGCTGTTTTTGCCGTCGCCGCCGACCGGAACATACGCAGGCCGTGGATAGCGCTGCCATGACAAGCCGTCCCGACTCACAGCAAGCTGGCTTTCGACCACCCCGGAGCCGCGTTTCCGATCCGGTTCGCCCAGGATGCGCCGTGTCTTCGAACCGTCTGATTGGTAGTGGAAGTATACGGCCGGGAACGCAACATAAGTATCAGGTGCCCACGGATACTTCACCGCTTTGGTGACGTAGATATCTGTCGCCGGAGGATCCAGCTTGTCATCGGCGGCAAGAATGGTTGGCAGATCGATGCCGAAACCGCCCGGTGCCAAAGGTCCGTTATCGAGAAACCAGGGGGCCAACTTGAGATTTTGTATTTGCTGGACCTTCGCGAACTCGTTCGTTCGTTCTTCTGTCACGTGCGTAAACGGCCAGGGCTTAAACAGGTCTTTGATTTCTGACATAACAAAGCGGCGGCTGGTGCTTCCGCCTGGAATCATGCCGTAATCAGACCGATGGTGCGCCACGTACAGTTGGCGTTGATCGTCATAGTACAGCGCCGACTGTGAACCTGCCGAGAACGGGAGAACGGCCGTCGGGTGCTTTGTGAACCAGAATCCGTCGCGTGAGGTGTACAGATAGAGGGCGCGAAACTTAACGCCACTGACATAAACGTATCGCGCCTCTGGTGGATTGTTGGGATCGATGATAACAACGCCAAGGCCGACGCTTTCCGGAAGGACGATATTTCGTTCACCCTGGTACGGACCGTGTCCCACGTCAGGCTTGTCCCAGTGCACCCCGTCGCGCGATGTCATGACGGCGAGCGAATCGTTCGGGCCGCGGTAGTAGATCCGAATCAGGCCCGTCTCGTCTTCGACGGCAGTGAGGTGTCCGCGAACTTCGTCCGCGATCTTCTCCATTCGAATCGGCGGGTTCGGCACGAAGGAGATGCCCGTCGAACGCTCGACAAACGCACCATCGATGAACAGGTGCTTACGATCACCCAGATTGACTATGGGGTTCGTTTTACCGGCACCGAACAGGATTGGCGGTCCAGCTTTCAGCGAAATCTGCGGGATGTGTTCGGCGAAAGTCGACGGAGGCGTGAAGTCGCTGCGATACACTGCTTCGTCACTGAAACGAAGCTCGTCGATTTTGCCTGGCAAAGGACGACCGAAACTTCCGTCCCGAGCAATGGAGATGTAGCCTTCCGTTCCATGCTGCAAAGGTTCTATCGCGACTTTTCCGAGGAGCGTCTGCAGCTTGCCATCAACGTAATGCCGCAATTCATTGGCACTCGATGCGTAGACGAACGCGAGGTGATGCCACCCTTTGGTGTCTCGCAGTGCGGCCGAGTCCGTCGGGATCCTGAGCCTTGTTGAGGACGGCTGATTAAAGAGCTCAAACTCACTACGGGCTCGGTTCAGCAGAAGCCGCGTCACGTGATCGTTCTCAAGGCGAGGCCCTTCTCCCACCTCGAAGACGACGCCGTCTCTCTCCTGCGAAGCGGCCTGAAACCAGAACTCGACTGTCCAGTCGAAGTGACCGAGGTTGAGGCGTGTAGTCGCAGCGTTCGGAAATCCCGCGGATCTAAGGTGCTTCTCACCAACTGTCGCCAGCGCTGCGAACGTGGCGTTTCCCCACCACAGCGGTTGCACCGTTCGTCCCGATGGTATCGGGATCGGAACAAGCCCGAACCGTTTCGCTGATTCTGACTTCGGTCGGACATCACTGCCGCTGATTTTCAGGGGTTCAGGCTCCATCGCCATCAGCGCGTTGCCGAATTTGCCGGGAACCAGTTTCGCGCCCCGGCCAAGGGCGAGCACGTAGCCATTGGGTCCGGCGTCACCGAGATTTGTGCTCGGGTACGACTCGACCTGCTCGTCGAAAAGCCACGTCGCGACTTCACCTGCCTGTAAGGGAACGAGGGCCCAGGCAAAAGCAATCAGCAGCGATCGACTGCGCATGGATCAGAGTTATCTCGAGCGAGCCACCGGGACCTCGGCGTTCACCTCACGAAGCGTGGAAACTGCCTCGCGAGCTTTGGCCAGCAGCAGCCCATGTTCACCGCCGGCGCCGACGAAACGCATTCCCCGTTCCGCCCAGAACCTGGCCTGCTCTACCGTCCGCGTCTGGATTCCCGGTACAACGCCGTGCGACTGTGCTTGTTCAATTAGCCGTTCGATCGCCGCGATCATCTTTGGGTGCTCGAGTTCCCCCGGAACACCCAGCGCGATCGACAAGTCAGCCGGCCCGACCATCGCAACATCGACACCTGTGACCGAAAGCAGTTCTTCAGCCCGTTCCATCGCCGGCATGCTTTCGAACTGCACCACACACAGCGTGTTTCCATTCATGTGGGTGATCACCTCGGCCATCGAGCGAGGTTCGTAGTCGATGTAGCCCGGCAGGATGCCGTACCCTCGCTTTCCCAGCGGAGGATATCTCATCCAGGTAGCTGCTTCGGCGAGGAGCGCGGGATCTTCCACGCGCGGGAACACAATGCCCTGACCTCCCACGTCAAGGATCCGCGAGACCAGGGAGTATAACAGTTCACCGACTCTTACGATCGGAGTAATGCCGGTGCGAGCAGCGGCGATGATCATGTCCTGAACGGTTTCGAAGTCGAAGCCGCCGTGCTCCATGTCAATGAAGACGTAGTCAAACCCGGCAGCAGCAAAAGCTCGGGGTATCTCCGCTGACCGATAGCTTTGGATCGCGCAGCCATACGCCGTGCCGCCCCGTCGCAGAATTTCCAGAGTTTTATTCGTCCTCATGAGACCGCGCGAACACACCCACTATACATCAGCGGCTGTTTGAGTGAAAATAATGGAGCACAATTTTCAGAAGTGGCCCGCAAGCCACGGGAGAACAATGGTCGTTTCAAAGACGGATATGGTTACTAAGCGGCGGCGCAGACCCAAAAGGTCGACCGGACCAGAATTGGTGACGCAAACCGGATCTCAGTACCACTTAAAAGTGATCGGGAGAGCGCTGGATGTTCTCGAATGCTTCACCGACGAGGAACCGGAGCTGACCCTTAAGGAATTGAGTCATCGGATCGGATTGCCGGAATCGACATTGTTTCGGATATTGTTAACGCTCGAGAGCCGCGGATACCTGCTGCAGAATCCCGACGGTTCCTACAGTCTGTCTTCGAAGCTGCTTCTTGGGCGCATTCAGGAGCGAGCCGATTTCGTGAAGGCTCGGCTGCGGGTTTATCTCGAACGCCTTGCGACGCGGTTCGACGAGACTGCAACCTCCGCTTACCTGTTTGAGGATCGTGTCCACGCACTGGACACAGTGGAATCCTTTCATTCGATTCGAATGACAAACAAGCCGGGGCGTGTACTTCCTCCTCACGCAAGCTCGCTCGGCAAGGTCATCACCGCTTTTCAGAAGCCTGCACTGATCGATCGCATGCTTGAGGTGTACGGTCTTGTGCCCAGGACGGAACACACGATTCGCGACAGGCAGGCTCTCCTGGCAGAGCTCGAGCAGATCCGCAGCCACGGTTACGCGCTGGATCGGGAGGAATCCGTTCTGGGTGGCATATGCGTGGGGGCGGCAGTGACCGTCAACGACGGACCGGTACTCGCCGCTTTGAGCGTTTCAACACCTGTCGTTCGTATGACACCGGAGCGCGAAAGTGAGATCACGCACGCGGTTGTTGAGGCGGCTCGGGAGGCGGCGCTGGAGCTGCGGCGTGGTACGCCGGGGCTGGTCCCGGTCGTAGTCGAGTGACCGACGGAAGGTTCTGAACGTGTCTGCACTTCGCTGGCTTGATGCAACCGTTGTCTGTGCCTATCTGCTCGGATTGACTCTGCTCGGCTTGCGATTCTCACGCAGGCAGACTTCAACCGAGCAGTACTTCGTCGCAAAGCGGGGAATTCCGTCCTGGGCGATGGGATTCTCGATTCTCGCAACGCTGATTACCAGCGTGACGTTTGTCGCGTATCCCGGTTCCTCGAACGCGAAGAACTGGTCGCTCCTGGTGCCGGGCTTCATGGTCGTGATCGTCCTGGCAATCGTCGGTTCCGTGATCATTCCGTTTTACCGGCACGAAGTCGGGATGAGTGCATATGAGTATTTCGGCAAACGCTTTGGGAAACCCACAAGGCTCTACGCCTCAATTGCGTTCCTGCTCGGACACTTCTCCAAGATGGGTTTCGTGCTTTATCTCGCATCGCTGACGGTCAACAGCATGACCGGATGGAGTGTCGAGTTAGCGATCCTCGGTGTAGGGGCTCTTACGATCCTCTACACGGTAAAGGGCGGACTCGAGGCAGTGATCTGGACGGACTTCGTGCAGGGTTGATTCTGTGGGTAGGCATCGCGATCTGTCTTGGTTTCCTGTTGTTCACGTCGCCGGGCGGCCCCGCCGCAGTCTTTCGTGAAGCCGCCGCTCAGCACAAGTTCAGCCTCGGTTCCGGAGCGATGGACTTCTCGCAGCCGACGATTCCCGTTTTGCTGATCTATGGCTTCTTCTGGTACCTCCAGAAGTTCACGGCCGATCAGACCATCATCCAGCGCTACCTGGTCGCGAAGACCGATCGATCCGCATTGAAAGGTGTAGCGCTGGGTTCGGTGCTGTGCGTTCCCGTCTGGTCACTGTTCATGTTGATCGGTACATGCACATGGGCCTTCTATCGCCTGACTGGTGAGAAATTGCCTGCGTTCGTGTCCAAAGCTGATCAGGTCTTCCCGTACTACCTCACAACACATTTGCCTTCCGGGATCGCAGGCGTGGTCATGGCGGCACTGATGGGCGCCGCAATGTGTGCTCTTGCCAGCGATCTGAACAGCTTCTCTGCCGTCGGCGTGCAGGATATTTATGGATTGCTCCGTCCGGGAGCTACGGACCGTCAACGGCTCCGGACGGGCAAGTACATTGTCGCTGGCAGCGGTGTGGCGTGTATCGGTACTGCACTGGTGCTCGCCCAGACGAGCGGCTCGGCGTTGTCGATGTGGTTCACCGCCTCGGCTATTGCGAGCGGTGGATTAGCAGGGCTGTTCCTGCTTGCCTTCGTGACGAGTCGCGCGACCAGGCGAGGTGTGTATGCAGGCATCTGCGCAACACTGCTCTTTACCGCATGGGCGAGTGTGACCTTACCCGGAAAGCGTATCGTTGATCTCGGCGCATTCAATTTCCCATGGCACGACTACATGATTGGTGCAATCGGTCATGTGATTCTGTTCATCGTCGGTTATCTTGGCAGCCTGGTTCTTCCGGACAAAGAAGCTGTTGACGAGCGCCTGCGGGAGATGACGCTTTGGAACTGGATTAAGAGCCGTCGCGCCGTCGGCGCCGCCCACGCGGCAGTACGGCAGTAAACCGCGGCGTTACTGCTGGTCCCACGCTCGAAATACGGCGCTGTTGTCCTCGGATCCGAATCCCTTAGCTTCGACTTCGAGCAGCAGGGATCTGTGCGCCGTCGAGAGAGGAACGCTCACATGGTTACGCTCTGCCATTGCCAGGATAAGGTCGACGTCTTTACGATGCTGCGACAGCCGCGCTTGCGGTGTGAAGTCGCCGCTCAACATCTTCGGTCCTTTGCTCTCCATCACTCGCGAGAAGGCCGGTCCGGCTTGCAGAACCTCGAGTGCCGCTGCCGGGTCTATGCCGCAGGATCGGGCGAACGCGAGACCTTCTGCCAGCGCAGCGCGATTCAATCCAAGCACCAGGTTCATCGCGAGCTTCATCCGTGCGCCGCTGCCGACATCGCCAAGGTGAAATATTCGTGCCGCGAAAGCGTTGAGGAGGGCACGGCATGACGCTGTCTCAGCATCGTGCCCGCCCGTGAGCACGATCGCTTCACCGGCGCGGACTTGGGCGCTCGAGCCGCCGATGGTCGCATCGATGTACGACGCTCCGTCGGCTGCAACGAGACGCGCGACAGCGACCATCTCATCAGGATCACCTGTTGTTGAATCGATGATTAAAGTTGCCGCCGGTATCGGCAGGGCAGTCTCGATAACTGCTTTGGTAATGGCAGACGTCGGCAGGACAAGGAAGACTCGTGTGCACTCTTTCAAGACCTGCTCAGCACTGGCGAGCGCAGTGCCCCCAAGTACCCGCAGGTCCTCGAGACGCTCGGGGTTGTTATCGAAACCCGAAACGGCGAACCCGGCCGCCAGCAGTCGTTCTGCAATCGCGCTTCCCAGCAGTCCGACACCGATGATTCCAACCTGATGCGGCATCTCGTCCTAACGCGATGCGATGACCGCACCTGTCTTCGCCAGCTTCACCGCGTATTCGAGAGCGCTTATGAGACTTCTTGTCGACGCAAGGCCCTGGTACGCGATGTCGAACGCGGTGCCGTGGTCGACTGAGGTCCGCACGATCGGAAGCCCGAGAGCTACGTTCACGCCGGCCTCGAAATCCAGAAGCTTGAGCGGGATATGCCCCTGATCGTGATACATACAGACAACCGCGTCGTACTTGCGTTTGCGTACCGCAAGGAAGAACACGGTATCGGGGGCAACCGGACCTTCAACCGGCATGCCTTGTGCTTGCGCCCACTTGACTGCTGGCTCAATCTCGTCGATCTCTTCCCGTCCGAACAGCCCGTGCTCTCCCGCATGTGGATTCAGGCCGGCGACTGCGATCCTGGGTTTGTCTTTGAGCCGGCAAACCGCAGCGGAAGTCAACTGAAGGATTTTCCGGATTCGCGGTTGCTTCGCTCGTGCGATGGCTTCCTGTAATGACACGTGCGTACTGACGTGAGTGACGATCAGTTGCTCCGATGCCAGCATGATGGTCACGTCCGAGGCGCCGCACACTGCTCCGATCAGTTCCGTGTGGCCGACAAAACTCGGGTCGGAAAGCTGGGTCGCCTCTTTGTTCATCGGCAGCGTCACCATCGCCGCGATCTCGCCGCGCAGTGCCGCTTCGGTCGCCGCGACCACGTATGCCCGTGCCGCGGCTCCGGACTTCTCGTTGATCTCTCCTGGAGCGACATCGGAACGCTGCATCAGTCCGAAATCACGAACATTCAGGGTGCCGGGTTTCCAGTCTCCTGCTGTGTTCACCGCGCGTAAGGGCACATCGTAGCGGAGTTTTTCGTTGCAGTACTCAAGGACACTAAGGTCACCGAAAACCACAACCGCGTGTTTGATTTCCTGGTTGCGAAATGCGTTGAGGACGATCTCAGGGCCGACTCCGCTGGCGTCGCCCATCGTTATCCCGTACACGCTGTCATCGATCATGTAATCTTTTCTCCAACTGCAGCAGCAAGTCAGGGCTTCCGAAGCCTCCGGCCTTTGTAATCAGGGTAGTGCTGCGGCCCTCGATGGAGGAAACTGCCACACCGGGCAGTATTCCTCCAAGCGGCCGCAGTGCAGGTAATCCAAGCGCGCTGAGAATGCCGTACGCGGTATCGCCTCCGAACACGATCACAGCATCAGGCATAGTTCGATCGAGTTCTGTACGTACGCGATATCCCAGGCGGAATGCGCATTCTGCTTCAGACACGATCTCGTCTGGTTCTGGACTAATCACCCGCCATGCCGGGCCATGCTCGGCCGCATGCCGGACCTGTTCTGCACTGACCGGGTGGCGACTACCGTTCACGACGAGGCAACTCCGGACGCCAGGGAATCCTGGGGTTGCGGCACGGCCAGGCATGCCGGACAGCCGTTTGGCGAGTTCTCGGGCGATTGCCCCGGGTCCGGCGATAATTCCGTAATCTGCAGAACTCAGAATTTCTTTTGCTGACGACTCCACGTCGTCATCCGTTTCACCATCGAAGATGTCGCAATCGAGGCCGTCGGGAAGAACCGACCGTATGTACGCGTCGGCGACCGGATTGAGATGATCGCGAGCGAAGGCGGTCTGGTCGACGGGACGTCCATTCACGTATAGCTTCCCGTGCCGAGCGGTTCTTTGGACTGCCGGATACGCCGGAACGTACGCGATGCGTGAGCGGCGGGCGAGCAATGATAACGCTTCAAGCTCCGGGCCTATGTTGCCTCGGAGGGTCGAGTCGGTCTTCTTGTAGATCAGCTCTGCCCCGTGAACAATTGATGCCAGTGCCAACACTCGGGCCTTTGCTTCCTCGGGCGTGACGTGTCGGCTCTCGGTGTCGATAACGAGCACGTCCACATCGTCGATCGCCGAAGATCCGGCTGTGGTGGTGAGAACGACCGAACGGTGGCCATATTGCGCGAACTCGGCCCCAGCCTCGAGCGCACCTGTCAGGTCGTCGGCTACGCAGAGAACGCGCATTTTTTCATTTCTTCAGGTTGCCGTCCACAAACTCCCAGCTTCCGGTGACCGTACCGGATGGTGACCACGCAGTCGCGCGCGCAACTGCGCGACCGTCGCGCCATGTCGACTCGTGCTTTTTCTGCCCGTTCGACCAGAACTGTGTCCAGACTGTTGTCCCGTCGTCCCGATGCTGCCGGTCCCAGAGTTTCGTGCCAGTGACAGACCACAGCGTTTCGCTTCCCACCTTCCGTCCGGCTCTCCAGGTGACTTCATACTGCTTGCCAGTGCCATTCGCGCCCGACCACACTTCACGTCCGTTGAGCAGATACCGTCCGGAAAGGTCGCGCATCCCCGACCAGAAACGACCGGTACCGGCTTTGCTTGCGATCGGCTTACCGTCAGCGGCAACGTCGACCTCACTTTCTTTGTCGCTGTCGGACAAGATCCACGCTTCATTCATCTCGAAATGCTGTGACGGGTGGTTCATGCTGCTGATGAGATGAATGATGCCGTTGGGTGCTTGTGCTGCGACTGTATACCCCAGAATTCCGTATGGAACGTTGACTTCGTTCCAATACTGACGCTTGCCCATCGTGTAAGACTCGTGCGGCAGTGTGCCGGGCAGCGTCTTCAGCTTCCATGTTTTGCCGTCGTCTTCCGAGAGCGCGACGTACGAGCCGTGTTGCCTGATATCGGCAGGCTGCTTGCCACTGCGGGCCTGCCAGTCGCCGGCGAAGAAGAGTCGTCCGCTTGCCAGACGAACCACCGTAGGGCGTTGGTTGCTTGCGAGCGCGGGGAAGGGAGTTAGGGTCGGCGTGCTCCAGGTACTGCCGGCATCGTGAGACGTCGTCTGCGGCATGTACCCGTCGATGTCGGTGTTCTTGCCGCCGAGCGCCAGAATGCTCCCGTCCTTCAGCGGAACAAATGCCGTATGTCGCCCGGCTGTCCTGCCGCCGGTATCGGACCACGTAATGCCGCCATCTTTGCTCTCCCACAGCAGGGACTGACCTCCGACGGCATCGCTGCTCAGGTACATCGCGCCGTTAAGCCGGAACGCGCTCGTTATAGGCTGAGGCGAGAACCCTCCAATCGGACCGTGCAGGAGCGGCAGTTGCACCGGAGTCCAGGTTTTGCCATTGTCCCTGGATGACTGCATTCGGAAAGGCACACCCTGAAGGCCGACACCGCCGCCAAAGAACCTGACCGTACCGTTATCCGTCCACAGGAGTGCTGACTGGTCGTTGACGTCGGCGAAGTCGTAGAACAGTTCCGGAAAATCCCAGGACTCCGCGCTGTATCTGAGACGCGAGATAACGAACGTCGGGTTTTGCCAGTACTCACCCGAGCTCGCCGAAGCGGAGAACGCGATCCAGACCACATCGCCATTCGGCGCCACCGTGAGTCCGGCCGAGTGGTTATGACCGTTCACTCCGGGTGGAATACCAGCCGCTTCCAGCGCATCTGGATTCTGGTCTTCGGGCGGGATCGGCAGCATCGCTCGATGCCGGAACCACGGCTTGTCGGGATCGGGTCCCGTCTTCGCGATCTCTCCCGTGTTTTTCACAAATCTCGTCGGGAATGCAGGAGTGACCGGGTCAGGCGGTGTCGAAGGAAGAGGTGCTTCCACGATTCGGAATCCGATTGGGTGGGAGCCTCGCAGCACTGGCGAAACGCTTGCTCGGTTTGCCATGCGGCGATAATAAGGTCCAAACCCGTTCACTCCGTGCGAGCCTTCGGCCATAATGCCGCCGCCGCGCACGACACGTGCGAAACCTGTCGCAGGTCCGACCGGATCGGTCTGCGGAGCATCCGGGTAAGGACCATACCAGTCGTAGACCCACTCCATCGCATCCGTATTCACGTTCTTCACGCCCCAGCCGTTCGGGGTCCCGGAAGCAGGTGTGCGTCGTTGCCGCCGGGAAAAAGAGTGGTTGATCCGGCGCGCGCCGCGTATTCCCATTCGGCCTCGGTAGGCAGCCTGTAATTCCGTTTTTCCTTTTGGCTGAGCCAGCGGCAAAAGGCCGTCGCATCGTCCCAGCTCATCCCTGTGGCATAGGGAGCGAATCGGCCAGCATCCTGATAGTCCATTCGGAAGGCCGCAAACTGCTGCGCCGTGACTTCGGTTTCGGAGATGTAGAAATCGTATGTCAGCTTGACGTCATGGACCGGCTTCTCGTCGTAATCGCCTTTAGTAAACAACGCAGGTTGGCCGAGTTTGGCCGGGGTACTCAGATCGTTACCCATTTGGAAATGACCCGCGGGAATGCGAATCATTTTCATTCCGAGCGAATTCGCGTACTCGTGCCCGTTCGTATCTTTTTTGTCCGCGCGCAGTTGCCAGACCAAAAGGACGATAAGCAGCGGTAACAGAAGAATCGGCGCGCATTTCATTGGTTCGGCGTTATTCTGGCACCTGACCGTGTGATTGGTCAAGCGAACTTTCAGAACTGGCACTTAATTTTCATTTGCGCGCTGAGACGCCTTTCCGGTTGCGAATGGTGTCTAAACTTTAATGCATCTCATAATCGCCATCCTTCTGCTGGTTGCAGGCTCCGCGGCGAGTGCACAAGCGCCTGACGCTGGAGCAGAGCGCGATACCGAGGTATACAAGATCTACTCGATCCTTCTGACCGGGCCTGCAACGAGTCATGGGCCAGACAACAACAGTCGCTACGTGATCAATGACGCGACCGCCCTGATTGGATCGCAGCGTCCATGCGTCAGTCCGCCGCAGGGCCGGGAAGCAGAATTTGCCGAGGTTCTCGCAGACTTTGACGCACACAAGAACACGCCACGAAAGCTTAAGCGCGAACTGACAATTCCCAAGCCGTACGAATTCCTGGCTCCGGAGCAATCAAAAGAGTTCATCCAGGACAGGTCAATCCGTCCAGGACCTGCCGAGCGCAACCCGAAATACGAAGGCGTAACCGACCTCTTCACTTTGTCGGACGTTTGGTTCAGCCGAAACGGTAAACTTGCGCTCACTGCAATTGCCACGTTTTGTAGCAGTCTGTGCGGTCAGCACCAGTGGAAAATTTTCGAAAAGATGTCAAACGGGCAATGGCAGGAACGCAACTGGATAACCTGCTTCACCATTGCATGACCAATCAACCCTCGAGCTCAGGATGTGCCCGTGCCCATTTGATGGCTGCCTCCCGCGGCCACAAACCAAGGCCTAGCTGATACTGAAGTCGTCCGGCGTCAAACTCGGCTTTACGCGCCGCGTTATGCTCCAGAAATCCGGCGTCTGCTGGAGCAGGTCCGATATTCACAAGCAAACCGCCCTCGCGGAACACCCGGCTTAACGGCTCAACGTGCGGATTGTCCTTAACCGCCGCAGGGTCCAGAAACCACGCGACCGACATGATCCCTCGAATTTCCGGCTGCTTCTCCATCGAGCGCGCCATGCGTGCCCACGATCGAAGAACTTCCTTCTCGATCACCAGCGACCGGCGTCTCGGTGCGGGTGCCACATGCATGAAAAACAGAGGTTTGAACGCTCTCAGCCTCATGCCGAGGAACCAGGCGAAGCGCGGTCCGTGGGCAGTTTTGAGCTGTCTTAGTGCCGTCGATCGTGGCAGTCCATCCACTTCCCAGTCCATTGGTCCGGCCGGAAAGCGACGAAGCGTTGCGATCTTGGCCAGTGTGCGAAACTCAACCGAGCCGGCCGCCGCGGACTTTTTCAACCCTATCATCGCCTGCAGTTCGCGTTCAAGCAGTCGGCGCACGCCATCATCGATTGCGAGCAAAGGTATGCGGGGAATCGACTGCCGCGCAGCTTCGGACAGCAGGGCGCCTTCCAACGAGACATCATCCCGCGGAAGCGCCAGCTGAGATTTCAGGTCGGCGATGGGTTGCGCCGTCGCTGGACGATCCGTGACCTGCGATAACAGGTTCCACGCGGACGTCCGCAGACTTCCGATATCTCGACGCAGGTCTGTTGCAAACCTTTGAAGCGGTTCAGGCAACTGATCATCAACCATCGCCCGCCATTATCCGACAGCGAAGCCGAATTACAGCAGATTGATACCATGGCCGATGTAAGTTTCGAATGACATCAGCCGCTTTTCGCAATTCACTGGAAGAAATTTTCGGTGCTCCCCGAGGTTCTCTGAAAGATTCCGACACGAGAGATACCGTCGAAGGCTGGACATCTCTCGCAGATGTTCAGGTACTTTCAGTCATCTCGTCAGAGTTCGGCATTGAACCCGACGCCGACATCCTCGAGGCGGAAAGTACCGGGGATCTGATTCGCGTTTTGCAGGACAAAGGAGCGTTTCGCTGAGTCGTTTGCACCACGCGGGCTATGTTGTAAGCTCTATCGCGGACTGCGTAGCCGAATACCGGTCAGCGCTCGCGCTGGACTGGGATGGAGTGATTGTTCACGACCCGCTTCAGATGGTCCGGGTTACTTTCCTCCCTTCAAACGATCCGATCGCGGCAACGATCGAACTGATTGAGCCATCAGGGCCGCGTTCGCCCGTTCTGAAGTTCGCACAGAGTGGCGGAGGACTCCATCACGTCTGCTATGAGGTGGACGACCTCGACGAGCGCATCTCGCAAAGCACGAAGTCCGGGTGCACCCTGACAAGATTCCCAATGCGGGCTGCGGCATTTGACGGCCGCAAAATCGCCTGGATCAGAACGCCATCGCACCAACTTATTGAATTTCTTCAGAAATAGGTATCGCGGTATCACCGAACCTGGGGTTGTCACGGCAAATTGGGCACTGCGACGCGTGTTAACCTGAAATTTCCCCTCTCTCTAAACTCATGAGCAGCATCGACATTACCCTGCCAGACGGGAGTCATCAGCAGGTCCCGACCGGAACAACTCCTTTTGATATAGCGAAGAAAATCGGCCAGCGTCTCGCTGACGATGCTGTGGTCGCGCGCGTCAATGGTGAGTTCTTCGACCTCACACGCCCCATCGAAGGGAATGCTTCGCTCCAGATCCTCACTTCGAAAAACCCCGAAGCGCTTGAAGTTTACCGCCATTCGACTGCCCACCTGCTGGCGCTTGCGGTTCAGCAGCTCTACCCTGAAGTGAAGCTCGGCATCGGTCCGCCCACGGACGCGGGCTTCTACTACGATTTCTACCGCGAACAGCCGTTTCAGCCCGAAGACCTCGAAAAGATCGAGGCGAAGATGTGGGAACTGCAGAAGCAGGATCTCCCCTACGAACGAAAGCTGAGCAAAAAGACCGAAGGCCTCGAGAAATACAAGGGCATGGGTGAGTTCATGAAGTGCGAACTCATCGACGAGAAAGCCGACGAGACGTTCAGTGAATATACTCTCGGCCCGACGTTCATCGACTTTTGCCGCGGGCCGCATGTTCCATCAACGAAGCGGATCAAGGCGTTCAAACTTCTCTCGACCTCCGGCGCGTACTGGAAGGGCGATGAGAACAGCCACAAGATGCAGCGCATCTACGGCACAGCTTTCTTCACTCCCAAAGAACTCGAAGAATACCTGAAGCGGCTGGAAGAGGCGAAGAAGCGCGACCATCGTAAGCTCGGGCAGGAACTCGATCTTTTCTCGATTCAGGAACTCGCCGGGCCGGGACTGATCTTCTTCCACCCGAAGGGCGGCACCGTCCGGAAGCTCATCGAAGACTGGATGCGCGACGAATACGTCAAGCGCGGCTACTCGCTCGTGTACACGCCGCACATCGCGCGCGCGGACCTCTGGAAGACCTCCGGCCATTACAATTTCTACGCGGAGAACATGTTCAAACGGATGGAGCTGGATGATGCCGAATACCAGCTCAAGCCGATGAACTGTCCGTTCCACATCCTGATCTACCGCGACCGCAAGCGTTCATACCGCGAATTGCCGGTCCGTCTCGGTGAACTCGGAACGGTTTACCGCTATGAGCGCTCGGGCACGATGCACGGACTTCTCCGAGTTCGCGGCTTTACCCAGGACGACGCACACATCTTCTGCACGCCGGATCAGATTGAGCAGGAAGTCATCAACTGTCTCGAGTTCGCAACGGACACGCTGAAGACCTACGGCTTCACCGAATACCACGCCGAAATTTCCACCTGGGACGGTGGGGCATCCGGGAAATACGACGGCACGCCGGATCAGTGGCAGCTTGCCGAAGCGCTCATTACGCAGTGCTGTCGACAAGCTCGGTCTCAAGGCCGATGTTATCCCGGACGAAGCTGCGTTCTATGGGCCGAAGATCGACATGAAGCTTGTCGACGCTATCGGCCGAAGTGGCAGCTTTCGACCGTCCAGTTCGACTTCACATTGCCGCGTCGCTTTGGTCTCGAGTACATCGCGGAGGACGGAAAAGCCCACCAGCCTTTGATGTGCCATCGCGCGCTCTACGGATCCGTCGAGCGGTTCTTCGGAATTCTGCTCGAGCATTACGCTGGAGCGTTCCCGGTCTGGCTTGCCCCGGTGCAGGCTGTAGTGCTGCCGATCACCGATCGTCAGATTGACTATGCGCGGAAAATCCATACCGATCTGGTGGAAGCCGGAATTCGTGCAACGCTTGATGACCGCAGCGAAAAGGTCAACCTGAAGATCCGTGAGGCACAGTTGCAGAAGGTTCCGTACATGCTTGTGCTCGGCGATCGCGAGGCAGAGAACGGCAGCGTTTCGGTTCGCAATCGCAAACATGGCGATCAGGGTGCGCGGCCGCTCGCTGATTTCATTTCCGCTGTCAAACAGCAGATCCACTCGAAGCAAATCGAAGACTAACTTCGATGCTCGGCTGGTTGTTGCTGCTGCTGGCCACCGGTTCGGGCGTTTTCTGCATCCTTGTGGTCGTCGCCGCCAACCGGTATCGAGCCGTGCGGCCTGCTCCTCTCAGAACCGAGCCTCCCCTTAGCGTTCTGAAGCCTTTGCATGGACTGGACGATAACCTCGAGTCGAACCTTCGGACAATCTTCGAACAGGACTACCACCCGTACGAGTTGCTGTTCGCTGTACGGACAGAAGCGGATGCCGCCGTTCCTGTACTGCGCCAGCTTCAGTCGGAGTATCCGAATGTTCCGTCGCGCCTGATCCTGGTAGGCGAGCCTCCCTGGGCTAATGCCAAGACGTGGAGTCTGCAGCAGATGCACACCGCAGCGCAGCACGACATCCTGGTCATGAGCGACAGCGACATCCGGGTTGGGCCTGATTTTCTCCGAACGATTGCGGCAGAGTTTCAGGACGCGAGCGTCGGGGTCACTTCATGCCCATATCGAGCCGTCCCGGGAAAGGGCAGCATAGCGTCGCTGTTGGAAGCCATTGGGATGAATACGGAATTCCTGTCGACCGCGATTGTCGCGAGGATGTTGGAGGGAATGAAGTTCGCGCTCGGTCCTACGCTTACGGCGCGAAGACAAGTTATCGAACAGCTTGGCGGTTGGCAATACTTGTCCGAGTTTCTGGCTGAAGATTTCGTGCTCGGCCACGAGGCCGCAGAAAAAGGCTGGACGGTCCTGTTCTCGAGTTACGTCGTCGAGCACCATATCGGAGCACAAGCGTGGCGGACCAATGCCATTCATCGCCTTCGATGGTTTCGCAGCACTCGCCGCTCACGGCCAGATGGCTATGTCGGTCAGCTGTTTACAAACCCGCTTCCGCTCGTGCTCTTGCTGTTGCTTGTGCGACCTGATTGGTGGCCAGCCGCGGTCGGCATCTCCGTCGCGCGCATCGCGGCGGCTTACGCAACTGCCTCCCGCATTCTTAACGACCCTCTTACAGCCCGCCGCTGGTATCTAGTGCCTGTCCAGGATCTGTTGAGCTTTGTCTTCTGGCTTGCAGGATTTTTCGGCAACACGATTCATTGGCGCGGCCGGGTGTTCGAGTTGCTGAAAGATGGCCGCTTCCGGCTCAAACAGGTCTGAGCCGGATCCGATCGGTCCCATGAAGGAGAAATTCGGAGTAGTACGGATCCGGTTGAGCCAGGACATCCGGCCAGCGCTCAGCGAACCGGTTCCGCTCTTCGGCTGTTGTGCCCGCGCGCCGCGTTCGTGATTCCTCGTGCTGCAGGACTGCCTCGGCCTCAAGCACGACTCGATAGCCCGCTTTCCGGGCTCGCAGGCAGAAATCGACGTCGTTGTAGTTGATCGGGAACGAAGTGTCGAAGCCGTCCAGCTTGTCGAAGACTTCCCGGCGGAAGCCCATGCAGGCAGCAGTCACTGCTGAGACCTCGCGTGTCGTCGTCAGCCACGGCCACAATGGGTTCGTTCCCTTTTTCGGCCATTCCGATGTGAACAGGGCCTTTGCCGCCGCCGACCACTACGCCTGCGTGCTGGATCGTACCATCGGGATACAGCAGGACTGCACCGGAAACGTCATGCCGGGACAGCGCTTCCAGCCAGCCCGTACTGAGCGCAGTCACATCATCGTTCAGCAAGACGACGAACGAATGCCTGGCGTGAGCGACTCCGGCGTTGACCATCGCCGAGAAGTTGAACTGACCGGAAACATGTACCTGAGCAGCCATCTCCGGATTGTTAGAGACGACAATGTACTCTCGATCGGGAGGATAAGCATGGACCTCGATCGAACGAATGCAACGGTTCAGCAGTGCCGGCGTGCGTGATGGGATCACGATGCTGACGCTGTTCACCTATACACCTCGACGGTGATACAGGACGCGTCGCACATGCTGCCAATCAAGTGGCGCAGGGACATCACGCCGAACGACGCGAAGGTTGCCGGGATAATTCGGCGACCTCAGGCTGGGTGACCAGTCAGGTTTGAATAACGGCCGCATGCGTCGGCCAAGAGCGTCAACAACGTCCTCGTCTGAATAGATCGCAAGTGCGCCGGTACGCTGTATCTCAAACGCAACGACGCTCAGCGCGTGAGGGTGCAACAGATCGTCGCCTCCAAGCTCGGCGAGATAAGCCCCGCCCGAACCAATCAGCTTCCAGGTCTGCTTCCGAACCGAGGCCAGCGTCGCTTCGGAAGGTTCTCCGCGGAGGATGACCTCAAAGGTCGGCCAGTCTTCCCGGTCCGGTACAGGCGGTGGATGCGCTGTTTCCCACTCCTCGATCCACTGAGTGTAGTTCGGATCGGGATCGAGTAATCGTCGAAGCAACTGCTTCAAGCGGTAAGGGGTGGAACGAGAGTCTTCAGGAACTCATGCGCCACACGAAAGCCGCGCTTATAGTTCTCGGTGAAGTCGCCGTTCTGATACGCCGGATAGTAAAACTGGTCTTCGTTCTCGATGTTCATCGAGCCCGTGTACCCAGCTTCCGCCAGCACAGAGAAGAACTCTTTCCAGGGCACCGATCCATAACCCGGAACGCGGAACCGCCACCATCGAGCGTTGTTGACCGGAAGAATTCCGCCTTTGCGCACGATGTGCCACAGGATCTCGGTGTCTTTCAGGTGCACGTCGTAAATCTTGTCGATGTAATCGCGGGCGGCCTGGACCGGATCCATGAACTGCCAGACGAGATGTGATGGATCAAACTGGAGTCCGACCGGAGCATTTGACGGGAATGCCTTGAACAACGCTTCCCAGCCAACCGGTCCCGTCGCGATGTTTGGTCCTCCCTGATAAGGCTCCCACAGGATTCGCACCTTGTTGCGTTCGCAAACGGGGAAATACTTTTCGGTGTAAACCTTGACGATTTCATCAACCTGCTCCTGCAGCGGCCGGCCGCGCATCGTCCCTGACTGCCCACCGATTGCCGGAATGCCCATCTTGCCGCACAACTCGATGCACTTGATCGCATAGTTATTTTGTTTCTCGCGTGCAGCCGGATCGGGATCGACGTGATTGCCATCGCAGGCGAGCGATGAGACCGTGATGCCTGCGTTGGTGATCTTCTGACGGATTTGTGCAATCGTTGCGTCGTCCAGCTTGTTCGGGTCCAGCCGCAATTGCATGCTGGTAAAGCCCTCGTTTTTGACAAACGCGAGGTTGTTGTCGGAGTAGGAACAAAGGACTCCGAGCCTGGGCTTCCAGTTCGCGAAGTGGCGCTGCGCCTGAACAACCGCAGTTGCCGTAGCTGCGGCGAGAATGGTGCGACGAGTCGTGGTCATGCTTAATCGCATCGTAGCGCTGTGACCGGATCGACGCGAGTTGCGCGCCAGGCCGGCAGAAGACATGCGAGGAAAGCCACAACCAGAAACAAACCGGAAACGACACAAAACGTTAGCGGATCAGTCGGGCTCACGTTGAAGATCAGCGCAGACATAATACTGCTGAGCAGCGATGCCCCGGCGATGCCGATGATTACTCCGATAATCGCAGGTCGCAGGCCGTCGGAGATAATCAGTCGAAGCACATCTCGAACCTGAGCGCCAAGGGCCATTCGAATGCCGATTTCCGTCACACGGGTTCGAACGTTGCACGCGAGCACACTATAAATTCCCACCGCTGCGAGCAGGAACGCCAGTCCGGCTAAAGCTAAGAACAGAAACATGCTGAACCGGCGCTGAGACAGCGACGCGGCAACGATTTCATCCATAGTCGCGACGTTTCGAATCGGCAGCTCGGGATTGATACGCTGCAGAACACTTGTGACGGGTGCGACGATCGAGGTACCGGACCCGGCAGTTCGGAGCACGACCGACGCCTGACCCATATTCGTCGGCAGCAGCGGTACATACAACATTGAAATCGGCCTCAGAAAATCCAGCCCTCGTTCGCGGATATCGCCAACGACTCCGACGACTTCATGAACGACATCGGGCGTGAACGAGAGCCGCAGTCGACGTCCAAGCGGATTCTCGCCTGGCCAGAACTGGTTCGCCATCGCCTGGCTGATTACGACGGCCGTCCTCTTTTCATCAAGGTCATCACGCGTAAAGTCGCGGCCTGCAATTAGCCGAATGTGCATCGCATTGAAGTATCCGGGCGTAATGCGCCGAACCGGGACGTTAGGCTGCAATGCAAAGACCTCGTGCGGCCGGGACTCGATCGTGACGGGCTGCTCAGAGCCGCCTCCGACAAGTGGTAGGGTGTCAATGGCCGCAACGGCCTCAACGCCCGTCAGATTTCGGACCTGTGGAAGGAACTCATCGTAAAACCGTCGGCCCTCTGGCAACGGCATATCCAGTGCCACGACGTTGCCCGGCCGGAAGCCGGGATCGACGGCCCCAAGCGCCCACAGTGTGCGAATCATCAAACCAGCACCAACGAGCAGCATTAGCGAAAGAGCCGCTTCGGCGATAACAAGCGCACTACGAGTACCTTTTTCTGAGGCATAAGTGTCGGTCCTTCCGAGCCCCTGTTTGAGAGACTCATGTACGTCTGCGCGAAGCAGGCGCCATGAGGCGATCAGGCCGGATGCAAGCCCGGTCAGTAACGACATGACCAGCGTAAACAACAAGACCGGCAGGTTGATCCCGACGTCGATGGCGTGCGGCAACTGGTCAGCGAGCGCGCCGACAACCAGCGGCTGTCCGTAAGTTGCAAGCACCAGTCCGAGCAGGCCGCCCAGAACTGAGAGGGTCACAGTTTCTACGACGACGGGCCGAATCACCTGTGAAGAACTCGCGCCAAGAGCTGCCCGAATCGCGAGTTCTTTACGTCGATTCAGGGTCCGTGCAAGCACGAGATTGGCAGTATTGGCACAAGCGATCAGGAGCACAAAGCCGACGGCGCCGAGCAGAATCAGGAGTGCAGGCCGAACGTCGCCGACCAAAAGGTCCTGAAGTGTCAAGACGGTCGCTCCCCAGCCTTTGTCTTCTTCCGGGTACTCGGTAGCGAGACGCTCGGAGATAACCTTCATCTCACTCCGAGCCTGTTCGACCGTTACTCCGCGACGGAGTCTCGCCGCTGCAAGATAGTTGTGATTCCCGCGTGACGCCCCATCTTGCGGCGTCCAGCCAGTCGGTATCCAGCCGTCGGCTGCGCTGGGGAACCAGGAATCGAAGCGGAAGGACCCTGGCATAACGCCGATTACGAGAAAGCTTTTGCCATCCAGCTGAAGCGTCTTGTCGACGGCGTTCGCTGGCGAACCGAACTGGCTCTTTGCCAGACTGTCACTAAGGACAACGACGTCATGTCCAGGCGAACATTCAGCAACTGTGTAAGCACGACCGACCGATGGGCTCACTCCCACGACTTTGAAGAAATCGGCGTCCGTCCGGGCCAGCCGGAGCGAGACTGGTCGGTCGCCACTCGTTGAACCGAGCCGTGATCGCCTGCGGCCGATGACCGTCATTGCTTCGAAGACTGAGTTCTGCTTCTTCCAGTCCAGATAGTTGGCAGCGGACACAGGGAATTGTGTTGAGTCCGGAAACGCCTGCGGAGGTGGAACGTGCAGAACCGCGACGACCCGGTCCGACTCCGGGAAGGGCAGCGGTTTCAACAGCACCGCGTTAACGATACCGAAGATGGCAGTGTTTGCACCGATCCCAAGCGCAAAGATTATCAGCGCGGCCAGCGAGAAGCCCGGGCTGCCTCTGAGGGATCGGATCGCACGTTGCAATTCACTTGTCAGCTCTTTCACCGGTGCACCTTCCGATCAGTGCCTGCAAGGAGTCCGCCAGTCGTATGTGATTGGTTTTGCGTGCGAGCGCCCACGACTGCCTGTCCGGGGATGGGACGAACGTGTTCGCAGAGACGCTTTTAGGGCGCCTTGATCTCAAGCACTTTGGATGGGTCGCTTTCGTTACCGCTCCTGTCCGTCGCAGTAACGCGATACTTGTAGGTCGTTCCGGATTCGACCTGCCGATCGCTGAACGCCGTTGCATTCAGCGCATCGGCCAGAACCGCGAAGTCATTGCTGTTTGCAGCGGCACGGTACACGCGGTATGTCGCGACGTCGGGCTCGGAATTGCGGTCCCACGTGAGCTCGATTGATTTCAAGCCGGCAACGGCCGTCAGGCCTGTCGGGGCTGCCGGCGCGAATTCATCTCTCGCCGTGACCTTCAGCTGCTTGCTTAGATCGCTTTCACGCTTTTCAATGAACGCCTGGACCGAGTAGGCGTACTCTTTGCCGAGTGTCGCCGTTTTGTCGACATATTCACCTGCGCCTGTTACTCCGATTTGCGCTTCGTCCCGGAAAATGCGGTATTGTTCTCCTGCATGCGGCGTCCAGCTCAGCCGGACTCCATCCGGATGGGGCGCTATTTTCACGTCGGGCGTTGCCAGAGGCGGCCCGGCATTGACCGTCAGCGCGGGTGAAAACAGAGAGTATCGACCCTTTGGCCCGGAGAGCCGAAGAATGACACTGACCTGCTGACCGCTCCATTCGGCTGCGGGTAACTCGTACCTGGCCGGTTTGCCGGGTTCTGGCGCCGGCAGGTCGGGAATCTGTTTGTCATTGATGCGCAGATCAATGCCGCTGATCCTGGTGAGCGTCAGGTTCTCTGTTGTGAGGTCCGGCGCCGTAAACGTGATCACGAAATCGGGACCGCGCTGCACGGCTGCGAGTCCGGCGACCGGGGCCGGGATGTTCAGTGCCGGCGGAAGAGGGTCGCCAACGTAGCCGCACCCGGCTAGGACGAGTGCGGTGAAAACACTCAAATGCGGACCGCGCATTACAGGATGTAACGGCTCAGGTCCTGATCCTTTACGATATCTGCAAGCTGCTGGCGAACGTAGTTGCCATCGACCTTAAAGGTCTTCTTCTTCATGTCAGGGGCTTCGAACGAGACATCTTCGAGCAGTTTTTCCATGATCGTGTGCAGGCGCCGAGCGCCGATGTTCTCGTTGGCTTCGTTGACCTGCGCTGCCAGCCTTGCGATCTCTTCAATCGCCTCATCTGTGAACGTCAGCTTGATGCCTTCGGTCTCCAGCAGAGCGATGTACTGCCGAATCAGCGCGTTCTTGGGCTCGCGCAGGATCCGCATGAAGTCTTCCGTGCTGAGCGACTTAAGCTCAACGCGAATCGGAAAGCGGCCCTGAAGTTCGGGGATGAGGTCGCTGGGTTTCGAGACGTGGAATGCTCCCGCGGCGATGAACAGAATGTGATCCGTTCGAACGAAACCGTGGCGTGTGTTGATTGTGGTGCCTTCGACGATGGGGAGAATATCGCGCTGGACACCTTCGCGACTGACGTCAGGCCCGTGCCCGGACTCGCGGCCCGCGATCTTGTCCATTTCGTCGAGGAAGACAATGCCGCTCCGCTCCACGCGATCGAGAGCCGTACGCGTCACCTGATCCATGTCGATCAGCTTCTGCTCTTCTTCCTGGACCGTATATTCGAGGGCTTCGGCGACGCGCATCGACCGCTTGCGAGTCCTGTTTCCGAAGAGGCCGGGGAGAACATCCTTGAGATTGATGTCCATTTCTTCCATGCCGTTGGCGGTGAATTCGAAGACGGGCATGCGCTCCCGGACTTCGATTTCTACGGGCTTGTCGTCGAGCTTACCGAGGCGAAGCTTCTCGCGAAGCTTTTCCCGAGCCTTCTCGTAAGCGTCGCGTTCCTGTCCTTCAGCAGGCTGGATGAGCAGATCGAGTACTCGCTCTTCGGCGTTACGCTCCGCCCGCTCGGCGACCTCTTCGAGACGCTCTTCGCGAACCATGTCGATGGCTATATCGACGAGGTCGCGAATCATGGCTTCGACGTCGCGGCCGACGTAACCGACCTCCGTGAATTTGCTGGCTTCGACTTTGAGGAAAGGCGAACTGGCCAGCTTCGCGAGTCTGCGTGCGATTTCCGTTTTGCCGACGCCTGTGGGCCCAATCATGAGAATGTTCTTGGGCATTACGTCGTCGGCGAGTTCGGGCTCGAGCTTCTGGCGGCGAACGCGGTTCCGCAGTGCAATTGCGACCGCACGTTTGGCGTCAGCCTGCCCAATCACGTACTTGTCGAGTTCGAGTACGATTTCGCGGGGAGTGAGTTCGTCCAGCAGCGGACCCTCGCCGCTGCCTTGCACCGGCAAATAGATGACCATGTCAGGACAACTCCTCAAACACGAAGCTTTCGTTGGTGTAGATGCAGGTGCGGGCAGCAATGCTCATCGATTTCTCGACGATCTCCCGCGCACTGAGCTTAGTATTCTCCGCCAGGGCAATGGCGGCGCATTTCGCAAACGGTCCGCCAGAGCCTATTGCGGCAACATCTTCATCAGGTTCGATGACGTCCCCGTTGCCGCTGAGGATGTACGTGTGCTCGACGTCGGCTACCAGAAGCAGGGCATCCAGATGCCGCAGAACTTTATCGGTTCTCCAGTCTTTTGCGAGCTCAACGACGGATCGGGGCAGGTTGCCGTTGTGCTGTTCGAGTTTGGCTTCGAAGCGCGCGAAAAGAGAGAACGCATCGGCGGTTGAGCCTGCGAATCCCGCGACGATGCGGTCCTTGTACAGCCGGCGAAGTTTCTTCGCGGAGCCTTTGAGGACTTCGGATCCCATGGTCACCTGGCCGTCACCAGCCATCACTACTTTGCCGTTTCGGCGGACACACAGGATTGTTGTGGAGCGAATGCGGCGCCTCTCTGAGGCAGCCGAGCGAGGATTGTGCATTAAGGAATCTATTTCTATTTTACTTGTATCTGTATCTGCAGGGGCGCCGTTTCGGAAAAGAGACTGCATGGTACCCTGACGTTTGAATTCCATGAGAAATGTGGTGATCATCGGCTCGGGATGCGCCGGTAACACCGCCGCGATTTACACAGCGCGTGCGAATCTCAGTCCTCTCGTCGTAGCAGGGCATGAGCCCGGCGGCCAATTGTCCATCACCAGTCTGGTTGAAAATTTTCCGGGGTTTCCGGAAGGGATTCACGGGCCTGAACTGGTCGAGAACATGAAGAAGCAGGCGGAGCATTTCGGTGCTGACTTCATGCACGGCTCCGTTATGGAAGCCGATTTGTCGAAGAGACCGTTCCGACTGAACATCGACGGCGAATGGGTCCTGACCCGGACGGTCATCATCGCCACCGGTGCTTCGGCGAGATGGCTGAATCTGCCAAATGAGCAGAGACTTATCGGCAAGGGCGTGAGTTCGTGCGCCACCTGCGACGGATTTTTCTACCGCGACAAGGAAATCATGGTGGTCGGCGGCGGCGACACGGCAATGGAGGAAGCAAACTTCCTCACCCGGTTCGGGCGGCGCGTCGCTTTGGTACATCGCCGGGATAGTTTCCGGGCTTCTCGCATCATGCTGGATCGTACGCGATCGAATCCCAAGATCGAGATGATTACCAATACCGTCATCGACGACGTTCATGATGTGCACGAGGGGGTTGTTACCAGCGTCACGCTGAAAGACGTTTCTTCCGGCGAGACCTGGCGCCGAGACGTTGACGGGCTCTTCATAGCGATCGGTCACGTGCCGAACACCAAGCCGTTCATGGGTCAAATCGATCTCGATGATGAGGGGTACATCATTTCGCACGGCGGTGCTCGAACGAATATCCCCGGTGTCTTCCATGCCGGCGACGTCCAGGACAAATCCTACCGACAGGCGATCACGGCGTCCGGCGCCGGATGCATGGCCGCGATCGAGGCAGAGCGGTTCCTCGAGGCTGAAGGGCACTGACCGTTTTCAGCCGGCAGCTTTCTGTGCTCTAATGCAAATCGAACCCATATCTGGTGATTCCAAAGACACTTATGGGTTCGGCGGACCCTCAATTCTGTTTCTCTGTCCGAGACGCAGCCGGGCGAGAACGCGCGTCGCGCTCTGACCAGCCACTCTAGCAGGCAGAACCAAGCTTTAGCGTGTAAGTTGTTGACTTTTATTCCGAGTTGCGTCCGCAACTGTAAGTCCGGATTCGGCTTACGGTTTCTTTCGCGACGCTGTTAACTGCCGACAGCGAGGGCCATGATCTGAAAACCGGCGTCGACGTAAATAACGTTGCCGGTCACACCCCGTCCGAGGCTGCTGCTCAAAAAAACCGCGGTATCGGCTACCTCGGCCGGATCGGTGTTGCGGCGAAGAGGCGCTATGGCAGCGACACCTTCCAGCACTTTCGAAAAATCCTTGATGCCCCTGGCGGACGCTGTTTTTACCGGGCCAGCTGAAATGGCATTCACCCGGATTTGTTGCGCACCCAGGTCGCTGGCGAGGTAACGCACGCTTGCTTCAAGGGCGGCTTTGGCCACACCCATGACGTTGTAGTTCTGCACGACTCTCACCGCCCCGAGGTAGGAGAGGGTGATTATCGAGCCTCCGTCGCTCATGAGCGGAGCGAGAGCTCTTGCCACGGCGATTAGCGAATAGGCACTCACTTCCTGCGCGAGAAGGTACCCATCTCTCGAAGTTTCGACAAAGGCACGGCTCAGGTCTTCCCGATTAGCGAACGCGATGCTGTGCACAACGGTGTCGAGGCGGCCGTACTTTTCGCGAATGGTCTCAACAAGTCCTGAAAGCTGCTCCGAATCGGTCACGTCGCAAGGCAGTACAAGAGTCTCGGGAGAGATTCCCGCGCCGAGTTCCTCGACAACACTTTTCTGACGCTCGCCCTGATACGTCAGAATCAACTTCGCGCCTTCTCTTGCATACGCCTGTGCGATGACGTACGCAAGGCTCCACTTGTTAGCAACGCCAAGAATGACCGCCGTTTGACCGGATAACAGAGCTGACATGAAGAGACTATCGTAGCGTCGCTCAGGGTTTCGCTGCCGGTTGCGCTTGTTTTGGGCGCGTGAACTTGAGCGGGATGTTGGCTCCGTTCTGCGTCAACGTGCCGTCGATAGCGTTGCCGTCTTCACTTAGCGTGCCCGAGTACCTTCCGCCGATCATTCGCATGTCAATGTCGATGGTGTTTCCGGTCTGAACGATCGAAGCGATCGGAATTGAATCGGGACTCTGGTCGACGCTGACGATCTTTGCTGACGCCTTCCCCCCGGGTGCACTGTTCGCAAGTTCCATCGTGAGGTGGAGCTGCGGGCCGCCGGGCGGCTGAAGGACCGCGGTCCAGCTTCCGAGCGCTTTGGGCGACAGCGGCGTGCTCTCTTTCGGAACTGAGACCTTCGCCTCGCCGGTGCGCTTCAATTCGACCGGCAGGTCGCCAGCCGGGGACGTCAAAGAGCCTTTCATCGTATTGGTGCCGCTATCCAGCTTGCCCTTGAAAGAGGGCGCGTTCGGCATAGCAATCGCCCATGCGATATTCTCCGCGTCAATGGTGATTTTGTCGACTGTCAGACCACTGGGGCCAGGGGTCAGGGAGACAGAACCAATCCAGCCCTTATCCGTTTTATCCAAATCCAGGGTAAGCTGAATTTCGCGGTTTGGCAGAGCCAACTTTCCTTCGTAATGTCCCGCCTGGCCGAAGACAGGCAGGAGTAAAGCAAGTCCGAGGAAGCTGCCCCTCACGAGGGTGTACATGCACATATAGTCGCAGGGTCGGCGAGCAGCCCGCGCGTCTCCAGGCGAAGGAATCTCCCGGCGGAAAACGCGGCAGCGAGTCAGGACCCGCGGCACGATCAAATCAGGAAATTTGGGTTTAGCACAACAGACTAACCGGAACCGGACACGTTCGAAACGTTCGTCCTTGTAACCAGGACACGGCGAAGTACGGCGTGACTTTGAAACGCCGGGAACTCACTTCAGGAGGTCGAGGATGGCCTTCAGCTCACGACGGATCGCGGATAAGCTCTGTGTCGATTGTTCGGGTACGTC
The DNA here is from genome assembly GCA_963794765.1 of Bryobacteraceae bacterium. Classification (GTDB taxonomy): domain Bacteria; phylum Acidobacteriota; class Terriglobia; order Bryobacterales; family Bryobacteraceae; genus JAWXCM01. The sequence continues at coordinate 80,889 of CAWCGC010000002.1, read as the reverse complement.
AGGCTGAGAACCATTTTCTTTGTCTTTTGCTGCAGGTTCGTCGCCCCCGTCGCGGAGCAGGCTACGCGCGCCCTCGATGGTAAAGCGGCGCTCGTATAAGAGGTGGCGAATGTTAAGGATGCGCTCCACCTCGGCGCGGCGGTACATCCGCTGCCCAGTGGAGCTTTTTTTAGGCGAAATGCCGGGGAATTCTGTCTCCCAATAACGCAAGACGTGCGGCTTCACTCCGGCGATCCGGCTGACATCACCGATGCGGTAGTAAAGCCGATCGGGGATCTCCGGATAATACGGAAGCTCGTCCTTGTGAGCGTTTTTGGGCACTTCAGCGAAGATCGTACTACACTCACGGCTTGGGTCAATTTTCGCACCTGGTCGTTGTGCCTGGGCCAACAGGCTCAGGCAAAAGCGATCTGGCGCTGAGCATCGCAGAGCAGTTCGGCGGAGAAATCGTCAACTGCGATTCGGTGCAACTCTACAAATACCTCAACATAGGAACAGCCAAGGTTCCGCCGGACCAGCGCAGAGGCATTGTTCATTACCTGATCGATTTGCTGGACCCCGACCAGGTCTTCACGGCTGGCGACTACGCGCGTTTGGCGCGGCAGACCGTTTCGGAGATTGCGGGCCGCGGACGGCTGCCGGTGATGGTGGGTGGAACCGGGTTCTATATCAGAGCATTTCTGAACGGCCTTTCGGAAACGCCAGTGCGAGACGATGCATTGCGCCAGCGACTTGCGACACGCAGTCCGGACCGGCTACACCGGTTGCTCCAGCGCCTGGATCGGCATGCGGCGGAACGAATTCATCCGAATGATGCGAACAAGCTGATCCGCGCGATCGAGGTATGCGTGCGGGCGAGACAGCCTATCACTGAAGTTTTTCGGGCAAACCCGCTCCGACCGCTGGAGGGTTTCCACACTCACAAGCTGGGACTGGACCCTGATCGTGAACTCCTTGCGGCGAGAATCAACGCGCGATGTGTTCAGATGTTCGAAACTGGTCTGCTCAACGAAGTGGAGGAAATTCTCCGCCTCGGCTTCAGAGAAGACTCGAAGGCACTGCAGTCAATTGGATACAAAGAGGCGGTTCAGTGCCTTCGGGGGAAACTCACCCTGGAGCAGGGCATTGAGCGAACGCAGACTGCGACGCGACAGTATGCTCGCAGGCAGCGAACCTGGTTCTATCGCGAGCCGGAAGTGCGCTGGATCAGCGGGTTTGGCGACGACGCTGATGTACAAGAAACAGTCCGCCACCACCTGGATGTTGTTCTGCGCGCTTAGGTGATATCCCGGAGAGCACGTAAAAATACGGAACCAGAGCGATGCCCCACCGTAATAGCTGTTGGGACCGCCGGTCATGTGGCACCTGAATTTGCTAACCAGATTCAGGTTTGACCGTGATGTTCTACGTAGCCGGAACAATAACTCGGGATTACACCGAAAAAGGAAATCAGCATGAAGAAGATCCTCCTCTCATTCGCAACAGTTGCTCTCGCTGCAGCGAGCGCGGCGTCCTCGTATCACGTCACCTTATTTCAGCCTGCCGTATTGAACGGAACAGAGCTGAAGCCTGGTGATTACAAAGTCACGATAAAGGAAAACAAGGCTGTCCTGACGAGTGGCAAGACTTCTGTGGAAGCGAACGTTAAGCAGGAGACTGCTGCCACGAAGTTCAATGCGACGACCGTGCGCTACTCGGATACGCAGGGCAAGTACCGCGTTCAGGAAATCCGACTGGGCGGCACTAACACCAAGCTCGTCTTCGAGGATTAGTTCAATTCGACATCGCGGCGGGGTTGCCATGTGAGGCACACTCCGCCGCTTGTGAGATACAGGTGGGTGTGCGGACTGGCAGATCGCTGCCATCGGTAGAGGTGCGGCGAGTGGTCCGGCCGCGCAGGCTCCGTCGCGCAAGGTCCTGCACGTTCGTGAGATTCCAGTGGCGGACTGCCCGTCACTTGGCCGTCACCCCGGGTGGGTTATCGTTTGCTCCCTTCGATGCAGACCTAAGTTGACGGAGTGTCCGGGCCGGTGGCGCCACGCAGGACGGTGCAAGAAACCTGCACTGGGCGACCATCGACAACCTCGGGCATCTCCTCTGAGACGACATTGAAAATCTGGAGAACGGCCGAACCAAATGAAGTCGTAATTGCCACGTCAGCAGCATCCCGACCAGTAGCCATCAGGACGCGGCCGACCCGCCTTGTGTTATGCCTCGCATCAAAGGTCCACCAGCGGTCCTGAAGGTACACCTCAAACCACGCGCTGAAGTCCATGGGAGACGGCGCAGGCGGAACGGCGATGTCTCCCAAATATCCCGTCGCATAACGCGCAGGTATGTTCAGCGCACGGCAGAAGGCGATTGCCAAATGCTGGAAATCGCGGCAGACGCCTCGCCTCTCGGTGTAGACATCGACTGCGGTCTTGGTCGGGCGCGCATAAACGTACCCAAATTCAACCTTCTGGTGCAGCCAGTCGCAGATAGCCTGCACACGCGCCCAGCCGGGTTTCGTTTCTCCGAACAACTCAACGGCGATGGGCGACAGCAGATCCGATTCGCAATAACGAGACGGGAGCAAAAACCTCAGGATTTCGGCCGGCAATTCCTCGGGGCGGAGTTGGCGGGCATTCAAATCGACCTCGTCGGGCAAACCGGAATCCTCGATAACGGTTGAATTGTATAGACGCAGTTTGCCGGCGGGCGCGGTGAACCGGCAGCATATATTCCCGAAGGAATCCGTGTAGGGTGCAACGGGGACGAATGGTTCGACCCGAAGGATATCCGGTTCCCTTAAATCGGCGAACCTGGATGGGTGGATGTTTAACAGTGCCACGATGGTCACGTCTGCCGGAAGCTCGAACTGGATGTCGTACCCTAGTCGAATTAACACAAGGATCCGCCTGGAACTAAATAACGTTGGAGTCGGTTGCAGACAGGGCAGCCATCGACGAGCCACTGTGGGTCGTCCGGAGTCTTCATGATAGCGGAGTCGCGCAACTTGTCGGTGGGGACGGATGAGTGACAAAGTTCTGGTGCTCTTCCGGGATGAGGACCGGCTGGGCCCTTATCAGCGTGCACTCTCGGCCGCCGCTATCGATGCGGAATACTGCACGCCGAGCCGGGATCTGGAGATGGAACGTTTCCGAGGCCTGGTGCTCACCGGTGGGACCGATGTGGACCCTGCACTGTACGGACAGACGCGTGCACCGGAGACGGATGCTCCGGATAACGAACGCGACCGATCTGAACTACGATTACTGGAGCAGGCCGCAAAACGGGACCTCCCGGTGTTTGCGATCTGCCGCGGGTTGCAGATCCTGAACGTGTTCTTCGGTGGCACGCTTCAGCAACACCTTCCAGAGACAGCGGGGCACCGCTGTCGGCCAGCAGATAAAGGACAACCCGTGCACTCCGTGAGCATTGAACCTGACTCGCTCCTGGCTGCAGGTTGTGAATGTCGCACGCTGGACGTGAACTCACGACACCATCAGGCAGTGGACCGGCTCGGTTCGGGCCTGCGGGTTACGGCCAAAGCACCCGACGGTGTAATAGAAGCGATCGAGCCTGTCGATAAGCTAGTTGTACTGGCTGTGCAGTGGCATCCGGAAGATCAGGTCTTCCGATACTCCGAGCAACTCAGGTTGTTCACGCGGTTCGGAGCATTGCTGAATAGCCATTCTCGAGCACACGACAAATGACCTTTTGCCTCGGCATCAGCATCGAAGAAGGACTTGTAGGGATTGCGGACACTCGTGTGTCCTCAGGTCGGGAATCACTTACGGCGCGGAAGTTCGCCACGTACCAAGGCCCGGGATTCTCGTTCTTCATCATGAATTCAGGGCTCCGCTCGCTTCGCGATAAGCTTCTGCTGTACTTCGAAGACGCTTTCACGAAACAGTCGAGCGCTCGGGAACGGCTGTATAAAGTTGTCGACCTGTACGCCGCCCAGGTTCGCAGGTTGCATGGAGAAGAAGGGAAATTGCTCATTGATTCCGATCTGCGTTTTAATGTTCATGCATTGATCGGCGGGCAGATGACTTCCGACAGCTCGCACCGTCTTTTCATGGTGTATCCCGAAGGCAACTGGGTCGAGATTGGTCCGGATACGCCTTACCAGATCATCGGTAACGGCGGCTACGGCAAGCCGATTCTTGAACGGTCGCTGAATCGCGCCGATTCCCTGCGGTATGCGTTCAAAGTCGGAATTCTTGCGTTTGACGCTACTCGCCTCTGCGCCTCAGATGTCGACTTTCCACTTGACGTGCTCTTGTATCGCCGGGGCAGCGGCGAGATTATGGAGCACCGCTACGAACGTGAGGACCTGGCCCAGATCTCCCGGTGGTGGCAGGACCGAATGCGGCAGGCAGTTGATGAGCTTCCGGCAGAGCCCGTCCAGACGGCTTTCTCCCGACTGAAAGATCAGGCATCTGTTCCAGATTAGAGACGAATTCCGCGCCCGGGGCGAAAGTTAAACTAGAGTTATATGAAGTTTTCGTTTGTGGCGCTCGTGTGCCTGTGTTTTCTGGCGAGCCCACTCGCGGCGGATAACTACCTTATTCTCCCGTTTTTCAACCTTTCGAACGAAGCCAATTTGCAATGGATCGGTGAAAGTCTGGCCGAGACGATTCGCGACACGGTGGCGGCTGAGGGTTTTATTGCTCTCGATCGAGACAAGCGAGAAGAAGGTTATCGCCGGCTGTCGCTCAAAGCATCGAGCCAGATCACGAAGGCGAGCATCCTTCGGCTGGGCGAGGTTCTTGATGCGGATCAGGTCATTTATGGCACGTTTGATTACAAAGACCCGCTGAATCCGAGCGATCCAAAAATAAAGGGAACGGTGCGGATCGTCGCTCAGGTGGTGAATCTCCGAAAAGCGCATCAAGGTCCTGAATTCTCGGAAGTGGGTTCACTGGAAGATCTTGCACGGCTTCAGAATCACCTTTCATGGCAGATGCTCCGTTACGTCAGCCGAAAAACCGCGCCATCTGAAGACGACTTTCGCTCTCGCCGTCCTGTTATCCGCGTTGACGCGATGGAAAATTATATTCGGGGGCTGCTGGCGACCGTGCCCGACCAGAAACAAAAACTTCTGCTTCAGGCCGTACGGATTGATCCTCGGCTGGTTCAGGCCAATTTTCAGCTCGGGAAATTGTTCCTGCGACGAAAGCAATGGCGTTCTGCAGCGGAGAATCTTGCGAAGCTGCAGGCAACCGATTCGCATTATCGTGAGGCTTTGTTTGATTTGGGACTCTGCCGATACAGGCTGGGTGAATATGCCGAAGCAGTCGAAGCTTTCCGGACTGTTGCCGAACAAGTTCCGCTCAACGAAGTCTGGAATAATCTGGGTGCCGCTCAACTTCGTCTGAATCAGCCGGAGGCGATCAGCAATCTTCAGAAGGCGCTGGAGGGCGACCCGAATGACGCTGACTATGAATTTAATGTAGGGTACGCTTTGCTCCGCTCAGGCGATCACGCGGCCGCGGCAGAGAGATTTCGGGCAGTGCTGCGACGACGTCCGGGCGATCAGGAAGCCACAACACTCCTGGGACGGGCGCTGAGAGGTTCGGCGCCTGCGGCTGCCGGTCGCGGGGGAAACCCAGCACAGTCCGCGAGTCAGATTGAGGGGCTGGAGCGGGTAAAGGACAGTTTCGAGGAATCCGCCTGGCTGCAGTTGAAGGCTGTGCTCGAAACTAAACGTCCTTAACATGCTGCGGGGAAGATATTTTCCTCAGGGCTGACACACTATAATCGAGACGTTCATGCTCGAAGCCTTTGGTATGTCGGACCCGGGATGTGTCCGCACGAACAATGAGGACTACTTCGTGCTGGCGCCTGCGATGGACGTGTTCCTCGTTGCCGACGGAATGGGGGGCGCACTTGCGGGTGAGCATGCATCGCGTCTGGCGGGCGAAACCGTCCTTGATTATCTGAAAACAGCCGACGAACGCACACCGGATTTGCTGTTGCAGGCAATCGCCGAAGCCAATCGGAGAGTACTCAGGGCGGCAGACAGCGATCCACAATTTCACGGAATGGGAACGACATTGACCGTTGCCATGCGTGTAAAAGACGAATTAATTCTGGCAAATGTGGGTGACAGCCGTGCGTATTTGCATCAGCACGGAACGCTGCACACGGTCACCGAGGATCAAACGTGGGTGAATGAAGTCGGCCGGAAGCTGGGCATGGGTGAGGAACAGCTGAAAGCTCACCCTATGCGGCACGTGCTGACGATGGCGATCGGCGTGAGCGATTCGCTCCGGGTGCATTCCTACGCAGTTCCACTTATTTCGGGCTCGATTTTCCTGCTGTCCAGCGACGGGCTCCACGGTGTTATCGACAGTGCAGTTATAGGTGAGATTTTGGCGTCCGATGAGCCACTAGAGAGTAAGTGCCACGCTCTCGTAGATGCCGCAAAGCAGGCTGGCGGCCCGGACAACATCACTGCTGTACTGATATCCGTCACGGACGATCACTAAGGTCCCTTCTCTCCAGAACCGTTCTTTTCTTCTGTTGCTGTTTTCTCTTTTCTACTCATGCGTTTGGTGCGTCGCTGCTGCACATACGCGTCCTTGAAGGTGAGTCTGCGATACACACCGCAGGAAACAAGTCCTCGCGAGGGGTGCTGGTCGAGATCACGGATGAGACCGGAAAGCCGATGGAAGGCGCTGCTGTAAGCTTTCGACTTCCGGAGGAAGGTCCGGGTGGAACATTTAGTCGCGGGACTCGAACCGAGATTCAGATTACCGGGCCGGATGGACGAGCGGGATTTAGGGAATTCATCGCCGGACACGCGAGCGGGCCTTTTCAGGTTCGTGTTACAGCTGCGCGCGACTCAATTCGGGCAGGCACGATCATCGATCAGTACATCTCTGAAGCTACAGATAAGGCGGCGAGTGCCGGTCCGCATCACGCGAAATCCCTGCTTGCTCCAGGCGAGAAGGCTTCTTCTTCTCGCAGATGGATGATTTGGGTTGCTGTGGGTGGTGGCGCGGCTGCCGCTGCGTTTGCGGCCAGCGCTATGGGGCATGGCGGCTCGGCCTCCACTCCGGCGAGTGCTGCCGCACCTCCGCTTCCCGCTCCCGTTATTGGTGTTCCGGTGATCTCGATCGGAGGTGCCAAGTGAGACGATTGCTGGTTGCGCCGCTGTTCGCCGTAGTCGCGGTTGCACAGATTTCCGCTCCCCGGCTTGGTCTGGTTCGTGATCGGGCGGGATCACTGCGTCCGGTGTACGGCGTTGCGGGCTCGTTTGCGCTGGGTGATTCTGTTGTGGACAACGTCACTGCCGTTGCGTCAGGCTCGCGATACACGTTTGCAGCGACGGCCGACGAGGTGCTGTTGCTTGATGGGCTGGATGTGGTGTGGCGCGCGTCAGCGGATTCTTCGGTGACTGAGTTTCGTCTCGACAAAGGCGGGCGGCCTGCCTCAGTTCGCTTCTCCAACGGCAATTGCCTTGTCTGGGGTAAACGGATGGACGCTCCTGACGCCGGGCCCTGTCCCGAGGGCGTTGACGTCGTCCAGACGAAGATCAGGCTGCCGGAGAACGTTGAAGCGATCGAGCCGCTCTCTGGCGAAATGAAGGTGGTTCGTACGTCCTCGAGACTGTATGTTCTCAGGACTGGAGACCGCGAGGCTCTCTACGAACTGCCGGAGGTATCGGCGCAGTGAGTCGACGGGTATGCTTCCTCTTACTGCTGCTCCCGTTGCTGGCTTCGGCGCAGCTGCAGATTTTTCTGGCCCCGCAGAACAGCACTGAGACTGCGATTGGCGCAAGTCTGGACCTCGGCACAACATCTCTGGGTGACAGCACTTCTGTCCGGCTGCGGATACGCAATACAGGGCAGGCGACTTTGACGCTGACTCAGCTGATTGTCGCCGGTTCCGGGTTTTCGATGTCGGGTGCGCCTTCTCTTCCGTTCCTGGTTGCGCCAGGAAACAATGTGGACTTCACCGTCCGATTTAGTCCGACGGGGTCGGGAAGCTACTCCGCTAATCTTCAGATGAACAACACAAGTGTAATCCTGCGGGCGACAGGATTACCGGGCGTGTCGGTTTCAGTAAACGGGAACGATCTGGCAAGCGGCGCCCAGATCGATTTGGGTCGTACTGAGCGCGACACTGGAACGACGATCACCGTGCGATTGAGTAATCCAGGAAAGGATGCTGCCAACGTCCAGAGCATTGCAGTCACCGGCGCAGGATTTTCGCTGAGTTCGGTGCTGACGCTGCCAATGGTGGTCGGTTCGGGGCAGACCGTTGATTTCGTGCTGGCCTTCAACCCGACGGTTTCGGGAATAGCTCAGGGTTCGCTGACGATTGATAAGCGCTCATTTGTGCTTACCGGCACCGCATACGAGCCACAGCTGCCGCGGCCGTCGGTGATTCTGGAAACGCCGGTTCTGCACAGCGGAGATCAGGGCAGAGTTTCGGTGCGACTCGCATCGCCCTCCCGGTCGGCCGTGAAGGGACAGCTTCGGATGGAATTGCGACCCGCGGGGCAGATTCGCGACAACGACGCATCTGCGATGTTTCTCAGTGGTTCTCGAACACTGGCGTTCGACATCAATCCCGGTGATCAGGTCATTAAGCTGCGTGGAGAAAGCAGTACTGCTTTCCAGGCAGGGACGACTGCAGGTACGCTGGTGTTCACGATCGAGGCGGGTGGATTTACCGATCAGGTTTCTACTGTCATTGCGGCCGACGTAGTTCATGTAGACAAGGCTGCTGCCGTGCGGACTGCGTCTGGTGTCGAACTCACAATCTCCGGATTCGATAACACGCGCTCTGTTGGCGACCTGAGCTTTACGTTTTATTCCCCTGATGGGCAGCCGCTCGCCGGCATGCCTATCAAGGTGAATGCCGGCTCGGATTTTGGCACCTGGTGGTCGGCTTCGACGGTCGGAGGAGTGTTTCAGTTGCGTGCAGTGTTTCCGATTGCGGGCGACGCGAGCAAGGTTACGGCGGTTCAGGCGTCCGCTGGAAACAGCGCTGGTTCGGCTACTACCGATAAACTGAGTTTTTGATCCCGGTTGCTCTCACCATCGCCGGCTCCGACCCAAGCGGCGGGGCCGGCATTCAGGCTGACCTAAAAACCTTTCATCAGCATGGGGTGTATGGCCAAGCGGTCATAACACTGCTTACCGTTCAGAATAGTCAAACTGTTTCGCGCGTCGAGGTGCTTGATCCAACGCTGGTGGCTGAGCAGATTCGTGCCGTAGTGGACGACATTCGGCCCTGTGCTGCCAAGACGGGTGCGCTCGGGAGCGCAGATGTGATTCGGGCTGTCGCTCGAGAGGCTGCCGGGTTCGATTTTGCACTGGTCGTCGATCCGGTGATGATCAGTAAACACGGCGCTCGTCTCCTTGCCGATGAGGCCAGGTCGGTTCTCATCCGCGAGCTTCTTCCCGCAGCGACTTTGCTGACGCCGAACATTCCCGAAGCGGAAGAGCTGAGCGGTGTGAGGATTCACGATGTTACCGACATGCGTCGGGCTGCGACCGCCTTGCTTGATCGTGGTTGTCGCGCGGTTCTCGTGAAGGGCGGCCACCTTCAGGGGAGCGCCGTCGATGTCTATGCAGATGGCCGCGAAGTCGTTGAGCTGTTTGCAGACAGGGTGAATACGAAGCATACCCACGGGACGGGATGCACGTACTCGGCTGCAATCACTGCCCGGCTGGCGCAGGGACATGGGATGCTCGAGGCCGTTCGGCTGGCCAAAGCGTTTATCTCTGCAGCTATCTCGAGCAACCCTGGTCTTGGCGGCGGTTGCGGCCCCGTGAATCACTTCGCGCCGGTTGGAGGTTAGTCAGCAGGTCCTATCCAGAGGACCGCGTCCAGTTTCGCCAGTTCCTGCAGCTTACTGGAGTCCACACGCGCGACGATGGTGTTGGCTGGCCGGATGGATAAGAATTCAACTCCGTTTTGCCTGAGTTGATTTCTTACTTCGTCGTCTGTTCGCGCGAGGACGAGTCGAACCTTTACGGTTCCTTTCAGTTGCAGGAGAGCGGGATCCAGTTTGTCTGCGGTTGCCTGCTGCTTGTGCGGCTTCGGCATGATTACCTGCGGAACTGCAACGAAACCCCCGACTACACCAGTCGCTCTGATGGGCGTTCGCTGCATCCCCTGTTGGAAGAACCCCGCGACTCTGGCGGACGGATGCTCGCCGTAGATACCCTCGTAACTTACGCCTTCAGGTAACTCCACAGGAACTTGCACCTTCCGTGCGACGCCGCCTTCGGTGACGGTCGTTTCTTCTACGGCAACGAATGAGGTGAATGGCGTCAAGATCTTGTAGTTCAGGCCCAGTTGCGTGACTTGCTCGGCGGCGCTGTGATCGTACTGGAGAGAGTTAACCTTTGCTCTCGCCCAAAGCTTCGCGAGCGTTGGGTTGATCGGATTATTTTCGGGAAATTCGACGGGAATATCGCGCTGGAACAGCTTGTTTCCCGATAGCTTTCCCGTGAGTTTTACGACGCCCTTCGCTCCCCGGGTGTATCGTCCGGTGAGGACGACCGGTTTTGCTGCGAACAAGTCGGGTATGTGAGCAGGGATCACGTCCGCGGTTTCCATTCCGATGAACTCGACAGAGATGTCGGTGAGAATCGGATTCCTGATACGCTCTTCGAAACGGTTGGCGGCTGCGGAACCGTCGTCAGTCAGGCTGACGTATTCGACTTCGCCTCGGCCTGCTTCTGCCATTTGGTCAAGCAGATAGCGGTTCACAGACGATCCGATGCCAAACGAAAATACGCGAGCTTTCGAGTGCTTCTTTACTTCGGCGATGATCTCATCTTCGTTCCCTACAAAGCCGTCAGTCATGAAGCAAACGATCGGAACGTGATCGGTGACATCAGTCGGGTCCAGGGCCGCATGAATCGCTTTCATCATCTCGGTCCCTCCTGAGCCTGTGTGTGAATTCAGGAATTCATTTGCTTTCCGCAGGTTCTCGGGTGTTGGAGACACTGGCGCTGAGAACAAGATCCGCGTATCTCCGGAAAAAGTTATGAGGTTGAAGGTGTCTCGGGCGTTCAGTTTGCTGAGCGCCTGCCGTATGGATTCTTTCGCCTTTTCGAGGGGAAAGCCGTGCATCGACCCTGAGGTGTCGAGAACGAACGTGATTTCCTTCGGCATGATCTCGGAGGTGTTGACTCGAGCTGGAGGCTGGAGCATCAGAGCAAAGTAACCGTCTGTCCCGCTTTTGTGAGCAAGGACCGCGTCTGCGATCTGTTTGCCTGCCACACTGTAGCGGAGAACGAAGTCCTTGTTCGGAATCGTGTTCTGATCTTTCAGACGGATTGTTTGCTGCGAGGCAGAGTGCTGTTCGGTTGCTATCTGGTGCGACTGCGAATCGAGGTGAACGATCGGCAGTCCCGCATTGAGGTTCACTGCAAGCGAAATGTCGTGACCTCCGCGCTGGTCGGGAGGTGCTACTGGCGGAGTAATTCGTTCCGCGTCCGTTACCGTTGATGGGTTGTATCGCGGTCCGACGACCATGGGGAAGGTGAAGCTGTACTGCCCGGCTTCATACGTGAGTTGTTCGATGTATCGGATCGTCACCCGGACCTTCGCGCCAGGAGCGATATTGGCGACGCTCTGGATAAAGATATTCGGGCGCTCCTGATCGAGCAGCGCTGCCACATTTCCTGCATTTCGTGCTGCCTGGTAGATTGCCTGTGCTTCCTGCTTTCGCTTGATCTGCCCAGTTATCACACGATTGCCGATGGTGAGCGTCATTTCGTCGATGGCTGCGTTATGCGGCAGCGGGAAAACGTACACGGCCTCAATCTTGTCCGTGGCGGTATTTTCGAAATCCTGGGTTAATGTGACTCGGGCTACCGGACCGGATATTTCGGCCTGTACGTCGGTGTGTTTTAGCGGACACTCCAGAGTGAGCTTGCCTTCGAAGCTCCGGGCGAGAAGTGCACCTTGCGTAATATGACGGCCGAGTTGGCGAGTGCCGTCTGACGCGGGGTTTGCTGTTGCCTGCCATGCGCCTGAGTTCAGCATGAGTGCGCCGATGCTGGCGAGGCCAGCGGCAATTAATGCGGTGAATTTCATCAGCATTTATTCCTCCTTCACCGGGAACAATGCCGCGAGTCTCCCCTGACTTTCAAAAATTTATTGTGTGCTGCGGTTACTCGACAGGTGTCGGGGCTAGCTGGTCGGGTGTTGTCTCAGAAGATGACGCTTTTTGGTGGCGCGACCCGCTGAAGTATTTCACAACTGCTACACCACTGAAGACAAACGCCATCGCGGCGATTTCGCGAATGCCGAAACGCTCCCGGTAGAAAAACCATCCGAGGATGACCGCCACAACAGGGTTCACGTAGTTATACGTCGTGACCAGTGCGATGGGCATGTGGTCCAGAGCGTAGATGAACGCGCTGTAAGCAATAATCGAACCGAAGAAGATCAGCCACACGAGTGCGAGTGTTCCTCGCGTCGTCCATACCGTCGGATGCTCGGGAAGAATCAGACGCGACTGGCAGGAAGGCGAGCCCGACGGCCAATTGCTGGATGGCTCCGCTGACGATGGGGTGCGCGACGGTAGCTTGCCGTCGCTGCAGGACCGATCCCATCGCCCAGGAGAATGATCCGAACTGAAGCAGAAGAAAACCAGCGACGAGTCCTCGATTTACGAGGCCGCCGGCCAGATCCGGCCAGACCAGAACGACGATTCCGGCTAAGCCGAGGAGCATTCCGCCGAAAGTCGGAAGGTGCAATTTTTCACCCCCTGTCAGCGCTTCGACGCCGACCATCCAGAATGCTCCGAGGACGACAATCAATGCCGCGGTTCCGCTCGGGATCCACTGCTCGGTGAAGATGAGACTGCCGGTACCCCCTCCGAGCAGCATCAAACCGGTCGCGGCAGTGTACCAGAGTTCACGGCCAGTGGGAATGTGAGCGCCGACAATACGGGCCCCGACCAGCAGGATGAACCCGGAGATGGCGAAGCGGACGCAGATGAGATGAACAGGCCCGAACGACTCGAGCGCCATTCGAATGCCGAGGTAAGTCGTGCCCCAGAAGAACCAGACTGCGATGAGGGCGAGCCAGGCCATTACCGACTGACAACGGCAGCGGGCTCACGCGCACTCGCGAGTTCGGCAAGGCCACACTCGCTATGAATTGCCTGGACAGCTTTCTCCAGACCGCTGCGAGCCACGACAACAGCGATAGTCAGCTCACTGGACCCCTGGGCGATCGCAATGATGTTTACGTTTTCGCGCGATATGGCAGTGAAGATACGGCCGGCAAGTCCAGGGGTTCCCTGCATGCCCTCGCCGACAATCGCCAACAAGCCGACTTCTGTGTCGACGTCTACGGGCTCGAGATAGGCGTGAGCGAGTTCGAGCGCAAACTCGTCCTGAAGGCTTTCCATCGCAGCCGGCAATTCGTCCTTGCGAATCAGGAAGCAGAAGCTTTGCCGATAACTGGAGCTGGTGAACGCGAGTACTTCGGACCCGGTGCGCGCCAATGAGTCGAGCGCCCGGCCCATTATTGCCGTTGGATTTACAGCTGATTTCGCTGTGTTCACCGAGACGAGCACCACGTTCGGCATGGACGTGACGGCGCGAGGTCCACGTACGTCCGTCGTCGGATGCGGCACGATCCGAGTGCCGGGTGCGGACAAGTTGAAGCTGTTCTTGCTCCAGACCGGGATGGCCTTTTCGACAAGGGGGGCGAGCGTGCGCGGATGCAGGACCTTGGCTCCGTTGTACGCGAGTTCGGCCGCTTCGCTGTAGGTGACTTCGTTCAGGACGGCAGCATCTTTGACAAGCCGCGGGTCGGCAGTCATGATCCCGTCCACATCGGACCAGATCCACAGCTCGGCGGCGTCCATGACCGACGCGATGATGGAGGCTGAGAAGTCAGAACCGCCGCGACCGAGCGTTGTCGGCCGGCCATCGACTGTCGCGCCGTTGAACCCGGTCAGGACAGGAATCATCCCGCCTTCGATAAGCGGGATCAGCTTCTGCGTGGCTCGCTCGCGAGTCAGGTCGAGCAGCGGGGTTGCGTTGCCAAACTCGTCATCGGTGACGACGATCTCGCCGGAGTTGATGTGGGAGGCGTGAACTCCCCTTGCGTTCAGATATTCGGACAGCATCATCGCGGAAAGTCTTTCACCGACTGCGATCGCTTCGTCGACAGACTTCGGCGGACGCTCCCCAAGTATCAACATGCCGTGCGCAATCCGGCTGAATTCGGCAATAATGATGCCGACCTCGCAGATCGCCGTCGAACAGGCCGGTTCCGGGAGCAGACCACGGCAGGTTTCGACGTGCTGAGCCTCGAGTTTCTTCAGGTTCGCCTCAACCTCGACCGAGTGACCTGTTTCTGCAAGCCGCAGGGTTTCCAGCAGCAGATCGGTGACCTTCGACATGGCCGAGACGACGATCACCACGGAACGCCGCTGTCGCTCGGCCGTACATATATCGGCAACGTTCCGGATTCGCTCGGCCGAGCCCATGCTCGTGCCTCCGAACTTCATCACGAGCAGGTCTTTCATCGAGCGTATTCCTTTCCGTTTGCCGTCTTGCTGCGCACCACTTTCAGAATGGCTTCGACGACCTCGTCGGCATCCATGTCACTGGAATCCATATAGATAGCATCAGCTGCTTGTACCAGCGGTGCCTCGGTTCGATTGCGGTCGCGGCCGTCGCGTTCTGCGATCTCTTTCTCGGTCCTGTGAGCATCGGTGTCGCCGCCCTTTTCGAGCAGTTCTGCTACACGACGCTGCGCCCTGATCTTCGCGGGGGCATCAAGGAAAACCTTGACCTGCGCCTCCGGAAATACGACGGTGCCGATATCACGACCTTCCATCACGACGCTGGTTAACGACCCGAGTTCACGCTGCTTGTCGACGAGCACGCGACGAACAGCGGGAACCGTGGAGACTCTGGAAGCCATAGCTGACACTTCCGGTGTTCGAATCTCGGCTGTTACATCATCGCCATTGAGGAGGACGGCGCTGCCGCCGGGCTCGAATCGAACGTCGGCCTGTATGGCGAGCTGCTCCAGCTTGTGATAGTCATTTTCGCCGACACCGGCCTGGAGCGCCCATAGCGCAACAGAACGATACATTGCGCCCGTATCGATGTAAACGAAACCCAGTCTCTTCGCAAGTTCTTTAGCAACCGTACTCTTGCCGGCCCCGGCGGGACCGTCGATTGCCACAATGACCCGTTTTGCCACTAATGCTCTTAGTGTACCGTGCGAGGTTTGCGAGACGGGTTACAATTCGCTCATGCAATTGAGGAAAATGGCTTTGACGCTGGCGCTTGCGGGTACGCTTTTTGCAGCCGACGCAACGGTCGAAAAGGCGAAAAAGCAGATTGCGGCCAAGCAATACGACGAAGCAATCACGGCGCTGGAAGCTGACTACAAAGCGCATCCAAGCTCGGCCGAAGTTAAGAAGACTCTCGCTGATGCCTATCTCGGCAAGGGTGACTCGCTGATGTATAACGACTCACTGCCGCCGAGGATGAAGTATCCGGGAGCTCTCAAGGCTTATCGTCAGGTACTCGTTTACGACAAGACCAACAAGAAGGCTCAGGATAGCGTGAACACGATTGAGGGCATCTATAAGTCGATGGGCCGGCCTGTCCCTCAGTAGTCATTTGTCGTTTCTGTAAACCTTTCCCTCCTTCATCACGAAGCGGACGCTCTGGAGTGCGCGAACGTCCGCAAGTGGATCACCACTGACAGCGATCAGGTCCGCCCACATGCCGGGCTTTACGGCACCTGCGTGCTCGGAGATGCCCAGCAGGTCTGCCGCCCACACGGTAGCGGCGCGGATTGATTCAATCGGCTTCATCCCGAATTCGACCATATACGGAAACTGCCTGGCGTTGTCGCCGTGGGGATATACACCTCCATCGGTGCCAAACGCCATCTTTACCCCGCCACGCCACGCCCGCAGGAAGTTTTCGCGCTGCGCTTTGCCGACCTTTTTCTCCTTTTCAATACTCTCCGGCAGCACTCCCGCTTTCAGACCTTCGGACAGCAGATAGTCGTCGTTGTAAATGTCGAAGACGAGATACGTGCTGTGTTCTTTCGCCAGCCGGATCCCTTCGTCATCGATGAACGAACAGTGCTCGACCGAGTCGATCCCGGCGAGAATGGCATCCTTGATGGACTGTGTTCCGTGCGCATGTGCCGCAACCTTCTTTCCGAGCTTGTGCGCCTCGTCGGCAATGGCTTTCAGCTCTTCCAGGGTGTATTGCGGTGTGCCGGGTGCATCGCCTTTCGACATAACGCCGCCTGACGCGAGCACCTTAATCACGTCGGCGCCGAATTTGACGTTCTCGCGAACTCTCGCCCTCACTGCCCAGGGACCGTCGGCGACGCCCTGGCCATAAGCGTGATACTCGGGTGCAAGCAGGTTATTGTCGCCGTGGCCACCGGTGATTGAAAGAGCCGGCCCGGAGACGAGCAGATGAGGACCTTCGATCTCGCCTGCGTCAATCGCGTCCCGCAGGGCAACATCGGCGTAACCCTTTGCTCCGAGATTCCGAACTGTTGTGAAGCCTGCCTGCAGGGTTACCCGCGCGTTTCGTGCACCGATCAGGGCTGAACGAGGAACAGAGACCGACAGTGCCTTGTACCCTGCATTCTTTGGATCGCTTGTCAGGTGGTCATGAACGTCGATGAGACCCGGCAGGCACGTCAAACCGGATAAGTCGATGACATTTCCGGCCGAACTTCCGGTGCCGATACTGCGAATGCGCCCGTTCTCCGCGAGTACTTCGGCATTTGCAACGTACTGTCCGGTGTTGACATCGAGCAGGCGACCACAGCGCACGACCGTCGTGGCTCCTTCTGCAACCAGAGCGGCCGAGAGCAGCAGGAGTGCGAGGTCCCTCATGATTGCCTCATATGATAAACGGCATGGAGATTTCTCGTCGGACATTCGTCGCGGGTGTAGCGGCGGCCACCCCTTTTATGAGCGCAGCATCGAAAGACTATATCGTCTACATAGGAACGTACACCGGCCCTAAGAGTAAAGGGATTTACGCCTGGAGAAAGTCAGGCAATAAGTTCACCTCGCTTGGCTGCGTCGGTGAGGTGACGAGTCCGTCGTTCCTGACTCTCAGCGATTCCGGAAAAAACCTCTATTGCGTCGGCGAGTCAAACTCCGGTACGGTCACGGCGTTCTCGGTCGACCGCGCCTCTGGCATGCTCACAAAGCTCAACGACACGAGTTCAAAGGGCTCCGGTCCGTGTTACGTCTCGCTGGACCATACCCAGAAGAATGCACTCGTAGCCAACTACGGCAGCGGAAGCGTCGCGGTAATTCCGCTGGAAGCTGATGGCCGGGTGAAGCCGGCGTCCGATTTTGTTCAGCACACGGGTGGCCCGGGTGCCGACGCGAAGCGGCAGGAAAAACCCCACGCGCATTGCATTAAAGCTGCACGAGGAAATACTTTCGTGCTCGCGACCGACCTGGGGCTGGATCAGGTCAAGGTCTACAAATTCAACGCGGCCAAAGGTACACTAACGCCAAACGACCCGCCTGCCGGGAAGCTGAAGCCGGGTTCCGGGCCGCGTCACTTCAGTTTCCACCCAACGCTGCGAGATCGACTGTACGTGATCAACGAACTTGCCTCGACCGTTACGGTTTTCAACTGGAATGCCGAGAAGGGCTCAATGGAAGAGATCCAGACCCTTTCGACTCTGCCGGAAGACTTTAAGGGCGAGAACAGTACAGCGGAAGTTGTTGTTCATCCGAACGGCAAATTTCTGTATGGCTCAAATCGCGGTCATGACAGCATCGCGGCATTCCGGATCGACGGCTCGGGCAAACTGACTGCGATGGGTCAAACGAAAAGCGGCGGGCACGTACCCCGTAACTTCGCAATCGACCCCGCTGGAACGATGCTCTTCGCTGCCCATCAGAACAGCAATGACATCTTCCTGTTCAACCTGGACCCGTCCACAGGCAAGTTGACGGCGACCGGTGAGCGGTGGGAGGTTGGGTCGCCTGTTTGTGTTCGCTTCCTGCCAGCTTAATTACAGGGTCCTGAATCCGACGCGGACTTGCCCGAAGTAAATCTCGTCGCCCGAGTACAGGCGGAGCCCACGGCCGCCTGCTCGCGGCACTTCGGTTAATCGACCTTCGTGGATCGCGCTGGTTCCATAGCTGGAACCGTCATCGAACAGTCGGTACTCGCCGCCGGTGAACTCGATGTGTGCGTGGGCGCGTGACACGGTCGAGTGCTCGAGAACGACGTCGTTTCTTCGAACCAGCCGTCGCTTGTCGTCGAGCACGTCCGACATCCGTCCGACGTGGATTCGCGGTTTTGTGAGGTCAACCGTGCTCCCGTCCGGCAGTGTGAACTGTACGGTTCCACTCGTCTCCTGCTTACCCGCCGGAGGCGTAATCTCACGTTTGCGGCATACGACAGAGGGTTCCATTACTTCAGCTGTTTCAATGGCCGTGACCGTCACGTGCAGGTCCTGCGGGTACTCAATGCGTTCGCGTTCCAGGTGGTCGACGATCTCTGCTTTCAGGGCATCGTCCGCAGCAAAGACGGAATCAATTGCTGCTTTCTTTGCCCCATCGGCGGCCGGAATCCGGACCGCAACTTCGTTAAACGGAAATGCGCGACGTGCGCGCGGGAGCATTTGTACACGAGCTTCGATCTGATCCAGCACCATTCGCTGAATCTCAACCAACTCGCGTCCCTGACCCGGGAGAGGCTCAGCCTGAAAAAACCGGCGCAGCCGGTCATCGATTCGCCGCTCGATATCGCGAAGGAGGCTCATTGCTGGTCTTGTAATATGCCGAGCTGTGCCGCAGCCGCGACGATGTCACGCGCAATCGGGGCAGCCGCACTTCCACCATACTGCCCGTTTTCCACGAGGACCGCAAACGCGATCTTCGGCGCAGTCCCGTAAGGTGCAAAGCCGATGAACCATGCGTGCGACGGCTTCTTCTCCAGCTCCGCTGTTCCGGTCTTTCCAGCGACCGGTACGGGAGCCGCCTGGAGAACCTTCCCGGTGCCGGCTGTCACGACGCTACGCAGGTAATTGCCAAGTACGTGCGCCTGTGTCGGGTCAAGTACCGGGACGGGCGGATCGATTCGAGAGTTGGACTCATCACCGATCCAGCGTCCAAATGGCATCATTCCACTGTTTGCGACCGTTGCGGCCACACGTGCCAGCTGGAAGGGTGATGCAACGACTTGTCCCTGACCATAGGATGCCTGCGGCAGGTAGTCGCGGACATTGCCAACCGAGATGCCCAGCAGATCCGCAGTCTTTTTGAGAGCATCGGCACCGACCGCGTTGTTTCCGAGCTGGGCGTAATAGGCGTTGCAGGAGACGATGGTGCCCTTCTGCATGTCGACCGTTCCGTGAGGCACACGATCCTGAACGTCATCGCGGATGGCTCTGCCTCGCACGTAGTTGCCGATTCGTCCATCTGGCAGAGCTTTGCATTCATACGTCAGCTTCACGGTCGTCGGGTCTTTCCGAAGCGCGGCTATCGCTGTTACCACCTTGAACGTAGAGCCCGGCGGGTAAAGACCATAGCGCGCCCGGTCCAGCAGGTTGTCAGTCGCGTCGTCGGGTCCAAGCTGAGCCGGCATCTTCTCGGGCCACGGATAACTCACACTCGCGAGCAAATCCCCCGTTGCAGGATCGAGGACGACAGCCGCTCCCGCAACTCGTCCTACCCGCTTCAGGCCAGCCTGGAGGGCCTGAGCTGTTCGAACCTGCAAGCGCGCGTCGATTGTTGTCTGCACGTCACGTTTTCGATCCATGACTTTCCGTACTTCAGGGCTCTCCGGTTCAAGGCGATGTCGTAATAGCGGTACCAGTTCGCGGTAGTCGTGGCGGACGGTATAGGTCGGCTGGCCGGTCCCGGGGTGTTTGACCTCGACGGTGTGGGCACGATCGTTGTAGCCCTGTAGCCGTATTATTGAATCGCGCTCGATGAGCGACGAATTCCGCGCGCCCCAATTTGCACGCGATCGAAGATCTCCGAGCAGATGGACTGTCCAGGCGCCCAGCGGGTAATAGCGACTATCGTTGCGATTGATCGCCTGCAGGCTTAAGCCGAGCTTCGTGTACTCGTCTGCATGCGCCTCAATCTGGCTGTAATCGCTGGTCGCCAGGGGTAATCCGTTTCGGTCATAAACGGTTCCTCGCGGTATCGAGCGTGCGACGCGCATCAGTCGAGGATTGTACTGATAGCGGCGGAACCCGTCAGCCTGCAGGGTCAGCGTTCCGGCTCCGACGACGGCATCCGCACGTACGATCTGGATCCATGCTGCCTTCGCGAGGAGTGCAACGAGAAATACGCCAACGAGGCTTGCAAGCGCCTGTACGGGTATCCGGAATGGCTCTGTATGTTCCGATTCTTCCGTTCTCGCCGACAGCGAAAGCAGGATCGCGAACAACGTGAAGTTCGCGATCATCGCTGTGCCGCCGTAGCTTAGAAATGGCGTCACAACACCGGAGAGTGGAAACAGATCGAGGACGCCCGCGGCGATCAGCAGGAGACTGAATGCATTCAGCAATGTGAGGCCGAGCGCGAGGAAGAAGCCGTAGTCGGTCCGCGCGCGCATCGCGATACGAAATCCGATATACGTCAGCACCGCGAAGACGATTAAGACCGCCGCGACTCCAACCCAGCCCCACTCTTCACCGAGCACCGCAAGTATCAGGTCCGTGTGAGCGGCGGGCATGATCTCCGGGTCACCGAGACCCAGCCCTGTGCCGAAGAGTCCTCCGGTTGCAAAAGCCCAGAGGGAGTGGACGACCTGCTCCCCGCCCCGAACCGCGTTATCCCAGGGTGAGATCCACATGGCGACACGATCAGACACAGTCCGTGGGAAGTGCAGGAAATAGCCGGCCGCAAAACCTGTTGTGAGCAGGGCCAGGCCGATAGTGGCCAGGAACGCTCGACCGCGCGCAACCGAATAGAGCGAGAGGAACACGCAGGAAATGACCAGCGCCGGGCCGAGGTCTTTCTGAAGGAAGAAGAACAGCAGCGTGAGCCCAACCGCCAGAAACACCGGTGCTGCGTATTCCAGGGGCGGAAGGTCGACATGCTTCGTGAGATTTGCAAGCTCCGGCCGCTTTTCGCGCAGAACACGCAGGAACTCCCACCGTGTGCTGAAGTATCCGGCAAGGAAAAGCGTGATCAGCAGCTTGATGACTTCTACTGGCTGGAATCCGAACAGATTCACCCTGGCATCGCTAGTGCCGGGTCCGGTGCCGAGGGCAATGAGTGCAATCGAAAGTGCGACAGCGCCGAGCAACGGAAGATAACTGAATCGGCCGAACAGACGCTCCATGTCAAGCATCGATGCGATGCCCATCGCAATGACTCCCAGGATTACGGACATACTGAAGTCCGAGAAGCTGAGTGTGTCCCTAAGCGGGTCGCGAAGAGCGAGCATCAGGATCAGACCGCAACCTGTCAGCAGGTGAATGGCGGGCAAGATCCTTTCATCACCGCGGAATGCACGAAACCGCCAGAAAATATGAAGTGCGTAAAACAGGAGGAAGTAAACCGAGACTCGCTCAAGCAGTGCCGTCTCAAACTGCGCCGGAGTGCGAACGATAAAGTGTGACTTAAGCTGCGCCACTTGCGTCGGAGTGAGCAAACCGCCGCGTGCAAGCGTCCCGACATTTGCCATCGGTGCATCCTGCGTGCGTTCGAAGATCTTTGCGGCAAGTGCGAGCCTGTCCCGTGAGGATGGCGCAATCCCGATAAGTACGGGAAGCAGTTGCTCGCGGCGCTCCAGGGCATTCAGGTTGATTGTCTTGCTGATATCGCCGCGCTGCGCTGTCTTTGCCTGCAGTACCAGATAGACACCCGCGATGATGAGCAGGCTGGATAAGAGTAGTCCTGCAACTTCCGTCGTGCGGAAGACACGGGCTCGGGCGAGAGGCGCAGCAGGGGCGGTGGCACGGCGCTCCTGTGCACTACTTCGGGTCACCGCCATTGAGTTCTCAGGCTCCTTCCCGGATCGACTTCAATCGAAGCTGCACGTTTTCGGTCGACCGCGCAACGCGGCTCAAGCTGCCTACTGACGAGCCAAATGGCGCGATGTCACGATACAACTCCTGGGCGGACTTCAGATCTGACTCAGCTCGTTCGAGGTAGTCTCGTTCTTCCGGGAGACCCGATGCTTTATAGGCTTCGCGAATTAGCCGCTCTGCTCGCGCGCGAAAGCAATCCGCGAGCTGGCCCTTTTCGCGCCTGCCGATCTTGTGTCCGCGCTTGTCGGCCTGCTTGACTGCATCCTGCGCACGATCGACATCGTTCAGGGAATAGGCATACAGGCTGGCGAGTCCGATGTATGGATCAGGCGAGTGCGGGAGCAGGTTATGAGCCTGTTCAAATTTCAGTCGCGACTCGTTCAGTAGTTTGCTCGATTGCCGGCTCGTTCCCCGTATTCGATCAAGGTGTGCTTCGCACAACGCGATCTTTCCTCTGATCTCGCGATCGCCTGGCACAAGTTGCAACGCCTTATTAAGGGCAGCAAGAGAGCGAATCCAGTCGCCTTCCCGCAGCGTTGGACTCTCTGAGTCGCGATACTCGGCGAGACTTCTGTCGGCGGTTGCTGTAAGTTTGTCGAGTATCGCCACTCTTGGCGATCGGAGGACGAGCGGAAGTCGATTGCTGTCCTGCAATTCCTGATAACGCACGAAGGCTGCGTTAAGGTCCGTCAGGCGTTCCGATTGCAGCTCCTGCGCGAGCTCATTGCCGCGGCTCCAGATACTCCATTCGTGCCATACGAACCACGCGATAGTAGCTGCAAAGACCAGCGTCGCGCCGGCGATGAGTTGCAGGATACGCTTGCCCACTCCTACCCGGACCTTGACTCCTCCGTGATGCACGGGCGTGAACGGAGTTCCGCGGGGTGGCGGCGGCAGGGTCCGGCGTGTGGGCTCGTCGGAACCAGTATCGGCAGCCGTTAAGGTACGACGTGTTGCTTCGGAATCCGCATCGGCGAGACCCTCCGATTCGGCTACGGTTGGCTTTCGTTCAAGATACGCCCGCAGGTCGTCTCGAAACTCCGCAGCAGTTTGGTAGCGGTCACTGGGATTGGGATGGAGCGCCTTCCGCAGAATCGCCGCGAACGCAGCCGGAGTGTTCGGCGGAACAGGCCGCAATGAACGGTAATTCCGAATCGTGTGCTCAAGCCTTTCGCCAGTTTCTCCAGTGAAGTATGGCTGCGCGGTAATGACTTCCCACAGCACAACGCCGACGGCCCAGAGATCGCTCGCGACGGTTATGTCGCCGCTGTTCAGGCGTTCCGGGGATGAGTATTGGGGACTACCGAAAAGGATCCTGGTATAAGCCCTGGAAAGCGAGAGCGCCTTCGCAATACCGAAATCGAGAACGCGAAGTTCGCCATCAGGAGTGATGCGAATGTTGCGCGGCTTTATGTCGCCATGCACTACGCCTGCGTAAGATGTTCCATCGATCGATGCGTGGAAGTTATGGGTCAGGTTGAGAACTTCGCAAAGATCTATACCGATCCTTGCGGCAAACGGAATCCCAAGAGGACCAGTCCGGAGCAGTTCGGCCAGATCCTGCCCTTCCACATACTCCATCTCGATGAAAAAGAATCCTTCCAGTTCACCGAAATCACGGATCTGCGCGATTCGCTGGTCTGCAGTGCAAAGCTGGCCCTGGAGCAGGGCGCCACGACGTTCCGCAGCAGCGATTTCCTGACGGTCGAGATCGGGGCCAAGCTCGATTAGCTTGAGGGCAACTTCTTCCTGACTCTGCGTGTTGAGCGCGAGATACACCGTTCCCATGCCGCCTTTTGGCAGCAGGCTGAGTATGCGGAATTTACCGAACTCGCGGGGGTGCATTCTTCTTCCCCGTCGGACTGCCGCTGATCCGTCGAGCGTCGGACGGAGGGTTCTGTGGTGTTAATACGACATTTTCGCGCTGCAGTTCGTTCAGATCAGACTGGCCTGACGGAAAAAGGATTTCCGTTGCTCTGATGACATTACCCATCACTACCGGGCGTGCGGTTCCATTCACAACCACTGCCGCCTGACTTTCCGCACTTAACTCGTTGCCGACGATTCTGGGGCCGCCCCCTTCGCCTCCTACCATGATCGCAGTGTGGCTCTTCGGAAGGATTCGGTTGGCACGGATCACGGTTGCGGGACTGTTGGTGAGGTCTATGCCTGCTGTCAGAGTGCCGCTGATGTAGTTGTCGACAATTTCGGCAGCGCAATTTGTCAGCTGAATGCCGGTCAGCAGGGAAAGGCTGTCGTCGGGCTGGATGCGAAATCCTTCGAGGCGACCTGCCTTGATGTCTTCACCGGAAACCGCGACACCGGTCGAGCGAAGGATTGCCTGAAGCGGCTTCTCACTGATAACATTCACCCCGTCTCGAAGACGAAGTTGTTCGTTGTAGGTGCCGGGCGCTACCAGCACGGTGTCGCCGGGCAGGGCAGCGTTAATCGCACTGTTGATGTCGTTCGCGACTCGCCAGGTTCGCGGTGCTCTTACGGGCCCGAGACCGAAGGTAGTCTGGCCGGCAGGGTCGACGACCCAGTGCGGTTTCAGGAGGACGACTGCCGGAAGGGTGGCGAGGATACCGAACAACAGGAAGGTCCATCGGGAAAGGAGTGGATTGCGTCGGGGAAGAGCGAGGGGGACGGTTGTTCGAGGACTGCTGTTTCGGCGGCGGACACCAGCCGCGAATCGAGGTCCTTCGACGAGAACGACGGTGATGTTGTCCTTGCCTCCCGAGTCGTTCGCCGCCGCGATGAGGGCCGCTGCCGCCGTTTCGGGGTCGCCAGCGTTTCCCTCGACGATGGACAGGATTTGCTTAGAGGTGACAAGATCGCTGAGACCATCGCTGCAAAGCAGCAGGACTGCATCACCCGGGAGAGGAGCGCTGGTTATCTCGATAAACCCCGGGTCGTCCGGCGAATGCTGCGTTGTGCCGACGTCCCGATACACCTCGTTGCGCCTCGGGTGCCGCATGGCGCTGACTTCGTCGATCTCTCCACGATCTTCGCGTTCACCGACGGGAGAGTGATCGTGTGTGAGTTTCGTGATCTCTCCGGGCTGAATCAGGTACAGGCGGGAATCGCCCACCTGACCGATGTAGACCTCATTGTCCTCAACGACAGCAACGGTCAGGACACATGCCATTCCATGCCAGTCATCCTGGGTCTGGGCTAACCGGTGAATCTCGTTGTTCGCGAGTGTAATAGCTTCACGTATCCGGACCTGTACGCTGCCAGTGATCCGCTCCAGGCGAGTCCGCAAAACTTCGCACGCCGTTTCGGCCGCCTTTTCACCCGCGGCCTGGCCGCCGACGCCGTCGACTACAAAATAAATCCCGCGTTCGGGATCCGCATGCCAGCGATCCTCGTTATTTTCCCGGCGCCGGCCAGGATCAGAAAGTCCCACGGCATGGAAGCGGGAGATTACAGCCACCTTCCGCCCCGTTTCCTCGGGAATGTTCTTAGGAGAAGCCACAATGTAAACGCGAAGAACGCCAGGACGAAGGGAACGCGAAAGTGGAACAAAGTCTCCATAAACTGACGGTGCTAAGACTCTTCCCACTCGAGCGTGATCACATTTGCGAGGTTGATGTTCGCCTTTGGGGGTAATTCCGTCTCTTTGTTGGGGACCAGGGCGCGCCCGTTCACGGCTGTTCCAAACTGGCTGACGTCGGTGATGTGATGACGTCCGTTCGAGTCCCGCCGAATTCGGCAGTGCTCGCGCGAAACGTCAGCGGCAGTTTCCAGCCTGACGTCAACCCAGACAGCTTTTCCACCTCTCCCGACTGCGATTTCGTTCTTCAGGACCCGGTACTCTTTCTCGATGTTGCCTTCGGTGTACCGCAACCTCCCATATACCTGCGCATCGCCGGTTGCGGTCGGCGAATCCCCATTCGTGAGAGATACCGTTGCTTCAGGATCCTGAGCCAGAGCGGCATTCTGCCGCCTGGTGACGTGCCGAGTCATTGCGCCATCGAATTCGGGCGGAGGAGCGGACGCCAAATCGGACCTGACCTCAAGATCTCCGGAGGCAAGGGTTCCCTCCACGTCCGGAAAGAACTCTATGGTGAAATCCTTATCGAGTATCCGGTATTCGGAAGCTGCATCAGCCGATTCAAACCCCAGCATCTTCACGAGCTTTCCCGGTTTGGATTTACGGTTCAGCTCGTCCATTTGTTCGCGCAAAGCGGCTCTGGCCTCCTCGCGCAGTGCGGGCAAAACCGGCCGAATCAGGTCGTAATCCCCCTGGTTCAGGTACACCTGATAGACGCCAGGAATAATTACACTCCGGCGCATCCGGAACTGTCCGGCATCGGCATTGCGCAGGATTTCGGAAATGATTTCGTCACCGCCTATTTGGCGGGCCGACTTAGGCTGATCCGCGGGCATCCCTACACAGATCATGGTAACGCGGTATATGCCTGTTAACGTCCGTCGTCATGTGCGTGTTCTGTCCCTCCTCCTGCTGCCGGTGCTGTGTCTGGCTCAGGGACTCCCGATCGGAATCATCCAGGTCTATGGCAATCGAAAAGTTTCCGAGACTGATATCCGGAAAAACCTGGGCGTTCGCGAGGGCGATGTCCTTCCACGCTCCAAGGGTGATACGGAAGAGCGTCTCGCGAGCCTGAACGGTGTGATCGAAGCGAATCTGTTTGCGGCTTGCTGCGATTCCGGGAAGACGATTCTGTACGTCGGCGTTGAGGAGCGAGGTAATCCGCACTTCGATTTCCGGGATGAGCCCACGAACCAGGAAGTGGTCCTTCCGACCGAGATTGTGCAAGGTTACGCGCAGTTTCTGAACGCCGCCGGGCAAGCCGCTCGGGCCGGCGAAACGGCGGAGAACCTGACAGAGGGACACTCGCTGATGGCGAACGCGAAAGTTCGGTATGTCCAGCTGGGGTTTGCGGCTCTGGCTGAGGACAATAAAGCCGTGTTGAAGAAAGTACTTGCCGAGTCGGCGAATGCCGAGCAGCGCGCAATCGCGGCATACGTGCTCGGCTACGTGAAAGATAAGGCCACCGTTCAGGACGACCTTCAGACGGCCCTTCGTGACCCGGATTCGACCGTCCGGGCTAATGCGCTGCGTGCGCTTGCCGCATTTGTCGTTTACGCCCAAAAGCATCCGGAAGCTGGTCTGAAAGTATCTCCGACCTGGATGGTGGAGATGCTGAATTCGCTTGTCTGGACTGACCGGAACAACGCCGCTGTCGCTCTTGTGACGATGACAGACAATCGAGACCCATCGATCCTCGATCAGATTCGCACCCGAGCGATCCAGTCGGTAGCAGAAATGGCTCGCTGGAAGTACCTGCCCCATGCTCTCCCCGGATTTATTCTCGCGGGGCGGCTTGCAGGTCTCAGTGAGCCTCAACTGCAGGATGCGTGGAACAAGGAAGATCGGGAGCCGGTCGTCCGGAAAGCGCTGGCTTCGGCCCGCGGTAAGTAATCGACGATAAGGAATAGTCTGGGCGGTGATGGCAAGATTGACTGTATGGCCATCGCTCCCGAGCTTGCGAGTACCGGCTCCACAGCTAGTCCTGCCGCTGAACAAGAACTGAGGGTCCAACTGGCGGCTGCGTACCGGATCATTCACCGGCTGGGCTGGTCAGAACTAATCTGGACGCACACGACGGTTCGGGTTCCGGGTCCTGAGCACCACTTCCTCATCAATCCGTATGGATACCGGTTCGACGAGGTCTGTGCTTCGAATCTCGTCAAGGTCGACATGAACGGAAAAATCGTGGAGGGCGCCCGAGGGGCCGAAATCAATCCGGCTGGGTTCGTCATCCACAGCGCCATTCACATGACCCGGCCCGATGCTAAGTGCGTGATGCATACGCACACCGTTGCGGGAATGACCCTCGCCGCGCTGGACTCGACTTTGCTGCCGATCAGCATGTACGCAATCGGGTTTTATAACCGCGTCGCGTACCACGATTACGAGGGCCCGAGTCTCGACCTGAGTGAACGCGGGCGTCTGGCAGCCAACCTTGGCGACAAGAACGTTCTCATTCTTCGCAACCACGGTCTGCTCACGTGTGGCGAGAGCATCGCACAGGCATTCGTCCGCATGTACCGGCTTCAGCGGGCGTGCGAGATACAACTCGCGGCTCAGGCGACCGGTTCAAAGCTGGTCGTTCCTCCGGAAGAAATCTGCCGGCTGAGCGCAGAACTCAGTGACGACTTTCTGGACCCGAACGCGGAAGGCAACAAGGGCTACAGCCGTAACGCCAACCCCGAGTTCAGTGCGCTGATGAGATTGCTGGACAAGGAAGACCCGTCGTACGCACTGTGACCCTATTTCCTCTTCCTGAGGAACGCGATTAGTGCGGCCGGGTCGTCACTAATGATCGCGTCGACATTCGCGTCGACCATTTTTTGCCAGTCTTCGGGAGTGTTCGGCGTCCATGGCACAACCTGGAGACCTGCTGCGTGTGCCTGAGCAACCTTTTCTTTCGTTACCAGTGAGTAGTGCGGCGAGACGATGGTCGCGTCAGCGTCGTGCGCAATATTCGTAAACGAGTCGTTGTTTCCCTCCACCAGTGCGGAGCGGCGTATCTGCGGCGCGATCGCTTTCATTGCGTGAAGTGTCCGGAAATCGAAAGATTGCAGGATAATCCGTTTTTCGAGCTTGTGCTTTCGAATGACTGCCAGTACGAGCTTTACGAACTGCTCGGGGGACGGCGCCAGTTCCGGCTTCTCGCGGGAAATCTTGGTTTCGATGTTGAACTCGACGGCGCCTGATTCCGCCATGGAGAACACTTCATCGAGCGTAGGCATCTTCGTTCCCGGCACCGGCTGCTGCCTGGGGAACTGCGGATTCTGTTTCGCACCGCAATCGTATTCGCGGACCTGGGCGAGCGTCAGCTCGTGGATTGGTTGATGGTCGCGAGGGCCAGTGCATATGGGTGCGCTCAGGAGCGGGTCGTGCGACACAACAATCACATTGTCTTTGGTCACCGCCATATCCAGCTCGAGTACATCTACGCCGACTTTGATTGCGTACTCGAAGGCGGGAAGGGTATTTTCGGGCCTGACCGCACGTGCGCCGCGATGGCCGTGAACTTTGATCTCGCCTGCGGCGCCGAGCGAAGTTGACAGAGACATGGCGAGGGTCAAAGCGCTGAGAAGGACGCGAAACATGGACTAATTCAGGATATATTGAAAAGCGTTTCACGCGTATGAACGACACTACTCGCAGAAGCTTCGTTCGAGCGACTGCCGCAATTACGGCAGCCAGTTATGGACGAATACTCGGGGCAAACGACCGAGTACAGATGGGCTATATCGGCCTTGGCAACCGCGGTGATCAGGTCCACGAAGCGCATCTCGAGTTCAGCGATGCGCCCACCGTTGCCATCTGCGATCTCCGGGATGATTACCTGGATTTTGCGGCGAAGAAGTCTCGCGGCAATCCAAAGCGGTACAAGGATTACCGAAAACTGCTTGAGGATAAGACCGTTGATGCCGTAGTGATTGCCTCACCGGATCACTGGCATGCCCTGATGTTTGTCGATGCCTGCAATGCAGGTAAGGACGTGTACGTAGAGAAGCCTTTGGCGCTGACGCAGTGGGAAGGGCGGCGCATGGTGGAGGTTGGGCAGAAGACCGGGCGTGTGGTGCAGGTTGGACTGCAGCGACGTTCGAACAAAGCTCTTCAGGAAGCGGCTGCTTTTGTTCGCGATGGCGGACTAGGGAAAGTGACTGTTGCCAAGGGCTTCCATCTGCAGAATGAGTGGCCGAATGGGATCGGCAGTCCACCGGCTGGTTCGGCTCCAGATCCTGAGATGTGGGACAAATGGCTGGGTCCTGCGCCGAAAGTTCCGTACAATCCGAACCGCATGTTTTATCGCTTCCGGTGGTTTTATGACTACTCGGGCGGGCAGGTGACGAACTTCGGTGTGCACTACGTCGATATGCTTCGGTGGTGCCTGGGTGTGGATGCACCGAAGGCGATAACAGCGCTTGGCGGGCACTACGCCAACAAGGACGATCGTGAAATTCCGGATACCTGCGAACTTCTTTGGGAGTATCCCGGCCCGGCGATGATGGTGTTCTCGCAGTACAACGCGAACAGCGCTCCCGGCAATCAGAAGGGCGCGGAGATGGAGATTCGCGGGACAAAGGGGACGATGTACCTCGACCTGAATGGCTGGGAAGTGGTTCCGCAAAAGTACACCGATGCCGAGGTGCCAGCGCGCACTCCGCTGGATCGGGTTACGGAGCGTGGTTACGGGCCGTCGCGGAAAGAGACGATCGAGCCCAGGAAAGTCGCGACACGCGTCGACAATCAGGCGCACGCCCGCAATTTCCTTGATTGCGTAAAGTCACGGAACGTAAAGACGAACTGCGATACACAGACGGGTTACTATTCGACGCTGGGGCCGCTGCTGGGCAACATCGCACTTCGGACAAAGTCTTATCTTCAGTGGGACGATAAGGCAGAGCGATTTGCGAACAACGCGGAAGCAAACAAGTTGCTTCGGTATCAGTACCGAGCTCCTTACAAGCTGGGGTGAATCGATGAAGATTACGCGCAGGACTTTACTTGAAGCCGCGGCTGGTGCGCCGTTTCTTGCCGCTGCTACCGGTGACACAGGCCGACCGCCGTTGTGCATCTTTTCGAAGCACATGGCGCAGTTCGGATACGACGACCTGGCGAAGCATGCGAAACAGATCGGGTTTGATGGTATTGACCTGACGGTTCGCGATAAGGGGCATGTTCTGCCGCAGAATGCCGCCACCGATATGCCTCGCGCCGTGGAGACGATCCGGGCGCAGGGGCTTTCGGTTCCGATGATCACGACAGGACTGTTGCGTGCCGACGAGGCACCCGCAAGGCCAACGTTGTCCGCTGCCGCCCGACTGAAGATTCCATTCTGGAAGCCGGGTTATTACCGCTATTCGAAACTCGATACGCCGGGAGTGGTGGAGCGGACTTTGGCAGACGTTCGGCCCCAGATTGCTGGCCTGGTCGCGATGTCTAAAGAGTACGGGATTACGTGCGGTTTTCACAATCATTCCGGAGATTATGTCGGGGCTGCGGTTTGGGACACGCGTGAGCTGATTCGCGATCTGGATCCGAAGTCGGTCGGCTTCTACTTCGATCCGGCGCATTCGACCACTGAAGGCGGACTGGGCGGCTGGCGAATCGCGATGAATCTGGTCGCACCCCGACTGAAGATGGTCGCGTTAAAGGATTTCTACTGGGCACCGTCGAAGGGCAAGACGAAGCAGGTCTGGTGTCCGATCGGGGAAGGCATGGTCGACTGGAGTTCAGTGTTTGCCCGGCTGAAGGCAGCCGGATTCACCGGACCGCTGACCCTGCACGTCGAGTACGATCCGAAAGATGAACTGGCGGCTATTGCTCGCGATTACGAGTTTGTCCGGAAGCAAATGTCGACCGTCTGGGGCTAGCACGGCCGACTATTTGCCGGCGTTCTGAGCCAGGTAGTCGACAATCGTACGAATTTCGGCGTCCTTAGCCTTTGCGCCACGCGCGACCATGTTCTCGACCATCGCGGTCCAGGAAGCGCGATCGCGTCGAAGTGTAGTGACAGTCTCGAGGGTGTGACATTGTGATCCGCACGTCCGCTGCAGCAATGCCTTTGCGGGCGAATCCGGCAGACGGACGGGACGGCCCGGTGCGGACCCCTCCGGCGTTGTTGCGCGGCTCAGGACCGGCGGTGTCGTCACTGGATCGGAACCAAGCGCAAATGCAGTGACACTGTCCGCAGGAGTGCCACCGAAATACCCTCCGCCTCCACCGGCCATGATCGCGATGTACTGTTTGCCATCCTTGCCGAGATAACTGATCGGGATTGTGTGTCCGTTGGCATCGATCGGCTGCTCCCACAGAAGGCGGCCGGTTCTCGACTCGAACGCGCGAAAGCGGCTGTCGTTCGTGGCGCCGATGAAGACGAGTCCGCCTGCCGTCGCAATGCTGCCCCCAAGGTTCGGTGCTCCCGTATTATGCACTCCCTGGGCTTCGAGCGAAGGGGTTGTTCCCAGGGTAGCCCGCCAGGCGATGTCGCCGGTTCGTGTGTTTACGGCAACGAGTTCCCCAAATGGTGGATTCGTGCAGGGGACCCTTGTGTCGCGGTTCCAAAACCGTGCGTAAGCGCCGTACGCGGAAGTGCGGATGTATGTCTCCTGCCCGGTCTTTGGATCGGTCTTCTTCTCCATGTGTCCCCACTGCCCCAGGTTATTGACGTTAGTGAAGAGCAATCCGAGGGTCGGATCTGTTGAAATACCACCCCATCCTCCGCCACCAAGAGTACTTGGAAACATCAGGATATTTCCTTCGAGACCCATTGGCGTGTACAACTCGGCGGGACGCATCTGGTTCTTCTCAAAAAGATCCCGACAGAAGGCGGCATGTTCCGGGCTGAGGTTATAAATGTCATCCGTGGTGAACGCAATCTTCGCGAGCGGCGGCGGCTTAAGCGGGAAGGGCTGTGTCGGGGAAGTTTGTTCGCCCGGAACAATGGTCTGCGGAACCGGACGTTCCTCCATTCCATACAGCGGAGCCCCGGTTACGCGATTGAACGCAAACAGCAGGCTCATCTTCGTGATTTGCGCGACGGCAGGAACGGTTCGTCCGCCCACAACAGCGTCGAACAGAATCGGTGCTGCGGCAGGATCGAAATCCCAGAGGTCGTGATGAAGCAGCTGCTGATACCACTTCAGCTTGCCGGTCCTTGCGTCCAGCGCGACCAGCGAATTTCCGTAGAGTCCATTGCCGTGCCGATCCGCGCCGTAGAAATCCGATGTCGGTGAGCCAAGAGGCACATACACGATTCCGCGCTTCTCGTCGATTGTCAGAAAGCCCCAGGCGTTGGTGCCGGAGCGATTTTTCCATCCGTCCTTCGGCCAGGTATCATTTCCAGGCTCGCCGGGACGCGGGACGGTGTGAAACGTCCATACGAGACGACCGGTGGAAGCGTCCCATCCACGGATGTCGCCGTAAGCACCTGCTGTCGGACTGCCCTCGCCATTCGCGCTGCCTGTGATGACGATGTTCCCGAAGACGACGGGAGGCGATTGGAGCGAGATCTTCGCGTCCGGAAGATCGCCGAGAACACCTTGCCGGAGATCCAGCAGGCCTTCGTTGGCGAAACCCACCGCGGGCTTTCCGGTGGTCGCGTCGAGGGCCAGCATCCCGCCCTTGACCCCGATATAGACTCGGGGGTGCGTCGTACGATCACCGGGCCACCACGCGAGCCCTCGCAATGCCACCTGGGTCGCCTCATGGTGCCAGATCTCTTTGCCCGTCTCCGGTTCCAGAGCGAAGACGCCGTTCGCTGCGGTCACGTACATGACGCCATTGACAACGATTGGGATGCCTTCGGATCCCGGCTTTCCGGTGTGAAACGTCCACGCACGCTGCAACCGCTGCACATTGGAGGCGGTGATCTGTTTGAGTGGGGAGAAACGTGTACCCCCAGGATCATGGCCGAACATCGGCCAGTCCGTTTGTGCCTGAAGCACAGCCAGAGAAGTAACCAGGACAATGAATCTCGAAGACATAGGGGCGGATGATACGATCTGTTTCTTTATGAGAACACGCCGAGGTTTTCTGCGTTCCGCATTAGGTACCTGCTGGACAGGTGCTGCCCTTCTGGAACAGGCTGTCTTTCGGGCGACGCAAGCTCGAGCGCAGGCTCGTCCGAATCTGCCCTCGCTGTTCGACATCCAGAAAGTCGCGCCCGGCGTATACGGCGCGGTGGCGAAACCGGAAGCGGTAATCAACTGCAACGCGGCGATCTTCGAGAACGCGAACGATCTGCTGATCGTGGATACTCACTCAAAGCCGTCGGCGGTAATTGCTCTGGTCGTGCAGCTTAAACGCGAAGTCACGAATAAACCCGTCAAGTACGTCGTCAACAGTCACTTTCACTGGGATCACACCCAGGGGGGGCCTGCATACCGGCGGCTGAATCCTGCTCCCCAGTTAATTTCGTCGGAGACAACTCGCCGGTTGCTGTCGGAGAACGGGGCGGCACGCCTGAAGGCGTCGCTGGAGGAGGTCAAAGGTAATCTTGCCCGGACGGAAGCGAGGATTGCCGCTACCAAAGATCAGGCCGAGGCAAGCCGGCTGGAGGGCGATGCGATACAGATGCGTAGCTACATCGCCGAGATGAACAACTACACTCCGGAACTCCCGGACACAACGTTCGACCGAGACCTCATCCTGCATGACAAGGAACACGAGTTGCATCTCGCGTTTCGAGGTCGTGCCCACACCCTCGGGGATATCGTCGTCTTCTGTCCGGAGAAGAAAGTGGTTGCAACCGGAGACATGATTCACAGCTCGCTTCCTTTCATCGCCGACGGCTACCCTCGCGACTGGCCAAAGACGATGCGGACCATCGCCGAGTTTCCGTTCGATCACGTCATCGGCGGGCATGGCAAGATTCAGCCCGGCAAGACGTACCTCAACGGAATGGCGAATTACATCGAAGAAATCACGGAGCGTGTGGCGAGCCAGGCCAGCAAGCCAGCTGGCGCAGCTACAGGCCTCGATTACGCCGCAAACGCTGAAGAGTCTTTCCGGCGAGTATGGATCGTGGGTGAGACAGAACCTCGCCCGCGGGTCCGCAGGGTCGGAAACGGCGCTCGCTAACGGCGTGAAGACCAACATCGCTGACGTTATCAAGCGGCTGAATGCAGCATGAGGGAGATCGGCGTGGAACGAATGTTCCTTCCGAATGTCGAGAACAACCCAAAGCCCGGACCCTGGGCTGACAGCTTTCGTACCCTGGAGTCCGCGGGGAAGGAGTACCCGCAGATCTGGCATCTCTTCGCGTACCGGCCTGACGCTACCATCACCTTGCACAGTTCACGCCGGAAATAATGCGAAGCCCGGCACCCGTTCCGCCTGGCATCCGTGAACTGATCCCGGCTTACACGTCGTATGGAACGACCGTCCGTTCTGATTGAAGACGCACTCCGCAGTCGCGGCGGAACTCCTCGGAGGCGAAGAGCTCGTGACGGCGGTTCTGCATGATCTGGAAAGCTCAACGCTCGATGACAAGTACAAAGCACTGCTACGGTTCGTTAAGAAGGTGAATCACAACTCATCGAAGATCACCGCGGCGGATATGCTGCCGCTCTACGAGGTCGGCTGCGACGACGAGGCGATCTATTACGCGATCGCCGTTTGCGCGCGGTTCAACTTCTACAACGGGAGGATTGATGCGACTGGTGTGCATCCGTTGTGTGATGAGGCTCACCGGGAAGGTGGAAAGTGCACTGCCCTCCACGGCTACGTTTGGAAGTAAAGTAACCTGAAGACGAACGCCTGAAGACCGCGCGACTCAGACGGCGCGGAAGATCGAATGAAGAGAAATCTCTTTCCTGTGATGGTCGCTCTGCTGCTGGCGGGGGCGGCGTCTGTCGTCGTCGCACAACGGCCAGCACCAGCGCAGCCGATAGCCTTCAGTCACAAGCAGCATGCAGGCACACTGAAGCTGAAGTGCAGTATGTGCCATCCCAATCGCGATCCGGGCGAGACTATGGGCATCGCAGCCGCGAGTGTCTGTATGCAATGCCATTCGACCATCAGGGCTGACAGCCCCCAAATTCAGAAGCTCGCCGAGTTCGCCAAAAGCTCACGTCCGATCCGCTGGGCTCGCGTGTACGAGATTCCGACTTACGTTAACTTCAGTCATCGGACCCATCTCCAGGCAGGAAATACGTGTCAGGAATGCCATGGTCCGGTTGCCGAAAGGGACGTTCTCGCGCGTGAAGGCGACGTCACCATGACCGGCTGCATGAATTGCCACAAAACGAAAAACGTGAGCAACGACTGCACTTTCTGCCACGAGCAGCGCAACTGAATTGCCGTGCCCGGCTGCAACGCAGCACTCACGAACTGAGATCTGCCGTATCCTGACTGCATGTGGCAGAACGTCCGCTTCGGGGTCCGCATGTTCGTCAAGTCGCCAGGTATTTCCGCACTGGTGCTGATAACTCTTGCGCTCGGGATTGGGGTCAATACTACACTTTTCAGCGTCGTGAACTCCGTGCTTTTACGGCCTCTGCCCTATGAGCATCCGGATCGAATCGTTCAGGTTTCCGACCTTTTCCCAGCGACCGGAAGCCCGATCACCTCGTCGCTGCCTAAATACCGGTTCCTTCGCGAACACGCGCAGAGCTTTGATGTGCTCGGTGCGTTTTCGGGTTACCGGTTCCAGATATCGCGGTTTGGGCAAGCCTCCGCAGCCGAAGTTGACGGAGCCAGAGTTTCCGCCAACTTTTTCCGTGTGTTCGGTGTCAGGCCGGCTCTTGGTCGGGCCTTTGCCGCCACGGAAGAAGAACCAGGCAGCCCTTCGGTCGCAATCATCAGCAACAGGCTTTGGCAGAACCGGTTCGGTTCCGATCCGGCAGTTACGGGAAAGACGATCGGCGTCAATGGCGAACCCTCAACGATCATCGGAGTTATGCCGGCCAACTTCGATTTTCCGGCAGGTACTGACGTCTGGATTCCCGGAATTTACACTCACGCGACCATCACGCCGCTCCAAATTCAGCGGGGTGCGAGCTACCTGCTGTTCTTCGCGCGGCTCGCCGGCAAAATCGATCTCGCCCAGGCTCAGGCTGAATTGTCTGTACTGAGCCGGGGATATGACGAATCGCATAAAGGCTTCGGCGACGCGAACCGACAGATGCGAATCGACCGCCTGAGGGAATCGCTGGTCTCCGACATTCGCACGACACTGCTCGTGCTGCTCGGTGCAGCCGGATTTGTGCTTCTGATTGCGTCGGCAAACATCGCCAACCTGTTGCTCGCTCGTACGGTAGGCAGGCAGAAGGAAATGGCAGTTCGTGCAAGTCTCGGTGCCAGCAAGTCTCAACTGATCCGTCAGTTGCTGACGGAGAGTTTGGTGCTCTCGGGCGCGGGAGCGTTCCTCGGCATCCTCATCTCGATTTGGACTATCGGTCTGGTCCCACGAGTTGTTGGCAATTTTCTGCCGAGAGCGACCGACATTCAGATCGACGCGGTTGTGCTGATTGTCACAGCCGTCATCGCAGTGTTTACCGGGATTTTGTTCGGACTCGCGCCCGCAATCCACGCGGCACGTATCGACCTGAACGATGCACTAAAGGCAAGCGGACGGGGATTTTCCGGAGGGGGACGTCTCAGAGGAAGCATTATTGTCGCCGAAGTGGCTCTGGCGATGGTGCTGCTAGCCGGCGCCGGCCTGCTATTGCGCAGTTTCATGCGTCTCCAGAGCGTTGATCCAGGCTTCCGTCCTGCGGATCTCTACACGATGCGGATCGGGCTTGCGAGCGGACGATATCCTGAGCGGACGCAACAGGCCGCGTACTGGGAGCGTGTTCTCGAACTTGCATCCGCAACGCCGGGAGTTCAAAGTGCCGCAGTTGCCAATGCTTTGCCTGTGAACGGGCGAGCGATCGGTTACTTTTTCAACATTGAAGGACGCCCGCAACTCGAACCGAGCAAAGCCCCGACATTCTGGCTAAGCAGCATCAGTCCGGAGTACTTCGGGACGATGGGGGTTCCCCTTCTCAGCGGACGTCCTTTTTCCGCGGCCGATACGGACGTTGCTCATCCCGTGGGCATTATCAATCAGGGAATGGCACAGCGTTTCTGGCCGAATGAGAGCCCGATCGGGCGTCATGTGATCTATGCTCGCGAGTCGATCGTGGTGGAAATCGTCGGAGTCGCCGCCGACGTCAAGGTTGGCGACCTGAGCGACAACGCAGCATATAACCAGATGTATGTGCCGTTCAGACAGCGCCCTTATCTGACCATGTCGCTCATCGCGCGGGGGCCGGAGAGCGCTGCTGCGGACGTGCGCCGCGCAATTCTCGCAAGCGATCCCGATCAGCCAATCGCGGCAATACGCACCATGAATGATGTGATCGCAAACTCGCTCTCGACGCCGCGCCTGCGTACTGTCCTCATCGGGTCATTCGCAGGGCTGGCCTTATTTCTTGCGCTGATCGGAATTGGGGGTGTCGCTGCCTGGTCCGTGTCTACTCGGACTACCGAAATTGGCCTTCGGATGGCCCTGGGAGCACAGCCGGCCTATATCCTCGCGATGCTGGCACGAGAATCCCTGACGTTGATTCTCGGGAGGAGTCTTTGTCGGAACGGCCGGAGCCCTCGCGCTTACTCGCTACATCTCCGCATTCCTGTTCGGAGTGACCCCGTGGGACCCGCTGACTTTCGTTGGGGTAATACTACTGCTCGGGACCGTCGGTTTGGCCTCATGCTTATTTGCAGCGCGGAGGGCTCTCCGAATTGATCCCGTCGTGGCTTTGCGAGAAGAGTGACGTGCGTGTTTTAGCGGAGCAAGTTGTTCTGCAGAATAACGGCTGCGTCCCGGAAGAGCAGCATACCGGTTCCTGCAGCCACCAGACCCATCATCCATCGCTTGATCATCATGTTCGTCTAACCCCTTCAGTATGTAAATGCGTGAAACAGGCAAAAAGAAGCTCAAATCGATAGAATGGTCACGCACCGCACATGAAACGCCGCGAATTCTTAGCTGCTTCTGCCGCACTTGCATCCTTTGCTCCGCCTGCCGCATCTGCAACTGAATCTGAGTGGTACAACCGCCCGATGCGCTGGGCGCAGATGACGTTTGTCGAGGATGACCCGGGCAACTATGACCCGCAGTTCTGGCTCGACTACTTCAAGCGCACACATTCAGATGCTGCGTGTCTCGCGGCGGGCGGTTACATGGCCTTCTACCCGACGAAGGTCCCGCTTCACAACATGAGCCGCTGGATCAAACCGGGCATGGATCCCTTCGGCGAACTCCTCGCGGGCTGCCGCAAGCTCGGCATGAACGTCATTGCGCGAACGGATCCCCATGCATGCCGGGATGATGTCGATCAGGCGCATCCAGACTGGATCTCGGTCGACGAAACCGGGAAGAAGCGCCGCCATTGGGCCGATCCGCGTCTCTGGGTCACCTGTACTCTTGGTCCTTACAACTGGGACTTCATGCGATCCGTGCAGAAAGAGATCATGCAGCTGTACAAGCCGGATGGCATCTTTGTGAATCGCTGGGAAGGTTCGTCGATGTGCTACTGCGAGCATTGCCAGCGAAATTTTAAGCAGGCCTCGGGCTTCGATCTTCCTCGTACCCAGAACCCTCGCGACAAAGCGCGCCAGGCGTACCTCACGTGGCGACAGAAACGCTTCTTCGACTTGTGGCAACTGACCAGTCAGGACCTTAAAGCCATCAATCCGAACTCCACGTTCATCCCGAACATCGGCGGGGCGGACAAGCTGCTTGACATGGCTCGAATCGGTGAACTTGCGCCTATCCTTTTCATCGATCGTCAGGCACGCCGAAACGCACCGGCATGGTTCAGTGGACGCTCAGGGAAAGAGTATCGATCAACGCTCGGCAGCAAGCCCGTGGGTGCGATCGTCAGCATGGGTCACGAAGAAGCGTACCGATGGAAGGATTCGGTTCAGAGCGCGAACGAGTATAAGGTCTTCTTTCACGACGCAATTGCGAACGGATCGCGGCCGTGGTTCACCAAATTCAACGGCAAGATCATTGACAAGCGCTGGCTCGATCCGGTGGCCGAGGTGTATGACTGGTGCTGGAAGAACGAGCAGTATCTGCGGAACGACGCAGCGCTTGCTCAGGTTGCGATGGTGTACTCGCAGCAAACTCTCCATTACTATGCAGGCGATGTGCGCGATAAATACGATGATCACCTGTCAGGCTTCTACGAGGCACTAATCGAGTCACGCACTCCGTTCGAGATGGTTCATGACCGTCAGCTGGAGCCAGCTAATATTGACCGCTTCCAGGTTCTGCTGCTGCCGAATCTTGCAGCGCTTTCCGACCGGCAATGCGAGCAGCTGACGAGTTACGTCGAACGAGGCGGCAGCATCGTCGCGACGTTTGAAACTTCACTTTACGACGAGTGGGGGACACCGCGTAAGGACTTTGGTCTGGCGAAGCTATTTGGGTGCACTTACACCGGCGAGGTGCAGCGTCGAATGCAGAACTCTTATCTCTCGCTCGACTACAGCACCAAACACCCACTCCTGAAAGGCTTCGAGGAAACACCAAGGATCATCAACGGCGTACGTCGCGTCGGTACACGTTCGACCGATCCGGGCTATCGTGCGCCGCTCACACTCATCAAGACCTACCCCGACCTGCCGATGGAGGAGGTTTTCCCCAGATCGGATTCGAAGACAAACGAACCGGAAGTGTATTGTCGGCAACACGGCAAAGGGCGGGTCGTTTACTTCCCGTTCGATCTGGACCGAACGTTCCATGAGGTGATGGCGGTTGATCACCTGACGCTTCTTCGTAATTCGGTGGATTGGGGTTTAAATGCACCTCCGTTACTCGAAGTATCTGGCGCAGGAATCCTCGACACCACCGTGTTTCGACAAAAGAATTCTGTGACCGTTCACCTGGTTAACCTGACCAACCCGATGTACGCAAGAGGTCCCGTCCGGGATATTTACCCGATTGGACCGCTAAGTGTGCGATTGCGGATTTCGCACAAGGTCAACGGCGTTCGTCTTCTGACGGCGGGAACCAAACCGGAATATTCGGTGCGAAGCGGTGTGCTGGAACTAACCGTTCCGTCCGTCGCGATTCATGAAGTCATCGCTGTAGAAACCTGACGGAGGCGTGATTCCGACTAATAGGGCGAGTTTTTCGAATGCGGTTGCGCCGCACCCTGAAGCTATGATTTACTCGTCAGCGCCCGGCGCCCTCACATAAATCACGCGCCGAAGGACAGGAGAGGACAAATTACAATGGCATCAAACCGAGGTGTAGCTTACATAGGACCGGGCAAGGTCGAGGTCGAGTCGATCCCATTCCCCGAACTCAGATTAGGCGACCGCAAATGTGAACACGGCGCCATCCTCAAGATCGTGACAACAAATATCTGTGGCAGCGATCAGCACATGGTGCGCGGACGCACGACCGCGCCATCAGGTCTGATTCTCGGTCACGAGATAACTGGGCTGGTCATCGAAGCCGGCCGCGATGTAGAGTTCATCAAAGTTGGCGACCTCTGCTCGGTGCCCTTCAACATCGCATGCGGCCGTTGCCGTAACTGCAAGGAAGGAAAAACGGGCATTTGCCTGAACGTCAATCCTTCCC
Source organism: Bryobacteraceae bacterium (assembly GCA_963794765.1). Classification (GTDB taxonomy): domain Bacteria; phylum Acidobacteriota; class Terriglobia; order Bryobacterales; family Bryobacteraceae; genus JAWXCM01. Next base: position 39,763 of record CAWCGC010000002.1, on the reverse strand, counting down.
GCCCCGGAGCCGCATATGGCTACGTAGATATGGGCGGCTGGGTCGGAGGGCAGGCCGAGTATGTCATGGTCCCGTACGCCGATTTCAACCTGCTCAAGTTCCCCGACAAAGATGAGGCGATGGCAAAGATCAGGGATCTGACACTGCTTTCGGACATCTTTCCCACGGGTTATCACGGAGCCGTGACTGCGGGCGTCGGCCCGGGCTCGATTGTTTACGTAGCCGGGGCAGGACCAGTCGGACTCGGCTGTGCGGCAGCGTGCCACTTGCTGGGAGCAGCCGTTGTGATTGTTGGTGACATGATCGACGAGCGTCTGGCGCAGGCTAAGACTTTCGGTTGTGAAACTATCGATCTGAAACGGGACGCATCTCTCGGCGACCAGATCGCTCAGATCGTCGGCGTTCCCGAAGTCGATAACGCCGTCGACTGCGTCGGCTTTGAAGCCCGAGGTCATGGCCACGACGCGGGTGTCGAGCGGCCTGCGACTGTGCTGAATTCCCTAATGGAAGTAACACGCGCAGGTGGAGCGATCGGCATCCCCGGACTGTATGTTACAGACGATCCGGGCGGCGTTGACGAGAATGCCAAAGTTGGGCGTCTGGGGATTCGTATCGGCCTCGGCTGGGCCAAGTCGCATGCATTCACGACAGGCCAGTGTCCCGTAATGCGCTATAACCGTCAGCTGATGCAGGCAATTCTGCACGAGAAGACGCATCCCGCCAAGGCTGTAAACGTCCAGATGATTTCGCTCGACGAGGCGCCCAGCGGTTACAAGGACTTTGACAAAGGAGCCGCCAAGAAGTTCGTTATGGACCCGCACGGCATGGTCCAATAGCCGCGTGGAGCACAGCATTCGCCGAACACTGGGGGACCGACTTAAAAATGCGGTCCCCTTCGGTATTGGCCAACAGAAACCGCAACATTTTGCGGACTTTCCCGCAATCATTCTCAAAAACATCGACAACGCGAGCTACGCCTGGAAGGTGCTCTCCAAAGGCGTGTGTGACGGGTGTGCACTCGGAGTAGCAGGTTTTCACGACTGGACGATTCCCGGGCTGCACCTGTGCATGACGCGGCTCAATCTGCTGCGTCTTAACACGATGCCCGCCTTCGACGCGGGCGTTCTGGACGATATCGGCGCCCTGCAGAAGAAATCTAACGCGGAACTGCGAGAACTGGGTCGTATCCCATATCCATTCCTCCGGAAACGGGGCGAAAAGAGTTTCCGCCGCATCGCGTGGAGCGAAGCAGTCGGACGCATTTCGGACCGCATTCGCAGCATCGAAGACCGCCGCCGACTGGCTTTCTACCTGACGTCAAGAGGGTTGACGAACGAGACGTACTATGTGGCCCAGAAGGTCGCACGGTTCCTCGGCACCAACAATATTGAGAACGCCGCTCGTCTCTGTCACTCGCCCTCTACCGGAGCGATGAAGGCCACCATCGGTGTTGGTGCGAGTACCTGCAGCTACAAAGACTGGCTTGGCACCGACGTACTTGTATTCTTCGGCTCGAACCCGGCTAACGACCAGCCCGTCGCGGTCAAATACATCCGCGAAGCTCGACTTCGCGGCACGAAAGTGATCCTGGTCAATCCCTATCTCGAGCCCGGAATGAACCGTTACTGGATCCCGTCGGTGATGCGATCGGCTATCTTCGGCAGTGACATCTCCGACTTCTGGTTTCCCGTAGCTCAGGGCGGCGATATCGCGTTCCTGTACGGCGTTATTAAGGCGCTGCTGGATGAGCCGAGCAGCATCGACGAAGCATTTCTGCAAGCACACACGACCGGAGCAGAGGATGTTTGCACTGCGGCGCGGAATGCGGGGTGGCAAGAGCTCGAGCAAGCGAGCGGTCTGCAACGCGAAAGCATGGAGCAGTTCGCAAATCTTATCGCGAAGGCGAAGACCGGCGTCTTCGTCTGGAGCATGGGAATTACGCAGCACGCAAACGGTGCTGATGCGGTGCAGATGGTTCTGAACACCGGCCTGCTGCGAGGCTTCGTCGGGCGCGAACGCTGCGGTCTCGTGCCCATTCGAGGACACTCGGGTGTGCAGGGCGGAGCGGAGATGGGCGCATATGCCACTGTCTTTCCCGGTGGCAAGCCGGTTAACGAGAGTAGCGCGACGGCTCTTGCGGATCGGTACGGCTTCAAGGTTCCGGGCCAGCCAGGTCTCGCGGCTGTCGAGATGGTCGAAGCTGCCCACCGCGGTGACCTCGATCTGCTCTACTGTGTCGGCGGCAACTTTCTCCGCGCGCTGCCCGACCCGGACTGGGTTGAGGAGGCATTAGCCACTGTGCCGATGAGGGTCCACCAGGACATCATCCTCACCGACCAGATGTTCGTCGATGCGCAGGAGGAGACAATTCTGCTGCCCGCGCAAACGCGGTACGAGCAGGAGGGCGGCGGCACCGAGACCACGACGGAGCGACGGGTTGCATTTTCGCCGCAACTCCCCAGACAAGTCGGCGAAGCGCGAACGGAATGGCGGATTCTCAGAGACATCGCCGTCGCTGTGGACCCCGACAATGCCCGGCTTCTTGGCTGCAATTCGGGCGAAGAAATTCGCCGGGAGATTGCAGACATCATCCCGGCTTACCAGGGCATTGAGACCCTGACAAAAACTGGAGACGCGATCCAGTATGGCGGGCCCAGATTGTGCGACGACGGAAAGTTCCCGACGGCTGACGGGAAAGCTCACCTCAAAGCTGTGCCGCTTCGGCGGCCGGAACGCACGCCCGGCTGCTTCCATCTGTCCACACGGAGAGGCAAGCAGTTCAATACCATCATCTACGCCGAGACAGACCCGCTCAACGGGGCCACAAGAGACGCAGTTCTGATGAGTACCGATGATGCTGCATCGTTACACCTCCGAAACGGCGACAAGGTACGGCTGTCCAGTGAAGCCGGAACCATGGAAGCGAGCGTCATGCTTGCGCCAATCGCGCCGGGCAATCTGCAGGTTCATTGGCCCGAAGGCAACATTCTTCTGAGCCGTGGACGCATCGATCCCACGGGCGGAGTACCCGACTACAACGCAATAGTCAGGGTGGAGCGGTTGTGAATCTTGATGTCTCGCGAACTCGCGTACTCCGCCTTGAGGACGGCAATGACTTCCCCGAAGAGACCGCTGACGAACTTGCCGTAGAGGAGCCGCTCGAAATCCGAATCGCAGGGGAACCCGTGAGTGTGACCATGCGAACTCCTGGCCACGATGTGCAACTCGCCGCTGGCTATCTTTTGAGCGAAGGCATACTCAGGTCCGATGAGATGCCACTGCTTCGGCAGGAAGGACCCAATGTCGTCAATCTGGCTGCGCCCGGGGTTAACAGAGCGCAGAGCAGATCCAGTGTCATAGCGGCAAGCTGCGGTCTTTGCGGAAAAGGAAGTATAGAGGCGATCCATCGGTATTTCCCCCAACTCACGGGAAACGACAGGTTAGTGATTAGCCGTGGAATTCTGCATCAGTTGCTGACCACCCTCGAACAGGCGCAGGCAGGTTTTGCGAGGACAGGAGGTGCCCACGCTGCGGGTCTGTTCGATGCAGAAGGACACCTGCTCGCGGTCAATGAAGATGTGGGCCGGCACAACGCTGTCGACAAAGTGATTGGCTATGCCGTTCTAAAGCACCTTGTCCCGCTGACAAACTCGATCCTGCTGGTAAGTGGAAGAGTTTCGTTCGAAATCGTACAGAAAGCCCTTGGAGCCAGTATCCCGGTCATCGCCGCCGTATCGGCTCCGACGAGTCTGGCTGCCGAGTTTGCAGAGGCAGAACGGTCAGACACTGATCGGTTTTCTGCGGCCCGGACGGTGCAACATCTACTCGCATCCAGAACGAGTCAGCTACTGAAGGATGGCTTACATTGTGACGATATAATGAAAAGTAGTGTTGTCTTTTCGCTCGCTCGTTCCAGCCGCAGTCCTCTCGCTGCCGCTGATTCTCACCGCTAAACAATCGAAAACGTCCGTGGATGCGCTTATCGAAGCCGGGCACTGGAAGCGTGTCCGCAGCATCGCAGAAGCGGAACTTCGCTCGGACCCGAACGACGCTCAGGCGCATTTCTGGCTCGCGAAGGTGCTGCCCGGGTTCAATGATTTCGACAGTGCTCTGGCCCATGCGGAAAAGGCCGTTGCGCTTGATGGCAACAATGCTGCCTACCACGGCCAACTGGCGGAAGTGAGTGCGCTGATTGCGGACAGATCGACGGCCCTAAAGGGTTTCGTATATGTTCGGCGGATGCGTAAAGAAATCGACGCAGCGCTCGCTATTGACCCTAAGCACATCGATTCGTTGCTCGTGGATATGATGTTCAGCTTCAAAGCTCCGGCGGTTGCGGGCGGAGATAAGAAGAAGGCTTTTCGGATCGCTGATCGAATCCAAAGTATCTCCCCCGAGTGGGGCTATCTCGCACACGCCCGCCTGATGCAGGATGAGAACGACGATGCCGGGACTGAGCAAGTGCTTCTCAAAGCCGTTCACGCCGCCCCGAATTTCTATCGCGCACGAGCAGCTCTTGCGAGATTCTATTGCTGCACCGCACAGCACAAACGCCCAGATCTTGCCGAGAAAACAGCAAACGAAGCCATCGCTCTGGATTCAAATGCTGCTCCGGCATACGCGATACTGGCGAGGGTCTACGCGGAAGGACAGCGCTGGGCAGACCTCGACAAAGTGCTCCAAAAAGCGGAGCAAGCAGTTCCTGATGACCTGTCGCCTTATTACGAAGCGGCCCAGGCGTGCTTCAACATCGGCAAGGACTTTGCGCGCGCTCAGCAGTATCTTTCCCGGTATATGGGGCAAACGCCCGAAGGCCGTGAACCGACTCATGCGCAGGCGCGTTCGCTGCTTGCCCGAATCACCGAGAAGGACGGTCGGAAACTTCAGTCCTTCCGGGTAAATTCACCCTCCGATTAGGCGGAATCAGCGCGGCTGAAGCACGAACCGCTCGATGCCTACTTTCGCTGCTTTCCAGGCCCGATAGCGAGCCATATGGAAAACTACGACAAGTTCGTCGAATCTGCGCAGCGGCAGATCGTCGGGAAGCTTGAAGGACATTGTGACCGAAGCCGGACCCTGCGAAGGCGGTACAGGAACACGGCCCAGTGACTGTGCCGGCGCTGTTTCATTGGCCGAGTCTCTGATTGTCAGTTCCAGCCATACGCTTTCGGGAACCGGCTCAGCAGATTTAGCGACGACCTGGATCGCGCGACAACAGGCAATGTCAATATAAGTTCCCAGGTTTTGTCGCGCCTCCATGTTCAGGCGAACAAAATCGGTTGAGGTCAGATTGCGCTCTTCGGGGTTGGCATGAATCACGAGTGATTTCGGAGGGGGGCGGTGATTCGGCGGACGATACAGCCAATACACCCCGAAGAATGGAATGCTCAGTGGGGCGGCAGGCTTTCCAGGCCTGTTCATTGTGAGCGCAGGGAGTGGAGGCACGAGGATCGTGTGTTTTACTTCTTCGGGGTAAATGATAATGCCCTGATAGACGTGCTCCTCGGGTGGCGTTACGCCCGCCTTCACATCGTCTGAAGCGTTCGCCTGTGGCTTCAGGTTCACGAAGTTCCAATCCTCGGGAACACGTTCAAACCAGATGTGTGGAAACAGCGCAACCAGGGTCATGAAGCAGGCGAGAGCCAGAAGCAAAATACATGCCATCGCGGTCATCCGCGCCGGGCGCCGAAAATCCTCGGGGGCCGAGATCAGGACAGTTATCCCGAGAGAGGATGCGAAGACAGCAAGAGGAATCTTGTGAACCGTTTCGAAGCAAAGCCCTGCTTGTAACAGCATTCCCGAAAGCAGTGCCGCACGTAATCGTGCACTCCACATGCCGTCCATTGGCGGGCTGAGAACACCGGGTGCGGGCATGAAAGTAACGGCCGGCACGAGCACGTGAGATCGGATCGTAGTACCGACTATGAACGCGCCAACGACCGCCGGGAATAACGCCCACCGCGAATGCGAGTAAAGCAACAATGCTGCGGGTATTGTCAGTGCGCCGGCCACAACCGCCGGACGAAGCACGAATGGCGGTCTCAGCCACCGGCGCAGCAGTACAACGGGAACGCCTGATGCAGCGGCGCCAAGCGCCACGAAGCCGACGGACAGCAAGATCACCGTAATCGGCGAAAACAGTTGCTCGGAGATGTAACAGACCCAGCGCGAAACCACGAACGCACAGAGCAAACTCACAATGAGCACGCGCTGAACAGGCGTCACAGGTCCTGATGACGCCGATGACCTCTGTTAAGTTCCCGGACGGGCTGCTATGGAGCGGACCGCTGCTTGCTCAGCGCCTTAAGCCTGTCCACGTTTCGACGATCGTCGCCCTCGATGTCTACCGGCGTTTCGAGAATGAAGGGCTTGGTTCGCAGTTTCGGATGCCGAAGGAGTCGACCGAAGCCTGCTGAGCCGATATTTCCCTCGCCGATATTGGCGTGCCGGTCGAGTCTTGAACCCGCGAGTCCCTTTGAGTCGTTGGCGTGGATCACTCTGACGTGGTCGATCCCAAGTACCTCGGTCGCAGCTTTGACCGTGGCTTTGAGTCCCTCCGCGGTGGAGACGTCGTAGTTGCCGGAGGCGTAGCAGTGGCAAGTATCGAGACAGTACCCGACGGCGAACTCGATCCTTTCGAGCGCGAACTCCCGGATGACTGCGAGTTCTTCGAACCGACCACCGATCTGGCCGCCCGCACCAACCGTATTTTCGAGCAGGAGGGTCAGACGTTCGCTCGACAGACCCGCCGCAGCTTCTGTCAGACCTTCGATGACATTCCTCAGGCCCTGCTCAAGCGTCTGGCCTTTGCAGTGACCCGGATGCATCACCAGGTACTCGGCACCGATGGCAATCGCCCGTTCAATCTCGCCTCGCAGCGCGGCGATAGATTGTGCCCGAATGATCGCTTCACACGAAGCAAGGTTAATCAGGTAGCTGTCGTGAATTACCAGCGGTGTCAGGTCGAGCTCTTCCCGAATCTCCCTGAGCCGCGCGATATCCGCGGGATCGGGACGGCTGGGCTTCCACATCCTTGGGCTGGAGGAGAAAATCTGGAAGGTATTCGCGCCGAGTTCGTGAGCTTTCCGGGCCGCCCGTTCGAGTGACCCGGACTTTGATGTATGGATACCTATGCGCAAATGGCTATCGTACTTCGAACCCAACTGACGCGCGATACTGCTCCGGTTGCGTTGTCAGCCATGCCTCGGCCTTATATTTTCCGCCGGGAAATTGCCCCACCGGAAACTCGACGGCCCAGGTTCTGTCTCCGGGTCCGACCTGCTCTTCGTGCACGACCTGAAGGAAGAGCCTCGCGACAGCCCACTGAAAGACGGAGTCACCCTTCTCGTTTGTGATTCGCAGATCGAAGCTTTGGCTGCTGGGGAACGTCAGCTTCACGGGTTCGCTGGAACGTAACGTAAGGCGCGCGATGCCGAATGCTTCCTGGCCGCTCTTGTACGACGGTGAATCCAGAGCTGTGGTGAACCCAATCGTTTGCACATCGATGTTGGTCGTCCCAGTGCGTGAGTAGATCAGATCGTAAACAACTGGCCCTGCAATGCTGGTCTGCTCCTGACGAATCAGACCAACGAACGGCAGGAAATACTGCGCCGTCACACCCGCATCGGCGCAGGTGGGAGTATAGCGAATTGCGAGTACATTGGAAAAATCCCCGAGCGGCGTCGATAACGTGACGTTGCTCTTCACCGATGACACCGTTCCCGGGCACTCGCCCATGCTGGTTGCACCCGGTTGAGCCGGCTGGATGTCGGCCAGCGCGAAGGGAAGCCAAACATCTTCAGTTTTGGTATCTGTGTTGTACTGCAACAGCGATCCATTCTCGGCCTGACGAACAAGCAGGTTGCGATCGAAGAACTGAACCTGGTAATAATCACGTCCGCTGATCGTGATGACCCTTCCCACGTTTACAGTCGCCGCAGTCGTCCCGCGGCCCTCCGCCCGATACAACCATGAGTTGCCGGTCTGAAGCGGCAGATAATCAGCCGCAAAGCAGGTTCCAGCCGCAATTGAGAGGAGTGTGAGCTTACTGATAATAGTTTTTATTCCAAGCATGTTTTTTTATCACCTGAATGACATTGTCGGGGAGCGGTCCGAGATCAGAGACGTGGCAGCTCGACTCCACGCTTCGAATTCTTCTCATTCCTGGAATGACGGTGGAAACAGCCGGATGTGAGATACAGAATCGCAACGCAGTCTCCGGCAGAGGGCCTTCGATTACACCATTGAGGTCCGCCTTGAGAGCATTAACACGTTGCTCGACCTCATGCGGACGCTCCCCACGGAAATAAAACGCGCGAAACTCATCATCAAAAGTCGACTGTGCGGTGATTGTATCCGTTAGCGCTCCTTCATCCAGCGGCACTCGTGCGAGCACTCCTACGTTGTATTGCTGAGTTACCGGGAAAAGGTTCCGTTCCGGTGACTGGTCGAAGATGTTGTAGATCACCTGCACCGTATCGATGAGGCCGCTGGAAACGACGTCGAGTGCGGTGTCGGGCTGGTGATCGTTGATGGAAATGCCGCAGTACTTTATCTTGCCGGCCTTGCGGAGATCCTCGAAAGCTCGCTTCCACTCGTCTCGTTCGAGCCAGCCTGGATCCCACACGTGCAGCTGTTGCAGATCAATGGTTTCAACGCCGAGATTGCGCAGACTCTGGTTCGTGCTTTCGACGATGTAGTTATACGGGAAGACATCTTCAATCTTCGATCCCGGAGCTGCGGGCCACACCCGATTCTTCGGTGGGACTTTCGTCGCGACATGAATTCGCTTCCCGGCATCTCTGACGACATTGCCCACAAGCTTCTCGCTGTGGCCGTCTCCGTATGCAAGCGCCGTGTCAATGAAATTGAGTCCGAGTTCAATCGAACGCCGCAGCGCGCGAATGGACTCGTCGTCGGAATCAACCTGCCACTGCTTTCCGCCTATGCCCCAGGCGCCGTAACCAATCTCACTGACATCGATTCCCGTTCTTCCAAGCTTGCGATAGTGCATCGCCTCTCATCGTAACGACCGCAGCGATCACTTTCGGAGTTTTAGCAGCTTCTCGTCGACCTTGTAGCCGACCGCGCGTTCCCACGACCCGTAAGTCGGATTTGGGATCAGAAACCAACGTTCACCCCAATAGCTGTCGTAAGCAACGGAAGCTGTCAGCCTGGCATCCATTGCCGGACCCGCAGTCATGAAATCATTGAAATCATCTCCGATGAGGAGGAGCACTCGATGGCCCCGCGCGACGTATGCTCGTCGAGGCCTCTTGTCCGTTGTATCGGTCTTACACAACAGTCGATCGGACTTGAAGGGCAAATTGTATTTCCTGAGCACAGTTACTGTAGGGTCATCAGACTTCGACGCGTTACAAACGCGGTTGGTCACATAGAACACAGCCACTCCGTGTGCATGTGCTGACGCAAGGAATTGTGCCGCTCCAGGAACCAGGCCTGCCTTGGCCTGGGCGACCCAGCCGCCCCATCGTTCTTCCGTGTAGCTGGTGTGCTGCGCTGTCATCTCCGCCTGCAGAGCGCTGTTGTCGAGGACTGTCTCGTCAAGGTCAAGGATGACGGCCGGAGGGAGTTCAGCTGCGGGGTCAGTCTGCTCCAGAGCAGCCGTCCACGTCTTATCCGCGAGAGCGCGAATCATCGCTGCTTCGGCGTTTCTGTAAATACCGAGCGTAGCCGCCCTGTACTCGGCGGATGTTTGCACCCAAAGCACACTGTTCAGGTTTTCGTATGTCTGGCCGCAGCAGGATACTGCCAGGGCAAAGAAGAGCGCAGTTCTATTCAAGCCAGCACCTCACGAATACGCCGTAAACTCGAAGTCAGACTCGAGAACACAGGGACGGGCAGGTTCTGCAGCTTCGGCAAAAGCGAGCAAGGGACACCTGAGCGAGAACGATGCCGTCCACCTCAAGGGCTAACTCTGTTATCCGCGGGAGCAGAAGGTGATCGTGCTCGTCAGCTTTACCTGCCAGCAGCGCATCGTATGCCTCCGGTACCAACAGCGGACGAAGTTCGAGGGCAACGCCCGCCTCCGCAGCGGCCGCCCTCCAGCAGCCTGGACGTCGGTTCCTGGGTTGGAGGAAACGTCATTACAACGGCGATCCGACGCCCGGCCCGGATCGCCTCGGCCGCCATCGGATCGTCGATCCTGAACAGAGGCATGCCAGCCGAAGAAGCAAGCGCGGCCATGATCGCGGACGTTACCGAAGAACAAGTGACCATACAGAGCCGCGCGCCGTAGACGTCACGCGCGGCACCGAGCATATCGTGCAGTCGTGCCTCCACGGTATCCGCCCGTCCAGCAGCGAGCAATCTCAGAAGGCCGTCCTCCAGCTGGTTTGTGATCTCAAGATCCGACGCCTGCTCACGGTAATACTGCACCAGCGGTCCAATTGCGGCCGGAGACGTGTGAAGAAAGCTGACGGGGATTTTCATCCGAGCGGAGGATAGCAGATTGGCGCGTAGCAACTGCACTCAAACGGAGTCCATGATCTCTCGAACGTTCACAACGCGGTGCTCTGCAAGGGACCGATAACCAGCCTCGACCAGAGCCATTGTCTCCACGTTGTCGGCTCCACTGTTCGAAGGTGTCCGATTCTCCGTGATCGCGTCCATCAACTCAGCCATCGGGCCCGAGAACGCATCTGGAAACCAAACTTCGGACCACCGAGGCTCGACCCAAACACCGGGAGAACGATTGCTGTAATACCGGATCGTGCTGGGCTGCCGGTTCGGGTAACCTGGCCAACCGATAGTGCCTTCGGCCAATCCCTCGGTGCCTTCAACCCGCCATTTGATGTAAGGTCCGATCCGGTCCGGAGCAGGCCCGGCCCAGACATCATCCCAGGACGATGCACGAAAGCCGTTCGCGTACTCGAGGATGTAGAGGCATATACCATCGGTGTGCGCGAATCGAGTGCGCGGATCCTGACGGCCACTGACGTAAAGCGAATCCGGCATTCCGAACAAAAAACGGAACGTATCCAGGTGATGTACGCTCATGTTCAGTAAAGTCAGTCGGCCGTAGCCCTCAAGCCATGGTTGCCAGTGCGGAACGGCACGCATTTCGATGGTTCCGAGCACAGGCTCACCAAGATCGCCGCGGTCGAGGAGTGCCTTTAGCGCGCGGATCGATTGATCCCAGCGCATGTTTTGATTCACCGCGAGCGTGATGCCGACATCTGCACAAATCTCCACGATTCTACGCGCTTGGTCGTAGTTGTATCCGAGCGGTTTCTGTGCGAGGATCCCCTTCAGTTTTGGTCCGGGACGCGACGCCGCTTTTTCCACGACTCCGAGTTGCTGGTCAGGCGGCAGGGCGATGTCAAGGATCTCGATTGACGGGTCAGTGATAAGGTCCTCGGTTCTCTCGTGCACAACCGGAACGCCACGCAACTCGGCAGCCGCTCGCGCGTGGTGGCAGGTCCGGCTTGCAATTGCATGCACCTGAAAGCCCGCATTCCGATATGCAACCAGCTGGACATCGCGCATGATGAACCCCGCTCCGACCGCGCCGATAGCATAGTCGCTTCGAACGGGCGGCTTGTGCTGGTGACCTAACAAGGACAGAACGTCTTCCATGAATTCAACATGCTGACACAGCCGGCTGACACAACCGGAGTGATAGCATCGGACGGAATGAAGCTCGGACTTATCGATTCCGCGTTCGCCGGCACGCATATCGACCGTGCGCAGGGAATCAGAGCCACTAAAGAACTCGGGTTCGATACGATCGATATCTTCGGTGATCCGATGGAGATGGACGTAAAAGAAGTCCGCATGATCCGGGAACTCTGCGAAGAGCTCGAGTTGCCAATCGTCTGCACCGTATGTTGTGCGCTCGGGATCGCCGACTTCAACGGACCGGTCCGCCGTTTCCACATCGACCGCGCAAAGAAGTACCTGGATCTTGCTTACGACTTCAACGCGAGAAATCTGCTGCTGGTTCTTGGCGAGTATATCTGGCAGCAGGAGGTCATCCCACCGAAAGCACAATGGGACTGGGCCGTCGAGGGTACACGCGAACTCGCCGAGTATGCTGGATCTCTCGGTCTGGAACTCGCACTCGAGATCGAGCCGTTCCAGCTGTCGATTGTCAACACTGTCGAGAAGATGGGACGCTTTCTGGACGACGTGGGGCACAACGCCGCCAAAGCGAACATCGACATCTCTCACCTGCTGCTCGCAGAGGATGAGCCGTCGGAGATCGCAAAACTTTCCGGGCGCATATCGCATGTTCACCTGTCGGACTGCGATGGGAAGATACACGGCGACCTTCCGCCGGGAAGGGGATGCGTTCCGTTCCGGCCTTATCTCGAAGCTCTCGACAAAGCCGGCTTCAACGGGACGATCAGTATCGAACTGGAGTACTCGCCCGAGCCGGCGAAGATCATCGAGTGGGTAGGTGAAGCGTACGACGCAACCGCGGCCCACATGGCGGCACTTAACATCAGGAACTAATTACATGGCCCGAGGCCCACTTACGCCACAGCAGTGCAATGAATATGCGACGCGGGGATCCACGCTTGCCCGTGGAATGTTCGAATCGGACGAGATCGATCTGCTGCGAAGGGCGGCGAAAGAAGACCGGGAACTGGACCAACACTCATTCGGACGCAAGGACGGCGAAGGCGGAACTGTGCGCCTGTCGTTGTGGAATCACCCGGGTGACGCGCTGTACGGCATGTTCGCACGCTGCGAGTCTGTCGTAAACTCTGCTGAGACTCTTCTCGGCGGTGAGGTGTATCACTATCATTCAAAGATGATCATGAAGGATGCCAGAGTTGGAGGCGCCTGGACGTGGCATCAGGACTACGGCTACTGGTATCAAAACGGAGTGTTGTTTCCGCTGCTGACGAGTGCTTTCATTGCGGTCGATCCGGCGACGAAGCAAAACGGCTGCCTGCAGGTGATCGAGCGCTCACACGAGTTGGGCCGCATCGACCATGTCCTGACGGGAGAACAGGCAGGCGCTGACCAGGATCGCGTTCAGGAAATCCTGAAAGTTCTTCCGCTGATCTACGTCGAGATGAATCCCGGCGACGTCCTGTTTTTTCATCCAAACCTGCTTCACCGTTCGGACCAGAACCGATCGGATAACCCCCGCTGGTCCATGATCTGCTGCTACAACGCCGCGAGCAACAACCCGTACAAAGAATCGCATCATCCCCGTTACACGCCGCTGCACAAGGTACGCGACTCAGCGATTCGAGAGGCCGGCCTGAAGCGGTTTGCGGATTCGACGGCAGACGTCCGGTGGCTCGAGGATAAGAAGGACGAAAGCGCAAGGAGTCTGACGAAATAAAGGCAGCCGTGTCAGAAATCTGCGCGAAATCCCAAAGGTCGCCTGCCTTCGGGGCGGCTCATTGTATAGTTCGAATGTCAGCATGACATAATCGACACCGCGCACATGTGGCAGCAACATTATCAGCCTCTTATGGACAGCATCGGTCTGTCCGCCGTGGCAGCTTCTCTGCCGATCTTCACCCTGCTTTTTTTATTGGGTGTTCTTCGGAAGCCTTCATGGTTCTCGGCTCTGATGGGCCTGGCTGCGGCGATCATAGTAGCGATTGCCCTGTACGGGATGCCGCTGAACCTGATTGCGTCCTCCATTGTTTACGGAGCGGCATTCGGCCTTTTCCCGATTACCTGGATTGTATTCTGGGCCGTGACGCTGTACCGCATTACCGTCGATACTGGCCGGTTTGAGGTGATCAAGAACTCGGTCGGCAGCCTGACGGATGACCGGCGAATGCAGGCGCTGCTGATTGCGTTTGCTTTTGGCGCCTTTATCGAAGGAGCTGCCGGGTTCGGTGCTCCCGTGGCCGTTGCTGCGGCGATGCTGTCAGGGCTCGGTTTTTCTCCCTTTTATGCCGCCGGGATCTGTTTGCTCGCGAATACGGCTCCCGTCGCATTCGGTTCAATTGGCATTCCGGTGGTTACGCTTGCACGCATCACGGGTCTCAGCCTTGCGGACATCAGCGCCAACGTCGGCCGGATTTGCGCTCCGGTATCGCTGTTTATCCCGGCTTATCTGGTGATGGTGATGGGTGGGCCTGGGGCTCTGCGCGGCGTCCTCCCTGCGGTTGCGGTTTGCGGAATCGGCTTTGCGTCTATGCAGTTCCTTGTGTCGAGTTTTATGGGACCAGAGCTGACGGACATCCTGGGATCGTTCGCCGCGATGGGATCGCTCGTGGCACTTCTGATGTTCTGGAAGCCATCCGACGCATTCGTCGGAAAGGGCCAACACTGGGCCGCAGCAGGCGCTGGATCCGGGACCGCGTCTGTGCTTTCCACTTCCCGCGGACCGAAGCAGGTTGCAACCTTGCAACGGCACAGCGGAGGCGAGATCCTGCTGGCGTGGTCTCCTTACATCCTCCTGGTCTTCTTCGTCGTGCTGTTTGGCCTCCCCAGCGTCAAGCAGGCTACGGCGTCAACCGTAATGACGGTGCAGTGGCCCGGTCTACATAACGCTGTGCAGAGAGTGGCGCCCGTGGTGAAGTCCTCTTCTCCGTATGCCGCTGAGTATACGTTGAATCTCGCAACGGCGTCGGGAACTGCAGCGATGTTGTCCTGCATCTTCGCGGCGGTGATCCTTCGCATGTCTGTTGCCCAGTTCCTGCGGTCTGTCGGCGAAGCTGCGAGGCAGCTTGCACTGCCCACACTGACCATCTGCTCAGTCCTTGGAATGGCGTTCCTGATGAACTATTCGGGCACGACCGCCACGCTTGGGCTTGCGTTTGCCGCGACGGGGGTTCTGTTCCCGTTCTTTTCTTCCCTGCTGGGCTGGCTCGGAGTCTTTCTCACTGGGTCTGACACCTCGGCAAACGCACTGTTCGGGAACCTGCAGGTGGTCACTGCCCAGCGTCTGAATCTGAATCCAGTGCTGATGGCGGCCGCCAATTCCAGCGGCGGAGTGATGGGGAAGATGATCAGTCTGCAGAGCATTGCGGTCGCGGCTGCCGCGACAGGGATGCCGTCAAGCGATGAGTCGAAGCTGTTCCGCTTTACGCTCCGGCACAGCATCTTTCTTGCGTGTGTGCTGGGACTGATCACCCTGATTTATGCGTACGTCGCGCCCACACTGGTGCGCTGAATCGCCGCCGCGCGGCTGCTCAGGATTCGATCGGAAGCCCGGACTGGGTGTACGCTCGCCATCCGCCGTCCAGCGAAATGGGGTTCTTGTAGCCCATCTTCTGCAGATTATCGGCAACAAGGGCCGAGCGAAAGCCGCCGCCACAATACAGAATTAGTTTGGCGTCGTGATCCGGAACCTTAGTCTCGATATCGCGCTCGATGACTCCCTTGCTTAGATGCAGAGCACCCTTAGCGTGACCAGCTTGCCATTCGTGGTCCTCACGGACGTCTACCAGCAGATGAGGCTCACCGGAGTCCTTCATCTGCTGGTACTGATTGATATCGATCTCTTTCACTCGCGACTTAGCGTCGTTGACGAGTGCAAGAAAACCTTCGTTGTGACCTTTCGCGGGTACGGCCATGCCCGCTATCTTAACTTGTCTTCTCGTAGTTGTCGTCGAAGCGTTTGATCTTTGCACCGAGCCCCGAAAGCTTCGTTTCGATGCACTCGTACCCGCGATCGATATGGTAGACACGATCGACAACCGTCTCGCCACGCGCTACCAGTGCGGCAAGGACGAGCGAGGCGCTGGCGCGCAGATCGGTTGCCATTACCTGAGCACCCGTCAGATTCGCAGGTCCGGCGATGATGGCCACGCGGCCATCGATTCGAATGTTCGCGCCCATTCGCATTAGCTCCGGAACGTGCATGAAGCGGTTCTCGAAGATGTTTTCCTTGACGAAGGTGATGCCTTCCGCCTGAGTCATCAGCGCCATGTACTGAGCCTGAAGGTCGGTCGCGAAGCCCGGATATTCCTCGGTATTGATATCTGCACCATTCAGTTGTCCCGTTCGCCTGACGGTGATTCGCGATTCGTCATCAGTCGTCGACATGAACACCCGCCTGCCGCATCTTATCCGTTAGAGCACCAACGTGCTCCGGAACGCAGCGACTGATCCGTACTTCGCCGCCGGCGAGCGCGGCAGCAACCATATACGTCCCGACTTCAATTCGGTCGGGAATAATGGTGTGTTCGACGCCGTGCAGCTTCGACACGCCCTGGACGCGAATCGTCGACGTCCCGGCACCCTCGATCTGCGCACCCATTTTGGTGAGCATGTCTGCGACATCAATGACCTCCGGCTCACGCGCCGCGTTGCGGATAACGGTCTCACCGTCGGCGAGAACGGCAGCCATGAGTATGTCTTCTGTCCCGGTGACGGTGATCCGGTCGAAGACGATCTGCCCGCCCTTTAATCCGTTCGGAGCGACGGCTTCGATGTAGCCATGCTCCTGCTTTATCTCCGCGCCGAGCTGCTCGAGTGCGTTTACGTGAAGATTGATAGGGCGCGCGCCAATGGCACAACCGCCTGGCATCGAGACGGTCGCACGGCCGCAGCGAGCTACCAGCGGGCCGAGCACCAGGCTCGACGCACGCATTGTTTTAACCAGGTCGTAAGGAGCCTCCGGTTCCGTGATCGTCCCGGTTTCAATATGATGGGGGCCATTCGGTTCTTTCGTGAGGCGTGCCCCGATATACGCAAGCAGCTTTTCCATTGTCCGGATGTCGCGAACACGAGGAATGCGGTGCAGCGTAACCGGCTCTTCGGTCAGAAGAGTGGCGGCCAGAATTGGAAGCGCTGCGTTTTTGGACCCGCTTGCAACAACTTCACCTTCAAGGCGCTGCCCGCCTTCGATCAGAAACTTTTCCATGCGTTTTAGAGTTCCTTGCTGCTCAGAGCCTGTCCGACTACGCCTGCGTGACGCTCGAGCAATGATTCTGCTTCAGGTCGGGAGAGGCCGCGCACCGCCATCACGATCGCCGTCCGCACATTTCCGCCAGACCCATCGAGCAACTCCGCGGCACGGGCTTCGTCGACACCCGTCGCGTCCCGAACGATCCGCCGAGCGCGGTCGCGGAGCTTCTCGTTTCTGGGCTGCACGTTCACCATAAGATTGCCGTAAACGTACCCGAGACGGATCATTGTTCCCGTGGTGAGCATGTTCAGCACGAGCTTAGTGGCGGTTCCGGCCTTCATCCTTGTGGATCCCGTGATGATCTCCGGACCCGCGATCACCTCGATTCCGATTGCGGCTTCCTCCGTCAGTTGGGAGGATGGGACACAGCTTACGCCAATCGTAACCGCTCCGAGCGCTCGCGCCTGGCGGACTGCGCCGAGAACGTAAGGCGTACGGCCACTCGCCGCTATTCCGCAAAGCACGTCGGCCGAGGCGAAGCCTCGGGCAAGCAGGTCATCAGCCCCGCTGGCCGGATCGTCCTCGCTTGCTTCAGTAGCTCGGGAAAGAGCGGCTTCCCCACCGGCGATGATCCCCTGTACCATCGTCGCCGGCACACTGAAGGTTGGCGGGCACTCCGAAGCGTCCAGCACGCCTAATCGCCCGCTTGTGCCGGCGCCTATGTAGAACAATCGTCCGCCAGACCGAAACGCGGCCGTTATAGCCTCCACCGCGCGGGCAATCTGTGGAATAGCTTTCCGAACTGCAAGCGGGACTCGCGAATCCTCGTCATTCATGACGCGGAGCATGTCCTCGGTCGGCAGGTTGTCGATCCGTTCGGAGGCAGGATTACGCTGCTCTGTCACTAAGTTGCCCAGCACGTTCCTAGGTTATCGGGTCCGCGTGCGTGGTGTGACGGCCGGAAACAGAAAACCCGGGACGGAGCACTGCTCCAGTCCCGGGTTTAACTGTTGGTCTTGAGCTTGTCTTAGGCTTGGAAAGACGATCCGCAGCCGCAGGTGGACTTCACGTTCGGGTTATTGAACTTAAATCCTGAACCTTCCATCGTCTCCACGTAATCCACTTCTGCGCCGTCGAGATACAGCAGACTGGCCTGGTCAACGAACACCTTCAGGCCCTCGAATGCGTAGCTCTTATCGAGCATGCCGGGGCTGTTCTCGAAAGCCATTGAATAGCTGAAGCCGGAGCATCCGCCACCAACAACGGAGATCCGGAGACCGGCCGGTTTAGGATCCTGCATGCTGAGGATCTCCTGAACTTTTGATACGGCACCAGGTGTCAGAGTAATCATAGTCGTGCTCAACCTCGCAAAAGGGTTCAGTAGATATCTTAGCCGATCGCGGCAACTCACGCCACAGACGCCGGACCAGCCGTCCTTCTACTACGTTCGGTTAGATGCCGGAAAGTTGCCTGGCGAAGCGGGAATCTGCTACAAAATCCACAGTAGTTTCCTGTCGCCGGCCCTACCCAAGCCGATGGAACCCGTTCGACTTCTGTCGCGTCGGAGTGGACATGAACGGCTTGAGCGGCGTGCTCTCGTTCCCGGCGACCGAGGCCAAAACCCGGACAAGGACGAGAGTGGACCACCGCACATCGGATGAAGCCGCTCCTCGTTCGACGAGTGCAGGCGAAAGACGAGATGGCGTTTCGCGAAATCGTGGAGCGCTACCAGACCAAGGTCTTCTCAATTATTTACGGCATCCTGCGGAATCATAATGACGCCGAAGATATCGCCCAGCAGGTCTTCGCGAAAATTTACTTCTCCATCGGAAATTTCGATTTCCGGTCGTCCCTGCTGACCTGGATCTACAAGATCACGGTTAACGAGTGCTACGACTATCTGCGCAAGAAGCGCGTCCGTAAGCTCGTTTACGAGAGCGACTTCTCAGAAGAAGATGCGCTCCAGATGGAGAACTCCAATACTGCGGTGGACGCGAACGTTCCCGTAGACATGACGCTCGAGCGTCAGGATCTCCTCGTGAAGCTGCTGTCCAAGGTCTCAGAAGAAGACCGGATGTTGATGCTGCTCAAGGAAGTAGAAGGCCATTCCGTTGAGGAATTGGCTCAGATGACGGGTATGAACGAGAATACAATCAAAGTGAAGCTGTTCCGCACCCGGCAGAAGTTGTTGAAGGCTGCCCAGCGCCTTGGGCGCGGCCCGATAACAGCGGGCTGAAGAGTCCGTCTGGAGAGCAGCGAAGCAGTTTACGGTAGAGAGCGGCCGAACCAAAATAAAAGAGCCGCAAACGAATGTGTTGGCTGTGATTGTTGTCCCTGGGAAGAAGCTATGCATGAGCCGGTATTAGGTCGTCTCGAGGAGTACCTTGATGGCGATGGTCCGTTTCCTGATGTGGAAGCGCACCTGAGCAATTGTGAGACTTGTCGAAAGGAATTGGACGGCATGCTGGCCCTGCGGCGCGGCTTCGCGGGCCTGCGAGCGCCGAGAGCTGTTCAGCTTCCCGCCACCTTCTACGCTGATGTTCTGAACCGAATCGAAACTCAGGCCCGACCCTCTGCGTGGGCGCTGTTCGCCGATTCGCTGTTTGCGCGTCGTCTGGCATACGCCTCCGCCGTATTCTTCATGCTGCTGGGAACATTTCTGGTGTCTTCCGCGACTGACCCAGTGCAGTCCGTAGCGGCCTCAGCACCGTCCGTTATCCTGGCTGGGGGCAATAATGATGATGCCCCGCCCGCGATCGAAGTGGAGCCGCAGGAGCGCGGCGTTGTTCTGGTTAATCTCGCGAGCTACCAGCAGGACTTTCAGTAATGCGGGCTCCCTGGCAGAACCCGAAGATTCTCTTCACTCTGCTGGCGATTTTCCTCTCAGGTGCTGCAGCAGGCGCAATCACGATGCGCCAGTTCATGTCGCCAGAACGTCACCGTCCTCTTTACTGGAACCCCGCCAGCCGGGAGTACTCTCTGGAGTACTTCACGAAAGAACTCGACCTGACGTCTGATCAGCAGAAAGAAATGGCCACGGTTCTGGACGACTTCATGACATATTTTCAGACGCTGCAGGCTCAGATGGACGATGTACGAGCGACTGGCAAGCAGCGGATCATGAAGATTCTGAACGAAGATCAGAAGCAGCGGTTTGAAAAACTGCTCAGCAAGCTCCAGTCCCGACAGGCTATCAGGTAACGCTGCGGCCCTGCCTCCGTCAAAATAGGGACATGCAGGCAGAGCCGGCAGAAACTTTAACTCAACTACGACACACCCTTCTCCGGCTTCACAAGGAACTGCTGGACTCCGAGCGCTCAATTTACGAACGGGACGTCGCGAAGATCGACAGCCCCGGCCAGTTCCTGAACCTGCTGCTGGGAGACCCGTGGTTCGCCTACCTTAGAGAACTTTCGGGATTGATTGCCGAGATCGATCAGAAGCTGGACGACAAGAAAGAACCTGTAGATGCGTCTGACGCCGATGCGTTCCTCAAGAGGGCGAAAGCCCTCCTGGTGCCCTCGGAATTCGGCCAAGGGTTTGAGAAACGCTACTTCGAGGCGCTCCAGCGCGATCCCAACGTAATCATGGCGCACGCGGCCGCTACCCGAGCGATTGCGGGTCTGCGAGCTGCTTGACGGCCACACCTGCGCAAAACTGGGCTTACCCCATCTGGCCGCAGCTGCAGGGCAATTCCCCTAAGGGAGCCCAGCGAAGAACTGAAGTCAAAGTCACACTGGAAGGCCGCAACCTCCAGCAACCGAGCAAGATCGTCTTCCATTCGCCGAAACTAACCGGGCGAGTGACGAGGACTACAAAGTATCAGGTCGACGCCGTCATCACGGTGGCTCCCGATGCAGAACCAGGGCGGCACGACCTCCGCCTGACTGCGCCACACGGATCAACCCTCGCATCTTTCGACGTTGGAGTGTGCCTGAGCGGAATGAAAAAGAACCCAATCAGACCGCAGAACAAGCCGAAACCATCACATACCTGACTGTCGTCAACGGCATCATCGGAGAGGCTGACTACGATTACTTCAAATTTCAGGTGAACGCCGGACAGACCGTCTTCTTCGACGTGCTCGCGACCCGCACCGGTGATTAGCGTCCTTGACCAAAGCGGGGAAGAACTCGCATATAACGACGACTACTACGGATCCGAGGATCCGCACACCGCCTACAATTTTGAAAGACAAGGAATCGTCCGGCCGGCTGAATCGGGACAAGATTTGCGAGCGGGACAGTCAGCCGGATATGGCGCAGACTATGCACCTGATCTCCGGCTCGGACAATCGCGTCCAGGATCTCTGGCGCAGAGTTCGATTTCGACCTGTCGGACTGAGGGAGCGAGATATTTGACCGACCCGGATTCATCAGGATCGGATCGATAGGGGCCTTTGGCCGAATCGGCTGGGGCGACGTTCTGCGTGCACAAGCCGCCAAAGCTCTAAACAAGGCCCCTAAAGACATCTCCATAATCCACCTCTGGATTGCCGGCGGACTTAGCCATCTCGACACCTTCGACATAAAAGCTGAGGCGGATCGGAAGTACCGCAGCGCATTCAAGCCGATTCCCACGTCAGTACCCGGGCTTCACGTATCCGAACACCTGCCCCGAACCGCGAAGTCAATGAACCAGGTGACGCTGATTCGTTCCATGACCCACAAGCAGTCCGCGCACGGCGCCGCGCAAACCCTGATGCTCAGCGTCACGACGCTCTGCCGACACTGCTGGTGGCCGTCCATCGGCTCCATCCTGTCAAAAGAACTCGGACCACGAAACGAATTGCCTCCGTACGTCGTAATCCCGCAACCAAGGGGCAACAACGCCAGAGCAGGATTCCTCGGCCCCAAAATACAACCCGTTCTCTGCAGGCGATGTGAACGTCCCCAAATACTCTGTTCGGGACATGGATCTGCCTATGAGCGTCGACTGGGCTCGTATGGAGTCCCGGCATAGTCTGTTAAAGCTTGTCGATTCGAACATCCGGGCGTGGGATACGTCGGACACTTTTGACACTCTCGACAGTTATTACCAGTCAGCGTTCGAACTGATGCGAAGTCCCCGCGCGAAGAAAGCGTTTCAGATCTCCGAAGAACCAGACGCGCTTTAAGACAAATACGGCCGCAACGCAATGGGCCAGGGCTGTCTTCTTGGACGTCGTCTTGTCGAAGCCGGTGTCCGCTTCATCAGTGTCGGTAAGGGTGAGAACGCCTGGGATCATCACGGCACGATCTTTCCGTCCTGCGCGAACGAGTTCATGCCGGAACTCGATGGAGCATTCTCAGCGCTGCTGACCGATCTGGGCGACCGGGGCATGCTGGACACAACGCTCGTCCTATTGACCGGAGAGTTCGGACGGACCGCGGAAATCAATGTCGACAATGGACGAGACCACTGGCCCAATTGCTTTTCACTCGTCCTGGCCGGAGCCGGCGTACCGAAAGGTCAGATCGTGGGCGAGTCCGACGCGGATGGAATGTACGTGAAAGATCACGCGGTTGAGGTTCCCGATCTTATGGCGACCATCCTGAAAAAGTGCGGTGTTTCCTGGGAGCACGAATACATGTCGAACATCGGTAGGCCGATCAAGATCGCAGAAGGGAAGCCGCTGTCGTTCCTGGGCTAACTCTCCGCAGAGGCCTCGCGCAAAATTCGGCCACGGTGCATCGGGTCTCCACTGTACCTGATATCCTGAAATTTGGAAATCCGGCGTGCCCGCTGGCTCGTTTTAGTAGTATTGATCGCCATCGTTTCTGCGGTTGGATTCGTCTATCACGCAAAAAAGACGGCGCAGGCACGAAACGCACCTAAACCTCCCGCCAAGTTGCCCGAAGAAATCTCCGCACGTGCAAACGACTGGACCTGGGAGTCCACTCGTCAGGGTCGGCCGAGTGTTCGTATCTGGGCTACCGATATGAAAACAAATGCCGACAGCACTCATGTGGAGTTGACTGGCGTGCGTCTGCACTTGTTCCATAAGGACGGCAAAACGTACGACTCGGTCGCAAGTGCAAAGGCCGACTTCGATATCCCGAACAGCCAGATGTTCTCTGACGGTGAGGTCCAGATCACCATGGGTGTTCCTGCGGACCAGCCTGAAGCGCCACCGCCGGGAGGGCGTCTCGTCGTCGTGAAGACGTCGGGGGTTCACTTTGACAGTAAATCCGGCAAAGCATTCACCGATCGCGCCGCATCGTTCCAGTTCGACCGCGGCGAAGGTCAGTCCGTCGGCGCGCAGTACGATCCTGAGACTCGGGAATTACTGATGCACAACGATGTGAAGCTTGTGTGGAAGGGTCTCGACCCGAAGAAGAAGCCGATGGAGGTGGAATCGGGCTCGCTGATCTACAAGGAAGCTGAGGCCAAGGTGTACATGACGCCGTGGTCTAAGTTCAAACGCGACACACTCTCGATGGAAGGCGCCAACTCGGTCGCGTTCCTGAAAGAGGGTCGGATCGACACGATCGAGGCAGCGACTGCCAAAGGGGTCGATCTCAGGCCGGAACGCAAAGTAGAGTATTCCGCCGACCAGCTGAACATGTACTTCGACGAGAACGGCGAGCTGAAGAACCTGGCGGGTGCAGGCAACGCGAAACTGCTGTCCACCACGTCTGATTCCAGAACAAACGTCGATTCCGGGCGTATGGATCTGGAGTTCTTCGAAGGCCCGGATCAAAACGAGCTGCGAAAGGTTATAGCAACCGGCGGCGCAACCGTTCGGTCGGAACCGATCCTTAAGCCGAAGGTCCCCCCGGCAGACACGCGGATCATACGCAGCGATGGGCTCACGCTCACGATGCGGGCGGGCGGCAAAGAAATGGAGCGCGCCGACACACACGCGGCGGGTGTTGTCGAGTTCATCCCCAATCGTGCGGGACAGAAACACCGAATTGTCAACGGGCAGACGATGAGCGTCGAGTATGGCGCTTCCAATCAGATCAAGACATTCACGTCTACCGACGTGTCGACGCGAACCGACAACGATCCTGTCAAAGGCAAGCCTCAGCCGCCTTCGTTGACATGGAGTAAGGGCATGGTTGCTCACTTCGATCCGAAGACCGGAAACCTGAGTCTGCTGGAACAGTGGGATCACTTCCGTTACGAGGAGGGTGACCGGCGCGCGGTCGCCGACCGCGCAGAAATGCAGCAAACAACTGAGGAAATGAAGCTCCTTGGTTCGGCACGCGTCTGGGATGCGACAGGCTCGACCGCCGCCGATACGATCCAGATGAAGCAGAAGTCAGGTGATTTCGAGGCGATCGGCAACGTCAGTTCTACTCGGCAGCCAGATCAGAAGAAACCTGCCGCACCGCAGAAGCCGATCCCCAGTTCGCCGAATGTTGCAGCGGCTCCGGCTCCGACAGCGGCCTTATTCGATTCGCCTGCCCCCACCGCCGCGAACGCCAGTTCTGGCAGTCCCACAGGGCTGCTCTCGGGCGATGATCCGATGCAAGCCCGCGCGGCGCGGATGACGTCTGTGCAGGACAATACGCTGATTACTTACACCGGTAACGCTTTGCTTTGGCAAGGTTCAAACCGAATCACCGCCGAGACAATTCGGATTGACCGAAAAAACAACAAGCTGGAAGCAAAGGATAACGTAGTTAGTCAGTTGCTCGACAAGAGCGAGACCGAGAAGCCCGACACCGAGAAGCCCGACACTGTACGCTCCGGCGCGGCGGCCGCTAAAGCGAAGCCAAAGACACCGGTGTTTACGAATGTGCGAGCGCCGGAAATGACCTATGACGACAAGACGCGGCTTGCTCACTATAAGGGCGGATCGGTGCTGGTACGAGGGGGCATGACAGTGACTGCCGCGGAGATTCGTGCGTGGCTGAAGGACGGTGATGATTCCAGTCTTGACCATGCTTTCGCGGATGGAAACGTCAAAATCGTGCAGGTCACACCCGAGCGGGCCCGAACCGGTATCGCGGATCATTCGGAATACTATGCGGCTGATGGCAGGATCATCCTTAAGGGCGGTGCTCCGGAATTTGTAGATTCTGTCAAGGGTACTACTCGTGGTGCGGTTATCACGTACTTCTCCAACGATGACCGAATGGTCGTCGAAGGGGAGCAGAAGACGCCCGCCAGGAGTAAAATTCTGCGCAAAAAGATCGTGCAATAACTGGCCACGAACGCATACGGAGGGACTGTTACTCTGGATGGAGGCTGAATGCTGACTCTGGACACCCAGGAGCTTGCAAAAGCGTACCGCGGCCGCCGGGTCGTGGACAACGTTTCTATTAACGTTCAGCAGGGGCAGGTTGTCGGCCTGCTGGGGCCAAACGGGGCCGGGAAGACGACGTCGTTCTACATGATCGTCGGCCTGATCACACCTGATTCCGGCCGGGTCAATCTTGGCGACGAGGACATTACTGAGCTTCCGATGTACCTGAGGGCTCGCCGCGGCGTCAGCTATCTGCCGCAGGAGCCGTCAGTGTTCCGCAAGCTTAGTGTCGAGCAAAACCTGATGGCAATCCTGGAAACGCTGCCGATGCGGAAACAGGAGCGAGTCGATCGGATGAACCTTCTAATCGAACAACTCGGGCTGCAGAGAGTCCGACACAATAAGGGCTATGCCCTCTCCGGCGGTGAACGACGTCGTGTCGAAATAGCCCGTTCGCTGGTCACTAACCCTAGTTTTCTTTTGCTCGATGAGCCTTTCTCCGGAATCGATCCGATTCAGGTGCTCGAACTCCAGAAGATTATTTCCGACCTGAAGCGATCGGGAATCGGTATTCTCGTCACCGACCATAACGTCCGGGAAACGCTCGCAGTCACTGATCGCGCGTACATCATCAACAACGGCAAAATCTTCCGGGCGGGAACACCCGACGCGCTCGGTCGCGATCCGGAAGTCAAGCGAGTTTACCTCGGCGAGAGTTTCCGATGGGAGCAGCACGTTTCTCCCATTCAGTAGCGCTTCGTCTGGCGGTCCAGGTATTAGCTTTTCATGTGTTGCCCTGCGCGCGCGCAGCTGATTCGCCCGCGGCCGAGTTGCATGCAGCCGTCCGTGCCGGCGATGTCGAGCGCGTGCGAGCATTGCTGAAGGCAGGCGCGCCGCCGAGCGAGCGTAATTCGCTCGGGAGCACTCCTCTTCACGACGCCTCGTGGGCCGGGGATCTTCAGGTGATGAAGGAACTGATCGACGCTGGCGCCGACCTCGAAGCGCAGCATAAAGAGACTGGTTCAACGCCCCTTCATTACGCCGTAATCACCAACCATCTGAATGCTGTTGGACTGTTGCTCGATCGTGGAGCGAAGGTCAATTCGGCCTACTTCTCCGGGTCGACTGCGCTGCATTTGGCAGCCAGCCGCTGTTATATCGAAATCGCACAGATGCTGCTGGATCGTGGTGCCGACGTAAATGCAGCTGACTCCTCAGGTGCTACGCCACTGGATGAGGCTGCCTGGAAGGGTCATGCCGAAATGGTGGCGCTTCTCATCAGCAAGGGTGCGGAGGTGAATGCGCGAAACAAGGTGACGGGTGCGACTGCACTTCATGAAGCTGCGGCGAAAGGGCACGATGATGTGGTTCGCGTCATGCTGCAGCACGGGGCCGATCCGAATCTCGCGGACAAGGCAGGCGTAACGCCTCTGGACGACGCTCTGCGTTTTCAGCACAGCAAAGTGGTTGGCCTGCTGATGGACAAAGCGGGCAAGCGCGGACAGGTCTCGGTTATCCGGGAATTGCAGGAAGCGATCATGCGCGGACAGACGGATATGGTTTCGTTGCTGCTCGAAAAAGGGGCAGATCCTAACTCCCCAACACCGGGAGGCGGAACTCTGCTGCACGATGCGGCGTTGAAAGGGCAGCGTGAGATCGTCGATATGCTGCTGCGTGCAGGTGCGAACGTCAATGCTCTGAACAGTGCCGGCGGAACACCGCTTCACGATGCTGCACTGGCGGGACAGAGGAGCGTTGCGGAGTTACTCCTCCGGCGCGGTGCGGATTTCCGGATACGTGAGCGGGAGAGCGGCGCGACGCCGCTGCACCACGCGGCCTCATGGGGACGGACCGATGTACTGCAACTGCTGCTGGCGGCCGGTGCCGATCCGAACACACCCAACAAGTCGGGCATTACTCCTTTGAAAGCGGCAATTGCAAACGGTCATAATGAAGCCGAGGCTTTGCTGCGAAAATATAAGGCCCGAGAGTAATTCGATTGCTTTTTCGTGAATATTCAGCTTACTCAGGTCCCGAACTCCGGAAGGCCCTGTCACGATTCGGTGCGTTCTTACGCGATTCCGGCGCTGATATTGAACGTGCATTCCAATCCCGACTGAAAGCGCTTGGTTTTTCTCCGGAACAGCGCAAGCTGATCTCCGCAATCACGCCGGGTGGTGCTGTGCGAGCGATTCAACACGGTGGCTCGCCAGGGCAGTTCTTTGACGAAGCTGTTCTCTCCTGCCGGGAACTCGCTGGTTCGGGGGCAGAACGCGATGAGGTTCGGCGGGCGATACAGGAATACATTCGGATTGCAACCGGGGAGGTCAGGAATCTGGCAAACGGCGAGCAGGCCGAAGTTGGGCTCGCGCAGGCGCAGATTCAAAACGCGCTGCTGGTGCTTGTATCCGATGTATTCGCGTCTCTGATGGACGGCCACGCTCGTCTTCTCGAGGCGCTGGAAACTGCCGAAAATGGAGCAGCGAACCTGGAGGAGTTCGCAAAAGCAATTCTCCCCAGGCTCATCGAGCACTTCGGCGCAACCGGAGCGGTCTGGTTTTCCGAAACGGACCACCAAATGATGCCGATTGCGCACGTTGGCGTTCGGATTAGCAAGGGCGAAGTCCAGGGAATCAATCCACATCGTCATTCAGATCGAGTTCTCAGTTTGCGCTCCGGAAATCGCCTGCACGCGAGCAAGATTCTCGTCAAAGCGTGGAAATTGGGAAAGGGTTCTGTCTGGAGCGTCGGTTCGGGCGCGACTTTGATTCAGCTGCGGCATCCGGAAGTTCGCGAGCCGGGGGTGCGTGAAACCGAGGTCCTGAGACTCGCCGTGCAGCACTGTGCACATGCGGCGGATCGGCTCGCACGTGAGAGCGAACTCCGGGCTCTGTCACTGCGACTGCTCGAAGTCGAGGAGATTGAGCGCAGGCGCATATCGCGGGAGCTGCACGACGATGCGGGTCAATCACTGGTTGTCATCCGGCTGCAACTCGAACTGCTGGAACTGAGTCTCGGTGCGGAGTCTGAAAATATTCGACAGAGCGCAGCGGAAATACGGACGATAGTTGAGCGCACAATTCTGGGTGTACGCAGGCTGATTTCGGACCTTAGCCCGGCTGTGCTGGAGCAACTCGGCCTGGGGGCGGCAGTCCGGCAGCTCGCAAAACGGTTCCGAAGTTCGTCTGAAGCGAACATAATTCTCCAGATTTCAGATCTTCCCAGACTAAATCCCAGGCTGGAGTTGGTAATTTATCGAATTCTCCAGGAATGTTTTGTAAATATTTCCAGACATTCTGCCGCAAAGACTGTAAAGCTTTGCCTGGAGGCCCCCGATAATATGCTTAGACTAACGGTGGAAGATGACGGATGCGGATTCGAAGTAACGGAAGGAATCAGCCGTCGTAATTGCTTCGGTCTCCGGGGGATACGAGAACGCACCGAACTGCTCGGTGGACGTTTCGAAGTGACGAGTACACCCATTGGCGGGGAAAAACGCGCCGGTGCGGGGGGATCCGCCGGAACAAAAGTAAGTATTCAGCTTCCCCTTCCAGGGTAATTCCCCTGGGAATCGACTTGTTGTAAATTAAGTTGAATCACTTAGCGAATTGTTGTTCGGAGGGTAGTGATAATTATGTCCAAAATTCGACTCATGCTTGCCGACGATCACACACTTTTCCGGCAAGGCATCCGGACTCTCATCAGTGTCGAATCGGACATGGAGGTTGTCGGTGAAGCCGCAACCGGCAATGACGCAGTTGAGCGTGCCGCGGAGCTGCGGCCTGACGTCATCCTGATGGATATCGGGATGCCTGGCATCAGCAGCTTTGAAGCCACACGGCAAATCCGAAAGATCCGGCCCGAGACGAAGGTTCTCTTCCTCACGATGTACGATGACGAGGACTACCTTGTTGAAGGCATGGAGGTCGGTGCCAGCGGATATGTGCTGAAGGATAGCCCGGCACCCCAGCTGCTGGCCGCAATTCGGGATATCTGGCGCGGCGGAAGCTATCTTAGCCCGCGAATGCTCTCGCAACTCGTGGATGATTTCCGCACCCGCATGAAGAGCAGCACACGGATGCCCCGGTTTGCAACCCTGACTGCGCGTGAGCGAGAGGTTCTGAAGATGCTCGCCGAGGGCAGCTCGGTCAAGGAAATTGCCTGCGATCTGAATCTGAGCGTCAAAACAGTCGAAGCGCACAAGTTCAACCTCATGCGCAAGCTGGACATTCACAATAAAGCGCAGCTGGTTCAGTACGCGATCTCCAAAAAGATCATCAAGCTGCAAAACATGGCCTGACGCGCGCCGGGCCGATATACTCCTTCTTAATGAAGAGAGTTTTCGCGCTGGTCGTCCCTTTTCTCGCTATCGCCCAGCAGTCGGCGGCGCCGCCGGCTCCCACCATAGAAGAATACGAACCTAAAGCAATGCTCGTGGTGCCCATGCATGAGGTACCGCGAGCGAAATATCCGTTCGTCGATATTCACACCCACGGTCGTGACGCCAGCCCGGCCGCGCTGAAAAAGCTCATCGCGGACATGGACAAGATCAATATGCGCATCATGGTCAGCTCGCCGGTAGCTGGTAGCTTTGGTGCGAAAACCAGGGCGTATATCGACGGTGTTCGTCAGTCACCGTACAAAGACAGGTTCGCCAGTATGACGAACGTGAATTACAAGGATCTGGACGGAGCGGCAAAACAGCTGGAAGAGGATATTAAGACCGGCGCCATTGGAGTTAAGGTCTGGAAGAATCTCGGCACTACCGAGAAAGATCCGTCCGGTAAGCGTATTCCCGTCGATGACCCACGCCTGAAGGCAGTTTGGGATGTTGCTGCAAGGTATCGAACGCCGGTGATGATCCATACGGCCGACCCCAAGCCGCTGTTCGACCCGATGGACAAGTACAACGAACGATGGCTGGAGCTGAAGCTGCGGCCGAATCGGTCGGAGCATTCCGGTGTCACGTGGGAACAGCTGATCGGTGAACAACATAACCTGTTCCGGACCAATCCCAAAACGATCTTCATCATGGCCCATATGGGCTGGCTGGCTCATGACCTGGCGAAACTCGGGGCGATTCTCGATCAAATGCCAAATGTGAACGTCGAGTTCGCCGCGATACTGGGTGAGCTGGGACGAGAGCCTCGGGCCGCCCGCCGCTTCTTTGTCAAGTATCAGGACCGAATTTTGTTCGGGAAAGACCGTTACGATATTGACGAATACCCCTTCTATTTCCGAATGCTCGAGACCGATGACGAGTGGATCGACAATATCCGTAAATACCACGGTTTGTGGCATTTGTATGCGCTCGACCTGCCGGATGATGTCCTGAAGAAGATTTACTACAAGAACGCCTTAAGGTTGTTCCCGACTCTGAACAAGTCGGGGTTCCCCAACTGAGTGTCCCGTGAGGAAATCCTTTCGCCATTACGTGAAAGGATCGTAGCCTTCGCGACATCACGTATGGGGAGGGATCTCGCCGAGGATCTTGCGCAGGATGTGCTGGTGGTGCTCCAGAACCGGTACTCTGATGTGGAGGAACTCGATGACCTGCTGCCGCTTGCGCTTCGAATTCTCCGGCTGAAGATGATTGCGTCACGGCGGAAAACGGTCCGGCGGGGTGAGCACACCGCGGTTCCGGTCGATGAAGCCACAATTGCGGATGTCGGGCCGTCACCCGAGGTCTGGGCAGAAAACCGGGAGGTTCTGGAACGGCTTAAGATTGCAGTCGGGAAGCTCGGAATGCGCTGCCGTGAAATATTTCGGCTAAAACTCCTCGGTCGCACCTTTGCCGAGATTCAGGAGGAACTCGGCGCATCCTCTATCAATACCGTGTACACGTGGGATGCACGGTGCCGCGATCAGTTATCGAAATTGATGGGTGGGCGATGGGACAGAAAATAACGGACGCGGAATGCCGAAAGCTGTTGGGCGGGTATGCGGCTGGTACTCTCACGCCCGAGGAACGCGAAGCACTGTTCTCAGCCGCGCTGTCCGACCCTGATCTTTTTGCTGCTCTTGCGGAGGAACAGACCCTTAAAGATGTGCTCGACGACGCGTCCGCGAGGGCAGATTTGCTGGCCGCTGTAGAAGACCGGCCTTTCTCAATCAGAGATGCGCTTCGGGACTGGTTCGAGCGGCCGAAGGCTAGAATCCTCACGGCCGTGGCGGCCGTATTACTTGTCGCGATTGGCGTGCGCGAGTTGCGTGAGCGATCGACGGGTAGGCAGACTGAGGGTACGCAAGTTGTTGCATTGACGCTCCCACAGTCGGCTGCCCCAATTGCTGAACAACCAGTTCCGCCAGCGCCTCGTGCCGTAACTCCACCTGCTCCGGCACCGGCGCGGGCAGCTCGTCGCGAGCATCTTGAATCGTTGTCTCAGGCGACTAAGCAGGACACCAAAGGTGCTGCGCAGTCTGAACCCGTGCTTGACTTTACTGTAGCGGCCGTTAGACAGGACGGCAGCGAGGTTGAGGTCAGTGCCGATCATCAGTTCGGTCCAGACGAGCGAGCACGTGTCCGCGTGCAGTCGAGGATGCCGGGCACTCTAGTCGCACGCGCCGGAGGCACCACGTTGTACGCAGGCACGGTTTCTCCCGGCGCACCCGTCCTGCTTAGTCGCGATCTCAAGTTTCAGGAGCAAGATGCGGTAGCCGTCGATCTCGACTTTACCCCTCTCGCCGGGACAGCTGTCCCGGGCGGTGCCCCGAGTGCCAGCTCGATGATGCGTGCTCGTCCCACGTTTCAGCTCAGAAGTCCCGAAAGCGCCGGCGTAGTAGGTGGCGTACCTTCACCAGCATCACCACCGCAGGTGCCGAGCGAGTCCGTTCCCGCTCGCAAGGAAGTCCAGGAACCGGTGCATTTGCGAATCTCACTGCACCGTCGGAAGTAGTGCGCCGTGATATCTTGATTACCGAAAATGCAGAACCTGCGCCGCACATCAAGAAAGGAATTTCTCAAGCTCGTCGGAGCGGCTGCCTTTCTTCCTTCATCCTTCGCACAGAACCAGCCTGCTGCAATTGTTGGGAAGCGCCCGATGATCCTTCGCAACGAGTATCCGGAGGATCTGGAGACACCGCTCGAAGCATTCGGCACATGGCTCACGCCCAAC
This sequence comes from Bryobacteraceae bacterium, assembly GCA_963794765.1. Classification (GTDB taxonomy): domain Bacteria; phylum Acidobacteriota; class Terriglobia; order Bryobacterales; family Bryobacteraceae; genus JAWXCM01. Next base: position 7,680 of record CAWCGC010000002.1, on the reverse strand, counting down.
GATGCGTTCTTCGTTCGGCAGCACCTGCCTCGACCGAAAGTGAATGTCGCGGAATGGCGCCTCAAAATCAGAAATCTGTCCGGCAAGACGACCGAACTCGGTATTGCGGAACTTCGCCGTATGGCGATGCACACGGTTCCCGCAACTCTCGAATGCACGGGGAATAACCGCTCGTACTTCCAGCCAATCGTTCCCGGACTGCAATGGACCAAGGGCGGTATAGGAAACGCAGAGTGGCGTGGCGTCACGATCGCAGACATTCTAAAAGCAGCGGGTGCCCAGGGCGGAAAGCACGTTCACATCAACGGTGCGGACGTGGGCGTCGCCAAAACTCCCGACTTCATTCGCTCGATGCCGATGCGTAAGGCGTTGCACCCCGACACTCTGGTCGCCTTGTTTATGAATGGCGAGCCAGTGCCCGAGATCAATGGCGGTCCACTTCGTCTCGTTGTACCGGGCTGGAACGGTGCGAGCTGGGTAAAGTGGGTGACCGAACTCACCGAAAGTGAAGAAGAAGAAAAAGGGTTCTACATGAATCCTGCTTACAGGTATCCCAAGGTACCGCTGCCGCCGGGTACTGCCGCGAAGCCGGAGGACCTTGCACCACTTGAACGGATGCCAGTGAAGTCCTTCATCTTCACACCTGCGAACGGTGCAAAGGCGTCGATGGCAGCGCTTGATGTGAGGGGAATCGCGTGGTCCGGCGAACGGCGGATCACCCGAGTGGAGATATCATCCGATCGCGGCGTTAGCTGGCACAATGTAGAACTGGGCAAAGAGGATTTCCCTTCCGCGTGGCGTCTGTGGCGCTATCGATGGACTCCCGAGAGACCGGGCTATCACCTTCTGATGTGTCGCGCGACGGACGATGCAGGAGCCACGCAGCCGCTGGATGCTGTCTGGAATCCGTCCGGATACTTGTCGAACGCCGTTGACCGAGTGGGCGTGGAGGTCGCGTGATGAAGGCCGCTGCGATCATTCTCGTTGCCGCGTTCGGCCTCATGGGGGCTGATCCGTCATCAGACGAAGGCCGCCGCGAGGAGACGCGAGCCTGTCTCCCGTGCCACAGTCTTCGGATCATTCACGTTCAGCGCCTTTCACGTGGTGCGTGGGAAAAGGAACTGGACAAGATGGAGCGTTGGGGAGCTGTGATTAAGGATCGCAACGCCCTGCTCGACTACCTCGTCGCGAACTTCAATGAAAGAGTGCCGCCGGCGAGCATCGTGCAGAGCCCGGACGGACGAAAGCAAGCCAGCAAATGAAGAGGAGGCGGATCTCCCTTCCGCCTGGGAAATCAATCACGCGCGCTGGTGACGTACGTCGACTGCATGTTGTTCGTTTCCGGAAGGGCAAAGGCGATGTAGCGCTTCGAGATTGCGGAAGGATTAACTCCGCCCGGTGCCAACCGCGCGCCAGCGGGGGAACCTTTTTCGGCTTGTCGACACTGCTCCACTCGTGAGAAACGAGCAGATGCCCAATCACGTATCAGATGCTGCTGATCCACTCCGCGGCTTGACCTGCGCGCTCGACGAAGCAACGATTCCTCGCGTCAACACGCTCTGCAACTACAAATTCGTTCACGAGTGATTCAGCCACGCTCAATTACACACCGCATCGGCTTAATTCAACCGAGGGAAAAAGCGGCCCACGCGGGTCATGTAAATACGGTACTGATCTCCGAAGCGCGCGATCAGGTATCTCTCTTCTATGCGTGTGCGCCTTACGAGGATCGCGAACATCAGTGCCGCGGCGAGTGGTAACAGCAAGGTGCCGAGGGCGAGGCCGAGGCTTGGTCCAATCATGAGGATTCCCAGGTACATCGGGTTCCGCACGTAGCGGTACGGACCGTAATCGACGAAGTGAGCGTTCTGGCGAGTCATCACAGTGTCCGTGAGATTTCGACCGAGGCAAACAAACATCCACATCAGCCACGCGATGCTGAGAGTGAAGCCAGCCACTCCAATCCAGCGCACCCAGTCCCGCACCGGATACGCGGCCCACGCGAACCACACAGGGTTCCAAAGCCACGCAGCCGTAGACCCAAACGTTATTAAGCCTGCCAGCCTCATTCCGATGAGCGTGGCCCACCCCTCTTTCGTTCGATCCAGGGTGTCACTCGATTGTGCAGCCCGAATGCGGTGGTACATGCCGACAGCCCAAAACGTGAGACTAAGCGCGATAAGCGAATGACGAACAGCACTCGGCATGGGTAGACTATACGCCGGCCTTCTTGTCCGCCGCAAAAACGAAGCCGAGCCGGAGAATGCCAGCCGCGGACTTCTAATGCTTGCGAGGCCGTTGGGCGTTCGTGCGACTGGATGTGGAGATTAGTAGCGAAGCCGCAATCCTTGCCCGTCGACAGCGTGAAGTTCAAATCCAAGCCATCCAAAGTGGTCGTACCGACGCGATGAGCTGTCCGGCAAGCTATTGCCCGTCCACCAGCGGCGCACACGCAATTTCGTTTATTGTTGCAACCAGCGACGGTTATCGATGAAATTGCTTCGAGTGGTCGTGATCACCTTCTCAGGGACTCTGCTGCTTCTGCTCGCTGTGTCCTATTTACTCGTCAGGTCAGAAGGGCTGAGTGCACGTAAGAAGCCGACCAACCTGGAATACGACATTGCCATTTCGCGCTACGCCTTTCCATACCAGCTCAGGCAAAGAGCGCAACTAACCCGCTCCGGCCAGATCGCCAGCTGTTGGTTGAGGCGGAAGCACATTTCAAAGAACACTGTGCCGTTTGTCACGGCGAAGACGGTATTGGGAAGACTTCACTGGCAGCTGGGTTATCGCCCGAAGTCCCTGATTTGCACGCGCATCACATACAAAAGCTCACCGACGGGGAGCTCTATTACATCATCAAAAACGGTGTGCGATTTACAGGCATGCCTGGCTGGGACTTTGAGGACAGGCACAACTGGAGTCTTGTGTTATTCATAAGGCAGCTGGCAACCGAGCATCCAGAGCAAAACCGCTGAAGTTTTTGGAAGATCGGATCTGGGCTCGCTGCCCTGATGGCAGCCATTTGAGCTGACCAACGTCGACCACACCAAGCTGTTCGGGCGTTATGAGTTCACGCCTGAAGCGAGATAGCCGCCGTCAACAGCAATAGATTGCCCGGTCATGAAGCTGGCGGCGTCCGACGACAGCAGTATGCTTGTTCCAACTATTTCTTCAGGCTTTCCGAACCGATGCATCGGAGTGCGCATCAGGATCTCGCGGCCGCGAGCGGTTCCCTCGAGAAGGTTGCGGTTCAAGTCCGTGGGAAACACGCCGGGAACAATCGCATTCACACAGATACGGTCCCTCGCCCACTCAATGCCAAGGCTCCGAGTCAGCGAAAGTACTCCAGCTTTGGCCGCACAATATCCGGCGACTTCATAGAAGGCGAGAAACGAACCAAGCGATCGGTACCGAGCGCAACAGCTTCATGGCATCGAAGGTTTCCCTGGCGGCGCTCGACAGGCCTGCATCCGAGGCATAGAGTTGTTCGAACGTCGTCTCCGTCTGGTCGTCTTTTAGCCTGAATTTTGGCAAGCCGGCGACCGCCACGGCCGGGTTCGAACCCCGGAGTGTTCGCGGGAGGATCTGGCCCATGGCGATCGCACGCACTGGGCTTCGCGACGGTCCGACGAGCGACCGGTTGAGCCAGCCGTCACCGGTCGATTTCAGCCCGGGAGTGCCCGATTCTATATAATCCTGGGCATCGAAATGTGATCGGGTCGGGTCGGGAGAGCCGACCGCATGTACAATCGCGAGTTGCTTCGAATTCCAGAGCTTTTTCAGCGGAGCCAAAGAGGGATGCAGGCCGAAGTGACCGTCGAGGTCGATAACCTCCTTCTTCGGAACGGCGATGGTCGGACGCAGCGAGTAATACGCCTCCTCACCGTGTGGGATCACTATGTTCAGACCATCGGCGGCGCCCCGCTGAAACAGGGCGACCAGGACCTTTCGGCGGCCGTTCAGGCTCGCACCCGCGGCGCGCGCCAGCCATGCGGGCGCCGTACCTGCTCCGAGCATTGCAATCGCGCTGCCCTTTACAAATGCTCGTCTGTTCATGTCTGCTGTTACCTCTTCTGGAAATCAGGTGAACCGAGCACGGCGGCTATCGCGGCCTGATGTGTGATCTCGGGTGCCGACAGGATCTGTTTGAGTGCGGGCGAAGGCTCATGCAAAAGCAGTGCTTTTGGGTCATCGGGCCATTGCAGAGACACCCCCGGTACCTTGTTCTGTGCCAGCGTCGTCGCGAAATTTATCCGTCCGAGAAGGCTGGCTGAGTTCTTCCACTCCTCGCTGCTGTTCGAGTAGCCGGTGGGCTCCAGCTTTCGGTACAGCGGTTGACCGAGTCTCTCGGTTGCCATCGCGAGCACCGCCGGGTTCTTCAGGTCAGCCTGTCCGGCACGAACTGCACTGATCACGAGTTCGAATGGCGATTTCAGCTTCGCGCGGTAGACGTCCGATGCCCAAAACTCCTTCGAATTCAGCATCGTCTTCATGACCTCGCGAATATCGCCGTCGGACTTCACGAAACTCGCAGTCATTGCGTCGATTAGGCTTTGCTGGGGACTGTCGGCAACGAAGCGTTGGGCGAGCTTGCGTGAAATGAACCTCGCGGTCGAGGGATGTCGGCTGACGATGTCCAGAACCTTCTGCGCGTCTTCCTTGCCTCCTCCCGCGGGAATTTTCAGTCCGAGCACCGTTTTCTCGCCTTTGTCGTGCATGCCTGGTGCGAAATAGAACTGCCCCTGTCGAATGGTCCAGCCCGTGAAGCATCGAGCAACCTCGATTACATCCTGCTGCGTATACCCGCCGTCGACGCCGAGCGTATGAAGTTCGAGCAGTTCGCGACCATAGTTTTCATTTAGCCCCCGGGCGCCTTTCGTATCCATGCGCTGCGCGATGCGGCCTGCCGGCGCATCCGGCCCGACCGATCGCCAGTTATCGAGATAGAACAGCATGGCGGGGTGGGACGCCGTAGCTTCAAGCAGATCCCTGAAGTTTCCAAGCACGTGCGGGCGAATTGCGTCGCGCTCGTAAGGTCCGATGTAAGCCCGATCTTGACCCTTGTCGAGATAAACGTTGAAGTGATTGAACCAGAAGTCGGTAAGCACGTCCTCCAGTTGGCGGTTTGAGTACACGGCGCGCACTACTTTCGCCTCAACCACATCCCTGATGAGAGGTCGAATGGGTTGTTCCTTCCGGTTCTGGAACATCGTGAACGCCTGTCCGGTATTAAGCTTGATGCCCTCCAGTGCATCAAGACGGTGCAGCAATTCGGGATTCTCGACGATGCGCTCAGGGTAAAGCTGGGCGTCGATCCACTTCTTCAGGCCGAGTTTGTTCACCTCGGCCGTGTCGCCGGGACGCACCCCCCAGGTCAACCGGCTCAGCGCGTGGTCGACTTGCTGCTCCTTGCTCATCGGAGGCTGGGTCTTCTGCCGGGGCTTTGCACCTGCAGGAATGAACGCGGTCGCAAGCGCGGCAAGTGCAAGATATCCAACGAGACTCTTCTTCACTGCAGGTCCTGTTCTCTCCAACACCATGGGACGGAAAGGGTTTTGGCGGAGTTGCCGGATTGCACGTGAAGCTTCGTCAATGAATGTAGTTCAATCTCCGGAATCGCTGACGGGCAGCTATGACTTTTTATGCCAGGATGTTTCAGAACCGTAGCTGAAGCATGGTGAAATAGTAAGAAATCCCACCGAGGAGAGCCCCCTGTTGAACACAGCCTTGCTCGCCTTAGAGGACGGAACAGTCTTCGAAGGCCGCAGCTTTGGTGCGCGTACGGAACACTCCGGCGAAGTCGTTTTTAATCCTCAATTACCGGGTATCAGGAGATCTTTACCGATCCCTTGTACGCAGGTCAGATCGTCGTCCTCACTTACCCTCAGATCGGAAACTACGGAGCCAATTCGGGCGATAACGAAGCAGTAAAACCGTTCATCGAAGGCCTGGTCGTTGGTGAGTTTTCGCCGTTAGCCAGCAACTGGAGATCGCAGGAAGAAGCCGATCAGTTTCTTACGCAATATAACGTCCCGATCATCAGCGAGATCGACACCCGGCGTCTGGTCCGGCACCTCAGGACCCGCGGAGTCATGCGCGGAGTATTGTCGACGGTCGGCGGCGATCCGGCGGCCCTCGTCGAACGGGCGCGAACCTCGCCTTCAATGGCTGGACTCGATCTGGCAAGTCGGGTCACGACGCCAAAGGGCTATGAGTGGGCTACCGGCGTCGAGCCGGTTTCGCCGTCCGATCGAATGGCAGGTGAGCAGGCGCCCGACTTGCACGTGGTTGCATATGACTTCGGCATCAAGCGAACATCCTGCGGAAACTGGTGCAATCGGGAACGCACGTGACGGTTGTTCCTGCAAACACAACGGCCGAAGACGTGATGGCGTTGCGACCTGACGGTATCTTTCTGTCGAACGGACCGGGTGATCCGGAGCCTCTGGAAGGACCGACGCGCGAAATTCGGAAACTTATCGGGCAGGCGCCGATCTTTGGGATCTGCCTCGGACATCAGATTCTGGGGCGTGCGGTCGGCGGCAGCACGTACAAGCTCAAATTCGGTCACCGCGGCGCGAACCATCCGGTTCTGAACAGGGTGACCAACAAGGTCGAGATTACGTCCCACAACCACGGGTTCGCGGTCGATCCCGTCATCGCTCAACGAAAGCGATATCGAGATTACCCATGTCAACCTGAATGACGAGACGCTGGAAGGCTTCCGCCACCGCCGGCACCCGGTATTCTGCGTTCAATATCACCCTGAAGCAGCTCCGGGTCCGCACGACAGCTACTACCTGTTTGACGACTTTGTGAAGCTGATGAAAGAGGAGAGGCGTTAGAACAATGCCGCGCAGAAACGACCTTCACCGCATCCTCATCATCGGTTCGGGCCCCATCATCATCGGTCAGGCCTGCGAATTCGATTATTCCGGAGCTCAGGCCTGTAAGGCGCTTCGAAGCCGACGGTTACGAAGTCATCCTGATCAATTCGAATCCCGCGACCATCATGACCGATCCCAACTCGCCGACCGAACATATGTCGAGCCGCTGTCAGTTGCTTTCGCGGAAGAGGTCATCCGCAAGGAGCGGCCCGATGCTCTGCTCTCGACAGTGGGCGGCAAACCGGTCTGAATCTGTCGGTCGATCTTGCGGAAGCGGGCGTGCTCGACAAGTACGGCGTCGAGCTGATTGGGGCAAAGATCGAATCGATCAAGAAGGCCGAGGATCGACTGCTGTTCAAGGACGCGATGCGCAAAATCGGACTCGACATGCCTAAGTCGCAGCTCGTGAACACGATCGAGGCAGGCGTTCCAGTTTGCAGAGAAAAATGGCTATCCGGCGATCCTTCGTCCATCCTTCACGATGGGGCGGAAAGCGGCGGCGGCATTGCTTATAACCGCGAAGAACTGGAAGAGATTCTGGAGCGCGGTCTCGATCTGTCTCCCGTTCATGAAACGCTGATCGAGGAGAGTGTTATCGGGTGGAAAGAATATGAGCTGGAGGTGATGCGCGATCTCGCGGATAACGCGATCATCGTCTGCTCGATCGAGAATTTCGATCCGATGGGTGTCCATACGGGCGATTCGATTACAGTCGCTCCCGCCCAAACGCTGACTGATCGCGAGTACCAGATGATGCGCGATGCTGCGCTTCGCTGTCTCCGCGAGATTG
>CAWCGC010000001.1:0-104559 GCA_963794765.1 Bryobacteraceae bacterium | reverse complement strand
GCTTGCAGCAGCTTGGAATCCCACTCATCGCGCGATGTAGGACACAGGTGGCGTGAGTATTGCGTCCATCGATAATCAGGAAACATTTCGGCTGCGAGAAGATATATCTGCAGCGCTTCATCGGCGGTGCATTGCTGGACCAGCTGGCTGAAGAACTGGAGTAATTTCGTGTTGCCCTTTTGATCCGGATTGTACTCATCGGCAGTGGTGTAATTAGCCATGATGTTGTAGAGACTGGAAGCGTGGTTTGTGACATTGTCAGCTGCATGACCATGCACGAAACCAAAACTCTCAGTGCTGTCGCTTATTTTGCGCAAGCAACGTAAGAAGAAGGCGGCGGCATCCTTCCTATTTGGCGTACCTGCCTCCATCAGTACTGCTCAAGAAGGGCCGTGCCAACGTGTGGATGAGGCTTACCATCAATGTCAATGACGGTCATCGCGTTGACTAAAAACCCGGTTGTATAGCGCTTGTCAAGAACGTTCAAGAATTGAGAGGAATTGGGAAAGTCGAAAACGAAAGTAAAGAGCAGCAGGGCAAGGCGTAGGTTTTGCTCATGCCTGTCACGACGAAGCAGACCCTGCATGGCAAAACTTCACACCTGATGCATGACATGTGGTCCAATGAGCGTGCTTGGTGGTCGAGTTCGACACAGTCCGTTGCTTCGGTCCAACGCGAGATCCCTCTTCAAAGGCCAATCGGTCGCAAATCACTCGTCAAAGCTGTTCGCCACAGCGAATTAAAAGAGGACAGCCAAGTGTATTGATCGAACGCGTTATCTAATGTGGTGCAATCACAGACCGTGTTCAGGAAGCCGAATCGAGCTTACCGAGGATGCATGGACGCAGAAGCATGGAGTAGGTATGAGCATCGCAGCCTCCTTCGCCTAACTACTTTTTGGGAACGATATGAGCGTAAACAGTTTCAGTCCAGCCCTCGATCTTTCAGACAGCCTGAACGACCTGCAAAACCAGATTACTCACATAACATCAACATCACAACAGTATGCGTCTTCTAGGGATATTTAGCAATCAAAGAGAACGTGAACGTCGCACGCAGCCACCTTCGTCGTCCTGTCGCCGTGTCTATGAGATAGGATACGCGACAACTTCACGTACACGGCAGTCCAATAAACGTTCCAGACCGCCGCGGCAACAGCAACAAGCAACTTACGGCCAGGAATGCGATCCTAGATCGATCATGGATACCGGCATAAGATGCGCAAGCCTGAGTCGCAAGTTAAGAGGCCGGCCGTAGCGACGACATATTCGGATAGAGGTAGACACTCCCGTACCACAGCACTAGACCCGTCCACGCCGCCATCACGAACTCACTGTGATAACGCTCGATTCAAGGGAGGGGGTCGTTATCCACAGACACAACGGCCCAATAGAGTTGCAGAAGCTTTTCCTCTCGAAAACTTAGAAGACCTCTATCATTCGGATCGTCGACTATATGCCGCACAGAACCACCCGGCCCATCGACCCACCTTGCCGCAAAGACCACACCTTCAACCCGGTGCAACGCAGTCTGCATCGTCGGCACCGACGTTGCCTGGGGGTACCCTGAGAGGGCGTCCTCAGCCGAGCAAGATGGCTCGCCAGCACGTCAAGCCATCCATTGATACTTCGACGGAGCATTCTACTCCTTCTAAATCGCCATCGTCGGTTCTAACGTCGTTCACGGGAACGCCTCAAAGCTCATGTGCCAGTACCACTTCTACAAAGGCCACCTCAACCTGTCCAGAGCCGTCAACACCCCGTAACGTCTATCAAGGTGCTTTGCTCAGCTATGCCCAATTGGGCTTCGTTGCGACAACATCCTCGAACATCCCAAACTTTGGACGAATGGACGTGCGGGTTGGACGACGAAGACGACTAGAATGTCACAATTTCAAGATTTCAGATCAACTCTATGGCATAATCAGCCCCACAACACATGTCATCTGCCGTCAAGGGAACGCATGCTTCTACCCTCGAAGCTTGAACGGTACGTGCCTCCCGCATTCAATGTCGACCAGTCGCTAAGCCCAAAACAGTGTGCACAATTTTAAGCTTTGAGGAGCGTCGAGATCCACAATTTGGTCCAGAAGCAGCCAGGTCGCTCCTCAATCAGCTGCTTCTTTCGGACGACATCTCCCAAGTGGACCTCCCGTACATTCTTGCTTGTTATTATTGGATACGGCGGCACTATCAAAGGAATCCCCCCCAGCTATCTCCAATCCTCAGAACGCAGTGCAACGAGCGACAAAGGAAGATATATACACCCAATTCAACATGCTCTCTTCCATCCAGAACGATGCCGAGTTGGCCCAAAAGTTGACGGGGGTCGACGCGTATGATAATCCGCTCCGTCTTCTTGCGTTCATCGAGCTGGACGTTGAGTATCGTGGGCCTTTTCATGTGCCGGAACTATTGCAGAGGATAAGCGATGGGAGGAAGACATCGCAATATCAAGGGTCAACCCTCAACCACCTTTCCAAAGCCTGTCTGGAGTCGCTTCTTGATCTTGTCGCCACGATTGTGTACAAGGTCGGACAGCATCTGTCGAGGCGGTCTTGCACATTTCGTGAGATGCAGGCTGCGGCCGATGGCATCTCCAGGATACTGTGCCTCAGCAACGAAATCGATACTGGCAAGATTTTCTATGGGGTCACGCCCAAACTCAAAGGGGGGGAAATCGCGCTCTGCTACTCAATGCTTCTTGCCACCGGGCTTGGAGACGACACACAGCGAAACGAAATGTGGGGCACACTACTTCGTGCCGTAACGCCTTCGGCGGGCGGTCAAGTCAGTGTACCGCCTTTGTCGTATCTGCCATTGTCGTGGTGATATATTTGAGCAAAGAGGAGCTCGAGCACTGTTCCCGGCTCAGAGGGTTGTTGGACAGAAGGCTACATCAGCGGCAGGGAGGGTTTGGGAACGGCTACATGGTACAATGGCCGCTTGGGCTGCGCTCGTGGACGAAGTCGAGAGATATTGGACAACGACGAGTAAACAATGGAGAGAGCGGGAATGCACTGGCGAAATCGAGAGAAATGGGAATAATCCAGCCCGGGTGCGGGTGCTCCGGGCGCGGAAGAATAGCAAAAGGAATGCCGCGAAAAGCACGAATGTGCTGAGGTTCGCGCAGAAAAGGTGATGAAATCCATCGGACTATCAACTGGGATCGCTCAAGTAGAAAAGCTGCTAGAAGAGGTGCAGTGTCTGCCGCACCAATGCGTGTGAATATACGCTAGAACGAAAAAGGACTAGCCATCTGACAGATGGTCCTCGTCAGATGGCTAAGCCTTTTTGGACTAGGTGACAGCGTGGCCCTTTGCTCTTATTCATGTTTCAGTAATTTTGGACTGTCGGTCCGCTAGTAAAAGTCCGCAACGCAAACGACAGCCAATACATTCCGCCCTGCAGTCGCATTAGATACAAGCCAGTTAGGTATATGTGTCCCAAGCAAGGCTACGAAGTGTCGTCGAATCACCGCAGCAGTTGCCTACTTTCCCTGACAAAAGGGCTGCGCGTCCATCACTGCTCTGTTGGGTGCACTATCGACCCGTCCCAGCCACCCCAATTGATGGGTGCTAATTCCATTCTCTCCTCATAAATACATCGAGTGTCGTTCCATATGCAGCTTTCCAGTGATAGCTGCTCAAACGGCCGATATGAATGTGGAGATCGGTCTTGATGCGTTACAAGCTGAGAATGAGGCACTGCGGGAGGAAAATGAGAGGTTACAAAAGGATCGCGAGTTTCTGCGAACGGAAATGAGTTTCTGCGGAGAAGAAAATGTCTCTCTACATGCGAGGATTCACACGTTGGAAACAGACCTGTATTCCACTTCTCACTCCTCTCTTCACATGTCTTGATCTAACCCACACAGTGAGAAGGCCTTAAGACGATGGATCGACCCTTGCGGTGCGACTGCTCGAACAAGGTGCAATGTAAGCCCCGCCGAGGAAACGTAGAGCATCCGGTTGACGTTGCTGAATGCTAATGCTGCTAGGCCGATGATTCACCAAAGACATCATCGCCGCTCGGAAGCGACGAGATTGGGATCAATGGAATACACAACAAACATCTTGCCAAGGGAACGTCCCGTCGCACCGATGGCATTTTCGCTTGCCGCATCGGACATCCAGCATTTGGAGGGCACGAACTTGGACGAGCCGTCCATCTCAAGCCCCAATTCCCCACGAAAGGATGATGTCGAGGATTGCGATGGAGTACAAACCCCTGGCTTTGCCTCGAGCCCGACGCCGTCCAGGCAGGAGAGCGCATCCTCAGATTCACACAAGAGACCAGTCTTTCGACGATGATCAGCAAAACGAGATGGAACCACAGTCCCCTCTCGGAGACAGCACTCCTATGGCAAGCTCGCTGCCGAGTGCTGATGACGTTGCAGCACCGCAGTTTTCCAGCCTAAAGCAGCCTGACGAGACACTGTTGCACAATTCGGAGGACATCACTTATGCAGCCGTTCCAGATGCAGAAGTCAGAGCTTCGGGGGACACCTCAGAACATCAGTCGATCCCATCACTTCCTGCAGAACCCGTCGCCGACCAGTTTGATGGTTCGGAATTTTGCCTGAAGAACATCACGGGACTCACGCTGAAGACCAAGGTTCCGTCATGACAACATCCCCAACAGCATCTTCGACACAGGCAATTGCCCAACCTGGACATGCGCGAGAGCACGCCATGGTTGGATGCGGCACCAACTCCGTGCATCGAACCTTCGGCGAGCACAGTGCCAGAAGCTCAGGAGTCCGCAGCCGACACACACACATGACGGTATCCAAATCGCCTTCGGAGCGCGGTGCAATGGTGCCTGAAAAACCAGACAGCTCGCGAGCCACCTGCGCCTTCGTCCGACCATGGCTCTATTGTGGAAATGATACCTCGGAAACTCAGCCCCTGTCTCCCAGCGAGACGCCGTCATCACCAACGCGGATAAATCCACAGAGCCCCTCGATGACGTCCCCGGTATCTGCTGCGTCCCCTGGAGGTCCGCCGGCTTTCGTAGCCACCGGGGGTGGTGCCGCACGGCAGCCTCTCAACATCACTCAGCCCTGGTCCATCAATGTTTGATACACCAGACCCTACCTCTGATCAGCAAGCATCACACAGGCCTGGCGTAGCGCGTTTGCCAATCACCCCCGCGCACACGAAGATTCGGCCACACTTTTTGCGCAGCATGGGTCAGTCGAGTCGTCGGAGCCACCAACGCCGGGGTCATCAACGCCGCAATCGGTGGCTGAGACAACTCCTTCCGCAAACTTGAAGTCGTTCAGAAGGCCGGAGAGACGTCGTCGTTCCCAGAAGTCTGCGAGCGATCGAATAATGCAAGGTGTCGATGTGGCGGGCGCTGACTCGACCAGTGCGGATGAGGAAGCAGGACTTGGAAAAGTATCAGGGAAAGCAACCTGCCCTTCGCCCCGGGACGAGGTTGCGTACAACCATGCGGGCGCACGATTCAGCCTTGTCCGCCTGCCCTTCAGACAGATATACGTTCGCAAGATGACTCAGAGTATTGCTCACCTCGGGGTCGCTTTCTTCGAGCGTCGCCCGGCGGATCCTGAGAACCCGTTCAAAAATGGTTTTCGCTTTCTCAAGTGCTCCCTGTGCTGCCCATGCGCGGGCGAGGTTCGTTAGCGGGACTGTCGCTTAAACGCTTCTTGCCCATATGCCTGCTCCGACAAATCAACCGCACGTTGTAAGAGCTTAATCGCTTCTCTGATTTCACCCAGGCTCAGATGAATGGTTCCGGCTTCGTTGACAACTACCGCGAGAACCGTTGGCTCAGACGGGGTTGCGCGGATTCCCGTCTCGAGCGTCTGCAGCGCTTCCCGCAGTTTACCGTCGGTCGAGAGCTTCCGGGCTTTCAGGATGTCGTCTGTTAACGTTTCTTCCGCCCACATGCATGCACCGACGATCAACAGGAGGCATCGAGTTCGCAGCAAGTTCCTCACCTCTGCGCCAGGATCGGTTCAGAACACTGCTCCTGCAACCGTATTTCGAACGAATCGATATCAGATTTTTCTGAATGCCCAACTTGCTGAGAGTATTGAGATTCGCTGCGGTGGTGCCCGGGCCTGAAATGCTGACGTCCTCGAGCTGATCCGCGCGAGCTTACACAAACGACCTTACGCCCATCGCCGGCTGGCCGGTTACCCGCTCGACACCGTCGGCACACCCGCCGGCAATTGCTGACCACGCGGTAGACGTCGGCGGGTTCGAGTAGGTCTCCGACCACCACCTCGGCGCCGGCGGCCCGCAAGGCCGCTGCCCGATCGTCCTCGCGGCGAACCATGGCTCGAACCGGAAACGCGCGATCGAGCAGCAGGCCGGCCACGGTTCGCCCGACCGCCCCGAGCTGACCGGCCGCCCCGGTTACGAGTATCGGTCCCTCATCCAGCATGCGACTTCCTCCTTGCACTCTCTTTGAGTTACTCGCTTAGCCACTCCAGTCTCCGCGGAGTGAAGTCAAGCTCTCGCTTTGCCTTCGCATTCGAAGCTGCGCTCAGCCTCGTCTGGTAGTACACCGCATCCTCTCCAGCAATCTGCCGCGCCTGTTCCGCAGTAGTGAACGGGCGGAGGCGGAGCGCCCACAAAGCTCGCAAACCTGGGCAGCCAAACACCCACCGGCGAAGGATCATCGTCCACCACAACATATTTACCCGGATCCGCCGTGAGCGCTGCCACCGTTGCCTGCGCCGCGTCCTCAATATGAACGAACGACCATTTCGCTTCGCCCCCTTCAATCACTGGAAACTGCTGATTGCGAACCTCATCGGCTGTCCCCCGCCATCCGGGTCATACCAGGTGTTCGGCCCATAGAAGAATCCGTAACGCAGCACGACACCCTCGATCGATGACTCCAGCACCCTCTGCTCCAGTTACGCATACATCTGCGCATAGCCGGCAATGAGAGGGCTGGCATTCACGGCAAGCGGCGAACTCTCATCCGCCAGCGCACCCTTCGCGTCAAGAAAAAATCCACTCGACTGCTGGATGTAACGGCGCACGCCGCAGGCAAGAGCAGCACGGTGCAGATTGCCTCCGCCCTCGATGCGCAGCTTGTGGTCACCCGCCGCATACGCCGGAAGCTCCGATGGAGTCTTCGGTATAGCTGTCAGTTCATCGATTACCGCCTCCGCATCCGAGGCACGCAGCGCCGCCTCCACGGCGTCGTTGTCAAGCGCATTCGCAATCGCAACCTCCACGCCGTACCCTCGCAGTCTCTTCGCTCCAGCCTCGGAGTGCGTCATCCCTGTCACCGTGTGGCCCTTGCGAATCAGCTCCGCGATTAACGGCTGACCGATCGCTCCACTCGCTCCTGCAACAAAAACTTTCATCTCTCTCTCCTTTTCTATTTCGCCGGAACAAGAACCGGCGTCTTAGCTGTCCTGTCACAGAAAACGCCGCGCGCTCGTATTTACTTTGCTGGTATCACCAGCGGAGCACCTTTCTTGTGAATCAGGAACACAAGGAATTTTGCTGGCTTCGTACTACTTGCGTTCCGGCTAACGACATGAATATCGTTGGGATCTTCATAAAAGCTCTGGCCTGGCCGTCAGCGTGATTTCTTTTCCGCCTTTCACCTGCATCACGACGGAGCCTTCCAGCACGTAAACAGACACCTGCGCATTGTGGCGGTGGACAGGGCTCGAAAAGCCCGGCGGAAAATCCACGGTGTACATCAGAACTTCCTTGTCGGGAACTCCTGCGAGAGCATGCGATATGAGCGGCGTGATAGTCTCCTGCGCCATCAGGGTGCTGGCTGTCGATCAGCACTCAGGCGATCAACATGCCAGCCTGCCGATTGTGCAGGCACGAAAGTGCCTGCTGTTGCAAGATATGCCTGCAGCTTCGCGGCAGCGTCTGAAATAGTTGAATTGCTGTTTCATAAGTTTTATCTCCTTGCAACCGATACTAGGCCTTATGTGGATCAAGGAAAAGGTCCATAATGCAAAGCAGGGAGTGGTCCACTTTGCCCACTTGATGGTGGCACTAAACAAGCGATGTCTAAAGAAGAAACATTTCAGGATCTCTCGCTCAACCCGCCCTCTGGCCAGCAGGACCTCTGGCGCTGGCTCTACACGGAGCTGCGCGGCGCCATCCTCGACGGACGTTTGAAGCCCGGCGCTCGCATGCCCTCCACACGCAGCCTCGGGATGCAGTATTCGCTCTCGCGCGGAACCGTCGTCGCAGCCTTCGACCAGTTGCAGGCCGAGGGATACACACGCACTGAAGTTGGGTCAGGAACTTATGTCGCCTCGGGCGTTCCTGATGGATTCCTGTCCGCAACGCGCAAACCTGCGGCTCTCGCTCTTCCAACGTCGAAGGCCGCACTCTCGAAACGCGCGCAACAATTTCTGAAAGATGTGGAAGTGACGCCTGCGTCTCACTCCATCGGCAAAGCTTTCCGCACCTACGAACCGGCCATCGATCTCTTTCCCGGTAGACCTTTGGGCGCGCGTTGCTTCGCGCGTCTTGCGCCGGGCTCCGCGCTCACTCTATGCTCACGGCAATGCCGCAGGGCTACCAACCCCTCCGTCGCGCCATCGCGGAGTATGTTGGCGCGTCACGCGGAGTGCACTGCTCTCCCGAACAGATCATCGTCACCTCAGGCGCACAACAGGCGCTCGACCTCATTGGCCGTTTCCTCCTCGCCGCCAGGCGATCGGGTCTGGATGGAAGACCCTGGCTATTCCGGCGCTCTTCAAGCACTCCGCGCCACAGGTGCGCAGTATCGTTCCAGTACCTGTAGACGGAGACGGCCTCATCGTGAAGGCAGGCCGCAAGCTTGCGCCCAAAGCAAAGCTCGCCTACGTCACGCCAGCGAATCAATTTCCGATGGGCGTCACCATGTCCGCGGACCGCCGCCTGGAACTCCTTCGCTGGGCCGCCGGCGCGAACGCATGGATCATCGAAGACGACTACGACGCAGAGTACCGCTACTTTGGTCACCCCGTCGCTGCTCTGCAAGGGCTCGACAGTTCCGGTTGCGTCATCTACGTCGGCACCTTCACGAAGATGCTCTTCAATGCGCTGCGTCTCGGCTTCATGGTCTTGCCCGAGCGCCTCGTAGAAGCGTTCGCATCAGCCCGCAGCTTCGTCGACCGCCATCCGCCTACGCTCGATCAAGCCATCCTCGCGGAATTCATCACCGAAGGCCATTTCGGCCATCATGTCCGCCGCATGCGCCAGACCTATGCGGAACGCATTGAGGTTCTTAAGACTGCTGCCGACAAACACCTCAATGGAGTGCTCGACGTTGTCCACGCGGGCGCAGGAATACGCACGCTCGGCTGGCTCAAAACATGGAAGTCCGATCAGGAGGCGGCGCAGCAAGCGCAGAAGCTCGGGCTGGAAGTAGAGCCGTTGTCGATGTTCACAACGAAATACGAACAGCCCCCCGCCCTCATCCTTGGCTTCGCGGGCTGCAACCCGGCAGAGCTGCGACGCGGCGTCTCTGTCCTCGCAACTGCTTTGCGTTCGCGCTAGGCCGTTGTAGCCACGCGGCGCGGGAAATGGGAGGGTTCCATGTTCCCGCGATGACTACGGCGTGAGTTCGTCGGCGTTTCGAACCGTGGCATTGTCGTTGGTTGAACTCAGGACTCGCTGCTGTTCAATCCATTGCAAAGCTTCCGCGGAGTCTCTTGCCACCTGCACTAGCCTGCGGTTGGCCGGCCTTACGAATTCCTCCTCTCACCGCGTGGTCCAGAAATCGCAGCAGGAAATCATAGTAACCATCCGTATTGATCAGGACAGTGGGCTTCGAATGAATCTTCAGTTGCGCCCAGGTCACGATCTCGAAGAATTCGTCAAGTGTTCCGTAGCCTCCGGGCAGCGCGATGAAAGCATCCGACAAAGACGCCATCAGCGCCTTGCGTTCGTGCATGCTTTCTACCATGTGCAGCTTCGTCAGGCCTCGATGAGCAATCTCGCGATCCTGCAACGCCCGGGGAAGTACCCCGATCACCTCGGCGCCTGCAGAGAGGGCAGCGTCGGCAACTGCGCCCATCAATCCAACTGAGGTTCCGCCGTAAACCATGCCCCAGCCGCGACGAGCGAGCTGCTGCCCCAGAGATTTCGCTTCGGCAAGATACTTTGGGCTTGCTCCCAGGCTTGACCCGCAAAATACGCAGATCCGTCGCGCGCTGGCGGTTCCTCTGTCTGGCAAGGGATTCAGGAAAAGGATACCTTTCAAGCGGGGTGCTGCGTGTGGCCCGCCACAATCAACGGCCTGAGAGGCGGACTTGAGTGGACCACTCGATCTGTCGATTATGGATCTGTCCTCTCCTCCACATAAAAACTAGTATGGGTCCAGGAGATAAAACGATGCAAGTCGCACTGCAGACGGCGACTCCAGCGGGATGTTCGACATCTGGACGGTTGTGATAGCGACCCAGTCATTGCAGTTACTGGCGCAAACGGAAACCTGGGACGACTCGTAATCGAGGGGCTCGCAGAGCGAGTGCACTTCGTGGGGTGAAAAGGGTTCTACTCATTCGACAACCGACACTCGTGAGAGATTCGGGAAGCACAAGGCAGTGATCGACGCTGCAAAGGATGCGGAAGTGGAACTCCTTGTTTACACGAGTCTGCTTCACGCTGACGGTTCGGAGTTGTTCCTCGCTCGCGAACACAAGCAAACGGAGGAGTATATTCGGGCTTCTGGTCTGCGGTTTGTGATTCTCCGAAATGGTTGCTACATGGAAAATCACACATCAGCCCTGGCCAGCGCTGTGGAGCACGGTGCGCTGATCGGGAGTTCCGGCGAAGGGAGGTTCGCATCCGCAGCGCGCGCAGACTATGCAGCCGCTGCCGTTGCCGTCCTCACCGAGCCCACTTCGGGGAACAACATATACGAACTGGCCGGGAATCATTCCTTTTCTATGGCTGAGCTCGCTGACGAGGTGTCGACGCAGATCGGTCGGGATATTCCCTACCGGAACCTCTCGAGTGAAGCCTATGCGGCCATGCTGCTCGGGCTCGGGCTGTCACAGATGGTGACAGATGTGATGATCGATGCGAGTCTGTTTGAGACAGGATTTTCAATCGGGCTCAAGTATTCGGAAGGGTTTACACGACTCTGGCCCTCGATTGCTACGGCGATGATGATTGCGCTGAACCTGGGCCTGGTGGGCGTGGCGACCCGAAGTATGCCGCTGGGCACCGCGTATGCGGTATGGACCGGGATTGGGTCAGCAGGTACGGTGGCGGTGGGCATCGTACTGTTTGGCGAGTCCGCGGCGCCAGGCAGACTCGCCTGCCTGGGGTTGATCCTGACAGGAATCATAGGTCTGAAGCTTGTGGGCGAATAGCGGCGACGCGCTCGGCTCCGGACGGATCACATATGACACAAGCGCTTCTTATCGTCGATGTTCAGCCCAGTTTCCCTGTACCGATGGAAATTCTGCATGGGATCAGAGAATTGAGCGCGATACTCCCAAGCGCGGCCACCGTCGAGAGGCATGATGAATCTGTTACGCCTTTTGAAGGACAACTGGGGTGGAAACCAGGCAACGCTGACGAAGGCCTGGTGGCGGCTACTCGCATTTTTGTGAAGCACGGGTACCTTCCGCCTCCGGCGGCTATCGAGTATCTTCGGGGTCTGCAAATGGACCGCATATTGGTTTGTGGTACCCAGACCGATACCTGCGTCCTTGCCGCAGGCTTCGCATTGTTCGATGCGGGTTTACGTCCGACACTTCTGAAGTGGCTCACCGTCGGGTCCTCTTTAGATCGCTCTGGTACGCTCGGCGCCCGATTGTGGGAGCATCACTTTGGCAGCGTTCTGGCGCATCCCGATGAGCTCGCCCCTTGTCTCAGGTTGCAGAGCCTCCCTGGCTGAGAGACTGGTATCGGACTTGCACCGCACTCTGCGATAGCGCATTTGGCGGCTCGCCATGGCTCCACGACGGATGATGGAAAAGACAACGTAACGGATGGGCCGCCAGCGAGCGCGTCCGTGCAGTTCCTCCCTTCGGAGAGACCCTTGCCAGTCGCGGAACGATTTGCCCTGATCGACATTTTCAGCATTGTGGGCTTGCATTCCCAGAGCACAATCAGGTGCTCCGGCGCCGCGAATGGGCGGGTTCTCGGGAGACGGAGATCAGGAGGTCGTCTGTTAACGTTGGTTCCGCCCGCATGCATGCACCGATGATCAGCAGGCGGCAGCGAAGTCGCAGCAAATTCCTTACCTCTGGCGTCGGAATTGAAGGTGCTGAATCGTTCCGCAACACGCGTATCGGCGAGCGCAGACGCCCCGCCATCTTGCTAAGACCAGGACAGGAACGAAACGGCGATTTCGCTAAGTGACACTGTATACGATTAGACGCCCGGCCTACTTCAGTTCTCGACCGCGCTCGGAGGAACGCTCATCAAATGGACGGTCCCGACCGACTGACCCGTTGCCCGTGCGCGCTTTACTCGACGGCGCAGCCAATTGACCGGTGCTTCCACGGCCACGTGTGCCACAACGGAAGCTACCAGACTCACCACGAGCACAGCCGCAAAGTAGCGATACGTCCCGGGTGGGACCGGGACCCAAATTCGAACCACCACGGCGGCGGGCAAGTGCAAAAGGTATAGCGGATAACTTAGATCGCCGCTGAAAGTATCGAGTGCGCGGAACCAGCCCGGCAACGCGGGAAGGTGAAGTTGAGCAAGGTACGCTACGGCAGCCGTCGTGCCGACAAGCCACACGTACAGCGGCCACCCGAGCGGGTCCGGCAGCCACGCCACAGCACCCGCCCACAACCCACAGAAGGCCAAGGCCCCGAGCCCAAACCACCCAGTAAGCGGCTGTCCGCTTCGAATCTTGCGTTCGAAAATCCACAGGCCAGCCCAGAACGGCAGTGCCGCAGCACCCAAGTTGTAAAGGCGCCATCCCAGGCGTGCCAAATCGGGCGCTATTAGTAGCAGGGATATCGTGACCGCAGTGTAGCCCACGGCAATCACACCTAACGCACGCCGAAACCAAGGCCACACGACCGCTGCGGGGAGCAGCGCCCAGTATGACAGTTCCACCGCAAGCGTCCAACCGACCGGCACGACCGCAGCGGACGCCGCCGCCCCTGTGACCGGGTTAGTCAGGCCCACTGTGGTCAGGTTCGAAGCCCATTGAAGAAGCCCACCAGGGACGACCATCGACTGGAACACGCTCCGGCAGACTGACGGATATTTGACGATGAGGATCAGTGACGCGCCTAAAGTAAGCCAGTAGAGCGGGAACACGCGCAGCGCACGGTTGGCCGCGAACCGCGCCAACCCACCGGAGGCCCGAAGATAAGTCCGGTCTAATATGAACGCGACGACGTACCCGCTCAGGACGTAGAAGGCGAAGACAGCATAGAGCCCGGGGTACACCCACCTCCAGCCAGTTGTGTGCGTGAACACGACGGCTCCAGCGAGCGCTAACCGGTAAACGCCGAAGACGCCGAAGACGGCAGCATGAGCGCCTGGACGGTCATACCTCATTTTTCCTCCGCCTTCCTCCGGGCAGCGCAACAACTGAGCCATACAGATAATACACGCCTCACGCTCTTACTGGCAAAGCTCGGCAGTAGTAGATGCCTCATTGCGATCTACTTTGAGGACCAGATTCAGTTTCTGCCCGGGATGTCTCGATTAACAGGACGGAACGTTAACTCGGTGGCAAGCAGCGGATCCGGTCAGCGGTCAACGATGGGATTGGCATTTGAGCTCGGCCGCTGATCAATGCCGGCGCACACAGCTCATGAGTTGCCGACGATGTCGATGACCAACTCGGAATTGACACAGATTTTCCTGCGCGGATCAAATCGACTAAGAGCCGCCCGGTAATTTTGCGGACGAGGCGGCGCTGGTCTGCAGGCATGCTCGCAACCATCATCTCTTTCGCAAGCGTTTGTGTTTGTTTTTGACGCTTTGCTCACGTGGCGGCTATCGAACCGCGGATGTCGGTCATATTCGACGACCAACTGGATCGCTTCCGCCCGCTCGCGGACGGCAATTTCGCCTGCTAGCCAAAGCGTTAGGTCGATACCGGAAGATACGCCGGCGGCGGTGACAACCTTGCCCGACCGCACGATGCGCTGATCCGGCGTCGGTCTGGCGCCCATGATCCTGAGAACGCCCATCTTGTACCAGTGCGTGGTGGCGGGCAAACCCTTCAGAATACCGGCCGCCGCCGAAATCAATGCGCCGCTGCAGAGCGAGGTAGTCCAGGTGGTTACCTCGTGTACCTTGGCAACCAGTCGAGTACGTCATCATCCACCATTTGGCCCGGCATTGTTGTACCCCCCGGGACAAGAACCAGATCAGGCGATGGGGTTTCTTCGACTGTGTGGGAGACGCCCAGCAGAAGGACGCCACCCTACGTCATTACAGACCCTGCATCTTTTCCAACAAACTGCACTTCCGTATTTGGCATCCGTGAGAGCACTTCCCACGGCCCTACAGCATCCAGTGCAGTTACTTCGACACCTCGACTTGACCTGCAAAGACACGGGAGCATTAAAGAGAATGGATGAACCAGAACCGGTCTGAACCGGCGCATCTTCGCGAGGGCACTCGACCGATTCAATTCCCGGTATGAGCAATTTTCAGCAAAGTACAAGGAAGATCTATTCGCGGGAGTATCCGGCACAGTGCTTGAAATTGGCCCCGGAACGGGCGTGAACCTCCGTTACTTCCGAGGCGGCAGGGTGCGCTGGATCGGCGTGGAACCAAATTTCTTTATGGAGCGCTACTTGCGTGAGGAGGCTGCGCGGGTGGGAATGTCGATTGATTTGCGAATTGGTACGGCAGATGATTTACCAGTTGGCGACGGTACTATGGACGCCGTGATCAGTACGCTGGTGCTGTGCTGTGTTCCAGACCAACAGCAAGCGCTTCGGGAGATTTTGCGGACCTTGAAGCCCGGCGGTCGACTGGTGTTTATCGAGCACGTCGCGGCGCCTCGTGGAAGCCGGTTGAGGCGTATTCAGAACCTGATAACACCGGTATGGAAGCGGTTCGGTGATGGGTGCCCTCCGAATCGCGAGACGTGGACGGAATTGGAACAGGCCGGATTGCGCAGGTCAGTTATGAACGGATTACCGTTCCGGTGCCGATTGTGAGCCCGCAAATTATCGGAGTGGCGTTAAGGTCTTGACCAACCCGGCTATCACGGACTTGTTGCGACGCAGCACCCGCGTCAGTAACAGACATTCTGGTGCAATTCCGCCCTGCCTTGACACACGATCAAGTTCGCCGGACTGTCGCGCGATTACGCATCCTGCCCCGCCCAGGTTGCTTTTATTGCTCCAGTCCGCTACAGCGTTTTCAGAAGACTGATCAGCGCCGCCTTGTCTTCACTGGATAGTTTCAGTCCAAACTCGTGACCCGGAACTCGGCGCGTGTTCACGCCATAGCCACCTACTTCAGGATTTATCCGGATATCGAGCGATTGTATTACGAAATCTCTGTCCAGGCATCGCGTTATCGGTTCCGCAGGATTTCGTGATTCAGTGTAGTCTCGGGTCACAAGTGTCCTGTGACTGATCTACGCAAACTGATGCTCGAAGAGTTCGAGTGTCGGAATTACTCCGATGAGACCACCAGAGGCTACATCCACGTCAGGAACCCTGGACCGACACTGGTCAGGAAGACGCGGAAGTCGAAACCGGAGCTTTGCCCAGGACTGTCGCAATGTAATCGTCCAGGCGGGTCAGCTTCATTCCGTATGTTTCTATGACTCGCTCCATGTTGACGGCGTCGCCCATGGCATAAAGCAGCATCAGCCCGGCGAATGACTTCTCCATCGGGTCGGTTGCCGCTTTCCACTGCCCGATCAGAGCTTCCTCGGGCACGTGTTCGAGCGTGAACTGCTTCCCGCTCATACGCTCGAAACGCGAGACGACTTCGAGGGCGCCGAGTGCTTCAGGACCACCGAAGTCCATCTGCTTCCGCTCCGCAGCCGGATGGCGAAGCGCTACTGCACACATCTCCGCAACGTCGAGGAACGACACCCAGCTGATCGGGTTTTTGCCCGTGCCGAAGATGCGAGCCGTTCCTCTCGCGTAGTCGAAACCGAGTGCAGGACTCAACCACACTTCCATGAAGTAGCTCGCCTGAATGATGGTGTAGTTGAAGTCTCTGATCGCGGATTCGACTCTTTCCTTTGCGTCGGAGAGCGGAAAGGGAACATCGTTGCGGCGTCGAAAGGACACCAATATAAACCGGCTGACACCGGCGTTCTTTGCTGCCTGCACGAGACCGAGTTGTCCCACGGAATCGACGGATTCGATCGAATCTCCGGGCTGTCGGGACATCGTGGAAGAGGCGGTCGATATCACGGCCTCAACTCCCCTGCAAGCCTGCGCGATGGAAGCCGCGTCTTTCAAGTCGCCGGTGTGGATTTCAACTCCGGCTGACTTGAGTGCTTCTACCTTTTCGGGCGAACTGCTGCTGCGAACAAGGGCCCTCACTGTTTCGCCGCGTCGTGCCAGTTTTTGACACACAGCGTTCCCGACGAGTCCAGTTGCACCTGCTACGAGAACCATTTCGCCTCCAGAAGTGAGACGTTATCACACTGGCGGGATACGATCGACGGTGCTATCGATTCCGGAAGTTTTCAGCCATCGAGAGGGCATCCCGCTGCCCTCCCCCTGCCTGTGCCTGTGGGATGGACGATTCGTCTTTACTCTGGTAGTGTGTTTTGCGTGATTGTTCGCTGACTTCGCTGCGAAAACCGATTGAAGATACTGGAGCGAAACAGTCATGTCTTTGAAGGTCTTAGAGGACCCGTCTGTCCTGATTCGAACTGAAGAAAACGAGCGCACTGATGAGCGGTCGATGATCCGAGCTGTTAATGAGGCAGCGTTTGGGGGTATGGAGGAGGCCGAACTGGTGGATAGCCTGCGTCGCAGCCCTGACTCTCTTCTGTCGCTCGTAGCCGAAATGGAAGGACGCATTGTTGGTCACGTGCTGTTCAGCCGGATGTGGGTGCAGACTTCGACGGTGCGGGTGTCCGCCGTCGCGTTAGCGCCGATTGCTGTTGTTCCTGAGCATCAGCGCAAGGGGATTGGCAGCCTTCTGATTGAGCGTGGTCTCGAGTTGTTGCGAGGTCTGGACGAGAGGATCGTGATCGTCCTTGGGCATCCGGATTACTATCCTCGATTTGGCTTCTCCACCGACGCTGCCAAGTCCCTCGACAGTCCGTTTCCATGTGAGGCTTTTATGGCGCTGGAACTTCGCACTGGCGCTCTCGATGGAGTTCATGGCGCGGTGGTTTATCCGCCGGCGTTCGGGCTTTGATGCCAGGCATCTCAGGTTCGTATGACGTAAACTGGGTGCCACACCACTGAAATCATGATCACTGCAAACGTAATCCGAGCTGTTCAGGACCTGTTGAAGGAGCGCGGGATTGAACAGCGACCGAATGAGCGACTCGGAGATTATGTCGCCCGAGGACTCGGAATCTCCGATGCGGAGGCGGAAGCTTTTCTTGAGGCTGTCCACGACGGCGCTTCGATAGAGGAAGCAGAGCGAAAGGCTGGAATCCAGGTCGAACCTGCACAGCGCTCATTGCTGACCGACATTGCCCGCGCAATCGGCTCGGCACTGGGGCGGCTGGCCGGGTGACCTGAGTCCCGAAGCTTCTGAGAATCCCGCTATCGTAGCGGAAGCAGACCGCCGGCTCTGCATTCGATAGTAACTTCTATTCGTAGCGGAGGCAGATCATTGGATCCACTCTTGCGGCTCGGCGTGCCGGGACATAACTAGCGAGCAGGGCCACTGCTGCCAGGATGACGGTTGTTGTGGCCATGGTGATGGGGTCTCGCGCACTTACTCCGAACAGCAGCGCGGTGAGCAAGCGCGTGACCGCCAGTGAACCTGCCAGGCCGATCAGAAGTCCCACTGCCGTCAGGAACATCCGGATCGCAGTATGAGCGTGAGTACGTTGCCGGTGGTGGCGCCGAGGGCGGAGCGGATGCCAATTTCCTGAGTCCGCTGGACGACCGAATACGATATGACGCCGTATATACCTAACGCGGACAGCAGGAGTGCCACTGCAGCGAAACCAGCGAGCATGATGGAGTTCAGTTTGTTGCTCGCCATGGATTCGGTCTTGATCTGCTCCAGTGTTCTCACATTCGAGATCGCCTGATCTTTGTCAAGCTGATGCAGGGCGCCAGTGATCGCCTGCTGCATGTTACGTACGTCCATTGCACCGCGTACAACGATCGACAGGCCGTAGACGGGACTCTGCTCGTAGCTGACATACATTCCGGGATTGTCGTCTCTGCTGCTGTCGAGATTGCCCACCGTCTCATCCTTCGCCACACCGACTATTTCCCATGGAACTTCAGGTCCGAGCTGTGTTTTTCCAGGCACGATCTCCTGAATGAGTATGCGTTTGCCAATGGGGTTCTGCCAGAGAAGTATTTGCGGGCCATCGTCTCGTTGATGACCGTAACGGGCAATGCTCCTTTGGTGTCACGATCGGAGAGCGCCCGCCCCTGGCGAAGGGTCATACCGATAGCGCGGAAGTAGGATGCGCTGACCATTTTGAAGAAGCAACCCTTACGATTAGCCCGGTCAACGATGGGCTTGTCGGCTCGCTGAAACGGCATTCCGTAGCCCCAGCCCTGCATCGGAAGAGCAGACGTGAGGGCGACATCGCCTACGCCGGGCAAGTTCTGAACGTTTGCGACGACTTGCCTGAGATATGTGTTCAAATCATCGGCTGTCTTGTAGCGTTTATCGGACAGCGGCAGGCCGGCGGTGATTACGTTCTCAGAACGAAAGCCAGTATCTACGTTCTGCATCTCGAAGAAGCTTCTTATGAGCAGTCCGGAGCCTGTGAGCAAGAGGAATGCGAGAGCCACTTCCGTGACGACGAGTGCTCCGCGGAGACGATGCTTCCCTGCTCCGGTGCCAGAGCCTCTTGCTCCCTCCTTCATGCATCCGGCCAGGTTGGGACGCGTCGCCTGGACAGCGGGTGCAAGGCCGAAGACTACGCCCGTGAGAAGAGAGAGCAGTATGGCGAATGCAAGCACTCTGCCATCCATGGCGATGACCGCTTCTGAGGGGAGGGAGAATGGAGGGACCGCAGCTTTCAACGCGGTCAGCAGTGCATAACCGAGAAGGACTGCCGAGTGCACCTCCTGTGAGCGAGAGCAAGACACTTTCGGTGAGGAACTGGCGGATCAGGCGCCAGCGACCTGCGCCGACAGAGGCGCGAATCGCCACTTCTCTGCTCGCGGGCTGTACTGCGCGCGAGAGTGAGATTGGCGAGGTTGGCACAGGCGATCAACAGCACCATCGCGACTGCGGCAAGCAGAACATAAAGCGACTGTCGCAACTGCCTGCCGACAATGGTTTCGGCCAGAGAATCGACGGCAACACTCCAGCCCTTGTTGGAGTCGGGGTAATCGCGCGCGATGCGCGCACCGATCGCGGCCATTTCGGCCTGCGCCTGCTTCAGCGTAACGCCGGGCTTGAGCAAGGCAAAGGCTCCGAACCAGTGGAAATTGCGAGTCATGTTTTGCGGCTCGAACATCAGAGGCCGGTAGATTTGCGCGTAGGAACGATCGAAGGCACTGCCTTCGGGCAGGACGCCGATGACCGTGTAAGGCTCGCCATCAAGCTGGATGGTCTGGCCGACAATCTCAGGCCGGGCGCCGAATTGCGAACGCCAAAGAGAGTTCGAGAGGACGGCGACGTGATCCTTGCCGGGCTGGTCTTCGTCAGCCGCAAACGTTCGTCCGATGGCCGCCCGAATGCCGTAGATGTCGAAGCCGTGGGCAGACATTCGTGCTCCGCGTAACTGGACTGGGTTGGCTACTCCGGTGAGTGTGGCGGAGCCCCCGGTTCGCGCGGCCATGTATTGAAAGACGGAGTTCTGGCGCTGCCAGTCGAGGAAGTTGAGTGTGGAGATGCCGTTTCTGGCGTCGGGATCACCGGGCGGTTTTTCGAGAACCCGGACCATGCGGTCTGCGTTGCCATACGGGAGCGGTTTCAGAAGCACGCCGTCGACAAAGCTGAAAATCGCTGTGTTTGCTCCGATGCCGACTGTCAGAGTGAGCAGCGCGACGACTGTGAAACCCGGGCTTTTGATGAGAGTACGACTTGCGAACCGAACGTCCTGCAGAATATCCCGCACGACACCTCCATTGAGGTGTACGTTCGATTCGGTGTTCGGTTAGTGGTGTATGCAGTTTTTATTTCATGGCGGCACCACCGTGGTCACCGCGCTTCATCAGGACATCGACCAGACGCGAAGCACTACCTGATTCGGCCAACGCTCTCCGGCTGCTATAAAAATGCTGCGAGTCATCCAATAGTAACGATCGGCTCCGGTGTGAAACTGCGGGGTTGTGCGGAAGTAATACTCGGAGGGGTCTACCTGGTCGCCGGCCGCAAGGCGCTTCATGACTTCCGGTGCCCCGTGCCGGATGCCTCGTATTGATGACAGAGACGGCGTAATGATCGCACGGTGCGGAATGACATATCTGGCTTCGAGTTCGATTGTGCCATTGGGTCGAATGCACTTCGGTTCTGATGAGTTTGTCGCCGAGCCGCTTACGCACCGCATGCCACAACAGTCGCAGTAGCCGGCCGTGATGGATGCGCCGAGCGTCAGTGCAGCGGTCAATCCGCCGATACCGGCGCCGCAAATGAGTACACGCACTCGATCCAGTTTGCAAGGGGCAGATGGTTGGGTGCAAGTTCCGGGATTCGCGAAGGATCCTGAACTCGGTCGGGCGTCCGGAAATTAAAGAACCAGGAAGGGGTATTTCCTCGTCTTGTGTCTCGGGGACGCGCAGGTGATTGCGACAGCGAAGGTCCGAAGCTGTGGGATAAGGACAGATGAATCTCACATTCGGCAAAATAACCGCCGTCAACTTGGGCGACGTTTCAATCAGGGGCGCTCATGTGGTCCCGATGGATTCGGCGAGTCTTAAAGGTCTGGTTTTTCGCGACCCGAAACATCGAGAACGGATCGGCAGGACAAAAGCCACCGGTGACGTGCTGGATTCCGAAGCCGACTGTGTCGGCCTGCATTGGCTGTCATGTGTCGACAACCCTTTTGTCGCACACACCGTTCACACTGCGCCGAGCCGGGAGAGCTGCACGGTTTGGCACAGTACGAGGGCGCCATTTTGCTGTCGATAAATTGCACGCACAGTATTGAGGTCAATCAATTTCGTTGTGACTTAGAGGACCAGTATTCATGAAGGTGGAACGGAAGGTCATCAGCTTCAGATCACTTATTGCGGTGCTGTGCGTCGTTGGGCTCGCACCCGGCGAGGCTACAGCATTCACACCGCAGCAAGCTTACCCTCCGAAGGCGTCCAGTACGTCACAGGCGACGAAAGTTCCGGCTGAGCAACTTGACGCCCTGGTGGCGCCAATTGCGCTGTATCCCGACCCGCTGCTGGCGCAGGTTCTGGCGGCTTCAACCTACCCGCTGGAAGTCATCCTGCTGCAGCGATGGCTGGAGAAGAACCAGAGCCTGAAGGATAAGGCGCTGTCAGACGCGGTTTCGAAACAGCCGTGGGATCCCAGCGTGCAGGCGCTGGCTGGGCTGCCAGAGGTGGTGAATCGGCTCGGGAACGATATTCAATGGACCACAGACCTGGGGAACGCATTTCTTGCCCAGCAAAGCGATGTGATGGAAGCAGTTCAGCGGATGCGCAAGAAGGCACTCGATAAGGGAACGCTGAAAACGACGGAGCAGCAGAAAGTGGAGACCAAAGTCGTTGAACAGAAAAGCGTAGTGATTATCGAACAGGCGAATCCTCAGGTGGTTTATGTACCTTCCTACAATCCCGTAGTGGTTTACGGGCCAGCCTACTATCCGTACCCTGCGATTTACTACCCTCCGGTCGGGTATTACGCTGCGACAGCCGCGATTTCATTCGGTTTTGGAGTGGCGATGGGCGCGATGTGGAGCGGCGGGTGGGGCTGCGGCTGGGGCGGCAATAACGTTTACGTCAACAACAATTTTAACGTCAACCGCAGCAACGTGAATGTCAACGGCGGGAATCGTGTTAACAACCTGCCGGCCAACAACAACGGCGTCGGAGGCGGCAGAAGCAACTGGAGCCACAATCCGGAACACCGCGGCGGTACGCCTTACAAGGATCGTGCTACGGCCGACAGGTTCGGGGGCAATGCGCGCGGGGATTCGCTGTCGCAGCGGCGCTCCAATGCGCAGCAACGTATCAACCGGCAGGGCGGCAATCTGGCGAGCAATCGCGGGCCGGGTGGCGGCTTGAGTGGTGGGGGAGCCGGCAACCGCGGAGGAGGATCATCGGTGCTGGGTAATCGAGGCGGCGGTTCTGGTTCCGGTCTCGGCAGCGGCGGCGGCGCCGATCGCATCGGCAGCCGCGATCTCTCGCGCAGCGGTGGCGCAAACCGCGATGCTTTCGGGGGAGGGTCGAGAGGCTACAGCGGTTCCGGCGCGCGCAGCAGCAGCGGTCGTGGTTCGTCCAGCCTTTCCGGAGGCGGCGGGTTCAGCCGTGGCGGCGGCGGGGGACGCGGAGGTCGCCGATAATGCTTCAGATCCGAGAACGACGTCAAGGAAAAGAAGGTATGACTTCAATGCCGGCCAGTGTGAACGTGCAGAAAATTATCCGGACGCTCTTCGTGTTGATGACCGTCTGCTTGCTGGCGCCCACCTCATTTGCCGCGGAGCCATCGAAAGCCAAAGCTGCCGACGCTGTTGGGACAACGACGGCCGTACGAGCATTCGCTACTCCGAAAGCGGCCGCAGACGCCCTCATCGAAGCAGCTGCAAACTTCGACACAGATGCGCTGATGCAGATCTTTGGCCCTTTAGGCAAGGAGATCGTGTTCAGCGGCGAGCCGGCGCAGGACCGCAAACATGCCGCTGATTTCGTCGATAAAGCTCGTGAGAAGACGACTATCTCGATCGATCCGAAAACCGGGACGCGTGCATTTCTCCTCGTCGGGAATGAGGACTGGCCATTTCCGGTGCCGCTGGTGCAGCGGGGAAACAAATGGGTGTTCGACAGCAATGCAGGCAAGCAGGAACTGCTGCAGCGTCGGATCGGTTCGAATGAACTGGATGCGATCGAAATCTGCCGGGGTTATGTGGAGGCGCAGAACGAGTATGCCGAGCGGCAGCGCAAAATTAACGATGTGACGCAATATGCCCAGCGCATCATCGCCACTTCCGGAAAACAAGATGGCCTTGCCTGGCAAAACGAAGATGGCAGCTGGAGTGGTCCGATCGGCGAGAACATTGCTCGCGCGATAGAGCAAGGATATTCGAACAGCAAGGCGCCGTACCACGGCTACTTCTTCAAAATCCTGAAGGGACAGGGAGCGGAGGCACCTCTCGGGGAGATGGACTTTGTCGTGAACGGCGTGATGATCGGCGGCTTCGCACTGGTCGCAGCCCCCGCGGAGTACCGTGTGACGGGCGTGCGTACGTTCATCGTCAGCCACGACGGTGTGGTCTTTGAGAAGGATCTGGGGCCGGAGACACTGGACGAATTCCGGAAGATGGAACTGTTCAACCCCGACCGTTCGTGGACGCCTGTGCCTGACGACGAACAGAAATAGACACGGCAGTTGCTATTAGTGCTGCCTGCCCGGGAGAGAGCGGCCTTCGCCGGCACGTTACCCGAATGTCGCTGGTCAGATTCCGGCCACAGTGGTGTCTTTCCCGCGCTGAATAGCTTTGAGTATGGGCGTGAAAGCGAATCTCCCGACATAAAGCGCCAGAACAGCAGCCAGAGCAGGATCTCGTTCGGCGATCTTGCTGACGACCGGGGAAATTCGACTAATATCGAGTGACACGACGGCTTGCTGGAGCTCTTCACGCAAATTCTCCGGCAGAGCTGCGACTTTGTCCCACAGTATTTCGGTGTCGGTAGGCAGATCCGGCGAGTTTACGGGCTCTGCGCGTTGATAGCGTACCCCGATCAGACGTGCCATCCATTCGAACAGCTCTTCGGAACGGAACGGCTTCCGCAAGTAATCGTCGAGACCTGCCGCCAAAGCCTCCCTGCGCTGGCTTTCAAATCCCGAAGCGCTCAGGCCGACGATTTTGACATCGCTGCCGTCCTTCAGACGTCTGATACGCCGCGTTGCTTCAAAGCCATCCATCACCGGCATTCTGAGATCCATCCAGATGAACTGCGGACTCCATTCGAGGAAGATGTCGATGCCTTTCTGGCCGTCTGCGGCCACTCTCACCTCGAACCCAACAACGCGGAGCAGCCGTTCGAGCACCGCAGAGTTGGCCTGTTCGTCTTCGATTACGAGGACGCGGTATTCCGGCTGGCCCGGCTCAAGGCCGACCACCCGGCCACGAGTCAACGGCAGGCTCACAACCGCTTCGGCCATAAGCTCCACCGGCAGTTCCACCCGAAAGTGCGATCCTTTGCCTTGTTCGCTCCGAAGTGAGATCGTGCCGCCCATAAGCTCGACCAGCTGCCGGCAAATTGCAAGACCGAGTCCGGTGCCGGCCTGGATGCTGGCCTGAGCTACCTGTTCGAAGGGATGGAAGATTCGTTCCTGGTCGTCCGGAGCAATACCGATGCCTGAGTCCTCGACGTCGAACCGCAGCAGCATGCGCTCGCTTCCGGCAATCGCGTGTGTGCTCAACCGCAGTGTGACAGACCCCTGCTGAGTGAATTTAACGGCATTGCCCAGAAGGTTAATCAGCACGGCACGCAGCTTAAGACTATCGGCGCGAACGGTGGTGTGTGCATCCGCATCGTCGATAAGCGTGAGGGTGAGACCCTTCGCCGCGGCACGCACCTGGATCATGTCCGCGACATCCTGCGCAAGCGCCCTCACGTCGCATCGACCCATGTTAAGCTCCGTTCGACCGGCTTCGATCTTAGCCAGATCAAGCACGTTGTCGATCAGCGCAAGCAAGTGCTCACCGCTCCGGTTGATTGTTTCAAGATCGCGCTTCTGCTCGTCCGATGCGGCTTTGTCGCGCAGCAGGCCGGAGAAACCCAGAATCGCGTTCAGCGGTGTTCGCAGTTCGTGGCTCATGGTCGCCATAAACGCGCTCTTGGCAAGGTTCGCCTGCTCGGCCTGCTTCTTCGCCTCGGCGAGTTCGGCTGTGCGTTCGTCGACGAGTTTCCTGAGTCTGGCTTGCTGCTGTTGCATTACTCTGACCCGAAGATTGTATGCGCCTGCGAGAAGAAGCAGGAAGGAGAGAACAAACGCCGCACGGCTCCAGGTTGTAGCCCACCAGGGAGAAGCGATGAAGATTGCTATGGAGGTCTCCTCGCTGTTCCAGTTCCTGTCGTCCGCGGAAGCCTGCACACGAAAGCGATAGTTCCCCGGCTGCACTCCGGTATAACGAGCATTTCGGTTTAAACTGTCCACCTCAGTCCAGCGCGGCTCTAAACCTTCCAGCCTGAATCGGTAACGCGTCCTTGCCTGGTCTTCGTACGCTAATGCTGCAAAGGCGAACGAGAATGCGTTCTGTTTGTAAGAAAGATTCAGCGTGTCCATCTGCCAGATCGGTTTGGGAAGGACAGACCCCGGCCGGACCGGGACGGTCTCGCCACCAAGGCGCAGTTCCGACAATACGACACGATCGCCTCGAGACGGCGTCGAAGGAATCGACCGAGGGTCAAACAGGTTAAATCCGTGAAGACCTCCGAAATACATCATTCCCGATACATCAGCGAAACATGCTTTTCGATTGAACTGCTCGCTCTGAAGCCCGTCGCTTTCGTGATAATTCGTGAATGTGTTATTTCGGGGATCGAAACGTGAGATGCCGTTTATGGTGCTTAGCCACAGGTTGCCGCCAGCGTCGGGCAGAATACACTGAACAACATTGTCCGGCAAACCATCGGCTTTGGTATAGGTTCTGCTGATTTCCTCGGTTTTCGGATCGAACCGGAGCATGCCTGTTTCCGCGGCGAACCACAAAAGCCCCTGAAGATCCTCATATATATAGTTGATCTGGGGAATACCAGGCCCCCACTGCGGCACCCGGACGGAATGGCACGATCCTGCGAACGTTTCCTGAGTTGTCGATCTTTGTGAGACCACCGACGTTTGATGCAAACCAGAGATTCCCGCGGCGATCTTCGTGCATAGAAAGACCGCCTGTTTTCGAAACCGACGTGATCGCGCCAGTGCTTCGATCCAGCACGGCCCTCGCTTCCCCTGCACCGAACCAGAAGCGTCCGCTGCGATCTTCAAGAAAAGAATATGTCGGGATCGCCAGTCCGCCGACATCCAGAGGGCCGCGGTTATAGTGGCGAAAGGAATTGGTTTCGCGATTGAAGCGATTCAGCCCATGCGCGGTTCCGAACCACAATTCTCCGGATTTGTCCTCGTAGATCGCGTAGACGCGATTATCATCGAGACTCGACGGGGATCGGGGATCGTGCCTGAACTGAGTAAACGTTCCGCTGACGGGATCGAAGCGATTAATGCCTCCGTCGAAGGTACCGATCCAGATGGCTCGCGTCGTGTCCTGGAAAATTGACCGGACGTTGTTGTCGCTCAGGCCGCGCGGGTCATCCGGGTTGCGCCGCCATGGTCCAAAGCGCATGGTCCGTGCCGAGAAGCGATTCACGCCACCAGGTTTTGTTCCGACCCACACGGTTCCGTCGCGATCCATGGTTACAACGTGGACTTCGTTCGCACTCAGGGCGTGTGGGTCGGCTGCACTGTTTCGGAGAAGCGCGACTTTGCCGGTTGCGGGGTCGAATAACTCAACGCCATGATCCGTGCCAAGCCATATCACACCGTCTGGCGCCACCATTACTGTCGAGGTCTCCCTGGTTTCGTGACCGGAAACGGGTCGGCCCCAACGGCGTGCATAAACTCCGGCGGCCGGATCAAAAAAGTTCGGGCCGCCCTCGATGGTCGCCAGCCACAACCCTCCTTTGTCGTCTTCCGCTATGTCCCTGATCGACATACCGATTGCTTACTCTCGCTGGTTGTGTAGTGGACTGAGTGCCCGGTGAGGGGATCGAATTTTATAAGTCCGTGCTCGCTCCCGAGCCAGAGATTTCCCGAACGGTCCCGGTGCATGGCGAACACGCCATTGTCAACGCCCGCTGGCAGGTTTCCGCCCAAATCGTAGCCCCTGAAGTTACCGGTAGCCTGGTCAAGACGATAAAGGGTATTGCCGGCGCTCATTCCGAGCCAAAGAAAGCCCGATCGATCTTCGGATAAGGACTGCACGCTGAAAGGTGCCCCGCTCAGGATGGTCTGCTGAGGCACCTTATAACGGGAAAACTGCTCAGTCTGGGGATCGAACCGGCTAAGCACTCCGTTGCCGGTCCAGATAAATCCGCGACTATCTTCGAACAGATAATGAACGAAATCCTCTCCCAGGGATTTCGCATTCTGCGGATCGAAGCGATACTGCGTGACGCGGTATCCATCGTACCGATTCAGCCCGGCCTGGGTACCGAACCACATAAATCCGTGGCGATCCTCGAGGACGGCGAACACCGAGTCACTGGAAAGACCATCGGCGCTGGTGATGTGATCGAAACGAATACGCGACTGCAGTGTGCCGGGTTGTTGCAGCGCGAGCACCAATGCACTTCGTGAGCCGAGTTCCTTCCCGGGCTGCACATCCGCTGCCCTTGTGGCAACGGAAGCCAGTGTGATCAGGATGAGAATCGCATTACGCATGATCACCGGTACAAGGCCTTTAGAAGACGACGCGAAGTCCGAACTGAATGATTCGGGGGGTGTTGACCTGAGTCAGCGCGATTGTTCCAAAAGCACTCGAAGTGATCGAGGTCTGGGGCCCGGCAAAGTTGACGGAGTTCGTCACATTGAACAGCTCAGTCCTGATTTCGGCGCGTACGCGTTCAGTGAAAATCACCTGCTTTTCAATCAGCGCGTTCAGTCCGAAATTCGACGGATTACGCACGTCGGGAAGATACCGG
The DNA here is from genome assembly GCA_963794765.1 of Bryobacteraceae bacterium. GTDB lineage: Bacteria > Acidobacteriota > Terriglobia > Bryobacterales > Bryobacteraceae > JAWXCM01. The sequence goes on along the minus strand of CAWCGC010000001.1, from coordinate 76,665 downwards.
CTCACATTGCCGAACTGAAACTGGGGTGTTCTGGCAAAGGCAGCAGCATTGAAATACTGACCGTTGTCTTTGATCTGAGGACCACCGGGCAAAGCGGCTGGAACGCCGGTCGCCACCGGACGGAAGGGACCGATGTCGAAGGCATTCGAGTTATCGGGAGAAGAGACGGCCACAGGAAAGCCGCTGGAATAGGTGTAGAGTCCTGCCAGCGCCCAGTTGCCCAGGATCATCGCGCCAATGCCGCCGTGCAGCATCCGCTTTCCACGCCCAAACGGCAGTTCATAGCGCATGCTGAGATTGACCACGTCAGGGGTATCCAGATACGACAGCGAACGATCGCACGAGAAGCAGTACGCGTTGTTGATCGCCGAGTTCTCTCCGACATTGTCTATGGACTTTGAGTGTGTCCAGTTGAAAAGCACTGCGACACCCTGAGCAAACCGCCGCTCCGCTTTCAGCTCCAGTGCGTGATACGACGAGAAGCCCACCGGCGCAACCACCTGGTTCACACCGGTGAACTGCGGATAAGGCCGCAGCAGCTGACCATATTGAACAACAGACTGGTTCAGCGAAGAGGACGGATCAGTAATGTATCCGAAGAACGGATTCGGGACGGTCTGCTGCAGCTGTGTTCCGAGAGCCAGCAGCGAAGGAGGCAACTGGTTCAGAGCGACTGTGGCAGGAAGTGCCACGCCGTGCGTTCCGGTATAGCCAGCCTCCACCATCATTGACCACGGCAGCTGGTGCTGGATATCGAAAGACCATTGCTCCTGATACGGCGTTTTTCGCTGATGCTGCGGAGCAGCGATGGCCAGTCCAAGGTTCGTAGCCAATCCCGCCGAACTGCCTGTGGGGGCCGCGATTCCCTCCGGAAACGGATTCGAGAGATTGAACGTCGGAGTGACACCGTCCGCCAGAGCAACGATGTTCGTTGTGGTACGACTGAAACCCTGCGTGGTGTCACGATCGGTCGACAGCAGCGGATTGTGGAATATTCCGAAGCCGGCGCGCAGCACCGTGTTTCTTGCGACGCGATATACGATTCCTGCCCGAGGATCCCAGTTGTTGTAGTCGGCCCGTTCAACGCGCCGAGAGTTTCCGTTGACTCCGGGGAACGCCAGACCGCCTCTGAGACTGTATCCCGGGACAACGAGAGGAGAGGGGCTTGTCGAGTCCAGGTAGACGTAATGATTGTTCTGCTCAATGCTGCCGAGTTCGAGATTGTAGCGAAGCCCAATCATGACCGTCAGCTTGTTCGTTGCCCGCCACTCATCCTGCGCATAAACGGCATAATACGGATGGCTGTTTACGTGTTCCGGATTCACGTTGTAGGAGACGGAAGCTACGCCGAGTAATAGATCGGCTATTCCGGAACCGGTGTTGTTGCTGATTGCTTTGGCGTTCGCGCCGCCGGTGTAGTTGCCATTGGCGTTAACGGCAAGCGGATTGGGGTTAGTCCAGTCGAGAGTGTAGTAACGATAATCGCCGCCAACCTTGAAGGTATGCGTCCCTTTGAGTACAGTGAGTGCCGCCTGGTATTCATAGGTTCGCGATATCACAACGTTAAAGATGGTCCCTACCGCACCGACTCCGGATGTTCCCGCGATGCTTACCTGCGGAAAGAACTCCGCGAGTTGCCCATCAGTCACTGTGGATGGAAAGCCTAGTGATTTCTGGTCGAACCCCAGCGTGAGCGGGACGCGATTGGTCTGACTGTCGGCCATGGAAAAATGCTGAACGAAGATCGTTGACGGCCTTATGTTCCAGGTGTGTCCTGCCATCCACGCCCAGCCTGGAATCAGATTCGGCGTATTCACCGGCGATACAGGGCTGTTATAAACATCCGGCGAGGAGTTCAGATTCCAGAAGTAGTCGCCTCTCGCGAACACCAGGTGCTTCTCAGAAAACTGATGGTCGATGCGGCCGTCAATGCGATTGTTGTCGAGCGTGCTGGGAGCGGGACTGAAATAGTTGTTCGTGTCGCTGAAGCCGATGCCTTTCTGATTCGCGGCGGGAAAGTACTTCAGGATGTTCGTCGCGATGGGATTAATCCTGTTGGGCGGGATAATGTTGCCAGGGAAAGCATCCCGAATGTAGCGCGTTGTTCCAGCGGGCGCGGTTGGATCCAGGCGAGTGGTGGCCGGATCGTATATGAGCTTCAGGGCACCGTTGGCGTCGAGCGTGCTGGAAAAATCGCCCCGTCTTTGTGCGTCCGTCGGAACTGTACCCGTGAATGACGAAAAGCTGTTCTGGCGCAAGCCTTCATACGCGAAGAAGTAAAAAGTACGATTCTTCCCTTTGTATAGTTTCGGGATCGACAAAGGACCACCGAGCGTGAAGCCGAACTGATTCTTCTGCAGCTGGCGCCTCGGAGTTCCCGCCTTATTCGCGTTGAATCCGTTCGCGTTGAGAACTGCATTCTGCAGGAACTCATGGACGCTGCCGTGCAGCTGGTTTGTGCCGGATTTGATGGTGTAGCTGATGATGCCGCCGCCGGTGTGGCCAAACTCGGCGTCATAAGGATTGGTATTGATCCTGAACTCGCGAACTGCGTCCACCTGGGGAATTGCGGAAGCCTGATTGTTGTACGTCCCGGTATCGGCGGCGCCGTCGATCAGGATCTCATTCGAGCGGTTTCGGCCGCCGTTAATCCGAAAGTAATTCGTTTGATTCTCGCTGACGGTGTTGTCGCCCGCAACGAGCCCGCCTCCGGGCGTCGTCGTTCCGATCGCGCCGGCTGTGATGGTGACAAGAAGCAGAGGATTACGCGTGAGCAGCGGAATGCTCTGGACGAACTGATTTTCCACCACGGTGCCCCGGTCAGCGCGGTTCGTGTTGATGAGAGGAGTTTCGTCCGCGACGGTAATGGACTGGCTGACGTCGCCCGGGTTCAGGGTGAGATCGATGGTTTTCGATTGCCCGACTTCCACAGTGACTGCGTCGACGTGGGCGGTGTTGAAGCCTGCAAGCATTGCCGTAACGTCGTACTTGCCCGGCGGAACGGACGGCATGACAAAGATGCCTTCGCCGTTTGTTGCCGATGACAACCGAATCTGCGTTGTACGGCTAGTCAACTCTACAGAGACGTTGGGGATCACTGCTCCCGATGTGTCGCTCACACGTCCAGAGACGGTCGCGTTTTGGGCCCAGGCAGAGGCACAGAATATTGCGGACAGAACGACCCGCAGCCAGCAGGCTGCCATCTGCCGATAACGATGAGTGGACATGCAGTCACCTCGCAAGACGGTTCCAGAAACCCGATACTAGCAAGCTAATCCCGAGTATTCAGGAAATGCAGCGTGGGTTTGCTGATGGTTGATGGAGTCAGAGCAGCATTTTACGACCGCTGACGAGTGCAGCGGAAGTTTATTACTCGGGGCGGCGGAGTACGAGCGAGCGCGGTTCTGCGCTTCTCCTGAAGAACGCGAGCAGATCGGTGTCGCTGGCGTTCAGCAGATGGTGAACGGCTTCGTGGCCGAAAGGGAGAGGCGATCTTAAGCGCGGAGGTTTCCCTTGTGGCTGCGGTTGCGGGTCGTGCCGCGCCAGAGGCCGGACTATCTCAAACACGCGCCCAACAGACGCACCGCCCTGTAGGGCGTTGACAGCTTCCTGGGCTGTCCTCTGCTGAAGGTCGAGGGACTCGTTAAGGCTCTCAAACACGCCGGAGCGGCTGGTATAGGACCAAAACCACTCGAAAGCTACAATTGCCGTCCCGGTGTTGTTGAGCAAGACGGCGGCGTTGTCCGACACGACAGCAGGCAGGGCTGGTCCCGGTCGGTGCGGCTTTCTATGTCGCTGACAAGGGCATCGAACGATGGGTCATCGCTCGCGATGAATGGGAGACCATATTCAGCGAGACCGCTGTACCTTGCTTCAACCATGGACACAATTGAATCACGAGGACCTCAGCGTGGTTCCGTTTTTTGGAGCTGCAGTTGGTTATTGCAGCCGAACGGGCTCCCGCGCTTCCCAATTCGGTGCAGCAGCGGTCTTGCCGCGACAGACTCGCCGCGTGTGGAACGCAAGGCGATCGGCGTGCTTATCGAATCTCGCCGGGAAGATTCGCTGCGCGCGTTTCCGCCGGATGCTGAACGAGAACCCGTCGTTGTTGGATGAAGCGAGACAGCTTGCTGCGTCATCTGCGACTGCACGGCTGCGTCAGGCGGCGCTGGTGAGCACCGTCCAGGCGGGTTTATTTGGTCGACAGCAGCTCCGGCCGTTGCGACAGCCAGAGTTCCACGACGCGGAACAGCTCCGACGCTATGATCGGTTTTCCCAGGAAGTCGTCCATGCCGGCGGCATTACACCTGAGTCTGTCCTCGGTGAAGACGCTGGCGGTGAGTGCAACGATCGGAATGCGGCCAGTGGTTCCCTCACGGCGCCTGATCTCGACTGCTGTTTCAATGCCGTCCATTTCCGGCATATGCAGATCGAGAAGGATCAGATCGAAGCTTCCTTTTTCCCATGCTTCTATTGCTTCGGCGCCGTTGCTCGCCGTTGTGACGCGATGTCCGCGTGAAGACAGCAGCCGTACTGCGACGAGCTGGTTGACGGCGTTATCTTCTGCGAGCAATATGTGTCCGGTAACAGCGGTTTCCGAGGCAAAACTATTGATGGTGGACAGGGCAGATTCGAACGACTCGCCTCGCTTCACGCTGACCGTAAATCGGAACGCACTGCCTTTTCCAGGTTCGCTCTTCAGTGAGATGGTTCCACCCATCACGCTGACGAGTCTGGAACTGATTGCGAGGCCCAGGCCTGTGCCGCCGTAGCGACGCGTGATGGAACCGTCACCCTGCTCAAACGCTTCGAAGATTCGCTCGGCTGCTTCCGGAGCGATGCCGATGCCCGAATCGCGCACTTCAAAGCAAAGATCACCGTCACCGTCTTCCTCGCCCAGAAATGTGACCAGGACCGCCACAGTGCCGGTTTCGGTGAACTTCACCGCGTTCGAAAGAAGGTTCAGGAGTACCTGCCGAACGCGGCCGAGATCTGCGATGAGGAAATCCGGCACCTCCGGCCCGATCGAAAGCGATAACTCAAGGCACTTGCGGCGGACAGTGGGCTCGACGATTCGGACCGTATCCGCGAGCATGTCCCGCACGCAGAACTCGCAAGGGTTGAGCGTGATTTTGCCCGCATCGATTCGGGAGAAATCGAGGACATCGTTGATGACGGTCATGAGCGCATCTGCGGATACCTTCGCCACGTTGAGCAAGTCGCGCTGAGGGCTTGTCAATTCGGTCTCGAGGACGAGTTCGGTACTGCCAATGAATCCGTTGAGGGGAGTACGGATCTCATGGCTCATGTTCGCGAGAAACGCGGATTTCGCCTGAGCTGCCTGCTCAGCGCGTATTCGCATCGCCTCCGCCTGATCCCGCGCTTCCGCTAATTCGGCGGTTCTGACACGGACGCGTTCTTCGAGCGCTTCTGTCTGCCGGCGGGTTCGCTGGCTGCGGAGCCGGACTAATATGACAGCCGTCAGGAAGAGCAGAAACACAGCGGCGACGCGCACCAGCAGCCGCTCATACCACTGAGGCTCGACGTCGAAATCGAGATGGAGGGCAGAGTCCGGCCAGTTGAGAGAAGCGACGCGAGCCTGAAGTTCGAACGTATGCGTTCCCGGAGCAAGGTTGGTGTAGACGGTGGAGAATGCGCCTGATTCGATCCATGGACCTTTGCGGTCGAGGCGGTATCGAAATACAGGATTCTCACCTGCCTTTCTGTCAAGAACGGCGTAGTGAATCTCGAGCCGAGCCGTGCCCGGTTTCAAACGCACAGGGCCGTTCAGATCGACAGGAAGATCGTCGGCACGAAGATAGGAAATCGCGCACTGGACATCGGCCCGCGCCGATATGAGTTCTGACGGCAGAAAGTGCAGAGCACCGGCCTGAGAACCAAACCAGAGCCGGCCGTCGCGGGACAGAGTCGCAACCGAGGATGTACCCAGTCCAAAGTTTGTGCTGCCGAGACCCTGACTCGCGGTAAAACGTGTGGGCGAAAGAGAGTCGCGCTTGTGAAGGAACCACTCGATCACCGCCTGTTTCTCTGCCGAGAACAGGGCCTTGCGTCCGGCGAACCAGAGCACCCCGGCACGATCCTGCTGCACGAAGAATATCTGTTCCGTTTCGAGGAACCGCCGCCCGGGCAGGAAGCGGCGCGCGATCCTATCGAAGGCAAGCAGGCCGTTGCTGGTACCAACAACGAGGAGTTCCGGGGTCAGTGCAGCGACTGTCATGCCGAGACGGTCACCTTTGTCATCGAGTGGATACTCTGTCGTCTTTCCGCCGGAGATATGAATGAGACCACGGTCCCAGCTGATTGCCCAAATACCGTCTGGTTCTTCGAGGATGCCCCGCACTGCACGGACGTCCGATATTCGAACAGGAGACGAGGCGGAAGGCAGGGGAAGCCGATGTATGCCGCCGGCATCGCTGAAATAAAGATGATCTCCGTAATCCTCAGAGATGGCCCGGAACGATGCGTAGGACTGGTCGGAGTAGTTATAAATTCGGCGGAGGCGGTCGTTTACGCTGATCCACAAACCATGGGAGTCGGCGCCCACTACGCGCCCGTCGCGCAGTGTTCGCATCGAATGAAGGACTCCAGAGTCACTGCCCGGGATCAAATTCCAGCGCTCGCCGTGCTGCAGAAAAATTCCCGAACCTCTGGTCCCGAGCCACATTCGCCCGGCACCATCCTGCTGCACGGCGGCGACTGAACTTGCCCAAAGACCCTGTTCCGGGCCGACGAGGGTGAACACTGGCTGGTCGATCCGGACCAGTACTCCGGTTCGACTTCCGAGCCAGATGGCTCCGTCGCGAGACTGGCAAATGCTTTGAATCAGATCGTCGCTTCGCAGGTGTTCGGCCAACGAAATCTGCTCTTCCCGATCACCACGGATGCGAGTCACATAACCCTCGCCCCCCGCCCAGATGGCGCCGTCGCGATCTTCGAAAAGAGCCCGTACCGGCGAACCGATCAGAGATCGCTCAAACGGATAATGATGAATTCCGGAAGAACTTATGGACTCAAGACCAGAGTCGGAAAATATCCAGAGCCTGCCGTCTTTTGCTTCCAGGATTGACGACGTCGTGGTCGGTGTGGGTCGAACTCCGATCCACCCTGTTTCCGACCAGGTCTTTAATCCGGAGCGGGTCACTATCCACCGGCGGCCGGATATTCCCTGGTGAAAACCGAGGAGCGTTTCGCCCTGGGGCGGCGCAAGCACGAGCTGAGGCACTAGACGCTGCTTCCCGGTTTTGCGAGGCAGCGTGTAAACTCCATCTGCTCGCCACAACACCCATTCAGAATCCACGTTGCGGGAGATGCTAACGACACCGTAGCGATCTCCCTGGCGTCGGGAAAAACGTTTGGCTTCGAAGCGGATATTCGTGAAAGAGCAGAAGCGGTCTTCCCGGGCAATCGCGACAAAATCCCGGCCGGTTGCGAGGATTTCATCGCTCGCGACCGCTACTGCGCTGACACCCTGATCACGCAGGTCACAGCTTTCGCCGGGCGTAAAGGAATCGAAGCTCCGGCCATCGAACCGTACGAGGCCGTTCCGGTTCGACAACCATATATACCCGTCCCTGGATTCCCGAATGGCAGTGATCGATTCTTCGGGAAGACCCTGCGCGACGCGCCAGGACACTATCCGGGCGCGTTCGAGGTCTTTCGGAAGCTGCGGTCCGGGTCCGCCGAATAACGGAAGCGAGACGGCGAGGGCGAGCCCGACGATGCTCAGCCCACTACGGCCGACTGTCCGTTTGCGCAATTTCATTGAGGTTCTGGCTTCCGGCTCCGGCTGGCGGGCCTCCAAGCAAGTGTATCGGCGCTTTCGTGCCATTCATTTAGTCCCACCCGAAGTTCAGGCTGAAAGCGCCCACCGGACGGCGGAGGATGTGCGGTGTCTGTCCGTACGGATGGTTTGCGCATACACCTTTGGCATCCGTTTCTTTTAGCGCAGGTTGCCCTTTTTTCTTATGTAAATGTACCCCTTTTTCGAATTCACAACAAGTTTAGGAGGTAATTATGGGCTGTCGCAAAAATCAGGCGAGTTTGACACCCGCCGAGAAGGCCGCGTTTGTTAACGCGGTTGTGAAGCTAAAGACCGTTGTACCAAGCCAGCTGCATCCCGGCGATCCGAATATGCATCGCTACGACGACTACGTAGAAACACACATGAACTCGATGATGCGAATGGATGGTACGGATCGTGTGCCCGGGTGGGCGCACAGAGGCTCTGCATTCTTTCCATGGCACCGCGAAATGCTCCGCCACTTCGAGATGGACCTTCAGAGTATCGATCCCTCCGTTACCCTTCCGTACTGGGACTGGACGGTGGATCAATCCAACACGGCCGCACCGTGGACCGATGACTTTATGGGCGCGATGCACGCCGGGACCGATGAAGTGACAACAGGTCCGTTCAACTCGGCTGTCTGGGTGAAGAAGGTGTTCGAAGCAGGCGACAGTGACCCCAAGCTGAGGAGGGCACTGGGTCGCAGCAGCTTCGGAGCGCTCGCCTCGACACTGCCAACAAATGATCAGGTCTACGGCGCGTCAGGCGCCCTGACGGAGACTCCCTACGATTCGCCGCTCTGGAATGACGGAACGAGCCCAAGCTTTCGCGATCGCGCCGAAGGGTGGCATGGTCTGGGTTCCATCCACAACCGAGTTCACCTGTGGGTGGGAGGCTCGATGCTGCCGAGTACGTCTCCAAATGATCCTATCTTCTTTCTGCATCACTGCAACGTCGATCGCCTTTTGAGCCAATGGCAACACCTGCATCCGGCAGAGACGTACCACCCCACTGGCTCCGTCGGCGAGATCGGTGCACCCGGGCACAACCTGAATGACGCAATGCTCTTCAACGACCCAGGACAGCCTTTGCCATGGAGTCCGACTACAACGACACCGGCACAGGTCTGGAATCACCATCTGGCACCGTCAAATTACTGGTATGAGACGGATTCGCCGGAAGTGCAACTGATCACACCGAGCGTGTCGTTTACCGATATTCCGGAAGGAATCGGCGGCACCGGCGTGACAACCTACCGGCCCGTGAGACTAGCTGTCCTTTCGTGTGACGGCGCAACGTTTCAGATCACTGCAGGTCCAACCTCTCCGTTCACGGCTCCGCTTGGAACCACATTCATCGTGGGTGAAGCACATGGTGCTCCTGCGGCCGAAGCTCGCGTCTGGATCGGATACACGTCCACTACGGCCGGATCCTCGGTGATCGGCAGTGTGACGGTGCACTGCGTCGAAACAGGTCAGGACTTCATCGTTCCGCTTTCGGCCAATACGGTCGCCCGGCCGAAATCGGCGATGGCGCTGGTGCTGGATCATTCCGGCAGTATGAGCGAAGACGCAGGCGACGGCCATCCGAAAGTGGAAAAGCTGAAGCAGGCAGTTTCGGCTTTCACCTCGCTGATGCTTCCCGGAGACGGACTTTCGATTGTGCGATTCGATGACACGGCACAGACACTGTTTGGTGTCACTGACGTTGGGCCGGTGTCACCGGTCACGCCCGGATCGGGCCGAGATCAGTCGCAGACCGTCGTTGCCGGCACGCAACTCGATCCTGCCGGTGCTACCTCCATCGGAGCCGGGATTATTGCCGGAAAAGCGGCACTCGATGCGGCCCCGGCGACCGTCCCGCCGTGGGCTGTGCGAGCCATGCTGGTGGTAACCGATGGCGTGGAAAATACTGCGCCGATGATTGCCGATGCGGCTGCGAGCCTGACCGCGAACTCATTTGCTATCGGTATCGGCACACCGGCAAACATCAGCGTTCCGGCGCTGGATCAGTTAACGCAGGGTCACGGCGGCTACCTGGTTGTCACGGGTGCAATCACCCCGGACCAGACCTTCCGGCTAACGAAGTACTTCCTTCAGGCTCTCGCCGGGATCACGAATGCGGCCGTGGTTGTTGATCCGCAAGGCGAGCTGGTTTGGGGTGCGACGTATCGAATTCCATTCACGGTTGTCGATGCCGACCTTGGATGCGATGTGATTCTGCTCTGCCCTGCCGCGCCGGCGGTGGAGATGGCTGTTGAGGCTCCGGGAGGACAGTTGCTGACACCTTCGACCCCGGCAGCTGAACCGGCCGTTCAGTTCGTACAGCGACCGGATCTGGCCTTCTACAGGTTTTCTCTTCCGGCGCTCCATTCTCTGCCTGCGCAAAGCCGCGCGGGTCAATGGAATGTCCTGCTGCGACTCGGAAAGCAAAGACCAGGAATTGCGGCGGCGGCCGTCAACGCGCGACGCACCGTTCCGTTCAACGTTCTGGTGCATGCCTACTCCGCATTACAGTTCCGCGCATCGCTGACACAGAAGAGCCACGAGCCAGGCGCCGTCGTTCAGATCGCAGCAACACTCACCGAATACGATGTTCCGATCGAACAACGGGCAACAGTCTGGGCGGAGATAACGCGTCCCGATAATGCGACGGTGACGGTAGTTCTGAGCGAAGCGGAAAGCGGCCTGTTCACGGGAAGCTTTGTTGCCGCGACTACGGGACTGTACGTCGTCCGTGTGCGCGCGACCGGAAGCACATTCAACGGGCGCCGATTCGAACGAGAGCAGACTCTGACTGCCAGTGCGGTACCCGGCGCAGATAATCCGCGGCAAACCGATCCCGGAGTGATCGGCTGGTTACAGCAGCACGATGAGAAGATCTGCCGCTTGCTCCACTGCCTGCTTCACGAGACCGGCGTGTCCAGGTTGCTGGAGCAGCATGGAATCGATCCGGAAGCACTTCGCAAGTGCCTCGACGGTTTCTGCCGACCGACGCAATATGCTGGAGGCGAAGTACCTCGTTACGGTATGGAGCCGGCATATGGGATTGCGGAGCTGCGCCGCGCGATTGACTTGCTCTCAAGCACAATGCTGACGGGGGAAGTCGCCACAATGCCCGTACCGCAGCCAATTCCTCCTTTGCCTGTGCCGCCTCCCGGAAAAGGAATGTCGATGCCAGGCACGATGTTTGGTCTCAGTCCTGAAGATCTCGCGGCCGGCGAATGTTGCGAGCCCACAGGGGAGCCCGACATGTCGTCGGAGAACCCTGTGGAGTCGGCACCTGAAACTCCCAGCACGCCGTCTGGGCCACGTGTACGGCACGGGCTTAGTCCGGAGGACATGGAACGCGAGCGCAAGAAGAAGCCCGACTGACAGCTCGTGAGCGATGATGTGCGGTCGGCAGGTGTGTCCGACCGCACTCGTCTGCTCACGACGGCTACTGACTAATCCTGCTGACTGAGTGCGCCGGCACAGGTGCGGTTCGGCCATTTATCGGAGCTGGTCAAGAACACTCTCAGCGAGCCTCCGCGTAAACTCAGCTGCCGGCTGTGGTGTTACGAGTCCTGCGGCCTGACCGCACCACAGCTGCATGTAGTCCTCCGAACCTGCTTTCTCGGAAGCCGCTCGGAGCGGTGCAACCAGCGTTGCTGCGTACGGGAAGGGCGGCGCCGTTTCGGACATAGGTCCCGATTCGCGAAGGAAGTAGTTGAAAATGCCCCTCGCTGGGCGGCCACTGAACAGGTTGGTGAGAGTCGTCTGTTTGCCTGCACCTCCCTCGAGAGCCTGGCGGTAGAGGGGAGATATGCTGGCTTCGGGGCAGAACAGGTATGCCGTGCCCAACTGTACACCGGCTGCACCAAGTGCGAATGCTGCAATCACGCCCCTCGCATCGCTGATACCTCCCGCGGCGATGACTGGGACCGAGACTGCGTCCGCAATCTTAGGAAGTAACGCGAACAGCCCAGTCTGCGTGGCGATATCCGTTTCAAGGAACATGCCGCGATGTCCCCCGGCTTCAGTGCCCTGAGCTATGATCGCGTCGCAGCCGCGCGACTGCAGCCATTTTGCTTCGTTGACGCTTGTTGCCGTCGACAGGATTTTGATGCCGTGCCCTTTGATGCGGCCGACCAAGTCAGGCGCAGGAAGTCCGAAGTGAAAGCTTACGACCTCAGGTTTGGTTTCTTCGACAACGACACACATTTCCTCGTCGAACGGCAGTCGTAGCCGACTTTGCCCAACGCTCTCGATGTCGAGCCCCCACCGGCGATAGTGCGGTCTCAGGAACTCTTTCCACTTTGCTATCCCGGCTTCATCGGGAGCTTCCATCTTGTGGCAAAAGAAATTCAGGTTGAAGGGACGACCTGTTCCGTCCCGAAGCGCACGCACGGCCTGACGCACCGCATCGGGGCTGAGGAGGGCACACGCGAGTGAGCCGAGAGCGCCTGTCGAGGATACACTCCTCGCCAAGGCAACAGAATCAGAGCCTGCCATCGGCGCCTGTATTATCGGAATCTCAATATTGAGCAGATCAAGGAGGCGGCGATTGGGCCAGGATTGCATATAGACGTCCCTGATTATTCAAGCACACGGCCTTCCGGCTATAACGGAGCGACTTCCGTATCCAGATATTGATTGAGATGGGCCTGCACGCGACGAAGCGGTTCGTCATCGCGCTGGATGCGGCTCATCATCAGAGCTCCCTCGAGCGATGCAATGATCAGAGTCGCTACCGCCTTCGGCTCGACCTCGGATTTGATCTCGCCGCGCCCCTGCGACTGTTCCACAATCTTCTGTAATCGCGCTGACCAGAATCGCAGCGCTTTGGCGGCGCGCGCTCGAAGGACCGGATTCCCGTCATCGCAATCGACGGCGGTGTTTAGTATTGGACATCCTCCGGGGATCGGAGAGCGCAGGTCGATGAAGTTAGAAATTAGCTGCTTCAGCTTGTCGATGCCGCTCTGCCTGTCGTCGAGGTGCAACAACCGTGCCTTCCATGCTGCATCCCAAGTGAAGTCGAACGCCTCGGCGGCGAGTTCCTCTTTTGACGAGAAGTGGCGGTAAATGCCGCCTTTCTTAAGGCCGGTCGCGTGCATGAGGTCGTTCAGAGAACTGCCTTCATAACCGTGCTGGTTGAAGATCGGCGCGGCCGCTTCAACGATCTTCTGACGGGTTTGCTCACCTTTCGTCATGGCGCACTAATGACCCCACAGTGTGGATGCATATGAGACCGATTGGTCTCATAACTTCGGCTAATAGATAACCCTTATTGAGACCGTTCGGTCTCTTTTTGCATCAACTCCCCAGAAGGTAACCAGATGCACACGAGCATGGCTGTCAGGAGCACCTTGAAAGTTGTCATCGCCGCCACGGTGCTGGGGAGCGGCTCAGACGTGTGGCCGCAAACACAAAACCCGCTGCAGTACTCGATTGCCACGCCTCGGCCGATTAATCCGGCTGCTGGCACGACGACACCAAGTGCGCAGGCAACACAGCAGCAGAATCCGTATCTCGGAAGCATTCCGGCCCCGAACACAGGAACGACTATCAAACTGTCTTTGAAGAGCGCGATTGAACGAGGGCTTCGCTACAACCTTGGCCTGGTTGAAACGACACAGTCGAGTGCAGACGCACGCGCCACAAGGATGCGCGCGCTTTCGGAACTGCTGCCGCAATTGTCGGCCAATGCCCGCCAGGCATATGAAAGTCTCAGTTATAAGGAGATCGGTCTTAAGCTGCCGGCCATTCCGGGCTTCCCTCCCCTTCCCGCGACGAGCGGTGGTTTTGGATATCAGGATACGCGCGTCGGACTTACGCAGTCGGTCTACAACGGGCGACTTCGAAACGAGTATAAGGCACGAAAGGCTCAGGAACAAGCATCGATACAGACGATTCAGGATTCGCGCGATGTGGTGGTTTTCGCGGCTGGCGTCGCGTACCTTCAGGTGCTGGCCAGCGCTGCTCGCGTCGATACGGCGAGGGCACAGCTCGCATCGGCAGCTGAACTGGATCGGGAGACGGCGAGTCGGGTTAAGAACGAGGTTTCACCCGAGATCGATTCGATCCGCGCGCAGGTGGAGCGACAATCCGCTGAACAGCGCCTGGTGAATGCGGGCACGCAGCTGGAACGAGACAAGCTGACGCTCGGGCGAATTATCGGACTTGCGATCGAGCAGAAGTTCGATTTAGAGGATGCGCTCGGGTACCGTCCTCTCGGGGACGTTACGAGCGACTCGGCGACAGAGACTGCTCTTCATACCAGATACGATCTGCGCAGCGTCGAAGCGAGCGTCGGAGCTGCCGCGCTTGAGGTTCGTGCGCAGAAATCACAACGGCTGCCGGTGGTCTCGGTGAGCGCGAATTATGGCGGGGGTGGAACCAACGCAGGCAGCTTCAGCCAGGTTTACTCGATTACGGGCGATGTAACGATACCGATCTATACCGGCGGGAGAATTCGCGCGGACATCGAACACGCTCAGGCCGAATTTGCACGCAGGAAGGCCGAATACGACGACCTTAAGGGACGCGTTGCTTACGATGTCCGCGTTGCGTGGCTAGATGTGAGCGCATCGGATTCGAGCGTCAAGGTTGCGCAGCGCAACAAGTCGCTTGCGGACCGCGCTCTTGTGCAGTCTCAGGACCGGTACACAAATGGCGTGACGAATTATCTGGAGGTCGTTCAGGCGCAGGAAGCGGTAGCACAGGCCAGCGAGAACTATATCGAGAGCCTGTTCTCTTACAACGTTGCTTTAACTGCTCTCTCGCGCGCGATGGGCGGCGCGGAAAGCCGGCTCGCTGCTCTTTTAGGAGGAAAGTAATTATGACTCGAAGCGTTGAAACCGAACTTGTGGATTCGCCGCAACACGAGGGACCGCGAACGGCTGCAGAGGTGGCGGCTTTCGAACGACCTGCACCCGATTCGAAAACACCTTCGGGAGGCCGGCGATGGGGCAGACGGTTTCTCACTCTCATAGTTGCAGCAATCGCGATCGCTGCGGCTTCCTTATGGTGGCTGCACTCAATGAACTTCGAAGCAACTGACGATGCTCAAATCGAGGGACATCTGGATCTGGTCAGCTCGCGTGTGAGTGGCACCGTCACTTATATCAACCCGCGAGTTGAAAACAATCAGTTTGTCGAAGCAGGGACGTTGCTGCTGGAGCTGGATCCCCGGGATTATGAGGCGGAACTGCAGCACGCGAGAGCGAACCTTGACACGAGCGTTGCGGAGAGTCGAGCGGCTACAGTCACTGTTCCTATCGTCAACGCGAATGCGTTTGGCCAGCTGCACTCGTCTGAAGCTGCCAGATCCGAGGCGGTCGCTATGGTCGAGTCGGAACAGGCGAATCTCACCGCCGCCGAGCACAAGCTGCAGCAGGACGAAGCGAATCGGGCGCGGGCTGAACGGGATCGAGTTCGTTATCTTGCTCTGGTCGAGAAGCATGAGATCTCGCGGTCGGATTATGATGCGCGTGAAACTGCTGCGACGGCCGCCGCTGAGGCCGTTGCCTCCGACCGTGCGATTGTCGCCGGGGCCGAAAAGAAAATCGCACAGGCGAGGAGCCTCGTTGTGCAGCGCGAAGCACAAATTGAATCGGCGCAGGTTGCTCCGCAACAGGTCAGCGATGCGCGAGCAAAGTCAGCATCAGCTATGGGCCATACCGAGCAAGCCCGAGCGAGTCTGCGGACTGCACAGCTGAATCTCAGCTACACCAAAGTTTATGCTCCGGTGAGTGGCGTGATCGGGCGAAAGACGGTCGAACTCGGGCACAGGGTCCAGCCAGGCCAGAGTTTGCTTGCGATCGTTCCGGTCGACGATATCTGGGTCACGGCGAATTTTAAAGAAACCCAGCTTCGGCATATGCGCGCAGGGCAGCCGGTGAGCATACATGTCGACACGTTCGGGCGTGATTTTCCGGGAACGGTGGACAGTCTTCCGGGCGCTGCAGGTCCAGTGTTCAGTTTGTTTCCGCCGGAAAACGCGACGGGAAATTACGTGAAAGTGGTCCAGCGCTTTCCGGTCCGCATTCGCTTCAGTAAGGACGCGGATCCTCAGCACACGCTGCGACCTGGCATGTCGGTCGAGCCGACAGTAAGGATTCGCTGAGAGTTATGGCGAGCGAGGGAGCTCTGACAAGTTCTCGGGGTGTGAATCCGTGGCTGATTGCTTTCACGGTCACACTCGCGACGTTTATGGAGTTGCTCGACACGTCGATTGCGAATGTGGCGCTGCCGTATATCGGCGGAGGTCTCGGGCGAAGCTACGACGAGGTCACCTGGATTCTCACGACCTATCTGGTGGCGAATGCCGTGGTTCTGCCAATGTCGGCGTGGCTGAGCCGGGTTTTTGGCCGTAAGACTTACTATCTCGGTTGCGTCGCTTTATTCACCGTCACGTCCTTGTTGTGCGGGCTGGCGCCGAGCCTGGGCATGATGCTGTCGAGCCGTGTGCTTCAGGGACTTGCCGGTGGTGGCCTGGCCCCGGTGGCTCAGGCGATTCTTGTGGATACGTTTCCGCCTGCCAAGCGCGCTTCTGCATTCGCTCTGTACACGATCGTGATCGTGACTGCACCGGCGATCGGACCTGTGCTGGGCGGCTGGGTCACGGACAACTATAGCTGGCGCTGGATCTTCTTCATCAACATTCCGGTCGGTCTGCTGGCCCTCTTCCTGAGCACCAAATTCCTGAGCGACCCACCGGAATTCGAGGCGGAGCGTCAATCGATCCGAACGAATGGAAAGCTGCAGATCGACGGTACGGGGATTGCTCTGATTGCGCTCGCGTCCGCGGCACTGGAGATAGCGCTGGATCGGGGACAGATTGAGGACTGGTTCGGCAGCCCTTTCATCACGTGGATGCTCGCGATTGCCGTGGTTGGATGGATCGCGACCGTCGTCTGGGAACTCCGGCTGAAGGAACCGATCATTGAGTTTCGGCTACTTGCAAGCCGTAACTTCGCGATTGCAAACTTCCTCTTCCTGGTGTTTGGGTTTGGGCTCTTCGGAAGTACCGCGCTGATTCCACAGATTCTTCAGTCACTCTACGGTTATCGTGCGACGGATGCCGGGCTGGTGCTGGGTCCTGGCGCGCTGGTGATCACCTTCCTTGCGCCGGTTGCGGCCCAACTGCTGCAACGCCAGATTGTGTCGGCACGAACGCTTCTGACGGTCAGCGTCGCGACCGTTGGCGCGGCTATGTGGTATTACAGCACTTTCAATCTGAACACAGACTACAACCACTATGCGCTGGCGAGATGTCTGCAGGGGCTTGGCTATGGTTTTTTCTTTGTGCCTGTGAACGTGCTTGCGTATTCTCAATTGCGACCGGACCAGAACAACAAAGCGTCGAGTCTGACAAATTTGTTTCGCAACTGGGGAGGTAGTTTCGGGATTGCTTTCATCACGACAGCGACGCAACGCCGCCATCAGTTTCACCAGACGAATCTCACGGCGGCGATTGGAGCAACCTCCCAGGAACTGACGGCGAGAGTCCATTCTTTGTCGGACTACCTGATGACGATGGGGTATTCGGGCCCGGACTCGGTCGCGGCTGCAAACGCTCGGGTGTACCAACAGCTTCAGCAGCATGTGAATCTTCTGTCGTTTATGGATTGTTTTCGAGTGATCGCGATGCTATCGCTGGCGGCACTGCCTCTGCTTCTGCTTGTTCAGAAGTTCAAGGCGCCGGCAAAAGCTCCTCAAGGGCATTGACGCCTGGTTGTGATTGGCGTGCACAGTGTGGTGGAGTGAGACCTGCGATGCCGAGACTAGTCTCTGTAAATGTTGGTCTGCCGCAGGACATATCGTGGCGAGGTGAGACGGTACACACCTCTATCTGGAAGCGCCCGGTTGACGGACGCTGCATTGTCCGACATCTCAATGTTGAAGGAGACGGACAGGGAGATCTGGCCGGACATGGCGGCGAACATCGAGCAGTGATGGTGTATCAGATTGACTCCTATCGTTATTGGGAGCGCACGCTGGGCCGCAACGATTTCAGCTATGGCCAGTTCAGCGAGAACTTTACCGTTGAGGGCCTGCCAGACGATGAGGTCTGCATCGGCGACCGGTATCGGATCGGCAGTGCACTGTTCGAGGTAACACAGCCACGTGTGACGTGTTACCGCAGCGGGATTCGCATGAACGATCCACGGATCGCAGCACTTCTGGTGGCGCATCACAGGCCGGGATTTTATCTTCGTGTGCTGACCGAAGGCGACGTGGGCACCGGCAACGAGATCGTGAAAGTGGCGGACGGACCTGAACGGTTCCCCGTTGCGGACGTCGATGCTCTGCTGTATCTTCCGGGGCATCGCCCCGATCAGCTGGAACGCGCGCTGCGGATACCGGCTCTCAGTGGTGGATGGAAGGCCTCGTTCCAGGCATTAGCGGCGCAGAGCACAGAGGATTCGGCACGTACAGGCAATCGCGGGTTAACGGGGGCGGGAGCGCCTCCGCCTGCATGGCCCGGCTTCCACCGTATGCGTGTGGCGCGGATTGAGCGGGAGAGTACTGATGTAATTTCTTTGACGATGGAAGCAGAAGACGGTTCTGCGTTGCCGCCCGCATTGCCGGGACAGTTCCTCGTGCTCCGGCTGCATCCCGTGGCGAACATGCCCGCGGTGTTGCGTAATTACTCGATGTCCGGCGCGCCCGGCACGGGGGTTTACCGGGTTAGTGTCAAGCGCGAGGCTGATGGCAAAGGCAGCACCTTTTTGCATACGCAGATTCATCCTGGCGACGTACTTGAGGTCAGCGCACCAAGAGGAAGCTTCATCCTGCAGCAGGGCGACGGACCTGTGGTGCTGTTGAGCGCTGGAATCGGAGCGACTCCGGTGATGGCTATGCTCCACGCACTGGCCGCGAGCCGATCCTCGCGCGAGGTCTGGTGGTTGCACGGCGCACGAGATGCGGCCTTACAACCGTTTGCCCGCGAGGCTCGCGATCTGGTTGGTGCACTGCCGCGAGGCCGCATGTTCGTCGCTTACAGCAGACCAGGTCCGGATGATCGCGTGGGCCGAGATTACGACGCGGCCGGACGCCTGAGCCTCCAGATGGTTCAAGTAATCGGAGTGCCCCGAGAAGCCGATTTTTATCTCTGCGGCCCGCCGGCGTTCCTTCGCAGCTTCGCGCAGGACCTGGCAGCCTGGGGCGTTCCGAGCGGACGATTGCACCAGGAGGTCTTTGGGCCGGAGGATCCGATCTCACCTGGAATACACAGGACCTCTGGAGGGCGAGCGCACCCTCCATCCGGACTGCCGGGTCCGGGGCCAACCGTGTCGTTCGCAAGAAGCGGTCTCGAGGTTCCATGGAGCCCTCGGTATCAGAGTCTGCTGGAGTTTGCAGAAGCCTGCGATGTTGCAGTGAAGTGGTCGTGCCGAACGGGCGTGTGCCATACGTGCGAGTGCCCGCTGATTCAGGGTTCAGTGCGATACGATCCGGAGCCGCTGGAGCCTCCTGCGGACGGCAACGTGTTGATCTGCTGCGCCACGCCTGAGTCAGAAGTTCTGCTCGATCTGTAAACATTGCGACCAAATGGACGGGTTCGCATCCGAACCGGCTGAGGAGCTTACATGCGATCTGACATCATTCCTGGCGCCGTGTTCCCGGACTACGAGCTTTCCGACCATACGGCGAAGCGCCGGAAATTATCCGAACTGCAAGGATCACATCCTATGGTTCTGGTGCTTAGCCGTGGAGGCTATTGTCCCAAAGATCGACGGCAGGCTGAAGGGCTGGTGGAACTTCATCGCGAACTTGAAGTGGCGTATTGCCGGCTGGTAACGATCAGCACGGATAATATTACGGAAACCAGTGAATATCGCACTGGGGTTGGGGCTCACTGGCCATTCCTGTCAGATGCCGGACGTGTTGTGCAGAAGGACCTCGAGATTGCGGAATATACGGATCCTTCACACAATCCGATGATTCCGCACGTGATCGTCCTCGAGCCCAGTCTGGTGGTTTACAAGGTCTACAACGGGTACTGGTTCTTCGGCCGCCCCACACTCGAGGAACTGCGCCAGGATCTTCGTGCCGTTCTGAAGAAATGCCGGCCGGACTGGGACATCACGACGCCGGAACTCAGGAGGGCGTGGGAAGAGGGCCGCAGAGAACTCTTCTATCCTTACGGCAAGAAGTATACCCAGACGCTCGGAGAGCAGGATTAGGGTAGCGTCTTTGCGGCCCTGATGTCAAGGCGTGCCCTGAATTCTGTACAACTGTGCAGATATATCAGGCAGGCGGATAGTTTCTGTTGCGTGCTTGCCGCATGACCGCTTTATGGAATGCACTTCGAAGCGCAGGACTGGCAGGGCGTGAGCCGCTTCACGCTATCTTGTCCTCATGATTTACTCGCCATTGTACATCGCAAAGAGCACCTGCACCCCATATGTTTGTGTCCATTTTCGGCACGCCAAAGGTGTGGACCAGCTTTCGGGATCACTTCAATCCGGAACGCCATGTCGCTCGTAAAGATCGCCAGTAAACACCTTCCGAGCGAGCAGAGTTAAGCAAGCTCCATTGAGCAGGCACGTGACACTTTCGGAGGACCTCCGCTGCCATCGGAACAGCTGGATCCAGACAAGTCAACTGGGACGCGATTTGATTCGGTCCGGTATGGGCGGCGGCACGCTCGGACATGCGTTTGCTCGTGCCGGTATGCGAGTTCTGTTTGTGGAGAAAGGGTTATCTACACTCAATCGCCATAACGGACTGATCTTCAGCAAGCTTCCGGAATACCTGTTCGATCTGGCAGCGCAGAGTGAAGCTCTGTACAGACAAACGCTTCTGCGCGGCGGGCGCAACCCTGACAAATTCGAAGATCATACGCGAGCCCAGCCGACCTCATTCATTCCGGCACTTGGCTGCGGAACGGGTGGATCCACGGCGCTATACGGCATGGCACTCGAGCGATTCTTCGCTTCCGATTTCGCGCCCCGGACAGTTTTCAAAGACACTGACAACTCAACTCTGCCCGAAGAATGGCCAGTGTCGTATGAGGAGATGCTGCCCTGGTACATACAAGCTGAGAAGCTGTACCGAGTGCGTGGAAGCTCTGATCCGCTGCGTCCGGAGGAAGACACAGCTCACCTGTTGCCCCCGAAGGGCCTGACCGGCGCCAATCGCGAGTTATTCGATTTCTTCAGGAAGCAACGTCTACACCCATATACGCTGCACATGGCTTGCGATGAAACAGAAGACTGCGCGTGTTGTCAGGCGGTTCTGTGCGAACGCGATTGTAAGAATGATTCGGGTCGCAACTGTGTCAGTCCTGCCGTCGCGCAACACGGCGCAACGCTGCTGACCGAATGCACTGCTCTCATGGTGAATGCAAACCGTACCAGCATCACCAGTGTGGTCTTCCGCTGGAAATCACGGACGATTACTCTGAAAGGCCGGTTTTTCGTTCTCGCGGCAGGAGCCATGGCAACACCTTCGCTCCTGTTAAGTTCCACGTCCGCGGAATGGCCGTTCGGCGTCGCGAATAGTTCCGGGATGGTGGGCAGAAATTTAATGCGGCATATGGTGGACCTGTACCTTGTCACTCCGCGAGCGACCGATGGCGCTAACGGCCGCATAAAGCAGCTGGCGTTAAATGATTTCTACTGCTTTGAAGGTAAGCGATACGGAGTGGTTGAGTCGTTCGGAGAGCTGCCGCCTTTTACTTACGCAATAAATACACCGGATCCGGGTGCCACTAAGAAACTGCTTCGTCTGGGGCGACCTGTATTGCGTCCGCTGTGGGACAAGTTCCGGTCACGCCGGGTCGCGCTGGCCGGTATCATGGAGGACCTGCCCTATGAAGAAAATCGGGTACTGCCGCCACTGACTTGCAATGGGACATCCAGAATCCGCTTCCAATATCACACTTATCGGAATGAGAGACAACGCCTGGGCGAGTTTCGGTCTCTTATGCGAAACATCCTGCGTCCGTATTCGCCCGCAGGTGATCAAGGGAGGAGAGGCGAACTCGCTCCTCGGACATGTATGCGGGACATGCCGCTTTGGTGGGAAGCCACAGACCAGCGTTCTTGACCGAATGAACCGTGCCCACGATCTCTCTAACCTGTACGTCTGTGACGCGTCGTTCTTTCCTTCCAGCAGCGGCACAAATCCGGCGCTCACTATAGCGGCTAACGCGCTGCGGGTAGCGGCTCATCTGGTCGACAGGTTCTGAATGACGCGGGATCAGGTAGCGGCGGTTGTGCTGTCGCGGCGAAGCGGTAATCCGGCGGCGCGATAAATATCATCGATTACACGCATGTTTGCGGCCGCGTCCTGGGCGCCCGTAGTGACTGGCGTGCTGTTGCGCACCGCCTCGGCAAACGCCCGCAACTGGTAAAAGTAGGTGGCTTCGCAACCGTCGAGGTGTTCCCGCTTTTTTTCGCCGTTTGCGTTCCACTTAAGCGAATGGAAGAGTTGTGGCGCGAGCGGGTTAGAGACGCGTAACTCGCCCTTTGTCCCACGCACGTGTACGCTGCATCGGAAGATTTCGAGAGACCAGATGGAACAAGTCAGACGAGCGGTTCCAGAGGAAGGCAGCGCCAACTTCGCCGTCATGAAACGATCCACGTCGGGCGAAGCAAGCCGAGCATGAGCATCGATAACCCTGGGCTCGTCTCCGGAGACGAAACGAATGAGGTCGACCGCGTAGCAACCCAAATCCATCGTTGCGCCTCCGCCGAGAGAATAGCTGTAACGGATGTCGCTGGAACGGAACACCGGAAAGCTAAAGCGGACGTCTATGTCCTCAATCACGCCGAGAGCGCCCGACGTTATAATTTCGCGGAGGCGATGAGCCAGCGGGTGGTACCGATAGTGCATCGCTTCAACGAGCACGCAGCCGGTTTGCTTCGAGAGTGTGCCCAATCTCTCGGCTTCACTTGCATTGCAAACGAGGGGCTTTTCGCAAAGTACATGCTTGCCTGCGGTCATTGCGTTCGATGACCACATACTGTGGAGGCTGTTAGGGAGCGGATGTAGACCGCTGATCTTCAGTATCGTCCAGCAGTTCCTTAGTTCGGTACAGTGACGGCATGGTGTTTCCGGAAAACGTCCGCGCCTTTGCCTCTTCCCGCGAGGCGACGGCGACGACTCGGAGTTCGTCCGAAAGCTTCTTCGCCGGCCCGATAATCGAGACTGGAACGATCCTCGCAGCACCGAGGACGCCGAGCCGTAAAACACGGTTGGGGGCGCTGTTCTTCAAAACGTCACCTGCAACTGCTGGCGTGTTGCGTTCCGGCTCACAAGTGCCCCAGCGTAGCACATCGTTCTTCTCTGCACCTGAATAAACAGGTTTAGATAAACAGCGTCGACAGAAGGCCGTGCTTCGCGGATTGTCGCAAGCATGGCGCCCGTCGATGTCAAGTTTCCAGCACACGATAGCAGCAACGTGCGACAGCACGCCCGTGCTGAGCATTGGTTGAAGTATTCCGGATGTCCTCACACTTTTTGTTTGGACTCGGGAATAATTCACGGCCTGCCGAGGTCCCGTGAATGGAGCGCGTTGAAGTGCTCCACAGGAAACCGACAACAGGAGCTCAGAATTGCTATGGAAGAATCACGTTCGAAAAACGAGACGAGAGGTTTGGGTCGCGACGACGATGGCCTCGACCGCCGCGGGTTTCTCCGCTGCATGCGGTGGGCAGGCGCAGGCGTGATCTGGACATTACAAGCCGGAGTGCCATCCTCCCGCGCGCTGGGTGCGCCAAGCCGTGACACTGTCAAGAGCACGGATTTCTCTTTCGTGCAGATCAGCGACAGCCATATCGGCTTTAGCAAAGCGGCTAATCCGGACGTGAACGGGACACTCGCAGCAGCGGTGTCAAAGATCAATGCAATGCCACAGACGCCGGCGATGATTCTTCATACGGGCGATCTTAC
Organism: Bryobacteraceae bacterium; assembly: GCA_963794765.1. GTDB lineage: Bacteria > Acidobacteriota > Terriglobia > Bryobacterales > Bryobacteraceae > JAWXCM01. The sequence continues at coordinate 52,977 of CAWCGC010000001.1, read as the reverse complement.
CCACCTTGCGAAAGCTGCTGAGTTCGACACGATGGAGCAAATCCTGAAGGCAGCTCGCCCTAAGGAAATCTTTTACGTTCCAGGGGAACACGACGTCACTGGCGACGACGGGAAACTCTATCTGGAGCGGTTCGGCAACCGCAGCAAGGGTAAGGGCTGGTTCAGCTTCGATCAGAAAGGCGTCCACTTCATCGGGCTTAACAACGTGGTTCAGCTGGAGGGGATGGGGCGGCTCGGGGCCGACCAGCTGGAGTGGGTGAAGAAGGACCTGGCGGCTGTGACCAGGAGCACGCCGGTTGTTGTGTTCGCTCATATTCCGCTTTGGAGTGTTTATCCCGAGTGGAACTGGGGCACGCAGGACAGTGCTGAACTGCTCACGTTGCTGAAGCCCTACGGGTCCGTTACGGTGCTCAACGGTCATATCCATCAGACGATGCAGAAGGTGGAAGGAAACGTCGCGTTTCACACAGCCATGTCGACGGCGTTTCCGCAGCCGAAGCCTGGCGAAGCACCGGCACCCGGTCCAATGAAGGTTCCCTCGGAGCATCTTCGAATGCTGCTCGGCGTCAACGAGATTCGACTTGTGCGCGGGACCAGCCGCCTTGCGGTCACGGAATCTCCACTGGACGCCAGTGAATTGAGCGAACCCAAAGAGCGCGGCGCGGTGCGGCGGCCCGATATGTTCGGCAAATCAGAAACGGAGATCGCGGCATCATGAGGTCTCGTTTCTTCTGGCAGGTTCCGTTCGGAATGCTGCTGTCGCTGATTGTGTCCGCCACCGCCAGTTTCGGCGAACAGAAGCCGCGGGGCAATGAACTGTTTCAGAACCGGTGCGGCGGTTGTCACACCACAGACCATGATCGTGTGGGTCCGCGGCTGCGAGGCGTTGTGGGGCGGGCGGCAGGTGCGGTGCGCACGTTCCAGTATTCCGATGCGTTGAAAACGTCGCACATCGTGTGGGATGCAGAGACACTCGACAAATGGCTTCAGGACCCTGAAACGATTGTTCCCGACAGCGACATGGCGTTTCGGCTCGACGACAAGGCTGAGCGGACAGCCATCATCGAGTACCTGAAAAATCTGACCACAAACTGATGCACAACTTGCGAGGCATCGCAGCGCCCTCTGCGGTTCCTCGCCCCTGTTGTGCACCCGGAACCGAAAACCATGAATATCAGACTTCGCATGACTCAGAGCTTCACTGGTGTTGTCCTTTTTATGGGTGCACTGTCCGTTCTCGTTCATCCATTCGGCGCGGTCAGCAGACAGCATGACGTCCGGCCGATTCTGTCGGAGGCCAATATTGACGAATACACGAAAACGCTGCTGGAACGCTCGTGCCAGAACTGTCATTCCGAGAGAACCGCATGGCCCTGGTACAGCTACGCGCCACCAGTTTCCTGGCTGATCGAGAGGGATGTCAGTACAGCACGAGCGCATCTGAATTTTTCCCACTGGAATCAGTATTCCGAAAGTGAACGTAAAACTCTTCTCGCTGCGATCGGGGCTGCAGTACGAAATCGCCAAATGCCTCCACGGCGATTTACTCTGCTCCATCCCGAGGCTGTTCTCTCGGTACGCGAAGAAGAACAAATCTACCGCTGGGCGCATGCTGAGCGGCGGAGGCTTGCAAGTCCGGGGCACAAGTCTTCCCTGTTCACGCTGACGAAATGAGACGGGCTGTGACCGAGGCAGAGCCAGGGTCGGCGGTGTATTCTTATGGGAGCCCCTTAGAGCTGTCGCCTTCCCCTTCGTCGTCCATGTGGCGGAATGTCTCCAGGCACGAACGTTTTGAAGAACTACTACTCCCGCATCTTGACGCCGCTTTCAATCTGGCGCGATGGCTCACGCGAAGTGACACGGACGCTCAAGACGTAGTACAGGAAGCCTATCTCCGGGCGCTTCGGTATTTTGCCGGGTTTCATGGCGACGATGCGCGAACGTGGTTATTGCGAATCGTTCGTAACTCCTGTTACACGTGGCTACGGCAACATCGAAGCAGCGATCTGACGGCGGCTTTCAACGAAGAGATTCATACAAGCAGCGCCCAGGAAGAAGCCACTCCCGAATCGCTGATGATGCAGAGTGCTGACCGCGCCCTGCTGATGGAAGCACTGGAACAACTGCCGGTAGAGTGGCGCGAGACCATCATCCTTCGGGAACTCGAGGGACTGCCGTATCGGGAGATTGCAGCGGTTACTGATTGTCCCATCGGGACGGTGATGTCGCGGCTGGCTCGTGCACGAGGTCGGCTGCAGGAGATTGTAGCGAAGGCAGCACAAGCACCCCGTTCGAAGGAGGCTCGTCATGGCATGTGATGATGCTCGCGAGTTGCCTGGCGGTTATCTGGATGACGAGCTTGACATGGCGACGAGCCTCAAGTTTCGGCGACATCTCCAGGAATGTCCGGAATGCGCAGCCGAACTACGGCGTCAGGAAGCACTGCGGAACGCCTTGCGGACTTCCGATTTGAGCTTCAGGGCACCGGCAGGACTCGAAAAGCGGATTCGGACCGCTGTGCGTAAGGCGGACGATGGCCAAGCCAGTGCATTCGAAGGTGTGCGTCGAAAACCTGCAGTTTGGCTCGCGCTGGCTGCGTCGATGGTGATTGCCGCCCTGCTCGTGTGGCGCTTTGGCACGACCCCAATGAGAAACAACGATCTTACTGCGGAAGTTGTGCTCACAGATCACGTGCGGTCGCTGATGCTGGATCATCTCACGGACGTGATTTCGACGGATAACCATACGGTCAAGCCGTGGTTCAACGGCAAGCTCGACTTCTCTCCTCCCGTTCGGGATACTGCATCGGAAGGTTTCCCACTGGTCGGTGGCCGGCTGGATTACGTGAACCGACCTGTCGCGGCTCTCGTGTACCGACGTCGCCAACACATTATTAACGTGTTTGTCTGGCCGTCTTCGAACGAAGCACTCGGGGTCTCTGAGAAATCCCGCACCCGTCAGGGGTACAACCTGATCCACTGGTCGAGGGCTGGGATGGAATACTGGGCTGTGTCGGACCTAAATTCAGCAGAGCTGAAGCAATTCGTTCAGCTTCTTCAGCAGTAATTCTCCTCACTTTATTGTTAATTCCTGGCTTTCGCACAGCGTCGATTCGGACGACTTCCGATTGGTCTCGTTCGCTGGAATAAATCGGCTACGGCTCAGGTAGTGCAAAGCGGAAGGACAATCTAATGAACCGACTTTTCCTCTGGACCGCACTGACAATCGCCGCAATGGCCGGCACTGCTCACGCTCAAACAGAACCTGCTGCAGGCTCATGGCCTACCTGGGTAATTACTTCCGGTCATCAGTTCCGAGCGGATTCCCCATCTGTTTATGGAGATGAAAACACGGATCTGCGCTGGCTGAAAGATTTCATGGCGCAAGCGGACTCGAACACGCTCAATCAGGTCGCGTATTGGGACGCGGGACCGCCTGCTTACAGATGGATGCAGATCACGATGCAGGAGCTTACGAGCCGGAATGTGGGGCCGACGCTGAGTACGCGAGCTATGGCGCTGGTAAGCGCCGCAATGCATGACGCGACCGTTGCAACGTGGGATTCGAAGTACACATACAACCGCCAGCGGCCGAGTGAGAAAGATTCTGCGATCATGCCGCGTGTCGCAGTGCCCCTCAGCCCGTCGTATCCATCGGAGCATGCGGCGACGGCAAGCGCGGCTTCACGGGTATTGGGCTATCTGTTTCCGGATAAGGCCGACGTGTTTGAAAGCCTCGCGGCCGAAGCTGCAAGATCACGTCTCTATGCGGGTGTGCAATATCCGGCGGATGTGACCGCCGGCCAGAAACTCGGCCAGTCGACAGGCGAAGCCGTTGTCGCTTATGCGAAACAGGACGGCTCGGACGCAGCTTTTTCCGGTTCATTTCCGGCGAGTGCAGGCGTCTGGGGGAATCCGAGTCCGGTGACTCCACTCGCGGGTCAGTGGCGTACCTGGGCACTAGCGTCGGGAGCTGAGTTCCGGCCACCAGCACCGCCGGCGTCCGGTTCAGCTGAAGCCGCGGGTCAGGTGAATGAGGTCAAGACACAGGTCAGGGATAATGCGACGACACATTCGGCCTGGTTCTGGCAGCCGTCGTTTATCACGCCCTGGCTCGATACGGTGCACCGCGAGATCTTTGAGCATCGCTGGGACAGCAACCCTCCGCAAGCGGCCCGAACCTACGCGCTCGCTGCGATCGCACAATACGATGCGACTGTTGCCTGCTGGGATGCCAAGTATACATATCTGGAGCCAAGGCCAAGCATGGTGGATTCCGGCGTCGTTACGCTATTTGCAAATCCGGCACACCCGGGATTTCCCTCCGGCCATGCCTGCGCTTCAGGGAGCATTGCGGTAGTGCTTGGGTCATTGTTTCCGGCGGACGCCGACGCGATGAACGCACAGGCGATCGATGCAGGGCTGTCCACGTTCTATGCGGGAATCCACACTCGTTTCGATGTCGATGCGGGGCTGGCAATGGGGCGGGCGGTTGGACAGAAGGTGTTGAGCAGGGGAACACAGAGTAGCACGCAGTAGTTCCTCTTCTTCAGGACACCGCGCTGGGACGCGTTTGCAGAGGATGCACTCCTTCGCTTAATCCGCAACCCAATCCAGCGCTGCAAGTGCGCATGGTGAAGTCTGGAGCGCGGTCGCACAGCCTCGGCCAGGGACGGAGCGGCCGAGGCTGGTGTGGACATCCGGGGGATGGTTGCACGGCACAATATTCGGACGCACATCTGCTCGCAGCACCTCAAGCTTGCCGGTGAACTTCGGATATGTAGCGAAGTAGTCGACCCTGTTTTCGCCAATGACGAGCTGCGAGGGAGCCGTCACCACCGTCTTAATGTCATGCTGTATCGCAGGCAGTCCATCGACGCTGACGGTCATCCTGCCCGCACATGGTTCATACCGAAGAGAGATTGCGACCATCCTGTCGCGCGGGTGCGCCATCTCATACGAACGATCTTCCGATCCGGCGCCCTGCGACACGAACCGAAGCTTGTCTTTGTCGTGTTCGACGATGAGTGAGTATCGGTGAGCGAAGTGTCCCAAGGTCACAAGCGGCTCTCGCAATCCTGGACCATAGGTTTCGAACTGACACCGCAGGTCAACCGCGATCTCCGGATTCAGAAGCGGCAAGTGACGCGTATCGAAAGTGAACCAGCTTGCGATTTTGAGGTAGCTTTCGGGGCGCGTTGTCAGCATGTCATCGTAGGGACCGGTAATTCCCAGTGCGAAGTTCGCGACGAAACTCCACGCGGCCAGCAACGCCAGCGCACACCATCCCGCCCTCTTCCAGAGTCCCTGAGACCGCCTGAGTAATACCGATGCGTTGAACAGCGCGACCAGGAGCAACCATGGTAAAAAGTCCACCTGAAAGCGCTCTGACATCAGACTGGTTGCGGTCAAAAACGCGTACACCGCGACGGCCGAAAACATGACAGACAGGACGACTGCGCGCACGGCAACGGGTAATTTCCGAGGTATAAAAAACGCGAAGAACGCTAAAGGCGCGAAGAACAGCACTCCTCCGCAAGGCTCAATGAAATATCCGTCGGGCCAGTCGTAGTTGTCGAGTCCAAACGGGTTACGCAGGTACAGCCTGAACCACGGAAAGACGCCGCTGAACTGCGGTGGAGCGAACAACATGAAATAGCTCCCCACGGCTGCATTGTGCGGAGTGAACGTGACCTGTCGATGGCTTACAGCGTATGTCAGCTGATATCGGTGACCGAACTCAAAGGGATTCCGGAACCGTGCCCAGTTGTGCCATGCGATAGCCATCGCAATTACGAGGAAAGCGGCTGCGCAACAGATCACGCCTTGACGTGACGGCAGGATTTGCGCCGGTCGTCCGGTTTCAGCCGTGTCAGCGTGCGGCCGCCTCAGCGCGACGACTCCAAAGACGATTGCGGTAACGCATGCTGCGAGTCCGAGATGAGGGCGTCCGGCAATCGAGAGACCGAAGAATAATCCGGCGAAAGCAAGGGATGCCTTGCTCCAGTTCTTCGCAGCGGCACGCGCCAGAAAAAAGAACGCTCCGGCGAGAAAGCAGTAGCCACTTGCAATAGCTATTTCGTACACGGCGACGCGGCTTGTGAGAAACAGCACCGAGTGTCCGCAGCCAAGTGTTATGAGCAGCAGAATGAGTGTCGCCGGTCCGGGCGAAGCGTCTGCAGCCCCAAGCAGGTATAGCAGCGTCCCGGCACTGAATAAGTAACCCCCGAAAATCAGCAGAAACAAGCCAAAGTGCTGAGGCATGTCACTGCCGGTTACGAGTCGCCATGGGGCAAACAACAGTAACGCCGGTCCGGATCCGTGATAGAGGTAATAGCGGTTATTGAACAGAACGGCGTCGTGAAGCCGGTATGGCGCATTTTCGACAGGGTCCCAGGGGTCCCGGAGCTTGAGCATCTCGGGCGGAGGATCCACTGGCAGTTGCAACTGCCCGGACGCAAAGGCCCGTCCCTGCAGATCGTAATATCCGTTCTGATCACCGTGCCACTCGAACTTCCCGTTCCCGGCGCGGACGAGCCACAGGTAATAGCTGCAAACACCGAAGCTGATCGCGAGGAAAACCAGTGTTTTGAGCATCGGCTCTCTAGACCGCTGCGGGTTCATAAAATGCTTCTTTAAATTTACATTTAGTTTGCAATCGGACCTCCGGAAGGGGTCCGCTGACAATGATGCGGAACGCGGTTGGCGGAGCTGGAGTTGTCCAGTTGCCGACCTTAGCTGGTCAGCCAAATCTGACTTCCTTACTTCCGTCGCTCGGTGACGAAAGGTTAGCGTGAGACCTGTGGAACTGGCTATCCGCATCCAAGTTGAGCAATTGCCGCAGGGGCTGTTCCTCGCGACCTCGGGCGAACTGCAGGGAATGGTGGCTCAGGGCCGCACTGTGGCGGACGCTCTTGAGATCGCTCGCGATGTGGCTCGCACGGTAAACGAAGGCGGCCGGGAGCGTGACGACGTCCCCCTTCCGACCACAACGGGGCGTCGCGACCAGGCGATAGTTCTCGCCGCCTGACGGGGCGGCTTTCGGGGTTCAGGTATGGAGACGTCGCCTGCACGCTCAGGACCTGCGGGTTTCAATTCGACTGTCACGCGACACGGCGCCACCCGATCTGGTTCAACGCAACCACGAACCGATACACCAGCGTTGGGGCAGCTTTTCCCTCAACATCGCAGGGGTGTTGTTGCAATTAGACGTCTTCAATTAAGATTCGGACGCTATTCGTGGCCGATGTGATAAATTCATCGACCATGAGGGTTATGTACTCACGTACTGGACGAATAAGCTTCGGTTGTGTGCTGGCAGCACTGCTCATGATCGGTGGTGCGACCTCTTTTATGCGGACCCACGCCGCAGGTTCCACTAAGAGCCACGGCAAGGTAGTCGACGGAATCGAACGCCTGCTTTATATCACGAACAAGACTGGCGTCAGCATCTACGACATCAATGACGGTCACAAACTACTTCGCAGCTTTGACGTTCCGGACACCGCGGAGTACAAAGGCATTTCGGCCAGTGTCTCGCTCGGAAAGCTGTATCTGACATCGAATCTGAAAGACGATTTGCTCTGCATTGATCTCGCGAGCGACAAGATCGACTGGCGACGACACTATGAAGGGGGCTATGCCGATAGTCAGGCAATAACGCCTGACGGCAAGCGTCTGTATGTGCCGTTGCGCGACAGCGATTCGTGGTGGGTCCTGAATGCCGCTAACGGCGATGTACAGGCAAAGATCAAGACCGAGCACGGCCAGAACTACACGGATCATCCGATTGGAGGCATCGGTCCGCACAACACGTGGATGAATCCGTCGGGGTCGCGCGTGTACATGTCGGTGCTGACCGTGCCGTGGATCTTTATCGCCGATACGGGCACGAATGCAGTCATCGGAAAGGCAGGTCCGTTCGGGAAAGGCATTCGTCCTTTCGTCGTCAGCAACGACGAAAAGTACGTTTACGCGAATGTTGACTGGTTGCTCGGGTTCGAGATCGCTGAGGGCAAGCGCGCGGACGGCAAGTTCGGAGGCAAGGTGCTGCAGCGAGTGGAATGGCACACACCGGAGCAGCGTTTGGCACAAATGCCAAATGTGCCGGCACGCAAGCCACACTCGACGATGAGCCACGGGATTAATTTGCGGCCGGATCAGAAAGAGATCTGGTTCGTGGATGGAATATACGGCTACGTATATGTCTTCGACGTGACCAGTCTTCCAGCGAAGCACGTTGCAGATTTGCCGATTTTCGAAAATCCTAAACAGACGCCGAAGCCGGGGTGGGTTTCCTTCAGTATTGACGGGAAGTACGCATACCCGGACGGCGGCGTAGTTTATGACGCCTACACGAAGAAAGTTGCGGCACGAATTCCGACGAGCGAAAAGATGATCGAGATTCAGTTCCGCGACGGGCAGCCAATCAAAGCAGGTCACCGCTAAACCTCACTCCGTGACGGACCGGGCGTGAGAGCAGGAGGAAGTTCGATGCGCAGTGCATTACTCGTACTGTTGGCGTGTTTCGCAGTGTATGGTCAATTCGAGCAGGGACTGATCGTCGGTATCGTCAGCGATCCGCAAAATGCTCCTATCGCTGGCGCACCAGTGCAGATTCGCAGTACGACCACGAATGTGGCACGCGACGTCACCACATCGACTTCCGGTGAATACAACTCGCTCCCGCTGACTCCGGGCAAGTATACAGTCACGGTCAGAATGACGGGATTTAAAGAGCGGTCGATCGAGGTGAATGTCGGCGTAAGCCAGCGCGTTCAAATGGACATGTCGCTGGAGCTTGGGAATGTGACCGAGAAAGTGGTCGTGGAAGCTGCTCCGCCGACGATTGAGACCGAGTCCTCAGAAATTGGCCAGATAAAACAGGCTCGTGAGATTGTGGATCTGCCGTTAAACACACGCAACTTCACGCAACTGGTGCAGCTTGCCCCTGGCGTTACGACCGGTGTCGGCGGTGCTTCCGGGGTGCTTGGGTATACCAGCGGCCGGGGCACCAACGGGGCTGTGATAAACGGGGCTCCGGTGGAGGATGTGACGTATCTGATTGACGGCATCAACAGCGTTGATACGGACGCGGGCGTCCTGATTTTCTTTCCCCCGGTTGACTCGATCTATGAGTTCCGAGTGCAGACCAGTTCAGCGCCGGCAGCATACGGCGGCGGTCAGGGCATCATCAACGTCAATTACAAATCGGGAACCAATCAATATCACGGGGTCGCTTATGAGTTTCTGCGGAACTCGGCATTTGACGCAAAGAATTTCTTTGATTCTGCCAGCAACCCGATACCTCCGTTCAAGCTAAACCAGTTCGGGTTTAATCTGGCGGGTCCGGTTCAGATTCCGAAGGTTTTCAACGGTAAGGACAAGCTGTTCTTCTTCTTCGATTACGAAGGGAAACGTGTGCGCCAGGCACAGACGTACCTGAGCACGGTTCCGACGGATGCGTTTCGAGCAGGTGACTTCTCTGCCCTGTTGCCGCGGACTATCGTTTATGATCCCCGCTCAAATCCGCGAACTCCTCTGCCGAACAATGTGATTCCGCCGACAGCAATCAATCCGACCGCCGCCAACATGATCAAGCTGTACCCGGCACAGAATTTACCAGGCCAGGTGAACAACTTCCTGTACAACCCTGTCCAGACGAACACTGTTAACCAGGCAAACACGCGAATCGACTATCGCACCAGCGCAACTTCCATCTTCGGACGTTACTCATGGGAGGATGCCGATACGTACAATCCGGGAAATCTGCCCGAACCTGCAATCGGCACGGGACCCGGCCGTCCGGGCCGCGTGCTGATTCCGAGCCACCAGGGAGTGATCGGCTATGGACGTGCGCTAAGCCCGGCTGCTTATTACGAGGCCCGTGTCGGCTATTCGCGCATGATTCAGGGCATTTACGATTCGGGTACGCAGTACGGGAACATCGCGGAGCAACTGGGGATTCCGAATGCGAACAGCAACGGCTCGACGCCGGGGTTTACGACCACGAACATCAGCGGAATGACAGGGCTTGGCGACGGCGCAGGAAGCTTGCAGAAGGTGAATAACAACTGGGAGATCGATCAGGCTTTCAGCTGGGTCCGCAACCGCCATGACCTGAAGTTCGGGTTCGACTACATGTCGCGCCGCTTTGCCTTCTACTCTCCCGGTGCTCCGAACGGGTCGTACACGTTCAGCGGCATCTATTCGAACTTCGGACTTGCGGACTTCCTCTTCGGCAATCCGATCAGCTCGCGGCTTGACGTGACGAAGTTCTTCAGTTTGCAGCGATTCTATTTCAGTTGGTTTGTACAGGATAACTGGCGAGTGAATTCGAAGCTGACGATTAATATCGGTCTGAGAAATGACAGCATCACCGCATGGAAGGAGCGTCACAATCGGCTTGCCGGATTCGTTCCCGACAACGGAGGGACGCTCGTACCGGTAGGCACTGCTCCGTTTACAGGAGACTCCGTCGTTCAGGGACGACCGTGGCAACTTGGGCCGCGGCTTGGGTTCGCGTACACGGTGACACCGAGAACGGTGATCCGTGCAGGCGGCGGAATATTCTACAGCTTCAAGACGGTCACATCCGGCAACTCGATGGCAAAGAATGCGCCGTTCAGCGGAACACTGGTTACGGCCAATGACGCGAACAATTATGCCGCTGCTCTGCCGATCTCTGCCGGATTCCCGGCCGCGCGTCCGGACCTATGGCCGATCCCGGGCAGTGGCTTCTATTACTGGCCGCAAGACGGCAAAACCTCGACGATGTACGAGTGGAACTTCAACATACAGCGTGAACTGCCGCTGGGTATGGTCGCAACGATCGGTTACGTGGGTGGAAAGGGCACGTACGTCGATGCAGTGGGACTAAATATCAACCAGCCGATCCCTGGACCCGGCGCGGTCGCGGCTCGACGACCGTATCCGAACTTGTCGGATGCTACGGGCGTGGTTCCCTGGGGAAATTCGACCTACAACTCAATGCAGACCCAGGTGGAGCGACGGCTGGGAGCTGTGCGTGTGACGGGGGCGTGGACATGGTCCCACAGCCTTGATGATACGAGCGGCGAATCGAGCAATACGCCGATCCAAAACTCTCGTGACCTCGAGGCACAGCATGCGAGCTCCACATTCGATATCCGCCATAAACTCGCCGTAAGCGGAACGTACGAGTTACCGTTCGGCCACGGGCGTAAGTGGATGTCGGGTTCAGGCAGAACGGTCGACGCGGTACTCGGCGGCTGGCAGATTAACAATATTCTCACTCTGGCTACAGGTCTGCCATTCACGCCTGTGATGCAGACGAGCACATTAAATACGGGTTCCGGAACGCAGTTTCCGAACCGGATTGCGTCAGGCGTACTGCCGTCGGATCAGCGCTCGATTGACCACTGGTTTGATGCGAGCGCGTTCACGGCGCCGCCGCAATTCACTTTTGGAAACTCCGGCAGAAACATCCTTTACGGGCCCGGGACGAAGCAGATCGATCTGTCGTTGTTCAAGAGCTTTCGCTTCACTGAGAGCCGCCGAGTTGAGTTTCGTGCGGAGGCCTTCAACGCACTGAATACTCCTCAGTTCAACAACCCGAATGCGACTATCGGCTTCACCGGCGTCGGCAAGATTACCAGCGCCGGAAGTCCGACGGTTTATCAGCGCACCTCGCGACAGATTCAGCTTGCGCTGAAACTGTACTTTTAAATCGATTTGCGACTCTCCGCAGCTTTGATTGGGCCGGCATTATTGCGTTCGCCGCGCCGTCCGGGAGCTCCGTGAGCTATAGCCGTGAGATCGCTCCCCTGTTAGCGATGAATTGCTATGGCTGCCACGGAGATTCCGGCGGCCTGAATCTTCGAACTTATCGTGATCTGATGCTGGGCGGAAATCTGGGCAAGGTGGTCGTCCCGGGCGATCCGGACCGCAGCCTGATGGTTCATTTCATCGAGGGCAGACGGGGTGCTAACCATCGCATGCCGAAAGACAGCACGCCTCTGCTTCCGGCACAGATTGCACTGATTCGGCGCTGGATTGCGCAGGGTGCGAGGGAGGATTCGGTACGACTTCCATCGGTGCGCCGTGTGTTGCCCTCGGTACCAATGGATAAGAAGACGCCGACGCGGGTGCAGTGCAAGGTGAACGTTCCGGCGTATCTCGTGGTCACGATGCGGCGCCCAGGACCAAAAGGCGAGGTTCTTTGGGAAGACGCTGTTTCCGTTAAGAAGCCGAAGCAGAAGGGGGATGTCGGCGAGCCTGGCCAGGTAATCCAGTGGGATTTGCGGGCGGGCTATGGATGGCCGCGTTTCGTTCGGCTGGAGCTGGACGTTCGGTATGCGCCGACTCCGCCAGTCGGGATCCTGTTCACTGCAACACCGGTTAATCCAGTTGTTCGGCGTTGATTTCGATCACATGGCGATCCGGATCGAGGATGTAGATCTGCGGAAACCCTGCTGTCGCGTGGGGCTGCAGCTTCATTTTCTTCAGGTCGAGGTCGTCGCCGTCTTCGTTGTACCCTTTGGACTTGCAGGAACTCGACTGCTTCCCGATAGCTCCTTACGCGCACGGCGAAATGGTTGTCGCGCGTGTCGATTCCTTTCATGCCGCGGACTGTTGCGTCGGCATGCACGATGAGATGCACATGCTGATCCGCACCGATCTGAAACCACGCGCCCGGAAACGGAAAGGGCGGCCGGGTAATTTCGGTCAGCCGCAGGATGTCGCTGTAAAACACCTTTGACCGTTCGAGGTCTGAGACGGTGATGCTGACGTGATGAATCAGTCGGATATCCACGATATCTGGATTGTAATCGTCCGGCGGCTGATGCGGGTGGTCACACCCGTGTTGACAACCACCTCGACGTTGAGAAAGGATGTTGCTGTTCCGAACGAAGGAAATGTACAAGCTTCGAGGGGAGTTTGCGATGAATTCCATTCGGCGAGTTGTTTGCACGGCCACTTTTCTTGCCGGCGTGTGCTGGTCTCAAACGAATTTCGGCAGAATCTCCGGCGCAATATCCGACAGCAGCGGAGCAGCGATCCCAAATTGCACGGTTATAGCCACCAACCCGGCTACCGGGCAAAAACTCCAGACCGAATCTGACACGGCCGGGCTGTTTGTGTTTCCCACTTTGCAAGCCGGAAGTTACGACCTTCGAGTGCAGCACGAGGGTTTTCGCACTTTCGAGCAGAATGGGCTTGTTCTGGACGCCGCGTCGAGCAGAGAAGTCTCCATTCGTCTCGAAGTGGGACAACTGTCCGAGTCCGTTTCCGTCTCGGCCGCAGCCGAGCAAGTGCAGACGACCTCGGGCAACATCGGCCGGGTAATCAGCGAACAACAAGTCAGTCAGATTGCCCTGAATGGACGTGAGTATACACAGCTGCTACGTCTTGTTCCGGGGGTCGTCGCCACTACGCTCAACGTCTTCAACCCGCAACTTTCTCTCGATCAGCAGCGCGTTAACGGTATTCGCACGCAGTCCAGCTACTTTATGGTCGACGGCGCTGAGAATCATGATAATGGCGCGAACAGCAATGGTCTGGTGGATCCGAATATTGACGCCATCGCCGAAGTGAAGCTGGACACTTCAAGTTATTCTGCCGAGTTTGGAGGCAGGGCCGGCGCAACCATCAATCTCGTCACGAAGAGCGGGACCAAGGCCTTCCATGGGACTCTGTTCGAGTTCGTGCGCAACGATACGTTCGATGCCAGATCCTTTTTCGCGGCGAAGGTGGATCCGCTCCGGTTTAACGACTTCGGTGGAACCATTGGCGGGCCCGTTTACATTCCGGGGAAGTTCAATTCGCAAAAGGACAGACTATTTTTCTTTTACAGCGAAGAATGGAAGTATATTCGCCAGGGCCAGAACAGCGTGAACGTCGTTCCAACCGCACTCGAACGAGTGGGCGATTTTCGCGGTTCGTCACTGGCCGCGCCGGTTGATCCTGACACCGGACAACCTTTTGCAGATCGCGTGGTGCCCCAGTCTCGCTGGTCTAAGAACGGACCGTTTCTCCTGAAGCCGTATCCGCAGCCGAATTTTCTGGGTCCCGGCGGCAACTATGTTGCAAACGGAACTGCGATAACCGACTATCGGGAGGAATTACTGCGACTGGACTACAACGTCTCGCAGAAGACACAAATTTCATACCGGCTCACTAATGACAAGTGGGAACTTGTATTCCCGTTTCGCAACAATACGCTTGATTTTGTTCCGAACCCACGCCCGCGGCCTGGTTACATCACCTCCATCAGCCTGCAACACTCATTTTCGCCGAGCATGATCAACTACTTCAGCTTCAGTATCGGCAAGAACTCGATTCATGGAACTCCTGACGACTCGGCCATTCTGCGTCCGGCACTCGGCCTTACATTCCCTGAAATTTATCCGGCGAATCGTTCCAACGTCGCTCCACAGGTGAATATCGCCGGCTTTGCCGGATATAACTCGGGCGACCGGATCAAGAATGGAAACGGTACGTTTACCTGGCGCGATGACTTCAGCAAGGTAGTTGGCCCACACACGTTGAAGTTCGGAACTCAGATCACGCGCGCTCGCAAGAACGAGAACACGAATGTGCGGGACGAGGGGTCGGTCACTTTCAACACGTCGGCGGCCCGGAGTTCGAGGAATGCCGTCGCCGATGTCCTGCTGGGCAATTTTCAGAACTACACAGAGCCCGAGGCGGATTCGGTCTGGTGGGCAAGATTCAGTCAGTATGAGTTCTATGCTCAGGACAACTGGAAGATGACGCGGCGGCTGACGCTGGATATCGGACTCCGGTACAACATCATTCCTCCTTTCACGAATGCACAGGGTAATTCGTCCACGTGGTTGCCGCGCCTGTTTGATCGCACTAAAGCGCCTCAGGTCAGTCCAGCCGACGGCTCCATTTTGCCGAACACGGGCGACCCGTATAACGGAATCGGGATATACGGCAGCGCGTTTCCCGATGCGGCGAACGGCCGATTGCCGCAGTACGACGATCCGAATGTTCAGCGGTTGTTCGTCGGTCTTCCGGATGGTGGCTCGACGACGAATCACAATGACTGGGGACCCAGGCTCGGGATTGCGTATGACGTTTTCGGGAACGGCAGGACGGCCATCCGCAGCGGATTCGGAATGTTCTATGACCGTGTGGGATCGAATCAGTTAAGCGGGCAGGCGCAAAATCCGCCATTCGTCAAGATCGCCAACGTCTTTGATGGGAACATTGATAATCCGGCCGGGGGAACGGCACGAGCGTTCCCATCGGACCTGAATGCCTGGCCGGACAAACTGCCGACACCGAGCGTCATCTCTTACAATTTCGGCGTGCAGCAGCAACTGCCGCGATCGATGATCCTGGAGGTCAATTACGTCGGCAATTTGGGGCGTCACCTCACGTATTTCCGAAACCTTAATCAGCTGCCGCTGGGAACCCGACTGAGTCCTCCAAACTCAACGATCAACGTCAATGCACTGCGGCCGTATCCGGGCTGGGGGAACATCAGCCTTCGCGACAACAGCGACAACTCGAACTACAACAGCCTTCAGGTCAGTGCATCGCGCCGAATGAGCGCCGGGCTGTCGTTTGGTGTGAACTATACGTTCTCAAAGACCATGGATACGATCGGCGGGGGCACGCCTCAGGATAGTTACAATCCGAAGCTCGATGTGGGCCTGTCGAGCATTCACCGTGCCCACCTGCTGAACTTCAACTACATTTACACGCTGCCGTTTTTTGCGCACAGCGCAAACGTACCTGCGCGTCTGATCCTCGGCGGCTGGGAACTGTCCGGCTTTACCGCGATGCAGAGCGGCGCACCTCAATCGGTGACGGTTCCGAGCGACATCGGCCGAATCGGCGCGAGTTCCGCGCGCGCGAGCGTGACGGGAAATCCGAACCTCAGCGGAGGTGAACGTACTCCGGCGAGATGGTTCGATACGCAGGTTTTTGTAAATCCAGCACTGATGCCGGCTGGAGTGTGGGGCAACAGCGGTCGAGATATTCTGATCGGACCAGGATTCCAGAACTGGGACCTGAGCCTGCTGAAGAACTTCCAGATTAAAGAACGCCAGCGACTGCAGTTCCGGGCCGAGTCATTCAACATTTTTAATCACACCAACTTTACCGGCGTCGGCACAACGGTTCGGTTCGATGCCAGCGGCAATCCGACCGGCGGCTTCGGTGCGGTAAACGCTGCAGGACCCGGCCGTGTTTTGTCGTTTGGTTTGAAGCTCCTGTTTTAAGTTGAGAAAAGGATGAACAGACGATCTTTCTGTTTTGTGAGCGGCGGCGCGATGCTCGTCGCCGCACCTTCTGATTCGATCTCGCTAGGAGTGATTGGTGCGGGCGGCCGCGGCACTCTCGTGATGAGTACGTTTCAGAAGAACTCCGGCTTGCGAGTTTCCGCCATTTGCGACGTGTATGAGCCGAACCTCGAGAGAGGGCTCTCGACCGCCGCGAAGGCTCAGGGGAGTGCACCTAAGGCATATCGGAATTACAAGCAACTGCTCGGGGACAAGACGATCGATGCCGTCCTGATTGCGACGCCTGAGCACTGGCACGCGCAGATGGTCCTCGACGCCATCGCAGCCGGAAAGGATGTCTACGTCGAGAAACCGCTCTGCCATACTCCGGAGGAAGGTGTCGCCCTGGTTAACGCTGAGGGAAAAACCAAACAGATCATTCAGGTCGGGATGCAGCGGCGCAGTTACGACCTCTATCTCGAGGGCCGGAAGGTTGTCGCGGACGGAACCCTCGGGACGGTCCGAATGGTGCGTTCGTGGTGGCTCAACAACTACGTCGGCGATGGCAGTAAGCGCACGGCAGAAACTCGACGGTCCTCTTGACTGGGAGCAGTGGCAGGGTCCGGTCAGGAAAGGCGGACCGCCGGATCCGTTCGTGTTCCGCAACTGGCGCGAGATCTCCGACTATGCAGGCGGCATTGTTGCCGATCAGGGCGCTCATGTCTACGACGGTATTCACCTGCTGATGAATGCCAGTTACCCGCTGCGCGTGACGGCGGCTTCCGGGAAGCCCCACAAGGCCGGGTATGATACTGCGGAGTCGGTCGTGGTAACGGCCGAGTATCCGGAGGACTTTATCGCCGTCTTCCAGATTAACTACGCTGCGATGCACTATAAGACTCGCAACGACCAAATGAATCATCTTGACGGCGACAAAGCAAGAATGGATATCGGGCGTGAAGACTATCGCGTCTTCCGGGAGGGAGCCGAAGACACCCCCGCACTCGAGAGGCGATCAGAAAAAGGCTTCGGCTGGGCAACGGATCTGCACGTCCAGAACTTTCTGGAGTGTGTTCGATCGCGCAAGACACCCACAGCTCCGATGCGTCTTGGGTTCCAGGCAGCGCTGGTGGTTCAGCTCGCAAATCTGTCTCTGAAGAATGGTCGCCGGATGGGCTGGAATGCCGATCTCAACAAAGTTGTGATGTAGAGAGAGTCGTGCGTCATTTGCTCGCGAAGCCGAGCAGACCATCGTGTACCGGTGAGGCACGACTTCCCCACCTAAACGGAAGGCGCCATGTAGTCCAGCTGACGGCTAGCTGTTAACAAAACGCGCCGCTGTTTTTACGCAAAAAAAATGATACGGAATTCCGTACTCCTGCGCTTTATCGGGTCGGAAGCGCAAAATGCGCTTTCAGAAAGGTAAAAGCAGCACGGTGAAATACGGGGATCTGTTCTCTTTTTCGTTCGTTATTTTGTCTGATCGGACAACCGGCGTAAGGATATGTCAGGCAGTCACGATCGGGTTAATGCTAACGGTTTGCCTGGCAATTACCGCCCCTTCCACTTTCGCGCAATCTAACGGAAGCACAACCTGGTCCGGTAAAAGCCCGGGGTTTCACCTCCTCGCTCTCAGCCCACTTTTATAAGCCACAAGCTAACGGAATTTTCCCGGAGGCAATGAGTGGCGCAATGTCTGTCTCTCGACGCCCTTACGCCAGGCAGGGCTTTTTAACCCACAAACAGCATGAAAAATAGGAGTAATTCTGTGAATTCTACTTATCTGAAAATCAGGAGCCGAGCCGGCAGGATCTCGACCAATCTGCTTGCCGTCCTGCTCTGCCTCGCGAGTGTTCGTTCTACTCCGGGGCAGACAACGCCCCCGCCCAGCAACACTGTTCCGATTCGCTCGATCATTCCCGTTGCCTTCGATGGATCGAATGGAAACATCACCATCGGCGGCACAACCTTAAACGGCGCAAGCAACAGTTTTCATCTCGTCGCGCTCAGACGGCAGCCTAACAGGAACCATCTGGACATGCCCGATGTACTCGTCAACAGCAACCTCAACTCAGGCGACGCCGCGGTTGCCGCCCTGACGAACATTTCAACCCAATACCCCGACGCCATGATCATGGTGAATACGGCCGGCTCCTACGGGTTTCCCGTATGGTCTGTCGGTTATAAGTTGGTGGGAGATGGCTCGGCATCGAATCCCGGATATGGAGGGACCACCGAGTTGGGTGCGGTTCCCTATGTCCCTTTGGCGTTCGTCGGCGTCGTCGGGCTGTCGCCCGGGACGGCTCCGGTCTCGCGGTGGAACAGCACGCGTCCGGTTACCGGCTATCTGGCCACGGACTCCCAAGGCAACTACACGTTCATTCAGACCGACTTTCTGCGTTATGACATCAAAACGAAGAACGGCGACATCACCGTGGGCCAGAAAACCTATACGGTGGCAAGTTCGTACCTTGTGAACTGCAATGGTCAGAACGCGTTCCATCTGGTGATTGTGGACCGCGAAGACCCGAATACGTTGTATGCGAACAACACGTACTGCACCGGCTCATCCGACGTCGAGATTCAGCGCCTGATCGCGGACCTCAACACGCTGCTGGGGAATGGTCTCACCGACGAGACGCGGCTCGTCTTTCTCGGCAGTAACGGCAATCCAATCCCGGCCAACTGGAACTTCGGCACTGACGGCGATGGACGCTTTTACCCGCTCGGGCAGGAGATTCGCCAACTCGGCGGCTACTGGGAGACGATAGTTTATCTCACTCAGAGTGACACCTACTCGCTTGTGGGAGCGCCGCCGCCGCCGAACGGCACGAAGGGCGCCCGCAAACGGGCACGCGAGTCCAGCTCCGTCTATCCGGAAATCAGCGCGAATGTCCGGCCGACCGGCGAGTTGCACGGCGTGCTGGCGCGCAGCGGCCGCGGCAACTGGTACAGTCCGCTGAACGCCGATACAAGCGGGTTCGCCAACCTGGGCTTCTACGACGCTCTCGCCGCGCCTTACCAGCCGTTTGTGGGTCCGTCCTCAGACCTGGAGGTTCAAGCGTTCCAGTACATCAGCGGCAAATTATGCAGCGGCTGCAACATCCGGGACCTGTATGACGACCTCGACAAGGACTTCGACAGCCAAAAGACCACGCTGCAGGGGATGCTTGATTCCGGCGGCAAGAATTGCGACGTCCCCGACTCAGGCGCCGATGCGAACTTCTGCAAAGTCCGCAGCCAGCTGCTGACAGAGTTCAATTACGTCAACGACATCCTCAAATTCTACGGCAATATGACCGGCCTCTGGCAAGCCACCGGCAATGTCACCCTTGCCGGGCAGCTGGCAGCCTACAACACGATCAAGGCCCAGCTGAATCCACCGCCGAGCGCAACGTCGCAGAGCCTGGCCGCACCGCTGGTGAACTTCTTTCTCGGGCTGGCCGGCTTCATTCCTGAAATCGGTCCCGTGTTCGGCCTGGCCGACGTCGCCTTTAACTTCGGCACCAGTCTGGCAACGGATCAGCAGGGCAATAAGAAGATCAATCTCACCTCAACGATCGCGAATCTGCTGGACCAGGCGACTGACCAGTTCAAGGATCAGGGGAACTCAACGGGCACGCTTTTCAAGCTCGTGTTTCAGGACTGGGGCAAGCTCAGCACGCTGGGTCAAATGCTGGCCAAACAGACAGACCAAACCTCGCCCTGGTACTGGGATACCACTGCGACCAGCACGATGTTGACTAAGATGACGCCGGCCATTCAGCAGGCGGCCTACCAGAACATCATGGCGGCGGCTTATGGGATTGGCTCTTATCTGCCGAACGGTTACTACGACGATGGTATGGGTTGGGGCAAATATCCGCTGTCGAGACAGCCTCATGGCTATTTGGTTGAGGATTTCAGGCCATCTCCCTCGACACCTATATCCCATCCGTTTGACATCCCCGCCTACATTCCCTTTACCTACCCCACGGACCTGAGCAATCAGTGGTATAACGATCCCCGCACAGCCACGATACTGTCCGACTATAGCTGGTTGGGCATCAGCCAGCTCGACTACCCGTCGACCGGTACGAGCGATGGCTTCCAATACGGACCCCCGAGTGCGGATACGCTGACACTGCTCTTCAATCCGGTATGGAAAAAAGGCCTGGGTGTCTATCGGCCGGCCTTCTTCAATGCCTGGCCCTTTCCCCGCGTGCAGTGCACGCCGGTATTCGGCACTCAGATTAATGGCGGTACGTCAGTAGGCGGCTGTAACTGGGGCGCTGCTGCGATCGCGCCGGAACAACTCCAAGGCGTGCGGGGGGCTAAACCCAGCGTGACGATCCGCGCCGTCCAGTCTTCCGCAGACCAGCCGCGGCAGCCGCAGATCGAAGTGATGCTGACGATTCACAACAACGGCAGCGTTACTGCACAGTCGGTCACGATCGAGTTCGATCACGCTTCAGACACTTGGCGGCGGCGGCCAGGCGACGGTGGTCAGCCCGACGACACCGATCCAGTTAACCGAGCTGAAGTCTGGCGACTCGATCACGGTATTCCTGAAGGTCAACGTTCCTGCTAACGCTGCGCGGCTCAGCATCACCGAGAGCGGGACGATAACCTCAGGAAACTCGCGAGCGCCGGACACGTTCAAGTTCAGCGAAGCGCAATCGCTTGTCGTGCGGTAAACGCTGAATAAAGTTAATTGACAGGAGACCCAATGAAACTTTTCTTTGCAGCTGCTCTTCTCTTTGCGGCGGTCCCGGCCTGGACCGCCGAGACCTACACCTTCAATGTGCTGCCCGTCGACGGGCGGATCACCGGCTCCCCGGGCGAGACAGTCGGCTGGGGCTACTCGATCGAAAACCAAAGCTCGTCGTTCTGGCTGGTTACCACGGGCGTGGCCCCAGGCTCTTTCCAGTTCGGAACACCGGACCTCATCTTTGATTTCCCGATTCTGGCCCCGGCCACCACTGCTACAGCGCCGTTTAACGCCGCAGCGTTGACCGGCCTGTTGGCGTTGACCTGGGACGCTTCCGCGCCGCGCGGGACGGTCGAATCCGGAAACTTCCTGCTGAGCGCGGAATGGTGGAACGGCGACCCGCTCGCCGGCGGTCAGCTTGCGTTTGCAGCCTCTTCTCAAAGCCAGCCGTACCAGGCGACGGTAGCACCGGAACCTGGAACCGTCACTCTGATGACCTCGGCACTACTTCTGGTCGGGGTGAGTCGAGTACTTCGGCGCCGCGGGCGATCGACCGGCACTCCGAACTGATTCGTCACAATACCGGCAGGATCGATAAAGGGTGGATGTCCAGCATAACAAGCAGCTGGACATTCACCTCCAGCCGACAAATCGAACATACGTTCGCCCCGGACTATGAGCCGGAGGTTCGGGTCCCACGAACGCCCTTCGCCGCGCAGCAGCCACTGGCCCGTGGACTTGCCCTAAGGGATGTCGGCCACCATGACGTTACTGCCCGATCTGTCCAGCTGTGAATACAAAACCCACTGCGCGTCCGATGAGACCGAAATGCCGTACTCCCGGTTGCCTTCAAACCCCTCCGGCAACGGTACGATCAGGCGGGTGCGTTTGCTTGAGAATTGATAAGCGCGAAGAGCGCTCGATTTTCCTCCTCCGGCGCGTTCCGTGAAAATAATTCCATCAGGAATAAGCGTCCAACCCTTTTGCTGGACGTGATTCGGCGGCCCGATCACTAATTCTTCGGGTGAAGCCGATTGGCTGCCAGAACGAGGGACAGGCATTCGCCAAATCGATTCACTTCTGTTCTTTGAAAAATACAGCCATTTGCCGTCCCTCGATTCGCGTGCTGCATAGCCGCCGTTTTGTGTTATCTGTACGGGCTCTCCACCGGAAGTCGCCTGTTTCCAGATCTCCGATCGCTCGGTTCGGTCGGAGGCGAAGTAGAGAAACCCGCCATCGGCGGACCAGCTGGGGACTTCCGCTCTGATCCCTGAAGTGACACGCTTCGGGCCCCCACACCGCATACCTGCAGGGTCACAATCGATGATAAAGATGTCCGAATCTCCTTGCGCTCTGCATAAAAAGCCAGGTTACGTCCGTCGGGAGACCATTGAAGATCGCCGACATCGGGACCGTTGAAGCTCGTAATCCGCTTCTGGCCGGTACCATCGGCGCGCGCGAGCCAGATCTCCCGACTACCCGATCGATCGCTCACGAAAGCAATCAGGGCTTCAGATGAATAGGCGGGGTGCTGATCGCGCAAAGTGGATGCAATCAGTCTTACCGGCTGTTCACCCCCAGCCAGTGGGACCCTATAGATATTCACATCCTGTATCTGGTTCGTCCAGGCAAGCCGAGCCGCATTGCGGGAGGTAGCGGGCGTAATCGCATCAACTCCGCCCTGAACGATCGGTTCCGGGCGGCTTTTGGTCGTCAGAGGAAACCGCCATAGTCCGAAAATCGTGGTGCCCCGCTGGCAGGACAGAATCAGGCCCTTGCCGTCTGCCGTCCACGCGTGCCCCCAGATTCCGCGTCCCTCCCACGTGACTCGCCGGGGCTCTCCTCCGGCAATCGGAACGATATACATATCGTCGGCCCAGAATCCACTGGCCCTTTTGAAAGCGATGGTGCGGCCATCGGGCGAGAATCTGGGATTCCAATCGCCTGTGACTCCCCGAGGAAGGGACGTTAATCTTCGTTGTTTTCCGGTTTTAAGATTAAATAAATAAATGGCGAGGTGTTCCGAGTCCGGTAACAGGTCCGAGAATGCCAGCTCCGTTGCATCAGGCGACCAGTCGATACGAGCTGACAGATACGGACTTGTTGTGTCCAGAATTTTCTTTTCATTTCCCCCTGAGCTGGGTATGACGACGATGGGACTTGATCCGTTGACCTGGCGCATGAACGCGATCGATTTACCATCCGGCGACCATACGAGAGATCCAATGGCGCCTTCAGAATGAGAATCGGTCAGCCTTATCGGTGCGCTGTCGTTTAGCTGCTTGACGTAAATCTGCGGCGGCGTGTCCGCCTTTTCGGTCCAGGTAAAAGCTATCGATTTGCCGTCCGGGGAAATTGCCGGCGATCCCTCCCAGCCGGGTTGCGAAGTGAGTGGTTGAATCCGCAAATTTGCAAATTGTGGCAAATCCTTCCGAAAGAATAGAAGCCAGCCAGCAGCCAACACCACCACAGCAGCCACTAGCACTGGCAGCCGGAACCAGCGTCCAAGCCCGTCATCAGCACGCGCCCTTGCGGGAGCCGCACGCTCCCCGAACTTCTGCAGATTGTCAGCGAGTTGTCTGGCTACTTCCGAAGCCACAGGCCGGCCGGCAGGATCCTTTGCCAGCATGGCTAAAATGAGCGAATTCAGGTCCGCCGGTATTTGCGGATTCACGGAAGCAGGCGCAGGCGGATCCTGTGTGAGGGTAGCCTGCAATGCATCCAGCGGTGATGCATCATCGAACGGACGCCTTCCCACTGCGAGTTCAAACAGCACAAGCCCGAACGAAAAGATGTCGCTGACTGGTGTCAATGACTCGCCGCGAGCTTGTTCCGGGGACATGTAACGCAAAGTCCCGAAGACAGGAACCTGTGCCCCGGCACTGGTTTCCATTACTGCCCTGCGAGCTAAACCAAAATCCAATACCTTTACGTACCCGTCATCGCGCAGCATGATGTTTTCGGGTTTAATGTCGCCGTGAATGATGCCATTCACGTGAGCTGCCGCCAATGCTTTGGAAATTTGGGCAGCGATCGACAGCACTTCATTCAGAGGAAGTAAAGTGCCTCTCAACTCTGCGAGTGAGCGACCCTGCACCAGCTCCATCACGATGCCCGAACAGGCTTCGGATCGAACCAGCCCGTGGATCGTAACGATGTTGGGATGGTTCAGAGCGGACGCTGCCTTCGCCTCGCGAGCGATATGCGCGGCGTCTAATTCGGATGCCGTTTCCGCTCGCAATAATTTGAGCGCTACCACTCTGTCCAGTTCAGCGTCGTGAGCCGACCATACTTCTCCCATACCTCCGCGTCCGAGCAGATCCAGCAGGACGAAATGCTCAAAGCGAGGATTGAGCTCGACAAGGCTGGAGGAGGCTGCGGGGGGTGAGCCAGCCAGCAGCGGTTCGCTGAGGAAGTGACCGTCTGCCTCATGCTCCTTCAGCATTTCTTCTACTGTTTTCCGCAGAAGGGTGTGGACGCCGCAAGTATCATTAAGCAGCAGCACGCGATCTTCACCCGACCGCTCCAGTGCCGCGTGGAACAAATCGACAACCTGGTTCCACTCCGAAGGAGCCATGACCGTTACGCCCGCTCTTAACCTGGCGAGTGCCGGATTTGCCCTTTAAGCCAGGCCTTTGCGGCCAGCCAGTCGCGCTTGACTGTTATTGAAGACACGTTGAGTACGCCCGCCGTTTCCTCGGGCGACAGTCCCCCGAAGTAACGCAACTCTACCACTTGCCGCTGCCGTGGGTTCATACTGCCAAGCCGGTCGAGCGCCAGTTCCAGCGCGAGCAGTTCCTGCGATTGCCGGTCCGAGAGCACCGCACCAGCGTCCACGTCTGCTATGTTGCTCCCCAACCTGCGACGCTTGAGTGCCTGTCGACGGCGAGCGTAATCGACCAGTATTCGCCGCATCACGGACGCACTTACGCCGATAAAGTGTGCCCGATTATGCCAATCCCTGGCCTGATCACCGGTCAGCCGGATATAGGCTTCATTCACGAGCGCAGTGGCCTGGAGCGTGTGGTCGGACCTTTCATTCCGAAGCTGTAATCTTGCGAGTTTCCGCAATTCGTTAAAGACTAAAGGGATCAATCTCTCAATCGCACTCGAGTCTCCAAGACCAATCTGCTGCAGAAGTACGGTTACTTGTTCTGAAGGATCGGATTCCACGATCGATTTGTACCTTACCCGGCCAGAATACCTCAAACGATATTGCGAATATTACTCACGGGCGGAAGTCAGGATAAAAGACAACGACTGCCCTTAATCTCCGCTTTACCAGGATCGTAACAGCTTAGCCGGACAGATCTGTCTCTGAAGAGTGCCGTTGGACGGCTGGAACGCCAACGTTAACAAAGTTGAAATGTGGCGAGGGTCGCGGGCCAATGCTCGCGAAACCGCACAGCTCGATATGTGATTAACGCTATCCAGCTCTTCCCAGGTTCGATTGACAGGCGTCCTAAGTTCTGACGTAATTGCTCCGATCGAAATGTCAGTCGGGAGTAAGTTATGGCTCGACAGGATTATTATTCTGTAGTTTCGGTTACCTATTTGCGATCCAGCCGGTGAGAGTACCCATTGTGCTCCTTGCTGTATTCGGCCTTTCAGCTGGATTACCATTTTGATCCCGCGGGGTTGGAATTTCGATTCGCGACATCATCGGCGCGGCAGCAGCAGGTAAACCACCGCGTTAAAAAGAACGCGATTTCTGATTAATTCAGACTGGATGCTTGCGGTGGTCGCATCCAGTTCCAATGCTGTACCGCTGCATCGACAACGGCCTGAACGTCGGGTGCCAGCAGCAGCCTTCGTTCCGTCAGCTTATTCCCTTCGCGCTTCACGCACGCGGCGTAATCCGCGGAGGTTTTGAAGGAAGCCGTATACGAGGCAGGCAGCGGTATGAACGATCCCGTGTTGGTCAACAAGTAATCGGACGCGCCAATGGCATCGCTTCGAAGATTCCAGCCTGTCCACGAAGCAACAGGACAGGCAATTTCCGGCATACGCACACCGGCAATGTCGTTACCGTCTTTGCCGACCTGCGGAACCCGAGGCTGATAGTGGCCGATTACGCGGGGCGGCTCGACCGAAGCGATGCCCTCCTTCCGAAAATCGGGCCCAAAATCCAGCGCCGCCGGCATATGAGTCCGCGTGGGAAGCCGCACGTCGGGTATCGATGGAAAGTGCAGGTCCGTGAGGGAGACGGCTGTTCCATCGGAGATGCGCGGGTATGCAGACGGCGGAGGTTCTTTAGCCTTTGTTACCCAGTCCTGCAGATCACAGAGCAACGCTCTCATTGCCCAACGGTAATCATTGAAATTGGGAGTATTTTGGCCTCGTCCGCGGGATGGCGGGAAGGCTGCGGGACCATGCTGGCCTCCGGCGAGGAAGTAAATACGCGTTGTCGGCGGTGGCGCAACGTCATGCTTTCCATCCGGAGTGGTATGAATGAGCGAACCGCCCGAACCCCAATATTCATAAGCTGAGTTGGTGTAAAAGATCTTCGGGACTACGTCGCCAGCACGCGCCCTGTGCAGTATGCCGTCCACCCGTCCGGTAAATGGATCGCGCTGGTCGAGATCGGTGTAAGGAAACTCTTCCGTTGTCGACAGAGAGCCGTTGCGCAACGGTCCGGCAGTACGGGACATCTGCACAAAACGCTGGAATGTAGTCCGCCGGCCACCACCGACATGTGCGAATACGCCATCAAAGATGCGGTGGCCCTGTTCGCCTTTGTTAAACCCTTCGTAAAGGAAGCCGCGCAGAAACATCGCACTCTGCGAAATCCCAAACGCAATGGCGGACTGGTGATCATCGCGTTTCAGGTACTCGATCGTGTCACGAACGGCAGCGGCACCGAGAGCGGCAATCGGCGGGTCCGACGATGTGTAGACGATCTCGTAAATACGGCCTGGAGTGGCGGGTGACTTCAGCCGGATTGCGCCTCCCCGGTCGTCGACGAGGCTCCAGTCCGAAGCTGGCAATGCCTGCCGAGTTCCTTCGGGGCCATCGCGAACGGTCACTTCGACTGGTGATGAACGATCCACGAGAAAGGGCTTGTGATTCGCGTCGCCCAAAGGAATCAGATCCGTCGCTGTGTCGGGCGTATGTTCTGATCGAACGAGTCCCTTCTGTCCCTTTGCTACAGGAGCGTAGAGCCGGAGGTGAGTCAGGACGGGCGGAACATCCGTCTGCCAGCCGACCCACACGATCGTATAGCCTTGCTGTAAAAGGAACCCATCACCGAACTGCTCGGGTTCGACCGGATCACCGGCCTTCGCGTGATCGAACATCGCGAGAATGCCTCTGGATCCACGATTCGGAGGCTCGAACAAGAGTGTGTGGTTGCCGCGGGCAGGATTGGCAGGGCGGAGAATGTCAACATCGGCCGAGAACTCCACAAGCCCGTCCTTGTTGCGCGGAGCGTACCTGAGATCGACGATGCCTGCATTTGCGGCTACCGTGGGATCGATCGCAAACAGCGCCTTGGCTTTTATCCGTTCGTATGCGCCTGCAGGTCCGAAGGATCGTCCCTGCAGGACGGGCGCACGCTCCTGTATCTCCAGCCGAACAAGGCCCGCCTGCAAAGCCGAGGCGGATAACAGGACAGCGTACAGCAGTACCGGTGGTCGCATGCTTAGCGTTTCAGTGTATACGACTCCACTTCAGTGGTTTAACGCGCCACTTCGCTATGTGGCGAGGTAGACTCGAACGACATTGGCGAACGTGCAGGCTACGGCTGTTATCAACGAAATGAGCACAGCGGTTAAAGGCAGTTTTCGCTTATTTGTCGCGAGTTTCTTGTCTGTTTTCGTGCTGTCGTCTTGTATTTTTGTGAGCTTGTGCACTGTCAACCTCCACTCTGAATGACGGAAACAGGAGACCGTTCGTCCAGGAGGGCAAGTTCATGAATTGTTAGTTTTTATTAAGGCGCAAGTCGCCTTCGTGATAGTGGTACATTCTCAGCGGGATGTCTGCTGAAAACGTGAATTTCGTCAAGTCGATGTATGAAGCGCTGGAACGTGGCGAGGTCCCAGCTGTCATCGACATGATGTGGCCGGATCTTTGCTGGACACCCGCTGAGCACTCGCCATACGATACGGGTCGCGTCTTTAAGGGCCCTGACGATATCGTCCACAATGTCCTGGTTCCCGTTGCGACGGAATGGGAAGGTTTTCGTATAAAGACGGAACGCTTTCTGGATGCGGGCGACACAGTCATAATGGAGGGCCGGTTCAGCGGAACCTACAAAGCCACTGGCCGGACCACAAACGCTCAGGTGGTTCAGATCTGGGAAGTGCGCGAGGGCAAGCTGGCGGCATTCCGGCAATACACAGATACGGCTGAACTCAGAGAAGTGCTGGGGAAAACTGCCGGCTCGCCGATCTTCTAAGTGCCGGCTCGCCGGTCTTCTTAAGGACACGCGCAAAACGGATTCGAATGGCGGATGTCTCTCCGGATGTTACTGACGTCCATTGTGGGCCGCCATTCGGCTGTTTGCGGGCTGTTAACGCCGGATACTCCGGTCGCGCATTTTTTCGCCGAGCAGAGTCACAATCAGAATTCGCCCGGCCGGTCTCACTGGGCGCACTTTATTCGCCTCTAATGAGGTCGTCGTACGATTCCCGCCGGCGAATCACAGTCCACGAAGGACCCTGTACCAATATCTCCACGGCGCGGGGACGTGAGTTGTAATTCGACGACTGAGCGAAACCGTAAGCACCAGCCGTACAGACGCCGAGAAGCTCTCCCTGTTGCACAGAGGCCACGTCACGATCACGAGCGAGGAAATCGCCCGTCTCACAAATCGGCCCGACAACATCGGCCGTAATTAACTCGCGACTACGGTCCAGCTGCACAGGGACGATCTCGTGATGACTTTTGTAGAGGGCCGGGCGCATCAGGTCGTTCATCGCGGCGTCAACGACAACGAACTGTTTCCGAGCTGTCTGCTTCCGGTAAAGCACCCGCGTCAGCAGCATGCCGGATTCCGCAACGATGCTGCGTCCAGGCTCGACACTGATGTCGAGATCACGTGCGTCAACGCGCTGCAGTATGCCGGCGACGATTTGACCGATTGAAGGAGCCTGCTCATTGGGACGATACGGCACTCCGAGCCCGCCGCCGAGATCGAGATGACGTATGCCGATGCCTATTGCCCGAAGCCGATCGACCAGGAGCAGCATCTTGTCGACTGCTTCCATGAGAGGGTTCGGATCGAGGATCTGAGAGCCTATATGGCAGCTGACGCCCTCCACCTGGAGATTCGGCATCGCGGCAGCTCTGGTATACGTCGCCTCGACGTCGCTGCCATCGACACCGAACTTATGTTCGCTCATTCCGGTTGAGATGTACGGGTGTGTCGCGGCGTCGACCTCCGGGTTGACGCGGAGGGCGACCCGCGCCTTGCGTCCCATCTGTTGTGCGATTGCGTTGAGCAGCTCCAGCTCGGCTTCAGACTCGCAGTTGAACGAACCGATATCGTTATAGAGCGCGTATTGGATCTCTTCCGCTGTTTTACCTACGCCAGAGAATACGACCTTGCGAGGGTCCCCGCCAGCCTGCAGAACCCGAAACAACTCACCGCCGGATACGATATCGAAGCCGGATCCGAGAGAGGCAAGCAGCCGAAGAATCGAGATGTTTGAGTTTGCCTTAACCGCGTAACAGATGCTGTGTCTAATCGGAGCGAACGCCTGGTCGTAGGCACGAAATCGGTCAACAATATCGGCGGCTGAGTATACGTAGGCGGGTGTACCCACTTCGGCGGCGATCCACGGCAGAGCACAATCCTCGCAGAACAACGTGTTCTGCCGGTAGCTATATGGCATTTCCTTACAGTGTGCCGCATCCGGTCATACACTATCCCGATGAGACCTCAACCGCT
Organism: Bryobacteraceae bacterium; assembly: GCA_963794765.1. Lineage (GTDB taxonomy): Bacteria > Acidobacteriota > Terriglobia > Bryobacterales > Bryobacteraceae > JAWXCM01. The sequence continues at coordinate 23,166 of CAWCGC010000001.1, read as the reverse complement.
GATTGTTGTGACCGACGTCGAGAAGAGCAGCGCGTGGTACCAGCGCCTGCTGGGATGCCGAAGCGATCACGGAGGCAAGGAGTATGAACGACTCCTCGCTCCCGACGGATCATTGATTCTGCAACTGCACGCATTCGAAGTCGGCCATCACCACGGCCCGATTGCCGACGCTGACGACAAGCCGTACGGCAACGGGCTGCTGCTGTGGTTCGAGGTCGATGACTTTGACGAGTGTATGCGCCGAATCGAACAGCTTGGTCCGCCGATCGTGATGCCGCGGCACCGTAATCCTCCGGACGGCAGCGGCGGCCCTGACCACTGGGAGTGCTGGGTGAAGGATCCGGACGGATATGTTGTGGTTGTGGCGAGTCCGGACGGGTCAGCCAGTGAGGTGTCCCGGCGATAGTGCAACCATTTAATCGGTCCGAACGCGTGGCGCTTTATGTCAGGCTATGGAGGATCCGGGGAATTGATTAAGTGAACATGACCGGGAAAGCTGATCAAGTGGGACTATTTCACTCTTACGCGCTCAACCTGCAAAACGCAGTCAAATAGTTTCTGTCTATGTTGCTGTTGGCGGCGGCTGCAGTTTTCATCGGAAGTCAGGCGTGCAGACCCTGCCATGCCGGCATCTTCGAATCCTATGTCCGCACACCAATGGCACGTTCCAGCGGTCGTGTCGAATTGGTCACCCCGGCAGAGTTCACCGCCGCCGGTCAGCAGTATGCGATCAAGGACAACAAACTGCGGTTTGACGGTGGCACGGCGACTATCGACTACTTCATCGGTTCCAATTCCGCGGGCCGCTCCTTTCTTCACCAGCGTGCAGGATATCTGTTCGAGTTGCCCGTCACATGGTATGCCCAAAAACAGAAATGGGATGCCTCCCCGGGTTACGAAAACGAGGCCGGGGTCCGGCTCACTCGTGCGATTGAGCCTGGCTGCCTGTTTTGCCACACCAGCCGAATTCGGCCTGTGCTTGGAACACAAAACAGGTATGGTGATCCACCGTTCCTTGAGAACGGCGTGAGCTGTGAGCGCTGCCATGGTCCGGGGAGCAACCATGCCGCCGATCCTGCGCACATAAAGCCAGTAAATCCGAGCCGCCTTGAGCCAGAGAGACGCGATGCGATCTGCAGTCAGTGCCATCTGACAGGGGAAGCCCGCATCGAGCGACCGGGGCGCAGATTAAACGAATTCCGGGCGGGGGAGCGACTGTCAGATTATGCAACCTACTTCGTGTGGCGCCTCGGCCGGCGAGATCTGAAGGTCACGAGCCACGTAGAAAAGCTTGCCGCGAGTGCTTGCAAGATCGCATCCGGCGATGCGCTTTGGTGCGGAACCTGCCACGATCCGCACACAAACGCGGACAAATCGCAGCAGGCATGCCTTAACTGTCACCAAACCGCACATCGACGGGACGAGCGCTGCACAACATGTCATATGCCTCGCACCAGAGCTGTGGACGTCAGTCATGGCGTCATGACGGATCACAGCATTCCGAGAATGCGCACGAGCCTTTCTGCACCGACGGCGGAAGCGCTTGTGCCGTTCCTGGGACCGGGTGACGACCGGGCACTGGGACTGGCGTACGCTGAGCTCGGCGATAAACGCGCGCGCGGATATCTGTTGCGTGCCACTCCACAGGACTGGCCCGTGCGCCTTCGGCTCGCGGCTCAAGAGCAGGATCAGGACCGAGCTGCGGAGTTGTACGAAGCCGTATTGCGCGATAATCCCTACGAGCCGGCGGCCCTCGTCAATCTGGGGATACTTCGGGCGCGGAACGGTAGAACGGCAGAGGCTCGCCGGATGTGGGAGCGGGCGCTGGCGATAAATCCTGCGCTCGAAGCGGCAGTTCTGAATCTGACACAAATCGTCTCCATCGCCGAATCAAAGATGGTTCTTCAGAAGTATCTCGAACTGAATCCGGTCTCACCGACCGCACGTGCCCGGCTTGCTGCAATCGAAACATCTGAACGATAAGCATCTGAACGTTAACAGTTGTCAGAAGCGTCGGCCGTGATATGCTCCACTAAAGCTGCAGCCAAACGGCTGGTCATTTGCGGGGCGTCTTGAAATCAAAACTTATCTTCACACTGTCACTTCTGTCTATAGCCGCGCTGTTCGGTCAAAGCGACCGCGGCGTCATTACCGGAACTGTGTCCGATTCGACGGGGGCACTGATCCCGGGTGCTCAGGTCGTGATAACGAACGTCAACACCGGAGCCAACAGCGAGACAGTTACCACGGGGACAGGAAACTATACCCTGCTGTCGCTGCCGGCGGGTACTTATACCCTGAAAGTGACGCAGCCCGGCTTCAGCCATTTCGAGCAGACAAACATACAGGTGCAGGTGGCAGTTACCACTCGCGTGGAGGTAGTGTTGACCGTTGGGTCAGCAGCCGAAGCGGTTCAGGTTACAGCGGAGGCTTCTCAGCTTAAGACCGAAAGCGCGGAGCAGTCGGCGACCATCACCGGAAAACAGATCGCAGAGCTGCCGCTCAATTTCGGCATCGGCGCAGGCGCAATCCGGAACCCATTGTCCTTTGTGCAGATGACGCCTGGCGCCACATTCAACGGCTGGAATAATATCTCCATCAACGGTGGGTCGAACAACTTCAAGATCATGTTCGAAGGGCAGGAGTCGGACAGCGCGCGTCAAACGCAGGTTTCCGATGAGCTGCAGCCATCGGTTGAGGCGATTGAGCAGTTCACGCTTCAGACATCCAACTTTTCAGCAGAGTTCGGACGCGTCGGAAACGGCGGCGTTTACAACTTCACGTCGAAGAGCGGCACGAATCAGCTTCACGGCAGTGCTTACCTCTACTTCGAGAACACATTCCTGAACGCCGGAATTCCTTTTACCGACGACGGCACCGGCAATCACATCAAAGTCGTGAAGCATCTGGCCGATTACGGCGGCTCTCTCGGCGGTCCGGTCATTATCCCCAAACTCTACAACGGCAAGAACAAAACGTTTTTCTTCTTTAATCTTGAGAGATACCGCGATCGCGAAAGCCTGTACGCGGGCACGACGACAGTTCCAAACAGCGCCTATCTTTCTGGCAACCTGAGCAATAATCTCGCGGTCACGGCGAACCGAAATCTGGGAACCGACTTCGCCGGCCGGCCCATCATTCAGAACACCATCTACGACCCCGCGACGGAAGTCATCGACTCCGCTGGCCGGAGAGTTCTCACTCCCTTTCCCAACAACACCATTCCCCTCAACCGGATCGATCCCACGGTGAAAAAGATACTGACGTATTTCCCAAAACCTAATCTCGGGGGCGACGCGTACGTTAACAATTTCACGATGTCGGGAGCGTTCTATAAACTCCAGATGGTCCCGTCCGGGAAGATTGACCACACCTTCAACGACAAGATCAAGATTTCCGGTTATGTGGGAACACAGACAACAGATAAATCAAACGGCGTGGACGGACTGCCTGACGTGTTATCCAGGGTCCGAATTCAGAACATCGCGAGTCTGACGACCCGAGTGAACTACGATCAGTCGTTCAGTCCCACATTGCTGCTTCACCTTGGCGCCGGCTTCATTCGGTACAGGAACCCGGATACCGTTCCTCCCGTGAGCTCAACATTCGACCTGACGACTCTCGGTATTATTGGGGCTCCTGGCACTGGTTTCCCACGCATCAATGCGGTCGGCGACAGTGTCCTCGGTGGTATGGCGCTGCCATTTGGCACTGGAAACCGGCTGCTGATCTTCGACCAGAAGCCGACGGGCGTGGCCAATCTGAGCTGGATTCACGGCAACCATACAACGAAGTTCGGCGGAGACTGGAAGCTGGAGACGACAACTCAGTTCACTTTCAACAACGAGACTCCAACGTACAATTTCAGCGCTGCTCAGACGGCGCAGCCGCTCTATGGTCAGGTATTGCCCAGCGGAACCGCTACGGGCTCCGCGTGGGCCAGTTTCCTGCTTGGCTTGTATGACAATGCCTCGGCAGGAAATGCAGCGGCGCCGCAATGGCGACGCCACTCTCTGGCCCTGTTTGCTCAGGACACGTGGAAACTGACGCGGAAGATAACCTTTGACTATGGTCTTCGGTGGGATCTTCAGGAGCCGCTGAGAGAGCTTTGGAATCGTGAGTCTACATTTAGCCCGACGACACCCAATCCCAACGCGGGCGGTTTGCCGGGTGCTGTTATTTACGAAGGCTCGGGTCAGGGACGTTGTAACTGCAGTCTGGTGCCGTATTACAAGTACGCCTTCGCTCCCCGCCTTGGTCTGGCGTATCAACTCAACACGAAGACCGTGCTGCGCGGCGGCTGGGGTATAGTCTATGGCGCCCTGTCTCCCACGGCGATAGCGCCGTCGACTGCGAGCATGGGCTTTAACGTCATCAACCTGACGTCACCCGGTAACGGACTCGCAGCCGGACAGATTTCGCAGCCGCTGAATCTTGATAACGGGCTCCTCTACGGCGCCGCATACGATCCTGGGATTAACGTGGTCCCCGGCGCGGCGGTGCAGGCTGCTCCTGCGCTTGTCGATCGGAACGGCGGCAGGCCACCGCGCGTGAATCAGTGGAATATCTCACTGCAACGTGAACTACTCAGGGACCTGGTGGTGGAAGCATCGTATCTGGGAAATCGGAGCGTGTGGCTGAATGCTGGGGGAGGCGGGAATTATGCCTACGCTGTCGGCAACCTGGTGAACTACAACGCGGTTTCTCCCGAAACGCTGCAGCGCTATGGTCTCGGGGATCTGACGAACGCGAATACTCGCGCGCTACTGAATTCGACGATCACATCGGCGGGTGCAGTCGCAGCCGGGTTCAAGCCACCTTATCCAGGATTCCCGTCGAACGGGACGGTGCTGCAGAGTCTGCGGCCCTACCCGCAGTTCAGCAGCGTCGGGCAGCTATGGGCACCTCTGGGCAAAACGTGGTATGACGCGCTGCAGATCAAAGTCACGAAACGTTACTCGGCGGGTCTCACTGCCACTTTCGCTTATTCGTTCTCGAAGACACTCGATAACTTTACAAACGCCGGGAGTATCTACGACCGAAAGAGTTTTAAAGGCATCTCAGTCAACGATATTCCGAATATCGCGAGCCTTAGCGTCAACTACACGGTTCAGCCTTACGGGTTCGTACGGACGAATCGTTTCGCCAAAGCAGTGCTGAGCGACTGGAAGCTGGGCACTATCAGTACGTGGCAGAGCGGAGCTCTGCTTGCTTCGCCCGGCTCAAACAATTCGATCGGGAGCTTCCTTTCCACGGGTTATACAAGACAGGTGAGAGTTCCCGGAGTTCCTCTCTATTTGAAGGACCCGAACTGCGGTTGCATTGACCCGACACAGGAAACGATCCTGAATCCGGCCGCCTGGCAGGATCAGGCACCTGGCGTCCCCGGAAGTAATATCGTTTACTACAATGACTTCCGCGCTCAGCGCCGGCCCATCATTTCGGGCGGAATCGGAAAAGAGTTCCGCTTCCGCGAAAGAGCTTCCTTCAGCATCCGCGCTGAATTTTTCAACCTGCTCAATCAAAATCTGTCGATCGCGAATCCGAGCACAGGCAGCCCGGCTACGCCGCCAACGCGCTCCAACGGAGTACTGACTGGCGGGTTTGGATTCCTGAACTATCTCGGCATCGCTTCGAACAGCGTGAACTCAACGCTTCCGACACCCCGTACCGGACAACTGGTTGCGAGAATCGAGTTCTGACAAGAAGTCTGCTTCGGTAGTATTGCAGTAGCGTGTTCCGTTTCGTTGCGCTTGTGTTCGTTCTCAGTCAGGTAGCGGGTTCCGGCGCCGCCCCGGCGCAAATCTCGCCGATTCGATTCGAGGAGATTGCAGCAAAGTCTGGTCTTCGGTTCGAATTGCGCAACGGCGAAGCGGGCGGTTTTCATCAGATCGAACTGACCCTCGGCGGAATCGCCACACTGGATTACAACAACGATGGGTGTCCCGACGTGTTCTTTACGAACGGCGCAGCCATCCCGGAACTTCGCAAAACAGATCCGAAGTACTCCAACCGGCTCTTTCGGAATGACTGCCATATGGGGTTCACTGATGTTACTGCTGAAGCCGGACTTGCCGGTGAGGGGTATTCCATGGCCGTTGCGGCGGCCGACTACGACAATGATGGTTTCGTCGACATTTTCGTCGCGGGAGTAAAGGGCAACAACCTTTATCGGAACCTCGGTAACGGGCGTTTCGCTGACGTGACGAAAGGATCCGGGATCGCGGGCTCAGCTCCTGGGAAATGGTCGGTTTCAGCAGGTTGGCTCGATTACGACAACGACGGATGGCTCGACCTTTTCGTCTCCAACTATGTGGAGTGGGATGCCGCGACAGAACCTCGGTGCGGCACGCCGGAACGGCAATACTACTGTCATCCGAACGCATATAAAGGGCTGCCAAACCAGCTGCTGCATAACAACGGCGACGGCACGTTCACGGACGTTTCGCAATCCTCCGGAATTGGGAAGCACGTCGGAAAGGGCATGGGCATCGCTTTCGCGGACATCGACGGCGATGGACTCACGGATATCTTTGTCGCCAATGATTCGGTTCGCGGTCTGCTGTTTCATAACCTCGGGAAGGGGAAATTCGAGGAAACCGCTTTGGAAGCGGGCGTTGCGTTTCGCGAGGACGGCCATGCTATTGCCGGCATGGGTGCCGATTTCCGTGACGTGGACAACGACGGACGACCGGATCTTCTCATATCGGGGATCCTGAACGACTCGTTCCTGCTGTTCCGCAATCTCGGAGGAAAGGCCGGATTCGAGGATTACGCCCAGCGTACCGGTCTGCTGATGGGTACGCGTCAGCTAACGGGATGGAGCCTGGGCATTTACGACTTCGACAACGACGGGTGGAAAGATCTGTTCTTTGCGCTGGCGCATCTGATGCAACTCGATCGCTACCTCGGCCGTGAAGCTGCCTTGCCGAATCGGATCTTTCGTAATATCGCAGGCACCCAGTTCGAAGACGTCTCGGCTGGCGCAGGTGCCGATTTTCAGTTGGCTGCTGCCCACCGCGGCGCGGCGTTCGCGGACTTCGATCAGGACGGCCTCGTAGACGCTGTAGTCAGCGTTGTAAATGGTCCTGCGAAACTTCTTCACAACATCACGGCGGGCCATTCGCACTGGCTTGCCCTTCGATTACGCGGCGTGCGGTCCAACCGAATGGGAATCGGAGCTGTCGTTCACGTTCGGTCAGCCGGACGCGACCAATACAATCAGGCGACCACTACCGTCGGCTACGCAAGTTCGAGTGAGCCTCTGGTTCGTTTCGGACTGGAGGGGAGTCCAGCGGCCGAATTGATTGAAATTCGCTGGCCCGGGGGACACGTACAGAAACTCACAAACGTACGTGCCGATCAGATCGTCAACGTGACCGAAGAAGCAGAGCCGTGACTTACCTGCAGTACACGATCACGCTGGCCACATTAACAGGTGCTTTTCTGTTTGCGGCAGAGCCGCAGTCTGCGGGTCAGGAAAGCTACCGGAGAGCCAACGATCTCTTCGTAGCCCGGAAGTTTCAGGAATCCTTCGCCGCCGTAGAGCGGGCGCTGCAGCTGGATCCAAATCTTGTACCGGCGCTCACTTTGAAGGCAAAACTGGCGATGGCGGCAAACAGATATGATCTCGCCCGCCAAAGTCTCGAACGAGCTCTCGCCGTCGAACCGGATGCTCCGTATGCGCAGTTCCTGTATGGCATGGAGGCGTGGCTGAATAACGATATGAAGGCTGCCTTGCCGCGTTTCCAGAGGGCACGGACTCTGGCACCCAAAGATCCTCGCCCGGCTTTGTACCTGGGCCTTGTTACTGAGAGTGTCGGTCGCCCAGAAGAGGCTATAGCTCTCTATGAAGAGGCTGTCCGCCTCGAGCGTGAAACCGGGAAGGTTGACGCAGAGACACTGCTGCCCGGAGCGAGGCTGTTTCTGTTGCTCGGCAGACTGGATGATTGCGAGCGCTGGTTACAGAGGCAGTTAAGCTGTCACCGCAACTTCGAGATACTCATTTTGAATTGGCGCGGCTGCTTCTGAAAAAAGGAGCGCCGGCCAAAGCTGCAGAGGAAGGTGAGACGGCCTTAAGAGCGTCCGAGGGTACCGTGACCGACAGCGCCATCCATTATCTGCTGATTCGCGCCTGGCAGCAGGCCGGAATGCCCGAACGCGCAGCGAATCATGCCGCCACTCTGCGTGCTCAGGAAGACTCACTTACCAAGCCTGATAAGTGAGTGTCGTTCTGCCAATCCTAGTGGTGCCGGCATTGGTTATGGGGTGTAGCGAGAGGCGCCGGACGGCTACGTTGTGGTTGTGGGCAGCCCCAACAGCTGGCCAGCAGGGATTCCATTACAATAAATTGATATGGCAACTGCTAGCGGACCGCTCGAAAACCTGAGTCAATGGGAAGACAACCTTAAGGAGCGGTACAAGGCCGGCCGCAAGCAGGAAGAATTCAGGCAGTACGACGACAAGACTCCGCCGGTGGTGCGGGAGTTCTACCGCCAGAACCACGCCAACCAGACCCGCGACTTCGTGCTCGTCGAAGAAGCGCAGTACGGCGCGCTCGACAAGCAGAGATGGGCATCTGGGAGGCGATGGAGTTCCTGAACACGCTGGTCGACGACAGCGACCCCGACACCGACCTCTCGCAGATCGAGCACTGATCTGCAGACGGCCGAGGCGATCCGGCGCGACGGCCACCCGCGCTGGTTCATCCTGACCGGCCTGATCCACGACCTCGGCAAGATCCTCTGCCTGTTCGGCGAGCCGCAATGGGCCGTGGTCGGCGACACGTTCCCGGTCGGCTGCGCGCTACTCCGACAAGATCGTCTTCCCCGAGTTCTTCGCCGACAACCCCGACTGCGCAGGTCCCCGAGTACCAGACGCGACTGCGGCATCTACGAGAGCCGGCTGCGGCCTCGACAACGTCCACCTCTCGTGGGGGCACGACGAGTACCTCTACCACGTCGTCGAAGGACTACCTGCCCGAGCCGGCGCTGTACATGATCCGCTACCACTCGTTCTACCCGGGCCACCGCGAGGGCGCGTACGACCACCTGATGAACGACCACGACCGCGAGATGTTCGAGTGGGTCCGCAAGTTCAACCCCTACGACCTGTATTCCAAGGGCCACGACAAGGCCGGACGTCGACGGCCTGCGAGCCGTACTACGAGGATCTGATCGCCGAGTTCTTCCCCCCAAGATTCGTTGGTAATACCTGGCGAGACGACAGCTTAACCGTGGGATACTGAACATGATCCATGCGGTATGTTCTTGTTCTGCTGTGCGCACTTAAGGTCTGTCTCGCGCAGGGTTATGTTGTCGACACCATCGCCGGGAACGGCATAGCTGGTCTTTCGGGCGACGGCGGCCCAGCAATCCGGGGTATGGTAAACACCCCCGGAGCACTGGCGCTCGACAGTCTCGGACGGCTGTACATTGCCGATCGCGGAAACTCGCTGGTTCGGCGCGTCGATACGAATGGCCAGCTGTCGACGGTCGCCACCAGCCCGGATGCTGCCATCGACGATATCGCCGTCGATAGCCGTACAACCCTGTATATCGTGGCAGGAAATCGGGTTCGGGCTATTGCCGCGTCGGGAGACGAAACCGAAATTCAGGGGCCGCAGGGCTCTTTTACCGCGGTCCGGACCATTGCCGTCGATTCTGCGGGGAATCTGCTCATCGGAGATGGCGCGACGCTGGTCAGCGTGTCGGCAGCCGGTGCGTCTGTCCTTGCGACTCTTCCAGACACAATCAGGTCCATAGGTGCGAACCCATCGGGCGGTGCCGTCGTGATCGCCGGCAGCCAGTTGTACTCCGTCGGCGCGGATGGGTCTGTTTCCCCGATTGCCGGCGCGAGCCCTGCGACCGAAGGCGCCCGAGTGGCAGTGGATAAGTGGGGCGACATCTATGTAAGTGGTGTCCGCGTTACGAAGCTGATTGGCGGCAAAGAGTACCAACTAATCGGGCTGGGAGATCCCGGGTATTCCGGCGATGGCGGCCCGGCGGTTGCAGCAAGCGTAATGAATCCGAGCGGTCTGGTCGTTGATCGCGGCGGAAACGTTTTCTTCTCCGACACGGGTAATCAGCGCGTACGCTTCCTGCGACCGAACCAGGTCGCCTCAATCAACGCGGTGTTGCCGGGCGATGCAGCGCAGGAGATCTGGCCTAAAACAGTCCAGTTGCGGTGGACAGTGCTGTCCAGCTCAAAACACATACGATGTGCTGTTCGGAACTTTGCCCGGATCGCTTTCAAAGATCGGGACATCTTCGACCGGTATCTTCGACCTGCCAAAGGATCTGCAGGACCGGACTCGATATTACTGGCAGGTAAGGACTCAACTGCCTCCGCTGTCTCCGCTCGAGTCACCCGTGTTCTCGTTTACGACGACTACGTCCGCAGCCGCACCTCCGGCAAGACCGGCCAATCCCGTTCCGGGGAGCGGGTTCAGCGGGGTATCTCTGGCACCGTTGCTCACGTGGACCGGAGGAGGAGCGATCGGATATCAGGTCGTTTTTGGCGAGACGCAACTGACGATGTCAAACATCGGGACGGTGACCGAATCCCGCATGCAACTGTCGGGTCTGAGACCGGAGACGAGCTACGTCTGGCAGGTGATCGCTTTCAATGAGACCGGGATCACTCAATCGCCGCTTTGGAGCTTCACGACCAGTCCTGTGAATGGCTATCCGTGGGCGATGGAAACTCTGGCCGGTACTGCTTTGCCGACTGGGGATGGAGCGGCGGCGACCGACACGGTTCTGAGTTTTCCGCGCAGCCCGGTGGCCGACTCCGCGGGCAACGTATACTTCATCGACAATGTCAGGTCGATCCGGCGAATCGGCACCGATGGAAAGCTGAGCACGCCTATAAGTCTTGTTTCAGGCAGCCTGAGCGCGCTTGCTTCTGATCCCGCGTCGACGCAGATCTGGTTCGCAGCTCCGGAATTTGTTTATCGACTCGATACCAGGACCAACAACCGGACTTACATCACGGGGCAGATTGGCAGCCGGGGATACGGCGGAGATAATGGTCCGGCCTCCCAGGGGCTGTTCGGCGGGATTAGCTCCATCGCGGTGGATCGGCGGGGGAATTTGTACATTGCGGATCCGGTGAACAATCGCGTTCGCATTGTGTCCAGCGGCGGCACTCTTTCCACATTTGCAGGAAACGGCAATTGCGGCGATACAGATGGGGTTGGTACACCAACGAACCTGCCGCTTTGCAGTCCGTCGCAGGTTGCCGTGGATCAGGCGAATAACGTGTACATATACGCGTCGGGCCTGCTGCTGCGGGTCAGCAGCGGCAGCTCCGACAAGATCGCTGGTAATCTCGGTGCTGTTTCGGGGCTGGCGGTCGATCGTGTCGGCCTGATTTATATGGCCGATGACTCGGCGAACGTAATTCGAACGCTCGACCCATCCACCGGCGACAGTTCCGTGCTTGCAGGTTCGCCCAGCGCCGCAGGCGGGTTCGGCACAGGGGATCGCTTCTGGGGAATCGCAGGGATTTCGTTCGACCTTTCGGGCAATGTGCTGGTTGGAGATTCTCGCAACTACCGCATCCGAACGGTCGATCCTGCTTCGGGAGTACAGAGGACGATTGCGGGCACATCTACGCTGCGGAATGAACGCGGCAGCGGGCCGAGTGCGTACCTGTACGGTCCGGCGGATGTCGCGGCGGACAGCGGCGGCAACGTGTTTATTGCCGATTCTCTGAACCACCGAATTCGGCGCGTGACGGTAACGCGCCAGATCGATACGATCGCAGGAGGCGGCGAGACTGTCGTAACCGGACCGGAAGTGATCGGTCGTGATGGCCGTGATCTCAGGCTGGAACTGGCTACAACGCCAGGTTCGGTCGCTATCGATCAGCGCGGTAATGTCCTGTTCAATACCGGAGTCGCCGGTGCACGCCGCGAGGACATTTCGTCTGATCCGATACTGGGGCTGCTTCCGAACGGAATTGTTGCGAATTACTTCCTGTCGCGCGTCGGTCGAGTTGGAGGCATAGTTCGCGGGCGGTTCGACGAGATCTACGTCTCCGACTCGCAGAATCATCGCATCGTTCGGATCAATGCCGACGGGACGTTCAATGTTATCGCCGGAACGGGCAGTGCCGGTTCGTCCGGGGACGGTGGACAAGCGATCGTCGCTCAGCTCAATTCGCCCGGCAAGATGGCGTTGAGCCCGACGGGCGACCTCTACGTCGCCGAGTCAGGCCGGATCCGCAGGATTGAGCCATCGGGCAGAATCACGACTGTCGCGTTTGAGAACGCAACTGGACTTGCGTTTGACACAGATGGCGTCCTTTACGCTTCGGCCGGGAAGTCCGTGTACGTCACCGGGGTGAACAACCCGTCTGCAGGTACGTTGACGCTGTTTCGGATTGCGGGACGAGAAAGCGGGGCGGCGCCCGACAAGCCGGTGAACGCGCTGGACGCCAACGTGGTTGATGCTCGCGGACTCGGGATCACTCCTGATGGAGCACTGGTGTTTGCCGACTACGGTTCGAACGCGGTTCGACGGTTGATCAAGAACGTTCCGGTCAGCCTCACTTCCGTCGATGGCAGCGATAATCAGACGATTACGGACAAGTTAACGACTCCCAAACCGATTCAGGTCAGAGTAATCGGAAGGGCCGGAGTTCCGGTCCCTGGCATCAGCGTCCACTACAGCATCTCCGGAACGAATTATCAGCAGAACGTTACATCTGTAACCGATGCGAATGGCCTTGCGAATCTGTATTGGACCTTTCCGAAGCAGGCAGGCGATTACCGAGTCGAAGCAACCACGTTTGCCGTCGCGGGCAGCGTTGTTTACCGGGTCATTGGACTGACGCAGTAGGCTCGCGTTTAGCTGCGGGGCTGCATCTCAGCAAGCCTCCTGAGATCCAGGCGGCCGGTATAGATGGTCATTCCCAAGGCTGCGTGGACGTTCATCGCCAGCAGGGCTTCTACATCTTCATAGGTCGTAATGCCACCGGCGGCTGTGATTTCATTCGAGGTCGCCGCACGGAGACGCCGGAACCAGTCCAGGTCCGTGCCCTGCATCATGCCTTCTTTATCAACGTAAGTGCAAAGAAAGCCGCCGCAGTACGGTTCGAGCTGGCGAATGACATCTTCCGCGGTGAGGTTGAGCGACTCACGCCATCCTTTTACGACGATTCGACCTTCCTTCGAATCGAGTGCCAGAAGGACGCTTTCTCGCGGAACCTGACTGATGAGGTCTCTGAGGAAATCGAGATCGGGGCCGGTGCTTGTGAAGGCAGCGGTTCCCACTATCACCTTTTGTGCTCCGAGTTCAAGAAGACGTTTGGCCTTGTCTGGAGTCCGAACTCCGCCGCCGACTCGCGTTGTGGCGTTTGCGGCCAGCCATTCGACCATCGATTCGTTCTGACCTTTGCCGATGGCAGCATCGAGATCGATCACCTGGATCTCGGGAAACGCTGCAAAGCGCTCCAGCATCTTCTCGGGCGAATCTGCCTTCGAGTGCTTTCTCGCGGCCCTGGACAAGCTGGACGACTTTGCCGTCCATCAGATCGATACAAGGAATGATCAACGCGGCACCTTCCGAACCGGAATATTGTGCTTGTCGAGATGGTCTTTCAGGTCATCGACAGTATATGTGCCGTAGTGGAAGATGGAAGCCGCAAGCGCTGCATCCGCTTCACCGTCGTTCGAACACTTCAACGAAATCGTCAGGCTTGCCTGCGCCGCCGGATGCGATCACCGGGATGTGGTCAGCGCGCGACACCGCTTGTCGTCAGCTCACAATCGAACCCCGTCTGTACTCCATCGGTGTCCATGGATGTAAGCAGGATCTCCCCCGCGCCGAGTTCTTCACCTTTTTGTGCCCAGTCGACTGCATCGATGCCTTCGTCGACGCGGCCGCCCTTTGTATAGACGTTCCAGCCTCGCCGCCGGCTCTGCGCCGCGCATCGATTGCGAGCACAACTGCCTGCGCGCCAAATTCACGGCTGAGTTCTCCGATCAACTCAGGCCGACGAACCGCCGCCGTATTGATGCTGACCTTGTCCGCACCCGACATCAGAATTGTGTGTGCATCGGCGATGTTCCGGATGCCGCCGCCGACGGTGAGCGGAATAAATACTTTGCGTGCCGTCCGGCCGACTACATCGGCCATAGTCCGCGCGATTGTCGCTGGAGGCCGTAATGTCGAGAAAGACGAGCTCGTCAGCGCCCTGCTCGTTGTAACGCTCAGCGAGTTCGACAGGGTCTCCGGCGTCGCGCAAATTGACAAAATTGATTCCCTTCACGACACGACCGTCTGTCACGTCGAGGCAAGGAATGATGCGTTTGGCTAACAAAGCTCGATAAACCTCCGAACGATCTCGATCCCTGTTGGTCCGGACTTTTCGGGATGGAACTGGACGCCGTAGACATTGCCTGATTGCAGAACGGCGGTGTAGGGTACCGTGTAGGTGCACGTTGCTGCCGTCTCCGGCACAACAGGAACGTAGTAGCTGTGCGCGAAGTACACGTGAGGCTCTGCGCAGCGCTCCAGCAGCTTCGATGTACGGACCTGGTCAAGCGTGTTCCAACCCATGTGGGGGACACGCGCGTCTTCTGCAAAACGCTTTACGGATCCCTCGAACACGCTCAGGCCTTCCGCTTCCGGTGCTTCCTCGCTGCGCTCAAACAAGCCCTGCAGCCCGAGGCAGATTCCGAGGAAAGGCGTACCTCGTCCAATCACTTCTTTCAGCGCCGAACGGACATTCAATTCATCAAGTGCGCGCATCATCTGACCGAAGTGTCCAACTCCCGGCAGGATAATCTTGTGCGCCCGCAGAAGACCTTCCGAGTCACGAACCAGCTCGTATTCGCAATTGATGACGGCCAGGGTGTTCTGAACAGAGCGAAGGTTGCCCGCGCCGTAGTCCAGAATGGCGATCACAAAAGGCCTTTTGTGGACGGCAGCTGATCTTTCAGTCTTTCGTCGGTGGAACAGGCGTACCTCATCGCACGCGCGAAGCACTTGAACAGCGCTTCAATCTTGTGGTGACTGGAACGACCATACATGATCTTCAGATGAACGTTCGCCTTCGCATGTTGTGCGAAGCCGTCGAAGAAATCCTCGATCAGTTCCGTCTGAAGGTCTCCGACAACGCGGACCCGGACTCTGTCGTCATAGACGAGTTTCGATCGCCCGCCCAGATCGACGGCGGCAACGGCCAGCGTCTCGTCCATCGTCTGCACGAAGTATCCTGCGCGATTGATTCCTGTCCTGTCGCCAAGTGCTTTTGCAAAGAGCTGGCCCAACACGATGCCGACGTCTTCTACGGTGTGGTGCTGGTCTACATCAAGATCGCCTTTGGCCCAGATTCTCAGGTCGAAGGCGCCGTGCTTCGTGAACAGTTCGAGCATGTGGTCCAGAAAGCGGATTCCGGTGAAGACCTCATACTGGCCTTTGCCGTCGATGACGAGGTGACCTGAGATTTGGGTTTCCTTCGTCTGGCGGTCGATGGTAGATTCACGTGTGGCGTTCAAAGCACTTCCTCAATTTGGTTGATGTTTTCGATTACCGCAATTGCGCCGTTCTGGCGCAGAAGGCGGACAAGTTCGTCATGCGCAGGATTTGCCGCATGTGCGATTCCGACAAACGGTACCGAAGCGAGTTGGGCGCTTCTGGCATCGTCAACTGTATCACCGAAATAAAGTAAATCCGAGCCGCCAGAGATTGCGGCGATGTCGAGCAAACCATCCGGAGCAGGCTTGGAATTTGCAACAGTGTCGTCGGCCGCGATCGCTGTCCACTGTAGCTGCGGTACGAATCGCCGCAGCGTAAACTGGGCTTCGTCCAGGGTGCGCCCGGTAAAGATGGCGAGCCCGAATCGATTCGCGAGGCTGTCCATAAGCCCGTTCCCCGGAATCCAGCGCTCACGCATGACGAGGCCTTCCCTGCCATCGGTTCCGAAGAAGTATTGCTGGAAGACGTCAACGACGGTTGCGTACGGGATGTCTTCGCCACCGAGGTCCAGGATGAGCTTTTGCGAGAGAGCCCAGTCGTTGTTCCAGCCGCCCTGGTTCTTGTAGTCCTGTATGGTCTTTCGTTCAACTTCGATTCCGGTGAAGTGGCGAACCGTCTCGACGATCGTCGCTCGATAGGAATCGGTGACGTCCACCAGCACCCCATCCATGTCGAAGATCAGGGTCCGATTCATGGTTTCCAAAGCCGCTCCAGTCCGGCGAGGAATTGGCGCATCTGGTCGCGGGTGCCCACAGTTACCCGGACACAGCCTTCGATCTCGTAGCTTCGGTCACGAACGAGGATTCCGGAGTCGCGCAGTTTGTCACGAATCTCAATCGAACGCTCGCCCAGGCGCATCAGGACGAAGTTTCCTTCGCTCTCGTAGTAGGGTATGCCCAGCTTTTCGAGGCCAACGTAAACAAGTTCACGAGCGGCGAGCACCTCGGTCACATAACGAGTGATATATTCGGTGTCCTGAACCGCAGCCCTCGCCGCCAGAGTCGCGAGTATGTTGACGCTGTACGGTGACTGAGCCTTGTGAAGGTAACTGATATTGCCGCTCTTCGAGAAAAGGCAGCCCATTCTCATCCCAGCCATTCCATACACCTTACTGAAGGTGCGACTCACGAAGAGGTTTGGGTATTCGTTCAGAACCCGCAGCGCGGTGATCCCGCAGAACTCGTAGTAGGCCTCGTCGATTAGTACGGCAGCCTCGGGTGCCCGCTTGAGGATTCGCTCGATTCCTTCGAGTCGTACCGCTGTCCCCGTCGGGTTGTTCGGGTTGGAGATGAGAATTGCCCGGGTATCAGGACGAATCGTCTGAAGCAGTTCTTCGAGCGGAAAGGCCAGCGTTCCGGCACGGTACGGGAGTTCGCGGACGCACGCGCCTGCAACCTCGGCGTAGAACTTATACATGGCATACGACGGCTGCAGGATGATGACATCATCCTCATCGTCCACGTACGTGTTGATGAGAACCTGGATAGCCTCGTCAGTGCCGTTGGTGAGGAGCATCTCGTCTTCGGCGACACGGAAGTGCGCGGCCAGTTCACGTCTTCGCTTCCACGTACTCCGGGTAAATCGCGAGGCGGCTCTCCCCCAGGCGTTCTTTCAGGAAGGTCGTGACTTTGGGTGAGCAACCTATGGTGTTTTCGTTGAAGTCGAGACGGAGTTTGTCGTTCCGCCCAGCGGAAGGCGGCGAGTACGGAGCCATCTTAATGACGGCATCGCGAGGCCGAAGTCTCTTGTCGCTTCTAGTTGCCATTGATGCGGACCTCGATGGATCTCGCGTGCGCTTCGAGTCCCTCCGCCCTTGCGAGTGTTGTCACTGCCGGTGCAAGCCTCGCGAGCGCTTCCGGGCTGACCTGTTGGGTCGAGATTACCTTGACGTAATCGGCGGAGGAGAGTCCGCCCCTCAGGCGCGCGGCTCCCGACGTTGGAAGTACGTGGTTTGGTCCGCTGGCGTAGTCTCCCGCGGCTTCCGGGCTGGTAGGACCGACGAATACGCTTCCGGCGTGGCGAATGCCGGGCAGCAGCGATGCATCCAGAATACTCAGATGCTCGGGCGCGAATCGATTGCTAAGCTCGACTGCTTCGGCCGTGTTCTCGACGATGATGATGGCGCTGTTCGCATCGATGGACTTACGCGCAACGTCTCCGGTTGAAAGTTTCGGGATTTGGTTTTCGATTTCGTTCGCTACTGCCTGCGCGAGAGTGCGTGACGTCGTCAACAGAATTGCTGAGGCGTCAGTATCGTGTTCGGCTTGGGCCAGCATGTCTGCGGCGAGCCAGGAGGGCTCCCCTTCGCTCGCGATGATTAAGATTTCGGTGGGACCTGCAATGAAGTCGATGCCAACTTCGCCCGCAAGCAGTTTCTTGGCGGCGGCTACGTAGATGTTGCCGGGCCCGACGATCCGGTCCGCTCTCGGGACCGTCTCGGTTCCGTACGCGAACGCAGCGATGGCCTGAGCGCCTCCAAGCAGGAAGACCTTTGATGCTCCGAGCATCTGGGCGGTGCCGAGAATCTCAGGGACCGGACGCGGCGTGGTGACGCAAATGTTCGGCACACCGGCCACCTGCGCCGGGATGACGGTCATCATCAGTGTCGAGGGCAGTGGGTACCGGCCGGCGGGGATGTAGCCGCAAATCGTGTCCAGCGGTCGTACAATCTGGCCGACCCGGAGCCCAGGCGCAATTTCTTCTTCGCGCGACTGCGGCAATTGCAGTTTCGAGAATGCCCGAATGTTTGCCGCTGCAGTCGAGACCGCAGAGCGGAAATCGGGACTCAGGCTTTTGTCAGCTGCTTCGAGCTCAGCACCAGAGACAACAAACGAATCGCGCTGGAAGTTGTCGAAGCGCCTCGCGTATCCGAGAACAGCCTTGTCGCCACCTTCGCGGATGTTATTGAGGATCGGGCGGACGACCTCCTCGGCTTCTTCGAACCTCGCCGCCTTACGTGCGAGCAGAGCACCGACTTCACTTGATGGCAGTATCCGTATCAAGTCGTGCGCCTCACATCACAATCTTGTTCAAAGGGTACTCGACGATGCCCTGCGCGCCGGCCTCTTTCAGACGTGGCAGGATGCGGCGTACGGCTGACTCATCGAGGATCGTATTGATGGCGACCCAATCGGGATCGCTGAGCTGAGATATCGTCGGGTTCTTCAGCGCGGGGAGAACATTGATGACTTGCTCAATATCGGCTTTGCGAACGTTCATCATGAGGCCGACCTTGCCCATGGCACTGATGGCACCCTCAAGCAGCATTTTCATGTCGTCCAGCTTGCGGCGCTTCCACTCGTTTTCAAGCGACTTCCTGTTGGCAATCAACTGGGTGTTCGATTCAAGCACAGTTTCGACGATGCGAAGCTTGTTGGCGCGCAGGGACGAGCCCGTCTCGGTCACTTCGACAATGGCGTCGGCCAGCACCGGAGGCTTCACTTCCGTTGCTCCCCAGCTGAATTCAACTTTGGCCGTTACGCCGTTGCCGGCGAGATAACGTTTTGTAGTTTCGACGAGTTCGGTCGCAATAATCTTTCCCTGCAGGTCCCGGACAGAGTGAATGTCAGATGCTTCAGGGACTGCCAGCACCCAGCGGACCTTCCCGAAACTCTGTTTGGCGTACACAAGGTCAACGATGCTGGCCACGTCAGCATTGTTTTCAGCAACCCAGTCGAGACCGGTGAGTCCTGCATCGAGGATGCCGTCCTCGACATAGCGCGCCATCTCCTGCGCCCGGATCAGCATGCACTCAATGTCAGGATCGTCAATGGCGGGGAAGTAGGACCGGCTGCTGGTGGTGATAGTAAAGCCGGCTTTCCGGAACAACTCGATGGTCGCGTTCTCGAGGCTGCCCTTCGGGATCCCGAGCCGCAGCCGGTTCTCGCTCACTGGCCTCCTCCATAGATGGCTTTCGGATCATAGGTACGCTGTTCAGACTCGACCCATTCGCCGTCCTTCAGCGATCGGAAAAAGCAGCTTTCATAGCCTTCGTGACATACGCCGGGACCGAGAGCTTCGACCTGTACGAGAACGCTGTCCTGGTCGCAGTCAATTGAGATGTTCTTCACGACGAGGCGATGGCCTGAAGACTCACCCTTCATCCACAGCTTGTTGCGCGAGCGACTATAGAATGTTGCGTAGCCGGATTCCACTGTCTTCGCGAAAGCTTCTTCATTCATGAAGCCGACCATTAGAACGCGTCCGCTGGCGTGATCCTGAATCACGGCAGGAATCAGGCCGTCGAGTTTTTTGTAATCCAGTTTCATAGAAGAAAATGAAAAGGCCCGCGCTGTGTAAGAGCCGCGGGCCAGTTTGCTCAGAAATCCTGCTGCTTAGTGCGGAGCACGGCCACTACGGCATTGAATGCCGATGATGGTGGTGATGTGCGCGCACGACCATGAAACCGAAGTATAGCATTGTCGTGACGCAGTGCACCCGGATTTCTTCAGAAACGACCACGCAGGCGTTCAAACTCTCTGCGATTCCGCTTCGACAATTTGCCGTCCCCGAAATCGTCCATGAAATGCGGCACGGTTTTCCGCTCCTCGATGCGTCGTGCTCGCTGCTCCCTGCTGGCATCGGTTTCGCGATAGAAGGTCTGGGCTACCGGAGCTGATCCACGAAGATTGCTCGAAACGAGCACTTCTACTTCGAAGATGCCGCCATCGTTGACTACCTTCACCATGTCTCCGGTCTTGATTTCGCGAGAGGCTTTAACGACGTGCGCGTTGCATTCGATTCGACCGAGTTCACAGGCTCTCGAGGCGAGGGCTCGGGTCTTAAAGAACCTCGCCGCCCAGAGCCACTTGTCGATTCTTACGCGCTCAGGTCTTACTCGCTCCATCATCTCTCTTTATTGTCACCGCGGAGTCAAGCTTTGCGCCAATTTCAGCGAACTCTTCGCGCGGCCCGCGCCAGCAGAGTTCGTCGACATCTCCAAACAGTTCGATGTCGGTACGAAGCGTTGCCAGAGTCCGGAAGAGCATTGCACGCTCGTGTTCCCTTTGAAGTGTTGCGGCCAATGTGCCGGCTCCGGAGACGTCAACCCGCCACTCACGCCAGTCGCCGGGTACATTGTCCAGATGTCCGAACTTGCTGAGTACAGCAGCAGCGGATTTTGCGCCCCAGCCCGGCAAACCCGGGTACCCGTCCGCACTGTCGCCAACGAGGGCCAGATAATCGGGTATCGATGGCGGCGACACCCCAAACTTGCTGATCACGCCCGCTTCGTCGTAAGTCACTTTGGTACGGCGATTCAACTGAACGACACGGGTGCCTTGCACAGACTGTGCGAGATCTTTGTCAGGCGTGCAGATCACGACTCGATCTACTCGTGGATTCAGTGCCAGCTTTGCCGCTGCCGCCGCGAGTGCATCATCGGCTTCGAACTCAATCATCGGCCAGACTACGACACCTGCGGCGGTCAGTACGTCTTCAAGCAGATCGAATTGCGACCGCAGATTCGGGTCAATACCCTCCCCGGTCTTGTATCCGGGCCACAACTCATTTCGAAATGACTCGATCACGTGATCGGTGGCGACTGCAATGTGGGTGGCTCCGTGCTGGATCATGCTCAGCACAGAGCGTAGAACTCCGCGGGCAGCGCCCACTTCGCGACCATCGCGATCGTGCGCCGATGGCACCGCGTGAAAGTGCCGGAACAGCTCGTATGTACCGTCGAGCAGCCAGACTTCCAGGAGCTAATTCTCCTGCGGCCGGAACTTCTTCAGGGCTTTTGTGAGCAACTTGATTGCCTGATCGACCTCACGCTGGCCGATTATGTACGGAGGCAGGAAACGCAGGACCACATCGTGCGTGCAGTTCAGGAGCAGACCTTCCTCCATCGCATCCAGCACCACCTGTTTTCCCGGAGCGGTCAGTTCCACACCGATCATCAAACCTGCTCCGCGCACATCTTTGATGAAGTGGAACTTCTTCGCGAGTTCCTGAAGCCGCATCTGGAAGTAAGCGCCGGTTCCGACGATGTTCGGCAGCAGCTCGTCGAGGATGTCAAAGAATTCGAGAGCGGTGCGGCAGGCAAGTGCGTTCCCGCCAAACGTCGATCCATGCATCCCAGGAGCGATAGCCTTCGCTGCTTTCTCATTTGCAACGACACAACCTATGGGCAGACCGCAGCCGAGAGGTTTGGCCGCGATCATAATGTCGGGACGCAGGGCGGGCTCGAGAAGCTGATAACTGTAGTAGCGTCCGGGTCGTCCGACGCCGCACTGAATTTCATCCGCCACGTACAGCGCGTCATACCGGTCGCACAACTCTCGAGCTTTCTGGACGAAAGCACTGCTGATGGGAAAGATTCCGCCTTCGCCCTGAATGCCTTCAATGAGGATGCCGCAGGTCTTGTCGCTGAAAACCGCTTCGAGGGCAGTGACGTCGTTCGCCGGGACGAAGCGAACACCGGGGATCAGAGGTTCGAAATCCTTTCGGTACTTGTGCTGACCAGTAATCGAAAGCGCGCCCAGCGTGCGGCCGTGAAACGAATTCTCGAGCGAGATGATCTCGTACTTCTCCGGGTTGATGTGCGAGCCATGCGAGCGCAGCATCTTCATCGCGCCTTCGGTTGCTTCTGTGCCGGAGTTACAGAAGAAGCTTCGCTGCAGTCCGCTGGTCTTCGCAAGCTTTTCTGCGAGGCGGCCCTGGAACTCGTGATAGTACAGATTCGAGGTGTGGATGAGCTTTGGGGCCTGCTCTTTGATCACCTTCATCATTCGGGGATGAGCATGCCCCAAGGCATTTACACCAATTCCGGTGATGAAATCGAGGTACTTCTTTCCGCTTGTGTCCCAAACATACGGACCCTTACCGCGCTCCAGCACGACCGGGTAACGAGCGTAGTTCTGGAGCAGATATTCGCGCTCCAGCCCTATGATCGCTTCGTGGCGAGACACTTCGGGCAACGCTTCTGTAAGGGTCGACATGACCTTTATGATAGGGCATGCACGAAATCTTCATTCGGTTTTCAGCGGAAAAGCTGAAGCAGCTTGCAGACCGAATCGACACCTGTCTCGCCAGACTTTCCGACGAACAAATCTGGTGGCGCGGAGCCTCGGAATCGAATGCGGTTGGCAATCTGGTCCTGCACCTGCGCGGGAATCTTGGACAGTGGATTCTTTCGGGGGCAGGCGGCGCGCCGGACACAAGAAAGCGCGACGATGAGTTTAATGCGACGGGCGGGACGGATCGCGAAGAACTCCGCAGGCTGCTGCGCGAGCGCGTCAGTGAAGCTGTTACGGTGATTTTGGCTCTGACTCCCGAACAACTCATGACGGTGGTCCAGATTCAGAAATATAACCTTACGCTGCTGGAAGCTGTCTATCACGTTGTGGAGCACTTCGGTCAGCACGCGGCTCAAATCATGTATGCGACCAAGCTGCTGACGGGGACGGATCTTGGATTTTACGGGCATCTCAAAGCGCCTCAGCACTCGGAGACCACACCATAAATGATTCCGCGGTCACAACTCGAAGACCGCGGAATCCGTGATCCGCGAGTTCTGGCGGCCGTTCGGGCGGTCCCCAGACATAGCTTTGTGGCTCCGGACCTGAGGCCTTTCGCGTACGAGGACCGACCGCTGCCAATTGGCTTCGACGTCACCATTTCACAGCCTTACATAGTGGCAGCGATGACGGAACTACTGCATCCACAAGCCTGGCATCGA